>NZ_JAOAOQ010000099.1 GCF_030398385.1 Aquibium sp. ELW1220 | reverse complement strand
GAACTGGTCGCGCAGCGTGTCCATGACCGGCGCGACGTTTCCACCGCCTTGTACCGCCGCCCGGAACGGCCCTTCGATCGTCGCCCACAGCGCGTCCGAGCGAGGCAGCACCTGGCCTTCCAGCTGTGCCCGCAGGTCGTCGCGCAGGGCGAATTCTCGCCAGTAGCCGCGCCGCGCCTTGTCCTCCTGCTTGAGTTCGGCGATCCGTGCGAGGTTCCTGGTGACGAGTTCCGGATGAACCACCGCCTCGTTGGCCAGCAGGTAGGATTCCACCAGGAACATCGGCGGTGGCAGGATGTCGGCTATCAGATCCTTGCCGCCGACGATCTCGCCGTAGAGCGGGCCGTTGACCTGCAGGGTCTTCAGGGCGTGGTTCTGGATGCCGACGGTGATGCCGATCCCGATTCCCACGAAAGCTGCAATTGCGATGACGACCTGCCAGATTCGGAGAGACATGAGGACTGTTCTTTCGATCGCTGAGGTGAGGGAAAGTCTCATTCACCCGCACGTTATTGCTTAATATTGCTAAGGAATGATTTCTGCAGAGGCACGATGCATCGCATGGCTGGCGAGGACCTCTGGCCCGCTGTAGTTCTTTCCAAGCGGCGGGAAAGATTCACGGAGCAGGGGTTTCGAGGCCGAACAAACGGGGTCCGGACCCCTTACACTGCTGAAGTTTCCTCTCTTTCTTTGTGTGATAGTTTCGTCACAAATTATTCGAATCGTCGCGGCGCCCTATCCGCCGATTGACATAATTACGGTACCCGAGAAAATTAGCGAATTCTTAAGAAGTACGAACAGGAGGGGCACCATGAAGATCTTGTTTGCGAGCGCCGGAATCTCGCTACTCGCCGCAGGTGCCGCCTTCGCGCAACTCGAGCCCGAACCGGTCGAGTATGTCCGGGTCTGCGACGTCTACGGCACCGGATTCTTCTACATCCCTGGGACGGAACAGTGCCTTCGACCGGATACTGGCGAAATTCGCTTTGAGACCGAACAGGGCACCGTCAGAACCGAGACTGCACTTGCTGCTAGGGTTCGTGCTCTTGAGAGCCGGATGGCGGACTGGGAAGATTTCGATAGCCACATCGCGATTTCCAATGCCCTGCAAAGCCCTGATCTTGTGGCGGGGGAGACGTTCGGCGTGCGTCTGAACTGGGGTGCCGGGGCGTCCAGCCACGCTTTCGGCCTCACTGGCGCCGTTACCTTCGGTGAGGGTTTCTTGGACGGCGGTCGCGGTCGGCTTTCCGGCTACAGCGGCGTCGCGTTCAGCGGCGGGAAGGTCGGCGGGAACGCCGGCCTCCAGTTTTCGTGGTAGTCCCCGGCTCCGGGCCTTTTGTGCTAGGCGGGCGGCTTTGATACGCATTGCTGTCGCAGAAGCTGTCGGGCCCGTCGTCTGTTGTAGACGCAAAGCTGCATTCTGCAATTGCCATGCTGCCAAACGTAGCTACGGCAACATGTCGGCGGTGATGTAACTCGCATCCCCCGGGCGCCCGGCCACCATCACTTCTTTAAGTGAATTCAACGAAGTTTGACGCGGCAGCAGTAGCTGTTGCAAGAGCGAGGTGCAGGTTGCAGCTTATCGTAATGCGGATGACGCGCACCAAGCAAGAATTGCGAAGCTGCTCGCTGACTACCCTCCGGCCGCAACCTGGTTCACCCAGATCCGCGCGCTCACTGTGGACGCGAGCGGCCTCACGGTCATCATTGGCCAATCACCGTCTGAGACGGAGGAATTTCTCCGGGTCGGAAAGCACATAGGCCAGCCCCGTGGCGAAGCGAACGCCTGAGATAGAGCCGCAAGATCAACAGTTCCAGGTCTTGTTCTACCAGCACAACGAAGCTCGGCTTCGCGACGCGAGAGCGCACCCCGCTGCTAGACCTTAGCCCGTCGTATTCATTACGGCGTGTTCGCAAGGCTGGCGGATGTAGCATAAGCGGTTGATTTGGCGTAGGATTCGGTTGCTTAGGCCAATCCTGCCGACAACATCGCGCGAGCCACACCCGCCATGACTGACGATACGCTGCTGCCGTTCTCTTTTCCAGCCGTTCGCGCCAAGA
>NZ_JAOAOQ010000098.1 GCF_030398385.1 Aquibium sp. ELW1220 | reverse complement strand
GGTGTGGCTCGCGCGATGTTGTCGGCAGGATTGGCCTAAGCAACCGAATCCTACGCCAAATCAACCGCTTATGCTACATCCGCCAGCCTTGCGAACACGCCGTCGTGAATAAGACGGGCTAACCTGCTCATTCGATCGGCGACATTTGCCAAGTTCGCTTGGTCGGCATCCGAGCCGACCGACAGACGCGCGGCCGCGATGTCGACATATGCGGCAGTCAATTCATCGACGAGTGAAGCCGGATTAAGACCTGGAAGCGGCGCTGCCGAGCGCACAAAATCAGCTGTGACCGGATCGAACATGGCTAAGGTACTGCCTGTAATTTGGCGACAACTTGCCCCGCGAGGTGGTCAAGATATTGACGCACATCTTGCATCGGCATCACTTCGGCAAGTCTCGCAGTAACATCTCCACCGGCTTGGTCGGCATAGCCATCGAATAGATGGCCATAGGTTCCGTTCTTTACCTGATCGTCGCCAGCCGTGAGCGCCACACGAAAGTTTCGGGCGCGCCCCCACACAATGCGCCCGATGGCAGTCTCGCGGTCCGCTTCTGTTAGCGACTTCAGGAGCGGTGTTATGGCATCGAGAACTTCGAGATCACGCTCTCCGGCAACGATCGCCTTCAGCTCCGGCCAAATACTGGAAGTCACGAGATTGCGTGGGGAAATCGACGCCTTATCCTCGCAAATCACAACACGGGTTAGATCGAGATTGGCGGTGTCCACCTCAACAAGGAAACCGTCAAAACCCTTATCTGCCTTGCGCACGTGCGGCGGTGAGGCTTCGGCAGAAGGGAATTGGAGTCGCGCTGCTATCCAAGAAATATGCTGGAAAAGTAGGCCATCTCTGTGGGCGATACGAGCATCCCGCGCCTTCTCCGCTTTCGCGCGTTTATCGTCGTCGGCACTTCCCAAGTCGGCAGCAATATCCGACAATTTGTATTGCAGAAGTGCGATGGCATTGTTTCTTACCGAACCGAAAAGCCCGGCAGCCCCAGGTTCTAAACCCAAAATGACGCGCTCTGCATGTGTTGGTTTGCGCAAGTAGAGCCAAGCCAACACATCGACGAAGCCCGCCTGTTCGACGACCTTCCAATGCGAAAGTACGCACGTGGCGTTGTCTGCAGCTTGAGAAAAAGCCAATGGCATCTGTTCGTGGAGCCCTCCCCCTATCTACTTAATGTTCGACAACCATGCCGTTCTACGATCTGTGATCTCCAATGGAGTTCTTATCAAACGCAAACGCAGAAAAAAGCATATGATGACGCTCTTCCACGACTTTTACTTGCCGGTCAATGAGAGCGAGCACGAACACGGCCTTCTACAGAGCCAGCGCATCGCTGGCCGAACGTCAGCTTTCTCACGTTCTCAACTAGGACAGGACAGTCCGCTGTCGGCCCCGTTCAAGCCAGAATCCAGATGCATTTCGGATGGCGGGTTTCAGGCCACGGACAAGCCAAGCTAAACGACCGCTATGGCGTCGTAATCTGCCATATACCGGCGATCCCCGAATCGGTCCGGTTTCTCCACACCTATTGGCAGGGTCGGACCTTCAGGAATCGGCTGCTTTTTCCCTACATACATCTGGTCGTATCGAACGCCGCGCTCCACCCGTTCCGCGCCGCCCCGGCTGGTCAGCGGTTCGTCGCGGTCGTATATGTGCTTGAGGTCACTCCGAGCGAGAGGACGTGCGATGTCATCAGGCGAGAAAGTCAGCGTGGCGTTGTCGCCGGAACTGGCGGCGATGGTGAAGGACGCGGTGGCGACGGGGCGTTATGCTTCTGCTGGCGAGGTGATCCGCGAGGCATTGCGCGACTGGCGCACCCGCGAGGACGTCCGCGAAATCGAGCGCGCGCGGTTGCAGGCGGCGTGGCGGCAAGGCATCGAGAGCGGGCCGGCGGCGCCGTTCGACCTGGACGCGGTGAAGTCGGCTGCGCGCGAAAGGTTCGGTTGAACCTACAGAAGAGCAAAAGCGCACGGACGTCACGGCCGCGCCGGTGGCCGTCATCCTCGGGCTTGTCCCGAGGATCTACCTGAGGTTGCTGGATGCGCCGATTCGGCCGTCGGCCGGCAACCTGAATGCTGCAAGCGCGGCAACGCTGGCAGATCCTCGGGACAGGCCCCATACGCGCTAACATAGCGTTGACGGTAGTTGCGCCGCGTGATTCGTTTGGCGCATGAATGATTCGCTGCACGCCATGAATTGGGACGAGCTGGTCGCGCGACTGGGCTCGGAGGAG
>NZ_JAOAOQ010000097.1 GCF_030398385.1 Aquibium sp. ELW1220 | reverse complement strand
CCGTGTAGTCCGTCCGCATCTTCACCGCTGATCCCATGGCGAATCTCCTTTCGCGACAGGGAATCACGAAACGGAGGCGGGCGGAATTGCGGAGAGTCTGCGGGAAGAGCCGTTGGTATAAACACAAGACGACGGACATACGACACGGGAACGACGGGCCCGGTGACGACCGGACGCAGGATACACATGTCCTCCGTGCCATCGGCCGCACCCGGCGCGGGAGCGGCGCCTGGACGCGGGAGAGGTTCGGGCATGGTAGTGGCTGCCGTGTTGGGGCTGGATGACGTTCATTAGAGCCGCCTGTCTCGATTGGCCTATCGCATTCCCGAAAAGCATCCTGCGCTCGCTGATTTTCGCGCGTAAGCCCGCGATGCTCGCGCAAACGGTCCTGAAATTTGGATCCGTGCAATCGAACTTCCGAAAGTTTGCTACGCTTGTGATTTTCTGCTCGTGTCCTTGAGGCTATTCCGATACGAAGCCACCCGACGTATCCGTGAGTTACAATCCTCGCTGGTGCCTGGCGTCTCAGAAGCGGTACTCAGGTCGTGCATATGCGGCCGTAAGAGTAAGCTGACCAGCTGCCTTGGCTTACGATCCTGCGAATTCATGTTAAAGAAGATAGCCGATGCCCGGCAGCGTTTTGATTATCGACGACGACTCCGAAATGGCAGCCGAGTTAGCAGAGGCGTTGACAGAGTTTGGATATGATACATCCTTTCTAGTATCGAGTAATGCGGCATGGAATGCCTTCAAAGAGGGTAATCGCTATGACTACCTGATTATCGACGAGGTTCTTGACAGTCTGTCAGGTACGCAGCTTTATCGAAAGGCCAAGCTCGCCTTTGAGCTCAGTGGATCTTATGCACTGCTCCTAACTGGTCATGCGGATCTGGACCGAAGCATCAACGCGATACGGGCCGGCTTTTGTGACTTCCTTCAAAAGCCGATCTCTGCGCGTGAGATCGACATCTCGTTGAAAAACATCGCCTCGCAAAGGCGCTCCGGCGAAGCAGAGGCAGAGCTGCCTGCCAGTGCAGCTATTCGCCTGCTTAAGCGTATCGCCAAACCGTCGGCCTCAAAGGACGACCTCCCAAGCATTCCAATGCTGGCGATATTGGCGGTCTGCCAAACATACCGCAACAAGGGCGAAACACTCCTCACGAAGGCAATCGCTTCCGAGACAGGTATGCCACTGTCATCAGTCGTTCGCCATCTGAACGAACTTGAGACCCTAGGTTATGTCTCCAGGAATGACGCCAGCGACGACAAGCGGAGGACCCTCGTTGAATTGACGGAAGCCGGCGACTGTGTCCTGAGAGAAACTGTCAGGACACTCCAAGCGAGTCTGGTCCGTGACAGCTAACACACGGCATTCTAATGGCTTGCAGATGGTGCTGTTCTATCGGCTGCCGTTTGCTATTATTCTGTCGATTACAGGAATGTTGATCTTCGTTGCGCTCGCCGTTTCGGGCCTTGAGCGATTCAAGCGTGATGTGGAACAAATCGACAATCAGGCCCACTTCGTAGATGCGGTCGTAAGCGAGTTCATAACAGTACTCGAGTCAGTGATTGACAACGCGATATCTAGTGTGGGGCCATTGCCAAATAGTTTGCAGCTTGGCGTCATTACCCTGCCCAGCTCCCTCACGATCCTGTCAGTCATCGATGGCGAAGGGTGGCTTTTTGCAACGACCGGCGAGGCGAGGGAGCGTGTCTATCTGGGCGATCGTTATCATTTTTTGGTCCATCGCGAACTTGGTCCTGACGGCGGTCTGTTTGTGGGTCCACCTGTTCTGGGCCGGGTTTCCGGCGTTCACACAATTCAACTGACCAAGGCTAATTGGAGCGATAAAGGCGAACTCATTTCAGTCTTCGTCGCGTCCCTGACCGCTGCCGACCTTGAAAGAATCCTCAACGGTTTGCCCCGACCTGCTGGTTCTGAACTTGCACTCTTCGGAACTGATGGAATCCTGAGATCGGCCTCGGCCGGTTGGACTGGCCCCGCTGCGGATCAGAATTTGCCCGATGCCGGCACTTGGGATTGTGCCTCCATCTTCGTCTGCCGCTACACGGCCGTAGCCGAAGTGCCGGATAAGAACCTCTTCGTTCTATCGAGTTTCAGCACCGTCTTAGCAGCCTATGCCGACGGTTGGGTAATGCCTCAAGTATCCCCTCATTTATTATCCGACGGCGAGGACGGCGGCGGTGAGGTTGTTTTGGCGGATCAACGCCTGGAAGCGCTGGATCAGGGCGCATAAGTCTGGCTCCGGCATGTTGGG
>NZ_JAOAOQ010000096.1 GCF_030398385.1 Aquibium sp. ELW1220 | reverse complement strand
GTTGATCCAGTCACATACTGCCCAGTATCAGGGTGAGGCAACGATCTACTATCGGTTTCACCCGCGCTATGGCGAGCGCTTTCAGATTGTTCGGTGCCATCGGTTCCGTGGCGCCAGGATGTTTGTGGTCCGCCAGCCAGACGGCACGCTGGCGCAGATCCCGATTTGGATGTGTGCGCCTGAAGCTGTGGCCATGGCGGTGAAGGAGCAGCCATGCCTGTCTGTCCTCGGACTGCGTGACCTTCGCCTCACGCTCGATGCGATCCTATCCTCGCTATCTGGAATCGAGAGAGGAGAGCGAGATGGGGCAAGTGCAGCAGTTGTGGCGGCAAGGGGACCTTCTTGCGCTGATGGAGCCGGGACCGGTGTTGCCAATGACGGCGCAGGCGGCGGCGATCCCGTTGCTGGCGGCGCTCTTGCTCGAGGTGGCGGAGGCGCAGACCGGGACGAAGGCGGAAGACGCCGCGATGCAGGGAGGGCGCGATGAGCAAGATCGCGTCTGAGCATCTTGGGCGACAGGCCTTCGTCTATGTCAGGCAGTCGACGCAGGATCAGCTGCTGCACAACCACGAAAGCAGGCGCCGGCAGTACGGCCTCGCCGAGCGCGCGCGTCAGCTCGGTTGGGCGGAGCCGGTCGTCATCGACGACGATCTCGGTCGGTCGGGTGGCGGTATCGCGCGTCCGGGCTTCGAGCGATTGCTGCTGGCCATCTGCGAAGGTCGTGTGGGGATCGTTCTGGCGGTGGAAGCCTCGCGGCTCGCGCGCAACGGGCGCGACTGGCACACATTGCTGGAATTCTGCGGGCTCGTGGGCTGCCTGCTGGCCGACGAGGACGGCCTCTATGATCCGCGCTTGCCGAACGACCGGCTGCTGCTCGGCATGAAGGGCACGATGAGCGAGATGGAACTGTCGATCCTGCGTCAGCGCTCGCTGGAGGCGCTGCGCCAGAAGGCGCGGCGAGGCGAGTTGTTTCTCAACGTGGCCGTCGGCTACATGAAGGTCCGGCGTGACCGCATCGCCAAGGATCCCGATCGGCGTGTCCAGGAGGCGGTCGGTCTTGTGTTCCGCAAGTTCGCCGAGTTCCAGAGCATCCGGCAGGTTCATTTGTGGCTGCGGCAGGAGGGCTTGCCGATGCCTGCGATTGAGATCGATGGCGAGGGACGGCGCATCGTCTGGAAACTGCCGGTCTACAACACAATCCGCGGGATTCTGACCAACCCGACCTACGGTGGGGCTTACGCCTTTGGCCGGACGGCGAGCCGGGTGACGGTTGAGAACGGGCGCAAGCGTGTCAGCCGTGGTCATCGCCGTGACCAGGAAGAGTGGGATGTGTTGATCTTAGACCACCACGAGGGCTACGTTCCCTGGGCGGAGTTCGAGAGGAACCAGCGTCTGATCGCCGATAACGCCAACTGCCGTGGTCTGATGGTGCGCGGTGCAGTTCGCCGAGGCGACGCGCTGCTCGCGGGACTGCTGCGCTGCGGCCATTGCGGCCGTCGGCTTCATGTCTCCTACAGCGGTACTGACGGCTTCTGCGTTCGGTATTCCTGTCGAGGTGCGCATATCAACCACGGGACGCAGGCCTGCATCTCGTTCGGCGGCCTGCGCATCGATGCGGCGGTCTCAGAGGAGACGCTACGGCTGTTGAGCCCGCTGGGAATCGAGGCCGCTCTGATGGCGCTCGCCTCACGCGACGCCGAGATCGCCGACACACGCCGGCAGGCGGAACTTGCATTGACGCAGGCGCGCTATGAAGCCGATCTCGCCCGTCGCCAATACGATGCCGTCGACCCCGCGAACCGCTTGGTCGCGGCCGAACTTGAGCGGCGCTGGAACGACCGATTGACAGAAGCGCATCGCCTGGAGGAGCGTCTCACCGCCATTGGGGCAGACAGGCCGTCCCTCTCGGTGGCGGAGCGGGAGCGCCTGCTGTCACTCGGCGCGGATCTTCCCATGGCCTGGTCTCTTCCCGGCGCGACCGCAGAGACACGCAAGCGGATCCTGCGCGCCGTCCTCGAGGAAATCGTCGCCACACTCACGGAGCAGCGGATCGAGCTTCTTCTCCATTGGAAAGGTGGAGACCACACGCGGCTCAACGTTCCGCGCAACCGAATCGGCCAGCACCGATACAGCAGCGATGCCGATGTCCAGGACCTGATCCGGGCGCTCGCTCGTCAGCAAGGGGACGGAGCAATCGCGGCAACGCTGAACCGCCTCGGCAAGCGAACCGGCCGTGGCAACCCATGGACAGAGGCGCGAGTCCGCAGCTTCCGCAACGACCATCGCATCGCGGTGCACCGGTCTGGGGAAATGGCCGAGCGGGGCGAACTGACGCTCGAGGAGACGGCAGGCCGGTTGGGGGTCAGCAAGATGACCGTGCTCCGTCTGATGCGGGACGCCTCGATTACAGGCAAACAGGTCTGCAAGGGCGCCCCTTGGGCCATCCCGGAAGCGCAAATTGTAGCCCTGGGACCGGACATTCATCGGTCCGGTCGTGCGCGAACAACTGACCCCGCACAGAACATGCTGAATCTTCAATGACGTAGGAAGGTGTGCAT
>NZ_JAOAOQ010000095.1 GCF_030398385.1 Aquibium sp. ELW1220 | reverse complement strand
TGTGCAGGGCGGTGACAAATTAGGCCATGGAGCGCCGACGTGATGGCGGCGCGGGCGGAGTAAAATCCGTCCATTGGCTAGGCTGGTCCCTTTGGGGATGGGCCGGGAATGTTTGCCGTGGAAGTCTATGCCGCCGTCCGGCATTTTGTGTTTGTCGAGGGCAACAGCCGTCGTGAAGCGGCCCGTATTTTCGGGCTGAGTCGCGAGACGGTTTCGAAGATGTGCCGGTTCTCGTTACCTCCTGGTTACACGCGCACGAGGCCCGTGGTGAAGCCGAAGCTGGGCGTTTTGCTTCCATTGATTGAAGCGATCATGGAGGCCGACCGGACCAGCCCGGTGAAGCAGCGGCACACGGCGAAGCGGATCTTCGAGCGGCTGCGTGACGAGCACGGGTTTGGCGGCGGCTACACTGTGGTGAAGGACTATGTCCGGATCGCCCGAGCCAGAGGGCGCGAGACCTTCGTGCCGCTGTCGCCTCCGCCCGGCCATGCGCAGGTGGACTTTGGCGAGGCGGTCGGCGTAATCGGCGGCGTTCGCTGCAAGATCCACTTCTTCTGCATGGACCTGCCGCAGTCGGATGCCCCGTTCGTGAAGGCGTATCCGGCCGAGACGACGGAAGCGTTCCTAGACGGGCATGTGTCGGCCTTCGCCTTCTTCGGCGGCGTGCCGCTGTCGGTGCTCTACGACAATCTGAAGATCGCGGTGGCGAAGATCTGCGGCGACGGCAAGCGGGAGCGCACGCGGGCCTTCACCGAACTGCAGAGCCATTACCTGTTCAGCGACAGGTTCGGCCGCCCCGGCAAAGGGAACGACAAGGGCAAGGTCGAGGGGTTGGTGAAGTATGCCCGCTCGAACTTCATGACGCCGATCCCGGTGGCGGCGAGCTTCGACGATCTCAACGCCATGCTGGCGGAGCGGTGCCGGGCACGGCAGGCGGAACGCGCCGGCCGCAACGCTGCGACCATCGGCGAGCGGCTTGCCGCCGATCTCGAGGCTTTCCGGGATTTGCCGGCCGTCCCGCTGGAGCCTTGCGAGAAGCGGGCGGCGCGCGTCTCCTCGACGTCCCTGGTGCGCTACCGCTGCAACGACTAATCGGTTCCGACATCGTTCGGCTTCCGTGATGTCCTGGTGAAGGGCTTCGTCGACGAGGTGGTGATCCTTTGCGCCGGCGAGGAGATCGCCCGGCACCACCGATCCTATGCCACAGGGGCCTTCGTGTTCGATCCGCTGCACTATTTGATGCTGATCGAGATGAAGCCGAACGCCCTCGACCAGGCCGCGCCGTTGCAGGGTTGGGCTCTGCCCGAGCCGTTCCAGCATCTGCGTCATCTCCTCGAGGCGCGCATGGGCAATCGCGGCAAGCGGGAGTTCATCCAGGTCTTGCGGCTGCTGGAGGCTTGCCCGATGGCGACCGTCACCGAGGCCGTCACCGAGGCGATCCGGTTGGGGGCGATCGGGTTCGACGCCGTCAAGCAGATCGCGCTGGCCCGTTCCGAGCGGCGTCCGCTCCGGCTCGATCTCGCCAGATATCCGCATCTGCCGAAGATGGATGTCCGGACGACGGTGGCGGCCGACTACGCTGTTCTGATTCCCGGGAGCGCGACATGAGTGGCAAGTCGGGGATCGATGCGATGCCGACGGGAACGACGAGCGGCACGCCGCAGGTCCTGCTGGCCCACCACCTCAAGCAGTTGAAGCTGCCGACGGTTCTGCGGGAATACGACAAGGTCGCCCGCGAGTGCGCCCGCGAAGGTGTCGACCACCCCCGCTATCTGCTTCGCCTGATCGAACTGGAGCTGATCGACCGCGAGCGCCGTACGGTCGAACGGCGGATCAAGGCGGCCAGGTTCCCGGCGGTCAAAAGCCTCGACACATTCGACTTCACCGCGATCCCCAGCCTCAACAAGATGCAGGTGCTCGAGTTGGCGCGGTGCGCGTTCATCCTGCGTCGCGAGAACGTCATCGCGCTCGGCAACTCTGGCACAGGCAAGAGCCACGTCGCCCTGGCTCTTGGACTGGCCGCCTGCCAGAAGGGCTTCACCGTGGCGTTCACCACCGCGGCGGCTCTCGTCCACCAACTCATGGAAGCCCGTGACGAGCGTCGGCTCCTGAAGCTTCAACGTGATCTCCAGGCGGTGCAACTCCTCATCGTCGACGAACTGGGCTACGTGCCGCTATCGCCGACCGGAGCCGAGCTCCTCTTCGAGGTGTTCTCCCAGCGCTACGAGCGCGGCTCGACGATCGTGACGTCCAATCTCCCGTTCGAGGACTGGACGAGTGTCCTGGGCTCCGAGCGGCTCACCGGCGCGCTGCTGGATCGCCTGACCCACCACGTCCACATCCTGACCATGAACGGCGACAGCTATCGTCTCAAGCAGTCCTCCGGGCGCCATCGCGTCCGCGTCGCCGGGGCGGAGCAAAACCAGGCCACCGCCGAGGCCGTCGATCCCGGCACCGGCGAGATCACAGAAGCCTGATCCTCGATACCGACCGGCCGCCGAAGCAGAGAAGGGACCCGATCGGGCCCCTTCTCTGCTTCGGCGCACCCTCTCGCAAGTGGCCTGCTTTTACTCCGCCGCAGTGGCCTAGAATTGCTCCGCCGTTGACA
>NZ_JAOAOQ010000094.1 GCF_030398385.1 Aquibium sp. ELW1220 | reverse complement strand
CGTTCTTCCGATATCTCGGCGATCGCCTCGGCATACCCGCCCACCAGCCGATACCGCGACTCCCCGATCTCGTCAGGCAAGCCGCTCAAGCCTGATCGCCCGGAAATCTGCCCCGGTTACCTTCCTTCACTTCTTTCAATCTTTCAACCGGATCCCTTTGTGTGTGTGTCCTCGCGCGTGCGGTTAAAACAAGGAGGAGGTACCTCATGAAATAATTGAAATATTGAAAGAAGTTATATTATATATAGAGATCAACACCTTAGGGGCCGACTTCTTTCAAGATGCCCCGTTGAAGGAATTGAAGGAAGTGACGGGCGGCCCGCTCGCCCCGCGCCTGACGTGACCAGACCACCCTTCGGGGCCTGGCGAGACCGCAGCCTTCACCGGCCAGCCCTCTCGCCGAGCCTGCCAGAACGAAGAGGAGGTCGGCATGTCCGAACCCATACATCCCCTGTGCAGCACCCTCGCACTCGATCTCGGAACCACCACCGGCTTTGCCATCCGCAACACGTCGGGCCTGATCACCAGTGGCACGGTGTCGTTCCGACCCGGTCGCTACGAAGGCGGCGGCATGCGCTTCCTGCGCATGACCAACTGGCTGACCGCAACCGAAGAAGCCGTCGGTCCGATCGGCGCCATCTTCTTCGAAGAAGTCCGTCGCCATGTCGGCACCGACGCGGCCCACGTCTATGGCGGGCTGCTGGCCGTGATGTCGTCGTGGGCCGAATTGCGCGGCGTGCCCTATCAGGGCGTGCCGGTCGGCACCATCAAGCGGTTCATCACCGGCAAGGGCAACGCCGACAAGGCGGCGGTCATTGCCGCCGTTCGTGGTCGTGGGTTCAGTCCGGCCGACGACAACGAGGCCGACGCCATCGCAATCCTGCTCTGGGCCATCGAGACCATGGGAGGCGTGCGATGAACGGGGAGACGATGCTCCGCAATGCCGCGTCGGTCGTCGCCGGGCGGCGCAGGACCTATGGCGATCCGGCCACCTCGATGGCGTCCGTCGCGGCGCGCTGGTCGATCACGCTCGGCACGCCTGTGTCGGCAGCCCAGGTCGTGCTCTGCCTGATCGACCTGAAGCTCGCCCGCCTGGCACACGATCCAGCGCACCAGGACTCGATCCTCGACGTGGCCGGCTATGCCGCCGTCCTGCGGGAGGTCACGCGATGAATTGGCTCCCCAGAGGATATGGCGGCGAACGCCGCGATCCCGAACAGGTCAAGAGCGAAGGCTGGCGCAAGCAGGGCCTGCTGGTCGTCAGCCCCGCCGACCCGCGCCTCACATGGCCGGAGCGGGAACTGGTCAAGCAACTCGGCGACAGGCTGTACGGCAAGCGCCCCGAACCGAAGGAGGGCCGGTGATGGCACGAGGACGCAAATGCAAGACGGGCAAGCGCTATCCCTGCGGCAAGCTGGAGCGCGCCGAGACCGAACGCGAGGCGATGGCGGTCGCGCTCGATGCCCGCCGCCGCCACTACGGCGTGTCGATCAAACGAGCGAGGGACCAGCGGCTTGGTTCAGCACTCGGCCGGCTGGCCTTCACGAAGCTGATCAGCAATGACCAGCACGAGGCGGGCAGGGTCTTCGGCGAGCTCTACCAGCGTCACCATGCCGTCATGGGACTGCTTGCTCCAACGCCACGCTCGATCGCCGGCCGCCTGATCGAGGAGGGCATCATGGGCTTGAGCCCGAGCGAACCGACGCTCGACCAGATCGAACGGCTGCGCAGGCGCTTTCGCGAGGCCGCGGCAGCGCTCACCGAATGCGATCGGCACAACCGCGCGGATCGGGGTAGCGGGCCGAGCCACCTGGTTCACCGCGTGGTCTGTACCGACGAGGACACGCTCTCCTGGTCGAATGCCGACATCGCCAACTTGCGGGTCGGGCTCAATGCGCTGGTGCGGGTGTTCAGAATCTGATGCGTCGTGTTCTGGTCGGGCTGGCATGTCGCTAAAGGTGAGCAACTCGGCGTCCGAGTTGCCGTGGTTGGTCGCGGAGACGGAGTGCCGGTGCGATCAAGCGATGGGCACGACGGCCAGAGCGATGACCGTGATTGCGCAGAGCAACAAATCCGCGGGCAGGAACTGAATGGCAGTCGGCTTTTGGCGCGAATAGCGGGTCTGTTCCATGGTAGCCTCCAACGGGAAGGGTCTTTCCCGATTGATGTAGGCTACGCCTGTCCGCATTCTTGTTCTGCGAGTTAATTCACCCTGCAGACCGACCTTTCCCCGGCAGAGGTAGGCCATTGGCCTACTGGCGAGCACGCAGCACTGCGACGAAGCTACCGTGTTGATTCAACGTACGAATATGCTTGACGCCGATTGGCGACGCAGTTAGACGTTCCGATATTGGACGATCACCAAATGCGCCTGGAGCCACCGCTCCGGGCGCTTTTTGTTTCGGGGCTCGTCATGCGCCTGGTCGTCATCGACGCTGACGCCACCCGCATCCGCTTCGAGGCCGCCTGCCATCGTCTTGGCGAGGGCGAAGCCCGTCGTGCCTTCTCGATGGCGCTGAACAAGGAAGGCCGCAAGGCCTACACCGCCCACCGACGCGCCCTGGTCAAGCAGACCTCCATCCCACGCCCGGTCGTCACGGCGGCGATGCGCTTCGACAGCGCCCGGCGGAACCGACTGGAAACGAGGATCACCGGAACAGGCCGTCACTTGCCGCTGTCGGTGTTCAAGCCGCGTCAGTTCTCCTACGGTGTTCGGGCAAAGATCTGGGGCAAGGCCCAGACCTACCGCTCGGCCTTCCTGGTCAGAGGCTTCGGCAACGAGGCGTTCAAGCGCGTGGGCAAGGCACGGCTGCCGATCGAACGGCTGTGGGGACCTGCGGTGCCGAGCGAGATGCTGCGTGACGCAGCCGTCGCGATCTGGCAGGATCAGATGCCGGCGATCGATGCCGAGGCGCGGCGTCTGATCGGACTGATGATTGGCGGGCATCGTATTGGTTCGTTGCGATAGGCGACTGCTAAGTAGAGACAAAGACGTGTTAACTATTGCATCCGACGTCGTAAGACGAAGTCGGATAAAGTAAGTTTGGAAGAATTAATATATGAGAAGAAAATACTAGGGGTGGGGGGTATAGGAGCCCCATAATACTTGTTTATACTGCGCTGTCGCCGCTGCCCGGTTTTCGCGTGTTTTTTCCGGTTTGATTTTTCCGTTTTGTTTTGATTTCAGGGGGTCTAAATCATTGAAATCATTGATGTCGACCCCAACGAAGCGGGTTTT
>NZ_JAOAOQ010000093.1 GCF_030398385.1 Aquibium sp. ELW1220 | reverse complement strand
GTGTGGCTCGCGCGATGTTGTCGGCAGGATTGGCCTAAGCAACCGAATCCTACGCCAAATCAACCGCTTATGCTACATCCGCCAGCCTTGAGAAAACGCCGTCATGAATAAGACGGGCTAGCTTTCGTGCGTACCTCGATACGCAACGCGGTTGGCGTTTTGGCAAGTGGCTACGGGAGACTACGGCATCTCGCGTGACGCGACCCTCTATCGTCTGAGCACACGTGGATTTGCCGTGATAAGGTCCAGACCGCAATTTGCGAAATCCGCATCGTGCGAAACAATTGCATAATTGTTGCGCCTGCAATGCTCTCTTACGGCAATGTCTGAAAAGTCGATGGTACCAGTACCAGCCTCCTTCAGAAGTGAAGCCAAGTCACTTTGCTGAATGAACGCCGGCTCATAAACGCAATCTTCAAGCATATTTAAACACGTATCTCGGACGCTATCCATAAATTCAGCAAACTCCGGTTTCGAACGGACAATTTTAAAATTCCGCCTACTGAGGTCCTCAGGATAACACAGTTCATACTGCATTCGACATGCTCTGTTAAAAAATTCTCCTAATATTACATCATTTACTATTACTTTGTTGTCAGTCTTGCGAGCTTGCGAGTAAAAATCGCTGTATGGCGCCATTCGTTCATCTATTATACCGCCATCAATCGCTAACCAAACATTTGTATCGAACATAATGCTTCGCCCTGAAAACGGGATTCCGTTGCGAGCATCAAATATCGTCATCGTCAACTTGCCCCGTCATTCCATTGAACACACCCTTTACCCGCTCATGATCTGCGAAATACAGCTTGGCTCGATCGGTGACCAACTTCAGCCGCTGCAAATGCCACGGCTCGAAATCGACGGGTGCAGCCAGGCGATTCTTCACGAGTTCTTCAGGGAATTCCCCATACAATTGGCCAACCGCCGCATTCAGAAAGGCAGTCGTCATTCGTGTCACGCTAGAAAATGAGAGCTCTACACGATCCCCTCCTTTGACGATCGAATAGATAACCTCGTACACTTTCTGTCCATCTATAGCTGAGACACATATACCGCCCCCGACGATCTGCACTATTGAAACTCGTATTTTCTTCATATCTTCACCAAACATCATTCGGACTTGGCGAGCTCTGCATCCTATAGGAGCGGCGATCGCCGGTATTGATCTCAACAATTACGGCAGTGCCTGGAAACTTCTCGTGCAACTCTGACTTGACGACCCGATCCGCATCCTGCTGCCAAAATCCTCGACCTGACACGACTGTCAGCTTACCGCCGTTCCCCCCAATGAACTGGCGTAACACATTCAATCCCAATCCGCCCGGAATGTAGCCTCGCCGAGATGTTGTATCGGGCTGCATAGCATAGTCGATTGCTAGTGCATCGGTCCGAAAGTGCTGGCCTGCTGCCGCCAGTGACCCTCCTATACCGATTCCGCCATCAGAGATGGCGAGCGCCAATCGTCTCTTCTGTGGGTAGAATTGACCGGAAGCTATGACTTTGAAAGGTGAATGCGAATGTAAAGAGCTGTTTGCAAAAAGCTCATCAATACCCTCGAAAACCTTGTTGCGCAAACCATCTGTCATTTTTGGCATTTCAGGTCTGGCCAAATGTCTCCGACTATACTTCGCGAACTCCACCTCATCGTGAAGCTTAAAAGCCGTTAGCGGAATAGTTGTGCGATGTAGATCTACTGCCTTATTGCTTAGTAATCCTATTTTACTGAGCACCAGGCGCACGTTGGGTTGGAGGTTTGAGAACGCGACTCGGCAGCCCCTGGCACGTGCTGGTCCGCAAATTGTAGCGAGCGCTGAGCACAAATGGCTATCGAGCCAGCTCACCCGCTTGCAATTAATCTCAATCTGGGCGGCACCACAATCAGCCAACGACGCACTGAGGCGATTGAGCACGTTGAAACCCTGGCGATTGGCCCTGAGCTCCCATGCCTCCAGTTCGATCTCGATCGGCGCCATACAACACGCCATAGCAGGAGTGAGTGACCAGCGCCAACCCGCAACTGAACCCTACGCAGGAAACCCACAACTGCTTCTCTGCCTGCCCTTGGCGAACTCTCATCCATTGTTGCCCATTCTGGATTTTAGCCGGACGGTCCGCCAAGTCGAGAAAAGGAGACCCGACATGGCAAAGAAAATGCAGGAACCGAAAGAGGCGACGGCGGACCAGCAGACGATCGAAAAGGCCATTGCGGAAGGGAGGGCCATGATCGACCAGGGCTCGTCCAAGATTGACGCAGCGATGGCGATCTACCGGCTCCTGGAGGATCAGCCGCAGGAGACGATCGTCCAGGCCTTCCAGACCGGAGCCACCCTGACGGAGAAGGGAGCGCTGACTTACTGGTACAACTGCCGGCGGAAATTGGCCAAGGAGAAGCGAGCCAACGCTAGCGGCTGACCAATTTTGGACCCGCATGGTGGAACTGGTAGACACGGGGAGCTTAAAATTCCCTGCCTTTGGCGTGTGGGTTCGAATCCTGCTGCGGGTAGTTTTATCTTTGTGATGGTAGCGAGGCCGTTTTGGGCATGTTCCGCTTTGGCTGGGAAATGGATGGGAGAAAATGCTCCACATTCTCCTCTTCGAGGAGGGTAGAAGGTGGTGGTAATCGATGAAGGCTGTGGGTTGATCAATCCCTCCCCTCCCCCGATTTCGAAAAAAATAGAGAGAGGTTTGGGAGAAGGAGGATAAGTGTGGTGAAGGAATATCTGTTTATATAAAAACGACGGAGTTATCCTCCTTCTTCCAAGCCGATCCATATACCCATTTAAACCTAGCCAAACCTTCTCTACCCCTATCCTATGCCCGGGATGTTGACCAATCCCATCGAAGGGGGGAGAGTATTCGGGATAAGGGGAGAATGATCCGCGATACCCTTCCCATCTTCGGTTGTTCGGGAAACCTACCTGCCCATCCCCTCGATAACGTCATCGACGTCAAAACTGCTAACGTAGGAAAGATCGAAATCCTCGTTGTTGTCGTTGTCGGGTTTATCGGCAGGTGGGCGACGACGATCCTCCTTGATCTTGTTCATGAGAGCGAGGGATTCCGGATCGATTTTGTAGCGGTATATCCTCCGCCCGTCCTGATTACGCTGGCCAACGTTTTTCAGCTTTAGCCCAATGATTTTGAGGAATTTACCCAACTGTTTGGTTGGTTTTTCTGCGATATCCTCGTTGAGGGTAAAGCCCAATTGCTCCTGAATTTGCAAATTGAGATCACGGCACTGTTCGACAAAGGGCTCCAGATCGTCCATCGTGATCTCGGCCTGGCCATCAAAAACCGCATTCTCGTACATCGGGTAACCGGGGCAGATTTCCGGGCGGAGGGGGTTTTCAGCCGATCCCGGTCGTGATTCATCCTTTGCGTGACGCTACCACCGATTGATTCTCTTGAAGGCCTGTCGCTCGCGGAACTCCG
>NZ_JAOAOQ010000092.1 GCF_030398385.1 Aquibium sp. ELW1220 | reverse complement strand
TTCGACCTCTCGAGGCTCAGGCTGTGTTCGGTGGACGTGACCGATCGGCATGATGCCGAGCGGTTGTCGCGCGGCGTCGTCCAGGCCGGCGAATTGCGGATCGCCGATCGCGCCCACGCCAGGGCGGACGATCTGGCTCGGGTGGTCGAGGCTGGCGGCGAGTTCCTGGTTCGCGCCCCTTCGACCCATCCGCGCCTGCTGGATGACCAGGGTCGGCTGCTGGATCGTCTGGCGCTGTGCCGCGAGGCGGGCGAGAAGGGCGTGCTCGATCGGCCGGTGAGGATCCAGGACCGCAAGTCGAAGGTCGAGGTGGCCGCCCGGGTGGTGATCCTGCCCCTGCCGCCCGAGGCGGCGGCGAAGGCCAGGCGCGCGGCGCGCCGTCTGGCCGCCAAGGCGGGGTACGAGCCCAGCGAGGCCGGCATCGAGATGGCCGGCTGTCTGGTGCTGCTGACGTCGCTCCCGTCGGACGGCTGGCCGCCCGAACGGCTCGCCTCGACCTATCGGCTGCGATGGCAGGTCGAGCTGGCGTTCAAACGGATGAAGTCGCTGGTGGGCCTGGAAGACCTCCGCGCAAAAGATCCCGACCTGGCGCGCCTGTGGATCAACACCGCCCTTCTGGCCGCCCTGCTGACCGAAGACGACCTGCCGGCCCTCGAACCCGAGGCGCCGGACTCTCTCCCCCTGGCCGCCTGAACCCGGCCGCCCTCCCGATCTGGCGTCTCGCAGCCATGGCGCTCGCCAACATCTCCCTGGCAGTCTTGCAGGGACCCACCAGACAGATCCCGATCGAACGTCTGCTCCATCGACTACGCGAGCCGCCGCGACGACGGCACGCGATTGCACATCGGCAGCTATGTTAGCGCGTATGGGGACAAGCCCGAGGATCTGCCGGCGACGAGGGAGGCGAGGGGCGCGGGTGTCGCTCGCTTGCCCGTAATCGAGCGCCGCGCGCTCAGCGGGCGCGCAGCACCGCGTGCACCGCGTAGCCGCGATAAAGCGAATCCATCGAGAGGCTTGCGCCGGTCCGCTCGCATTCCTTCTCAAGCACCGCGCGCAGGCCGTTGCGGGGGCTGACGTGGAACTTCGCCAGCCAGGCGCGCAGGGCCGCCCGGAACCAGCCGGGCAGCCGCTCCTGGCCGCCGAAGTCGACGACGTGCAGTTCACCCCCGGGCGCCAGCGCGTCGAGGCCGAGCGCCACCGTCCGCTCCCAGCCGGGGATCATCGACAAAGCGTAGGAGACGAAGACGCGGTCGAAGCGGCCGGTATCGAACAGCGCGCGCGGCTCGAAACGGGTGGCGTCGCCGCGGGCGAGCGCCACGCGACCGGACAGGCCCGCGCGGTCGATGGCGGCTTCGGCGGTGGCCAGCATTTCCGACGAGATGTCGAGGCCGAAGAACTGCGCTCCCGGATAGCGCCGCGCCGCGAGCACGAGATTGCGGCCGGTGCCGCAGCCGAGTTCGAGCACGGTGCCGCGGTTCTTCACGTCGAGGCCGTCGATCATCCGGTCGCGGCCGAGCAGGTAGTACTTGCGCGTCGCGTCGTAGAAATGGCGCTGGACGCGGTAGACGCCGTCCATCAGCTGGGCATGGTCGGGCGCCGCGCGGTCCATCGTCAGCCCCGCTTCACGTAGAGGTGGAAGCCGCCATAGATCGCCGAGCGGTCGCGGGCGGTGAACTCGGCCGAGGCGTCGGCCTCGTAGCTCCACTGCGCCAGCGTGCCGTCGGAGACGCGGCCGGGCAGCAGCGTCGGCAGGGCGGCGGTGCGGAAGATGACGCGCGCGCCGGGGGCGGCGGTGCGGGTGATCTCGGTCCACAGCGCGTTCAGCTGCGCGTCGCTCATCCAGTCCTGCGCGTCTAGCAGCACGTAGCGGTCGACCGAGCCGGCCGGCTTGCGCGACAGGAGCTCGGTGAAGTTCGCCTGGTGCACCGTCACGCGCGCCGAGCCGGCGCGCACCGCGTCGAAATGGCCGGCCTCGAGATAGGGCGGCAGCGCCGCCTCGCCGGGCTGCGGATAGCGGCGGCCGAAGGCCTGCCAGGCGAAGTAGTTCGACTTCAGCGGGAAGTCGCAGGCGAGCTTGCGGACGCGTTCCACCAGCACGTCGGCCATGGTCTCGTCACCGGCCAGCGCGTCGTACTGCGCGGGCGGGATGCCGAGGCCGAACAGCGAGGCCTTGTTGGAGGCCGCCCAGCGGATGAGGCGGCGGCGAAACAGCGGCGCCAGCTGTTCGGAAAAGAAGATGCGCTGGGCGCGCAGGTCCTTCGCCTCCATCATCTCCCGCGGGTCGACCCCGTGCAGCCGCGCCACGCCGTGCGCCATCGAGATGCAGAGGCCGAGCAGGCCGGTGCGGTAGAAGTCGCGGTCGAAGACGGCGATGCGGCGGCGGCCGAAAAGATCGCGCGCCTCCCAGTAGCGGCGCGCCTCGCGGTCGAGATGCGGCGCGATGAAACGGTCGTAGGCCTGCGCGTTGTGGCCGACGCGGGCGGCGCCGAAGAAGCGGAAATAGTCCTCCTGCGCGGGCAGCCGCCGCGCCGCCTCGAGCTTCAGCCGGTTCAGCGCGACATGCGCCCGGTTGAGGTCGACCGCGTCGATGCGGGCCGGTTCGCGGGTCAGGTAGGAGAGCACGTTGCAGCCGCCCGACGCGATCGTGACGACCCGGTGCCCGGCGCCGAGCGCCATCGCTTCCATGTCGATCTCGGGGTCCTCCCAGATCTGCGGATAGACGAGCCCGGAAAACACCAGCGCGAACAGCCGCTCCGACAGCCCGGCGGCCGAGAACGGACCGTTCTGGTAGACGGCCTTGCGGATGTGACGGCGGGGATCGAGCGCGATGTCGGCGGACAGGTCGGTCATGATGGCGAATCCGTCGCGGTTGGCGTTCCGGTCCGGGTAGTCGAGGCGGATGACAGGGCCGTGACAGGGGGGGCAGGGCTTGGCGGGACGGAAGGGCGAGGGGCGAATGGCGAAAGGCGAATGGCGAGTGGCGAATGGGGAGTGGGGAGTGGGGAGTGGGGAGTGGGGAGGGGCAGTGAGCTGGGTCGCTGCGCGACGCCACCTCCTCCCGCTGCGTGGTTTGAAGGACAAGCGCCCGGCAACGCTGCCGCCCATCCTCCAACCCCACGCAGTGGGCGGAGGGGGGGAGTCCGCGCGACCAAACCTCGGGCGTCGCAGGCCCGGTACGACAGGCCTGGCAGACGGCAACGCTCCCGCGCATCGACGCCAGGCGGATCGGGATGGGTGTCGCCATCGGTCGCCCCGCAATGCCCCACGACCCTCCCCCCTCCGCCGTCGTCGCCACAGACGCCACTCCCCCCTACGTCTCCACACCCCCCCCCTCCGTCGTCGCTTCGCGACGCCACCTCCCCCCCACTTCGTGGGGTTGAGGATAAGCGCCGGCAACGCTGCCGCCCATCCTCCAACCCCACGGAGTGGGGGGGAGGTGCCGAGCGAAGCGAGGCGGAGGGGGGGACCCCGCCGGACCGAGCCGCGAGCATCGCAGCTCTGCACCGTCGGGCAGGGAAACACGGGGACAGTTTACTTAATTCGGCAGGTTCCGACGCCTTCCGCAGTCGTTCCCGATCCGAATTAAGTAAACTGTCCCCGCATTTCCGGCACCCGATCCGCGTCTGCCACCACCAAGGAAATCAACCCTTTGCACGAATTCCACCCCGCTCTGTCCACACCCCTCCCACGCTGCCGCACAATGGTCGCAGCTGAAGGAGGACGGACGACGTGGGTGGTGCGGTACGGAACGGGCGGAAGCTGAGGAGCATGATTGCGGTGCT
>NZ_JAOAOQ010000091.1 GCF_030398385.1 Aquibium sp. ELW1220 | reverse complement strand
GGAAGGCCAGGTGCTGCCTCGCTCGGACGCGCTGTGGGCGACGATCGAAGGGCCGTTCCGGGCGGCGGTACAAGGCGGTGGAAACGTCGCGCCGGTCATGGACACGCTGCGCGACCAGTTCACTTCCCACCGCGAGGCCGTCGTGAAGCTCGTCGAGATGTCGACGACCTTCCTCGCCGACAAGGAAGCCGAGGCGTCCGCGAGCGAACGCTCACTCGGACGCGTTTCCCTGCTGGCCGGGCTCTTCACCCTGCTCAGCTGCGTGGTCGGCGCCGGGCTGGTCTGGATCAGGGCGCTCGTGCCGCTCGACCGGATGTCGGGCTACATGCTCAGGCTCGCCGAGGGCGACTACTCCACCGAAGCGCCCTATGCAGGGCGTAAGGACGAGATCGGCGACATGGCCGGCAGTCTCGCCGTCTTCAGGCAGGCCGGGCTCGACAACATCCGGCTGGCGGAAGACAGCCGCCTCGCTCAGCAGTGGACGGAACAGGAGCGCGCTTCGAGGCTTGCCGAGCGGGAGATGGAAGCGGCCAGTCTCGCACGTGTCGTCGAGGACCTCGGCGCGGGTCTCGGGCGGCTGGCCGACTGCAACATCCGGCTGACGATCGATGCGCCCTTCGCCGAGCAGTTCGAGCCGCTGCGGCGCGACTTCAACAATTCGATCGGCCTGTTCCAGTCGGTTCTCGAACAGGTGATGGAAAAGACCCGGGCGCTGCATGCAGGCGGGGCGGAGATGCACGCGTCGGCGGAGGGCCTCGCGCAGCGCACCCAGCAGCAGGCGGCCGCCCTCGAACAGGCATCCGCGGCGCTGGAGCAGATCACGGCCACCGTCCGTTCGTCCTCCGAGAAGATCCGGCAGACGCGCGCCCAGGCAAGCGACGCCCGCGACGCTGCGCTCGCCTCGCAGAAGGTGGTGCACAATGCGGTGGAAGCGATGCACCGCATCGAGGCCGGATCGCAGAAGATCGCGACGGTCGTCTCCGTCATCGACGAGATCGCGTTCCAGACCAACCTGCTGGCGCTCAACGCCGGCGTGGAGGCTGCACGCGCCGGCGAAGCGGGCAGGGGCTTCGCCGTGGTCGCCCAGGAGGTGCGCGAACTCGCGCAGCGCTCCGCGCTTGCCGCAAAAGAGATCGGCGAGATCATCCGCAAGTCGACGACGGAGGTCGACGCGGGTGTGCAGTTCGTGGGCGCGACGGGCGAAGCGCTGACGCAGATCACCGGCTACGTCACCACCATCGACGCCAACGTGAACGAGATCGACCGCGCGGCGGGCGAGCAGACCACCGGTCTGGAGCAGATCAACCTCTCCGTGAACGAGCTGGACCGGATGACCCAGCAGAACGCGGGAATGGTCGAGGAAACGACCTCCGTCTCCGCGATGCTCGCCGAGAACGCCAGGGTCCTGTCGGAGCTCGTCGGCCGGTTCAAGCTGAACCGTCGCAGGCAGATCCGCGACGGAGCACCCGCGGCGAGCGCAGGATCGGCGCGCAGGGCGGCTTAGTATCCAACCGCGCCGTGCGCTCCTCGGGAAGACCCTGCAGCGCACGGAAAGGCAGGGCGTCAAACCGTTCTTCGGTATTTCCTCACGGTCTTCCAGGCAGGAAAGGCTCTCTCGAGGTCAGGGCCGCGCATCGTTGATCGGCCTGCGCTGCCTGTGATCGAGCTGTGGATGCCAGGGTCGCAGAGTGTTCGAGGACGAGCCAAAGCCGTATCGCCCGGATGCGCCAGCCGCGTTCCGCAACCCATCAGTTTTGATTTCGCGCCGGCCTGACCGGTCCGACATTGCTTTGGTTCGACTTCCTCGCAGAGACTCATGATCGTCACTGACATGCCTGTCGAGCGGCTGAACCCCTATGTAATTCACCGCAACAACACTGCGGCCATCGATGCGGTGAAGGCATCGATGGCCGAGTTCGGGTCTCGCCGTCCGTCGGACCGCATCCGGAGGACGTCGTTGATCATCGGGCCACCCAAGCGGCCTAATCCATCCGGACGACGCACGCCGCAGATTTCGGGCTTCATCTGTCCGGGCCGATTGATAGAGTTGAAATGCGCTGCGGTGTTGAGGCGGCGGGAGGACGTGCATGGGACGCCTGGAGGGCAAGGTCGCGTTCGTCACCGGTGCGAGCCAGGGCATCGGCGAGGCGGCGGCGCGCAGGATGGCCGGGGAAGGCGCGAGGGTCGTGCTTGCGGCGCGACGTCGCGCCGAAAGCGAAGCCATCGTCGCCGACATCGAGGCGGCCGGCGACTCCGCGATGTTCGCCGAATGCGACGTCACGGAACCGGACAGCGTCGAACGCGCCTTCGCGGAAGCGATCGCGCGATATGGAAAGCTCGACATCCTGTTCAACAATGCGGGCGGATCGAGCCCGCGCGACGGACCGCTGACGGTTGCTCCACTCGACGAGTTCTGGCGCACCATCAAGCTCGACCTCTACGGGACGTGGCTTTGCAGCCGCGCCGCGATCCCGCTGATGCAGAAGGCGGGCGGCGGCTCGATCGTCAATATCGCCTCGATCATGGGCGAGATGGGCGTGCCCAACCGCGATGCCTATACCGCAGCCAAGGGCGGCGTGATCGCCCTGACGCGCTCGATGGCGGTCGAGTTCGCCAGGGACAACATCCGCGTCAACGTGGTCATTCCGGGGGCCGTCTCCACCGAACGCGTCCTCGAGTTCTTCCGACGCGAGCCGCACCTGAAAAAGCAGTTCGACGCCTATCTCCTCGGCATGGCCGAACCGATCGACGTGGCCAACGCCGTGCTGTTCCTCGCCTCAGATGAATCGAAACGGACGACAGGGCAAAAACTGCCGGTCGACAGCGGCATCCTCATTTCCTGAGCGCCAGATGGAAATTCTCAGCCAGATTCTCGCTCGCAACGTTCGGCTCGTGCCCGATCGCGCCTTCATCGTCACCGAGACCGAAACCGTCACCTACCGCGAATTCGCGGCACGCACGGCGCGGCTGGCGAACGCGCTTGCGGCGAGGGGCGTTGCGAAAGGCGATCGCGTCGGGCTCTACCTGCCTTCGACGCCGCTGATGGCGACCGCCTTTTGGGCCTGCCAGCGGCTGGGCGCGATCCCCGCGCCGCTTTCGGCCATGTTTCGCCACGCGGAACTGCGCAAGATCGTCGAGCGGACCCAGTTGAAGGCGATGATCGCGGATGCCGCGACCTGGCCCTACTTCTCCGAGATCAGGGGCGAGTTCCCGGCGCTTGAAACTTGTCTCGTCGCCGGTGGGACGGGAAGCGGCGGCTCGCTGGATGACGCGATGGCGGATGCATCCGCTGATTTCCACGATATCGCCTGTGACTTCCACGATGTCGCCTCGCTGTTCTTCACGTCCGGCACTACCGGCACGCCGAAGGGCACCGCGCAGACCCACTTCAGCGTGACTTCCACGCTGCGCGACATGATGGTCTCGCACCGCGCGCGCTTCGGGCAGGAGGTCTATCTCTGCGCCGTGCCGCTGTTCACCAATTTCGGGCTGACGGTGACGCTCAATCTCTGTCTCTACATCGGTGGGACCATCGTGCTGCACGAGCGCTGGGACACGGAACGCGTGATGGCCGACATCAAACGCTACAAGGCAACATATTTCGGAGGCACGCCGACCATGTATGTCTACATGGTCAACGACCACGACGCCGCTCGCCACGACCTGTCGTCGCTCAGGCTCTGCATCACCGGCGGTTCGCCGGTGCCCCAGCCAGTGATCAGGCGTTTCGAGGAACTGTCGGGCGTGAAGGTCGCGCAAGTCTATGGCGCGACCGAAACCTGCGGCCAGAATGTCATGGAGCCGACGGCCGGCATCCGCAAGTCGGGTTCTGCCGGCCTGCCGGTGGGCTCCTCGCGCATCGCGATCGTCGGCGACGACGGCGGCGAACTGCCGCGCGGCGAGGTCGGCGAAGTAATCATCGGCGGCGACTGCGTGGCGCAGGGCTACTGGGGCGATGCCGAGGCCACGGCCGCTGCCTTCGTCCCACTCGGCTGGAAGTCGGGCGATCTCGGACTCCTCGACGAGGACGGCTTCCTGTTCATCGTCGACCGCAAGAAGGACGTCATCATCGCCGGCGGCCACAACATCTATCCGCTGGAGGTGGAGAGCGTGCTCTACCGCCACCCCGCGGTCGGAATGTGCGCCGTGGTCGGCGCGCCCGACCCGGAGAAGGGGGAGATCCCGGTCGCCGTCGTCGTCCTGCATCCCAATGCTTCGGCGACCGCGGACGAGTTGCGCGCGTGGTGCCGCTCGGAGCTCGCCGCCTACAAGGCACCGCGGCGGGTCGAGATCATCGACGTCATGCCCGTCGAGGCGGCCAAGATCAGGAAACGCGATCTTGTCGAGGCGCTGAAGGGTGAGGGGCTGGACAAGTACCGGCGGGGGTAACGGTAGGGCTATCGCATTTGGCCGATTATTGATCTGGCGAAGGCGTCGGACCACCCTGCTCGCTTTCGTTTTCGGCTGATGGCGAGTTCGGGTCTGGCGGTTCGCAGGAGGTTGAGGGTCAGTCGGCGTAGGATTGCGAGGTTCTCCG
>NZ_JAOAOQ010000090.1 GCF_030398385.1 Aquibium sp. ELW1220 | reverse complement strand
GCGCCTCGAGATGGGCACGCCCGTCCTTCGACAGAAAACCACCGCGAATCATGCACCCAGCAGAATCGCTCGCGGGACGATCGTCAACGCCATTTCTTCGGGGGTTCGGGGAGTCGGGGTAGAACTTTCTTCCGGTGCGGGAGAAAGTTGCCTACACTTCCCGCCCGACCAATGCCGTCATGCAACTCCAATGCACCGGAGACCCGCATGACGACGCACGACCCCATCCCCGCCCGCCTGGCCGCGCTGAAGGCCGCCACGACGCCGGACCTGAAGCGGCAATGGCGCGACCTGTTCGAGACCGAGCCGCCGCCGTTCAACCGCCGCTTTTTGGAATCGCGTCTCGCCTCTCGCATCCAGGAACTGGCCTATGGCGGGCTGAAGCCCGAGACGATCCGGCGACTGGAGCGGCTGGGCGATGACCTGGATGGAGGCGATCGGGCGAAGCGCAGCATCCGTGCCGATCGCGATCGTCCCATCACAGGCACACGGCTCATTCGCGAGTGGCAGGGTGTGGAGCAGATCGTCACGGTCACCGCCGACGGCTACGAATGGCAGGGCCGACCCTACAAGTCGCTGTCAGCCATTGCCCGCGCCATCACGGGCACGCGCTGGAATAGCTGGACCTTCTTCGGCATGAAAAACCACCGGAGGGCCGCATGAAGGCGCCCGTCACCCGAAAGCTCCGCTGCGCCGTCTACACCCGCAAATCCTCCGAGGAAGGGCTGGAGCAGGAGTTCAATTCGCTTCATGCCCAGCGCGAGGCCTGCGAGGCCTACATCGCCAGCCAGCGTTCCGAAGGCTGGGTGCTGGTGCGCGATCTCTATGACGATGGCGGCATCTCCGGCGGCACGCTGGAACGTCCGGCGCTGAGGCAGCTTCTGGCCGACATCGAGGACGGATTGGTCGACGTCGTGGTCGTCTACAAGATCGACCGCCTGTCGCGTTCGCTGATGGACTTCTCCAGGCTGGTCGAGGTGTTCGACCGCAACGCCGTGACGTTCGTCTCGGTCACCCAGTCCTTCAACACGACGACATCCATGGGTCGGTTGACGCTGAACATCCTGCTCTCCTTCGCACAGTTCGAGCGCGAGGTGATCGGCGAGCGCATCCGCGACAAGGTCAAGGCCTCGCGCATGAAGGGGATGTGGATGGGCGGATGGGCGCCGTTCGGCTACGCGGTGTCGGATCGGAAGCTCATCATCGTCGAGAAGCAGGCGGCACATGTCCGCTGGATCTTCGCCCGCTTCCTGGAAATCGGCTCGGCGACCGAACTGGCGCGGGAAGTTGCCTTGCGCGGCATCCGCACCCAGCGCGGTGGCCTGATCGACAAGAAGTACCTGTACCGGATGCTCCACAACCGGGTCTACATCGGCGAGGCGGTGCACAAGGGCGAGAGCTATGCCAGCGAGCATGACGCCATCATCGATCGGCAGACATGGGACAGGGTCCATGCCATCCTGACCGAAAGCCCGCGCAAGCGTGCCGCCCGCACCCGTGCCGACCCGCCGCCGCCGCGCCGAGCGTGCGTCCGACCAGCAACTTCGAAAGGTGCCGTCGGCCCGGACCATCGCGCATTTGATGACGACGGCCCGCGATCACCTCAGCAAATCCGACACGGTGACCATAGCCGCCATTGAAGCGGGCGTGCCTATGCTGGTCGAGGCCCGAACTCTGATCGACAGGTTCCAGGCGATGATCCGGACGACGTCCGCGAGCGACCTGGACGCTTGGATCACGGAGGCCAGCAAGAGCCTGGTCGCGTCGTTCGCCAGCGGCATCCTGCGCGACCGCGTAGCCGTCTATGCCACCATCACGGAGCCGTGGTCGAACGGCCAGACGGAGGGGCAGATCACAAGGCTCAAGCTGGTGAAGCGCCAGATGTACGGTCGCGGGAAGCTCGACCTCCTGCAAGCCCGGCTGATAGGTGCCGCTTGATCATCGAGATTGCGTCAGAGCCCCTTTTGAACGCCGATCCAGGGTCCCTATTCAGTGCCGATTGACACTTCGAGCGCGTTCCAGTGATGTGGACCTGATCCTCGAACTCCCATACGGGCCCGCGGTCATGAATGCCGCAATGAGAGGCCGAACACATGGCAGCACCCGATGACGCGCAGCAGCCTGCACCGAAGATTTTTCTTGCATCAGTCGGGGCGTCCACACATGTACGTGCGGGACGCCGACCCTGAGCCGCTCGCCTCGCCGGCAGCGGCCATGGCGTCGGGCCATGTTCGTCGAGGCCCAGGTTTCGTCGATGAAGACCAAGCGCTCCGGATCGAGATCGACCTGGCCCTCGAACCAGGCCTCGCGCTTCTTCAGGACGTCGGGCCGATCCTGTTCGGCGGCGTGCGCGGTCTTTTTTTACGCGTGATGGCGTGCCGCTTGAAGAAACGCTGCAGCGCGCCGAAGCTGAAGGCCAGACCCTGCTCCTTCAGAACGTGCCGGACCTCCTCGATCGTGCGGTCGGCATCCGGCCCGAGGGCGTCCAGGATGGCGGCCTTGTGGGCGTCGATGCGGCCAGACCTCCGTTCGCCGCCGAGCGCCCTTGGCCGCACGTCGCCCCGCTCACGCTCCAGTCGCTGCCATCGGCTCACGCTCGCCGCGCTCACCCCGAAGCGTTCGGCCGCCTTCCGAAATCATCAGCAACCGGGCCGCCTGCCCGACCGGGATCAGACCGGATGGCTCGGTCATGATGCCCTCGGTGCTGGAACCGGGCGACATTTGCGCGGATTTGCGCGCAATCCGACTTGGCTTTGGCGCCGTTCAGAGCCTGTGTGACATGGCAACATCAGGAGATCCGCCATGACCACCATGCCCCTTTCCGACACCCAGGCCATCATCCTCGCCGCCGCCTGCGCCCGTGACGACCGTCTGGTGTTCCCGGTGACCGCCAGCATCAAGGGCGGCGCGGTTGGCAATGTCTGCAAGAGCCTGCTTCGACGCGCCCTGATCGAGGAGGTCGCCGCCACCGATTACAACA
The DNA here is from genome assembly GCF_030398385.1 of Aquibium sp. ELW1220. Taxonomy (GTDB): domain Bacteria; phylum Pseudomonadota; class Alphaproteobacteria; order Rhizobiales; family Rhizobiaceae; genus Aquibium. The sequence continues at coordinate 2,248 of NZ_JAOAOQ010000090.1, read as the reverse complement.
CGGTCTGGCGCCATGACGACGAACTCGGTCCCGTCACCCTGCGGGCCACAGACCACGCGTTTCAGGTCCTCGGCATTGCCGACGGGCCGGATGCCGAGGACATTGAACCGACAACGAGCGCAGCTGCGCAAGGGCGGCGGGCAACACCAACCAAGCAGGACATCATGATCGGTCTGCTCTCGCGACCCGAGGGTGCGAGCATCGCCGAGATCGCCGAGCGGTCGGGATGGTTGGGACATTCGATCCGCGGCCTGATGTCGGGAACGCTCAGGAAGAAGCTCGGCCTCACCATCTCGTCCGCCAAGGATGACACCCGAGGGCGGGTCTACAAGATCGAAGAGGCACCTTCGCCCGTTGACGCGTGATCGGCGGCGCGCCGGAGGAGTCCGAAGCGGCCATCGCCTTCCACGTCCCGGCGCGCATTCTCAAGCCAGTTTCGCGTCGCGGCGGCTTCACTGAAGCCGAAGCCCGTCACGCCGCGAAACTGGATTTCGACGAGATGGCGCTCGTCAGGTTCAAGCGCAGCCGGCCAATTGCCGCCATCCTCCAGAACCATGCGCCGAAGTACGTCCGCGGGATCGGTGGCTGTTTCCAATTGCCCGATGATGTCGTTCAATTCCGCCATGCCCGACACTGCTCCCCAATGTGTCGGACATCTGGGAGACGCGGGTTTCGGTTTCAAGCGATTCGAGCAGATGCACAAGAATCAGCGTGAAGTCGGGATCAAGTCCCTTCTTCGCCAGAGCCTTCTGGATCGATTTCGGGCTGATGCCGAACTGACGGGCAATTGCCGAAGGCTTGACGCCTGCCTTGAGGGCAGTCCGCACCAGATTGACCTGCGCCTGCGTCAGACCTTCGATGCCTGGCGGTGCCGTCGCGGGCTCTTCTTTCCGAACGTCCTCTCGGCCTGGTTCCGGTTGTTCGGTAGCGAACCGTGAGAGGCCGCGCCGTTCGTGTTCCGCTATGGTCGCCGTCAGCAACCGGACGAGTTCATCCGCGTCCAGGTGGCGCAGGGTCGCTTCGAGGTTCTTCGGTAGCAGCGGCGGCCGGCGTCCCGGCAGCGGCGCGTCGGCCGCGTCGCCCGGCGCATTCGGCTCGCCCTGAATGTGGTCTTCCGGTCCTGCCATGGATCGACCATGGCCCAGGGACGGCGCGCAGGCAATCGACGCCGGTGCTGCTCGAGGCCCTGACGGCCGAGCGAAGGCCAGATGATGGGTCTGATAGTCCGCTGTGAAGTCAGCCTGGTTGAATAAGGATCGGCGTACGCGACACTGTTTCGCCGAGGTCTCTACGATTGCAGCGAACTGGTTAACGCCTCGTTTCCGTTATCCCCAACGGCAGGCGAAGACTCAACCCGCTCGCGCGAAACCTCGTCAAAAGTCCGGCCGTCACCATCGAGAATGGCCGCCTTTCCCGAGAACGCCTGCCAGCGATTGATGAACACGTCGCAGAAGGTCTCGGACAGTTCCAGGCCATAGACCCGGCGGCCGGTCTTCTCGCCGGCGATGTGCTGTGACCCGGAGCCGGAAAACGGCTCGTAGCAGATCTCGCCGGGCACCGTGTGCAGCTCCATCGGCAGCGTAAACACCTTGACCGGTTTCGACGTCGGGTGCTCGCGGGTCTCGATCTCGCTCGAGGGAATGCTCCAGACCGTGGTCGGCCAGTTCTCGAAACCCTCGCGGTTGACACGCGGCTTGTTGCCAGAGCGCCAGCCAAACAGGCACGGTTCATGCGCCCACAACATGATCGAGCGCGTCAGCACCGGCCGGCTCTTGGCCCAGATGATCTGCTGGTGATGCAGCACGTCGAACTTCGTCCAGCACGCCTCCAGCATCGCCTGCCGGCGCGAGGCATGCCAGCAATACCAGGCCGCGTCTGGCTTGATGGCGCAGTCGATGGCAACCTGCATGAAGGCCTCGTAGAACTGCGGCCCCTGAGAGGAGTCGTCCCAGTGCTTCTGCTCGATGTAGTCCTCGGACCAGTTCTTGTTCGCAATCTTCCGGGCCCGCGCCGTGGCGTTCTTTTTCGTCGGATGGTTGGTGCCGTCGTAGTCGACGAGATACGGTGGATCGGTCGCAAATAGCGCCGCGCGTTCGCCGTTCATCAGACGGGTGACGTCGTCGGGTGTGGTGGAGTCGCCGCAAAGCAGGCGATGATTGCCGAGGATCCACAGATCGCCACGGCGCGTCACCGCCCTGGCAGGCGCCTCGGGAACATCGTTCTCGTCGGTCAGACCCTCGCTCGGCAC
>NZ_JAOAOQ010000009.1 GCF_030398385.1 Aquibium sp. ELW1220 | reverse complement strand
GTCAACCTCCAGCGCGTTCTACAAGTCCAGACCCACCCGCGGTGAAAGAGACGCCTCGACTGCCCGCGTATCGTCGACCGGCACCATCCGCGAAAGCGAACTCATGAATAAGACGGGCTAGGCTGCTGGAAGGACCAGTCGAGTCCCGGCTCGAACTTCTGCGCCACCACGCGTTCGACGGCGCGATCGTCGAGATAGACGACACGGACCAGCGCATCCATGATCGGCTTGATGATGTTGTCGATGTCACCGTCCATAGGCGCGGGTGGAAAATAGTACACCGACATCGCCAGCGGTCGCTCATCCAGCCACGGTAGTTCGACCGCCTCAGCGATTCGACTTTGCGCAGCGGCCGACACGAGCGCCTTCCATCTCTGGACCGATTTGGGCTTGGCTTGAATCGAGCGCGGCGTTTCCGCGATGATGAACTCGAGGGGAAAGAGATCGTCCATCGCCCCCCGCCCCCCTACAGCGGAATCTCGTGCTCCGCCGCAAACGTGCGCAGCATCGCGCGGGCGTCGTGGGTTGCGCCGCCGTCGCCGAGGATCAGCCCCATCTGCGCGGTCAGTGCCTCGACGGGCAGGTCGACGAGCATCGCCTTGACCGGGCCGATGGCGGCGGCCGACATGGAGATCGAGCGGAAGCCGAGGCCGATCAGCGCCATGGCCGAGATCGGCCGGCTGGCGAGCTCGCCGCAAAGAGTCACCGGCGTGCCGGCCCGTATTCCCGCGTCGAGCACCGACTTCAGCGCCCGCAGGAACGGCGCCGACAGCGGGTCGAAGCGCGACGCCACCGTGCCGTTGCCCCGGTCCGTCGCCGTCATGAACTGGAACAGGTCGTTGGAGCCGATCGAGACGAAGTCGACCTCGCGCATCAGTTCGTCGAGCTGGAACAGCAGCGACGGCACCTCCACCATCGCGCCGATGGCCAGGCTCGTGGGCAAGAGGTGGCCGAAGCGTGCCAAGTGCCTGACCTCGCGGTCGATGATCTCGCGCGCCCGGCGGATTTCCGAGACCTCGGTCACCATCGGCAGCATCACGCGCAGCTCGCGGCCGCCGGCGGCCTTCAGCAGCGCGCGGAACTGCGTGCGCAGCAGCGCCGGGCGGTCGAGCGTGAGACGGATCGCGCGCCAGCCGAGCGCCGGGTTCTCCTCCTTCTCCGACCCGCGGAAATAGGGCAGCACCTTGTCGCCGCCGATGTCGATGGTGCGGAAAGTGACCGGCTTGTCGCCCGCCGCCTCCAGCACCTGGCGGTAGAGCGTCTCCTGCGCCTGGGCTCGCGGGAAGGTGGCCGCCACCATGAACTGCAGTTCGGTGCGGAACAGGCCGATTCCGGCCGCACCGGCATCGCCCAGTTGCGGCAGGTCGACCGCCAGCCCGGCATTCATCATCAGTTCCACCTTCACGCCGTCGCGGGAGACGGAGGGGCGGCTGCGCAGCTCGCGGTAGAGTTCCTGGCGGCGGGCGCGGAAACGCGCCTTCTCGGCGAAGGCGGCCTCGACGTCGGGCTGCGGACGAAGGTGCACCCGCCCCTCGTCGCCGTCCACGATGATCGGGTCGCCGTTCTCGGCCATCGACACCGCGCCCTTGGCCTGGCCTGTCACGGGAATGCCGATGGCCCGGGCGACGATCACGACGTGGCTGGTGGCGGCCGCGTCCTCCAGCACCAGCCCGCGCAGCTTGTCGCGCGGATAGTCGAGCAGGTCGGCTGCACCCATCGAGCGCGACACCACGATCGCGTCGCGCGGAAGCGTTGCGGCGAGGTTCTCCGGACCGTGCCCCATCAGCTGCCTGAGCAGCCGGTTACCGAGGTCGTCGAAATCGTTCATCCGGTCGCGCATATAGGGATCGGTCATGTGCATCATGCGCGCGCGCATGTCGCTCTGCACCTTTTCCACCGCCGCTTCCGCCGTCAGGCCGTTGCGCACCGCCTCCTCCAGCCGGCGCACCCAGCCGCGGTCGTGCGCGAACATCCGGTAGGCCTCGAGCACGGCGCGGTGCTCGCCTTCGCTTGCCACGTCGCGCCGCGACAGCATGTCGTCGATCGAGACCCTGAGCGAGCCGAGTGCCGTGTCCAGCCGGCGCAGTTCGGTGTCGACGTCCTCGTTGAACAGGTTGGTCACCACGATGCGCGGCTCGTGCAGCACCACGTGGCCGAGCCCCACGCCCTCGTTGAAGGACAGGCCGTCGATCGTCACCGGGCGCGACAGGTCGAGCTCCATGCCCGGCCGGGTGAGGCGCCGCAGGTCCCCCGTCGCGATCATCTCGGCGATGACCATGGCGGTGGTTTCCAGCGCCTCCACCTCGTCGTCGCCATAGTGGCGCTTGGTCTTGTTCTGGACGACGAGGACGCCGAGCGTCCGCCCGGCGCGCAGCACCGGCACGCCGAGGAACGAGTGGTAGATCTCCTCGCCGGTCTCCGGCAGGTAGGTGAAGGCCGGATGGTTCTGCGCGTCCTGCAGGTTGAGCGCCCGCGCGCTGGCTGCGATGGTGCCGACGAGGCCCTGCCCGAGCCGCAGCTGCGCCAGGTGCACCGAGCTCGGGTTCAGGCCTTCGGTGGCGTAGAGCTCCAGCACCGAGTCCGCCCGCAGCACGTAGAGGGAGCACACCTCCGCCACCATGTTGGAGGCGATCTCGCGCACGATGCGGTCGAGCCGGGCCTGCGGCTCCGCCGCCTCGGCCATCATCTCGCGCAGCCGTCTCAGCAATACCCGCGGGCTGCCGGCGATTTCACGCATCGGGCGTTTCTCCCACGGCCTTCCGCCGCCTCCGCGCGAATCGCGGATGCGGCAGGCCGAGCAACGTTTGGTAGGACTATTGCTTATCCAGACCGTAGACGGAATGCAAAGTCCGCACTGCAAGCTCGGTGTAGGCGCCGTCGATCAGGATCGAGATCTTGATCTCCGACGTCGTGATGGCGCGAATGTTGATGCCCTTTTCCGACAGCGCCTTGAAGGCGGTGGCGGCCACGCCCGCATGGCTGCGCATGCCGATGCCGATCACCGAGACCTTGGCCATGCCGGTATCGTGCTGCACCAGCTCGAAGCCGATGGTCTCGCGCGACCGGTCGAGCACGGCAAGCGCCTTGTCGAGATCGCTCGACGGCACCGTGAAGGTCATGTCGGTGCGCGATCCGTCCTCGGAGATGTTCTGGACGATCATGTCGACATTGATGTTGGCTTCCGCCAGCGGTCCGAAGATGCCGGCCGCGACGCCCGGTCGGTCGGCGACGCGGCGAAGCGATATCTGGGCCTCGTCCTTGGCATAGGCGATGCCGGTAACAACCTGCTGTTCCACGATTTCGTCCTCGTCGCATATGAGGGTGCCGGGGGGATTGAGAAGATCGCCCATGCCCGGTGCGTCCGGATCCTCGAAGGAGGACCGTACGAAGGTGCGCACCTTGTGCACCATGGCGAGTTCGACCGAGCGCACCTGCAGCACCTTGGCGCCGAGCGAGGCCATTTCGAGCATTTCCTCGAAACTGATCTTCGCCAGCCGCCGTGCCTTGGGCTCGATGCGCGGATCGGTGGTGTAGACGCCGTCCACGTCGGTATAGATGTCGCAGCGGTCGGCCTTCACGGCCGCCGCGATCGCCACCGCGCTGGTATCGGAGCCGCCGCGGCCGAGCGTGGCTATGCGGTGATCCGGTCCGATGCCCTGGAAGCCGGCGATCACGGCCACCTGACCCTCGCCGAAGCGCTTGATCAGGAACGAGCCGTCGATGTCGGTGATGCGCGCCGCGCCGTGGGCGTTGTCGGTGCGGATCGGGATCTGCCAGCCCTGCCAGGAGCGCGCATGGATGCCCATCGACTGCAGCACCAGCGCCAGCAGCCCCGACGTGACCTGTTCGCCCGATGCCACCACGGCGTCATATTCGCGGGCGTCGTAGATGTTGAAGTTCGCCCCTTCGGCCTTCGATGCGTCGCGCACCCAGCCGACCAGTTCGTTGGTCTTGCCGGCCATGGCCGACACGACGACCGCCACCTCGTGGCCGGCGTCCACCTCGCGTTTGACGTGCCGCGCCACGTTGCGGATGCGACCGATATCGGCAACCGAAGTCCCGCCGAATTTCATCACGATGCGCGCCATGGAAGCGATATGCCTTTGCGGGGGTCGCAGCCTCTCGGGCCGCGGAAACTGAAGGGAGGCGCAACGGGCTGTGCCGCCGCGCGGATGCGCGGCTTCCATAGCCAAAGCGCCCCGGCTTCGCAAGCACCGGCCCGGCCGGCGTCTGGCCCTGAACGAAGTGTCACGCGCGCGGATGCTTGAACAAGGCGTCCGGGCGGGATTATCTGGCGCTGCCAAGGAGACGAGACGTGCCATGAATGCGAAGAGGCCGCCGCGATGCATGCGGCTGACGAAGGACCATGTCGCGCGGCTCGCGCGCCACATTCCAGACCCCGGATTTCAGGTCTTCCCCGGCATGGTGCCCGCGACCGACGCCGACTACGAGCGCGTCGTCGCCGAGATCATGGCCGGCGCGCCCGAGGACGGGTTCTGGGTGTTCGGCTACGGCTCGCTGATCTGGAACCCGGAATTCGACTTCGTGGAGCGGCGCACTGCGCTGGCGCGAGGCTGGCACAGGCGCTTCTGCCTCGGCTGGGACTACCGCTACCGCGGCAACCGCGAGCAGCCGGGCCTGATGCTGGCGATCGATCGCGGCGGCCAGTGCCACGGCGTGGTGTTTCGCCTGCCCGGCGATGCGGTCAAGCCCAACATGGACCGGCTGATCCGGCGCGAGATGAGCATGGTCCCATCGGCCTTCCCGCCGCGCTGGATCAAGGTGACGACCCCGCAAGGGCCGCTGAAGGCGCTGACCTTCGCGATGAACCGCAACAGCGGCCGCTACATCGGCGACCTCACCGAGGAGGCGACCGCCGACATGCTGGCCACCGCCTGCGGCTTCCGCGGCTCGATGGCGGAGTATCTTCACGCCACTGTCGCGCATCTCGAGGAGATGGGCATCCACGACCGCCACCTCTGGCGCCTGCAGCACCTGACGGCCGACCGGATCGAGCAGCTGCACGGGCCGTGTCGCGGCGATTGAGCACGGGTGTGCCGTTGCTCGGCAACGGACACCCGCCGCCGCCGAAGCCGTTTCACCCGATCGTCCGCTCCAGCAATCCGACCCAGTTCCGCCAGGCGATCTTCTCGATCAGATCCCGGCCATAGCCGCGCGCCTCCATCGCCTCGATCAGGCGCGGCAGGCCGGCGACGTCGCGGATGGCGGCTGGAATCGGAGCTCCGTCGAAGTCCGACCCGAAGCCGACGCCGTCCTCGCCCAGCGCCTCCACGAGCGCGTCGAGATGCGCGATCATCACGTCGAGCGCGGTGTCGCCGCCCATGCGGCCGTCGGAGCGCAGGAAGCCGGTCGCGAAGTTGAGCCCCACCATGCCGCCGGTCTCGCGGATCGCCGACAATTGCCATTCCGTCAGGTTGCGCGCCGAGGGGCAGAGCGCGTGCACGTTGGAATGGGTGGCGACCAGAGGCGCGTCGGTGATCGCCGCCACGTCGCGGAACCCCTTCTCGTTGAGATGCGACAGATCGACGAGGATCTTCAGCCGGTTGCAGGCGCGCACGAGGTCCTTGCCTGCGTCCGTCAGTCCCGGTCCGGTATCCGGCAAGGATGGAAAGCGGAACGGCACGCCCTCGCCGAAGACGTTACGCCGGCTCCAGACGGGGCCGAGCGAACGCAGGCCGGCGGCGTGCAGCACGTCGAGCAGCGCGAGATCCGGCCCGATCGCCTCCGCGCCCTCGATGTGGAACAGCGCCGCGATCGAACTGCGATCCATCGCCGCGCGGATGTCGGCGGCACTGCGGCAGACCGTCAGCGCCCCGTCCGACGCGCGTTCCAGCCGGAACAGGATCGACGCCATAGCGAAGGTGGCCGCCGCTGCGTCGCCCTGCGCCAGTTCGGGCGGCAACCGCTCGTCGCTGCCGGGCGGCGGCGCGGGGGACGAGAAATCGATCGGCCCGAGCGGCGGCGGGAAGACGGCGAAGAATCCGCCCGCAAAACCGCCCTGCCTTGCCCGCGGCAGGTCGATGTGTCCCTTGCGCGCGCCGTCGAGAAAGAGCCGTTCGGGCTCGGCCACCTTGGCGGAATGCAGCCTGAGCAGCGTGTCGTTGTGGCCGTCGAAGACCGGGACGGGTGTGGATGAGGGCATGGGCGGACGAGGCGTCTCCGTTGCGGGTCGCGTGCGGCCCCTCCCCGGCGCGCGCAGCCGCCGAGTCCTAGCGGAGCGCGGCAGGCAGGGCAAACGCGAACGCATCGTCGCTACCCCCTTCGCATTCGCGGCGACGTTTCCGTCAGCCGTCGAGCTCGAGTTCCACGATCACGTCGCCGGCGCGCACCTGCTCGCCGCAGCCGGCCCGGACAGCCGACACGGTGCCGGAGCCGGAGGAGGCAAGCACCGTCTCCATCTTCATCGCCTCCACCATGCCGACCGTCTGCCCGGCCTCCACCCGGTCGCCGGCCGAGACGGAAAGCGCGCGCAGCGCCCCGGTCACCGGCGTCCGGATGACCGAGGGATCGGCCTCCGGCAGTCGCGAAGCGAGCCGGTCCGGTTCGCTGAAGCGCCAGGTCCGGCCGTCGCGATCGAGCCAGACGTCGCGCCCCTCGGCGAATACGGTCGCGACGGCGAGCGACCCGCCCCCCGCCGCATCCTCCCCCAGGACCGCGTAAAGGCGCGCGCCCTCGATCCGCGCCTCGGCGAGCGCTGCCGCCTCCCCGTCGACGAAGACTCCGGCGAGGCGGCCGCGATCGAAGCGCACCACGGTCTCGAAGCGCGTGCCGTCGCAGTCGAGCGTGATCGGGCAGGCGGCGATGCCCGTCGAGCGGAACCAGCCGCCCGGCGCCGACAGCGCCAGCCACGCGGCGGCCAGCGCCACCGTCTCCCGCTCCGGCGGTGCGGCGCGCAGCAGCGCGGCGTCGGCGGCGATCCAGCGGTCGATCAGGTCCGTCGTCACGGCGCCGGCGCGGAACTCCGGCGACGCCAGCAGGTCGACGAGGAAGCCGCGGTTGGTTTTCAGCCCGAACAGCGGCCGGCGCCGCAGCGCCAGCACCAGCCGGCCGATCGCCTCGTCGCGGTCGCGGCCATGCGCGATCAGCTTGGCGATCATCGGGTCGTAGAAGGGCGTCACCGCCTGCCCTTCCTCCACGCCCGTGTCGATGCGCAGCCCCGGCTCGTCGGGCGACACCTCCGGCCGCCAGCCGCGCACCGTCCCCGTCTGCGGCCGGAAGCCGGATTGCGGGTCCTCCGCATAGAGCCGCGCCTCGATGGCATGGCCGGCGAAGACGACCTCCTCCTGCCGCAGCGGCAGCGGCTCGCCCTGCGCCACCCGCAGCTGCCATTCGACGAGGTCGAGCCCGGTCACCATCTCGGTCACCGGGTGTTCCACCTGCAGCCGCGTGTTCATCTCCAGGAAGTGGTAGCCGCCGTCCGCGCCGGCGATGAACTCCACCGTCCCCGCCCCGACATAGGCCACCGCCTTCGCGCAGGCGATCGCGTCGCGCGCCATCGCGTCGAGCACGCCCGCGGCGATTGGCGGCGGACTTTCCTCGACGATCTTCTGGTGCCTGCGCTGCGCCGAACAGTCGCGCGCGCCGAGATGGATGACGTGGCCGTGGCCGTCGGCAAAGACCTGAACCTCGATGTGCCGCGCCTCCTCCACCAGCCGTTCCAGGATCAGGTCTCCGCTGCCGAAGGCGTTCTCCGCCTCGCGCCGCGCACTCGCGATGGCTTCGGCGAGATCGTCCGCCGTCCGCACCCGCCGCATGCCGCGCCCGCCTCCGCCGGCCGACGCCTTCACAAGGAGAGGGAAGCCGATCCGCTTCGCCTCCGCGGCCATCCTTTCGGCCGACTGGTCCTCGCCGTCATAGCCCGGCACCACCGGCACCCCGGCCGCCGCCACGAGGATGCGCGCCTTCGCCTTGTCGCCCATGGCCCGGATCGCCGATGCCGGCGGCCCGACGAAGACCAGCCCGGCCGACGCGCAGGCATCGGCAAAATCCGCGTTCTCCGACAGGAAGCCATAGCCCGGATGCACCGCGTCGGCTCCCGCCAGTCGGGCCGCGGCAAGGATGGCATTCTGATCGAGATAGGACCGCGCCGCCTCCGCCGGCCCGATCCGCACCGCGCGGTCGGCCATCCGAACATGCGGCGCCCCGGCATCGGCATCGCTGTGGACCGCGACCGTGGCGATCCCCATCCGCTGCGCCGTGCGGATGATCCTGCAGGCGATCTCGCCGCGATTGGCGATGAGGAGGGAGCGGATCATCGTCGTGCGTCCTTCGAGGCTCGCTCCGCTCGCACCTCGGGATGAGGACCCTCGGTGCGGATCGAGCGCAGTCCTTTGGTTGCGGCGTTCCAGATCTGCAGGAAGCCCCCCCGGTCCTCATCCTGAGGGTCCGAAGGACGGGCGAGACCCGTGGCTCGCCCCGAAAGCGAAGCGAGCCTCGAAGGACGCACCACTCTCATCCCCGCGCCCTGTTGCCGGTCCCGGGCAGCGTGCCCTCCAGCTTGGCGATGATGCCGAGCATGATCTCGTCGGCCCCGGCCCCGATCGACACCAGCCGCGTGTCCCGCCAGGCCCGGCTCACCGGATTGTCGGCCGTGTAACCCATCCCGCCCCAGTACTGCAGGCAGGCATCGGTGAGTTCGCGCGCCAGTCGCCCGGTCTTCAGCTTGGCCATGGAGGCGAGCCGCGTCACGTCGGCGCCGGCCACGTACTGCTCGATCGCGCTCCAGGTCAGGGCGCGCAGCGCCTCCACCTCGGTGCGGAGCTCGGCCAGCCGGAAATGCACCACCTGGTTGTCGAGGATGGGCTTGCCGAAGGCCTGCCGCTGGCCGGTATACTCGATGGTCAGGTCGATCAGCCGGTCGAAGCCCTTCAGCGAACTCGCCGCCGAATAAAGCCGCTCCTCCTGGAACTGCAGCATCTGGTAGGTGAAGCCCATGCCCTCCTGGCCGATCAGGTTGGCCACCGGCACCCGCACCTCGTCGAAGAACAGCTGGGCGGTGTCGGAGGAATGCATGCCGATCTTGCGGATCTTCTGCCGCGTGATGCCCGCGGCATCCATCGGCACGCAGATCAGCGACTTGTTCTTGTGCGGCGCACCGTCCGAGGTGTTTGCGAGCAGGCAGCACCAGTCGGCCTCCATGCCGTTGGTGATCCACATCTTGGTGCCCGTGATGACGTAGTCGCCACCGTCCCTGCGCGCCACGGTCTTCACCGCCGCCACGTCCGAGCCCCCGCCGGGCTCCGAGACGCCGAGGCAGCCGACCACGTCACCCGCGATCGACGGCGCGAGGAAGTTCCGCTTCACATGGTCGGAGCCGAAGCGGTTCAGCGCCGGGGTGCACATGTCGGTGTGGACGCCGATCGCCATCGGCACGCCGCCGCAATGGCACGCGCCCAGTTCCTCGGCCATCACCATGGAATAGGAGAAGTCGAGCCCGAGCCCGCCATAATCGGGATCGTACTTCACGCCGAGCAGGCCGAGATCGCCCATCTTCTTCAGGACGTCGTGCGAGGGAAACGCCTCCGCAGCCTCCCAGGCGTCGACATGGGGATTGAGTTCCGTCTCGACGAACCGCGCCACGGTCCGGCGCAGCGAGTCGTGTTCGGGTGTGAAGTGCATGTGGTTTCCTCCAAATACCGTCCTGCAAAATAGATACGGGGACAGTTTACTTAACTCGGACCGATGATGAATTTAACGGAAGGCAAATACAATCCGAATTAAGCAAACTGTCCCCGTATTCACCCACACGCCCATCATGCGATTCTTCAAGTCGACGCTCCCCGAGAAGTGAAAATCCTTCCGAGACACCATCAACGACAACTTTCACATCGTCCGACCCGACAAATTTCGGTTATCGGGTAGACGGGGTAAAACTGTCCCCGCATTCACCCCCGCGCCACCCCAAACGTATTCGCCCGCAGCACCCGCCCCTCGCCCTCCGCTGCAATGGTCAGGCACAGCGCCAGCACGGCGCGCGTGTCGCGCGGATCGATGATCCCGTCGTCCCACAGCCTGGCCGTGGCGTAGAGCGCGGTGGACTGCGCCTCTACGCCGGCGCGGATGCCGGCCGTCATCTTCGAAAGCGCCGCCTCGTCGACCGCGCCGCCTTTTCCCCGCGTGATGATCTCCATCACCTTCGCCGCCTGTTCGCCCCCCATGACGGCGGTGCGGGCCGACGGCCAGGAGAAGATGAAGCGGGGCGAGAAGCCCCGGCCGCACATGCCGTAGTTGCCGGCGCCGTAGGATCCGCCGATTACGATCGTGAACTTTGCCACCCGCGCATTGGCCACCGCCTGGATCATCTTCGACCCGTGCTTGATCGCCCCCTCGCGCTCGGCCGCGGTGCCGACCATGTAGCCGGTCGTGTTCTGCAGGAAGACCAGCGGCGTGCCGGCCTGGTCGCAGAGCTGGATGAACTGCGCCGCCTTGAGCGACCCTGCCGGCATGATCGGACCGTTGTTGGCCAGGATGCCGACGCGATGTCCGTCGATCGCGGCGTGGCCGCACAGCGTGTCGGGCGCATATTCCGCCTTGAATTCGAAGAAATCCGAGCCGTCGACGACGCGGGCGATCACTTCCCTCATGTCGAAGGGCTGGCGTCCGTCGGCGGAGACGATGCCCGCAAGCTCCTCGGCGTCGAACAGCGGCGGCGCGGCGGCCGACATGCGCCCGGCCTCGTCCCAGGTCAGGTTGCGCATGATCTCGCGACCGATTGCCAGTGCCTGCAGGTCGTCGTCGGCGACATGCTCGCCAAGCCCGGTGACGCGGCCGTGCAGGTCCGCCCCGCCGAGGTCCTCGTCGCAGGCGTCCTCGCCGATCGCCGCCTTTACCAGCGGCGGGCCGGCGAGGAAGATCTTCGAGCGGTCGCGCACCAGCACGACGTAGTCCGACAGGCCCGGCAGGTAGGCGCCGCCGGCCGTCGAGGATCCGTGCACGATGGCGACCTGCGGGATGCCGGCCGCCGACAGCCGCGCCTGATTGGCGAAGGAGCGCCCGCCTTCCACGAACATCTCCGCCTGGTGGAGCAGGTTGGCCCCGCCGCTCTCCACCAGATAGATCAGCGGCAGGCGGTTCTCGAAGGCGATCTCGTGCAGGCGCAGTGCCTTCTTCAGCCCGATCGGCGGCACCGTGCCGCCCTTGATGCCGCTGTCGGACGCCGAGACGATGCAGCGTCGCCCCGCCACGACGCCTATGCCGGCGATCGTGCCGCCGCCCATGATGTTCCGGCCGCCGTCGTCGTCATGCATGCGCAGGCCGGCCAGCGTCATCAGTTCGAGGAAGGGCTGGCCGCGGTCGAGCAGGCGCTCGACGCGCTCGCGCGGCAGGATCTGGCCGCGCTCGGCGAACCGGTCGGCGCGCGAGGCCGAATTGGCGCGGATCTTCGCCTCGAGGTCGCGCACCTCCGACAGCTTCGCCGCCATCGCCTCGGCATTGGCGCGAAAGGCCTGCGAACGCGTGTCGAGCCGGGACGCGAGCACTGGCATCAGGGACACGCCTTTGAACCGGGGCATCGCGTCGCACCGCGGAAACATTCCGCGCGCAAGATGCTTCGATGGGTCAATGCCGGCTCCTCCTCCCGCATCGTCCAAGGCTAGACAACGTTGACGTAAACGTCAATCGGCTGGTAAGGGAGGAAAACACCAACGGCACGGCGCCGACGCGTGACACAAACGGGCGAACGATGTTCGCCGCATCATGGAGACTGAGATGAGCCTCGACCAGATCGCATCCAAGATCGACCAGCGCCTTTCGGGCACCGGCTTCGACCGGTCCGTCAAGATCGACCTCGGCGCCGACGGTGCCATCCTGATCGACGGCGAAAGCGCCACGGTCGGCGATGGCGATGCCGACTGCACGATCTCGATGAGCATGGACAACTTCGAATCCCTGATCGCCGGCGACCTCAACCCCACCGCCGCCTTCATGACCGGCAAGATGAAGGTCGCCGGCGACATGTCGGCCGCCATGGCGCTCAGCCAGGCGCTCTGAGGCAGGCCGCAGCCGGCGCCCAAACGCGCCAGCCAGCGCCCGCCGGCGCCCCCTCCGCCTCGTCATCCCGGAACGCGGCGTCGAGCGAAGCGAGGCGGCGCGTATCCGGGATCCATGCCTCGGCGCTACCGGCAAGCGTGACGGCGCCGAAGCCCCCCGGGCGCCGCCGCCTTACTTCGTCGTCCCGCCCTTCGACACCGGCCGAGGCATGGATCCCGGGTCTGCGCCTCCGCTTCGCTCCGGCTTCGCCCAGGATGACGAAGGGGAAAGGGCGCCGGAGCAATGGATGAAGCGGAGCCGCGGCAAAGGCGAGGCAGCCGGACGCAACGGCGAAGCAGACAGACGCAACGCCCCTCCAAACGCGTACCCCTTCGCCTCGTCATCCCGGAACACGGCGTCGAGCGAAGCGAGACGGCGCGTATCCGGGATCCATGCCTCGCCCGTCGGCAGGTGCCGGTTCCGCCCGCTCTCACCGATCCGCGCCCCTCTTCGCACGGCACGCCCCCGGCCCTGGTCTCGCCGTGCAGGCCGTCGGCGGTCTGGAGGCCGGCGGTCTGGAGGAAATACGGGGACAGCTTACTTAATTCGGCAGAATTCGATGCCTTCTTCAGTCCTTCTCGATTCGAGTTAAGTAAACTGTCCCCGCATTTCCGGCAGCCATTGCACCGGGCCGCCACCAACGAAATCAACACCTTCCGCGATTTTTACCTTGTTCTATCCACACCCCCCTCCACCTGCGTCACGATGAGCGCGGCCGATGGAGGGCTGGGATGGACAGGGACGAACGAACGCTCAGGCAGATCATCGCGGCACTCGCCGCGCTGGCCGTGCACGCCGAGCGGTCGGCTGCCCGCGCCTTCCTCGTCCGCTGTTTCGTGCTGGCCCTCCTGCGTCGCGCCGAGGACGTGCTCTGCCGCTACGTCGCCGACGTGACCGGCATCGATCAGCCCTTCTTCGAGGACGAGGCACAGCCCGGCAGCGATCCTGCCGATGCGGCAGTGCTCGCCTGGCGCCTGCGCTGGCTGGCGGCCTTCCTTGGCGCCCTTCTCGACGACGCCTGCGCGCTCCACGCCTGGACGCCGGCCCTCCAGGGCCCGCGCCGGCCGCGGGCTTCGCACCCGCCTGTCGGCACCCTTAGCGTCGCCTTGGGCTGCGGCGCGTTCCAGCCCTACGACACGTCCTGATGCCGTCGGCCCGGCCGCATCTTCATCACGGAAATGGACCGGCGGGCGGAACTCTCCGCACGGCCCGCCGGAGCTTGCGCGGACAGGCGTGCGGGGACTCGCGCGGCCGTGCAGCAATGCGGAGAAGACTGCGCCGCCGGAACTAGGCCGCCATCCGCTTGCGCTCCGCCTTCGCCTTGCGGCCGGCCGCCTTCAGCGTGCCCCTGGCGCCGTCGAGCCAGCCCTCGATGAGTTCGAGCGCCAGGAACCTGCTCTTCTCGTAGGGGCCGGGCATCGACAGCGCGTCGGTCTTGCCCGCCGAGAACCCGAAGCGGGCATAATAGGGCGCATCGCCCACCAGCAGGATCGCGCCATGGCCGAGCCGCCGCGCCTCCGCGATCGCTTGGCGCATCAGCGCCGAGCCTATGCCGGCCGACTTGACCGAAGGGTCAACCGCCAGCGGCCCGAGCAGCAGCGCGGGTGCGCCGCCCTCGCCGGCCGTGACGTCCCACAGGCGCACGGTGCCGACGAGCCGGCCGTCGGCGTCCTTCGCCGAAAAGGCGAGCCCCTCCGACGGACGCCGCCCGCGCCGCAGCTTCTCCGACGACTTGCGCTTGCGGCCGGAGCCCATGGCCCGGTCGAGCAGCGCCTCGCGCTGGGCGACGTCGGCAGCGGTTTCGGCGTGAATCATCGGCGCAACGCCGGCGCCGGTCATGGCAAGGTTGCAGTTCATCTCCGCGATCCTTCACAAGCGGATGAATTGTCCACGAGCGAACCCGTCGCCGGGGCGAAACCCCGGCGGCAGGCATGATCTGAAGGCGTCCGGCAGAAGGCCGGCGAGCCGTCAGATCACGTAGGATCGGAGCGGCTCGAAGCCGTTGAAGGCGACCGAGGCGTAGGTCGTCGTGTAGGCGCCCGTGCCCTCGATCAGCACCTCGTCGCCGATGGTCAGCGACAGCGGCAGCGGATACGGCGTCTTCTCGTACATCACGTCGGCCGAATCGCAGGTCGGGCCGGCCAGCACGCAGGCACCGAGCTCGGTGCCGTCGCGCGGGGTGACGATCGGGTAGCGGATCGCCTCGTCCATCGTCTCGGCCAGCCCGCCGAACTTGCCGATGTCGAGATAGACCCAGCGCACGTTGTCGTTGTCGGCCTTCTTGGAGATCAGGACGACTTCCGACTTGATGACGCCCGCATTGCCGACCATGCCGCGGCCCGGCTCGATGATGGTCTCCGGGATCTGGTTGCCGAAATGCTTCGACAGCGCCTCGAAGATCGCCTGGCCATAGGCCTGCGCCACCGGCACGTCACGCAGGTAGCGCGTCGGGAAGCCGCCGCCCATGTTGACCATCTTGAGCACGATGCCTTCCTCGGCCAGCGTCGCGAAGACGCGCTTGGCGTCGCCGAGCGCGCGGTCCCAGGCGGTCAGGTCGCACTGCTGCGAGCCGACGTGGAACGACACGCCATGAGCCTCGAGGCCGAGCTCTCGCGAGCGGCGCAGCACGTCGACCGCCATCGCCGGTACGCAGCCGAACTTGCGCGACAGCGGCCACTCGGCGCCCTCGCCGTCGGTCAGCACGCGGCAGAACACGCGGCTGCCGGGGGCGGCGCGGGCGACCTTCTCGACCTCTTCAACGCAATCGACCGCGAACAGCCGGATGCCGAGCTCGAAGGCACGCGCGATGTCGCGCTCCTTCTTGATGGTGTTGCCGAAGGAGATGCGCTCGGCCGGCGCGCCGGCATCCATCGCCATCTCCACCTCGGCCACCGAGGCGGTGTCGAAGGACGACCCCATCGAGGCGAGCAGGCGCAGGATCTCCGGCGCCGGGTTGGCCTTCACGGCGTAGTAGATCTTGCTCTGCGGAAGCGCCTTCTCGAAGGCGCGGAAGTTGTCGGCGACCACGTCGAGGTCGACCACCAGGCAGGGGCCGGCGGGACGACGGGTGGCGAGGAAGTCGAGGATACGCTGGGTGGCCATCGGGTCTCTCCAATCGCGCCTTTCGGGCGCGCACAAGCAGGCTCTGCGACGCCGGCCGTCAGCCGCGCGAACACAGGGTGGACAAAGTCGAGACGTCGAAGGCGTGGAGCCAGCCGGTGGAGACCCCGGAACCACGCAATGCCGTCTCGCGGCGATGGATCACGACCGCCCGGCCGTAATCCGCTTTGTCTGCCTTGGCTTGGATGGGAGATCCCAACCGCACTGCCGGCAATGATGGTGTGCCTCTTCAGTAACCCCGGTCTTTGGACGACCGGAAGAGAACCAGAAAGGCCCGCACCGTCGTTGCTTCAAGGTGTCCTCGGATCGGCGGTTGGCCGTCGAACCGACCGGAGGGGTTAGCTCCGGTTACCTTACCGATTTCCTCGCCATTCGAGGGACCGGCGGACACCCACAGGCACGTGCGACTTTGGGCAAGCGCGGATATAGGGACAGGGGGTGTCACAATCAACGGAAAAATCACGTCGCCACGAAAAACTTCGTGTACGTAAGACGAGCGGCGCGACGGCGGATTGCCGCCGTGGCTCGCATCGGCCAGACGGCCGCTTGCCAGGATTTGGGGAGCCGACGCGACATGAGTCTGGCGCTTGCGATCGCCGTGGTGATCGGCACGCTCCTGCTCGTCGTCTTCGCGCTCCATCAGGTGTTCAAGTCCTTCAGGACAAGTGCCAAATCCCCGCCCCACTCGGCGCCACCGATGACGCGCCGCGTCAAGGCGCTGGCGTCCCGGATAGGCGAAATCAAGGCCGGTCATGAGGCGGCCCATGCCGCCGTTGCGGGCCTTGACCCCGGCGCTTCCATCGATGACGCCCTCGCCGCCTTCACAAGGCACGCACCGGGTGCCACCCTCGTCGCGGATGCCGATGCTCTGGGAGAGCGGTTCGACGCAACCGGCCACGCGCCCTGTCTCGCCGTCATCGCCGGCCTGGCCCCTCGCGAGTCCGAATCAGCCGAGGCGAAAGCATCGGCGAAATGCGTCCGCCATGCCGTTGCCGACGTGCTGCGGCGCGCCCCGCCGGCGCTCGCGAGCGATCTGGTGGACCGGCTTGCGCGGGACGACCCGGACCGCTGGACGTGGCTCGCCGGCGAAGGCCGGATCCTTCGGGAGGTCGCGACCCGGCTGCGCTCGATGGACGCCAATGAGGCTGGGCGCGTCGAAGCCCTCGACCAGGATCTTGCCCGGCATCGCACGAAGCGCGACATCGAGGAGGCTGAAAGGCAACTCGCTTTTTATGAGGGCCGCGCCGAAGTCGACAGCACCTATGTCATGGCAACCGAGTTCGTCCGCTGGAGCCTGCTTCCCGGCACCGGCCTCCACGAGCGCTTCGACGGGCTCGTCGCACGCAATTCTGGTCATCCGAGCTGGCGCGAGTTGCGGCTGCAAATGGACCTCATCCTGATCGAGCGAAACCTGCACAGGGACGTTGCCGCCGCCACTGAGCGCATCGCGGCCGGTTTCGACGACCCCGAGCCCTTCGTGGTCGACATTGCCGCCGAAGTCGCCACCGACCTCATCGAGCAGGGCTATCTGGACGAAGCCTTCCGCACCCGGATACACGATGGTATGCGGCGAGCCCGAATGAGGGGCATCTCGGACGGCGCGAAGCTGGCGGCGCTGGAAGCGGCTCTCGAACGGCCTGCCCGCGGCGAACCGGCGGCGACGGTCGAACGCCCGGGAATCACCGTCGAGGAGGCCGAGCAGATCCTGTCGGATATCGAGACATATGTAACGGTGGCGAATCCCAATCGCGTGGGCCGCGATCTCGTGCGGATCGGCAAGCTGGCCGATCCGGCATTCACCGAACGAGTGGCCGAGTTCGTGAAGCAGCGTTCGCTCCAACCCGACTGGCGCATCGTCGCGCTCGACATGGATCTCATCCGGATCGACGGCTCCTGGCGCGACTTGGCCGAGGCCGACCTGCCGATCCGTTTCGAGGATGCCTGCCATCCGGACCTGGAGGGCATGGCCGCGCGCCTCGACGGCGCCTTCGACGACGAGGACGAAGCCGTCGTCGACAATGGAGCCGACATCGCCGCCATCATCATCGAGCAGGGCTACCTGGACGAGGATTTCCGCGAACGGATGCGGGTGGGGCTGAAGCGCGCCCGGGCGCGGCATGGGCCGAAGCTCAGCGCCCTCGACAGGCTCGAAGCGGCGCTCGACGCGCTTGCGCAATCGCATCCGCTGAACGATGCTCGCGCCGACGTTTCACCGGCAAAGACGATGACCCGCATGCATGACGCCTACAACGCCTTCCTCGACCGGAACGAGCCCGCCCCCGAAAGCGCATCGACCGGGCCGCTGGCCGGCCTGACGCTGGCGGTCAAGGACATCTACGACATCGCCGGCCAGAAGACCGGCGGCGGCAATCCCCAGAAGCTGGCCGAGGCGGACCCGGCCGTGCGCACCGCGCCGGCCGTGCAGGCGCTGCTCGACGCCGGCGCGCGCTTCGTCGGCCGCACCCAGACCGACGAGCTGACCTTTTCGCTGATGGGCCAGAACGCGCACTACCCATTCCCGGTCAATCCGGCAGCACCCGACCGCGTCACCGGCGGCTCCTCCTCCGGCTCGGCCGCGGCGGTGGCGGGCGGCCTGGCCGACGTCGGCCTCGGCTCCGACACCGGCGGCTCGATCCGCGGTCCGGCGAGCTTCTGCGGCCTGATCGGCCTGCGCCTCACCCACGGCGCTGTCTCGCTCGACGGCGCGATGCCGCTGGCCCCCTCGCTCGACACCTTCGGCTGGTTCGCGAAGGACATCGCGACCTACGAGCGGGTGGCCGACATCCTGCTTCCCGCCGATCCGCACGATGCGGCGCGCCGCTGGAAGCCGATCCGGCTGGCAATCCTCGACAACCTCGTCCTCGGTCCCGCCGAGCGGGCGGAATACGAGCGGATGGTCGGGACCGTCGCACGCGTCATCGGCACGCCGGAGACGGCGCAGCCCCTGCCGCAATCGATCGACGATCTCTACTGGGCCTTCCGCCGCATCCAGGCCGCCGAAGCCTGGGCCGTCCACGGCCCGTTCATCGCGTCGGGCGACCGCAAGCTCGGGCCGGGCGTCAAGGAGCGCTTTGAATTCGGCGCCACCATCGACGCGGCGACCGTGCGGCACGAAACCGCCGTGCGCGACGCCTTCCGGGCCGCGCTCGCCGACAGGCTGGGCACGGGCGGCCTCCTCGTCCTGCCCACCATGCCGGGCGCCGCGCCGCTGACCGACACCGGCTTCGACGCCATCCAGGCCTATCGCGAGCGCGCGCTGCGGCTGCTCTGCCTGTCGGGCCTCGCCGGCTTACCGCAGATCACCCTGCCGCTCGGCACCGTCGACGGCGCGCCCTTCGGCCTCTCGCTGCTCGGCCCGGCAGGCAGCGACCGCGCGCTGATCCGCCTTGCCTGCACAATCCTCGCCAGCACCGGAACCACCTGACATGGACACCCTCACCCGCATGCGCGCCTTCATCGACGTGGTCGAGGCGGAGGGGTTTTCGGCGGCGGCGCGCAAGATCGGCCGCTCCAAGGCGCTGCTGTCGAAGTATGTCCGCGAACTGGAAGACGAACTCGGCGCGCTGCTGCTCAACCGCACCACGCGCCAGTTCTCCATGACGGAGGCGGGCCACACCTATTACAAGCGCGCCGTCGAGATCATCCGCGAGATCGACAGCCTGGCCGACACGGTGCGCGAATCCTCCGGCGACGTGCGCGGCCGGATAAAGCTTTCGGCGCCGCGCACCTTCGCCGATGCGCCGATCGGCCAGAGCCTGATCGACTTCGCGCTGGAGCATCCAGACATCGTGCTCGACATCAATCTCGACGACCGCTTCGTCGACCTTGTCGAGGAGGGCTTTGACCTCGCCATCCGCATTTCGCGGCTGGAGAACTCCTCGCTGATCGCGCGGCGGCTGTCGCCCTTCGGCGTCCGGCTCTGCGCATCGCCGGCGTTGATCGAGCGCGTCGGCATGCCGCAGAGCCCGCAACAGCTGGCATCGCGTCCCTGCATCGTCGACACCAATGGCCGCTGGCTGTCGAACTGGCCGTTCAAGGGCGACGGGGGCGAAATGGTGAGCGTTGCGGTCTCCGGCCCCATCGAGGTCAACAGCCCGCTGACGGCGCGGGCCGCCGCCGTCTCCGGGCTGGGCTTCTCGATCCTGCCCGACTTCATCGCCGCGCCCGAGATCGAAGCGGGCAACCTCGTGGCGCTGATGGACGACCGGATGTATTCGGGCGGGGGTATCTTCGCCGTCTACCCGCACCGCCGCTACCTGCCGGCAAAGGTGCGCGTGTTCGTGGATTTCTTGGTGCAGTGGTTCAAGGCCAAGGGCGTGGCCTGAGGAGACGACAGTCCCAATTCCGCCAGCTTTGTGATAGAAAACATCGGCCAAATCACCACATCCGGCAGGGACCCGTCAGCCGTCCGATGCATCATCTCGCAAGATCGATCTTCCTTTCGACCGTCTGTGCGGCAACGCTGGCCGTCCCGGTCCCCGCCCTTTCCCACCCTCACGTCTTCGCCGAGGCCCGCCTCGACGTGACGGTGACGCCCCAGGGTGACGTCAAGTCGCTGCGCCATCTCTGGCGCTTCGACGATCTCTTCTCTTCCACCGTGCTGCTCGAGTTCGATGCCAACAGCGACCTGAAGCTCGATGCCGACGAACTGAAGGAAGTCTCGCGCGTCGTCTATGATTCGATCGGCGACTACGGCTATTTCCAGATGGTCCGCGCCGACGACAAGCCGGTGGCCATGAAGCCCCCGCCAGGGCTGATGGTCGACTACCAGGACGACCAGCTGATCATCCTGTTCGAATCGGAACCCGAAAGTGAGCTCAAGCTGGCGGGCAAGCTCGATTTCGGCGTTTACGACCCGACCTTCTATACCGCGATCGACTTCATCGAGGACGACAACATGACGGTCGACCATCTGCCGCAGGGATGCGCCAGCGCGGTCGTGAGGCCGGATCCGGACGAAGCGCTGATCCAGAACCAGGCCAAGCTGACCGAGGACTATTTCAACGATCCGACCGTCGAGGACATCGGCGCCTTGTTCGCGACGCGTCTCCAGATCACCTGCGGGGCCGCCGGCTGATGAGCAAGACGTTCGTGCGAGCCGTCTTCGCGGTTCTCGCCATCACCTACGTGCTGACCCATTTCATGGTCCACGCCCACGCCCAGAGTTCGCTCGGCATCGGCACCAACGAGGCAACGCTGCCGCAGACGGGTTTGCTGTCAGGCCTCCTCAACTGGGTGAACGTCCAGCAGCAGGGGTTCTACCGCGCGCTCACCGGCACGCTGAAGGCGATGCGCGAGGACGGCTCGAAGCTCTGGCTGCTTGTCGGCCTGTCCTTCGCCTATGGCGTGTTCCACGCCGCCGGCCCCGGCCATGGCAAGGCGGTCATCTCCTCCTACATGCTGGCAAACGAGGTGGCGCTGCGGCGCGGCGTGATGCTGTCCTTCGTGTCGTCGCTGCTGCAGGGCGTGACCGCGATCGTCGTCGTGGGCATGGCCTTCCTGGTGCTGCGCGGCACCGCTCTGTCGATGACCGACGCGACCTGGTTCCTCGAGACCGCGAGCTACGGCCTGGTCACGGCCTTCGGCGCCTGGCTGTTGTGGCAGAAGCTCGCGCCGCGCATTGCCCGGTGGGCGGGCCGCGCACCGGCGCACAGCCTGTCGGCGGCCGCCGTCGCTCCCGGCCACGCGCATGCCCATCACCACCATCATGGGCACGATCATCACGATCACGACACCCACGTCCATCATCGCCATGACCATGCGGCGGGCGAGGTCTGCGCCACCTGCGGCCACGCCCATGCGCCGGACCCTGCCATGATCTCGGGCGACCGCTTCGACTGGCGCACCGCCTGGTCGGCGGTGGCAGCCGTCGGCCTGCGGCCGTGCAGCGGCGCGCTGATCGTGCTCACCTTCTCGTTCCTGAACGGGCTGTGGCTCGGCGGCATCGTCTCGGTCTTCGCCATGGCCATCGGCACGGCGATCACCGTCTCCACGCTGGCGACGATGGCCGTGATGGCCAAGAACCTCGCCGTGCGGATCGCCGGCGACGGTCGCACCGGCAACGTCATCCACGCCGGCATCGAGATCGGCGGCGCTGCATTGGTGTTCCTGCTCGGGCTGGTGCTGCTGACGGCGAGCCTGCAGGGCTGAGCGGGAATTGCGGGGACAGTTCACTTAATTCGGTCGACCACCGCGGCGAAGTTTCGGTGGAGCCCGGGTCGAATTAATTAAACTGTCCCCGCAATTCTTCGCGCATCCAACGTGGTCTACGCCATCTCATCCTCGATATGCGCCCGGATGATCTGGTCGAATTTCTCTTCGGCGACGAAGCCCAGCGCCCGCGCACGCTCGGCCGAGAACCGCGTCGGCCAGTTCCTCACGATCGACCAGACCGTCTCGTCCGGTTCCTCGCGGATCAGCCTGACGACATTGTTGCCCGCGACGCGCTCCAGCGCCTCGATCTGCTCGCCCACGGTGACGGCGACGCCCGGCATGGTGAGGTTGCGGCGCGGGCCGATTGAGTCGCCGTCGAGGCTCGCGGCATGGACGAGGAATCCCACCGCCGAACGCGGGCTCGCATGGGTGTGCAGCACGCTGCGCGGCACCGGCAGCACGGCCTCGAGGCCGGCGAGCGGTTCGCGGATGATGCCGGAGAAGAAGCTCGACGCCGCCTTGTTGGGCTTGCCCGGCCGGACGCAGATCGTCGGCAGGCGGATGCCGACGCCGTCGAAGAAGCCGCGCCGCGAATAGTCGGCCAGAAGCGCCTCGCCGACCAGCTTCTGCGTGCCGTAGGAGGTGAGCGGCGTCGGGTGGAACTCGTCGGGAATGATCTCGGGAAACGGCGCGCCGAAGACGGCGATCGACGAGGTGAAGACGACGCGCGGGCAATAGCCCTCGCCCGCCTGCCGGATCGCCTCGAACAGCGCGCGCGTACCGTCGAGATTGACGCGGTATCCCTTTTCGAAATCCGCCTCCGCCTCGCCCGACACCACGCCGGCAAGGTGGAAGATCACGTCCGGGCGCGGGGCGATCAGCCAGTCCGCCGCGTTTTCGTCCGCGAGATCGCCGGTCATCGCCGAGACGGTGGCGCCCGGAATGTCGGGCGCGTGGGGCGGCACGATGTCGTGCAGGTGCAGTTCGGCGACCTGCCGCCCGCCGAGGCCGCCGTCGCGGGCGATCCGTTCCGTGAGCTTGCGGCCGATCATGCCGGCCGCCCCGGTGATCAGGACACGCATGGTCAGTCCTCCCGCTTCGCTCGGCCGCGCAGCCAGAACACGCCGAAGAAGGCGAGGACGAAAAGAGCTCCGACGAGTGCCGCCAGGAACGGCGAAATCTCGCCCAGCGCCAGCATGATCGTCGGCATGAAGAAGGCGACGAGGCCGAACCCGCCGAGGATGAGGGCGGCCGCGATGGCCGCGTTGCGTGTCTTTTCGTCCATTACAGCGTCCAGCCTCCGTCGACCGGGATCGCCACCCCCGTGGTGAAGGCGGCCTCGTTGGAAGCGAGGTAGACGGCGAGCGCAGCGATTTCCGACGCCTCGCCGACACGGCCCATCGGCTGGCGCGAGACGAACATCTCCATCGCCTTGTCCGTGCCGCCGACCGACCTGCCCAGTTCCTCCACCCGCGCCTCCCAGGAAGGCGAGCGCACGGTGCCCGGGCAGATCGCATTGCAGCGCACGCCCTGGCGCACATAGTCGATCGCGACAGCCTTCGTCAGTCCGATCACGGCGGCCTTCGTGGCGCCATAGACGTATCGGTTCGGCGCGCCCTTGATGGAGGAAGCACCCGACGACATGTTGACGATCGAGGCCGAAGCGCCGGTATCCTTCGCCCGCGAGAGCATGCCGGGCAGGAAGGCGCGGATCATCCGGTGCATGGATTTCACGTTGAGGTCGAAGGAGAAGTCGAAGGCGTCGTCGTCGCAGTCGAGCACGGTGCCGTGATGGACGAAGCCCGCCACGTTGACCAGAATGTCGATGGGCCCGACCTTTTCGGCATAGGCGGCAACCGCCTTCGACGACAGTACGTCGAGCTTCGCCTTCTTCGCCTTCGCCAGCCCGTCGAGCTTGTCGCGCGCGATGTCGGAGGCATGCACGGTCGCGCCCTCGGCCACGAAGGCCTCCGCGATTGCCCGCCCGATGCCCTGCCCGGCGGCCGTCACCACCGCGACCCTGCCCTTCAGTCGTCCCGCCATGTTTCCTCCGGTCCAACGCTTGCGCCTCGATCGGGCGCTGCCCTCATGACGCCTAGCTACGGCTTTTGGATCGAGAACGCAAAGCAACCGTCAATGCAGATGCCGATGCCCAACGTTCGGATCGTCTGGACGCTCATGTCCGTGCTCCTCATGATGGCTGTCGGCGCAGCAGTCGAACTCCGGCTCCACCGTGGCGTGGCCGATGCCGTGCGTGGTGGCCAGCCGCCGCTTGATCGCGCCGATGGCGGCGTGCGGGTCGGCGCCCGGCACCAGTCTCGCATGCAGCGTCGCCACGTTGCGCGTGCCGTCGAGAGACCAGACGTGCATGTGGTGCACATCGCGCAGCTGCGCCACCGAGGCAACGAGATCGCGCGCGACGCCGTCGCGGTCGATGCCGACCGGGCTTCCTTCCAGCAGCACGTGACCCGCGTCGCGCACCAGGCCATAGGCGCTGCGAAACAGGAGCAGCGCGACCAGCACCGACAGGATCGGGTCGATCGGATACCAGCCGGTGGCGAGGATCACGCCGGCAGCGGCCAGCGCGGCGACGGAACCGAGCAGGTCGCCGATGACGTGCAGCAGCGCGCCCCGCATGTTGAGGTCCTGGCGGTCTCCGCCGTGCAGCACGAGAAAGGCACCGATATTGACGGCGAGCCCGATCAGCGCGATGGCCAGCATGGGTCCGCCCAGAACCGCGCTCGGCTGCTCGAAGCGCTGCCAGGCTTCCCAAACGATCCACCCGCCGATGACGAAGATGGCGAGCCCGTTGGTGTAGGCGACGAGCGTCTTCAGCCTGTCGTAGCCGAAGCTCAGCCGCGCCGTTGCCTGCCGCCCGGCGAGGTGGAAGGCGTACCAGGCGAAGAACAGCGCCACCGAATCGGTGAGCATGTGGCCGGCGTCGGCGATCAGCGCCAGCGAGCCCGTCAGCACGCCGCCGACGGCTTCCGCCAGCATGAAGCCCCCGGTCAGCACCGCAGCGATCAGGATGCGGGACTTGCTGGTGGCCTCGGCGCCATGCGCGTGGCCATGATGGTCGTGACTGTGGTGAGAATGTGCGTGAGCGTGTCCCAATACCTTGCCCTTCCGGCTGTCGGTTCCGACGATCGATGGGTTGGCGGAATTCGCCTGCCGTCGCCCATTGGTCCCCCCGAGCAGCCGAAAAGGCAAGCCCCGCAGTGTCGCACGCGCGACGACGAAGGCACGTCACGGGTTGTGAAAATCCTCCAGCCGGCGGATCTGCCGGCCAGCCGCATCGAAGTTCGACGGATCCAGCCAGGCCCGGTAGGCGTCGCGGATCGGCGGCCATTCCTCCGCCATCAGGGTGAAGACCGCGACGTCGGCGCTGCGCCCGTCGTGGACGTAGCGCTGGCGGATCACGCCGTCGCGGCGCCAGCCGATCCGCGCGATGTTGCGGAGCGCGGCTTCGTTGTCGAGCGCGATGTGGCATTCGTAACGCCGGAAGCCGCAGGTCTCGAAGATCAGGCACCCCATGAGATAGGCCATTTCCGTGGACGACGTGCCGCGCTGCATCGCCCCGCCGACCGCCGACAGCGCCAGTTCAACCGAGCCATGCACGTAGTCGATCGAACTGAGGCACCTGACGCCGGTCGCGCGGCCGCTCTCCTTGTCGATCAGGGCGAAATAGAGCCGCTTCGGTCGCCCACGCCGGAACGGCCGCGCCAGACGATGCAGCAGCGTCGCACGACTCGCTGTCGCGAATGCCTTGAAGAAGGCGCCCCGGCTGTCGAAACGCTGCAGGCCGGTGTGCTGCAGGTGTTTCGAAACGGTCTCTGCCGACCCGCCGAAGGCGTCCCAGATGTCGGCGCCGTGAAGACGCATGTCGAGCGGAACGATGCGCGCGTGCCGCCCCTCCAGCGGCGTGAGCGGGATGTCGCGCACGCCTCGCCAGTCCCTGACCTCGACGCTCATGGCAAGACCTCCCGGACGACCCGGCGATTGTTCACCGCTAGAGCCTGAACTCCTCCAGCCGCTTGACCTGTTTCCCACCATTGTCGAAGTTCGCCGGATCGAGCCAGCTTTCGAAGGCCTTGCGCAGCGGCGGCCATTCGCTGTCGACGATCGAGAACCAGGCCGTGTCCCGGTTCGCGCCCTTGACGATCATATGCTGCCGGAACACGCCCTCGAAGGTGAAGCCGAAACGCTCGGCCGCCCGCTTGGACGGTTCGTTGCTGTCGTTGCATTTCCACTCGAAGCGCCGATAGCCGAGATCATCGAAGACATGGCGGGCGAAGAGGAAGAACGCCTCGGTCGCGGCCGGACGACGCGCCATCCCGGGTCCCCAGCAGATGTTGCCGATCTCGATCACGCCGAAGGCCGGGTCGATCCGCATCAGCGTCTGCCGGCCGAGCACGCTGCCCGTCGCCTTGTCCACGACGGCGAAGAACAGCGGGTCCTCGCTCGCCGCCGACTTCTCCAGCCAGGGCTGGAAGGAGGCGCGGTCGGCGGGCGGATACTCGAACAGCCAGCGGAACCGCTCCTCCGCGCCGGGAGCTGTCGACGCCGCGTACAGGCCGTCGCCGTGCCGGGCGGCATCGAGCGGCTCCAGCCGCACCAGCCGGCTTTCGAGCGGCAGGCGCTGAGGACGTGGGCGGATCGTCCATGCGGATAGGTCTGTCACGGGCAGCCTCCTTGAAGATGGCACCATAGCAGCATATGCTTCCATCGCTTGCGCCCAGTGGAAGCGATTGCGCTGAGCCAGAGGACGGAACAGTTGGCCATCACCATCCGCAACAAGGAAACAGAGGATCTGATCCGCACGATCGGTCGCCGCACCGGCGAAGGCCCGAGTGCGGTGATCCGTCGCCTGGCACGGAAAGAAGTGATCGGGCAGCAGGCGGACGGCGTTCCCCAGGAGGAAGTGGAACGTCGACAGGCTTTCATGGCCGATTTACGGAGACGCTACCCGCCCCCCGAGCCGAAGCCCTCCTGGAAAGAAGTCGAGGACGAGATGAATTCCATCTTCGGGGCCGATTTCGAGTAGCCGATGGAGATCGTGATCGACACCTCGGCCTTCGTGGCAATCTATCGCGGAGAAAAGGAATTCGCGCTTTGCGAACTGGCCATTGCGCGAGCGTCGAGGATATACGTTCCGGCTTGCTGTCGCCTCGAGGCTGCGCTGTTGCGGCGGCCTGGCGCCGACTTCTTCGAGTGGTTCAGCCTCTTCACGAGCCTTCCCGTGTATCAGGGCGCAGAGCTGACCGGCCGGGTGATGGAGATCGCGATCGCGAGTGCCCGGAGCTACGGCAAGGGCAGCGGCCATCCCGCGCAACTGAACTTCGGTGACTGCCTGGTCTATGCCGTCGCCAAGGAGCGCGACCTGCCGCTGCTCTTCGTCGGCACCGACTTCGGCCGCACCGATCTTACACCCGTGATACCGGACGGAACGACCGGATAGGCGAGCCGCCGAGCCTTCTTCGCCTGCGCCAGTGTCGGTGCGCCGACCGCTTGCACCCGGTTGCCGATCCGTCCCTCGCCGATATAGAAATCTGCACCGACAGGGGAGTGAGAACAGTGCTTCATACCGTATCCGCGTTCGACCGCATCGGCGAGGAGAACGCTTTTGCCGTGCTCGCCCGCGCCACCGCCCTCGCCGCAAAGGGCAAGGACGTCATCAATCTCGGCATCGGCCAGCCGGATTTCCGCACGCCAGACCACATCGTCGAGGCCGCCATCAAGGCGTTGCGCGACGGCCATCACGGCTACACGCCCGCCACCGGTCTGCTGGCCACGCGCGAAGCGGTCGTGCGCCGGACGCTGGCGACCACGGGCGTCGAGGTCTCGCCCGAGAACGTCATGATCCTGCCCGGCGGCAAGCCGACCATGTACGGCGCGATCACCATGTTCGGGGAGCCGGGGGCGGAAATCCTCTATCCCGATCCGGGTTTCCCGATCTACCGCTCGATGATCGAGTTCACGGGTGCGACGCCAGTCCCGGTGCCGATCCGCGAAGAGAACGGCTTCGCCTTCTCGGCCGAAGAGGTGCTGGCGCTGATCACGCCGAAGACGCGGCTCTTGATCCTCAACTCGCCCGCCAACCCGACCGGCGGCGTGACGCCGAAGGCCGAGATCGACCGGCTGGTGGCAGGCTTGGCCGCGTATCCGGACGTGGCGATCCTGTCGGACGAGATCTACGACGTGATGACCTATGACGGCGAGACCCACCAGTCGCTGCTCGCCTATCCCGAGATCCGCGACAGGCTGATCGTGCTCAACGGCTGGTCCAAGACCTGGGCCATGACCGGCTGGCGCATGGGCTGGTCGATCTGGCCGGATGGCCTCTACGACAAGATCCGCAAGCTGGCCGTCAACTGCTGGTCCTGCGTCAACGCACCGGCGCAGTTCGGCGGCATCGCCGCCATCGACGGCCCGCAGGACGAGGTGGAGAAGATGATGCGCGCCTTCGACCGGCGGCGCGGCATCGTCGTGGAAGGGCTGAACAGCCTGCCCGGCGTCTCCTGCATCACGCCCAAGGGCGCCTTCTACGCCTTTCCGAACGTCAAGGAGACGGGTTGGAAGGCAAAGGCGTTGGCCAATGCCCTGCTCGACGAAAAGGGCGTGGCGCTGATCGGCGGTCCCGACTTCGGCATCCTGGGCGAAGGCTATCTCAGGCTGTCCTACGCCAATTCGGAAGAAAACATCCTGCGCGCCATCGAACGCATGGAGGCCTTCCTCCGCTCAGTCCCGCCTCAGAAATCGTAGAAGAGGTAGATGGCGCTGCAGACGGCGACGCCGACGATGAGATTCATCGGAATGCCGATCTTCAGGAAGTCCGAGAAGCGGTAGTTGCCGGCGCCATAGACCAGCGTGTTGGTCTGGTATCCGATCGGCGTCGCGAAACTCGCGCTGGCGCCCATCATCACGGCGATCAGGAACGGCCTCGGGTCGGCGCCCATCTGGGTGGCGAGGCCGATGGCGATCGGCGCAACCAGCACCGCCACCGCATTGTTGGTCACGAGTTCGGTGAGGACCGAGCACAGGACGTAGATCGCGACCAGCGTCGCGAACGGCGGCAGTTCTCCCAGGGTCGGCGCGAGGGCGTCGACGATCAGGCCGACACCGCCCGATCGTTCGAGGCCCGCGCCGATGATCAGCATCGAGAAGATCAGCACCAAGATCGAGCCGTCGATCGAACCCCAGGCCTCCTCGCTGTCGATGCAGCGCAGGACGAGGATGCCGGCCACCGCGAGCATGGCGAGGATGCCGATGTCCATCACGCCGAGCGCCGACAGCACCACCACGGCGATCAGCGCGATGAGTGCGAGCGGCGCCTTGCCACGGCGGTAGGGTCGGCCGCTCGGTCGCGACACCGATATCAGGTCGGCGTCCTCGGTCAGCGCGTCGAAATTGTCCGGCGGCCCTTCGAGCAGCAGCTTGTCGGCCGGCCGCAGCTTGACGCTTTCGAGATCGGAGCCCGGAATATGGCGATGGCGGTGGGCGCCGAGCACCCGCACGCCGTAGCGGCGGCCGAGCGTCAGATCCATGATGCGCTCGCCTGCCGTGGAGCGGTGGGGCGCGACGACGGCCTCCACCACGACGGTCTCGCCGGTACGCTCCTGCCCGCGCCGCATGCCGACGCGAAGTCCGGTCTTCTCGTTCAGCGTCAGCAGTTCCGACGTGTTGGCGACGATGATGAGCGAATCGCCCTTCTTCATCACCCGCTCCTGGAGATTGTCGCGGACGATCTCGTTGCCGCTCCGAAGGCCGAGGATGCGCAGCCCCGAGCGCTTGAAATCGGACAGTTGGCCGATCTTCTGCTGGGTAAAGCGGCCTTCCGCGCGAACCGTCACTTCGGACAGGAACTCTGTCTCGGTATTGGCAGCGGCGTTGCCTTCGTCCCGGCGATCCGGGAGGAGGTAGCGCCCGAGCACGACCATGACCAGCGTGCCGGTCAGCGCCGCCACGACCCCGACGGGGGTGATCTCGAAGATCGAGAACGGCGCCAGACCGCCGGCGCGCGCCACGCCGTCGACGAGGATGTTGGTGGAGGTGCCGATCAACGTGCAGGTACCGCCGAGAATCGCGGCGTAGGAGATCGGGATCAGCAGACGGGTCGACGCGATGCCGACCGCGCGCGCCAGCCGGAAGCCGATGGGGATCAGGATCAGCACCACCGGCGTGTTGTTCATGAAAGCGGACGCCACCACCGTGCCGAAAAGCAGCACCGCCACGGCGAAAGCAGGGCGGCGCGCCGCCTTGTCGATCAGCGTCCCGGCCAGGCTTTCGAGCACGCCCGTCCGCACCAGAGCGCCCGACAGCACGAACATCGCCGCGATGGTGATCGGCGCGGGGTTGGAAAACGCCCCCATCGCCTGGTCCGGCGTTGTGAGGCCGAACAGCAGGAATACGGCGGCGCCCGCCGCGGCAGTCACCTCCGGCGGATACTTTTCAACGATGAACGCAGCGAGCAGCAATCCCAGAAGGGCCAGCGCCGCATAGCCTTCATATCCCGCGATCAGGAAATCCATGGGGTCCTACTCCGGCGTCGCCCGGGCTCCAGGCGAAACCCGTCCTCTCGCGGTCAAGGCTACCCTCTCCCGCCTCTGGAGGCTTCCCCGATAAGAGCCCACCCGGCGCTTCCTGTCGAAGCATAGACTACCACGGCGCGTCGCTCGCCGGGCGGGTTTTGCTCAACCGCGGCCGACGAACGGCATGTTCGTCGCCATCACCGTCATGAACGGGATATTGGCGTCGAGCGGGAGACCCGCCATGTGGACCACCGCTTCGGCGACGTGGCGGACATCCATGACCGCCTCGACCGCCATCTCGCCATTGGCCTGCGGCACGCCCTTCGTCATCGGCGCGGCCATTTCGGTCAGCGCGTTGCCGATGTCGATCTGCCCGCAGGCGATGGAGAAGGGCCGGCCGTCGAGCGCCAGCGTCTTCGTCAGGCCGGTGATGGCGTGCTTGGTCGTCGTGTAGGGTACGGACCCGGGCCGCGGCGCATGCGCCGAGATCGAGCCATTGTTGATGATGCGCCCGCCTTGGGGGGACTGCGTGCGCATGTGGCGGAAGGCCGCCCGGGCACACAGGAAGGAGCCCGTCAGGTTCGCGGCGACCACGTCCGTCCAGACCTCGACCGGAATCTCGTCGATCAGCGTCGACTTGAAGCCCATGCCGGCATTGTTGAAGAGCAGGTCCACCCGCCCGAATTCGGCGGCCGCCCCGTCGAACAGGGCGTCCACCTGGTCTGCCCGGGAAACGTCGCAGGCAATCGCCAGCGCCCTGCCCTCGGCCGCGCCGATCTCGGCGATGGCGGCTTCCAGCCGGTCCAGGCGGCGGCCGGTGAAGACCGTGTTCCAGCCGTTCCTGACCAATGCGGTGGCGGCGGCCTTGCCGATGCCGCTGCCCGCGCCCGTGACGATCGCGACCTTGCCGTTACCCATGAACATGCCTCCTCTGCAACGAGGAGCACTTTGCAGAGCGTCGTCCGAAGCGCAAGCCGGGAGGTCACAAAGAAGGGGCGGCCATTCGCGGCCGCCCAGTTCGGGATCAGCTTGGGAGGAGAACAGTTGATCCGGCAAACAAAAGGATGCGCCCCATTGGTTAACAAAAGCTTAACGCCTCCATCCTGCCCGTTCGTCAGCCGATGAGCGGCACGCCCTGCGTCGCCTGGAAGAGGACCAGGCCTGTGAAAGCAACGAAGGCACCCGCGAACAGCCAGACCGCGAGCACACCCTGTCGGGCCGGAAGGAACAGCGCAGCCGCGAGGCCGAAGGCGGGAACGACGTGCATGGCATGGGTGGCGAAGAAATGCGCCACCCGCAGGTCGCCGCCGTCACGCGCCCAGCCGAGCACCGGGACGGTGTGCGCCGCCGACCCGGCCTCGCCCACGAAGTTCCCCTGCCCGCCGGCAAGGAAACTCGCCGCCAGCACGGTGAGCGCGAAGGTCAGCACCAGCCCGAGCGACAGCGAGGCGCGGAAGGCTGGCGAAAGCGGGGAATGCCGGTCGCGACCGATCAGCACGCCGTAGACCAGGGTCGCGGAGGTGAGCCCGATCGCGAACAGACCCATCAGCGGATAGACCGTTTCGAAGAAGCCGCCGTCGCGGTTGAAATGCGAGGGGACGCCGAGCGTGGATGCACCCATCAGCCACAGCATCTCGAGCCCGACCAGTGCCACGACGACCGATGCATGGAGGCGATACAAGCGTGTCTCGCGGACACCCGCGGGCAGGAAGGCGGCGAACCAGGCGAGGGTCAGGAGATAGGCTGCAAGCGATGCCTGGAACTTCAGCGGTTTGATCCAGACGTTGACACCGCCCACGGTGCGGACGTCGACCAGCGCCGCGAAGGCCGTCGGAAGCGCGAGCATGAGCATGATCAGGCCCATGGCGGCGAAACGGGGTTCGCGGCGATGAAGCTCGGCCATCAGGTCGAAGCTGGCGGTTTCGGCACGGCTGGCGACGAGCGCGGACATGGGGACTCTCCTGGAGCGGGACGGGTTTAGGCGGCGTGGCGCGGTTCGACCACGCGGGCGCGGGAAAACCGGATCATGGCGAAGGCCAGATATCCCACCGGCCCGAACAGGAAGGTGGCGGGCAGGCACGGCACGACCAACCAGAAAGGCATCGATGCTTCCCGCGCGGTGCGCACGATCCAGGCGCCGACGAAGAGGTCGAAGGCGAGGTAGTGCAGCCAGCCGGCAAGCAGGAGCTCGCGTGTCTCGAACAGCCGCGCAACGTTGTCGAGGCTGTCGAAGCCCCCCTCGCCCGACGTCCAGAAGGCCAGGATCAGGCCCGCATAGGCGACCGACAGCAACAGCGGAATGGCGTAGGCTGCAATCGCGTCGGCCGTGCGCGGCGCAAGCGGGCTCGCCAGAAGCACCAGCCACCCGGCCATCGCGAAACTGCCGCCGGCACTGAAGATCAGGTCTGCGTCCATCGGCGGCTCCATCCCGTCTTGACGTTGACAAGATGTAGGATGCCGAGAGATCTTTCTGCTGTCAAGATAGATTTTGACGTCGTAAAGATTGAACCCGCCGCGCCGGGCTGATACGACCCGGGCTCCGTTCGCGCATGCTCGGGAGCGCGTCGCAGTCAGGGGAACCGGCAATTGGAAACGAAAGGGAAGAGCGAGCGGCCGCCTTATCATCACGGCGACCTGCGCCATGCCCTTCTCGATGCGGCCGAGAAGGAACTGGCAGAGAGGGGCATCGAGGGCTTCACGCTGCGCGGCTGCGCCAAGCGGGCCGGGGTTTCTCACGCGGCGCCCGCGCATCACTTCCGCGACGCGAACGGCCTCCTGACCGCCCTCGCAGCGCTCGGCTTCGAGCGCTTCCTGTCTTGCCAGAAGGCCAGGCAGGCTGATGCTCCGCAGGACCCCCGCTCGCAGCTGGTCGCCTCGGGCCTGGGCTACGTCGACTTCGCGCTGGCCAATCCCGCGCTCTTCCGG
Source organism: Aquibium sp. ELW1220 (assembly GCF_030398385.1). Taxonomy (GTDB): domain Bacteria; phylum Pseudomonadota; class Alphaproteobacteria; order Rhizobiales; family Rhizobiaceae; genus Aquibium. Next base: position 139,574 of record NZ_JAOAOQ010000009.1, on the reverse strand, counting down.
CTGATGTTCGCCTCCGAGCGCGCCGACTTCACCAGCGACGACCTCGCGCACAACGCCGACGCGGCCTTCGGCTATCTCGTGCAGGGCGTGGCGGCGATCCGCGGGCGAGATCCCTATGGCCACACGGCCGGGATGCTGGACGTCATGGCGACCTGGGGCATCACCCACGGCCTTGCCGACCTGATGCTGTCGGGGCGCATGAAGCCGCTCCTGGCCATGCCGCCGGCCGCCCGCGACGCGGCGCTGTCGCAGATCATCGGCCGCGCCTTCCCGGAGCGACCTGACGATCGTTGAGACGGCGAACGCGCGGGACGGTGCCCTTCAGCCTGTCACCAGGGCGACTTCGGCGCCGGAGCGGCATCTGCGTGCACAGCCACTGGCACCTTCGCCTCCGATACGGTCGCCTCGATATGATCGACCAGCGCATCCGGCAGCTTCAGCCGTCCAGCCAGCATGTCGAGGTAACCGCGCTCGGCCCGCGTCTCCGGCTCGATCGCCAGCCGCGAGGCCGTGTAGAGTTCAACCCGCTGGGCCTCGGTGGTGGCCGCGCCGACGATCGCGTCGAGATCGACGGGCCTGCGCAATTCGTCGACGAGATAGGCCTCGGCCTCGGCATCCATGCCGGAAAGCTTGAGCCTGTCGGCGATCCTGGCCCGCTCCGCATCGTCGATATGGCCATCAGCCCGCGCGGCAGCGATCATGGCGCGCACCAGGGTCAGCGTGAACTCGGCCTCGCCCTGCGGCGCCTCGGACGGATCGAAGCCGGTGGCGGCCGGTGGCGGCAGCAGTTCCGGTTGTGCCCGCGCGGCATCGGCCGGCGCCTGACCGGCCTGGTAGTTCTGGTAGGCCTTGTAGGCGAGACCCGCCACGGCGGCGAGACCACCGAGCTTGAGAGCCGACCCGCCGATGGCCCGTCCCGTCCCGGTGCCGAGCAGGATCGCGGCCAGTGCACCGGCAGCCAGCGGATTGTCCTTGGCGAGCTGGGTCGCCTGCCCTGCCTTGTCGCGGACGGTACCGCCCATGCCGGGCACCTGCGAACCGAGCAGATCGTTGAGCAGCTTCTTGGGATCGAACATGGAGCCTCCGCGCGTGTTGCTCAGGCACAGATAGGCGGCGCCCCCGCGTGGTTCAACGGTCGCCGGACCCGGACGGGCCGGGGTTCGAGAGCGGAACCGTCACACCGTGCTTCTCGAACAGCTTCGCAACGCCCGGGTCGATGCCGCGGCAGCCGCAGTTGCGCATATGCTCCGCATGCCACGCGATCCGCTGCAGTTCGGTCGGGTTTTTCGGCATGCGGTGGCCTTCGTGCCACGCGCGGTTGATCCTGGACATGGGTCGCTCCCGCAGACTCCCCGGGGCGGGAGCACGTCGCGATCCTAGCGGCGCTGCGTCCGCGCGGCTTGATCCGCATCAACCGGCTTCTGCCCGAGGTGCGGCGCCTCGCCGCGCATCTCGGCCAGCGCCACCTGCCGCTGCCGCTCGGCATAGCGGGCGCGGTCTTCTTCGCTGCGCGTGTCATGGCAATGCGGACAGGAGACGCCGGAAGAAAACAGCGGCGACTCGAGGTCCGCTGCCGTCAACGGGCGGCGGCAGGCCCGGCAGAGCTCGGCCTCGCCCTCGACAAGACCGTGCCCGACCGATACGCGCTCGTCGAACACGAAGCACTCGCCCTTCCACCGGCTCTCCTCCGGCGGCACCTCCTCGAGATAGCGCAGGATGCCGCCCTTGAGGTGATGCACATCGTCGAAACCGCGTGCCTTGAGATAGGCCGTCGCCTTCTCGCAGCGGATGCCACCCGTGCAGAACATCGCCACTCGACGGCCCCTCAGCAGGTTGGCATTGCGCTCCACCCAGCCTGGGAACGCCCGAAAGCTCTTCGTCCCGGGATCCACAGCCCGCTCGAAGCTGCCGATCGCGGTCTCGTAGTCGTTGCGGGTGTCGATGACGATCGTGTCGGGATCGTCGATCAACCGGTTCCAGTCCCGCGGTTCGACATAGGCACCGACGCCGGTGAGCGGGTCGATGTCGTCCACGCCCATGGTCACGATCTCGCGCTTGAACCGAACCTTCAGGCGATGGAACGGCATTGTTTCCGACAGGCTGTACTTGATCTCCAGCCCGCGGATACCGAGCTGGTCCTCGATGTATGGCACCAGATCGTCGATGGCCTTCGCTTCGCCCGCCACCGTGCCGTTGATGCCTTCGCGCGCCAGAAGCAGCGTGCCGCGAATGTCCCGCGCGGCGCAGAATGCGAGAAGCGTCTTGCGCAGCGTCTCGGGCTCGTCGAGACGCTGGAAGCGATAAAGCGCGGCGATCCGATAACCGGTCGGTGTCGAAGAGGCGGACATGGCGATCGCCTAGCCCCTCGGCACGGTCGAGGCAAGTCCCGCCGAACGGGCGCTCGACCGGCTTGCTACCCAGCACGTACAACACCTTACGCGAAATCTGTCCACGCCTTCGCTGGCCGCCGGAGAATGACCGGGCCAAACAGGGAGTGAAATGCACATGTTCGACCGTGCCGTCATCGCCGCCATCGAGAACGTCGCAGCCGAGGCCGGACTGGAGGCGGCCGCACTTCTGGCGGTTGCCGAGGTCGAAAGCGGAGGCCACGCCTATGCTGCAATCGCGGGCAGGCGCGAGCCGATGATCCGCTTCGAGGGTCATTACTTCGACCGCCGCCTCACGGGGCAGGCGCGGGAACGCGCCCGCGCCCAGGGCCTTGCATCGCCTCGGGCAGGAGGCGTGCCCAATCCGCGCAGCCAGGCCGCGCGCTGGGCGCTCGTCGAGCGTGCGGCCGGCATCGACCGCAAGGCGGCATGGGAATCGGTGTCGTGGGGGCTCGGCCAGGTGATGGGCGCGCACTGGGCCTGGCTCGGCTATGCCAGCGTCGACGCGATGGTGGCCGAGGCACGCGACGGCATCGAGGGGCAGGCTCGACAGATGCTCCGCTTCATCGAGAAGGCCGGGCTGGAGGGCGCCCTGCGCCGTCGTGACTGGCCGGCCTTCGCCCGCGGCTACAACGGCCCCGCCTTCCGCCGCAATGCCTATGACACCCGCCTTGCCGCCGCCCATGTCCGCCATGCGGGGAATGCGGCGAGGACCGTGCCGGCAGGCAGCGGCACGGCGCCCGTCGTGCAGAAACGTGGCGACGAAGGCGAGGCGGTGCGGGACCTGCAGCGGCGCCTGAGCGCTCTGGGCCACCCTCTGGAATGCGACGGCCGTTTCGGTGCCGCGACGGAGGCGGCCGTGAGAGCCTTCCAGCGGCGAACCCGACTGGCGCCCGACGGCATCGCCGGTCCGGCGACGCTGGCAGCCATCACCGCGGCGGAGGCCGGCCTTCGGGACGTTTCGCTCTGGCGCAGGATTCTCTCCGCCATCGACGCCTGGCTTCGGCGGGACTGAGGCACGGCTTTTGCGCAGCGGTTCCTTTCGCCGCCGCCGCGCGATGCGCTATAGGGGACGTGAGACCCGCGCGTGACACAGAAGGACCACCACCGCCATGCCGCAGAAAGCCGACAAGCTCCTTCCGATCATGACGGGCCAGCCGGTGATCCCCGTCCTGAAGATCGCACGCGTTGCGGATGCCGCGCCCCTGGCACGGGCGCTGGCGAAAGGCGGCCTGCCGGCCATCGAGATAACGCTGCGCACCCGCGACGCGCTCGACGCCATCAGGCTCGCCGCCGCAGAGGTACCGGAGGCGATCGTCGGCGCCGGCACAATCCTGTCGGCGCGGCAGTTCGACCAGGCCGTCGACGCCGGCGCGCGTTTCATCGTCAGCCCCGGCACCACCCAGGAACTCCTCGATGCAGCCCGCCGATCCGACGTGCCGTTGCTTCCGGGAGCCATCACGCCGAGCGAGATCATGGCTGCCGCGGAGGAAGGCTATTCGCTGCTGAAGTTCTTCCCGGCCGAGCAGGCCGGCGGAGCGGCCTTCCTGAAGGCGCTGTCGTCGCCGCTGGCAGGCGTCCGCTTCTGCCCGACAGGCGGCATTACCGCCGCCAACGCCGCATCCTATCTGGCGCTGCCCAACGTCATCTGCGTCGGCGGTTCATGGGTGGCGCCCGACGAACTGGTCGACGCAGGCGATTGGGACACCATCGAGGAACTCGCCCGCAAGGCCGTCGCCTCGGCACGCGTCGGACGGCCCTGACGCAAGAAGGCCCGGCTCGAACACCGGGCCTTCGAATCGGGGTCTCCGCCGCTCAGTTCGTCGCGTCGAACTTGGCGACCGAGAGGAACGTCACGGCGTTGCCGGAGAACCGGGTCGGATCGGGTTCCTGCGCCACCGGCGCGAAGCCCGAGGTGTAGACCTGTGTGGGCGTCGTGCGGATCGCCTTGTGCGCGAGCGACGGCTCCTTGGCGCTGGCGATCGCACGTTGCAGGCGTCCTGCCTTCTCGAGCGCCCACTGTGCGGCGATGTCGTCGACCGGGATCACGACCGGCCTGGGATCGGCCTTGCCGTCCTGCGGACCGGGACGCGCGGCCTTGGCCGTCGTGCGGACGTTCGTGGCGATGGCCTTGTCGGGCGCTACCTTGCCCGCAGCTGCGAGAATGGCGGAGCGCTGCGAGGCGCCAGCATTGACGGCCGCGGAATCGCCGGTGGCGCCGAACGGCTCCCGCGACGGCGGCATCGCGGCGATGAGTTCGGCGATCGGGCCGGTGGCCGGCCGGAGCTCGGGCACAGGCGCGAAAGCCGCAAGCTGGATGTCGGATTCGCCGACGATCGCAACCGGTTCGGCCGGGTCGGACAGGCCGGTCGCGGCAGCAGCCGGGACCTCGGCCGCCGCCTGCAGGGACGGATCGGCCGCAGTGGGCGACAGGACGGCGGCGCGGGCGGGCGACGCGTCCGCAGCGGTCTGCGGACGAAGCGTGGGCACCGGCACGAGTGCCGCGACGGCGACTCCTTCGGCAGGTTCCGCGACGGCCTCGACGGCAGCCACTGCGACAGCCGGCACCGCGCGGGGCGCGAAGGCCGGCACCGGGACACTCCTTGCCGACAAGGAGGCAATGATGGACGCCGGCGAATCATCCGACGCAGGCTCCGGCTCGGCGACCGCAATCGGAGCCGTCTGCGGAATCTCGACCTGCGATGCGGCTGCGGCGACGCCAGGAAGCGGAGCGGCGGGCTGCGGCGCACTGGGTTCCGAACGGCGGCTGGCGGTCTCCGGCTCCCCGCGGCGCACGTTCTGCGCTGCTCCCGCATCCCGCGGACTGACCGAGGCGACGCGCTGGAACTCCGACCCGCTCTCTTCTTCCTCGTCCGCGCCACCACCGAACAGCGTTGCCAGCAGGCCGCGGCCAGCCCCCCTGCTTTCACCCGCGCCGCCACTGCTGGCCACGTTGATGGTCGGTCCGGTGCGGCCCTTGGACTTGTAGGCCGCCAGCGCCTGTTCGTAATTGGGCAGCGGCTTGCCGTCTGACGGCACATGCAGCGTGCCGCCATTGGGAAACACGGCAACGAGTTCCTTGCGGCTCATGCGCGGCCAGTGGCGCACGCTGCCGACGTCGAGATGGACGAAGGGCGCGCCGGAGGTCGGGTAGTAGCCGACGCCGCCGCTGCCCATCTTCAGTCCGGCTTCGCGAAGTTTCGCCAGCTTGACGCCGGGGACATAGAAATCCATGGCGCGGCCCAGCGTGTGCTGGCTGTTCTTGGCAACGCCCTTGCTGCGGCCGCGCAGCATGGAATTGGTCGCCGGAGAACGATAGGCCGACACGACGTGGATGTAGTCCCGGCCGCCGACCCGCTGGTAGGCTTCCCAGACGATATCGAAGAGCCGCGGATCCATCTTGGTCGGCTCGTTGCGACGCCAGTCGCGCAGGAAGCGGTTGAGCTGGTTGAGGCCGGACTGGATGTAGCGCCCGTCCTTCTTGTAAGTGATCTCGGCGCGTTCCTTGGTGTGGATGTAATAGAGCTTGAGCGTGCGGGTCTCGGCTTGGGCGCTGCCGGCGGCACAAAGGGTGGCCAGCGCCAGGAACAGGGCGGCGAGGGCGATTGCGGGGCGCGAGGAAAAGGCCAGCGGCCACCTTGCGATGGAGGATATCCGAATGTTCAAACCGATCAGCCTTGTTGGCTTGTATTTGTCCCCGACGACCAGTCGGAGCCACCCACCCCGACCGACTATCAATGCTAATGGTTAATCGCAGCTTATTGAAGAGGAAATGCGGTCAGACGATGGCATTCAGGCGGTCGAAAGCCGCCTCGGACCCGCATGGTAAACGAAGTCTTGCCACGATCGCCCGCCGCCGGCGGGGTAACCGCCGGTCTGATTCGCTGCGGACTGGATAGGAGAACCCGGTCGTTCAGGACGCGATTCGGTCGGCCCTGCCGGCATCGGGATCGATGCCGTATTCCTTGAGCTTGCGGTAGAGCGTCGAGCGGCCGATCCCGAGCCGCCGCGCGACCTCGCTCATCTGGCCTTCGTAGTGATCGATCGCGAACTGGATCATCGCGAGTTCGACGTCGGCGAGGGAGCGGACATTGCCACGTTCGTCGAGTGCATCGAGGACGGGCGGAATGGATCGGACCGTGTCCGCGCCGGCGCCCGGCAGCATCGCCACGTCCTGCCGCAAACCCCGCGGGCCGCCGGCATCCTCCACGTGAAAACCAGTCTCGTCTCCCGGTTCCACATGGCCGACCTGGGCCCGGATCTGCGGGAAATCCTCGGACGTGAGCGTCGCACCCTCGCACAGCACCACGGCCCGGAAGATCGCGTTCTCGAGCTGGCGGATGTTGCCCGGCCAGTCATAGCTCTTGAGGATGGCCAGCGCGTCGCCGGAAATGCCCGAGATGCGTCCACCGGTCTCGGCCGCGCCGATTGTACCGATGAAATGGCGCACCAAGTCGGCGATGTCCTCGCGCCGGTCGCGCAGCGGCGGCACGAAGATCGGGAACACGTTGAGCCGGTAGAACAGGTCCTCCCGGAACAGTCCGTCCTTGACCCGCTGCAGCAGGTCGCGGTGCGTGGCGGAAATCAGGCGGATATCGACCTTGACCGCGGCGCGACCGCCCACCGGATCGATCTCTCCCTCCTGTACGGCCCGCAGCAGCTTTACCTGCACGTCGAGCGGCAGGTCGCCGATCTCGTCGAGGAACAGCGTGCCGTGATTGGCTTCCAGGAACTTCCCCTGGTGCTTATCCGTCGCGCCGGTGAACGAACCCTTTTCGTGGCCGAACAGGATGCTCTCGACGAGATTGTCGGGGATGGCACCGCAATTGACGGTCACGAAGGGCTTGGCCCGGCGCGGGCCGGATCCCTGGATGGCACGGGCAATGACCTCCTTGCCGACGCCGGATTCGCCCTCGATGAGGATCGGGATGTTAGAAGACGCGGCCTTCTGCGCCAGCCGGATGACGCGGTCCATCGACGGGCTGCGCGTGACGAGATCCCTGATCGCCAGCGTCGTCGGCGCTGACGGGCGCGAACGTCGGCTCGCCGTCTCGTGTGTCTCGACCTTGATGGCATTGGCGATCGCTGCCTGCAGCCGCTCCGGCGAGACCGGCTTGACCACGAAGTCGAACGCGCCGGCCCGCATCGCCGCGACCACGGTATCAATGCCGGCCTGAGCCGTCTGCACGATCACCGGGATCGTTACGCCCTGATCGCGCATCGTGCGAAGCACGGCGAGCCCGTCGGTTTCGGGCATGACGAGATCGAGAACCACCAGCGAAAACCCTCCGGGCGCCGCGGCGAGCTTCTCGATCGCGCTGCGTCCGCCGTCGGCCGTCACGACGGGACGCCCGGTCCGCGCCACCGCCGCCTCGAGGAGGCGGCGCTGCACGGGATCGTCGTCGACGATGAGGATCGGCTGCGACATGAAGCCTTCGCACGGTTCGGTGTATGGTCGAGTTTTGTTGTCTGGATCATCATGGCACAGGGTTCTAAATAGGGGTTCAAGAAAGCCGGTGAACAAACCCTTTCGGATCATCGTATCGGGCGGCGGCACTTGGGCGGACGAGGAAAAACAATGATATTTCCGAGTATTGGACATGAATCGGGGGGGCCGCGTGCTCCTTCGGGGCAGGGAATCGCCAGCCGGTCGGCGGCGATGGGCGATCTGCCCGAATGGAACCTGGCGGACCTGTATCCGAGCATGGATGCCCCCGACCTGCGGCGCGATCTTGCCCGAGCGCATTCGGACGCGGTCTCTTTCGAGGACGCATGGAAAGGCCGGATTGCCGATGCTGCGAAGGCGCCGGGTGACGGGCGCCTGGGCGCCATGATGCATGGCTACGAGGCGCTGGAGGAACTCATCGGCCGCATCGTCTCCTATGCCAGCCTCGTCTATGCCGGCGACACCAGCGATCCGAAGCGCGCCAAGCTCTATGGCGATATCCAGGAGAAGATGACGGATGCCAGCGCGCACCTGCTGTTCTTCGCGCTGGAGCTGAACAAGGTCGAGGAAGCCGACATCGAGGCCGCGCTTGCCGCAGACGAGGCTTTTGCACGGTATCGCCCCTGGGTAGAGGACCTTCGGAAGGACAGGCCCTACCAGCTCGAGGACCGGGTCGAGCAGCTGTTCCACGAGAAGTCGGTGACCGGGCGCGGCGCCTGGAACCGGCTGTTCGACGAGACCATGTCGTCGCTGCGGTTCTCGGTCGACGGCGAAGACCTGTCGCTGGAGCCGACGCTGAACCTGCTGCAGGACCCATCACCTGCCAGGCGCCAGGCTGCGGCAGAGGCGCTTGCGAAGACCTTCAAGGACAATCTGCGCCTCTTCACGCTGATCACCAACACGCTGGCCAAGGACAAGGAGATTTCCGACCGCTGGCGTGGCTTCGAGGACATTGCCGACTCCCGGCATCTGGCCAACCGCGTGGAGCGTGAGGTGGTCGACGCGCTGGCTGCGGCGGTGCGCGAGGCCTATCCGCGGCTGTCGCACCGGTACTACGCCATGAAGGCGAAGTGGCTGGGCATGGAGCAGATGAACCACTGGGACCGCAACGCGCCGTTGCCCGAGACGCCGCAATCGGTGATCGGCTGGGAGGAGGCGAAGAACACGGTCCTGTCGGCCTACCAGGGCTTTGCGCCGGAGATGGCCGAGATCGCGCGTGCCTTCTTTGACCGCAACTGGATCGACGCGCCGGTACGCCCCGGCAAGGCGCCCGGCGCCTTCGCCCACCCGACCGTGCCCTCCGTGCACCCCTACGTGCTGCTGAACTACATGGGCAAGCCGCGCGACGTGATGACGCTCGCCCACGAGCTCGGCCACGGCGTGCACCAGGTGCTGGCGGGCCGTCAGGGCGCGCTGATGGCCTCGACGCCGCTGACCCTGGCCGAGACCGCCTCGGTGTTCGGCGAGATGCTGACCTTCCGCTCTCTGCTCGACAAGACACGCGACCGGCGCGAGCGAAAGGCCATGCTGGCGCAGAAGGTGGAGGACATGATCAACACGGTCGTGCGCCAGATCGCCTTCTACGAGTTCGAACGGAAGGTCCACGCGCAGCGCCGGCAGGGCGAACTGACGGCCGATCAGCTCGGCGAGTTCTGGCTGGAAGTGCAGGCCGAGAGCCTCGGACCGGCGATCCGGCTGCGCGAGGGCTACGACGTCTTCTGGGCCTACATCCCCCACTTCATCCATTCGCCCTTCTACGTCTACGCCTACGCCTTCGGCGACTGCCTGGTGAACTCGCTCTACGCGGTCTACCAGAACGCCGAGACGGGCTTCCAGGAGAAGTATTTCGACATGCTGAAGGCCGGCGGCACCAAGCATCATTCCGAGCTTCTTGCCCCCTTCGGCCTCGACGCCTCGGACCCCGGCTTCTGGGCGAAGGGGCTGTCGGTCATCGAGGGGCTGATCGACGAGCTGGAAGCGATGGAGGGGTGACTTTCCCGGCCACGTCGGCAACAGCTGGTCCACAACTCTGGACTGTGGCACAGTTGCAGGACGGGGGAGGCAAATGAGCTATCGGGTCTTCGTCTCGCATGGATGGGCCGACCGCTGGGTAGCTTCCCAGATCGACCGGCGTCTGCGCGAAGCGGGCGCCACGACCTTCATCGACGTTCACGACATCGAGAAGGGCGACGATATCGAGGATCGCATCTTCGAGGATATGCGGGCATGCCAGGAACTCCTGGTGCTCTTTACGCCATGGTCGGTCGATCGAAACTGGCTTTGGGTCGAGATTGGCGCGGCGCGTAGCTGGAACCTGCGCATCGTGGCGGTTCTCTACCAGACGGACATGGGTACCCTCGACCGGGACAAGGGAGGAACGACATTCCTTCGCTCCCGAAACCTCGTGGACATTAACGACCTCGATGCCTATTTTGAAGAGGTCGCCAAGCGCGTCGAGAGGATCGCGCAATGAACCAGCATGTCACCGCTGCCGTCGGAAGTCGCGTCTTCATATCCCACGCGCATGAGGACGACATGTTCGCGGATCGGCTGGCACGATTGCTCGAGGGCGATGGCTACAGCGTCTTCTCGAACGTCTCGCTGGAGCCGGCCGCCGATTGGACCAGTACGATTCTCGACGGGCTGCGCTCCGCCGATGTGGTCATCTTTGTGGTACCGGCACGCGAAGGCGGCGGGAAGAATGCGCTTGCTGAACTCGGTGCGGCCAAGGCAATGGGAAAGCGGATCGTACCGGTTCTGCCCGAGACGTCGCGATCCTGGAACGCCGATGTCGCCCGTATCGTGAGCCATTCGGCCGTCGTCGATGCCAGCCGCTTCTCCGACGAAACGCTGGTCGGTGCGCTTGCGCTACAGAACTGAATGAGCGCGCGCGTGGATCCTGAAGATTGACGGGACCCGACGGCGAAGGGCACGGAACGTCGAGCAATCTGCCGCCAAGGGAGACGGGAATGAACATTCCGCTCAGCAAGCATCAGGCCGACTGGGTCGCCGAGCAGGTGCGGATCGGCCGCTATGCCTCCGAAATCGAGGCGATCGAGGACGCCGTGGCGGCGCAGTTCGAACAGGACAGGGCGGCCTGGGAGGCCGACGGTGAGTTGCTGCGGGGACGCTTGCGGGAATCCGAGGCCCAGATCGAGCGCGGAGAGGTCGTGGTCGCCGACGACGCATTCTTCGATCGACTGCGCGAGCGGGTCCGCAAGGTTGCCAATGGCGATCAATGAGCGGCCAGATCGTCCTTTCCAGGAATGCCGCAGCCGATCTTGATTCCATCATCGACTACATTTCCGTCGACAACGAGCACCGAGGATACTCCTTTTGTTCAGGAACTCAGCGTCCGCATCGTAAGCAAGCTGTCCATTTTCCCGGAATCGGGCGTGAAAATCGGCAAGCTTCGATACGTCTTCGGCGGCTATGTGGAGATCTACGATTTACGATCCTGACAAACACCTCGTCACCGTCGTAATGGTGATCGAAGGGCACAGAAACTGGCGCCAGCAGTTCGAACAACCGAGTTGAGCAACACGCCCACCCACACGCCCTACGACGGCTCCGCGACGCCGTTCACAATCGGCCTGCGGCAGCTCGACCTCGCCACCTGGCTCGAGGTCGACCGACACTACGAGGCCTATCTGGCACAGAAGCATGCCCTCGTCGGGCGTGACCGCGACGCGGTCTTCCGCGCCGAGCCGGACACGCTGGCCGCGCAGGCGGAGGTGTTCGGCCTCGTGCGCGACCACCTGATCGGCGGCTTCCCGTCGATCTTCCCCGGGACGCGGCAGTGGGAGGCAGCGCTGGCCGCGCTCGACCGGGTCGGGTCGGAAGACCACCCGCCACTGCTGGCCGCCTCGCTGCTGGTTCAGGAGGACTTGGTGCTGATGCGGCGCGGCGCCGATGGCTGGCGTCTCGCCGCCGCCTCGCTCTGCTTCCCATCGTCCTGGTCTCTGGCCGAGAAGTTCGGCCGGCCGCTCGACGAGATCCATGGCCCGGTGCCGGGTTTCGGCGCCGGCTCCCGCCCCGCCGAACTCATCGCGCGCATGTTCGACAATCTGCGCCCCGACCGGCCCGTCGAGCGGATGAACTGGTCGTTGCAGACCGATGCGGAGTTGCACAAGCCGATGTCGTCGCGGCAGCGCGACGCACGCGCGGCGGCGCGGCCGGTGCGTTTCGGCGAAACGCCTGCGGATCACGCCTTCATCCGCGTCGAGAGGCAGACGCTGCGCAAGCTGCCGGTGTCCGGCGACGTGCTGTTCACCATCCGCATCTTCGTCGACCCGATGGCGGTCCTGGCGCGTCACCCGCAGCGCGCCACCCTCGCCCGCTCCTTCGCCACCCAGCTTGCGGCTATGGAGGCCGACCAGCTGGACTACAAGGGACTTTCAGCCGACCACGACCGCCTGATCGACGCGTTGGAGGCGATGTCGCGGGACGGAGTGCATCCGTTCGACCCGTGAGGGCCGGCGCGAGGGCCATCCGGCTGCGCCGAATGCCGGGGAGGACCCGGAGCAGCCGCGAGAAACCGCCGCTCCGCCGTCGCCTTGCGGATCGCTGACGTCAGATGCCGGAACCGAACAGTTCCTCGCCCTCTTCCCAGGGCGTCGGCCGTGCCGCGGAGCCGGCCTTCGGCAGCGGCATCCAGCATTTCAGCTCCGGCTCCGCATAGCCGATGATCTGGCCGGGATGCGAATCGGCCGAACGCCAGCCCTCCGCCCCGAACTGGTCGCCCCGCGCCCAATGGGCGACGTCGACGTCGGCAGCTCCCTGCTCGGAGGCCCGCACCGTCACCAGGATCCGGGTCCCGTCGCGCGGCGCGAACTTCATGTGCCGCCAGCCTTCCGTCTCGTCCATGGCCGTTCTCCCTTTGGGGCTGAACCTAGGATGGATGGCGACGCCGGGCAATGCGCCGAGCGCCTGCCGCGTCGCCGCCACCAGGGTGTCGGGGGGCCTGTCCCCGTCCAGCCGCAGCAGCGGTGCCCGCTGGACTGCCAGCCAGGCCTCGTGGCGCGCCCGGTTTCGGCCGTTGAAGGCCGGGTTTTCATAGCCCGCCGCCCAGTCCATGAACGAGCAGTGGATGCCATGCATGTCGCCGTCCGGAAGGATGCGGTCGCCGAAGCGTTGCCGCTCGCGGTCTGCGAGCCGCGCCATCCGGACCGCGTGCGGTGTGGACAGGAAGACGATCAGGTCGACGCGGTCGATCAGCGGGTCGCCCCAGCCGTCGAAGGAACCGGTCAGGACCCAACCCGCCTCACCGAGGGCCGCCCGGATCAATGGCACGCGGGCGACGGCGGGACGCTTGGTCGTGTACGGTGGGTCGGTCGGCATCCAGTAGTGGTCGTCGCAGTCGACATGGGCGATGTCGAGCACTCGCGCCAGCGCACGGCCGAGGGTCGTCACCCCGGACCCGGCGGCTCCCGTCACGTAGACACGAACATCCGGAACGCCCATTGAAACGACCTCCGTGCCGGCGGCCGCGCGGGCGCGACCGCCAGATTTCAGCGAAGCCGCTACTCCGGCAGGACGCGGACCGCGCCCTTGTCTGCGCTCGCCGCGAAGGCGGCATAGGCCTTCAGCGCCGTCGTGACATTGCGCTTGCGCTGCTCGACGGGCTTCCACCCGGACAGATCCTGCTCGGCTCGGCGCGCGGCGAGTTCGTCGTCCGGAACGAGCAGGTTGATCGTCCGGTTGGGAATGTCGATGTCGATCAGGTCGCCGCTCCGCACGAGTCCGATCGTGCCGCCGCTCGCTGCTTCCGGCGAAACATGTCCGATCGAAAGGCCGGAGGTGCCGCCCGAAAAGCGCCCGTCGGTGAGCAGCGCACAGGCCTTGCCCAGGCCTTTCGACTTCAGGTAGCTCGTCGGATAGAGCATCTCCTGCATGCCGGGGCCGCCCTTCGGCCCTTCGTAGCGGATAACCACCACGTCCCCCGCCTTGACCTCGTTGCCGAGAATGCCCTTCACCGCCGCGTCCTGGCTCTCGTAGACCACGGCGGGGCCGGTGAACTTGAGAATGGAATCGTCGACGCCGGCCGTCTTCACGACGCAGCCGTCGATCGCGACGTTGCCCTTGAGCACGGCAAGCCCGCCATCCTTCGAGAACGGATGCTCGGCCGAGCGGATGACGCCCGTCTCGCCGTCCATGTCGAGATCGTCCCAGCGGCTCGACTGGCTGAAAGCCACCTGCGTCGGCACGCCGCCCGGTGCGGCCTTGAAGAAGTCATGCACCATCTTCGAATCGGTTCGGGTGATGTCCCAGCGGTCGATGGCATCGCCGAGCGTCTCGGCATGCACCGTGGGGGTGTCGCGATGGATCAGCCCGGCGCGGTCGAGTTCGCCCAGGATGCGCATGATGCCGCCGGCGCGGTGAACGTCTTCCATGTGCACGTCGCTCTTGGCCGGCGCCACCTTCGACAGGCACGGCACCCGGCGCGACAACTCGTCGATCGCATTCAGGTCGAAGTCGATGCCGCCTTCATAAGCCGCGGCCAGGATATGCAGGATCGTGTTGGTCGACCCGCCCATGGCGATGTCGAGGGACATGGCGTTCTCGAAGGCCCTGCGGTTGGCGACGTTGCGCGGCAGCACGCTGTCGTCTTCCTGCTCGTAGTAGCGCCGCGCGATGTCGACCACGAGATGCCCCGCCTCGACGAACAGGCGGCGACGGTCGGCATGGGTGGCGAGCGTCGAACCATTGCCGGGGAGCGACAGGCCGAGCGCCTCGGTGAGGCAGTTCATGGAATTGGCGGTAAACATGCCCGAGCACGACCCGCAGGTCGGGCAGGCGGACCGCTCGATCACCTGGACGTCCGCGTCGGAAATCTTGTCATCGGCCGCGGCGACCATCGCATCGATCAGGTCGATCGAGACGGTCTTGCCGTGCATGACCACCTTGCCCGCCTCCATCGGTCCGCCGGAGACGAAGACCGAAGGGATGTTGAGGCGCATGGCGGCGTTGAGCATGCCCGGCGTGATCTTGTCGCAGTTGGAGATGCAGACCATGGCGTCGGCGCAGTGCGCGTTGACCATGTACTCCACTGAGTCCGTGATGATCTCGCGCGACGGCAGCGAGTAGAGCATGCCGTCATGTCCCATCGCGATGCCGTCGTCGACAGCGATCGTGTTGAATTCCTTGGCGATGCCCCCGGCAGCCTCGATCTCCCGCGCGACCAGTTGGCCGAGATCCTTCAGGTGCACGTGGCCCGGCACGAACTGCGTGAAGGAATTGACGACCGCGATGATCGGCTTGCCGAAATCGCCGTCCTTCACGCCTGTCGCGCGCCAAAGGCCGCGGGCGCCGGCCATGTTGCGGCCATGGGTGGTGGTTCTGGAGCGATAGGGTGGCATGATGTGCGCTTCCGTCCGGGGTTTTCCTCTGGCCCCCAATGTAGCGTCGCCAAGCGCGTCTGTGAAGGGCGTACCGTACCGTTCGGTACGGTTCGTTCCGATTGGCCACAGCCGGGGCAGGAAGCACGACCTGACGCGCCCCTGCGTCAGCCGCTTGCCGCAGTTTCAGCCGCCAGTAGCCGTCCGACGGCGTCCAGCAGAGCCGTCCAGCCGTGGCGCCGCCCGTCCAAGCCGTCGCTGGGCGGAATGACGCACATCTGCTCGGTATAGGTCAGCCGCGTGCCGCCGCCGTGGTCGGCGAAGACGACGGTGGCGAGGGAAACGGTGTGGACGCGCCCGTTCACGGCCATGGAATAGGCCATCACGATACGCTCGCTCTCGACGATCTCGAAATAGCGCGTCTCGTTGACGTGCTCCCCCATCGCATCGCGATGCGACGCGCGTTCGCTGCCGCCGACCCGGAAATCCATCCGGTGGCCGGTCGAGCCGAACCATGCCGCCTTCTTCTCGGGCGACGACCATGCCGACCAGACGTGCTCAGGACAGTTGGGATAGAGGCGCTCGATGGTGAAGCTGTCGTGGGTGATCGAGAAATCGTTCATTGCGTGTCCCTTTCCAGAAACGAACCCAGTCGGTCGAGGCGCGCCTCCCAGGCGGCACGGTGCCGGCGAACCCAGCCCTCGATCTCGTCCAGCCGCTGCGGCACCAGAGCAACAGTCCGGACGCGCCCGGACTTTGTCGAGGCGACAAGGCCCGCCTCCTCCAGCACCTTCAGGTGCTTGAGGAAGGACGGGCCAGCCATTGCATGCGGCCGGGCCAGATCGGACACCGATGCGGGACCGCGGCAGAGCCGTTCCACCACCGCCATGCGGGTGGGATCGGAGAGGGCCGCGAAGACCGGTGCGAGATCGGGAGAACAGATAGCCATTCAACTACCTATTCCCTGAAAGGCTGCCCGGTCAACAAAAAAGGTATCCGCGCGGCTACCTTTTCCGCTGCTGGGTCATCCGCGCCGCCCCGCGCTCTGTTGTGCCCTGCCCTTTATTGTGACACCAAACTATGGTTTAGCCGCCTTTTGTGGCCTGCAACGGTCGCGCGGACGAACGAAGGAGCACTTGCGAATGGCGAAACAGACCTGGCCGGTCCACGGCGAGATCACCGGCCCGATCGTGATGATCGGCTTCGGCTCCATCGGCCGCGGCACGCTCCCCCTGCTCGAGCGCCACTTCAGGTTCGACAAGTCGCGCATGGTCGTCATCGACCCGTCCGATGCCGACAAGGCATTGCTCGACGAGCGCGGCATCGCCTTCGTCAAGGAGCACGTGACGAAGAAGAACTACAAGGACCTGCTGACGCCGCTGCTGACCAACGGCCAGGGCCAGGGCTTCTGCGTCAACCTGTCGGTCGACACCGGCTCGCTCGACCTGATGAAGCTCTGCCGCAAGCTGGGCGTGCTCTATATCGACACCGTCGTCGAGCCCTGGCTCGGCTTCTATTTCGACAAGGACGCCGACAACGCCTCGCGCACCAATTATGCGCTGCGCGAAACCGTGCGCGCCGAGAAGGCGAAGCACCCCGGCGGCACCACGGCGGTTTCCTGCTGCGGCGCCAATCCGGGCATGGTGTCCTGGTTCGTCAAGCAGGCGCTGGTCAACCTCGCCGCCGACATGAAGGTGAAGATCGCCGAGCCGGCCACCGACGACCGCGAGGGCTGGGCGAAGATGATGAAGAAGCTCGGGGTCAAGGGCATCCACATCGCCGAGCGCGACACCCAGCGCACCAAGAACCCCAAGCCGATGGACGTGTTCTGGAACACATGGTCCGTCGAGGGCTTCATTTCGGAGGGTCTGCAGCCGGCCGAACTGGGCTGGGGCACGCACGAAGAGTGGAAGCCGAAGAACGCCCGCAAGCACAAGAAGGGCTCGAAGGCCGGCATCTTCCTGGAACAGCCGGGCGCGAACACCCGCGTGCGCACATGGTGTCCGACGCCGGGGCCGCAATACGGCTTCCTCGTCACGCACAACGAGGCCATTTCCATCGCCGACTACTTCACCGTTCGCGACGGCAAGGGAGAGGTGACCTACCGGCCGACCTGCCACTATGCCTACCATCCCTGCAACGACGCGGTGCTGTCGCTGCACGAGATGTTCGGTGCCGCCGGCAAGGCGCAGTCGGTGCAGCACGTGCTCGACGAGACCGAACTGGTCGACGGCAAGGACGAACTCGGCGTGCTGCTCTACGGCCACGAGAAGAACGCCTACTGGTATGGTTCGCAGCTGACCCTTGAGGAGGCGCGCAAGCTCGCTCCCTACCAGAACGCGACCGGCCTGCAGGTGTCGTCCTCGGTTCTGGCCGGCATGGTCTGGGCGCTGGAGAACCCGCAGGCAGGCATCGTCGAGACCGACGAAATGGACTACCGGCGCTGTCTCGAGGTCCAGCGGCCCTATCTCGGCCCGGTCAACGGCTACTACACCGACTGGACCCCGCTCGACGGTCGTCCGGGTCTCTTCGAAGAGGATCTGGACACCAGCGATCCCTGGCAGTTCCGGAACATCCTCGTTCGCTGAACATTGGGGCAACTTCTGCCGCGCCTTGCTTTTGCTTCTGCGGCGCGGCATGAAAAGTCTACCCTTGAGAGGAGGTCTCCATGAAGGCTCTACGTTTGGTCGCGGCGGCGACCGCACTGGCCGCGCTGGCCGGCTGCACGTTCGACGGACCGCGCGGCGGTGGAGCCGGGCCTATGGCCCGCGCGCCGAGCGGCGTCGAGGGCGACTGGATGGGCACCGACGGCGTGGCCGTGTCGCGCTTTACCGGTGGCCGGTTCGAGACGTTTGCCACCGATACCGGGAACAAGCTGGCGGAAGGCAACTACGTCCAGCGCGACGCGCGCACGATCGACATCAACCTGACCTCCCTGATCCGTCAGACCACGTCGAGCGTTGCCTGCAGCCTGGTCAACGCGCGTCAGCTGAACTGCACGAGTTCGACGGGCAGCCAATTCGTCCTCGTGCGGCGCGCCTGAGGGCACGGCGGCCTCCGGCCGGCCGGGGTAGAGCGACATGATCGCGGTCATCGTCGCGATCGTCGTCCTGGCGGCCGTCACCCTGCCACAGCTTCTGGTTCGCACGACGATCAGCCGGCATGCCGTCGAGCGACCGGACCTGCCGGGCACTGGCGGCGAACTCGCGCGCCATCTTCTGGATCGCTTCGACCTTGGGCATGTCAAGGTCGAGATCACCGACAAAGGCGATCACTACGATCCCGATGCGGCCGTCGTGCGGCTTCTGCCGCAGCATCATGACGGCCGCTCGCTTTCGGCGGTGGCCATCGCCGCGCACGAGGTTTCGCACGCCATCCAGCACGGAAACGGCGAGCGGAAGCTGGCGTTGCGACAGCGGCTGGCCAAGGTCGCTCTGTTCACCGACCGGATCGCCGGCATCTTCTTCATCGCCGCTCCCGTCCTCACCGTCGTCATCCGAAGTCCCGCAGCACTAGCAGGCGCGATCGCGATCGGCATCGCGCTCCTGTCGGTCCGCGTCGTGGTCAATCTCGTGACCTTGCCCGTGGAGACCGACGCGAGCTTCGCCAAGGCTTTGCCCATCCTGAAGGAGGGCGGCTATCTCTCCGAGGACGACCTGCCCGCCGCGCAAAGCGTGCTGCGTGCCGCCGCCTTCACCTATGTCGCCGGGGCACTGATCTCCCTGATCAATCTTGCGCGCTGGATCAGGCTCCTGCGATAAGGGGCCGCCGAGGGAGGAACCGCCGATGAAAGCCTATTTCGACGAACTGGAGACACGCGATCCCGAGCGGCGCGAGGCTGACCTGTTCGGCCGGCTGCCCGGTTTCCTCGCCGGTGCGCTCAAGAAGGCACCAGGTCTTGCCCGCTTCCTCGACGGCATCGATCCGGCGGCAATCGATTCCCGCGCTGCGCTGACGGCCCTGCCCGTGCTGCGAAAGTCGGAACTGATGGAGTTCCAGGCCGCCAACCCGCCCTTCGGCGGCTTCGCCGACGAAGGCGCCATGCGCGGTCGCCGCGTCTTTCTTTCGCCGGGTCCGATCTGGGAGCCGGAGGCGCCCGAGGAGGAGGCCATCCACTCCGCCCGCGCCTTCTTCGCCGCCGGCATCCGGCCGCGCGATACGGTCCACAACGCGTTTTCCTATCACCTGACGCCCGGCGGCTTCCTGCTCGATGCCGGCGCGCGCGCGCTCGGCTGCACCGTCTTTCCCGCCGGGATCGGCAACACCGACATGCAGGTCGACGCGGCTGCGGCACTGAAGCCGAGCGTCTATTGCGGAACGCCGGACTTCCTGAAGGTCATGCTCGACCGCGCCGACCAGGCCGGCAAGGACCTCTCTTCCTTTTCCCGCGGGCTGGTTTCGGGCGGGGCGCTGTTTCCGTCACTGCGGGCGGAATATGCGTCTCGCGGCGTCAAGGTGCTGCAGTGCTACGCGACCGCCGAGTTCGGCGTCATCGCCTACGAGGCGTCCGATCCGGACGGCAATCCGCATCCCGGCATGCTGCTGAACGAGAACCTGATCGTCGAGATCGTGCGTCCCGGCACCGGCGATCCCGTCGAAGACGGCGAGGTCGGCGAGGTGGTCGTCACCGGGTTCAATTCCGTCTATCCGCTGGTCCGACTCGGCACCGGCGATCTCTCCGCCATCATGACCGGCACCTCGCCCTGCGGCCGTACGTCGAGGCGTATCCGTGGCTGGATGGGACGCGCCGACCAGCGCACCAAGATCAAGGGCATGTTCGTCGATCCGAAACAGGTCGCCGAGGTGATACGCCGACACCCGGGCATCGCGCGCGCCCGCCTCGTCGTCACCCGCGATGGCGAAAGCGACGCCATGGCGCTGAAGGTCGAGACATCGAATGGGGCGGTCCCCGACACTGCCGCCCTTGGTGCCTCGCTGCGCGACATCACGAAACTCGGCGGGACGATCGAGATCGTTCCGCCCGGTAGCCTGCCGAACGACGGCAAGGTGATTGCCGACGATCGCGACTACAGCGCCTGACCGGTGTCGACGAAGTGCCTTGCATCCGCGCCGAGCCGATGGGAACATGGCCCACGACGATGCAACACCCCTGACATCCGGATCGGCTAAGAACCGGCCACGACCTCGCTTCGCTCGTCCGGAAACGCGACAGTTCCGGACACCCACAGGAGACCGACCATGAAGAAGCTCATAACCATCGCCGCGCTTTCGGCCTCGACGCTCGCGCTGTCGACGGCCGCGTCGTTTGCCGACTACACGCTGAACATCCTGCACATCAACGACCTGCATTCGCGCATCGAGGCGATCAACAAGTACGACTCGACCTGCTCGGAGAAGGAAGCGGCGGAAGCCAAGTGCCTTGGCGGCATCGCCCGCGTGAAGACCAAGCTCGACGAGCGCCGCAACGCGCTCAAGGCCGCCAACGAGAACGTGATCGTGCTGGACGCCGGCGACCAGTTCCAAGGCTCGCTGTTCTACACGACCTACAAGGGCAAGGACACGGTCGAGTTCATGAACGCCATCGGCTTCGACGCGATGGCGGTCGGCAACCACGAGTTCGACGACGGTCCGGCGCTGCTCGCCGCCTTCATCGACGAGGCGAAGTTCCCGGTCATCTCGGGCAACACCAAGGTTGCGGACGCCGAGACGGCGCTTGCCGGCAAGATCAAGGAGAACGTGGTCCTCGACGTCGGCGGCGAGAAGATCGGCATCGTCTCCGTGCTGGCGACGGACACCGACGTGACCTCGTCGCCGGGCGCCAACGTCTCCTTCGAGGACGAGATCGAATATCTGAAGGGCGCCGTCTCCCGCCTCGAGGCCGAAGGCGTCAACAAGATCGTTCTCCTGTCGCATGTCGGCTTCCCGAAGGACCAGGACATCGCCGCGGCGGTCGACGGCATCGACGTCATCGTGGGCGGCCACAGCCACACGCTGCTGTCTAACACCGAAGAGGGCGCGCCGAAGTACCCGACGATGGTCAAAAATCCCGGCGGCCAGGACGTGCCGATCGTTCAGGCCTATGCCTATTCGAAGTATGTCGGCGAGCTCCAGGTGGTGTTCGACGATGCCGGCGTCGTCAAGACCGCGACAGGCGATACCGTCCTGCTCGACAGCTCGGTCACGCCCGACGCCGCGCTCGAGGCTCGTGTCAAGGAACTCGGCGCGCCGATCGCGGAACTGAAGCTGCGGCCGGTGTCCGAAGCAACCGCGACCATCGACGGCAACCGCGACGTCTGCCGCACGCAGGAATGCTCGATGGGCAACCTCGTGGCTGACGCCATGCTGGAGCGCACCAGGGGCCAGGGTGTGACCATTGCCATCCAGAACGGCGGCGGACTGCGCGCTTCCATCGACGAGGGCCAGATCACCATGGGCGAGGTCCTGACCGTCCTGCCCTTCCAGAATTCGATCGCGACCTTCCAGCTGTCGGGCAAGGACCTCAAGGCCTCGATCGAGCAGGGCCTGTCCGAGATCGAGGAAATCAAGGGCAAGTTCCCGCAGGTCGCCGGCCTGAAATATTCCTTCGACATGTCGGTCGCGCCGAACGAAGGCCGCCTCCAGTCGATCGAGACCATGGAAAACGGCGCCTGGGTGCCGCTCGACGACGCGAAGGTCTACTCCGTCGTCACCAACAACTTCATGCGCGGCGGCGGCGACGGCTATAAGCTCTTCGCGACCAACGCCCAGAACGCCTACGATTTCGGTCCGAGCCTCGAAGACGCAGTCGCCGAGTACCTTGCGGCCAACAATCCCTACACGCCGAAGGTCGAGGGCCGCATCACCGTGATCGCTGCCGCTGCCCCGGCCGAAGAGCAGAAGGCCGAGGCCGCGCCGGCCGAAGCCGCACCCGCTGCCGAACCGGCCGCCGAAGCGCCCGCGACGGCGGAGACGAAGCTGCCCGAACTGCCCGCCATGTCCTCCACCCTGACTGCGACCGCCCCGACCGTACCGGTCGACGAGGCCGCCCAGAAGGCCGAGGCCGAGGCGAAGGCCGCTGCCGAAGCCGCAGAGAAGGCAGCAGCCGAAGCTGCCGCCAAGGCCGAGGAAGAAGCCAAGGCCGCGGCCATGAAGGCCGAGGAAGAGGCGAAGGCTGCAGCCGCCAAGGCGGAAGAAGAGAAGATGGCAGCCGAAAAGGCAGCAGCCGAGGCCGCCGCCAAGGCCGAGGAAGAAGCCAGGGCCGCGGCCATGAAGGCCGAGGAAGAGGCGAAGGCCGCCGCCGCCAAGGCGGAAGAAGAGAAGATGGCAGCCGATAAGGCAGCAGCCGAGGCGGCCGCCAAGGCCGAGGAAGAAGCCAAGGCCGCGGCCATGAAGGCCGAGGAAGAGGCGAAGGCGGCTGCCGCGGCTTCGGCGCCTGCGCCCTACATGATCGTGCGCGGCGACAACTACTGGAACCTGTCGCGCAAGTTCTACGGTCGTGGCGCGATGTGGAAGAAGCTCCAGGAGGCCAATCCGGACTACAACCCGATGGATCTCCCGATCGGCGCTTCGCTGGTCGTGCCGCCCGCCAACTGACGTCCGCTCCCGCGACGAATCGACCCGCCTCCGGCTCCGGAGGCGGGTTTTCACGTTCCGGCGGCAACTCGGCCAGCGTGTCCGGATTGAATCTCCGGCGTTTCACGCTATCTCCGTCGGTCCGAAGGGGAACTTCATGAACGTCACGATCCATGCCGACATGCCGAACGTCCGGGCGATCGGACCGCTTCCGGCGGACCATCCGCCGGTGGCCCTGCCGAAGGTCGGTGTGCTTCTGGTCAATCTCGGCACGCCTGACGGGACCGACAAAGTTTCGATGCGCCGCTACCTGGCGGAGTTCCTCTCCGACCGCCGCGTCATCGAGTGGCCGCGCGCCTTCTGGTACCCGATCCTCTACGGCATCGTGCTCAACACGCGGCCGAAGAAGTCCGGCGCGCTCTACGACAAGATCTGGAACCGCGAGAAGAACGAATCGCCGCTGCGCACCTACACCCGGGCGCAGTCCGAGAAGCTCGCCGAAGCCCTGGCGTCCCACGACAACGTGGTGGTCGACTGGGCGATGCGCTACGGCAATCCGTCGATCGCGAGCGTTCTCGACCGCATGACGAAGGCCGGCTGCGACCGCATCGTCATGTTCCCGCTCTATCCGCAATACTCCGCCACCACGACGGCCACCGTGAACGACAAGTTCTTCGAGGCGCTGGTGCAGATGCGGTGGATGCCGGCGGTGCGCACCGTGCCTGCCTATCATGACGAGCCGGTCTACATCGACGCGCTCGCCCGCTCGATCGAGAAGCACCTGGCAACGCTCGACTTCGAGCCCGAGGTGGTGATCGCCTCCTACCACGGCATCCCGCAGAGCTATTTCAAGCGCGGCGATCCCTATCACTGCCATTGCATGAAGACGACGCGCCTGCTGCGCGAGCGACTAGGCTGGGACAAGGAACGGCTGATCACCTGCTTCCAGTCCCGTTTCGGTCCGGAGGAATGGCTGCAGCCATACACCGACAAGACCGTGGAGAAGCTCGCGACCGACGGCGTGAAATCGATTGCCGTCTTCAATCCCGGCTTCGTCTCGGATTGCCTGGAGACGCTCGAGGAAATCGCGGGGGAAGTGGGCGAGCTCTTCCATGAGCATGGCGGCACGAATTTCACCCACATTCCTTGCCTGAACGACTCGGAAGAAGGCATGGCGGTCATCGAGGCCATGATCCGGCGCGAATTGGGCGGCTGGGCCTGATCGACGGAACCGTCGGGGCGCCTGCCCGTTGCGGAGGCGCCTCGAACGGAGTTCCTCCTGCATGACCCGAAAGCTCGACCTGCATACCGGCAGCCCGGTATGGAGAGCCTACCGCGCGCCTGGACCGGCGGCTGAGCCGCTCGCGCGCGACGTGAAGGCCGACGTCGCGATCGTGGGGATGGGCATCAGCGCGGCGATGACTGCCGACGCCCTGTCGGGCGCCGGGCTGTCTGTCATCCTGATCGACAGACGCGGCCCCATGCTCGGTTCGACGGCTGCGACGACAGCCCTCGTCCAGCACGAGATCGACCAGCCGCTCTCCACGCTCTCCCGCCGGATCGGCCAGGACCGCGCCGAGCGCGCCTGGCGCCGCTCCCGGCTGGCCGTCGGCAATCTCGCCGCGCGCATCGCAGAACTCGGCATCGACTGCCGGCTCACCGAACGGCCCTCGCTCTATCTGGCCGGAAACGTGCTGGCGCCCGAGGCGCTGCGGGCGGAAGGCGAGGCGCGCAATGCTGCCGGCCTTCATGGCGCCTATCTGTCCGCCGGCCAGTTGAAGGAGCGGTTCGGTATCGACCGGAAGGCGGCCCTCTTGTCCTACGGCAATCTCGCGCTCGATCCGCGCCGCCTGACGGCGGGCCTCCTGGCTTCGGCGAAGAGCCGGGGCGCCCGGCTTCACGCGCCCGTCGAGGCGACGACCTACGAGAGCCACCGCGGCGGCGTGTCCATCGGCACGAAGGAAGGCCCCGTCATCTCAGCCACCGCTGCCGTCCTGGCCACCGGCTACGAACTCGCCGACATCGTGCCCCATGACGGTCACGAGATCATATCGACCTACGCCATCGCGACACGCCCGCAACCGCGCGCCATCTGGCCCAAGGCGGCCTTCATGTGGGAGGCGTCCGACCCCTATCTCTATCTCCGCGCCACCCATGACGGGCGCATCGTCTGCGGCGGCGAGGACGAGGGATTTTCCGACGAGATGGCCAGGGACATGCTGATCCCCGAAAAGACGCAGCGGATCGCCGAAAGACTGGGCCGGCTCCTGCCCGGCGTCGACACGACCCCGGACTATGCCTGGGCTGGTGCCTTCGGCACCACCCCCTCCGGTCTGCCGCTCATCGGGCCGGTTCCGGGCAGGCCGGGCTTCCACGCAGTGCTCGGCTACGGCGGCAATGGCATCACCTTCTCCCGCATCGCCTCGGAACTGATCACGGCAGCCCTGACAGGGCGGAAGGACCGCGACGCCGACCTGTTCGCCTTCGACCGCGACTGAGGTCAAAAGCGTTCGCACCGGCGAAGGGCCGCACGTGTCCTTTTGCCTTGCAGCGCCGGCTGGGCTAAGCCGTCACCGAGGCGGACGGGGAGACGGCGCGTGTTCGAAAAGCTCATAGCCATTGCGGCGATCTTCGTCGCGATCTGTATTGCGATCGCGCTGACGCTGGTGGCCTCGTCGGCTCCTCCGGCGGCAGGGGGGCAAGGCGCCGCTGAGGACGAGACCCTCGACTTCGCGCCGGCATTCGCGCAGGATCTGTCCGATCTGCCTGCATCGTCGAGCTTCGACGCCCGCGATGGGACCGCCCTTCCCTTCCGGCGATACCCCGGGGCGCCGGGTCGCTACGTCGTGTTGATTCACGGCTCTGGCTGGCACGGCATGCAGTTCCACGCCATGGCGAAGCGCCTGGCCGCGGCCGGGCTCGGGACGGTGATCGTGCCGGACATGCGCGGCCATGGCGAGGCGCCGGTCCGGCGCGGCGACATCGACCATATCGGCCAGCTGGAAGAAGACACCGCGGACCTGATCGTCGCCCTGCGCGACGAGGCTGGCGGTCAGGCGCGGGTCGTGCTTGGCGGCCATTCCTCGGGCGGCGGCTTCGTCGTTCGTTTCGCCGGCGGCACCTATGGCGACATGGTCGACGCCTATGTTCTGATGGCGCCCTTCCTCAAATACGACGCGCCGACCACCCGGCCCGATTCCGGCGGCTGGGCGCAGCCTGCCACACGTCGCATCATCGGCCTCATCATGCTGAATGCCGTCGGCGTGACGGCACTCAACCACCTGCCGGTCATCTCCTTCGCCATGCCGAAGGCCGTGCTGGACGGACCGCTCGGCCACACGGCGACGACCAGCTACAGCTACAGGCTCAACACCTCGTTTGCTCCCCGCTCCGACTACCAGGCCGACCTGAAGGCCATGACGGCGCCCTTCCTGCTGATCGCCGGAGCCGACGACGAGGCGTTCTTCGCCGATCGCTACGAAGCGACCATCGCACCGCACGCGCCCGGCGGATCCTATGTGGTCCTCCCCGGTGTCGGCCACCTCGCCATCGTGTCGAACGACGCGGCGATCGCCGCGGTTGAGACATTCCTGAAGGGCCTTTCCGGCGACTGAGGTCGCGTACCGGCCTTCACGAATTGTTTCCGCCATGATTCACCCCTACATGATCCTCACGATCCGGCGTCGGCCGAATCGCGATCGGCCTGCGTGCGGGCGAACAAGGGGGAAAGCCGTTGCCATTCACGGGTTTTGACATCGTCGTCGTCATCCTGGTCATCCTCGTGCTGCTGGTGCTCTTTGCCGGCATCAAGACGGTGCCGCAGGGGTCCAACTGGACCGTCGAGCGCTTCGGCCGCTACACGCGCACGCTGGCGCCCGGCCTCAATCTCATCGTTCCCTTCATCGATCGCATCGGCGCCAAGCTGAACATGATGGAGCAGGTGCTCGACGTCCCGACCCAGGAGGTGATCACCCGCGACAACGCCATCGTGGCAGTGGACGGCGTCGCGTTCTACCAGGTCCTCGTCGCCGCCCAGGCGGCCTATCAGGTCTCCGACCTGCAGAACGCGCTGCTCAACCTGACCATGACCAACATCCGCTCGGTGATGGGATCGATGGATCTCGACGAACTGCTGTCCAACCGCGAGGCGATCAACGAGCGCCTGCTGCGCATCGTCGACGAGGCGGGCAAGCCGTGGGGCATCAAGGTCACGCGCGTCGAGATCAAGGACATCAACCCGCCGGCCAACCTGGTGGAATCGATGGCCCGCCAGATGATGGCCGAGCGTAACAAGCGCGCCCAGATCCTGGACGCGGAGGGTCTCAAGCAGGCGCAGGTGCTGGAGGCGGAGGGCCGCAAGGAAGCCGCTTTCCGAGATGCCGAGGCGCGCGAGCGCTCCGCCGAGGCCGAGGCGCGCGCGACCCAGGTCGTCTCCGAGGCGATCGCCAAGGGTGACGTTCAGGCGATCAACTATTTCGTGGCCCTGAAGTACACAGAGGCGCTTGCCAAGATCGGTTCGTCCGGCAACAGCAAGATCGTTATGCTGCCGATCGAGGCATCGGCACTGGTCGGCTCGCTTGGCGGCATCGGCGCAATCGCCAAGGAAGTGTTCGGTGGTCAGTCGCCGACCCAGAACACGCGCGGCGCCAACCGCCCGCCGGTCGTGCGGCCGACGGACGAGTCCTGATCCGGGCGCAGCGGGAGACGACGACATGATCGAGCGTATCGTGAGCGAACTCGGCCCGTGGAACTGGATGGTCCTGGGCTTCGTCCTGCTCGCGCTGGAAATCTTCGTGCCGGGCGTCTTCCTGGTCTGGATCGGGATCGCCGCGATCGCGATCGGCGCCCTGTCCTTCTTCGTCTGGGACGCCGCCTTCTGGACCTGGCAGATCCAGGTGCTTGCCTTCCTTGCCGCGTCGCTCGCAGCTGCCTGGTTCGGCTACCGTTTCTACCGCCGCGACAGCACGCCGACCGACGAACCGCTTCTCAACCAGCGCGCCCGCCAGCTCGTCGGCCGCACGGGAACCCTCGAGCACCCGATCCGCAACGGCCGCGGCCGCCTCAAGCTCGGCGACACCTGGTGGAGCATCGTCGGGCCGGACGCCGCTCCGGGTGCGCAAGTGCGGGTCTGCGACGTCAGGGACGGAGATCTCGTGGTCGAGCCGGTCTGAGTTGCCGGCGGCTCAGGCCGCCCCGAGCTTCAGCAGGTCGTGGAAGTGCACGACGCCGAGCGGATAGCCGTTCTCTTCGACCACCAGCGCGCTGATGTTGTGCTCGTTGAGCAGCGCCATCGCCTCGGCAGCCAGCAGGCGCGGGCCGATGGTCTTTGGCGTGCGCGTCATCAGGTCGTCGATGCGCGTGTCTGCGAGGTTGAGGTGCAGGCTGCGCGCCAGGTCGCCATCGGTGAAGATGCCGGCGATTCGTCCGTCGTCACGCGTCACGCACACGCAGCCGAACCGCTTGCGCGCGAGTTCGCGGATCGCGTCCGGCATCAGGGTACCGAGCGGCACGGTCGGCAGTTCGTCGCCCGCATGCATTATCTCGCGCACCTGCGTCAGGTTGGCGCCCAGCTGGCCACCGGGGTGGAAGGTGCGGAAATGATCGGGCGTGAAGCCGCGTGCCTCCAGCAGCGCGATCGCCAGTGCGTCGCCGACCGCCAGTTGCAGCAGCGTCGACGTCGTCGGTGCCAGACCGTGCGGACAGGCTTCCGGCGCCCTGGGCAGGCACAGCACGACGTCGGCGGCGGTCGCCAGGGTCGAGGCCTCGCCCGAAGTCATGGCGATCAGCGGGATCTTGAACCGGCGCGAGTAGGCGACGATGCCCTTGAGCTCGGCGCTCTCGCCCGACCATGACATGGCCACGATCGCGTCGTCGGCCGCGATCATGCCGAGGTCACCATGATTGGCTTCGGCCGGATGGACGAAGAAGGCAGGCGTGCCGGTCGAGGCGAGCGTCGCGGCGAGCTTCGAGCCGATGTGGCCGCTCTTGCCGACACCCGTGACGATCACCCGACCCGAAATTTGCGACAGGATACCGATCGCCGTGGCGAAAGGCTCTGAAAGCCCGTTGTCGAGCGCGGCGGCCAGAGCCGCAAGGCCCGCCTGTTCGGTCGCGATGGTTCGCATCGCGGACGCGATCGCCTCGCGGGCATCGGATTTCGTCTTCGGTCTCTGTCCATGCATGCGTGCCGTCTAGAACAATGTCTTCGGACTGTCCAACGCTGTTTGCCGACCGTCGGCAGGCATGCTCAACGCTCCGTTAACCAAGCCTGTTTACGCTTCGCCAAAGTCTGCGCGGCGGGCGCGGTCGTGGGAAAACGTAATGTCGATGATAGGGGCGGTCTGGACAACGCGCATCGGCGGCCGCCGCATCCTGCTCGCGACGGTCGGTCTCGCCGCGCTCTCGGCCCATGCCGTCGCGCAGGACGCCGCGCTGCGTGGCGAGCTTCCCGCAGCCGACATCCAGCGCCGGGCAGACGGGAGCGCTACCGCCCTGTCGCTTCCGCCCTACCGCCCGGCGAGCGCAGGCGCGGTACCGGACGAACCGGATGACGGCGCCAGCCTCTTCCCGTTCGAAGCGGAACCCGAGCAGGCAGCCGCTCCCGCCATGCCGCGGCGGGCGGCAACGACGCGCCAGGAGCGCTCGGACGCGCAAGCTGCACGGACCGAGGCGCCGGACGCGGCGGCTCCGGCCGAACCGGTCGTCGAACCCGCCCAAGGCCGCGCGCAGCGCGTCGACGCGCTGGACGAGGAGTTGAACCGGCGCGCCGAAGCCGAGAACACCAGGCTGGATGCCATAGAAACCGGCACCATTGAGCAGGAGGAGAACCCTTATGCGCCACTCGGCCTCAGGCTTGGAACTTTCGACGCCACGGTGACGCTCGATCAGGGCATCCTGTGGTCGTCCAACATCAACACGACGCAGCAGGGCGGCGAGGCCTTCGTCTCGCAGACGGAACTGCGCCTGCGTGCCGTCTCCGACTGGACAAGCCATTCGGCCGAGATCAACGCGGTTGGGATTTTCCAGAAGTCCGTTTCCGGCGAGGACTTCAAGGAGACCGAGCTCGGCATCGATGGTGCACTTGCCTACGAACTCGGCCGCGACACGACGGTGACCGCGACCGCCTCCTACCGGATCGCGCCGGAAGCCGCTTCGTCTCCGATCGTCCTGCCCGCCACCGACGACGAGCCGCTGAATCACGAGATGTCGGCGAGCCTCGGGGTGCAGCGCAGCTTCGGCCGCACCAGTCTCGGCCTGACCGGCTCGGTCGAGCGGGAGGTCTTTTCCGATCTCGAGGGCCTGTGCTGCGGGACCGTCTCGCAGGAGGATCGCAACTTCACGCTGTCGACGCTCGCGCTGCGCGCCGGTTACGAGGTCTCGCCCGCGTTCACCCCCTTCGTCGAGGCCGAGATCGGTCGCCGCAACTACGACCTGGAGCAGGACACCTCCGGCTATCGCCGTTCCGCCGACCGCTACGCTCTGAAGGGGGGAGCAGAGATCGACCTCGGCGAGAAGATCGAAGGCGAAGTTTCGATCGGCTGGCTGAGGGAGAGCTTTGATGACGATCGGCTCGTGCCGGTCTCGGCCCTCCTGCTCGACGGCGTCCTGTCCTGGTCGCCGATGCGGGGCACGACACTGCGATTGACCGGCGGGACTTCGGTAGAGGGCTCGACCACCGCCGCCGACAGCGGATCCGTGCTCTACACATCCCGCGTGGAACTTTTGCGCGAAGCCCGGCCCAACCTGACGCTCGGGCTGCTGGGTGGCATCTCGTTCCGCGACTACGTGAACTCGTCGGACACCGAGACGACCCTCTCGGCCGAGGCCAGCTCCACCTGGTGGATGAACCGCTTCGCCGGGATCAACGGCCGCATCCGCCACGAGCGGTTCGACAGCACCCGGCCGAACCGCGATTACGACGAGAGCAGCATCTATCTCGGACTGAAACTGCAGCGCTGAAGGTGACCGACGGATCGGTTCCTTCAGCGCCGGACTTTCTCAGCTCCCGGTCTTGCGGAGCCCGGGCGCATAGTCGTCGAGCAGCCCGGCGATCATCGCGCTCATGCGTGGCGACAGGTCCTTGCGCCACAGCGCGAAGGCCACGTTCGCCTCCACGAAGCCTTCGGGCGAGCCGCAATCGAAGGTCCGGCCCTGATAATGGAAGCCGTGGAAGGGCTGCCGGGCCTGCAGCTTCAGCATCGCGTCCGTGAGCTGGATCTCGTTGCCCGCGCCGCGCTCCTGCTCCGACAGGATGTCGAAGATCTCAGGCTGCAGGATGTAGCGGCCGTTGAGGTAGAGATTGGACTGCGCCGTGCCGCGCGCAGGCTTCTCAACCATCGACGTCACCTCGAAGCCGCTCGCGACGTCCGGGCCGCGTCCGACGATGCCGTATTTGTGGGCTTCGTCGGGGTCGCATTCCTGCACCGCCACGACGTTGCCTCCAGCCTGTTCGTGCAGTTGCACCATCGAGCGCATGCAGCCCTTGTCCGATTGCATGATCATGTCCGGAAGCAGCACCGCGAAGGGCTCGTCGCCCACGAGCTGGCGGGCACACCACACCGCATGCCCGAGCCCGAGCGGAACCTGCTGGCGGGTGAAGGATGTCTGTCCCGGCTCCGGCTGCATGCGCTGCAGCATCGCCAGCTGCTCGTCCTTCCCCCGCTGCGCCAGCGTGTCGTAGAGCTCGAACTGCAGGTCGAAATGGTCTTCGATCACCGCCTTGTTGCGGCCGGTCACGAAAATGAAGTGCTCGATGCCGGCATCCCGCGCCTCGTCGACGACGTACTGGATCACCGGCTTGTCGACGACCGTGAGCATCTCCTTGGGGATCGCCTTCGTCGCGGGAAGGAAGCGGGTGCCGAGACCCGCCACAGGAAACACTGCCTTGCGCACTTTTTTCATTCGACCGACCATTGGATCTGGTGTTGCTTGCTGGAAGACATCTTGGTGCCGGAATTGCCGACCATCGTCGGGAACGGGAGGCTTGCGCCTCGGAGAATTGCCGGCAACTCGATCGTTTATTGAGAATTCGACCTATGGTAAACCCTTCGCTAACCGGAGCAGGCCAAGAATCCGACCTTTGCGGAACGTCCTTGGAGAATGCAATGTTCCAGATCAAGATGCGGATTCGTACTGGTGCCCTCGCCGCCGCAGCGGTGCTGGCGACCTCCGCGCTTTGCCAGCCTGCATTCGCTGATGCAGGATTCCAGAAGTGGGTTGCAGGTTTCCGGTCGGTCGCCGCCCAGAGCGGCATCTCCGGCTCGACCTATGACCGGGCCTTCCGGGGCGTGAATGCGCCCGATCCCGAAGTGCTCGAGAAGGCGCGCTACCAGCCCGAGTTCACAGCGCCGGTGTGGGACTATTTCGACAACCGGGTGCACGAAGATTCGATCGCCGTCGGCCGCCAGATGGCGCGCCAGTGGAAACCCTGGCTCGACCGGATCGAACGCCAGTACGGCGTCGACCGCCACATCCTGCTGGCGATCTGGTCCATGGAATCGAACTACGGCGAGATCCTGAAGAACGACAAGGTGATGCGCAAC
The DNA here is from genome assembly GCF_030398385.1 of Aquibium sp. ELW1220. Lineage (GTDB taxonomy): Bacteria > Pseudomonadota > Alphaproteobacteria > Rhizobiales > Rhizobiaceae > Aquibium. The sequence continues at coordinate 107,350 of NZ_JAOAOQ010000009.1, read as the reverse complement.
GTGGTGCGCTCGCTGTCGACACTGGCTTATGCCGACAAGCGGCGTGCGAAGTTCGCACGACAGCAGCTCATCGCGGCGCTGGAAATCCTTCAACGCGGCGACATCGACGAGAGCCACCTCACCGGCTCCTGGGCCGGCGCGATGGGCCACACCCAGTTCATCCCGACGAGCTACAAGGCCTATGCGGTGGACATGGACGGCAACGGCCGGCGTGACATCTGGAGTTCCGTGCCCGACGCCCTGGCGACTGCCGCAAACCTGCTGCGCCAGAACGGCTGGCAGACCGGCAAGACCTGGGGTTACGAGGTGACGCTGCCGGCAGGCCGCAAGTTCCCGGGCGGGTCGATGTCGCTCTCGAAGTGGCAGGGTATCGGCGTCGTGCGCGCCCGCAACAAGCCCTTCCCGTCCCCGTCCGACAATGCGGAACTGAAGGTTCTCGACGGACGCGAAGGCCCGGCCTTCCTGATGACGAAGAATTTCTTCGTGCTGAAACGCTACAACAACGCCGACAAGTACGCGCTGGCCGTCGGCCTGCTAGCCGACGAGATCGCCGGCCATGGCGGCCTCGTTCGGGACTGGAACCGGCCGTTCACGAAGCTGTCCTTCGACGAGAAGCAGGAGTTGCAGAAGCACCTTTCCGCGCTCGGCTATTATGACGGCAAGGTCGACGGCAAGATCGGTCAGGGCTCACGGTCGGCGATCGTCGCCGTCCAGCAGGCGCTCGGCATGCAGCCGGACGGTCATCCGAGCAAGGAAGTCCTCTCGCGGCTGCGGAAGAAGTGAGGCTCATGGGTCGTTCTCCTCGCGCCCGCATCGCCGCCTGGCTCGCCCTGACGATCGTGCTCGCGACGATCGTCACGGCGGGCGGCGGAGCATTGTTGGCGGTTTCCGGCACGCCGGCCTACGCCCAGGAACGACCCCGAACCCTCTTCGAACTCCTGTTCCGGCGCGATGAACCACTGTTCCGGCGGGGCGAGCGCCGCCGCGAAGCGGCGCCGCAGCGGTCGCAGCCGCGCAACGTCAAGCGCGTTCCCCGGACGGACCGCGCAACGGCGCCCGCCCAGAGCGCCGCGGCAGAACTCGACAAACAGGAAGACGCGCGCGTTCTTCTGGTGGTCGGGGACTTTCTGGCTGGCGGCCTCGCCGAAGGATTGGGAACGGTCTACGCCGAGGATCCGACGGTTCGGGTCGTCGATCGCTCCAATGGCTCGTCGGGCTTCGTGCGCGACGACTTCTACGACTGGCCGGGACGCATCGGGACGATTGTCGAGGAAGAGAAGCCTGCGGTCGTCGTCGTGATGCTGGGCTCCAACGATCGCCAGGCGATGCGCGTCGGCGGCTCGTCCGAGGACGTCCGGTCCGAGAAATGGGAAGCGGAATACACGGCCCGCTCGTCGCGTTTCCTTGCAGAGATCACCGGCCGGAACGTTCCCGTCGTCTGGGTCGGACTGCCGTCGTTCCGGTTTCCGAAGATGTCGTCCGACATGATCGCCTTCAACGACATCCAGCGCGGTGTCACGGAGGCGGCGGGCGGCGTCTTCGTCGACATCTGGGACGGCTTCATCGACGAAACCGGCGCCTTCGTCACCAACGGCCCCGACATCAACGGCCAGCCGGTGCGCCTGCGCGCCGGCGACGGGATCAATTTCACCCAGGCAGGCAAGCGCAAGATCGCCTTCTACGCCGAGAAGCCTCTCGCGCGGCTGCTGCAGACGGGTCCCGCAGCACTGGCCCCGGATGCAGGCATCGGCGAGATGTTCGGCCCGCCGATCCCCGGCGAGGCGCCGGTCATCCAGCACACGCCGCCGGTCTCGCTTCTGGATCCCGCGCTCGATGGCGGCGATGAACTGATGGGCCTCGTCGTCGAGCCGAGACGCACGACAGCGCTCACGCCAGCGCAGAAGCTGGTGATCCAGGGCGTTGCTCCCGAGCCGCGGCCTGGGAGGGTAGATGATTTCGGATCCAGCCCGCTGCCGCTGGCGGCAGCAGTCTCGACCGAAGAACCATCCTCGGACATGCGATCCGTGACCGGCGCGGTCGTCGAGTAGACGGCGGGCGGCGAGGTTGCGCGTCGCGACTGGTCAGCGCAGGCTTTCCAGTTTGCGGGCAAGCAACCAGGCGATCGGGATGGCCACGACGGCGCCTGCAACGGCCGCGCCGGCCATCATGGTTGCGTCGAAACCGCGCATGTCCAGCGTCAGCAATGCGGTGAGGAATACGCCCATCAGAACGGGCGCGACGAGAATGTAGGCGACGAGCGGAAGCTTGGCCATGATGCCCTCCAGACCGGCCACTTCGGCCGGCGGCTGGAGAATGGCCGAAGCCCGCCGCTCTCGACTTGATCTGGCTCAACTGGCGCACGGCGTTAGCCGGAGTCCAGCCCGATACCACGAGGCCAGCTCCGCTCGAACCGTGGATGCCGCGACCCTTCCGCCTCACCGTGGCAGGAGGGTCGAGCCCATCAGCGCCTCGTCGATGGCGCGCGCCGCCTGGCGTCCCTCGCGGATGGCCCAAACCACCAGCGACTGGCCGCGGCGCACGTCGCCTGCCGCATAGAGCCGGTCCATGCTGGTGCGATAGTCGCGGTCGTTGGCCACCACGTTCTTCGAGCCGCGGCGGTCGGTGTTGATCGCGAGCTTGCCTTCCAGCTCGACTGCCACCCCGGTCTCCGCCGGACCGGAGAAGCCAATGGCGATGAAGGCGAGATCGGCGCGGATGACGAATTCGGTGCCGGCGATCGGCTTGCGCGCCTCGTCGACCTCGCAGCACTTCACACCGGTCAGGACGCCGTCCTCGCCGATGAACTCGAGCGTCGCGACCTGGAACTCGCGCTCGGCGCCCTCGGCCTGCGAGGACGACGTGCGCATCTTGGTCGCCCAGTAGGGCCAGACGGTGAGCTTGTCTTCCTTTTCGGGCGGCTGCGGCCGGATGTCGAGCTGGGTGACGCGCACGGCGCCCTGCCGGAAGGCGGTGCCGACGCAGTCCGACGCTGTGTCGCCGCCGCCGACGACCACCACGTGCTTGCCACCCGCCAGGATCGGCTCTGAAGGCCATGCAACCGACTGGATGTCCTCGCCGCCGATGCGGCGGTTCTGCTGCACGAGATAGGGCATGGCATCGTGCACGCCATGGAGGTCGCGGCCCGGCATGTCGGACGGACGCGGCTTTTCCGAGCCGCCGCAATAGAGCACCGAATCATAGCTGGCGAGGAGGTCCTCGACCGTCTTGTCGACGCCGACATTGACGCCGCAGAAAAATGTCACGCCTTCGCCTTCCATCTGCGCGACGCGACGGTCGATCGTGTGCTTCTCCATCTTGAAATCGGGGATGCCGTAGCGCATCAGGCCGCCCGGCTTCGATTCACGCTCGTAGACATGCACCTCGTGCCCGGCGCGGCCGAGCTGCTGCGCGGCCGCCAGTCCCGAAGGGCCGGACCCGATGATCGCCACGGTCTTGCCGGTCTTCCGCTCGGGCGGGAAGGGTCGCACGAAGCCGAGTTCATAGGCCTTGTCGGCGATGGCCTGCTCGACGGTCTTGATCGCGACCGGTATGTCCTCGAGGTTGAGCGTGCAGGCTTCCTCGCAGGGCGCGGGGCAGATGCGGCCGGTCCATTCGGGGAAGTTGTTGGTCGAGTGGAGGTTGCGGATCGCGTTCTCCCAGTCGCCATTGTAGACGAGGTCGTTCCAGTCGGGGATCTGGTTGTGGACCGGACAGCCCGTCGGACCATGGCAGTAGGGAATGCCGCAGTCCATGCAGCGCGCCGCCTGCTTCTCGACCTCCTTGTCGGACATCGGCAGCGTGAACTCGCGGAAATGCCGGATGCGGTCGGACGCGGGCTGGTACTTCTGCACCTGCCGGTCGATCTCGAGAAAACCTGTTACCTTGCCCATGCTATCGGTCCAACTCAGTGCGCCATGCGTGGCGACGATCCAATGTCAACATTCGCGAAGTAGATCTCGCTTGGGATACCTTCCGGAAACCCCGGATGGGCGTTCCATTCGAAGATTGGGCGTTTCGGCAGGAATGCCAGTGCGCGTTCCCATTTCGCGTGGAGCTTTGATGGCGAAAGCATCGACGCGAACCGCCTAGTGCCCTGCTCCCAATCTTCAGACCATTGAGTTTCGAGATTTTCTTCGGTGAAACGACCATCGCCTATGAGGTCGGCGATGAGTTCGAGGAGATTGTAGACGCTCGATCGATCCTCCAAATAGCTTGCGGTGAACTCCGAAGTCGGATCGAGTACCTCGTGTGGACGAGCTGCCCAGAAAACGTGAATGGCCGTTGCCCTATCGCATGTCGGCTGGGAAACGATCCAACCGAGCACGCGATGGCCGTTGTCCCAGTTCCAACTGTAGGCACAGCGATGGCGTACGATAGGATGCGGATGGTCGTTCAGCCACTGAATGACCGCATCCGCCTCACCATCGTCCGCAGCAAAAAAATCACGATAGTCGATCACGCAACCATCCACCCATTTCGACAATGCGCCGAAGAATTGAAGCGCGAGCATAACCCATGTCCGCGCTCCCAACGCCCATCGGCGCAGCAACGACCGACCTACTCCGCCGCGATGCCCATCCGCATGCGCTCCATCTCCAGCAGCGCCCGGCGATACTCCACCGGCATCACCTTGCGGAACTTGCTCCGATAGGTCGCCCAGTCGTCGAGGATCGCGCGCGCGCGGGTCGAGCCCGTGTAGTGCGCGTGGTTGGTGATCAGCTGCACCAGCCGCTCCTCGTCGTGGCGCGTCATGTCGTCGGAGACGTTGACGCGGCCCTTGTGCATCAGGTCACCACCATGATGGTGCAGCTTCTCGAGGATGTCGTCCTCCTCCGGCACAGGCTCCAGTTCCACCATCGCCATGTTGCAGCGGTCGGCGAAGTCGCCATCCTCGTCGAGCACGTAGGCCACGCCGCCAGACATGCCCGCAGCGAAGTTGCGGCCGGTCTGGCCGATGACGACGACGACGCCGCCGGTCATGTACTCGCAGCCATGGTCGCCGCAGCCCTCGACGACGGCCACCGCGCCGGAATTGCGGACGGCAAAGCGCTCGCCGGCAACGCCCCGGAAGTAGCACTCGCCCTCGATCGCGCCATAGAGCACCGTGTTGCCGACGATGATGGATTCCTCGGCCACGATGCGCGAGTTCTCCGCCGGACGAATGACGATGCGACCGCCCGACAGGCCCTTGCCGACATAGTCGTTGCCGTCGCCGATCAGTTCGAACGAGATGCCGCGCGCCAGGAATGCGCCGAAGGACTGGCCGGCGGTGCCGGTCAGCCTGACGGAGATGGTGTCCTCCTTCAGGCCCTTGTGCTTCCACCGCTTGGCCACCGCACCCGACAGCATGGCGCCGGCCGACCGGTCCGTGTTGCGGATCGGCACCTCGATCGACACCTTCTCCTTGCGCTCCAGCGCGGGCTCGGCCAGTTCGATCAGCTTCCGGTCGAGCACGTCCTCGATCGGGTGCTTCTGGCGCGTGGTCCAGTAGGTCTCCGACTTCGGCGCATCCGGCTTGAAGAACACGCGGCTGAAGTCCAGCCCGCGCGCCTTCCAGTGGTCGATCAGATCCTCCTTGGCGAGGAGGTCGCTCTGGCCGATGATCTCGTCGATCGTGCGGTAGCCCATTTCCGCCAATAGGGCGCGAACCTCTTCCGCGACGAAGAAGAAGTAGTTGATCACATGCTCCGGGGTTCCCTTGAAGCGCTTGCGCAGCACCGGATCCTGGGTGGCGACGCCCACCGGGCAGGTGTTGAGGTGGCACTTGCGCATCATGATGCAGCCGGCCGCAATGAGCGGTGCCGTCGAGAAGCCGAATTCGTCGGCGCCCAGGAGCGCGCCGATGACGACGTCGCGACCGGTCTTCAGCCCGCCGTCCACCTGCAGCGCGATGCGTGACCGCAACCCGTTCAGCACCAGCGTCTGGTGCGTCTCGGCAAGCCCCATCTCCCAGGGGCTTCCCGCATGCTTGAGCGAGGTCAGCGGCGAGGCGCCGGTGCCGCCGTCATAGCCCGAGATGGTGATATGATCGGCGCGCGCCTTGGCGACGCCGGCGGCGACCGTGCCGACACCGACCTCCGAGACGAGCTTCACCGAGACGTCGGCCTGCGGGTTGACGTTCTTCAGATCGAAGATCAGCTGGGCCAGATCCTCGATCGAGTAGATGTCGTGGTGCGGCGGCGGCGAGATCAGGCCGACGCCCGGCGTCGAATGCCTGGTCTTGGCGATCGTCGCGTCGACCTTGTGGCCGGGCAACTGGCCGCCCTCGCCGGGCTTGGCGCCCTGCGCGACCTTGATCTGCATCATGTCCGAGTTGACGAGATACTCCGCCGTCACGCCGAAGCGCCCCGACGCCACCTGCTTGATGGCCGACCGCTCCGGGTTAACCGTGCCATCCGGCATCGGCAGGTAGCGGTCCGGTTCCTCGCCGCCCTCGCCCGTGTTGGACTTGCCGCCGATGGCGTTCATCGCGCGTGCCAGCGTCGAATGCGCCTCGCGGCTGATCGAGCCGAAGGACATCGCCCCCGTCGAGAAGCGCTTGACCAACTCGACCGCCGGCTCGACTTCCTCGATCGGCACCGGCGCGCGGCCGGCCTCGGCCGCGGTACGGATCTTGAACAGGCCGCGGACGGTTCTGGCCTGGGCGGCTGCGCCGTCGATCTGACCGGAGAACTCCTTGTAGCTTTCCCACGAGCCCTTGCGGACGGCGTGCTGCAGGGTGGCCACCGAATCCGGCGACCAGACATGCGCCTCGCCGCGAACGCGGTAGACGTACTCGCCGCCGATATCGAGTGCGTTGCGCAGGATCGGATCGTCGCTGAAGGCGGCAAGATGCCGCTCGACGGTTTCGGCCGAAACCTCCTCCAGGCCGACGCCTTCGATGGTCGTCGCCGTTCCCGTGAAGAACTTCTCCACGAAGTCCGACTTCAGGCCAACCGCGTCGAAGATCTGCGCACCGCAATAGGACTGGTAGGTCGAGATGCCCATCTTGGACATGACCTTGAGGATGCCCTTCCCGATCGACTTGATGTAGCGGTAGACCAGTTCATGCGCATCCACCTCCGGCGGAAACTCGCCGCGCTTGTGCATGTCGGTCAGCGTGTCGAAGGCCAGATAGGGGTTGATCGCCTCCGCGCCGTAGCCTGCCAGGCAGCAGAAATGATGCACCTCGCGCGGCTCGCCCGACTCCACGACAAGTCCGACCGAGGTCCGCAATCCCTTGCGGATCAGGTGATGATGCACGGCAGCGGTGGCGAGCAGCATCGGGATCGCGATGCGGTCCGGCCCGATCTGACGGTCCGAAAGGATGATGATGTTGTAGCCGCCGGCGACCGCCGCCTCGGCGCGCTCGCACAGCCGCTCCAGCGCGCGCGGCATGCCCTCGGCCCCCTCGGCGGAGGCATAGGTCACGTCGATCGTCTTGGTGTCGAAGCGGTCCTCGGTGTGGCCGATCGACCGGATCTTCTCCAGGTCGCCATTGGTCAGGATCGGCTGGCGCACCTCCAGCCGCTTGCGGCGCGAGGAGCCGACCAGATCGAAGATGTTCGGCCGCGGCCCGATGAAGGACACCAGGCTCATGACGAGTTCCTCGCGGATCGGGTCGATCGGCGGGTTCGTCACCTGGGCGAAGTTCTGCTTGAAATAGGTGTAGAGCAGCTTCGACTTGTCCGACATCGCCGAGATCGGCGTATCGGTGCCCATCGAGCCGATCGCCTCCTGGCCGGTCGTGGCCATGGGCGCCATCAGGATGCGCGTGTCTTCCTGCGTGTAGCCGAAGGCCTGCTGCCGGTCGAGCAGCGTCACGTCCTTGCGCAGCGCGCGCGGCTCCACGGGCTTCAGCTCTTCCAGGATCAGCTGGGTGTTCTCCAGCCACTGCTTGAACGGATGCTTGCCGGACACCTGGGCCTTCACCTCCTCGTCGGAGATGATGCGCCCCTGCTCCAGGTCGATGAGCAGCATGCGGCCGGGCTGCAACCGCCACTTCTTGACGATCCGCTCCTCCGGCACCGACAGCACGCCGGCTTCGGATGCCATGATCACACGGTCGTCGTCGGTCACGACGTAGCGCGCCGGCCGCAATCCGTTGCGGTCGAGCGTGGCGCCGATCTGGCGCCCGTCCGTGAAGGCCACGGCCGCCGGGCCGTCCCACGGCTCCATCAGGGCGGCGTGATACTCGTAGAAGGCCTTGCGGTCGGCATCCATCGACTTGTTGCCGGCCCAGGCTTCCGGGATCAGCATCATCATGGCATGCGCGAGCGAATAGCCGCCCTGGAACAGGAACTCCAGCGCGTTGTCGAAGCAGGCGGTGTCGGACTGCCCCTCGTAGGAAATCGGCCACAGCTTGGAGATGTCGTTGCCGAACAGTTCGCTGTCGACCGAGGCCTGCCGCGCCGCCATCCAGTTGACGTTGCCGCGCAAGGTGTTGATCTCGCCGTTGTGCGCGACCATCCGGTAGGGATGGGCGAGCTTCCACGACGGGAACGTGTTGGTCGAGAACCTCTGGTGCACGAGGATCAGCGCGCTGTCGAAGCGCGGATCCGTGAGGTCCTTGTAGTAGGCGCCGACCTGGTAGGCGAGGAACATGCCCTTGTAGACGATCGTGCGCGACGACAGCGACACCGTGTAGAACCCGTTGTCGGCTCCGGCATTCTCCGCATAGATGCGGCCCGAGATCACCTTGCGCAGGATGTAGAGCCGCCGCTCGTATTCGTCGTCGCTGGCGATCATCGGATCACGCCCGACGAAGACCTGCCGGTGCACCGGTTCGGACGCGGCGATGTGCGGCGCCTTGGACAGCGATGCATTGTCGACCGGCACGTCCCGGAATCCGATGAGCGGCAGGCCTTCGGACCTGGCCAGTTCGGCGATCACGTCCTCGACATGCGCCCGCAAACCTGCGTCGCTCGGCATGAAGAGATGACCGACGGCGTAGTGGCCGGCAGGCGGCAACTCGATGCCCTGCGCTGCCATCTCCTCGCGGAAGAAGCGATCGGGAATCTGCACGAGCACGCCCGCGCCGTCGCCCATCAGCGGGTCGGCGCCCACGGCGCCGCGATGCGTCAGGTTCTCGAGCATGGCCAGGCCATCGAGCACGATCTGGTGCGAGCGCACATTCTTCATGTTGGCGATGAAGCCGACGCCGCACGCGTCGTGTTCGTTGCGCGGATCGTAGAGACCCTGGGCAGCCGGAAAGCCGCGCTGCGCGGCGCCCGTTCCGGTGACGACGCGTTTGGCGGAACGCGCGGCAAGCTGGGCGGCCGAGCGAAGCTCCGTCGTCGCAGATGGCGTGATGTCCGTCATCGTCAATCCTCCATGGTGCTCCCCGCAGGGGGAAAGAAACGTCCTCGCCGGGCCTTATATCAGCCTGCCCGGGTCCTTGCACACGTCGCCTGCCGCGACCGTCGGACGCGCGCGAGGAACGCCCTCGCGGTCGGACCGCCCACACGGATTCGTCGACGGCCTGGACTTCACCGGTGCGCAAGGACCCGGACCGGCGTTTGCCAGTCCCGGTCCGGACTTACACGATAAAATAAGACAGCATTACTGTCCTAATTGCACATTGGCAGAAATAAGGCATCGACACAAGACCGAACAACAAAAAATTCCGGCTGCTCACGCAAGAATCGGGACGCAGGCTCAGCGTGAACGTAATATTATTGCGAAAGCGCCGCTGGGATCCCGTTTTCGCTTATGGCCCGGCCGGGCGAACCGGCCGATGAAGCGATCACGGCGCGCTTGTGCCGGCACCGCCCCTTGAAGCGGCTGCACGGGCGGGGCAATGTCCGCGACCCTCTCCAACGGACCAGTGACATGATCTTTGCTTCAGACAATTGGGCCGGCGCCCACCCCGCGATCGCCGCCGGCTTGACCGCCCATTCCGCCGGCCACGCCAGGGCCTATGGCAATGGCGACCTCGACCGGTCTGTGAAGGAGACCTTCAGCACGATCTTCGAACGCGAGGTCGCCGTGTTCTTCGTCTCGACGGGCACGGCGGCCAATGCGCTCTCGCTGGTGGCCGTCAACAGGCCCGGCGGCGTCGCCTTCTGCCACCGCGAGGCGCACATGACCGAAGACGAGGCCGGGGCACCGGAATACTTCACCGGCGGCGCCCGCCTCTGCCGCGTCGACGGTCCCCTCGGCCGCATCGCGCCAGCCGAACTCGATCGCGCCGTGCAGCGCTATCCGGCCGAGTTCCTGCACTCGGGCCGGCCGATGGGCATCTCCGTCACCCAGGCGACCGAGATCGGCACCGTGTATTCGCTGGACGACCTCGACGCGGTGGCGAGCGTCGCGCGCCGCCACGGCCTGCCGCTGCACATGGACGGCGCCCGCTTCGCCAATGCTCTCGTCTCCCTCGGCGCCACGCCGGCCGAGATGACGTGGAAGCGCGGCGTCGACATGCTCTCCTTCGGCGGCACCAAGAACGGCTGCTGGTGTGCGGAAGCGGTGGTGTTGTTCGATCCGTCGATGGCCGCGGAGTTCTCTTTCATCCACAAGCGGGCAGCACAGCTCTTTTCCAAGGCGCGTTTCGTTTCGGCGCAGTTCGAGGCCTATTTCCGCGATGGGCTCTGGCTCGAGACCGCCCGCCATTCCAACGCAATGGCGGCCAGCCTCGCCGACGGCTTCAGGACATCCGCATCTGTGCGGCTCGCCTGGGAGCCGCAGGCAAACGAGGTCTTCGCCATCATGGGCCAGGACGTCGCCGAGCGGCTGCAGCGACAGGGCGCCGTCTTCTATCCCTGGCATGCACCGGCCGGCTTCGACGGCGACATGGCGGCCGACGAGAGCGTTTACCGCTTCGTGACCAGCTTCGCCACGACGCCGCACGACGTCGCGGCGTTCCGCGCGCTGCTCTGACCCGCATGCACGAACGCGCCAACCGGCCGTGACATGCAGTCACGGCGCCGTGCAGGCAGCGTGACCATTGGCTCGCGCCGTCTTTACTTCCAAGTGAGCAGTCTCTTCGCGATGTTGTTCTCGCCGGATGAAATGTCCGGCCGAACAGATCATCCAGAGGAGATTTCGATGTCCACCAAGATCGCGCTCAGCGCCGCTTATCTCGCCGGCGTCGTCGCCACCGCCCTGACGACCGGCGCCATCACCACCGGTGCCGCCCAGGCGCAGGAAAAGGAGAAGTGCTACGGCGTCTCCATGGCCGGAAAGAACGATTGCGCCGCCGGCCCCGGCACCACCTGCGCCGGCACCTCGAAGGTCGACTACCAGGGCAACGCCTGGACCTACGTCGCCAAGGGCACCTGCACCACTGTCAGCCTCCCCGAGAACCGCATGGGCTCGCTGGAGCCGCTGCAGCGCGACCTGCCGTCGTAAGCAGCCGAATCCCGGGAAGCGGAGACCGACGATGACCGTTGAGACCACCGTCCGCCGGCCGAGCCGGCTTCGCTTCCCGGACCGCCCCGTCGCCGGCCGCGCCGGCGCCTCCTTCAAGCCCGAGCATCTTCCCGAGATCGACACCGACCCGTCATTTCATGGCTTCTTCGAGGTCCACGCCGAGAACTACATGGGCGCCGGCGGTCCGCCACATGCCGCGCTCGTGGCGATCAGGCAGCGCTTCCCGGTTTCGCTGCACGGCGTCACGATGTCGATCGGCGGTCCCGAGCCATTGGACCGCACCCATCTCGCGCGGTTCGCCACGCTGGTCGATCGGTATGAACCCGCGCTGGTGTCCGAACATCTTGCATGGTCCACGCATGAGGACGTCTTCTTCAGCGACCTGCTTCCCCTCCCCTATACCCGCCAGACGCTCGACCATGTCTGCGCCCATGTCAGCCAGGTCCAGGATGCTATCGGGCGGCCGATCCTGATGGAGAACCCCGCCACCTACGTGTTCTTCCCGCAATCCACCTATGCCGAGACCGACTTCATCCGCGAGATGGCGCAGCGCACCGGTTGCGGCCTGCTGCTCGACGTCAACAACGTCTTCGTCTCGGCCACCAACCACGGCTTCGGCGCGTTGGACTATCTGATGGACTTCCCGCTCGACCTCGTCGGCGAAATCCATCTTGCGGGGCACGACGAACAGGCCGACGACGAGGGGCGGCCGCTCCTGATCGACACACACGATCGCGCCGTCGCCGACCCGGTCTGGGCGCTCTACGACACCGTCATCCGCCAGTGCGGCCCGATCCCGACGCTGGTCGAATGGGACAACGACGTGCCCGACTGGTCTGTGCTGCGCGACGAGGCGAATGCCGCCCAGCGCATCCTCGACCTGCATGCCGACCGCTATCTGCTGGGCAAGCGCCATGCCGCGGTCTCCTGAGCCAGCGGCGAACGCCGGCACCGGGTTCGCGGCCGGCTTTGCCGCCTCGCTGCTCGATCCCGGGCGCGCGACACCGCCGATCGTTTCGACCACGACCGGTGGCCGCGCCGACCGCCGCTATGCCGTCTATCGCAACAACGTCACCACGAGCCTGGCCGACGCGCTGGCCGACATCTTCCCGGCGGTGCGCCGTCTGGTCGGCGACGCGTTCTTCTCCGGCATGGCCATCGCCTTCGCCCGCGCCCATCCGCCGCGCTCCCGCCTCCTGTTCCAGTATGGGCACGACTTCCCCGCCTTCGTCGCAAGCTTCGAACCCGCACGCGACCTGCCCTACCTCGCCGACGTGGCGAGCATCGAGCGCGCCTGGCTCGACGCCTTTCACGCCGCCGATGCCGATCCGCTGCCGCCGCAGGTGCTGGGCACGATCCCGCCGGACGATTTGCCGGCGGTCGTCTTCCACCCGCATCCGGCGCTGCGGATCCTGCGCTCGCCCTACGCGGCCTTCTCGATATGCACCGCCAACCGCGACGGACGGGAGCCGGATGCGCCGATCCGCGGCGACGTCGCCGAGGACACGCTGGTCACGCGACCTGGCCTGATAGTGTCGATGCGCCGTCTGCCGCCCGGCACCGCTGCCTTCCTGCTGGCGCTGGTCGGCGGAAGCAGTTTCGGAGCCGCGATCGGCACAGGCTTCGCCGATACGGAGGAGTTCGCACCGGCGGAAGCGATCCGCATCATGCTGAACGCGGGCGCGTTCGTCGCCGTCGGCGCCTCCCGCGACAGACCATCCGAGTGACTGCACGTTGACGGGAGAAGAGACATGGTTGCCATCGCCACGCGCCTGAAGGGGCTGCACGACGCGGTGTTCGGTGGGGTGGAGCGGGGGCTCGATGGCTGGTTCCTCGGGCTGGCCGCGCGCTTCGTCTTTGCCGCCGTCCTGTGGATGTACTTCCTGAACTCCGCCCGCACGAAGGTCGGCGAGGGCGTCCTCGGCTTCTTTTCGATCAAGGACGGCGCCTACTACCAGATCGCGCTGCCCTCCGTGGACGCGGCCGGCGGCGACGTCGCGCAGGTTGCCTTCCTGCCCTGGGGGCTGATGGTCTTCATGGGCACCTATGGCGAGTTCGTCCTGCCGCTGCTCGTCGTGCTCGGCCTGTTCGCCCGCATTGCCGCGCTGGGCATGATCGCCTTCATCGCCGTCCAGACCCTGGTCGACGTGACGGTCCACCAGGTCGGGCCGGAGACGATCGGCGCCCTGTTCGACCGGTTCCCGGATTCCGTCATCATGGACCAGCGGCTGCTCTGGCTGTTTCCGCTGGTCTACGTCGTCGTCAAGGGTGCTGGGGCCGTGTCTCTCGATGCGCTGGCTGACAGGATACTGCTGCGCCGACGCCGCGCCACCCAATCGGCTGGCCTCGGCCTCGCCTGACCCTCTCCGGTCACGTCCCCGCTACGAGAAAGGGCGGCTCCTTCCGGAACCGCCCGCATGGCCTTTCGGCCGTTCGGCACTGGCGAGAGGAGCGACCGGTCAGTTGACGGCCTGCGCCTCGATCTGTTTCGCCGACTTCGCACCGCCATTGGCGATGGCCACCTTGCGGGGCTTCATCTCCTCGGGGATGTTGCGCTTCAGCGAAATGTGCAGGAGCCCGTTCTTCAGTTCCGCGCCGACGACTTCGACGTGATCGGCGAGCTGGAAGCGGCGCTCGAAGGCGCGCGAGGCGATGCCGCGGTAGAGGAACTCGGACGTCTCGCCCTTGTCGGCCTCTGCCTTTTCGCCCTTCACCGTCAGGACGTTGCGGTGAGCCTCGATCGAGATCTCGTCCTCGCCGAAGCCGGCCACTGCCATGGTGATGCGGTAGGCGTCCTCACCGGTTCGTTCGATGTTGTAGGGCGGATAGGTCTGCGCGCCCTCGGGCTGCGCGAGCGAGTCGAGCATGGTGAACAGCCGGTCGAAACCGACGGTCGAGCGATAGAGCGGGGAAAAGTCAACGTGACGCATGGGTGTTCTCCATTGAGCAACATGGTTTTGCGCTTTGGTCGCCTGTAGGAAGTCCGAAATCGGCACCTCCCGGAGCGTCCAGCGATCCCGGTTCCGGCGATCGCAACAGAGATTTGGGAACCCGCGTCGCGGCTTTCAAGACCTGCACGAACGCCTGTCAGCCGGCGGCCGGCGGCATCCGCGCGAGGATTTTCAGCGCCGGGTTGGGCGGGTCCCAGGACTGCGCGGCTTCAGCCCAGAACACGACCTGCGGCCGATAGCGCTCCGGCTCATCGAGGGTCCCGGCCTTCACGACGATCAGGTCCGGCATCTGAGGGAACAGAATGTAGACCGGCGTTCCGCAGGTCGGGCAGAAGACGCGCCGCTTCACCGTGCCGAGATCGCCGATGAAGTCATGGCTCCTGGTTTCGCCCTGCAGAACGGCCGCAGCCACCGGGAAGGCCATGTAGGATCCGTGTCCCGTGCCGCTGTCCCTCTGGCACTGCCGGCAATGGCAGTCGTTGGTCTGGAAAGGCTCCGCAGCGATTTCATAGCGAAGCGCGCCGCAGCCGCAGCCGCCGCGATAGGGTGTGGTCATGACAATATCCTCCGATCGGCACGCGCGTTCCCGCGCGGCCCGGTTGCCTTTGATCGATGTCAGTTCCAGTCGCGGGAAACCCGCTCAGTCCAGCCCGTCGGCCGTCTTGCGCAGCCTGGGCACCACGGTCTTCCAGCCGCCGCTCATGGTGCGGAAGGCGCTCTCGTTGCGCGGCAGTTCGAAGCCCGCATGCGTCAGCGTGACATGCGTCCCGCCCTCCGACGCGACGAGATCCCAGGTGACGACCGTATCGAGCGGCGAGCCGTAGCCGGAATTGTCCGCGTGCCCGCCTTTCCACGAATAGACGAGCCGCCGGCTCGGTATCGCCTCCAGCACCTTGCAGTGAATGGTGCCGTCCCACTTGCCCCCAGGCGTTGTCTGGAAGGTGAAGCGATTGCCGACCACGGGTTCGAAGCCGGCCGGCTCCATCAGCCAGCGCGACATCAGTGCACCGTTGGTCAGCGCCTTCCACACGGTCTCCGGCGCATGCGGAAAGAAGTCTGCCACCACGATCTCTCGGGCAAGCCCGGCGATGACGGCATCGTTCATCGGTCGATCTCCTTCAACAGAGCCTTCAGGTCGACGAAGCGGTCGCGCCAGAAGGCGTCGTAGTGCTTCATCCAGTCGAACAGCGGTGCCAGTCCCTCCGGCCTGGCGCGATAATAGACGTTGCGGCCTTCCGGCCGCTCGGTCACCAACCCCGCCTGCTTCAGCGATTTGAGGTGCTGCGAGATAGCGCCCTGCGTCACGCCGCTGCCGCGGGTGAGTTCGACGACGGTGATCTCACTGGCGGAGGCGACGCGCTCGAAAAGGCCGCGCCGGGTCGGGTCGGCCAGGGCGCGCAGCACGGTGTTGACGGGTACGGTTTCGATCATGGGATATTGATAAGTGACCGCTCATCAATTAGTCAATACTATTATTTTCGGCACCGGGGACCCGTCTGGGCCTGACGCGATGAAGTCGCGGATGAACTCCCGATGAACGGACCCTTCCGTCTGCGTTCATCGTGGCTCCGCTAACGTCCATCCAACAAAGCGACAAGGGGCAGCCGGACGACACGGCGCCCCAGCTTTCGGTCCGGGTGCAATGTCCCTTCCTCCCGGACCGGCAAGAGGCCGGAAGCGATGTTTCGCTTCCGGCCTTCAACTTTCACGCGATGTTCATGTTTCGGGAAGAACTGGGTGCGATGCTTTCCCTTCTTTTCCTTTGCTTTTGGACGAGCAGCTTTCTATCAGACCGCACATGAGCGCCACTGACGACATCGCACCGACCAAGCGGCCCGCGAACGACATCCTCGTCTCCACGGCGAACAACGACGTGCCGGCCCGGGCACGCGCCGGTTTTCTGGTGTCGAAGGCGGGCCGCAAGCGGCTGCGCTATGCCCTTTTTCCGGCAGGCGGCAGGCCCCGACGCGGAACAGTCGTGATCCTCCAGGGCCGCAACGAGTGCATCGAGAAATACCACGAGACGATCGGCGACCTTTCGCGGCGCGGTCTCGGCACCGCCATCATGGACTGGCGCGGCCAGGGCGGATCCGAACGCCTGATCCGCGACCGCGAGAAGGGCCATGTCCGCAGCTATGGCGATTACGTCGCCGACCTCGACCAGTTCTTCGAGGAGATCGTGCTGCCGGACTGTGCCGGACCGTTCTACGTCCTGGCCCATTCGATGGGCGGGTTGATCGCCCTTCTGGCGGCCCCGCGTCTGGTGAACCGGGTGCGGCGCATGGTGCTCTCGACGCCCCTGCTCGTCTTCGAGGGCCTGCCCCTTTCGATGCCCGCCCTCCGCAGCCTCTCGAACCTGCTCTGTGGCATCGGCTTAGGCACGACCTATCTCGGCGGCGGACCGCGCGCCCGCAATACGACCCTCTTCGCCGGCAACAAGCTCACGTCGGACTATGCGCGCTTCACCCGCAACAGCGGGATCTATCTGCGCCATCCCGAACTCGCGCTCGGCGGCCCGACGGCTGCCTGGATCCGGGCATCCTGCGAGGCCGTCGCCACCGTGGCGGAGCCCGAGCACAGGGCGAGGATCCAGGTCCCGACCCTGATCATCGCGGCCGGAGCCGACGAGGTGGTCTCGACGCCGGCCATCGAGACCTTCGGCTCGCGCCTCAAGTCCGCCTCCGTGCTGACCATCGACGGCGCCCGGCACGAGCTCCTGCAGGAAGCCGACGCCTATCGCGAGCAGTTCATGGCCGCTTTCGACGCCTTCATTCCCGGCACGGACGATTTCTGACGCCCGCCCGGAAAATCCCGGCTCAGACTAGCCCCTGATCGCCGCCAGCGCCTGGGCATGGATGTCCGGCGTCGCCGCAGCGATGATGTCGCCGCCATTCTCGGCCGGCCCGCCCTCCCAGGTTGTGACGACGCCGCCCGCGCCCTCGATGACGGGGATCAGGCCGACGATGTCGTAGGACTGCAGCCCGGCATCGACCGCAAGATCGGCATGGCCGGCCGCCACCATGGCGAAACCATAACAATCGGTGCCATAGCGGGCGAGCCGAACCGCCTTCTCGAGGCGGTCGTAGCGCAGGCGCAGATCTCCCGCAAACAGCGCCGGCGTCGTTGTGAACAGCGTCGCGTCGGCGAGGCTGGGGAGCCGCCGCGTCGCCAGCCGCCGTGGCCCGCCGGGTCCTTCGTAGAAGGCGCCGTCTTCCGTGCCGTAATAGAGTTCGCCGGTGAAGGGCTGTGACATCATTCCGCACACCGCCTTGCCGCGAACCGTCAGGCCGACGAGCGTGCCCCAGACGGGAACGCCGGAGATGAAGGCGCGCGTGCCGTCGATCGGATCGATCACCCAGATCCGCTCCGAATCCTGTTTCTCGCCGCCATGTTCTTCGCCAAGGATGCCATCGTCGGGAAACTCGGCACGGATCAGATCCCGGATGACGCGCTCGGCCTCGCGATCGGCTTCGGTGACCGGATCGAAGCCGACGGAATACTTGTTGGCCACCGCGCCCGCGGCGCGGAAGCGCGGCAAGGTCTCGCTGGCTGCAGCCGACGCGAGGCGCCGCATGAAATCCGCCATTGCCATCCGATCACCACCCGTCCCTTCGCCGAACCGTCTGCCGGCTGGGATAGCCGGACGGCAGCGCCCGGTCCAGTCCGGGAACGCACGGGAAAGCGCTTGACATTTGTGCAGCGCACAATATTCTTGCACTCGAACGGTTCGTTCCGTTCATGCCCTCCTTGGGCGTTTCCTCCCTAGACTTCGACCGCGTCGCCACAACGATGCGGTCTTTTTTTTCGCGCGGCAGGCGTTTGCGCTCCCTTCAGGGCTCGCCCCGTGAAGGCGGACTGCTGCGATCACTCCGCAGCGAGAGGCACGCGTTCCTCGCCGAAGGGCGCCGCCATGACGAGCCGGGCGATGAAGCGGCCGATGTCCTCGGCCAGCGGCAGGAAGCCGTTCGATTTCTGGTAGGTCCGTTCGTTCATGTAGAGGCCGCGATTGACCTCAATCTGCAGCGCGTGCAGGCCGCGCGCCGGGCGACCGTAGTGCTCGGTGATGAAACCGCCGGCATAGGGCTTGTTGTGCGCGACCGTATAGCCGAGCGAAATCAGGATGCCGATCGCCGTTTCGGTCATGGCGGCCGAGGCGGAGGCACCGAACCGGTCGCCGACGATGAAATCGGGCCGCACGCCCGAATCGCCGACGCGGATGCTGGCCGGCATCGAGTGGCAATCGATCAGCGCGGCGACGCCGAAGCGCGCCTGCGTGGCGAGCACGAGGCCGCGCAGCCGGTCGTGGTAGGGCTTGTAGATGCCTTCGATGCGACTGGTCGCCTCGTCGAGCGGAATGCGACCGGCATAGATCTCCTGTCCTTCCCCGACGATGCGGGGCACCGTGCCAAGCCCGCCGGCCACGCGTGCCGAGCGGATGTTGGCGTGCGGCGGCGGCGCCTGCAGGAACATCCGCGGGTCGAGCTCGAATGGCTCGCGGTTCACGTCCAGGTAGGCGCGCGGGAAGTTCGCCGCCATCATCGGCGCGCCGAACGTCAGCGCGTGCGAGAACAGTTCGTCGACGAAGCAGTCCTCCGAGCGGCGGATCGCCTCGGCGTCGAGCCGCGCCATCGCCAGGAAGCGCGGCGGATAGTGGCGCCCGCTGTGCGGCGAGTTGAACACGAAGGGGGCGGTCTGCCGGGCCGGCTGCCGCACCTCGAAGGGTGCGACCTGCGCGAAGTCGAGTTCGGCGCTCATGGGCGGGGCGCCGGCCGCATCGGGGCGATCGTCATGCCCGGAACGTGCCACCGCGTCACGCCGCTGTCCAGTGCGCGACATCGCCGCGACGCCCGCCGGCAAGCGCGCCGGAAGCGCGTCCGGAGGGCCGAATTCACTTGATGTTTACCCCCGCTCCCTCATATATCCGGCTTGATCCGGGGTGAGCCTCGCGCCGGCAGGCATCGATGATTCGGAACGGGAGACATGGCGAGAATCCTTCTTGCTGAAGACGACGACGACATGCGCCGCTTCCTCGTCAAGGCGCTGGAACGGGCGGGATACGACGTCAGCGATTTCGACAATGGCGCCAGCGCCTACGAGAGGCTGCGCGAGGAGCCCTTCTCGCTTCTCCTGACCGACATCGTCATGCCCGAGATGGACGGCATCGAACTGGCCCGCCGGGCCACCGAGATCGATCCGGACCTCAAGGTGATGTTCATCACCGGTTTTGCCGCCGTCGCCCTCAACCCCGATTCCAAGGCCCCGAAGGACGCCAAGGTCCTGTCGAAGCCCTTCCACCTGCGCGATCTCGTGCACGAGGTGGAGAAGATGCTGCAGGCCGCCTGAGGCCTGCCGCGACCCACGGTCGGCCGCCCCTCGGCCTGCCGCTGCGGAAACGAAAACAACGACGCTTTTGCCATTGACGCCCCCGAGGTTTGTGTGGTGTATGCGCGTCGCTGATGGGCGTGTAGCTCAGCGGGAGAGCACTACGTTGACATCGTAGGGGTCACAGGTTCAATCCCTGTCACGCCCACCATCAGTTCCCGGACGCCAGCTTGCGCGTCTATCTTTCTTCCTGTTCGTCCGTAAACGGCGCCACGTAAGGTGCAGGCAAGAAGTGGGTGTCCACTTCACCCTACTTCAATGGCGATGGCCCGCGTTGACCGGGTCGCGAACTGACTCTGCCTGCCGCAACTTCCCTCACCGCGTCACACCGCGTGCTCCGCGCCGCTCCAGCCGCGCTGTCCTGCCGCGCCTCTCTGGACAAACCGGCGCCGTCCCGCCGACGAATCCGCTTGCGGCTGCTTGTCCATACAATTAGGTTGCCCCTAAGGAATTTGTCATGATGAATCCCGCCATACCGCCCATCCGGCCGGCCTGGGGGAGCTTGCAGAGGAGGACGAAAGTGGCCGCAGCGGAATCGACGACGACGATGCCGAAACCCGGCGGAGGCAGGCTGCGCCTGGGCGTGGACGTGGGCGGTACGTTCACGGACCTGCTTCTCCTCGATGAGAAGAACGGCAGGACCTACATGGCCAAGGTGCCGTCGACGCCGCAGGACAGCTCGGTCGGCGTCCTCAACGGGATCGAGAAGATCTGCCGCATCGCCGGCATCGACCCGCACGACATCACCGAGGTGATGCACGGAACCACGGTTGCCACCAACACGGTGCTGACCTCGTCGGGTGCGCTGGTGGGCCTGGTGACGACCAAGGGCTACCGCGACATCCTGCAGATTGCCCGCTCCTACGTTCCGGGCGGCCTGGGCGGCTGGGTGATCTGGAACAAGCGCCCGCCGCTGGCGCCGCTCGAGCACACGATCGAGGCTAACGAGCGCCTCGACGCGAAGGGGGCGGTCCTGGTGCCGCTCGATGAAGACGCCATCCGCCGCGACCTGACCGTGCTGCTGTCTTCCGGCATCCAGGCGCTGACGATCGCGCTGTTCAACAGCTACGTGAACGACGTCCACGAACGGCGCATCGCCGAGATCGCGCGCGAGATCGCGCCGCACATCCCGGTCTCGACCTCGGCCGCGGTCATGCCGGAAATGTATGAATACGAGCGCGCCGAGACGACGGTGGTGAATTCCTACGTCCGCCCGGTCGTGTCGAAATATGTCTCCAACCTGCAGAACGAGATCCAGCGCCGCATGGGCGCCGACGTCAACCTGCGCATCCTGCGCTCCGACGGCGGCCTGTCGTCGGCGCAGGGCGCCATGGACCAGCCGGTCAACCTCCTGATGTCCGGCCCGGCCGGCGGCGTGGCCGGCGCGCTGTGGATCGCCAAGCAGGGCAAGCTGAAGAACCTGCTGACCTTCGACATGGGCGGAACCTCGACCGACGTCGCGCTGATCCAGAACTCGATCGCCCGCACCCGTCGCGAGACCCGCGTCGGCGACGTGACCGTGCGCGCGCCGTCGATCGACGTCCGCACCGTGGGCGCAGGCGGCGGCTCCATCGCCTACATCCCCGCGCTCACCAAGGCCCTGCGCGTCGGCCCGCAGTCTGCCGGTGCCGTTCCCGGACCCGCCGCCTACAAGAAGGGCGGCGAACTCCCGACCGTCACCGACGCCAACGTCGTGCTGGGCTACCTGCCCTCCGACGCCAAGCTCGGCGGCGACATGGAGATCAGCCGCGACCTCGCCGCCAAGGCCGTCGGCACGATCGCCGAGGTGCTCGGCAAGTCGATCGAGGACACGGCCGAAGGCATCGTCCGCATCGTCAACGAGAACATGGTGGGCGCGCTGCGTCTGGTCTCTGTCGAGCAGGGCTACGACCCGCGCGACTTCGCCCTGATCGGCTTCGGCGGCGCCGGCCCGCTCCACGCCAATGCGCTCGCCCGGATCATCAAGTCCTGGCCGGCCGTCATTCCGCCCGGGCCGGGCGTGCTGTGCGCCTATGGCGACGCGACGACCCGGCTGCGCAACGAGGCCAGCCAGACCTACGTGACGCTGGTGCGCGACGTGACCGACGCCGAGATCGCCGGCCGCCTCGAGGACCTCGCGGCATCCGCCGCGAAGGAGCTGACTGCCGAGGGCGTGTCGGAGAAGGAGCAGCACGTCGTCTACCAGGTCGACATCCGCTACAAGGGCCAGGGCATGAAGCTCACGGTCGACATCGGTCCCGCCGACTTCGCGGCCGAAGGTCTCGCGGGCGTGACGACGCGCTTCGATGCCGAGCACGAGCAGCTCTTCACCTTCGCGCTCGATGCCGAGCACGAACTGGTCGGCCTGCGCGCAGTGGTGCAGGGCGCGGAGAAGAGCTTCGTCAACCCCGAAACCAGCAGGGACGGGCCGGACTCGTCCGCGGCCCGCGTCCAGGCGACCCGCATCTATGCCGACGGCGCCTGGCGCGACGGCCACATCTACGAGCGCGGCAAGCTCAGGCCCGGCAACAGGGTCGCCGGACCGGCCATCGTCGTCGAGATGGATTCGACCACCGTCATCCTGCCCGACCATGTCGGGGTGATCGACGACGTCGGCAACATCCTGATCTGGCCGTCCGACCACAAGAACGCGCAGTAAGAGGGGGAAGAAACAATGCCAGCCCGTATCATCGAAACCAGCACGGTCCCCTTCAACCGCGTTGCGGTCGACCCGATCACGCTCGACATCGTCGAGAACGCCCTGCGCAATGCCCGCAACGAGATGGACGCGGTGCTGTTCCGCACCGCCATGTCGCCGGGCATCCGCGAACAGCACGACGCCTTCCCGATGATCGCCAACCACGAAGGCAAGATGGTCGTCGGCCAGTTCGGCTCGTTCCTCTACGGCTTCATCGCCGGCTATGACGGCACGATCGAGGACGGCGACATCTTCATCACCAACGATCCCTACAGCTGCGGCGGCGCGGTCAGCCATCTCAACGACTGGCTCCTGATGATGCCGATCTTCCACGAGGGCAAGCTGGTCAGCTGGGCGGCGATGTTCGGCCACATGACCGACGTGGGCGGCAAGGTGCCCGGCTCGCTGCCGACCGACGCCAAGATGATCTACGAGGAAGGCATCATCATCCCGCCGACCAAGATCTACCGCAAGGCGCAGCTGCAGGGCGAGATCCTCAACATCCTGCTGCACAACACCCGCATGCCGGAGTGGAACAAGTCGGACTTCTTCGCCATCATCGCGGCGCTCCGGCTCGCCGAACGCCGGGTGCGCGAGAACATCGACCGCTTCGGCGCCGACGAATACATCTCCGCCATGTGGGACATGCTCGACCGCAACCGCGCGGCCATGAGCGCCATCATCCAGATGATCATCCCGGAGGCCAAGGACGGCAAGAAGGCCTATTTCGAGGACTGGATCGACGACGACGGCATGGGCAACGGCCCCTACAAGATCGCCTGCTCGCTGCACCGCGAGGGCGAGATCGCCTATTTCGACTTCTCGGCCAGCGATCCGCAGAGCTTCTCGTCGATCAACTTTCTCCTCAACGAGGAGATGTTCAAGATGTTCTTCGGCGCCTTCACGATCAACCTCTTCGACCCGCAGATCCTGTTCAACGACGGGTTCTACGATCTGGTCGACGTGCACATCCCGGAAGGCTGCATCCTCAAGCCGAAGAAGCCGGCGGCGCTGTCCTGCCGCACCCACATGCTCGGCCGCATCTTCGACCTGATGGGCGGCCTGCTCGGCCAGGGCGCACCCGACGCGCTCAACGCGGCCGGCTTCTCCGACAGCCCGCATTTCATGTATTCGGGCTTCAACCAGGAAGGCGAGTGGTACCAGCTCTTCCAGATCGGCTTCGGCGGCGTGCCCGGCCGCCCCGCCGGCGACGGACCGGACGGGCACTCGATGTGGCCGGCCTTCACCAACGTGCCGAACGAGTTCCTCGAGGCCTATTTCCCGCTGCGCATCCGCGAGTACTCCACGATCCCCGACAGCGGCGGCGCGGGCCTGCACCGCGGCGGCAACGGCATCGTCATCGCCTACGAGATGACCGAGCGCGGCGAGATCTCCATCCACGACGACCGCTGGCTGACCTATCCCTGGGGCGTCAATGGCGGCGAGCCCGGTCTGCGCTCGACCAAGCGCCTCGTGCGGACCGACGGCACGGAGGAGAACATTCCGTCCAAGTGCGACCGCATCGAGGTCAATCCCGGCGACATCCTCTACTTCAACACCTGGGGCGGCGGCGGCTGGGGCGACCCGACCGAGCGCGACGCCGAACTGGTGCTGCTCGACGTCAGGCGCGGTCAGGTGACGGTGGAGGGCGCGCGGCGCTACGGCGTCGTGATCTCGGATAGCAAGTTGGACGCGGCGGCGACTGAGGCGCTGCGCACCGAGATGAAGGCGCGGCCGAAGCCGGTTGGCCTGTTCGACCGCGGCTTCACCTCGATCGAGGAACTCAAGTCGCGCTGCAAGGCCGAGACCGGCTTCGAGGCGCCCCGCGCCCCGGTGTTCCGCAACCGCCCCCGCCTGATGGCGGCGGAGTAGCAGAGAAACGGGCTGGCGCGGGGCTCAGCTCCGCGCCGGCATCTTGCAACATTCGCTCAGCCGTCGCGGCGGGCGCCCGCCCCGCTCCGATCCGCGGCGCCGAACCGACGCAATTCCGACTCCTCCGGCGAAGCGGACGCTCCCGCTGCGTCCGTCGGCGCCGATCCGGCGGCTTCGAAAAGCCATTTCACCAGGATGCGGACCGCGGGCGTGTCGACGAGCACGCCGCTGCCGACCAGGAAATAGGGCGATGGCGATGCCGTCGACATGCCGGTCGGGTTGACCAGCTTTCCCTCCGCGAGCAGCGACTCCACCAGCCGGCTCCTGCCCAGTGCCACGCCGCCCCCGGCGGCGGCAAAGGAGAGGCACATCGCCGACGAGGCGAAGCTGACGCCGGATTCGGTGGGAAGGTCGAGATAGCCCACGGTCTCGAACCAGCCCTGCCAACCCGGCATCAGCCCTTGGCTGCCGAACGTGTGGTCGTGGATCAGCACCGCGCGCCGGAACCAGTCCGGCCCGTCGAATGGTCCGACCCGGGAGAGCAGGTCCGGCGAACAGACAGGCATGATCTGCTCGGTCATCAGCTCGACCACCTTCAGGCCGACATAGCTTCGCCAGCCATAGGCGATGGCGATGTCGCTGAATCGCGTCGCCTCGTTGCGCGGGAGCGGTCGCGCCGCGACATGCAGCACGATCTGCGGATGGCGCCTGAAGAAATCCGGAAGCCGCGGAATGAGCCAGTTCTGGGCAAGGGAGCTTTCGACACTGATCGTGATCTCGGAAGGACTTTCCGCCCGCATGATGCGGCGCGTGGCATCGCCGAGCAGATCGAACGAACGCCGGACGTCGATGAAATAGCGCTCGCCCTCGGCCGTGAGTTCCACGCCGCGCGCCTTGCGCCGGAAAAGCTCGGTGCCGAGTTCCTCCTCGAGTGATTTGATCTGCTGACTGACCGCGCCCGGCGTGATGGCGAGTTCGAGCGCCGCCTTGGCGAAGCTGCGGTGGCGGCCGCACGCCTCGAACACGTGCAACGGGCGTATGCCGGGTATCCGCGTGGAACTCTCCCATAGGCTTAGTCCAGCTAAACCGTAGGCTAACTAATTCTGGCTTGCAAGCGCCCCGAAGCGCGCGGAAGGTGTCGATTGAACGCCTATGCAGAGATCGGAACGACCGCATGGCACTCTCACCGGCATCGAAGGGGAACAGGATGCAGCAGGGAACCACCCTCACAGTACGCAACGGAAGTCTCGCCGCGCTGCGAGGCTCCATCGCCGCCATTGCCATGGCCGCGGCGGTCATGTGCACAGCCACCGCCGCGACGGCTCAAAACCTTGTCATTGCTGGTGTTTCTGCACCGACGAGCCTCGATCCGGACGTCTGGACGCCGGGCACCATCGAGACGATGGTCAACGTCTACGAAGGCCTCGTCCAGTATGGCTACACCGACGGACCGGATCGCGAGAGGATCATCAATCCGACCGACATCAAGCCTCTGCTCGCGGAGAGCTGGACCTCCAACGAAGAAAAGACTGAATACGTATTCAAGTTGCGATCGGACGTCGTCAGCCCGTATGGCAACAAGCTTCGCGCCCAGGACGTCGTCTGGTCCTGGAACCTCGCCGCGGAACGAAAGCAGACAGGCGGGTTCCTGCGCAGGACGGCTGCGGTCACGACTGTCGAGGCAGTCGACGATAGCCACGTCAAGTTCACGCTGTCGGCGCCGCGCCGCATGTTCCTGCAGATCCTGGCGCTCTACACGCCGCACATCATCGACACGACGGAAGCGCTGAAGCACGCCACGGCGGAGGACCCCAACGCGCTGGCCTGGCTGAAGCAGAACACGGCGGGCTTCGGTGCTTACCACCTGACACAGCTGCGCCCCGGCGAAGCCGCGATGTTCGAGGTGAACCCGAACTATCCGTTCGAGAAGCCCTACTACAAGCGCGTCATGTATCGCGAGGTCCCGGCCCCGGCGAACCGCGTCGCGCTGCTGCAGGGCGGAGACGTGGCGATCGCCGAGGAAGTGCCGCTGGACCAGATCGTCAACCTCGTCGACGACAAGCGCACCAAGGTGACGTCGGTCCCGGGGACGGCGTCAGCGTCGCTGCGCATCAACGTGACGAAGCCGCCCTTCGACAACAAGCTGGTGCGCCAGGCCGTCGCCTGGGCGCTCGACTACGAGGCGCTCAACCAGAACGTCTTCCGTGGCAAGGGCCTGCGCGCCCGCTCGATCCTGGCACCCGCCAACACCGGCTATGTCGAGGCCTACCAGTACGACCACGATCCGGAGAAGGCCAAGGCCCTGCTCGCCGAGGCCGGCTTCAAGGACGGCGTCGACATCACGCTCGAATATGCCGCCGCCTGGTGGTGGGAAGAGTCGCTGGCGATCCAGATCGCGGACCAGCTGCAGAAGAGCAACTTCCGCGTCGACCTGAAGAAGCTGCCGAACGCGGAGATGGCTGCGCGGCGCAACGCGACCGAGCGGAGCTCGCCATTCTTCCTGCACTCCGCCAACGCCTTCGCGCTCGATCCGACCTATTCCTTCTCGCTGCAGGTTTATTCCAGCGGCGTCGGCAACAACACCGGCTACGAGAAGCCGGAGTTCGACAAGCTGGTGGATGAGGCGCTCGTCGAGAAGGACGACGCCAAGTGGCTCGATCTGGTCGCGCAGGCCCAGCAAATGGTGGCCGACGACGCCCCCGTCATCCCGACCTATTATCCCGGCACGTGGTTCGTCTCGGCGCCCTGCATCAAGGGCAACCTCTGGCAGCCACACAACCGTGTCATGTGGCGCTATCTGAGCTGCGCCGAGTAAGGCGGCCGGTTCGACGTGAGAGCCAACTCGGTCATCCTCGCAGTCGCGCGAGCCATCCTCGCGCGACTGCTGGTCGCCATACCGATGCTGCTGGGGGTGATCCTCGTCACCTTCCTGCTCATCCGGATCGGCACCCGCGACGCCTCGCTGATGCTGGCGGGTCCCTTCGCCGACGCAGCGATGCTGGAGCGCATTCGCAGTAACCTCGGGCTGGACCGACCGATCTACGAGCAGTTCATCATCTATGTCGGCCACCTCGCCCAGGGGGATTTCGGCCTGTCCTGGATCTCCGGACGCCCGGTGATCGACGAGATCCGGCCGCGGCTGGTCGCGACCATGGAACTCCTCCTGCCGGCCTTCGCCATCGGCGGATTCGCCGGTGCATCGATCGGCATCGCCTCCGCCTTCCGATACGGATCGCGGTTCGATCACACCTCGCGCTTCCTCTCGCTCCTCGGCTTCTCTGTTCCGACATACTGGATCGGATTGATGGCGATCTTCCTGTTCTATTCCGTGCTGGGCATTGCCGCCGCCCCGATGGGGCGCATCGGCATGGCCGCTTTCCCGCCGCCGCCGGTGACCGGCAGCGTCCTGATCGACGGCGCGCTGGCGGGCGACTGGGAAGCAGTGGTCGATGCGCTGCATCATCTCGCGCTGCCCGTGACCATCCTGGCCATCATCATCGCTGCCCCCATCCTCAAGCATTCGCGCGTCATTGCGCTCGACGTGATCAACAGCGACTACGTGTCGTATGCCCGGTCCTGCGGACTGCCGCCGCGCATCGTTCGCCAGATCGTCGTCCGCAACAGCCTTGCGCCGATCCTGACGCTCGCCGGCTCGGAGCTCACCGGCACGCTGGCGGCGGTCTCGCTGCTCGAACTCATCTTTGCCTGGGGCGGCTTCGGACAATGGGGCCTCAACGCGATCCTCTCGGGCGATTTCGCGGCGGTGCAGGGCTATGTCGCGGTCATCGCCCTGTTCTCGATCGGCGTCTTCCTGGTGATCGACCTGCTCGTGCTCTGGCTCGAACCGCGGGCGAGGAGCTGACAGATGGCATCCGCGATCTCCGACATCAGGGCTGGCGACCGGCTTGCGCGGCTATGGCGGCGCTCGTCCAGCTTCGTCGTGGGCAGCGCGCTCGTCGCTCTGCTCGTTCTCACGGCGCTCCTCTGCGGCGTCGTCAGCCCCTACGGGCCGACCGAGGTCCTGCCCAACGCCATCCTGCAGGCGCCCTCCGCCGCCCACTGGTTCGGGACCGATGGCAACGGGATGGACGTCTTCACCCGCGTCCTCTACGGCGCGCGCTACGCCATCGCCATCGCCCTGCCCTCGGCCCTCGTCATGGTTGCGGTCGGGGTCCCGCTCGGGCTCATCGCCGGCTACTATGGCGGCGTGATCGACGAGGTGCTGACGCGCATGCTCGACGTGCTGCGCGCCTTCCCCTCGATCATCCTGGCGCTCGCCGTCGTCTCGGCGACCGGACAGTCGCTGGTCAACGTCGTCGTCGTCATCGGGCTGATCGACGCGCCGATCTTCGCGCGGATGGTGCGCTCGGAGGTCATCTCGATCCGGCGCAGCGATTTCGTCGCCTCCGCGGTGGTGACCGGCAATCCCACCTGGCGCATCCTGTTCGTCCATCTCCTGCCGAACACCATCAAGGGCGCGGCCGCGCTGCTGCCGCTGCGCATGGCCTGGGCGCTGCGCGTCTCGGCGACACTCGCCTTCGTCGGCGTCGGCATCCAGGCGCCGGAGCCGGAATGGGGCGCGCTGATCCGCCAGGGCGCCGAATACATCATCAGCGGCCAGCACTGGGTGGCGATGTTCCCCGGCATCGCGCTGGTCATCGCCGTCTTCGGCTTCAACCTGATGGGTGACGGTCTGCAGGAGCTCACCGACCCGCGCCTGGACGTCAAGAAATGACCGACATCCTGAAAGTCCGGGGTCTGCGCACCCACTTCATCTCCCGCAACGCCGTCAACGAGATCCGTACCGCACGCGCCCTCAACGGCGTCGACCTCACCCTGCCGCCCGGCCGTATCCTCGGCGTGGTGGGCGAAACCGGCGCCGGCAAGTCGCTGACCGTCCAGACGATCCTCGGCACGCTGAAGGCACCGGCCGAGCGCGTCGCGGGCGAGGTCGAGCTGATGGGCCAGCGTCTCGACACGATGTCGGAAGCCGAACTCAACCGCCATCGCGGCGCCACCATCGGCCTCGTCGTGCAGTCGCCGGTCACCAGTCTCGATCCGCGCGTGCGGGTCGGCGACCAGCTCGTCCGGCTGCAACGCGCGCATCGCGACATCTCGCGCGCCGACGCCCGGGCCCGCGCGATCGACATGCTGAAGCGCGTCGGCGTGCCGAGCCCGCAGGACCGCATGAAGACCTGGCCGCACGAGCTCTCCGGCGGCATGGCGCAGCGCGTGGTCATCGCCATGGCGCTGATCAACGATCCGGTCCTGCTCATCGCCGACGAGCCGACGACCGGGCTCGACGTCACCGTCCAAGCGCAGATCCTCGACCTGATCCGCGACCTCGTAAAGGGCACCGATCGCGGCGCCATCATCGTCACCCACGATCTCGGCGTCGTCGCACAGTACTGCGAGCATGTCGCGGTGATGTATTCGGGCGTCGTCGTCGAGCAGGGACCGGTAGGCGAGGTCTTCGTCGCGCCGCGCCACCCCTATACTGCCGCTCTGCTCGCGGCGGCCGATCTCGCCGCCGCCGCGTCTGGCCAGCGCTCGCTTCCGCCATCCACCCCGCCCAACCTCTACGACCTTCCCTCAGGCTGCCTTTTTGCCCCGCGCTGCCCGAAGGTTCAGCCCGTCTGCGCGACGGAACCTCCGGTAAAGATCAGCCAGCCTGCCCAGGTCGAGACGCGGTGCCACTTCGCATGAACACATCCGAACCCCTCCTCTCCGTGCGCGACGCGGTCAAGCATTTCCGCGGCGGCGGCCGCACGGTCCATGCGCTCAACGGCGTCAGCCTCTCGATCGCGCCGGGCGAATCCGTCGGCCTGGTCGGCGAAAGCGGATCGGGCAAGACGACGCTCGGCCGGCTGATCCTGCGTCTCGAACAGGCGACGTCCGGCTCCGTCGTCTTCGACGGCCACGACGTCACCACCTGGCGCGAGGGGCGCATGCGCCGCCTGCGGCCGTCGGTGCAGATGGTGTTCCAGAGCCCCTACGCTTCGCTCAACCCGCGCATGAAGATCGGCGCGCTGATCGAGGAGCCGCTGAAACTGCACACCGCCCTGTCGAAGGAGGACAGGAAGAAGGAAGTACGCGCTCTGGCCAGCCGCGTGGCTCTGTCGGAGGTGCTGCTCGAACGGCACGTGAACCAGGCGTCGGGCGGCCAGCTGCAGCGCGCCTCGATCGCCCGCGCCATCGCGACCAAGCCGAAGCTCCTCGTCCTCGACGAGCCGACCAGTTCGCTCGACCTGTCCGTGCGGGCCGAAATCCTGTCGCTGCTTTCCTCGCTGAAGGAGGAGCACGGCATGGCGATGCTGTTCATCAGCCACGACCTCGATACCGTCCACGCGATCTGCGACCGCGTCTGCGTCATGTATCTCGGGCGCATCGTCGAGACGGGCAGCCGCGACGCGATCTTCCGCGCGCCGCTGCATCCGTACACGCGCACGCTGCTCTCGGCCCAGCTGTCGGCCGACCCGCGCGTCCGCCGCGAAAGGATGCCGATCCTCGGCGAACCGCCGAGCCCGCTCAGGCTGCCGCCCGGCTGCGGCTTCGCCGCGCGCTGCCCGATCGCCGAACCGGCCTGCACCACGAAGGCCATCGCCCTCACTGCCAAGGCGGAAGGCGACCATGCGGTCGCCTGCATCAAGACCTGACCCCGGCGATCTCCAGAAAGGAATACCCATGACCGGCCATATCGATATCGTCGTGAACGTGCTGACGCCACGCGAGATCGCCGAAAACCGCAACCCGACCGACGACCGTTTCCACGATCAGGTCCGCCACTCGAACGAGCTGCGCCGCGGCGTGGAGATCGAGGACTATCTGCGGAAAATGGACAGCGCCGGCATCGAGCGCTCGCTGCTGGTGGCCGTGCGCTGCGGCGACCTGCGCATTCGCGGCTCGATGGAAATCACCTACGAGCGCGTCCACGAGATCTGTCAGGCCCATCCCGACCGCTTCTCGGGCCTCGCCGGCATCGATCCGATGCGCGGCATCGCCGGACTGCGCGAGCTCGACCGGGCCGTCAAGGACTACGGCTTCGTCGGCGCGCATCTCTATCCGCACTGGTTCGGCCTCGCACCCGATGCCGCACAGTACTATCCCTATTATGCCCGCTGCGCCGAACTCGACATTCCCATCATGATGCAGGTCGGCCACAACCTGATCTACCAGAAGGACCGCCGCCTGCCGTCGGTCGGCCGCCCGATCTGCCTCGACCAGGTGGCGATCGACTTCCCCGAACTCGTCCTCATCGGCATCCATCTCGGCGTGCCCTGGACGGACGAGATGATCTCGATGGCCTGGAAGCATCCGAACGTCTACATCGGCGGCGACGCCTACGCGCCGCGCTACTGGCCGCCGCAGATGGTGCACTACGCCAACACCTATGGCAGCCACAAATTCCTGTTCGGCACAGACTGGCCGGTGATCGACCCGGAGGATGCCGTCAAGCAGGTGGCCGAACTCGGCTTCCGCCCCGAATCCCATCGCAGGATCATGCGCGACAACGCGCTGCGGCTGTTCAAGCTGCCGGGCTGGCGCGAAGACGCGGCCATCGCGGCGGAGTAGACCATGGCCGTCAGCACCTACCGTCCGAAGACGATCAGCTCCGGCGTGCGCATCTCGGCGGTCCGGACGCCGGGCAAGGTCGCGCTGCGGGGCGATTTCGACCCGATGACCTATGCCACGGTGGTCGACCGCATCAACCGCGTCGCCAACCTGGCCCGCGACGGGCTCGGCCTGCGCCCGGGCGACCATGTCGCGATGATGTGCGGAAACCGGCCGCAGTTCCTCGAGATCACGCTCGGCATCGCCGACGCCGGCTGTGCCACCGCGATGATCAGCCCGTTCTCGACCCGCTTCGAAGCCGCCTACATCGCCAATGACAGCCGGGCCAGGGTGATCTTCGTCGACCCGGACTATGAGGAGATCATCCGCGAAGCCGAACTGGAGCACGAGCCGAGGATCATCGTCCTCGACGCGCGCTACGAGGCGCTGCTTTCGAGGGCGTCAAGCGCCGAGCCCACCGTGCCGGTGGATTCGGGCGACATCTTCTGCATTCCCTACACCTCGGGCACCACCGGCAAGCCGAAGGGCGTGCTGCTCTCCCACCGCTCCCGCGTCGACCACATGACGCTGGTGCTGGGCGCCTTCCAGGGCGGCTACAACCCGACCTGCCGCACGCTCGCCTTCACGCCCTTCTTCAACGGCGCCGGCTTCATTGCAGCACTCGTCCCGATCTGGTTCGGCGGCGACTGCCGTATCATGCGCAAATACGATCCGGAAGAGTTCCTGCACTGGCTGGAGGCCGACCGGATCAACAACATGTTCACGGTGCCGACCCATTTCCACGGCCTGTTCAAGCTCGACGAGAGCGTGCTGCGCCGTGCCGACACGTCGTCGCTGAAGGTGATCAACTCCAACGCCGCCGCCCTGCCGCACGCCACCAAGGAGCGCATCATCGACTATTTCGGCGAGGGCATCCTCTTCGACAGCTACGGCGCGACAGAGACCGGAGGCGCGACGACGATCCGCCCCGAGGAGCACATGCGCAAGATCTCCTCGGTCGGCCAGGCCAATCCCGGGGCCGAGATCCGCATCGTCGATGCAGACTGGCAGCCGGTGGAGAACGGCAAGCCGGGGCGCGTGGCGATCCGCAACAGCTGGCTCTTCTCGGGCTACTGGAACCGGCCCGAGGCGACGGAGGCCGCCGTGCGCGACGGCTGGGTCAGCGTCGGCGACCTTGGCTTCCTCGACGAGGACAACTTCCTCTACATCGTCGACCGTGAGACCAACACGATCATCTCCGGCGGGCAGAACATCTTCCCCCGCGAGATCGAGGACGTCCTCTACGGCCATCCCGCCGTGGCCGAGGTGGCCATCGTCGGCAAGCCGGACGACTACTGGGGCGAGGCCGTCATCGGGTTCGTCGTCGCCCGCCCCGGCGTGCCCCAGCCTGGCCTCGAGGAGTTGCGCGCCTTCTGCGAAAAACGGCTCGCCCGCTACAAGCTGCCGAAGGAAATACGCTACGTCTCCGAACTGCCAAAGAACGGCACCGGCAAGATCATGCACCGCACCCTGCGCGACCAGCTGGTCGCCGAAGCCAAGGGGCGGACGCCGGGATGAGACGCGGCTACCTGCGGATCGGCGACCGCCACGTCCACTACCGCCGGACCGGCCAGGGCCCGGCCGTCATCCTGCTGCACGCATCGCCGGTGTCCGGCGCGATGTTCCTCGAACAGCTCGAGGTGTTCGGCCGGCACTTCGACGCCATCGCCATCGACACGCCCGGCTATGGCCTGTCGACGCCGCTGGACCACCAGAAGCCCGAGATCGCCGACTATGCCGACGCGGTGGTCGAGACCTTGGACGCGCTCGGCCTCGACCGGGCCATCCTCTACGGTCGGCACACCGGCGCCTCGATCGCGGTCGAGACCGCGCGGCGGCATCCGAGCCGCGTGGCGCTCGCGCTTTGCGACGGCTATCCGGTGTTCACGCCCGGCGAGAGCGAACGCTATCTCACCCAGTATCTCGTCCCGGTCGAACCGCAATGGGACGGCAGCCACCTCGCCTTCTGGTGGCTGCGCTATCGCGACCAGCACGTGTTCTGGCCCTGGGACCTCCAGCAGACCGCCTACCGCGCCGACACCGACCTCCCCGACGTCGACTTCCTGCATCGCGGCTTCACCCAGATCATGATGGCGGGCGACGGCTACCGCACCGCCTATGCGGCGGCCTTCCGCCACGATTCGATTCCGGCGCTGCAGGAGACGCGCGCGCCGGTGATGCTGACGGCCCGGCCGGGCGACAGCCTCTACGGCGCCTTCGCCACGGTCCCGGAGCTTCACCCGAAACGCGAACTGCCGCGCGACACGATCGAGGCCGCCCATGCGGAGGTCGCGATCATGCAGACCGTGTCGGCCTCCGTCGCGCCCGCTGAGCCGGCCCCGGCCTGGGCGGACGCCCAGACGGACGGACGCTACATGCTTCCCTGTGGCCAGGGCACGCTCCACGCCCGCCTCTTCGGCACGCCGAACGGACGGCCGCCACTGGTCGTCGTCGCGCCGCTGCCCGGCGGCATCGGCGGAATCGAGGACCATCTCGCCGAGATCGCCCGCTCCTGGCCCGTGCTCGCCGTCGAGGCTCCCGGCCAGGCCGACAGCGAGACCGGCGATCCCGGGAGCATCGAGACCTCCGCCGCCTGGATCCGGCAGGCGCTCGACGCCTTCGGCTGCCCGATCCGCGCGGTGCTGGGCTGGGAAGGCTCGGCGGCTCTGGCGCTGGAGATCGCAGCGGCTAGCGGCGCGAGCGCCTTCCTCTTCGATCCGCCCGCCATACCGCCCGCGCTGCGCGACGCGTTCCTCGATCGCTACACCGCCGACCTGACGCCCCATGTCGACGGACGCCATGTCCCCGTCGCCTGGAGCCTTCTCCGCGACGAGCGCCTCTGGGCGCCCTTCTATCATCGCGTCCGCTCCGCCGCTCTGCCCGCGGTTGTCGGTCTCGACGCTACCCTGCTGCACCGGAAGGCGGTCGACCTGTTCAAGCAGCCGGCCATGCTCGCCCCCTCCTATCGTCAGCTCTGGAGCTACCCGCTCGCCGAGAGACTGGCGGAGCGGCGAGACGGCACGATCGTCCTCGCCATGCCCCACGACCGCTTCGCCGGGCTCTGCGTCGAGGGCATCGCGCGGCGTGCCGTCGCCGATTTCGCAGGCCTCGGCGCCCTGGTGGCCAAGACGCTGTCCGGTCGCCCCGGATGAGCCTCGCGGAAGGCGATCTCGCCGAGATTTCGAGGCTGCTGGCGCCCGGCTCGGCCAGCATCGAGGCAGAGCTGCGCGCGCGCCTGTCGATGGACGTCTTCGAATGGGAGGACGAACGCCCGGCCGACATCGTGCTCTCACCCGTCGACGTCGACGGCGTGCGGGCCGCCGTCTCCTGGGCGGCCGGTCGAGGCATGGCCATCGCGCCCCGCGGCGGCGGCATGTCCTACACGAGGGGCTTCCAGCCGCAGGCCGGAAGCGTCGCGCTCCTCGACCTGCGCGGGCTGCGCAAAATCCGCCACCTGTCGCCGGAGGATCGGCTCGTCGTCGTCGAGGCCGGCGCCACCTGGCTCGACCTCGAAGCAGCCTTGCGCCCGCACGGGCTGCAGCCGGCGCTCGCCGGGCCGATCTCGGGCGCGGTCTCGACGATCGGCGGCGCGGTCTCGCAGAACATGCCGTCCGGCATGCATCACGTGCTCGGGCTCGAACTGGTGCTCGCCGACGGCAGCCTCGTCACGACTGGCGCGCTGGCGCGGCCCGGCGCACCCGGCGCGCTGCGCGCCAGCGGCCCGGACCTGACCGGCCTCTTCATCGGCGACTGCGGCGCGCTGGCCGTGAAGACGGCGGTGGCCCTGCG
Organism: Aquibium sp. ELW1220; assembly: GCF_030398385.1. GTDB lineage: Bacteria > Pseudomonadota > Alphaproteobacteria > Rhizobiales > Rhizobiaceae > Aquibium. The sequence continues at coordinate 71,719 of NZ_JAOAOQ010000009.1, read as the reverse complement.
CCTCGAACCGCGTCCCGCGGCCGCCGAATGCGCCTCCTTCGGCTTCGCCGACCCGGTGTCGCTCGCCGCGGCCATGGCCGCCATCCAGGCGCGCAACACCGGCGTGACGCTGATGGGGCTTGCGAACCGCAGCGTGCGCGACCAGGCCGCCGCGGCCAGCCTCGGCGAGGCGATTGCGCTCCTGCGCGGCACCGTCACCGGCGCTTCCTCTCTGCTTCAGGGACTTGGCCGCGCCACACGGCTGGCGCTGCGCGGCGTCGGCAAGACCGGCCTGCCCTGGGGGCTCCATCTCACCGCTCAGGCCGGCAGTTCCGGCACGGCACGCAGCGTCCTCGCGGAGGCCGTCGCCGCCATTCCATCGCACGCTGCCCCGATGCCACCCACCATCCCGCTCGCCATGCTCTCGCGCCCCTACTCGGTTCGCGGCATGCTCGGTCCGAACGGCGAGCGCTGGGCCCCGGTGCACGGCATCCTGCCGCTTGGCCGGATCGCCGGCGCGACGCGCGCGGTCGAGCACTTCTTCGCCGACGCGCGGCCGCGCATGGAGGCGGAAGGCCTCTCCCACTCGTTGATGTTCTCGGCACAGGACACCAGCGTCCTCGTCGAGCCGATGATCTACTGGCCCGACAGCCTGAGACAGGTCCATACGAGCGTGCTGAAGGCGGAGGTCGCCCGGCGTTTTGCTGACCAGCCGCGGAACCCCCGCGCCCGCGCGCTTGCTCGCGAGATCCGCCGCAGGCTGCTCGAAATCCTGTTGCAGGAAGGCGCGATGATGGCGCAGCTTGGCCGTTACTATCCCTACGAGGCCCTGGCGGAAGAGCCTGCGCGACGGCTGGCGCATGCGATCAAGGACGTGCTCGACCCCTGCTGCGTCCTCAACCCCGGCGCACTCGGCTGGGACCGCCGCTGATGGATCTCGCGACCATCGGCGACGTGCTGAGGCGGAACGCCGCCGCGCACCCGGACAGGACGGCCTTCGTCTTCGGCGAAACCCGCGTTAGCTTCGCCGAGCATCTCGAACGCGCCGAACGCGTCGCGCGCGCCATCGCCGCAGCAGGCGTCTCACCGCAGGACCGCGTGGCGGTGATGTCGCGCAACACCCGCGCCTTCATGGAGGTCTATGCCGGTGCCGAACTGTCGGGCTACATCGTCGCCACCGTGAACTTCCGGCTCGCCGCACCCGAAGTGCAGCGCATCGTCTCCATCGCCCGTCCGCGGATCCTGTTCTACGAGGCAGCCTATGAAGCTGTGGTCGAGACGCTGGTCGGAAGCGGCGTGCAGCTGTTCGTCGCCATCGGCGGCGAACCGGCGGAATGGGCCGTGTCCTACGAGGACTTCGTCGCGACCGCCGATCCGTTGCGGCCGCTCGCCACGCCCGACATCGACGACATCCTGCACCTGATCTTCACCAGCGGCAGCACCGGCACGCCGAAGGGCGTGATGCGCTCGCATCGGACGGAACTCGCCGTCTGCGACTACTTCGCCACCGAGATCGGGATGGAAACGCACGACCGCCTGCTCCTGATGATGCCGGTCTTTCACGTCGGGCACCGCTTCATGCAGCTCGGTGGGCATTTCCGCGCGGCGGAGATCCACGTCCAGGCGGAGTTCAACCCGCGCGCCATCCTCGACACCATCGAGCGCGAGCGGATCACCATCACCCATCTCGCGCCGACCATGGTCAAGGCGCTGCTGGACGTTCCCGACGTCGGGACGCGGGACCTGAGTTCGCTGCGGAGCATCGTCTATTCCGGCGCGCCCATGCCTGTGCCGCATCTGGAGCACGGAATGCAGGTGTTCGGCGACGTCTTCCTGCAACTCTACGGGATGTCGGAAGGCAGCGCCACGACGCTCCATCGCCACGAGCATCGTACGCAGACGCCGCGGGACCGAATGCGCCTCGCTTCCGTCGGCCGCGCCTCGCGGGGCGTCGCTATGAGGATCGCCGACGCGGCCGACCGCCCCGTCCCCACCGGCACGGTCGGAGAGGTGCAGCTTCGGGCGCCGACCATCATGAAGGGCTACTGGAACGACAGCGAGGCGACCGTGGCGGCGCTTCGCGGCGGCTGGTACCACACCGGCGACATGGGGCGGCTCGACGAGGACGGCTATCTCCATCTCGTCGACCGGGCCAAGGACATGATCATTTCCGGCGGCGAGAACATCTATTCGCGCGAGGTGGAAACGGCCATCGCTTCCCATCCCATGGTCGAGGACGTGGCGGTGATCGGCTGCCCGGACGCCTATTGGGGGGAGACCGTGCTGGCCATCGTCGTCGCCAGCGATCCGGCGCTCTCCGCCGAAGCGGTCATCGCGCACTGCCGCAGCCGGATCGCCAGCTACAAGAAGCCGCGCACGGTCGTCTTCGCCACCGATCTGCCGCGTCTCGCCTCGGGAAAGGTCGACAAGGTCACGCTGCGCCGGGCGTTCGGCCGCGCCGCCGACGCGGCCGCCTCGTCTGGCGGATCGCCGGCACCGGCCTGATGCCACCCGCTGATCGGCGCGGGCGACGCGCTGTACAGCCTGCACCCCTCTTTGCGGCCCGGACGCGAATGTGATCGCGGGCATCGCGGATGTCGGACCTGCCGCGGTCAGTCCGATCCGGCTGCGCTGGATACGTCCTCTCGGCCGCCATCTCCCGAAAGCGCCTCGAAAGCGGCGCCGGTCGCGGTGAAGATGCGCTCCTGGCGCGACCAGTTCATGCCGATGCGCTCGTAGAAGGCGCGGGCGCTGCCGTTTTCCGCATCGACGGACAGGCGGACATAGGCCCAGCCCCGGTCGCGGATGGTGGCGGCGAGCCGCCGCAGGAGCGCCTCGCCAATGCCCCGGCCGCGCAGGGCGGGCGCCACGTGGAGATCCTGCACGTAGGCGCCGGGCTTCCCCGACCAGGTGGAAAAGCTGCGGAAGAACAGGCAGAGCCCGACGACCGCGCCGTCTGCCTCCGCAACCAGCGCCTCGAAGGCGGGGGCCGGGCCAAAACCGTGGCGACGGATGTCCTCGACCGTGCTGCGGACGCGGCCGGTCCCGCCGGTTGCTTCGGCGATGCCGAGCAGCGCCGCGTGGATTGCCTCCGCGTCGGACGCGACGGCGGGACGAATGGCGATGCCCAACGGGTCTGCAACGGCCATGGCGCGGTCTCCGGCTGGCGGGCGGTCCGTCCGCTTCTACCGGACGCTGTCGCAAGGCCGCAACCGGCGCCTTGGCCAGGGCTTCGGCCGGACGGCCGCTACAGCCGGCGCAGGGCCTCGGCGAGAGCGGACAGGTCATCAATAACGAGGTCGGGCGCGAAGGTCTCCGCCGGCTCGGCGCCGTAGCCGCCGCGCACGACGACCACCGGCAGGCCGGCCGCGCGGGCGGCCTGGACGTCGGCTTCGCCGTCGCCCACCATCACCGCGCCGGAGCGATCGACACCCAGCACGGCCAGCGCGGCAAACAGCATGTCGGGCGCGGGCTTCTTCGCCAGGTGCGCCTCGGCGCCCTGCACCGCCGCGACGTGGCCGGAGAAGCCGTAGTGGTCGCAGATCGCGCGCGTGAAAGGCATCGGCTTGTTGGAGACCACCGCGAGCCGGACGCCGGCCTGAGCCAGCGTCTCCAGGCAAGCGGACGCGCCGGGCAGCAGCGTGGTGAGATTGACGAGGTGCCGGCCGTAGATCGGCATCATCTCGGTCACCCGCGCTTCCAGCCCGTCGGCCGAGAGAGGGATCGAGCGGGCGGCGAAGGCGCGCCGCACCAGAGGCGAGACCCCGTGGCCGACCATCAGTCGAACCTCGTCGACGCCGAGCGGCTCAAGCCCGTGGCGGGCCAGCAGTTCGTTCGTCGCCGCGGCGATGTCGGGCACGGAATCGATCAACGTCCCGTCGAGGTCGAACAGGACCGCCTCGGGCAGTCCACCGCCGGGACGGCCCGCAACGGGCGCAGCCGCGTCGGGCCGGTTCACGCTGCAGTCTTCATGGCGCCGTCCGAGGCGGCGCGGATGGCGGCGATATTGGCGGCATAGGCCGCCTCGACGCCGCCCTTGAAGACGGCCGAGCCGGCTACCAGCACGTTGGCGCCGGCGGCGGCCACCAGCGGCGCGGTCTCGGCGGTCACGCCGCCGTCGATCTCGATGTCGATCGGTCGGGCGCCGATCATCGCCTTCACGCGGGCCACCTTCTCCACGACGGCAGGAATGAAGGCCTGGCCGCCGAAGCCCGGGTTGACGGTCATCAGGAGCACGAGGTCGAGCCGGTCGAGCACGTATTCGATGACGCTTTCGGGGGTCGAGGGATTGAGCGAGACGCCGGCCTTCTTGCCGAGGTCGCGGATCGCCTGCAGCGACCGGTCGAGATGCCTCGTCGCCTCGGCATGCACCGTGATGATGTCGCAGCCCGCATCGGCGAAGGCGGCGAGGTAGGCGTCGACGGGCTCGATCATCAGATGGCAGTCGAAGATCTTGCCCGTGCGGTTGCGCACCGCCTTGATCAGCGGCGGGCCGAAGGTGATGTTCGGCACGAAATGCCCGTCCATCACGTCGAGATGGATCCAGTCGGCGCCGGCCCGATCGATCGCCTCGATCTCCTCGCCGATGCGCGAGAAGTCGGCCGACAGGATCGAGGGGGCGATGATGGTCTTGGTCATGGCGCGAAACCCCGCTCAGGCGGGCTCCGTTGATCGTTTCGCGGCTCAATGGCCGCAACGGCGCCACAAATCAAGCGCCATCCGCGCCTGCGCAACCGGACGATCCGAAAGCCTCAGCGGTCGAGGATCAGCATATCCGACGACGAGAAGCTGATCTCGGCCGTCTCGCCGGCCACCGGTGGCGGGCTGGCGGGATTGTTGAAGGTGTCGAGCGACAGCAGCGCCTCGCCCACCGCCACGCGCACCCGGATGACCGAACCGAGGAAGCTCACCTCGCGGATGGTGCCCTTCACCAGTCCGTCGCGGCCCTCGCGACGGCCGAGGGCTATCGCCTCGGGACGCAGCGCCAGCGACACCGCCTCGCCGGCCTTGCGGCCAGCAACACGGTTGCCGACCGAGACCGCGCCCCCCGCGATCGAGACGGTGCCGGCGGTCGGATCGGTGATCGTGCCCTCGATGACGTTCAGCGTGCCGACGAAGCCGGCGACGAAACGGGTGGCGGGCCGGTTGTAAATCTCGAAGGGCGTGCCGACCTGCTCGGCGCAGCCATTGTACATGACCACGATGCGGTCCGACATCGACAGCGCTTCCTCCTGGTCGTGCGTCACGAACACGGTGGTGATGCCGAGTTCCTTCTGGATCGCACGGATCTCCTCGCGCAGCGACACGCGCACCTTGGCGTCGAGTGCCGACAGCGGCTCGTCGAGCAGGAGCACCTGCGGCCGCGGCGCCATGGCACGCGCCAGCGCCACGCGCTGCTGCTGGCCGCCCGAGAGCTGGTAGGGATAGCGGTTGCCGAAGTCCTGCAGCTTGATCAGGTCGAGCATCTCGCCCACGCGCGAGCGGATCTCCGTCGCCGGCTTGCCCGCCACCTTCAGCCCGAAGCCGATGTTGCCCGCCACCGTCATGTTGGGAAACAGCGCATAGGCCTGGAACACCATGCCGATGTTGCGCTGGTTGGGCTTCAGCGCGGTGACGTCCTTGCCGCCGATGTTCACGGTCCCCGCGCTCGGCTCCTCGAAGCCGGCGACGATGCGGAGCATCGTCGTCTTGCCGCAGCCCGACGGGCCGAGGAAGGAGACGAACTCGCCCTGCTTCACGTCGAGATTGAACTCCTGCACGACGACGGTCGGGCCGAAAGCCTTGCGCACCTGCCGGATGGAGAGAAACGGATCGGACATGAGACGTCGGTTTCCTTAGTGCGGCTGGGCGGGCGGGCGCGGCGCAAAGCGCGAGACCACCTGGATCAGCGCCATGCAGCCCCAGGTGATGGCAAACGCGATGACGGCGAGCGCGGCGGGCTCATAGGCGCGGTTGGCGCCGATGAGCTGGAGATAGGGCCCGAAGGCCGGCCGGTTGAGAAGGGCCGCCAGCACGAACTCGCCGATGACGATGGCAAACGTCAGGAAGGCGCCCGACAGCACCGCCACGAAGACGTTTGGCAGGATGACACGCCACATGATGGTGATCCAGCCGGCGCCCAGGCTCTGCGCCGCCTCCGTCAGCGTGCCGACGTCGATGGCCCTGAGGCCGGTGTCGATGGCGCGGTACATGTACGGCAGCGACAGCACCACATAGCCGAACATCAGGAGGATGTTGGTGCCCATGGCGGTTCCGGTGAGCGGCAGCCAGGACGATGTGTTGTAGAGGCGGATGTAGCCGAAGACGATGACGATGGGCGGGATCACCAGCGGCAGCAGCGTCACGAACTCGAGCACCGGCCGCCAGGACGGCAGTTTGAGCCGCACCCAGTAGGCGGTGGGCACCACGAGCAGGACGCCGACCACGATGGTGGCCAGCGCCATCATCACCGAATAGCCGAAGGTGGCCTGGAAGCGCGGGTCGAAGATCACGGCCTCGTAGGCGTCCAGGCTGTAGACCCCGCGCCGCATCTTCAGCGAGAACTCGAAGGTTCCGATCAGCGGCAAAAGGAAGTAGAGGACGCCGATCGCGAGGAAGAGGAAGGACCAGAAGCGGTTCTGCTTCATTTGATCCACCTTTCGCTGCGGGTGCGCAGCCAGATGTAGACGAAGTTTGCGATGCCGGTCACCACGATCATGCCGAAGGCCAGCGCATAGCCGAGATGCGGATCCTGCAGCACGTCGCCGCGGATCTGGGCGAAGAGCAGGATCGGCACGATCGACAGCGAGGAGCCGGTGAGCGCATAGGCCGTCGCGACCGCGCCGAAGGCGTTGGCGAAGAGCAGCGCGAAGGTGCCGAGCAGCGTCGGCCACAGGATCGGCAGCGCCACCATGCGCCAGTACTGGAAGCCGGTGGCACCGAGGATCGACGCCGCCTCGCGCCATTCGCGGCGCATGCCGTCGAGCGCCGGCGTCACGATCAGCACCATCAGCGGGATCTGGAAGAAGAGATAGGTGAGTGTCAGCCCGCCGAAGGACAGGATGTTGAAGCCGTAGGCGTAGATGTTGATGCCGAACCAGTCGCGCAGGATGAGCGTCACCAGCCCCAGCCGCCCGAAGGTGGACAGGAAGGCGAAGGCGAGCGGCACGCCGGCGAAGTTCGAGGCGACGCCGGAAAACGTCAGCAGGGGCGAGCGCACCCAGGACGGCAGGCCGCCGAGCACGATCGCCCAGGCGAGCAGGAAGCCGACCACGCAGCCGAGGAAGGCCGACGCCACGCTGATGCGGATCGAGATCCAGTAGGCAGACAGGATCGACGGCTGGAACAGGTTGGCGACGTTGGCCAGCGTGAACTCGCCGGCCGGATTGCGGAAGGCTCCGGTGACGATCTGCAGTGTCGGAAGGATGAGGAAGAGGAAGGCGAAGGCGACGAACGGCACGACGCCGACCCAGGCGAAGGATAGCTTCGGCCGATAGGCAGGCGGCGCGGCGGCGGCCGCGGCAGTGACGTCGTTCATGCTCGGCCCGCCCCCGGGTTTCGCGTCTGCTGGGTGCGGTCCCCGCCGGGGCGGAGACCGCATTCGATGTCAGGCGAATGCCTTACTGGACGTTGGCGCCGACGACGCTGTCCCACTTGGACGTGATCACGCCCTTGGCGGCGTTCTGCTCGTCCAGCGTCGGGAACACGGCCTTCTCGTACGCGGCTGCCGGCGGCAGCGCATCGAGCATCTCCTGCGGGACGACGCCGCGGGCGACCATGTCGTTGAAGCGGATCGGGTGGCAGTAGCCCTTCAGCCAGCCGAGCTGGCCTTCGTCGGAGTAGAGGTATTCCATCCACAGCTTGGCAGCGTTCGGATGCGGCGCGTAGGCGCTGATCGCCTGCACGTAGACGCCGGCCACGACGCCCGACGCCGGCACGACGACCTCGACCGGCGGGTTGCCGTTGAGCGCGTCGCGGCCCGAAAGCGCGTTGTAGTCCCACCAGATGACGATCGGCGTGGCGCCCTGCGCGAGCGTGCCGGACTTGCCGATGGTCGGGACGAAGTTGCCCGCCTTGTTGAGCTCGGCGAAGAAGTTCAGGCCAGCCTCGCCGGCCGCCTCGCCCGCCGCAGCACCGGTGGCCAGGCCCGCGGCATGAACGCCGAAGATCGCCTGGTTCGAGGCGCGCGGATCACCTGCGAGCGCGACGCTGGCGGCGTATTCCGGCTTGAGCAGGTCGGACCAGTCGGTCGGCAGCGTCTTGACGATGTCGGTGTTCACAGCGAACGAGAGCACGCCGTAGTAGTCGCCGTACCAGTGGCCATCGGCGTCCTTGACGTTGTCGGGGATCGAGTCCCAGGTCGAGACCTTGTAGGGCATCAACAGCCCCTCGGACTGCGCCTGCGGGCCGAAGGCCAGGCCGATGTCGAGGACGTCCGGCGCCTGCGGGCCCTTGTTGTCCTTGTTGGCGCGAACCGCTTCCAGCTCGTCGGCCGAGCCGGCATCCGGGTTCAGCTCGTTGACGGTGATCTCGGGGTACTTCGCCTTGAAGCCGGCGATCACTTCGCCATAGCCGCACCAGTCATGCGGCAGCGCGATCGTGGTAAGCATGCCCTCGGCCTTGGCGGCAGCTTCCAGCGCCGCGAGGTCCTGCGCCGACGAAATGGCCGTCGAGACCATCAGGAAGGCCGCAGTCATGGAAAGTGCTGTTCCCGTGCGTTTCATCATCTTTTCTTCTCCGTAGGGTGTGGCGTCGAACGACGCCTGCGACGCGGTTACCGGTGTCCCGTGACAATTGGATGAACGCCGCTGTCATCTTCGCACGAGCCCAGGAAAAGCTAGCCCTTGCCGCGTTCCACGGCAATCGGATTCGGTACTTCTCCGGCTAATTGATAGGCATCCACCGACCCGGCGCCGACACGCGAGCCGGCACCGGCGTTGCGCGCCGCTGCTCAGCCCGCGATCGCCTCCTCGAGAAGCGCCAGCGCGGCCTCCTTGGTGAGGCGGACGGGGTTGCCGCCGGCAGTCGGATCGACGATCGCCATCTCGGCGATCAGGTCCTTGCGCGCGTCGTCCATGGCCAGGTCCTTGATCAGCCCGCCCAGCGTGTGCGGCACGCCGAGGTCCTCGCGCAGCTTGAGGATCGCCGCTGCGAAGCCGTCGAAGCCTCCGGAAATGCCGCAATAGGCGGAAAGCCGTTCGATGCGCTCCTCGATCGCCGGACGATTGAAGGCGAGCACGTAGGGCATGAAGACGGCGTTGGTCATGCCGTGATGCGTGTCGTAGAGCGCGCCGATCGGATGCGACAGCGAGTGGATGGCGCCGAGCCCCTTCTGGAACGCGGTGGCACCCATGGCGGCGGCAGACATCATGTGCGCGCGCGCCGTCAGGTCCTTGCCGTCGGCGACTGCCTTCGGCAGGTTCTCCAGCACCAGCCGCACGCCCTCGACCGCGATGCCGTCGGCCATCGGGTGGTAGCCCGGCGCGCAATAGGCCTCGAGGCAGTGCGCCAGCGCGTCCATGCCGGTGCCGACAGTGATGAAGCCGGGCATGCCGACGGTCAGCGCCGGGTCGGCGATGACGATCGCCGGCAGCATCTTCGGGTGGAAGATGACCTTCTTGGTATGGCTCGCCTCGTGCGTGATGACGCCGGCGCGGCCGACCTCGGAGCCCGTTCCGGCCGTCGTCGGCACGGCCACGATCGGCGCGATCTTGGAGGCGTCGGCGCGGGTCCACCAGTCGCCGATGTCCTCGAAGTCCCACACCGGCCTCGTCTGGTGGGCCTGGAAGGCGATCAGCTTGCCCAGATCCAGCGCCGAGCCGCCGCCAAAGGCGATCACGCCGTCATGGCCGCCCTCGTTGAACATGGCGATGCCGGCAGTGAGGTTGGACTCGACCGGGTTCGGCTTGACGTCGGAGAACACCCGGTAGGGAATCTTGGCCGCGTCGAGGATCTTCAGCGTATCGGCCACCACCGGCAGTTTCGCCAGCCCTGGATCGGTCACGAAGAGCGGATGCCTGATGCCGGTCTGCGCGAGCGCGTCCGGCAGTTCCGAGATGCGCCCCGCGCCGAAGCGGACCGTGGTGGGGTAGTTCCATTTGGAGACGAGGGTGGTCATGGGGAGGTGCTCTCGGATGAATGTGATTTCGGAAACGTCGCGTTCCTGCGCGCGCGCCCTCTGGCCTGCAGGCCAGAGGGCGCGCGAGGGAGCGAATTCATCGGCCTGTTCGCAGCGAACCTAGATCTTCTCGCGCAGATGAAAACCCTTCGGCCTCGTCAGGTTGTCGTAGCCGACGAGGCCCATGGCGCCGCCCTTGCCGGTGTCCTTGACGCCGGTCCAGACCAGCCCCGGATCGACGTAGTCGCAGCGGTTCATGAACACCAGGCCGGTCTCGACGCGGTCGCCGATCGCGGCGGCGTGGTCGGTGTCGGTCGACCAGATCGAGGCGGTGAGACCGTAGGGGCTGTCGTTCATCAGCGCGATCGCCTCCACGTCGTCGCGCACCTTCATGATGCCGACGATCGGGCCGAAGCTCTCCTCGCGCATGACGCTCATCTGGTGGTTGACGCCGGTCAGCACCTCGACCGGCAGATAGGGCGAGCCGGCCGTGTCGCGCTCGTCCATCACGTTCAGATGCGCAGTCGCCCCCTTGCGCAGCGCCTCGGCCTTCTGCTCGCGAATGAAGTCGGCGAAACGCGCCTGCGCCATTGGCCCCATCACCGTGTCCGTTTCGACCGGGCTGCCGAGCGTCCAGTTGCGGCTTTCGGCGATGAAGCCCTCGACGAAATCGTCATAGACCTTCTCGTGCACGTAGATGCGCTCGATGCCGCAGCAGCACTGGCCGGAATTGAAGAAGGCACCTTCGGCGAGGTTGGCGATGGCGTGGTCGAGCTTCACGTCGGGCAGCACATAGGCCGGATCCTTGCCGCCGAGCTCGAGCCCGAGCGTCATGAAGGTGCCCGCAGCCGCCTTCTCGATCGCGCGGCCGCCGGCCACCGATCCGGTGAAGTTGCAATGATCGACCTTGCCGGACGCAAGCAGCCTCTCCGTCTGGCCGTGGCTCATCACGAGGTTCTGGAACAGGCCCTTCGGCAGCCCGGCCTTGTCGAAGGCTGCCTGAAACCGCTCGCCGACCAAAAGCGTCTGCGCCGCGTGCTTCAAGATCACGGCGTTACCGGCCATCAATGCCGGCACGATGGTGTTGACCGCGGTCAGGTAGGGATAGTTCCACGGCGCGATGACGAAGACGACGCCGACAGGCACCTTCTTCAGGTAGCGCCGGAAACCCGGGCGGTCTTCGGGCACATAGGGCGCCAGCGCCTTTTCCGCCAGCGCCACCATGTAGCGCGTGCGCTCCTCGACGCCGCCCTTTTCGCCGCCGTAACGGACGGGACGTCCCATCTGCCAGGCGAGTTCGGGCACGATCTCGTCGTTCATGGCCAGCAGCGCCTCGAGGAAGGCGAGCAGGTATTCGCCGCGCCTGGCGATCGGCACGCCGGCCCAATCGGCCTGCGCCGCCTTGGCACGCGACACCGCCGCGTCGATGACCTGGTCGGTGGCGACAGGTCGCTCTATGTAAACCGACCCGTCGACGGGGGATGTGAGTTTTACGGTTTCCAAGGGAGTCTCCCCGACATGTTGTTTCTTCAGCAGGCAGTTTTCTAGCAGGTAATTGTTCGAACATGGCCTTCGCGGCCGTAGGCGAGGATCGGACCGTCTCTGGTCACAAGGATCATCCCCAGCATCCGTGCGGATGCAACGAGGACCCGGTCCATAGGATCCTTATGAATCGTACCGGGCAGCAGCGAGGACCCGACGAGAATCCCCGGCGTCACGGCGCTGAGTCTCGCTCCGATACGTTTCACGAAGTCATCGAAGAACTCCAGGGGCCCCAGAGGTAGCTTCAGCCGCCCTTTCGCAACCCCGATGCCGATTTCCCAAGCGGAGATCGGGGACACGTAGAGCCGCTGCTCTAGAGCCGCTTTCCCTATCTCGCGATCAGCGTCGTCGTCCAGACGCGACGCATTGCCGATGAACAGGATCGTACATGTGTCGAGCAGCAAAGGAGGCGCGCGCCCTGTCATGGACGATCTTCGCCCAGATAGCCCCGATCCCATGGTTCGTCATCGTAAGGTCCGGTTCCGTCGAATCCCTCTTCGAACTTGATGAGGCCCTTCATGAACCCGAAGCCCGGATGCCGGCTGATCCGCACATCGTCTCCAGTCTCGACGCCTTCATGCGACGCACCTGGCAACTCGATATGCCCGAGTACTTCCGCGCTCGACACCTCCAGCACGGCCGCAATCCGCCCGATTTCCGGGATCTTCATTTCGCGCTCGCCATTCAGCATCCGCGAGAGAGCGCTCGGATCCAAGCCAATCAACTTCGCCACCTTCCGTAAGGTGAGGCCCTTTTCTGTCCACCGGTCCACGAACCATTGCTTGTCGACATTGACGGTCATGGGCACCTCTTGATCTCAGAAGCGCAACATACTGCAACGTTGTGATTTCCTCAATACCGCTCGAATCCCCGGTGCAGTTCCCAGTCGGTGATCCGCCGGTCGTATTCGAACTGCTCCCACTTGGCGGTGTGGACGTAATGCTCGATCACGTCCTCGCCGAGCGCGCTCTTCAGCATCTTCGACTTGGCCAGCGTCTCGGTGGCGTCGCGCAGGGTCTTGGGGATCTCCGGCAGGCGCGAGGCCTGATAGGCGTCGCCGACGAAGGGCTTCTGCAGCGTCAGTTTCTCGTCGATGCCGGCGAGCCCGGCCGCGATCAGCGCCGCGAAAGCGAGGTAGGGGTTGAGGTCGGCGCCACCGATGCGGCACTCCATGCGGATGCCCTTGGTGCCCTCGCCGCAGAGCCGGAAGCCGGCGGTGCGGTTGTCCTCGCTCCACATGATCTTGGTCGGCGCGAAGGTGCCGGCCTGGAAGCGCTTGTAGGAATTGATGTAGGGCGCCAGGAACCAGGTGAACTCGCGGGCATACTTGATCTGGCCCGCCGCCCATTGCTGGCCGAGTTCCGACAGGGTCCACTCCGCGCCCTTGTCGAAGAACAGCGGCGTCTTTCCATCGGCGCTCCACAGCGAGTTATGGATGTGGGAGGAATTGCCGGCGAGGTCGTAATTGTACTTGGACATGAAGGAGATGGCCTTGCCCATCTGGCCGGCGATCTCCTTGGCGCCGTTCTTCAGGATCACGTGCCTGTCGGCCATGTCGAGCGCCTCGGCGTAGCGCACGTTGATCTCTTCCTGGCCCGGGCCCCACTCGCCCTTGGAATTCTCGATCGGGATGCCGGCGGCGTTCATCTCGTTGCGGAGCCGGCGCATGACGCCCTCCTCCTTCGAGGTGATGCCGATCAGGTAGTCGCCGATGTAGGGCGAGGCGGTGGAGAGGTTCTTCCAGTGCTTGGCGCGGATGGAATCATAGCTCTCGTCGAACAGGTAGAACTCGAGTTCGGAGGCGAAGTAGGCGAGCCAGCCGCGCTCCTTCAGCCGGGCGACCTGCTTGCGCAGGATGGCGCGCGGTGAATGCGGCAGGTCGGAATGGGTATGGTGGTCCTGAAGGTCGCACAGCACCAGCGCCGTCTTCTCGAGCCAGGGGATGCGGCGCAGCGTCGACATGTCGGGCTTCATGACGAAGTCGCCATAGCCCTTGTCCCAGCTCGCCGCCTTGTAGCCGGGCACCGGCTCCATGTCGATGTCGTTGGCGAGCAGGTAGTTGCAGCCATGCGTCTCGTCATGGGCGCTGTCGGCAAAGAAGCTCGCGAGGAAGCGCTTGCCGACGAGGCGGCCCTGCATGTCGACCGCGCAGGCGAGCACGGTGTCGATCGCACCGGCCGCGATCTCGGTCTTCAGTTCGTCGAAACTCAGGTTGCCTGCCATTGTCGTGGTCCTCGGAGCGGGTTGCCGGCCTCCCATGGCCGGTCTGACGTCGTACGGCCCGGCGTAGACCGCCGGGCCGCCTGTCGATAGGGCCAGTTTCAGCCTTGCGTGTAGACGCCGCCGGCCTTGTGCAGGATCTCGTTGTACTGCTTGAAGATCGAGACGACCTTGGCCTTCATCTCGCTCTCTGCCGCGATCTCGTCCCAGAACGTCATCGCCGCCGCTTCGACCTGCGCCCATTCCTCTGCCGGAACGGTGGTCAGCTTCAGCTTGTCGCCCGTGGCGCGCAGCTTGGCCTCGCCGCCCCAGTACCACTGGTTGCGATAGGTGTGGCCGGCGTCGACGCAGGCGAGCCAGAGCTGCTTGAGGTGCTCCGGCGTGTCGGCCCACTTCTTCTCGTTGGCGAACCAGGAGCCGATCCACGCGCCGGAGATGTTGTTGGTCGTGAAGTGGTCGGTCACGTCGGCCCAGCCCACCGTGTAGTCCTCGGTGATGCCCGACCAGGACATGCCGTCGAGCTCGCCGGTCTGCACGGCCACCTGCACGTCCTCGTAGGGGATCGACACCGGGACGACGCCGAACTGCGCCAGGAAGCGGCCCGCCGTCGGGAAGGTGTAGAGCCGCAGGCCCTGCAGGTCGGCGAGCGAGTTGATCGGCTTCTTGGTGTTGAAGTGGCAGGGGTCCTGGCCCGCCGCCGACAGCCACACCACGCCTCCGGCCGCCTTGTACTGCTCGCGCCAGATGTCGGCCAGGCCGTACTGGTTGAACAGCACCGGCACGTCGAGGATGTGCTTGGTGGCGAAGGGGAAATAGCCGCCGAAGACAGAGATCTCGACCGGCGCGGCCATCGAATCGTCGTCGGAATGGACGGCATCGATCGTTCCGGCCTGCATGGCACGGAAGAGTTCGCCGGTCGGCACCAGCTGGTCGGCGTAGTAGAGCTCGATCTCCATCTCGCCCTTGGCGGCGGCGTTGAACATGTCGACCGCCGGTTTGGTCACGTGCGGGCCGAGTGCGGCGCCCGCATAGGTCTGGAGCCGCCACTTGATCGGCGCCTGGGCGATCACCGCCGGGGCCGCAAGCGTGGAGGCGCCGGCAGCACCCGCGGTGACGAGGCCGGCCTTCTTGATGAATTCGCGTCTGCTCTGCTTGATCATTGTTCCCATCCTTCTCGTTGCACGCGTCACTTCGAATAGTAGTAGTCGGGCAGCCACGTCGCTATCTCGGGATAGAGCGCGAGAACCAGCAACGTGAACAGCATGATCCCGACGAACGGCCACACAGACTTGTATATGTCCGTCAGGGTCACCTCCGGCGGCGCCATGGCGCGCATCAGGAAGAGATTGTAGCCGAAGGGCGGCGTCAGGTAAGCGATCTGGCATGTGATGGTGTACATCACGCCGAACCAGACGAGATTGTAGCCCAGTGCTCCGGCCAGAGGAATGAAAAGCGGCGCCACGATCACCAGCATGGCGGTGTCGTCGAGGAAGATGCCGAGAATCAGGAAGGTCGCCAGCATGAGGGTCAGGACCTGCCAGGGTTCGAGACCCATGTCACCGAGAAACAGTCCCTCGATCGAACGTACCGCCCCGAGACCGTCGAAGACCGCGCCGAAGCAAAGCGCGGCGGTGATGATCCAGAAGAACATCGCCGAAATGCCGAGCGTCTTGCGTGTCGTCTCATGCAGGACGGCCAGGGTGAGCCGGCGCCGCAGCGCCGCCGCGAGGATCGACGAGACCGCACCGACGGCCGAGCTTTCGACGAGGCTCGTGACGCCGGTGAGGAACAGGCCGGTCATGGCGAGGAAGATCGCAAGCGGTATGAGCCCGGCCTGCGCCAGGGCAATCTTCTGGCCGAGCGTGTAGCTCTCCCGCTCTTCCTTCGGCAAGGCGGGGCCAAGGCTCGGCTGCAGCACGCAGCGCACGACGATGTAGAGGATGAAGAGGCTCGCCATCAGCAGCCCGGGGAACACGCCTGCCATCCACAGATGGCCGACCGGCTGGCGCGCGATCATGCCGTAGAGCACGAGCACGACGCTCGGTGGCACCAGGATGCCGAGCGAAGAACCCGCCTGGATGACGCCGGTAACCATCACCTTGTCGTAGCCGCGCCGCAGCAGCTCCGGCAGCGCGATCGTGGCGCCCACCGCCATGCCGGCCACCGACAGGCCGTTGATGGCCGAGATGATGACCATCATCAGGATCGTGCCGATCGCCAGCCCGCCCCGGACAGGGCCGAACCAGACGTGGAACATCTTGTAGAGGTCGTCGGCGATTCCCGACTCCGCCAGCATGTAGCCCATGAAGACGAACAGCGGCAGGGTCAGCAGCGGATACCACTTCATGACCTTGATGGTGGCCGTGAAGGGGATCTCGATGCCGCCCGTTCCCCACAGGAAGAAGGCCGCGACGGCGCCGACGATGCCGATCACCGCGAAGACCCGCTGCCCGGTCAGGAGCAGCAGCATCATCGAGGAAAACATCAGGAGAGCGATGAGTTCGTAGCTCACTGGATCGGCTCTCCCCGAGCCGTGGCCCAGTCCTTGAAGAAGAGCGAGATCGCCTGCAGCAGCGTGAAGAAGATGCCGACGTTCAGCACCACCTTCACCGGCCACATCTTCGGCGCCCAGGCCGAGAAGCTCTTCTCGCCATATTCGATGGCGTAGATCAGCGAAGAGATACCACCGATCTGCAGCATGACCAGGAACAGGATCAGCGCCACGCCGGTGAAAAGGTCGACACCGGCCTTCTGGCGCACACTCCAGCGTCCGTAGACGAGGTCCATGCGGACGTGATCGCCCTCCTTCAGCGTGAAGGCACCGCCGAGCGTGAAATAGGCCACCATCACGAACTGGGCCATCTCGACGGTCCAGAGCGAGGGCAGGAAGAACACCTTCATGATCGAGGCATAGCCGAGGATGCCGATCATCGCGAAGACGAGATACATCGCGAAGAGCCCCATCCAGTGGCTCATGGCATCCACGACCCTCACATAGGTCTTGATGGCTTCAGGCACGCAGGATGATCCCCTTTTCGCGAGTTGCCTTCGCCTCCCCTTCGGTCACGCCCGGTTCTTGGATGCCGGACAGAATGGTTGCGAGACGGTCGGCCCAGAGTGCCTGGCCGGCCGGATCGCAGATTTCATCATTGCGGATTTCGATCATCGCGCAAGGCAGTTCGCGGGATCGCGCATGCCTTTCGAGCGTGTAGTAGACGCGGTCGGCCGGCGCATAGGGCTCGTTGTTGCCGACGACAACGCCATCGATCACCGAAAGTGCCGCGATCATCGGCGCGGACAATCGCTCGTCCTCGTCATGGATGATGCCGACGTGCCACGGCCGCGAGACACCGCGATAGACGGGCGTGAAGGAATGGACCGAGACCAGCATCGTCGGCCGGCCCGCGGCCAGCCTGTCGGTCACGATGGTCTCGATCGCGTCGTGGAAGGGCACATGGGCGAGCGCGATCCGACGCGCGCGTTCCTCGGCCGGAACGGCCTGGTTGCCAAGAATAGCCGTCGTCTCGCTCAAGGCCGGCATGAGGTCCGGTGCTTCGAGCGGGCGGTTGCAGTCGACGATCAGCCGCGAGATCGCCGATTCCACCAGCACTGCGTCGAGCCGCTCGGCCATGCGGCGAGACACCGGTGCAGCGCCCGGATCCCAGGCGATGTGCCGCGTCAGTTCGCTCTCGGGCAGTCCCAGCGTGCCGTAGTCCTCGGGAATGCGATTGGACGCATGGTCGCAGACAAGCACGAACGGTCCGGCGGCATCACGGTTGAAGACCCGCACGGGTCCCGTCTCTGCCTCGCCTGTCGCCAGCCCCGAAATCATGTCCGACCTGTTCCCGCGCGCTGTATCGATTGTTACGTTTTTGGTATCTTTGCGCCTCGGTGGATGATTTGATACGCCCTCTGCCGGTTTGTCAAACCGCATTTTCCGCCCGGGAGGATCGGGCGCCGGGTTCCTGGCGAAGGAGGTCGCATGGGCACGAGCATTGCCGAGCTGATCACCGACCGCATGGACGCGATGCCGGCGGGCGAGCGTCGCGCTGCCCAGACGCTGATCGCCAACTATCCGCTGGCCGGGCTGAAGACCGTGGCGGACTTTTCCCAGCATGCCGGGGTCAGTTCGCCGACCATCCTGCGCTTCGTCGCCCGCCTCGGCTTCCACAACTACGCGGAGTTCCAGGCAACCCTTCAGCATGAACTCGCCGCACAGCTGCAGTCCCCGCTCTCTCGCACCGAGCGCCAGTCCGGACACCGCGGCGAAGAGCCGGCCATGCTGGCCGCCACGCTCGACAACATCCGCGAAACCTTCGGCCACGTCTCGCCGCGCCAGATGGACGAGATCGTCGCGCTGCTGGCGCATCCCCGCGCGAGCATCCATCTGATCGGCGGCCGCTTCACCGACCCGATCGCGCGCTACATGGCCGCCCACATGACCATCATCCGCCCCGCCGTCTTCCACCTCTCCGGCCAGGAGAGCAACTGGCGCGACCGGCTGATCGACATGGGGCGGCGCGACGTGCTCTTCGTGTTCGACATCCGCCGCTACCAGGACAGCCTGCTGCAACTGGCCGAGACGGCCCACAAGCGCGGCATCCAGATCGTGCTGGTCACCGACCAGTGGCTGTCGCCCATTGCCCGCTTCGCCCGTCATGTCGTGGCCGGTCGCACGGCGGTGCCCTCAGCATGGGATTCCTCGGCCGCGCTCTTCGTCTTCGCCGAGGCGCTGATCGGCGAACTGACGCGCAGATTGGAGAGCGAGAGCGCCAAGCGGATCGGCGAGCTGGAGACGTTGCGCAAGGGCTGACGCCGCTATGCCCGCCTCCATTGATCCGCCGACCCTTTGGACGCGTATTACCGAACGTTAATCCTGTTCCGCGTGCATACCTGCCGCAGGATGTACATAATGGATGCTTATGAGCGTGCGCAGGCGCCGGCGGATGTCGAGCCCTGGAAGCGGAGAGGGGTACGACGGTCCCACCCGCGACGCCACGCATCTCGAAACGGAGTACCGGATGTCGATCTGGAAACAGGCAGCGCTGACCCTCGTTCTTCTCGTTGCCGCATTCTTCGGATGGCTGCAGTTCTACCCCGGCGCGCCCGCGACGCTGGCGAGGCTTGGGATCGAGAACGTCCCCTTCGCCCCGGAAGCGGCGCCCGCGGGACCGGGTGGCGGAGCGCCGGCTCAGGGCGGCAACCGCGGTGGCGGGTTCGGCGGACAGCAGTCCGCGGTCGTGGCGCAGCCGGTTCTCGAACTGACGATCAACGATCGCCTTTCGGCCATCGGCACCGGTCGCGCGGTCCGCTCCGTCGTGGTCACCCCCTTCACGAGCGGCCGGCTGACGGAGGTGCTCGTCGAATCCGGCGCCACCGTCGTTCGCGGTGAGGTCATCGCCCGCCTCGATTCCCAGGCGGAGCGGATCGCGCTCGACCGTGCCCAGGTGGCGATCCGGGACGCGCAGGCGCGGGTGGAGCGGTTCCAGGCGCTGCGCAACTCCGCCGCCGCGACGGCCGTTCAGCTCACCGATGCCGAAGTCCAGCTCGACAATGCGCGGCTTGCGCTGCGCGACGCCGAACTGGCGCTCGAGCGTCGGTCCGTCGAGGCGCCGATCGGCGGCGTGGTTGGCATTCTCCCGATCACCGCGGGCAACTACGTCACGTCGCAGACCGAGATCGCCACCATCGACGACAGGTCCGAAATCCTGGTCGATTTTTGGGTTCCCGAGCGTTTCGCGGGCATGATCACGGTCGGCTCCTCGCTCACCGCCGCTTCCGTGGCGCGCCCGGGCGAAGTTTTCGAGGGCAACGTGAGCGCGGTGGACAACCGGATCGAGACCGACAGCCGGACGCTGCGGGTGCAGGCGCGGCTTCCCAACGCCAACGACAGGCTGCGCGCCGGCATGGCTTTCGAGGTCGGCATGCGCTTCCCGGGAGACACCTTCCCGGCGGTCGATCCGCTGGCTGTGCAATGGGGCACCGAAGGCGCTTTCGTCTGGGCCATCCGTGATGGCCGCGCAGAGCGCGTCGCCGTCCGCATCATCCAGCGCAACACCGACAGCGTTCTTGTCGATGCGCCGCTGACGCTGCAGGACGCCGTGGTGACCGAAGGCCTGCATGCGGTGCGCGATGGCGCGGAGGTGCGGATAGCCGGCCGTGCGGGCGAAACTGCAGCACCCGCGGCCGCGGCCGGCGGTTCCTGAAGGGAGGCTCGACCATGGACATGAAGACCGAACGCCAGGAAAACAGCCTGACCGCGCTGTTCGTGCGTCGTCCCGTTCTCGCCTTCGTGTTCAACACGCTGATCGTGGTGGCGGGCCTGGCCGCCTTGTTCGGCGTCGAGATCCGCGAACTGCCCGACGTCGACCAGCCCGTCATCACCATCCGGACCGATTTCGACGGTGCCGCCGCCGAGACCATCGACCGCGAGCTGACCGGGGTCATCGAAGGCGCGGTCTCGCGCGTGGCGGGCGTGAAATCCATTTCCTCCTCGTCCTCGTTCGGCGAAAGCCGCGTGACGGTCGAATTCCGAGACGACGTCGACATCGACACCGCTGCGTCCGACCTGCGCGACGCCGTCGGACGTGTGGTCAACAACCTTCCCGAAGATGCCGATGCCTCGCGCATCGTCAAGGCGGACGCCAATGCGCAGGCGGTCGTGCGGCTCGGCGTCACCTCCGACCGGATGTCGGTCGAGGACATGACGGTGCTGGTCGAGGATGAGGTCGT
The DNA here is from genome assembly GCF_030398385.1 of Aquibium sp. ELW1220. Taxonomy (GTDB): domain Bacteria; phylum Pseudomonadota; class Alphaproteobacteria; order Rhizobiales; family Rhizobiaceae; genus Aquibium. The sequence continues at coordinate 51,150 of NZ_JAOAOQ010000009.1, read as the reverse complement.
CGACGCGCTGTCGGCCGTACCGGGCGTCGCCGACGTCCAGGTCTATGGCGACCGCAGCAAGATCTTCCGCATCGACATCGATCAGGGCAAGATGGCAAGCCTGAACCTGACCGTCGCCGACCTGACGAGCGCCCTCTCCTCGATCTCGTTCGACACGCCGGCCGGCTCGCTCACGTCCAACACCCAGGACCTGATCGTCCGCGCCACTGCCTCCGTGAACTCGCCCGAAGCCTTCGAGGACCTGATCATCAACCGTCGCGTACGTCTGGGCGACTTCGCCACGGTGACGCTCGGCCCCGACATCGGCCAGTCCCAGCTGCGCGCCAACGGCAAGGCGGGCATCGGTCTCGGCATCATCCGCGCGGCGCAGTCGAACACGCTGGAAATCTCGCAAGGCGTCCGCGAAGCCGCCGCCCGAATCCAGCAGAACCTGCCCGCGGGCATGGCCATCGAGATCACCAGCGACGACGCCACCTTCATCAACGGCGCCATCCACGAGGTTGAGATCGCCCTTCTGATTTCGGTCAGCGTGGTGCTGCTGATCATCTTCCTCTTCCTGTGGGACTGGCGCGCCACGATCATCCCTGGCCTCGCAATGCCCGTGGCGCTGATCGGCACGCTGGCGGCGATCTATCTCGTGGGCTTCTCGGTCAACATCCTCACCTTGCTCGCCCTTGTTCTGGCGACGGGCCTCGTCGTCGACGATGCCATCGTCGTGCTTGAAAACATCGTGCGCCGCCGCAACGAGGGCATGGGCCCGCGCGCCGCTGCCGTGCTCGGCACCGAGGAGGTGTTCTTCGCCGTCATCGCCACGACGGCGACGCTGATCGCCGTCTTCGTGCCGCTGTCCTTCCTGCCGGGGCAGACCGGCGGCCTGTTCCGTGAATTCGGCTTCGTGCTCGCCATCGCGGTGTTTCTTTCGTCGCTGGTCGCGCTGTCGCTCTGTCCCATGCTTGCGTCGCGCATCCTCAAGGAAGGCGCGCAGCAGGAGGGGCATGGCGGCGTGATCGGCGGGATCGGCGGCGCTCTCGCCGGAGCCTACCGGCGCATGCTGCGCGCATGTCTCAATGCCCCGATGGTGGTCGTCGCGGTCTCGATCCTATTCGCTGCCCTCGCAGGCAGCCTCTATCCGACGATCAAGTCTGAGCTGACACCCTCCGAGGACCGCTCGCAGGCCTTCCTGCGCATTTCCGCGCCGCAGGGCGTCAGCCTCGACTACCTCGCCCAGCAGATGCGCGCGATCGAGATCCTGCTCCAGCCGCTGCGCGACAAGGGCGAGATCACCAGCACCTTCGCCATCGCCGGTTCCGGCGGCTCGTCGAACAGCGGCTTCATGGTGCTGCGGCTGGCTCCTTGGCAGGACCGCGAGCGCTCGCAGCAGGCGATCGTCGGCGACATCAGCCGCATCGTCCAGAACGTGCCGGGCGTGCGCGCATTCGCCTTCCAGCCCAACAGTCTCGGCATCCGCGGCGCCGGCAGCGGCCTTCAGTTCGCGGTCGCCGGCAATAATTACGCCGACCTGCGCGAGGCAGCGCAGAAGATCGTAGCCGACCTCGAGCGCGACCCGCGGTTCAGCCAGGCGCGGCTGTCGACCGATGCCAGCCAGCCGCAGCTCTCCGTCTCGATCGATCGCGAGCGCGCCTCCGACCTGGGGATCGAGATCAACGGCCTCGGTGCGGCCATGCAGGCGATGCTCGACGGCCGCCAGGTCGGCCAGGTGTTCATCGACGACCGCTCCTTCGACGTGAAGCTGGTCTCGACGACCAATCCGATCAACGATCCGACGGACCTCGAGAACGTCTTCATCCGAACGGGCGACGGCCGCTTCGTGCCGGTCGCCACCATCGCGACGCTGCGCGAGCAGGCTGTTCCGCCCGGACTCGATCGTGAGCAACAGCTTCGATCGGTCGGCATCACGTCAGCGCTTGCACCGAACTTCGCTCTCGGCGAGGCCTACCAGGTCGCACAGGCGGTCGCCGAGCCGCATCTTCCGGCGGGGTCGCGGATCATTCCGCTGGCGGAGGCAGCAACGCTCGGCGAACAGACTTCGTCGATGGCGCGGACGTTCGGCTTCGCCATCGTCATCATCCTGCTGGTGCTCGCCGCGCAGTTCGAGAGCTTCGTCTCGGCCGTCATCATCATGGCGACGGTTCCGCTCGGCCTTGCCTGCGCGGTCTTCGCCATGCTGCTCACCGGAACGAGCATGAACGTCTACAGCCAGATCGGGCTGGTGCTTCTCGTCGGCATCATGGCGAAGAACGGAATCCTGATCGTGGAGTTCGCCAACCAGTTGCGCGACCGCGGCCAGGGCGTTCGCGAGGCGATCGAGAACGCCGCCAACATCCGGCTGCGCCCGGTGATGATGACCATGATCTGCACCATCGTCGGCGGCGTGCCGCTGATCCTGGCGCAGGGCGCCGGTGCGGAGGCCCGCATCGCGCTGGGTTGGGTCATCGTCGGTGGCCTCGGCCTCGCCACCGCCTCGACGCTGTTCCTGACCCCGGTAGCCTACCTGATCCTCGGCCGCTTCGTCACGCCCAAGGCGCACGAGGAGGCCCGGCTGCACCGCGAGATCGAGGCGGCGCGGCAGCCGGGTTCCTACGGGACTGGCGAAGGGGTGCCCGTCGCTCCCGCTGAGTAGGCCGTTTCGAAACGCGGTTCAACGGCGTCTCGCCGCTTCCTGTCCGGCGCGTTCGGGACGAAGATGGACAAGTCCGGTCGCGATCAGCCATACCGTGAGGCCGAGAAATCCGCCGATGGTAAAAAGCGAGAACACGTCCCCGGCGCGGCCGAGCGCAATCGCTATTCCCTCGTTCGTGCCCGTGGCGATCGCCATCGCCGCGAGGAAGCCGATTGCGGGCGCCGCTCTCAGACCTCGGCGCCATTGCAGCGCCGACAGGCTCAGCATGAAGAAGACCAGGAGCCACTGGCCAAGATGCTCCCCGATCGCGACGCCTCCATAGGCGTTGAGCACACCAAAGCTGTGCGCCGCGGCAGCGCGCGCCGCCGCATCCGCCGAGGAAGCGGAGTATTCTCGCGCCAGGTCCGGCACGACGAAGACCCATCGCCATAGCCCTATCGACTGGGTCACGCCCGACAAGGCGCCGGTCAATGCGGCTGCGATCGAGAGCCGCTCGGAAGCCCCGCGGTTCTCCGCCGTCAGGGCGAGGCCGAGGGACAGAGGGACGAACAGGAGGGCAGCCCATGCGAAGGCGTGCCACGTCAGGATGAGCACGGCTCCGCCTTCGCTGAACAGCGTCAGTGCTTCGCCCGCGGGGCGGCGCAACACGGCAGGATAGTCATAGCTTTGCGCAAGAGCGAGGTACGGCAGGTTGAATCCTATCGCCATGCCGATGGCGCTGAGGCCGATGAAGGGAGATCGCTGGGTCATCTGACGGTTCCGCTACGGTTTCGGTCGCAAGGCTGCGGAGACGCGTCGGGGGCGCGCAGCACTGCCGTTGACTGGTGCACTGCTGTGTTAGTCACCGATCGGTGACATTACAAGTCACCTTTCGGTGATACCAGTCTTGCCGGACGCGCGCGCATTGCCTATCACCCTTGGATGCAGTGGAAGTCGAGATGACTGAGGGCAAAGCAGCAACACCGCGAGATCGAGCCGCGACCGAAGATCGGATCGTCGAAGCTGCGCGGCAGATTCTCGTCGAGAAGGGGCCAGCAGCGCTCGGCATCAACGCCGTGGCTCGCGCAGCCCGCGTGGACAAGCAGTTGATCTATCGCTATTTCGATGGGCTGGACGGCCTGCTTGCCGCGCTCGGCGAAAGGATCGCGGCGTGGTGGGTGCAGCGTCTCACCGACGAAGCGCCGGGCGTTGCGCCCTCCTCCTACCCGGAGATGGTCGAACAGCTGGCGCTTCGGCTCCTGCGGGTGATGCGAACGGAGCCGCTGGCGCGCCAGTCCTTGTTGTGGGAGCTCGCAGACACCGCCGGCGCTGTCCAGCCGCTGATACGGGCACGCTCACGGGCGATGGTGGAGTGGTCACAGCGCGTTCGCGGCGACCTCGTCCCGCCGGCTGGCATCGATGCTCCGGGACTCAATGCACTGATTATCGGCGCCGTCAGCTATGTGGCGCTGGCGGAGCAAAACGCCCGCAACGTAGCCGGTCTCGCCTCAAGCGATCCGGCGAACTGGGACCGGATCGAGCAGGCACTCATCCGCATGATCCGCGGTGCCTATCGGCTGGAATGAGGATGCGACGGCGGCCGGCAAGCCCCGCCTGTCCCGGCTGTCAGGTTCTCAAACCAGGCGCTTCCTGGCCTGTCCGCTCGACATACTCGACATACCCGCCGCCATAGGCTTGCATGCCGTCCGGCGTCAGCTCCAGCACCCGGTTCGACAGGGCGGCGAGGAAGTGCCGGTCGTGGCTGACGAACAGCATCGCGCCCTCGTATCGCGCCAGCGCCTCGATCAGCATCTGCTTGGTGGCGATGTCGAGGTGGTTTGTCGGCTCGTCGAGCACGAGGAAGTTCGGCGGGTCGAACAGCATCCGGGCCATGACCAGCCGCACCTTCTCGCCGCCCGACAGCACCCGGCACTTCTTTTCGATCTCGTCGCCGGTGAAGCCGAAGCAGCCCGCGAGCGCCCGGAGCGGCGCCTGGCCGGCCTGCGGAAACGAATCCTCCAGCCACTCCAGGATGGTCGCCTCCCCGTCGAGCAGTTCCATCGCGTGCTGGGCAAAATAGCCCATCTTCACACTCGGGCCGCGCGCGACCGTGCCATCGTCGGGTTCTGCAGCGCCGGCGACCAGCTTGAGCAGCGTCGACTTGCCGGCGCCGTTAACGCCCATGACGCACCAGCGTTCGCCGCGGCGGACCTGGAAGTCGAGGCCTTCGTAGATGCGGCGCGAGCCGTAGCTCTTGTGGACGCTCTTCAGCGTCGCGACATCCTCGCCCGAGCGCGGCGCCGGCTGGAACTCGAACCGCACCGTCTGCTGCCGCTTCGGCGGCTCGACCCGGTCGATCTTGTCGAGCTTCTTCACCCGGCTCTGCACCTGGGCCGCGTGGCTGGCGCGCGCCTTGAAGCGCTCGATGAAGGCGATCTCCTTGGCCAGCATCGCCTGCTGGCGCTCGAACTGCGCCTGCTGCTGCACTTCGGCCAGAGCCCGCTGCTGCCGATAGAACTCGTAGTCGCCCGAATAGGAGGTGAGCGTGCCGCCGTCGATCTCGATGATCTTCGACACGATCCGGTTCATGAACGCGCGGTCGTGCGAGGTCATCACCAATGCGCCGTCGAAGCCCTTGAGGAAGGATTCGAGCCAGATCAGGCTTTCGATGTCGAGATGGTTCGAAGGCTCGTCGAGCAGCATCACATCCGGCCGCATCAGCAGGATCTTCGCGAGCGCCACGCGCATCTTCCAGCCGCCGGACAGCTTTCCGACATCGCCGTTCATCATTTCGTCGCTGAAGCCGAGCCCGCCCAGCACCTCGCGTGCACGACCGTCGAGCGCATAGCCATCCAGTTCGTCGTACTTGGCCTGCACCTCGCCATAGCGCTCGATGATCTCGTCCATGCGGTCGGCCTGCTCCGGATCGCCCATGGCGGCCTCGAGTTCGGCCATCTCGGCTGCCAGCACGCTGACGGGACCAACGCCGTCCATGACCTCGACGACCGCGCTTCGACCAGACATGTCGCCGACATCCTGGTTGAAATAGCCGATGCGCACGCCGCGATCGACCGAGACCTGGCCTTCGTCAGGCAGTTCCTCGCCCGTCATCATGCGAAACAGCGTGGACTTGCCGGCACCGTTAGGACCGACGAGCCCGACCTTCTCGCCGCGCTGGATCGCCGCCGACGCCTCGATGAAGACGATCTGCTTGCCGTTCTGCTTGCCGATGCTTTCAAGACGAATCATGCGGATGGAACCTGGTTTCCGGGGGCTGACGCCCTTCGCAACTGCGAACGGACGCGTTCCTAAACCATCGCGGCGGCGCGGGCGCAAGTCCCGTCGCATAACCGGCCGTACAGCCTGGCATTGACTGGAACGAGAAGAGGCCGGCGGATCGCTCCGCCGGCCTCCTGTTCGTCAGTTTCGATCGATCAGTTCGACTTGGTCGGGTCCACGCGGCCGACCTCGACCCACTTGCCGCCATCCACCTTGGAGATGACGATCAGGTCGCCGCCCTGGTGGTCGGCGCCGTAGTTGACCGGCACGTCGTTGACGACGTCATCGTACTGCAGGCCTTCCATCGCCGTGCGGAAGCTGTCCGAGGTCAGGTCCTTGCCAGCCGCCTCGAGCGCCTTCACCAGAGTATCGGCTGCGCTGTAGCCGAGCTGGGCGGCCGTGTCGGCCGGCTGCCCGGCAAAGGCCTGGAACTTGTCGGCCCATTCCTTCACGGCCGGAGTGTCGAGACGGTTCTCGTAGTCCGACCAGCCGGCGGCGGCGTAGTAACCCTCGGTCACGCCTTCCGGCACCTTGGCGACGGCGGTGTTGAAGCCCGCCGACGAGCCGATGAACGACACGTCCGTCCAGCCGAGCTTCTTGGCCGTGCCGAAGGCGACGATGGTCTGGCGCACGCCGAGCGCGGTGGCGACGATGTCGCAGCCCGCCTCCTTCAGCTTCTGGATCGAGCCCACGAAGTCCTGCTCGTCGGGCTTGTGCGTGGTCTCGGCCGCCCAGGTCAGGCCCATGGCCTCGGCCTGTTCCTTGGCGCCTTCCTCGATCTCCTTGCCGAAGTCCGACGGGATGTACATGGCGCAGACTTCCTTGGCGCCCTTCTCCTCCGCGAGCAGCTTCACGCCGGCGCGCAGCTGGTCGTAATAGGACGAGAAGCCGGCATACTTGAAGGCGATGTCGCCCTCGAGCATCTGGCGCGCCGCCGTCAGCGGACCGACATTGGCGACCTGCTTGGAAGCCATGATCGGGAAGCCGGCGATGTTGTGCGGCGTCCCGAGGTTCAGGATCATCGCGAAGACCTGGTCGGAATTGACCAGCTTGTTGAAGTTCTGCACCGCCTTCGGCACCTGATAGCCGTGGTCCTCCACCACGAAACGGATCTTGCGGCCGTGGATGCCGCCTGCCGCATTGACTTCCTCGAAGACCTGCTGCGCGGCCTTGATGGCTCCGACGTTGAAGGCGGCGAAGATGCCCGACAGATCGCCATTCGAGCCGATGACGATCTCGGTGTCGGTCACGCCCTGCGTGGCGTGCGCGGCCGAGGCCATGCCGGCCGCAAGGCCCATGGCGAGCACGCTCTTTCCGATGATGGACTTCATGATTTCAGTCTCCTCCTGGTTGTTCAGTTCCCGGCATGGCCGCTCTGGCCATACATATCGTCGATCAGCTTCTTGTGTTTCTGTTCGACGAAACTCCTCTTCAGCTTCATCGTGGCCGTCAGCTCATCGTCCTCCGCGGTGAGCAGCACATCAATGAGGCGAAAGTCCTTGATCTGTTCGACGCGAGCGAACTCGCTGTTGGTCTCGGCGACGACGCCGCCGATCAGGTCGCGCACCTCCTGCGCCGCGCAGAGCGAGCGGAAGTCGTTGAACGGAACCCGGCGCTCCTGCGCGAATTTCTCGACGTTCTCCTGGTCGATCATGATCAGGCACGACAGGAACTTGCGCTTGTCGCCGATCACGACCGCATCGGAGATGTAGGGCGAGAACTTGAGTCGGTTCTCGATCTCGGCGGGCGTGATGTTCTTGCCGCCCGCGGTGATGATGATGTCCTTGACGCGGCCGGTGACGGTGACGAAGCCCTGGTTGTCGATCTTGCCGACGTCGCCCGTCTTCAGCCAGCCGTCCTCGCTGATCGTCTCGGCGGTCTTCTCCGGCTTGTTCCAGTAGCCCTTGAAGACGTTGCCGCCCTTGTACTGGATCTCGCCGTCCGGGGCGATGCGAACCTGCCCGCCCGGCACCACCGGACCGACGCTGCCGGTCTTGTAGGTCTCGATCAGATTGACCGAGATGACGCCGGAACTCTCGGTCATGCCGTAGCCCTCGAGCACCGTGATGCCGACCGACTTGTACCAGCGCAACAGGTCGGGCGAAATCGGCGCTGCCCCCGTCGTTCCGCGGCGCAGCCGCTCGAAGCCGAGCATGCGGCGCAGGTTCTTCAGCACCATGAAGTCCCAGAAGGCGTACGCGAGCCTGGTTCCGACCGGCACCGGATCGCCGTTCTCCAGCGCCTCGGCGCGCGAGCGGCCGGCGGCGAGCGCGCGCCTGTAGGCCCACTTGCCGATTCCCGTCGCCTCGTTGGCCATGATGGTGACGCGCGAATAGATCTTTTCCCAGACGCGCGGCACCGCGGTAAAGACGTGTGGCGAGACTTCGCGGACGTTGTCGAACACCGTTTCCGGGCTCTCCGCGAAGTTCACCGTCGATCGCAGCCCGATCGGCGTGAAGACGCTGATCAGCCGCTCCAGGATGTGGCAGAGAGGCAAGAAGCAGAGCTGTTCGTCGGTATCCTCGACCGGCAGCGTCAGCACCGAGCCGATGATCGACACGATGATGTTCTGGTGGCTGATCATCGCGCCCTTCGGCGGCCCGGTGGTGCCGGAGGTGTAGACGAGGATCGCCGTGTCCTTGGGATCCGACTTCGCGATTTCCTCGTCGAACCGGTTGGGATTGGCCTTCAGGAAGTCGCGGCCGACCCGGTAGAGATCGTCGAGGAAGATCACCTTGTCGTCGGAAAAGTCGTGCAGCCCCTCGCGGTCGTAGACGATGACCTTCGCCAGCCCAGGCATCTGGTCCTTGACCGACAGGTACTTGTCGAGCTGCTCGTCGTTCTCGACGAAGAGGAACCGGCTGTCGGAATCGTTGACCAGGTAGGCAAGCTGTTTTGCCGAATCCGTCGTGTAGACGCCCGACGAGATGCCACCGACCGACTGCACGCCGAGATCGGTGTAGATCCACTCCTTGTTGTCTTCGGACAGGATCGACACGACCTCGCCGCGCTTCAGCCCCAGCGCGACCAGCCCGAGACCGATCAGGCGTGCGTGTTCGTAGAAGTCGGTCCACGTGTAGGACAGCCAGATGCCGTAGTCCTTCTCGCGGTGCGCGACCTTCGTCTTCAATTCCTGGCAGCGCTGCCGGAACAGCTTCGCCAGCGTGTCGCAGCCATCGAAGTAGAACGGCCCGGGCCCTTCCAGTTCGGCATTGAAGGAAAAGCCGCGCACCGTCTGCATCTGCGGCAGTCTCTCGGCGATGGTCATCCAGGTCTCCTCCCTATCCCTTGCCGTCGCCGGCTATCGCCAGGTCTTCTTCTGTTTCCAGCGCTTCTGGCCGCGCTGCGACTCCTCCGACTGGACCCCCAGGTAGAACTCCTGGATATCCTTCGATTGCAGCAGCCGTTTGGCGTCGTCGGCCATGACGATGCGGCCGAGTTCCATCACGTAGCCGTAGTCGGCCACCTCGAGCGCCACCTTGGCATTCTGCTCGACCAGCATCATGGTCACGCCCTGCTCGCGGTTGAGCCGGCGGATGATCTGGAAGATCTCCTTCACCAGCAGCGGCGAGAGGCCGAGGCTCGGCTCGTCGAGCAGCATCAGCTTCGGCCGCGCCATCAGCCCGCGCCCGATCGCCAGCATCTGCTGCTGGCCGCCCGACAGCGTGCCGGCGGCCTGCCGCCGCCGCTCCGCCAGAATGGGGAAGTAGGAGAACACCATCTCCTCGTCCTTGCGCACGCCATCGGCATCGTTGCGCACGAAGGCGCCCATGCGCAGGTTCTCCTCCACCGTCAGCAGCGGAAACACCTCGCGGCCCTCCGGCACGTGGACGATGCCCTTGCGCACCACCTTGTCGGGGGCAGCGCCGGCGATGTTCTCGCCGCCATACATGATCTGGCCCTTCTCCGGGTCCATGACGCCGGAGATGGTCTTCATCAACGTGGTCTTGCCCGCACCGTTGGCGCCGAGCACGGTGACGATCTGCCCTTCCCGCACTTCGAGGCTGCAGCCGCGGATCGCCATGATCGGGCCGTAGTAGCTCTCGAGGTTGCGGACCGAGAGCACGACAGCCTTCTCGGGCGCGGCGGCCGGACGGGCGGCGATGTCGGTGAGCGCGTTCATCAGGCGACCTCCCTTTCCTGCGCGTCGGACCCGCCGATATAGGCCTCAATGACCTTCGGATCGCTCTGCACCTCCTGCGCCGTGCCGAGCGACAGCACCTTGCCGTCGGCCAGCGCCAGCACCCGGTCCGACACAGCCGACACCAGGTGCATGTCGTGCTCCACCATCAGCACCGTCACGCCCATCTGCTTCTTGATGTCCTCGATCCAGAACGCGACGTCCTGCGTCTCCTCGACCGAAAGACCCGAGGCTGGTTCGTCCAGCAGCAGCAGGCGAGGCTCGATCGCCAGCGCTCGGCCCATCTCCACCACCTTGCGCACCCCGTAGGGCAGGCCGGCGATGTACTTGTCGCGGTAGGCCTGGAGTTCCAGGAAATCGATCACCTTCTCGACCGCGGCGCGGTGGCGGCGCTCCCCTTCCCGCACGCCCGGCGTGAACAGGAGTTCGGTGAGGAAGTTCGACTTGCGGTGGCGATGGCGCCCGACCAGCAGGTTCTGCAGCACCGTCGCCTGCTCGAACAGCTCGATGTTCTGGAAGGTGCGCGCGATGCCGAGCTTGGCGATGTCGTGCGGAGGATGCTTCAGCAGGCTTTCGCCGTCGAAGCGGATGTCGCCCTCGACCGGGTCGTAGATACGGCTGATGAGGTTGAACAGCGTCGACTTCCCCGCGCCGTTGGGGCCGACCAGCGCAAAGACCTCGCCCTCCTCCACCGAGAAGGACACCTTGTTGACGGCCACCACGCCGCCGAAGCGCAACGTGACATTGTCGATTTCGAGCAGGCTCATCGCATGCGCTCCGTCTTCAGGTAGCTCTTCTGGCGGCGGAACATGTCCTTCCGGTAGAATGGGAACAGTTCGAAATAGGTGCGTATCTTGAGCCAGCGCCCGTAGATGCCCATCGGCTCGAACAGGATGAACCCGATCAGGAGGGCGCCGAAGATCGCCGATTCGAGGCCCGGGATCGCCACAGTGCCGCCGCCGACGAAGCCGGAGACGAGGTCGCGCGAGATCGCGATGGCCTGCGGCAGCAGCGCCACCACGATCGCCCCGAAGAAGGCACCGTGGATCGACCCCAGCCCACCGATGACGATCATCAGGAGCAGCTGGATCGAGATGATGATGTTGAAGGTCTCGTTGTTGAAGATCCCGGCGAAGTGCCCCATCAGCGCTCCGGCGAGGCCGGTGATCGCGGTGGAGATGCCGAAGGACAGCGCCTTCGTGCGGGCAACGTTCACCCCCATCGCCTGCGCCGAGACCTCCGAGTCGCGCACCGCGGCGAATGCGCGGCCGAGCGGCGAGCGCAGGATGTTGCGATAGACGAGGATGATGACGACTGCCACGAACAGCACCAGCCAGTAGAAGCGGTCCGGCGTCGCATAGCGGTCGAACTGGAGGCCGAAGATGTCGATGGTCGGGGCAAACAGGCCCACCACGCCATTGGTCAGCGGCTCGGCGATCACGATCAGGTCGTCGGTCAGGATCGAGATCGCCAGCGTGCCGATGGCGAGGTAGATGCCGTGCAGCTTGGTCATCGGCATCGCGATCAATGCTCCCGCCAGACCTGCGATCACGCCGGCGAGCGGGAATGAAAGGAGGAAGGGTACGCCCAGCTTCTCCTGCAGCAGCACGTTGGCATAGCAGCCGATCGCCAGGAAGGCGGCGTGGCCGAGGCTCGCCTGGCCGGTCTGGCCGACCAGGATCATCAGTCCCATGCCGGCGATGGCCCAGATCAGCATGTTGGTCATCTCGCCGATCCAGAAGGTTCCCATCAGGAACGGCAGGCAGAGCGCAAGCACCAGCAGCAGCATGTACCAGGCAGCCTGCGCGCCGTGGCGGAAATAGTTGATGTCGGCGTCGTAGGAGGTCTTGAAGACTGTCCGCATGATCTCAGACCTTCTTCCGGTGAACCTGGGCAAGGATGCCGTGCGGCCTGAAGACGAGAATGAGGAAGAGCAACAGGTACGGCATGATCTGCGAGTAGCCGGCCGCGATGTAGTAGGATGCAAAGGGTTCGATCAGCCCGACGATAATGCCGCCGAGCAGGGCCCCTGGCAGCGAGCCGAAGCCGCCGATCACCGCCGCCGCGAAGGCCTTGATTCCGAGCAGGCCGATCGACGGGTCGATCGAGCCCTTGGAGGCGAACAGGATGCCCGCCACGGCTGCTACCGCGCCCGCCAAAGCCCAGATGAGCGAATGGATGCGCTTGACCGGGATGCCCATGTAGTAGGCGGCAAGCTGGTTCTGAGACGCCGCCTGCATGGCGACGCCGAGCTTCGTGCGGTTGAAGTAGAAGTAGAGCAGCACCGTGAGGAGGACGGTGACGACGATGATCGTCACCTCGTCCAGCCCGAGCACCAGCCCACCGAAACGCACGTCCTTGCCGGCGATCGGCGATTCCAGCGAGACCGGCTGGTGGCCCCAGATGACGCCGGCCGCGAAGCGCAGCACGAAACCGAGCGCGATCGTCAGGATGACGACGGCAACCTGGCTCTGGCCGAACATCCGGCGCAGGACCAGCATGTCGAGCAGATATCCGAAGGCACCCATGCAAAGGATGGCGATCGGCACCGACACCCAGAACGGCAGACCCCAGAACTGCTCGTTCGTGAGGCCGAGCGTGATGAAGGCGCCCAGCATCATGAAATCGCCCTGGGCGAAGTTCACAGCCTCCGTCGCCTTGTAGATCAGCACGAAGCCGAGCGCGATCAGGCCATAGACGCAGCCATTCGCGAGGCCGCTGACCAATAGTTGCAGAACGTCCAAGACGCTGCTCCTCCCATATCGGCGCGGTCTGTCGCCGCGCTTTCCTCCACACTACAGATGGGTTGCCTGTTCCCGCAAGCGAACCATCCGGTGACGTTACGGCCGTATGAACACCTTGCCGTTCGGCTTCGCGTGTTCGGCAGGCACCCTCGCGATCGCTTCCTCCAGCGGCACGATGGCATTGACGTCCGTCGCCCAGCGTCCATCTGCAAAGCGCATCTGCGCTTCGCGGATCGTGGCGATCTTGGTTTCGAGCGACGACTTCCGCATCCACTCGGTCAGCCAGAAACCCTCGATCCGCTTGCGCATGAAGATCAACTGGCCCGGTTCGGGGATCGGGGTCATGGCGGTGTCGAGCCGGCCATAGACGATCCAGCGCGCGCCCTTGGGCATCGCGTTGAAGATCTGGCCGGCAAGCGGGCCGGTCACGGCGTCGAGGAAGATGCGCGGCTGCTCGGCCCGCATCACCTCCTGCAGCCTGGCAGCGAAGTCCGGCGCCGTCTCGTTGAGCACGTGCGCCGCGCCTGCCTGCTTCAGCATCTCGATCTGGTCGTCGCGCCGCACGATGGCGATCGGCCGATAGCCCTCGTCCCGCGCGACGCCCATTATCAGCTTGCAGAGCTGGCTCGCCGCCGCCGTCAGCACGAAGGCCTTCTCCCCCTCTTCCTTGGCGATGCCGAACATGGCGAGTGCGGTGAGCGGATTGACGATCATGGCCGCCGCGTCGGCATCCTTCACCCCGTCCATGATGGGAATGCAGGCAGCCGCCTCGGAAATCGCGTACTCGGCCCACGAGCCCCAGTTGGAAAGCCCGGTGGCGAAGGCCACGCGCTGGCCGACGAGGCGCTGCGCCTCAGGACTGTCGCCCGCGGCCGCAACGATGCCGACGCCTTCGAAGCCGGCCGGTTGCCCCTTGCGCCGCGGCTGGCCGTATAGCCCCTTCACGAACATGACGTCGGACGGGTTGATCGAGGCGAGGCTGACCTTCACCAGCACCTGCGAAGGCCCCGGCTTCGGCACGCCGATCTCGCCCACATGCACGTAGGCTCCCATGGAATCGAGCCGGGCGTCCGACCGCTCGGTCGAATAGCCGTCGTCGGCGAGCAGCAGCGCCTTCATCGTCTCGGGGATGGTCAAGGCTGTCGTTCCCTTCATGGCTTCAGGATGATCTTGCCCGCTGAACCGCGGTTCAGTACCCGCGTCAGCACGGCTGCGGCATCCGCGAGCGGATATTCGCCCTCGATGACCGGCTTCACCTTTCCGGCCATGTACCAGCCGATCAGCTCGCGCATGTTGTCGGCATAGACGGCCGGCTCGCGCCGGGTGAAATCGCCCCAGAAAACGCCGACGACGCTGAAGCCCTTGACGAGCGCCAGGTTGACCGGGAATTTCGGGATCGTTCCGGATGCGAAGCCGATGACGAGCAGCCGCCCACCCCAGCCCATGGAGCGCGACAAAGCATCGAAGCTCTCGCCGCCGACCGGGTCGTAGCCGACGTCGACGCCCTTGCCACCCGTCGCCTCCTTCAGCGCATCCTTGAGGTTGTCGTAGCCGAGGACCTCGTCCGCACCGGCCTCGCTGGCGATGTCGCGCTTCTCCTTCGACGAGGCGACACCGATGACGCGGGCGCCCATCGCCTTGCCGATCTGGATCGCGGCCGTACCTGTGAGACCGCCCGCACCGAGCACGCAGAGCGTCTCGCCCGGCTTGATCTGCCCCCGCTGCTTGAGCGCGTAATGCGAGGTGCCGTAGCCGCAGAGCAGCGCACAGGCGTCAGCGGCCGTCACCCCATCGGGAAGCGGCATCACGCTGCCCTCGGGCGCCGCCACCATCTCGGCATAGCCGCCGAGATTGCCGAGCGCGGCGACGCGGTCGCCCACCTTGACCGAACGGACTTCGTCGCCGACGGCAATCACCCGGCCGGCCACTTCCATGCCCGGCACGAAGGGGACTGGCGGCTTCATCTGGTAGAGGCCCTGCACCAGCAGGCCATCGGGGAAATTGACCCCGATGGCTTCCGCCTGGATCACCACCATGCGCCCCTTCGCCTCCGGCTCGGGCCAGTCGGCATAGGCGAGGTTCTCGAGCGGACCGTAGTCGCGGGCGACGATCGCCTTCATGCGCTCATACCTTTTCCTGCGTGTACTTCTTCAGTTCCTGGCGCGCCACCTGGCGGCGATGCACGGCATCGGGACCGTCGGCGAACCGCAGCGTGCGCAGATGCGTCCAGCTGCGCGCCAGCGGCGTGTCCTGGCTGATGCCCTGGGCTCCGAACATCTGCACCGCCTCGTCGGTGACCTTGAGCGCCACCTGCGGCGCGACCACCTTGATCTGGCTGATCCAGGGCGCGGCGGCCTTGGCATCGCCCCGATCCATCATCCAGGCTGCCTTCAGGCACAGCAACCGCGCCATCTCGATTTCCATGCGGCAGTTGGCGATGATGTCGTAATTGGCGCCGAGCTTGGCCAGCGGCTGGCCGAAGGCCTCGCGGCGCATCGCCCGCTGGCACATCAGCTCCAGCGCCCGCTCGGCCTGGCCGACGGCGCGCATGCAGTGGTGGATGCGGCCGGGTCCGAGCCGACCCTGCGCGATCTCGAATCCTGCACCCTCGCGCAGGAGCAGGTTCTCGACCGGTACGCGCACGTTCTCGAAGCGCACATGCATGTGGCCGTGCGGTGCGTCGTCGTCGCCATAGACCTGCATGGCGCGCAGCATGGTGACGCCCGGCGTGCCGGCCGGCACGAGCACCATCGAATGGCGACGATGCTTGGGGTCGTCCTCGCCGCCGGTCTTCACCATGACGATGTAGATCTTGCAGCGCGGATCGCCGGCGCCGGAGGACCACCATTTCTCGCCGTTCATGACGTAATGGTCGCCGTCGCGCACGCAGGACATCGAAATGTTGGTGGCGTCGGAGGAGGCCACGTCCGGCTCCGTCATCAGGAAGGCCGAACGGATCTTGCCGTCCAGCAGTTGCGAGAGCCACTCGTCCTTCTGCGCCTGCGTGCCGTAGCGCTCGAAAACCTCCATGTTGCCGGTGTCGGGCGCGGAACAGTTGAACACCTCAGCCGCCAAGTGCGACTTGCCCATTTCCTCCGCGAGATAGGCGTATTCGACCGTCGTAAGGCCGTAGCCGCGTTCCGAATCCGTCAGCCAGAAGTTCCACAGGCCGCGTTCCCGCGCCTTCGCCTTGAGGCCCTCCAGGATGTCGGTCTGCTTTTGCGTATAGACGAAGCGGTCGCCCGCCTTGCCGATCTCGGCCAGGAACTCCTCGTCGAGCGGGATGATCTCCTCCCGCACCATCCGCGCCACTTTCTCGTGGATCGGCTTCAGGCGTTCGGTCATACCGAGGTTCATGTCCGTCATTTCAGCGTCCCTTGCTCCTTGCACAGCCCGCCCTGGGCGTAGTCGACGACCTGGTCGGCGATGGCTTCGATGTCCGCGCGTGTCTCGCCGGTCCGAGGCGAGTACCAGAAGATCGGCGAATTCAGCGTCATGAACATCAGCTGGCTCGCGATGCTCGGGCTGTCGAACCGGAAGGCGCCTTCCTCGCGCGCCTGCAGCAGCGTCTCCCGGAACTGCGCGCCATAGCGGTCGCGATAGGCGATCAGCTCGTTGAACACGGTGCGCTGTTCCGGCGTGGTCGCCCCGCGCAGATGCATCTCGACACCGAGCCAGACGGCGCGCTGGAACGGCTTGGTGTCGATCATCTGCAGCACATGGGCCTTGGCCATGCGACGCCAGCGCACGAGGGCCGGCCCTGCCATGCCGCGATAAGGCGCCAGCGCCTCGAAATTGATGTCCATGCCATAGCGAAACACTTCCGCGAACAGATCGGCCTTCGACGGAAAGTGGTGGTAGATGCGGCCCTTGGTTGCGCCCAGCCGCCGCGCGACGTCGTCGATCGAGGTCGCGGTATAGCCCCGCTCCATGAAACAGCTGGCCGCCGCGCGCAGGATGTCGATGCGCGAACTGTCGGCAACATGCTCCCTGACGCCCAGCGCCATGCTCGTTGAAACCTCCCGTCGTCGAGCCCGGCCTGTTTTTCCGGCTTTCGCCGTTTGGGCTCTTTACTGACAGGCCGATGATGAACATACTACCCGGTATGTTGTCAACGCGGCAGCGCAAAAAGGCCGCGGACGGGGAGGAACGATGTCTTATCTCGAGGATCTGTTTTCCGTTGCCGGCAAGACGGCACTGATCACCGGTGCGGCCAGCGGCATAGGCCTGATGGCTGCCGAGGCGCTGGTGAGGGCCGGCGCCAACGTGATGATCGCTTCGCGCCGCGGCGCCGAATGCGCGAAGATCGCAGCCGAGCTGAACGCGCTCGGAGCCGGCAGGGCCGACGGCTTCGCCGGCGACGTGTCGTCCGAGGCAGGCGTCTCGGCGCTGGCCGGCGAGGTCAAGGCGCGTACCGGCAGGCTTGACATCCTGATCAACAATGCCGGCCTCTCCTGGGGGGAACCGCTCGACACCTTCCCCTACAAGGCCTGGTCGCGCGTGCTCGACGTCAATGTCACCGGCCTGTTCCACCTGACGCGCGACCTGCTGCCGCTGCTCGACGCCGCCGGCACCCACGAGGACCCGGCCCGCATCATCAATCTCGGCTCTGTCATGGGCACCCAGCCGATCGCCGACGGCGCCTATTCCTACACGGCATCGAAGGCCGCAGTTCACCACCTGACGAAGACGCTCGCCGGCGAACTCGCCGGCCGGCACATCACCGTCAACGCCTTCGCGCCCGGCCCCTTCCAGAGCCGCATGACCGCGTTTGCCACCGGCACGGACGAGAAGGCCGCCAAGGTCGGCAGCCGCGTGCCGCTCGGCCGCATCGGCCGGCCGGATGACATCGCCGGCGCGACGCTCTATCTGTGCAGCCGTGCCGGCAGCTACGTCACGGGGGCGATCCTGCCGCTCGACGGCGGCCAGTCGGTGCAGCACGGCATGTCGCTGTTCAAGGACCTGGATTGACATCCACCCCATGGAAAACACGAAGCAGTCGATCACCACGGACGATCTCCTGGCGGCCGTCGGGACCGAGATAGGCGTCTCGCCCTGGCGCACCGTCAATCAGACGATGATCGACCGCTTCGCCGACGCGACCGACGATCACCAGTTCATCCACGTGGATCCCGATAGAGCCGCCCGCGAGACGCCTTTCGGCGGCACGATCGCGCATGGCTTTCTGTCGCTGTCGCTGCTCTCTACGCTGGCCTACGAGACCATTCCACCGCTCGAAGGCGCAACCGTCGGCATCAACTACGGCTTCGACGAAATCCGCTTCAAGGCGCCCGTCAAGTCCGGCGCCCGCGTGCGCGCCCGCTTCATGCTGGTCAAGGCAAACGTCCGGCCCTCGGGCTGGATCGAGGTGGCACACGACGTGACGATCGAGATCGAGGGCTCCAGGAAGCCCGCGCTCACCGCGCGCTGGCTCACGCTGACCCAGCTACCGCGTCAGGAGGAGACGTCATGAGCGATCCCAATGCGCTCGATCCAGCTGCGCTGGGCCCCTACCTCGAGGCGAACGTGCCCGGCTTCTGCGGCCTGCGCGCCATCGAGAAGTTCAAGTCCGGCCAGTCGAACCCGACTTACCGTCTGAGCGCCGGCAGCGGCGACTACGTGCTGCGCGCCAAGCCACCGGGCCAGCTCCTCAAATCCGCCCACCAGGTCGACCGCGAGTTCCGTGTCATCAAGGCGCTCGGAGCAACCGGATTTCCGGTACCGGAGGTGCTTCACCTGTCGGAGGAGGCCTCGCCGATCGGCCGCATGTTCTACGTCATGGCCTTCGTGGACGGCCGCATCCTGTGGGATCCGGCCCTGCCGGACGTGGCCGATCCGGCCGAGCGCGGCGCGATGTACGACGCGATGAATGCGACGCTGGCAGCGCTCCACTCGGTCGACGTCGAGGCGGCGGGCCTTGCCGACTACGGTCGGCCCGGCAACTATTTCGAGCGTCAGATCGGCCGCTGGGGCGGGCAGTACCGCGCCTCCGAGACCGGAACGGTTCCCGACATGGAAACCCTGATGGCATGGCTGGAGGCCAACCAGCCGCCTGACGACGGGATCGTCGGCCTGGTACACGGCGACTACCGGCTCGACAACATGATCTTCGCCAGGGACGAGGCGAAGGTCGTCGCCGTGCTCGACTGGGAGCTCTCGACGCTGGGGCATCCCTATTCCGACCTGGCCTACCAGTGCATGCAGTGGCGCCTGCCGCATGCCTCCGGCTTCCGCGGCCTGGGCGGCATCGACCGCAAGGCGATCGGCCTGCCGACCGAGGAGGAGTACGTCGCCGCCTACTGCCGTCGCCGCGGCATCGACGGCATAGGCGACTGGACCTTCTATCTCGCCTTCTCCTTCTTCCGCCTCGCCGCCATCTGCCAGGGCGTCTACAAGCGCGCGCTGGACGGCAACGCGTCCAACCCGGAGAAGGCCCGCACCTATGGCGAGGCGGTGAAACTGCTGGCCGGGCTCGCCGTCCGGCGCATCGAGACGGGGGAGTAGTCCATGGGACGGTTTTCGGATCAGGTCGTCATCATCACCGGCGCCTGCGGTGGCTTCGGCAGCCGCACGGCGGAGCGGATGGCCGCGGAAGGCGCGAGCCTCGTCCTGTCGGACATGGACCAGGCGCGCCTCGAACGCATGGCCGCCGGCCTGTCGGCACCCGTGGCGACGCTGGCCGGCGACGTATCGGACGAGGCCCTGTCGCGCGACCTCGTCGCGCTCGCAGTCGAGCGCTTCGGCAGGCTCGACATCGCCATCAACAACGCCGGCATCGCGCAGAGTTTCGTCAAGCTGGCGCAGCTCACGGCCGAGGAGGCCCGCCGCATCTTCGACATCGACCTTCTCGGCGTCTTCTTCGCCATGAAGCACCAGCTGCTGGCGATGGAGAGACAGTACAAGGCGGACGGCAAGGGCGGCACGATCGTCAATATCGCCTCGGTGGCGGGCCTCGCCGGCGCGCCGAAGCTGTCTGTCTACGCCGCCGCCAAGCACGGCGTCGTCGGGCTGACCCGGTCGGGTGCCGCGGAGTATGCCTCGCGCGGCATCCGCGTCAACGCGGTCTGTCCGTCCTTCGCCCGCACCGCCATGGTCGACGCCTTCGTCCAGATCTCCGGCCGGGGCGAGGCCGAGGCGCTCGACGAACTGACGCGCGGCGTGCCGATGAAGCGGGTGGCAGAAGTCGACGAGATCGTCGAAGCCATCCTCTTTGCCGCCGATCCGAAGAACTCCTTCATGAACGGCCACGCGCTCGCGGTGGATGGCGGCATAACGGCTCTTTGAGAGCTTGACGGCGAGCGGCGCCCGGGCCGTTACCCGGCGGCGACGTGGGGCGCGGGGTCAACTGCGGACTCCGCCGCCGCTATGACGACGCGGTTCCGGCCGGAGCGCTTTGCCTGGTAGAGCAGATCGTCGGCGATGCGATAGAGCTCGCTGAACGGCTTCGGAGCGTCGAAGAAGACGCAGCCGATGCTGGCCGTCAGCGGCCAAGGCGTGCCGTCTGGCCGGAAACGCACCGTCTCCACCGCCCTGCGGATCCGGCCGGCTATGGCACCCGCATCGCAAGGCCCCGCCAGGTACACGGCGAACTCCTCTCCTCCCAGGCGACCGACGGCGTCCTGGCTGCGGATGGCCGAGCGGATCGCCGAGGCCATCAGCCGCAGCGCCTCGTCGCCGTTGCCGTGCCCGAATCGATCGTTGATTCGCTTGAACTGGTCGGCGTCGATGACCATCAGCGCCCCCGCACGTCGATCCTCCGATACGCGCGCGTCGGCCAGGGTCGCCTCGACATGCGCCGCGAAGGCGCCGCGGTTGAGACAGGCCGTGAGCGAATCGGTCGTGGCAGCGGTCACGAGCCTGTGGTTGGCGATGGCGAGTTCCCGCAGTTTGAGCGACAGGTAAAAGAACAGCGGCCCGGCGAGCATGAGCGGGATGATGGTGCCGCTGAAGATCGCAAGGCCGAGCGCCGGCTGGCCGAGGTTGCGGAACAGGAGCCAGTTGGCGGTCTGTGCGAACAGGATGCAGCCGAAGGTGCCGAACGCTGTCCAGCGGGCGAGCGTTCGCCTTCTCCGCGGTGACATGTCCTTCAGCGTCGCCAGCACCGCATCCTCCGAACCCGAGGCGGCATATTAGCGAACGGTTATGAAGGACGCGTTAGTGGGATGCCGAAGATTGTCGGGATCGACAGAACTCAGCTGTCCCGCGCCGCCTCCTCCAGGAAATCCCACGCATAGTCCGAGAAGGAGCGCCAGACCTCGACGCGGAACGCCGTCTCGGCAGTCCTGAGCAGAACCACCTCGATCTTGCCGAGCACCGTGCGCGAGCAGGCGCCGACCGGAAAAGCGCGGAGCGAAAGATCCTGCGGACAGCCCGCGTTGAGGCAGGCTGCGGCTCCCGGGCCTTCGACGAGGATTGCCAGGTTGCGGTGGGACACGTCGACCGCAGAGTGAAGCGACGCCGCGCCGGCGCAGAGGGCTTCAAGGTCTGCTCCATCCTCGTCGATCACCAGCCATTCGTCTGGACCGAGCCAGAGCGCGCCGCGGCGCAGTCCATCCGAGGCGGCCGAACTCTTCGGCGCGGTCGGCAGCGTCACGTCCAGCGCGCGTGACAGCGAGGCCAGCGACAGGTCAGGCGCTCGCAGGACGAGCCGTGAGGCCGGCGCTGCGGCGGTCAGCGTCGCGCTGCCGGCCGACGCCTTGCGGCCGGCGTGCTTCTGCCGGCGAGCAGCGAGAGCGATCTCAGCCATGGAGCCTTTCTCCCTTCTGGTCGAAGAAGACGGTGTCGCAGACCTCGACCTCGATCGTCGTCGACGGCATCGGCACGAAAAGTGTCTGGCCCATCCGGGCGCGGCCACCCTCGATCACCGCGAGCGCGATCGAATGGCCGCAATTCTCCGACCAGTAGGAGGACGTGACGTGGCCGATCATCGTCATCGGAACCGGCTGCTTCGGGTCGGCGACGATCTGCGCCCCCTCCTCCAGCACGGTCTTCGGATCCTTCGTGCGCAATCCCACGAGTTGGCGGCGGCCGGGCGCCACGAGATCGGGACGCCTGAGCCCGCGGATGCCGACGAAGTCCGGCTTCCTCTTGCCCACCGCCCAGTCGAGACCCGCGTCGTCCGGCGTCACCGTCCCATCGGTGTCCTGGCCGACGATGATGTAGCCCTTCTCGGCACGCAGCACGTGCATGGCCTCGGTTCCGTAGGCGCAGGCGCCGTGCTTCCGGCCCTCGGCCCACAGCGCTTCCCAGACGGCTTCGCCGAAGTCGGCCGGCACGTTGACCTCGAAGCCGCGCTCGCCGGTGAACGACATGCGGAACAGCCGCGTCGGCACGCCGCAGATTTTTCCCTCGCGCACCGACATGTGCGGCATGGCGCCGTCCGACAGGTCGATACCCTCGACCAGCGGCGCGATGATGTCGCGCGACTTCGGGCCCTGCACCGCAATTACGGCCCACTGCTCGGAGGCGGAGGTCAGCCAGACCGAAAGGTCCGGGAACTCGGTCTGCAGGTAGTCCTCCATGTGGTTGAGGACCCGCGCCGCGCCGCCCGTCGTCGTCGTGACGTGGAACCGGTCATGCGCGAGCCGTCCCACCACGCCGTCGTCGTAGATGAAGCCATCCTCGCGCAGCATGATGCCGTAGCGGCAGCGGCCGGGTTCCAGCTTCTGCCAGGGATTGGTGTAGAGGAGTTCCATGAAGGCGGCGGCATCCGGGCCGACCACCTCGATCTTGCCGAGTGTCGAGGCATCGAACAGGCCGGCGGCCTGACGCACCGTGCGGCACTCGCGGTTCACCGCCGCGTGCATGTCCTCGCCAGCCTGCGGATAGTACCAGGCGCGCTTCCATTGCCCGACGTCCTCGAACACCGCTCCATGCCGTTCCTCCCAGCCATGGATCGGCGTCCTGCGCGTCGGATCGAACAGTTCGCCGCGCGCATGGTTGACGATCGCACCGTAGGTCACAGGCGTGTAGGGTGCTCGGAACGTCGTGAGACCGACCTCGGGAATGTCCTTGCCCAGCATCTCGGCCGCGATGGCGAGCCCGTGCAGGTTGGAGGTCTTGCCCTGGTCCGTCGCCATGCCGTTGGTGGTGAAGCGCTTGACGTGCTCGATCGAGCGCATGCCTTCCTTCACCGCCTGGCGGATGTCCTTCGCGGTAACGTCGTTCTGGAAATCGACGAAGGCCTTCACCTTCGTGCCCTTTCCGGCACCGGGGGCAGCGCCGACCATACCGGCCGACCAGCCCTCGCTGGCCTCCACCCTGATCGCAGGACGCGCGCCGCCGGAGCGGCCGGCGGCTTTCGCCGCGCGCTCGCCCGCCGCCACCGCCTCGCGGACCGCCGCAGCGAGATCGTCGGTGCCGTTGCACGATCCCACGCTTGCGCAGTCTTGCGCATAGGTGCCGGGAACGAAGCGCTGGGTGCCGGGCTCGAACGCCACCTTGCCGCGCGACTGCGAAAAGAGGTGCACGCTGGGCGTCCAGCCGGCCGACATCAGCAGCGCGTCCACGGGGATCAGTCGGCCGGTGCCCTCCCCGGTCTTGGGCTGCACCGTGATCGACTTGACCCGCAAGGAGCCACCCACGGACGTCACCGCCCGGCCGGGCAGCACCTCTATGCCGAGCCCCTTGGCTTCATCGATGGCGGGACCCGTGGGATTGTCGCGAAGGTCGACGATGACACGGACATCGACGCCTGCCTTCTTCAGGTCTATCGCGCCACGATAGGCGGATTCGTTGGCCGTGTAGACGCCGACCGTACGGCCCACCGAGACGCCGTAGTGGTTCAGGTAGGTCCGCGCCGCCGATGCGAGCATGATGCCCGGGCGGTCGTTGCCTGCGAACACCATGTGCCGCTCGATCGAGCCGGTGGCGAGGATGACCCGCTTCGCCCGCACCTGCCACAGGCGCTCGCGCGGCAGGTCGCCTGGCTCGGCCATATGCTCGGTCACGCGCTCGACGAGGCCGACGAAGTTCTGGGCGTAGTAACCGAAGGCGGTGGTGCGGGCGAGCAGCGTCACGCCGTCCATCTCCGACAACCGCCGCGCTACCGCCTGGGTCCAGTCCCAGCCGTCGAGCCCGTCGATCCGGGCGCCGCTCTCATAGCGCATGGCGCCGCCGAAGCCGGCCTGTTCGTCGCACAGGATGACGCGCGCGCCGCTTTCGGCGGCCGAGAGCGCGGCGGCGAGACCGGCGGCCCCCCCGCCGACCACCAGCACGTCGCAGTGGGCGAAGCGCGAGGAATAGTGGTCAGGGTCGGGCTTGTCGGGCGCCACGCCGAGGCCCGCCGCAGAGCGGATATTCGGCTCATAGAGCTTCGCCCACGCGGCCTTCGGCCACATGAACGTCTTGTAGTAGAAGCCGGCCGAGAAGAACGGCGAGGCGAGGTCGTTGACCGCACCGATGTCGAAGGCGAGCGAAGGCCAGCGGTTCTGCGACACAGCCGTCAGCCCGTCGTAGAGTTCCTGAACCGTGGCGCGCACGTTGGGCGTCCTGCGCGCGGCGTCGCGGTGGATGCCGACGAGCGCGTTCGGTTCCTCTGCCCCGGCCGAAAGAATGCCGCGCGGACGGTGGTACTTGAACGAGCGGCCGACGAGATGCACCCCGTTGGCCAGCAGCGCGGAGGCCAGCGTGTCGCCTTCGCGCCCGGCATGGGGCTCGCCGTCGAAGGTGAAGCGGACCGGTTTCGCACCGGCGAGACGCCCGGTGCCTGCGATACGATGCGTCTCGGCCATCAGGCCTCACCCTTCTTCACTGGAGCAGTGCGCGTCCGCTTCGGTGCCGGCTTGAGCTTGCCGGCCTCGTCCCGCTTCTCCGGCGCGAGGGCGTCGGACGGATTTTCCGCCTTCGCCGCCCCGGCAGCCTTCCTGGCCTTGCCGGCAGGCGCCTTTGCCGTCGGCTCCGCGGTTTTCGACGTCGCCGACGTCTTGCGTTGCGGCTTTTCCTCGACGACAGCCGAGGCGGCTTCCGGCATGGCGGCCGACTTGGCCCGACGTGCGGACCGCCTCGTCTCCTCGGATGCGGTCGCCGCGTCCGCGTCCGGCGTGGCAACGGTCGTGTCCTCGACGGCCGGCTGCGTTGTCGTCTTGCGGGGTGCTCTCGCGGGTGCGGCGGGCTTCGGCTGGGCAGCGACCACAGGCGTTGCAGGCTCGGCGACCAGCGGCTCGACTGCCGCCACCGCCTTGGCGAAGCGCGCCGGGTCGGGCTTCGGCTGGCCCGCTCTGTAGGTGGTGAAGAAGCGGTCGGTCACAGAATCGCGCACCGCGTTGAAAAAGCGACCGCAGCCATGCACGTGCCGCCAGCGTTCGTAGACGAGCCCCTTCGTATTGGTGCGAAGGTAGAGGAAGGCTTCGAAATCCTCATCGCTGGTTTCGGTGATGTTGGCCGAACGCGCGATGTGGGCCTCGCCGGCGTGCCTGAATTCGAGTTCCGGCCGTTCTTCGCCGCAATAGGGGCAGTGGATCAGGAGCATGGTCTTGTCCGCTCTTCAGAGTTCGCCATGGCCGAGACGGGTACCGGGCGGCTGGTCGCAGAGCCTCCGCGCAGTGGTGACATAGGGCGCGACGCGGCGGATGAGCTCTTCGATACTGTCGAAGGGCGCGAAGAGATCGCGAAAGCCGATATTCTGCACCGCCAGGTCGAAGGGATTCACCGACAGCAGCAGCCGGCGCGGTTGTGAGGTACCGCCACCAGGGGAATCCCCGTCATCCGGCTCTTCTTCGATGAACAGGGCTATCTTCTGGCCTCCCGCCCAGCCGCAGGCCAGCGTTCCGCGCTCGACGCTGAACGGCCACTCCGTCTCCCTCTCTTCACGTTCGATCGATTGCAGCCGCACGTCTTCCACCCGCGGCAGGTGGAAGAAATCCTGCTCGCCCGCCAGGACGAACGGGACGGCCAGCACGGCGTTGGTCATCGCCAGCACGGTCAATGCGCCACGGCGGCCGCAGCCGCCTCGTCGATCAGCCGCCCGGTGCGGAAGCGTTCCAGCGTGAAGGGAGCATTGATCGGGTGAGGCTCGTCGCGGGCGATCGTGTGGGCGAAGACGTTGCCCGAACCCGGCGTCGCCTTGAATCCCCCGGTGCCCCAGCCGCAGTTGACGTAGAGGCCCTTCACCGGCGTCTTGGCGAGGATCGGCGAGCGGTCCGGCGTCACGTCGACGATGCCGCCCCACGAGCGCAGCATCTTCATGCGCGTGAACACCGGGAACATCTCGCAGATGGCATCCAGCGTGTGGTTGATGATGTGCAGCCCGCCCGTCTGCGAGTAGGACGTGTACTGGTCGGTGCCGGCACCGATCACCAGTTCGCCCTTGTCGGACTGGGAGATGTAGGCATGCACGGTGTTCGACATCACCACGCAGGGGAAGCAGGGCTTCACCGGCTCCGATACCAGCGCCTGCAGCGGATAGCTCTCGAGCGGCATCCGCACGCCGGCCATGGCCATCAGCACCGAGGTGTGACCGGCGGCGACCACGCCCACCTTCTTCGCCCGGATCGGCCCGCGGCTCGTCTCGACGCCGGTGACGGCACCGTCGGGGCCGCGGTTGATGGCGGTGACTTCGCAGTTCTGGATGATGTGGACGCCGCGCGCCGAGGCGCCACGGGCATAGCCCCAGGCAACCGCGTCGTGCCGCGCCGTGCCGCCCCGCCGCTGCAGCGCCGCGCCGACCACGGGATAGCGCGCGTCCTTCGAGATGTTCAGCGGCGGGCAGAACGCCTTCGCCTGCTCCGGCGTCAGCCACTCGTTGTCGATGCCGTTCAGCCGGTTGGCATGGACGTGGCGCTTCAGCACCTGCACGTCGTGCACGTTGTGCGCCAGCATCATCACGCCCCGCGGGGAGTACATGACGTTGTAGTTGAGCTCCTGGGAAAGCCCTTCCCACAGCTTCACCGCATGCTCGTAGATGCCGGCGGACTCGTCGTAGAGATAGTTGGAGCGGATGATGGTGGTGTTGCGGCCGGTGTTGCCGCCGCCGAGCCAGCCCTTCTCCAGCACCGCCACGTTGGTGATGCCGTGCTCCTTGGCCAGATAGTAGGCGGTTGCCAGCCCGTGCCCGCCCGCGCCCACGATGATGGCGTCGTATTCGGCCTTCGGCTCCGGAGAAGACCACTGCTCCTCCCAGCCGGTGTGGCCGCGGAGCGCCTCTCGGGCGATGGCGAAAACGGAATACTTGCGCATCAGCGGGAAGCCTCGCGTCCTGTTCGTGCGGCCGTAACCATTGAGACGGCGGGTGTAGCACTAGCCAAATCCCGATGCCACCCTTGCGCTGTTTGCGACGGGCGATGGCGGTTTGCGACGTCACCCCCGCGACATCGGGGACGACTGCCGAATCCATCTTGAAAACGCCACGGGGTTGGAGAATGGCTTGTCCATAATCGAGACCATGGAGTGAGGTCGATGCTGTTGGTGAATACCTTCGTCGGTGCGAGCGCGATCGAGGGCGTCGGCGTCTTCGCGGCCGATCCGATCCCCCGGGGCACCCTGATCTGGCGGCTGGAGCCGGACTTCGACCGGCTCATCCCCGTCGAGAAGTATGAGACCGCCGAGCCGCGGCTCAAGGACTTCCTCGACCGCTACGCCTATCCGAGCCCCGACAAGCCGGGCTTCATCGTCTACGAGGTCGACAACGGCCGCTTCATGAACCACTCTGACGACCCGAATACGGACTTCTCCGACGCAGGCGGCGCCACGACGATCCGCGACATCGCGGCGGGCGAGGAACTCACCTGCAACTATGCCGACTTCTACCCGCAGTTCGAGCTGATGCCGACGGCCGAGGCGGCGAAGCGCTGAGCGGCTGGACCGGTCCTGCCGCCCGCAGCGCCGTTCGGCATGGCGGCCAAATTGCCTGTGAATCGCGCTCCGGACGGGGCGCGATATCCGGCTGCGGGTGCTATCCACCGTCCCGGTCGGACCGCCCCGCCACGGCGGAATCGGGCGAAAGGAACGTTGCGATGACCGCGCGGACGGTCAGGGAAACGGAATGAAGATCGCGATCGACATGGGGCTGGACGGCGCGGGCAAGCCGGCCACGATGGACCTCGAGGAACTGCTGGCCACCCGCCTGCTCGTGCAGGGCAATTCGGGTTCCGGCAAGTCGCATCTGCTGCGGCGCCTGCTCGAGCAGAGCGCGCCCTGGGTGCAGCAGTGCATCATCGATCCCGAGGGCGATTTCGTCACGCTGGCCGACCGTTTCGGCCACCTGGTGGTCGACGCCACCCGCACCGAGGCCGAACTGACCCGCATCGCCGCCCGCGTCCGGCAGCACCGCGTGTCGGTGGTGCTGAACCTCGAAGGCCTCGATTCGGAGCAGCAGATGCGCGCCGCCGCGGCCTTTCTGGGCGGCATGTTCGATGCCGAGCGCGACCACTGGTACCCCGTGCTTGTCGTGGTCGACGAGGCGCAGCTCTTCGCGCCGGCCGCCGCCGGCGAGGTGGCCGACGATGCGCGCAAGCTGTCGCTCGGTGCCATGACCAACCTGATGTGCCGCGGCCGCAAGCGGGGGCTGGCCGGCGTCATCGCCACCCAGAGGCTTGCCAAGCTCGCCAAGAACGTCGCCGCAGAAGCCTCCAACTTCCTGATGGGCCGCACCTTCCTCGACATCGACATGGCGCGCGCAGCCGATCTGCTCGGCATGGACCGGCGCCAGGCAGAGATGTTCCGCGATCTGGCGCGCGGCCGGTTCGTGGCGCTCGGCCCCGCCGTGTCGCGACGCCCCCTGCCCATCGAGATCGGTACGGTCGAGACCGCCGCCCGGTCCACCAGCCCGAAGCTGATGCCCCTGCCCGACACCGCGCCGGAGGCCGCTGCCGACCTGATCTTCACACCCGGCCCCGAGGAACTGCGCGCCCCGCCGCGGCGGCCCGCGCCTCCCCAGCCCACGCCCACCGCCGACATCCTGGCGCAGCTCACCGCGTCCAGGCCGCAGCTTCAGCCGCAGCCGGTGAAGGCGGAGGAGGCCCTGCCCGAAGTGGATATGGCCGAGCGCGAGCGGCTGCTCTCCGCTGTCATGCGCGAGATCCTCGAGGACCCGGACGCCGCCTACCGCTCCGACGCCGTGCTCTACCAGGATTTCCTGGTGCGCTGCCGTATTCGCCGCGTCCCGGGCGAGCCGCTGCCTTTGCGCGCCTTCCGCCGCGGACTGGCCGTCGCCCGCGCCGGGCTCGACGGCGAGCCGGAGGATGGCTCCGCATGGCAGACGGCACTGGAACTCTCGAAATCGCTGCCGGACGATCTCCAGGGCGTCTTCCTGCTGGTGGCCCGCGCCGCCATCGAGCGCGCGCCCTGCCCGCCGGACGCGGTGATCGCCCGCGCCTATGGCACGCACTCGGCGCGCCGAGCCCGCAAGCTCCTGAGCTTCTTCGAGGAACGCGAGCTATTGGTGATGCGCACCGATTTCCACGGAAAGCGGATCGCCGCCTTTCCGGACCTCGACTGCGAGACGCTCGCGGGCGACCCGGATGCCGCAGATACGGGGTCGGATCTGCCTCACGCCGCGGAATAGAACAGCTCTGCTGGCTGCGGTTTTGGCGATGGACAAACCCGGCTGATTCTGCTATTTCGCGCCCACTCGCGGCAAGCCGGCCGCGTGCGGATGCCCCTTGGCCGGGCGCTGCAGCAATTTTCGACCGACAAACCGAATTGGATCGACAGGAACACCCGTGCAGGTACTCGTCCGCGACAACAACGTAGACCAGGCGCTTCGCGCACTGAAGAAGAAAATGCAGCGCGAAGGCATCTTCCGCGAAATGAAGATGCGCGGTCACTATGAGAAGCCCTCGGAGAAGCGCGCCCGCGAGAAGGCTGAGGCCGTGCGCCGCGCCCGCAAGCTCGCACGCAAGCGCGCCCAGCGCGAAGGCCTCGTTGCAGGCCCGCGTCCGGCTCCGGCACGCTGAGACCGGTCAAGCTTTCGACTTTTTCGGGCGATACCGAAGGTGGCGCGATGCGAATCGCCGCCACCTTTTCTATTTTGGCCACGGCTTCACCGCGGCCGGGTTTCGATGCGACGGGGGAACTCGCGCGGCGAGCGGATCGGGAAACAAGATCGAGATGGATGGAATGAAGAGCAACAACACGGCTTCGCGACGCGTCTTCGCGGCTGCCGCGCTGCTGGGCGCAGGCCTCCTCCTGTCGGGGTGCCAGACCGCGTCCGGGCCCGCCGCACAGATCGCGTCGATCGATACCGCGCAGGGGTCCGCCGAAAACATCGCATCGCTGACCGCCGTCATCGACCGCGCGCCGAGCGACCCCAATGCCTACAACGTCCGCGGCTCTGCCTTCGGCAAGGCCGGGCGCTACCCGGAAGCGATCCAGGATTTCGACACGGCGATCCGGCTCAACCCCAACTTCTACCAGGCCTATGCGAATCGCGCGCTGATCTGGCGCTTCTCCGGCGACAACGCGAAATCGCTGCAGGACTATAATCGCGCACTGCAGCTCAACTCGAGCTATGACGCCGCCTATATAGGCCGTGGCAATCTCTATCGCCTCGCAGGCCGCCCAGCCGAAGCGTTCGCGGATTTCGAGCGGGCGATCAAGCTCGACACGACGGACCCGCGTGCCTACCACAACCGGGGGCTGCTCTATCAGGCGCAAGGCCAGCACAGCTTTGCTCTCGAAGATTTCTCGACCGCGATATCGATGGCTCCCGACGCTGCCGAACCCTACAACGGACGCGGCGTCTCCTACCTCGCCCTCGGCGATGAGGAAAATGCCTTCGCCGACTTCAACACCGCCATCAAGCTCGACGAATCGAACGCGGAGGGCTGGGCAAACCAGGCGCTGATCTATGAAAAGCGGGGCGAGAAGGCCCGCGCACGACGCTCCTACGAGCAGTCGCTGAAGCTCGACCCCAATTACGGACCGGCCATGTCCGGTCTGGAACGGACGCGCAGCGGCTGACCGGCGCCACGTCGCCGGTATCTCGCCACAGCATCGGAACCTTTCGAACGGGCCGGCCATTCAAGGAGCGACTCGCAGGAGGTTCAAACAATGAATTCACGTACGCTTTTCGCCGCTGCTGCCCTTTTCAGTCTTCCCTTCCATGCACAGGCGCAGGAGGGCGTCGAGCTTGGCCTCCTCGACTGCCTGGTCGAGGGCGGCGCCGGCTTCATCGTGGGGTCGAGCAAGGACGTGAGTTGCACCTACGATCCGGCCGATGACGCGCTGCCGGTCGAGCAATATTTCGGCAACATCTCGAAATTCGGTCTCGACGTCGGCGTCACCGGTGCCTCCGTCATGCAGTGGCTCGTGCTCGCGCCGACGGCCGACATTTATGCACCAGGCGCGCTCGCCGGTGACTATGTCGGCGCCAGCGCGCAGGCCACGGCCGGCGTCGGCGTCGGTGCCAACCTGCTGGTCGGCGGCTCCGACCAGAGCTTCACGCTGCAGCCGCTCAGCGTCCAGGCGCAGACCGGCCTGAACCTCGCAGTCGGCGTAAGCCGGTTCGAGCTCCGTTCGGCGCAGTAGGCGGTAGCCGGCCACTGCACTTTCCGGTGCCGGCGCAAAATGAAACACGCCGCCGCGGTACTCCCGGGGCGGCGTTTTCGTAACGACGAGGCGTCCTGGCGCAGACGGATCCGGCCTAGTGGTCCATCGCCTTGACGATCTCCTCGGTCATCTTCTTGGCGTCGCCGAGCAGCATCATCGTGCCGTCCTTGTAGAACAGCGTGTTGTCGATGCCGGCATAGCCCGAGCCGAGCGAGCGCTTGACGAAGAGGCAGGTGCGCGCCTTGTCGACGTCCAGGATCGGCATGCCGTAGATCGGCGAGGACTTGTCGTCGCGGGCCGACGGGTTGGTCACGTCGTTGGCGCCGATGACGTAGGCGACGTCGGCCTGCGCGAACTCCGAGTTGATGTCCTCGAGCTCGAAGACCTCGTCGTAGGGCACATTGGCTTCGGCCAGAAGCACGTTCATGTGGCCGGGCATGCGGCCAGCGACGGGATGGATCGCGTACTTCACCTCGACGCCGTTGGCCTTGAGCTTGTCGGCCAGTTCGCGCAGCGCATGCTGCGCCTGCGCCACCGCCATGCCGTAGCCCGGCACGATGATCACCTTCTGCGCGTTCATCATCAGGTAGGCCGCGTCGTCGGCCGCGCCCGTCTTGACGGTACGCTGGACGCCGTCGTCGCCGGCAGCTGCGGCGGTTTCACCGCCGAAACCGCCGAGAATGACGGAGATGAAGGAGCGGTTCATGCCCCTGCACATGATGTAGGACAGGATCGCGCCCGACGAGCCGACCAGCGCGCCGGTGATGATCAGCGCCAGATTGCCGAGCGTGAAGCCCAGCGCCGCCGCGGCCCAGCCGGAATAGGAGTTGAGCATCGAAACGACGACCGGCATGTCGGCGCCGCCGATCGGGATGATGAGCAGCACGCCCAGAGCCAGCGAGGCGACCACGATCAGCCAGAACACCGCATAGCTCTCGGTCATGACCAGCATGACGATGAGCACAATCAGCGCGAGGCCGAGCGCGGCGTTGATGAAGTGCCGCCCGCCGATCATGATCGGCTTGCCGGACATGCGGCCGTCGAGCTTCAGGAAGGCGATGACCGAGCCCGTGAAGGTGATCGCGCCGATGGCGACGCCGAGGCTCATCTCGACCAGGGCCTGGCCATGGATGTCGCCGATCGTTCCGATGCCGAAGCTCTCCGGAGCATACATCGCCGCAGCGGCGACCATGACGGCCGCGAGGCCGACGAGCGAGTGGAAGGCGGCCACGAGCTGCGGCATCGACGTCATGGCGATGCGACGCGCGGTGACCGCGCCGACGCCGCCGCCGATGGCGAGGCCGAGCACGATCAGCGCAAAGCCGCCCATCGAAGGCTTGGCCAGCGCCAGCGTGGTGACGATGGCAATGCCCATGCCCACCATGCCGTACAGATTGCCCTGTCGGCTGGTCGTCGGATGCGACAGCCCGCGCAGCGCCATGATGAACAGCACGCCGGAGACGAGGTAGAGGAAGGAGGCGAAGTCGGCGTTCACGTCACTTCTCCTTCTTCTTGTACATGGCCAGCATGCGCTGGGTGACGAGGAAGCCGCCGAAGATGTTGACCGAGGCCAGCACCAGCGCCACGAAACCGAAGCCCGTGGCGAGCCCCGAGGCCGAGATGCCGACCGCGAGCAGCGCCCCCACCACGATGACCGACGAGATGGCGTTGGTGACGGCCATCAACGGCGTGTGCAGGGCGGGCGTGACCGACCACACCACGTAGTAGCCGACGAAGATTGCCAGCACGAAGATCGCGAAGCGGAAGACGAAAGGATCGATCGCCCCGCCGGAGGCCGCATGCGCAGCCGCACCAGCGGCGTCGGCGGCGTCCTGCACCTGGCCCAGCGCCAGCCTTGCCGCGGCCGATGCCTGGTCGAGCTGGTCGAGAGCCTGTTCGAGAGCCGTCTTTTCCATCAAACCTCTCCCTCGGGCTTGGCCTTCGCCTCGGCCCGCTTTGCAGGGGCCCTGGCCGGAGCTTTCTTCTTCGGCGCCTCGCCCATGGCGGCAGCCGTCATGTCCGGGTCCGGGGCAGCTTCGGCGACGGCCGCCGGCTCCACCGGCACGGACGCGAAGTTGGGATGCACGATCGCGCCACCGTGGGTCAGCATCGTCGCCTTGACGAGTTCGTCCTCGGCGTTGATCGAAAGCGTTCCGGTCGACTTGTCGACCAGCGTCTCGAGGAAAGCCTGAAGGTTGCGCGCGTAGAGCAGCGACGCCGACGCGGAGATCCGGCCCGGAACGTTCAGATGGCCGAGGATCTTCACGTCGTTGGCGGTCGTGACCACCTCGCCCGCGACGGCACCCTCGACGTTTCCGCCGCGCTCGACCGCGAGGTCGACGATGACCGATCCGGGCCGCATCGACTTGACCATGTCCGCCGATACCAGCCGCGGCGCCGGACGGCCCGGGATCAGCGCGGTGGTGATGACGATGTCCTGCTTGGCGATGTGCTCGGCGACGAGAGCCGACTGCGCCTTCTTCTCGTCGTCCGTGAGTTCGCGCGCATAGCCGCCGCTGCCCGAGGCATCTTTCAGTGCCTCGGTCATGATGAACTTGGCGCCGAGCGAGGCGACCTGCTCTCCGGCCGCTGCGCGCACGTCGGTTGCGGTGACGACCGCACCCATGCGTCGCGCGGTGGCGATGGCCTGAAGCCCTGCGACGCCCGCGCCCATGACAAAGACTTTGGCCGCGGGGACGGTGCCGGCCGCCGTCATCATCATCGGCAGCGCGCGGTCATAGGCTGCGGCTGCGTCGATGACGGCCTGATAGCCGGCGAGATTCGCCTGGCTGGACAGCACGTCCATGACCTGGGCGCGCGTGATGCGCGGCATGAACTCCATCGCGAAAGCGGTGACACCCGCCCGCGCCATGGCGGCGACGGAACTCTCGCTGCCATAGGGATCCATCGTCGCGATGACGGCGGCGCCGGACTTGTAGCCCTTCAGCTCCGCATCGCTCGGACGGCGGACGCGCAGCACGATGTCGGCCCGGCCGGCATCCGAAGCCGCGCCCAGACTGGCCCCGACCTTGGTATACTCCTCGTCGGTGATGCGCGAGGCGCGGCCGGCACCTGCCTCCACCACCACGTCGAGACCCAGCGCCTTGATGCGCTTGACCGTATCGGGCGAGGCCGCGACCCGCGGCTCCCCATGACCCGTCTCGTTCGGTACGAAAACTGTCTGACCCACCGCCTGCTCCTCTCCGGTTGGACCCTTGCCTCTCCCCCCGCGGAGGGGAGGACCGGCCGGCTCAGCGCGCCAGGTAGGAGGCGACGGCCACGAGCAGGACGAAGAGGATGGTCGACGAAATGAAGCCGCCGCCGGCGAAGAACCCGAACGCCATCGCCACGAGCAGCGACACGCACAGGATGGTGCCGTATTTCGCCATGGCGAGGAACAGCGAGTATGTCTTCTCGTGTTCCGAATAGTCCATCTCGGCGCCCATTTCGACCGGACCGGTCGGCGTGTTGTCAGCCATCGGATAACCCCGTTGCAAGATCCTCGTGCGCACATATCGAAAAGCCGCGGCAAGGGCAATGGCGCGCGAAGCCGCATCCCGAACGGCCTCTTCAGGACGCGGTCCCGATCTGGTATCATGACCCGACCGATGGACGGGACAGCCATGTCGCAGGCGAAGCAGACCAAGATGACCGTCGAGGAGTTCTTCGACTGGCAGCAGCGCCAGGACAGGAACTACGAACTCGTCGACGGCGTGCCGGTGCTCACGGTCAAGGCGATGACAGGCGCGAGCCGTCGGCACGACCGGGTGACCGTAAACGCCCTCGCAACACTGCACGCAGCTTTGCGCGGCAAGCCATGCAGCGCCACGACCGACGACCAGTCGGTGCTGACCGACCGCGGCACTCGCCGACCCGACATCACCGTCGATTGCGGCAGGGCCGACGACCGGTCGATGTCGACGGCCGACCCCCGCGTCGTCGTCGAGGTCCTGTCGCCGTCGACGGTCCGCTATGACCGCTTCCAGAAGCTCGAGGAGTACAAGCGTCACCCGGCGATCAAGGTGATCCTCCTCGTCGATTCAGAGGCGCCGCAAGTCACTGTGTGGCGGCGGGTCGACGGAGAGTGGACCTACGCGGAACAGATCGGCCTTGACGCCGTCATCGCCTTGCCGGAGATCGACGCCGAACTGCCGCTGTCGGAACTCTACGCTGACCTGACCTTCGATACCCCCTCGGGCTGAAGGGCATCGCTTCCCTTCAGCTGCGCGTACGGCCCCTCACGCCAGCCACCGCTTCCGCCGCTTGTAGTGCTTGACGTTCTTGAACGAGCGGCGGCCGTCGCCGGCCACGCCCAGATAGAATTCCTTGACGTCCTCGTTCTCGCGCAGCGCCTTTGCGTCGCCGTCGAGCACGATGCGGCCGGATTCGAGGATGTAGCCATACGTGGCATAGCGCAGAGCGATGTTGGTGTTCTGCTCTGCGAGCAGGAAGGAGACGCCCTGCTCCTCGTTCAGCTTGCGCACGATCTCGAAGATCTCCTCGACGAGCTGCGGCGCGAGCCCCATCGAGGGCTCGTCGAGCAGGATCATCTTGGGGCGCGACATCAGCGCCCGTCCGATGGCGGTCATCTGCTGCTCACCGCCCGACGTGTACCCGGCCTGGGACGAACGCCTGACCCGCAGGCGCGGAAAATAGTCGTAGACCATCTCGAGGTCGCGCTTGATGCCCGCCGAACCGTCGCGGCGCGTGAAGGCACCCGTCAGCAGGTTCTCCTCCACCGTCAGGTGGCCGAAGCAGTGGCGGCCCTCCATCACCTGGATGCAGCCGCGCCGAACGAGATCGTTGGGCGACAGCGCCTCGACGCGCTCGCCCTGAAACAGGATGTTGCCCTTGGTGACCACGCCGCGCTCGGCGTGCAGCAGATTGGAGATCGCCTTCAGCGTCGTCGTCTTGCCGGCCCCGTTGGCGCCCAGCAGGGCCACGATCCCGCCACGCGGCACCGTCAGCGACACGCCCTTCAGGACGAGGATGACGTGGTTGTAGATCACCTCGATGTTGTTGACCGACAGGATGACGTCGGTCACGGCTTCGGGCGCAGGGCTTTCCCCGGCGGCTCCCATCATGTCGACTGTCATGCTGATCCTTCCCTGGTGGTGGAGTGTCCGGCCCGCTGGATGGCGGGCCGGACCTGACTGCGGGCCTCGTCAGTTCGACAGGCAGGGTTCCGTGCGCTCCGGCCACGGTGCGTTGGCGGTCTTGTACTCTTCCGCTGCCTTCTCCAGCATCGGACGCACCACCTCCGTCATCGGCGAGAACCACTCACCGGACTTCTGCCAGTCCTTGCCGTCCCACTCGACGACATAGACCTGGTGATGGCCGGAATGGTCCGAACAGGAGAGCTTGAGCGCTCCCGCGAAGCCTTCCATGCCCATTTCCTTCAGCCGGGCTTCATCCACGTTGAGGTTTTCGAGGCCGGCCCGCATGTCGGTGGCGTCGATCACCTTCTTGCCCGACAGTTCCTGCGCGCGGCGGATGCCTTCCGCGATCAGCATCGAGTTGTAGACACCGCGGTTGTAGAGGTTGTCGGCGAACTTCGCCGGATCGACCTGGCTCTTGCCCGCATCGACGACATACTTCTTGATGTCCTGGATGACCGGATAGTCGCTGCCGACGCCGTGGAAGTTGAGCGTGCGGTAGCCCTTGGCGTCCTCGCCGCCGGCCGCCGCATCGTCATTGCCGCCCGACCACCAGACGCCATAGAACTTGTCCATCGGATAGCGGATCTTGACGGCCTCCTTGACCGCGGTCGGGTTCATTGCGCCCCAGCCCCACATGATCATGTAGTCGGGACGGTCGCGCCGGACGTTGAGCCACTGCGACGACTGGTTCTGCATCTCCTTGCCGGGAACCGGATAGAGGGTGAGTTCGAAGCCGTACTGCTTGGAGAAATCCTCCAGCAGCGGAATCGCCTCCTTGCCGTAGCCGGCGTCGAGATAGATGTAGCCGATCTTCTTGCCCTTCAGGCTTTCCAGCCCACCCTCGCGCCTTGCGATGTCGGCGACGATTGCCGAAGCGCCGTCCCAGTAGGTTGCGGGCGGGTTGAACACCCAGGGAAAGACGTTGCCGACGGCCGCCGCGGAGAGGCCGTAGGCCATCGACAGCACCGGAATCTTGTCGACGCCGGCCTTCGGGATGACCTGCAGCGTGATGCCCGTCGAATAGGGGGAGATCACCAGCGGGTTCTTGGCCTTGACCTGCTCGTAGCACTCCACGCCCTTCTGCGTGTCGTAGCCCGTCTCGCATTCCTCGATGTTGATCTTGACGCCGTTGATGCCGCCGTCACGCTCGTTGAGCATGGTGAGGTAGTCGCTCATGCCGTTGGCGATCGGGATGCCCGATCCGGCGAAGGGACCCGTACGGTAGCTGAACAGCGGCACGTAGACGCTGTCCTCGGCGAAGGCGGGCAGTGCCGCCGTCGACGCCATCGCGGCGAGGATGCCGCCGGCAATAAGCGATCTCAGTCTCATGTCGTTCCTCCCGTTGCACTGGCCGCAAGGCCGTGAGTGAGCCTTTTCCTCCAGCAGGATCCGGTCAAGGCTCGAAGCCCGGATCGTAGGCTGTCGTCCTGCTCGCGCAGGCATGGTTCGGCGTGGACCCTCACGCGTAGGGGAAGGGCCACACCCTGAGCTTCTCCTTGCCGATCTGCCACAGGCGGGCGAGGCCGTGCGGCTCGAGGATCAGGAAGGTCACGATCAGCGCCCCGACGATCATCGAGGTGACGTGGAATGCGGTTTCGGCCGCGATCGGGATGCCGATCATCGGCGGCCCCGCGCGCAGGATGATCGGCAGCGCCCAGATGAAGGCCGCGCCGA
Organism: Aquibium sp. ELW1220; assembly: GCF_030398385.1. Classification (GTDB taxonomy): domain Bacteria; phylum Pseudomonadota; class Alphaproteobacteria; order Rhizobiales; family Rhizobiaceae; genus Aquibium. Next base: position 13,047 of record NZ_JAOAOQ010000009.1, on the reverse strand, counting down.
AGAAGCAGCCCACCAGCGACCCCAGCCCGCCCAGGATCGCCATGAACAGGACCTGGAAGGACAGGGTGATGGAGAAGGCCGAAGGCTCGGCTGCGCCGAGATAGAAGAACACGAACATCGCACCCGCCACGCCGCAGAGATAGGACGAGACGGCGAAGGCGGAGAGCTTGGCGTAGAGCGGGCGAACACCCATCAGTTCGGCGGCGATGTCCATGTCGCGGATCATCATCCATTGCCGCCCGATGCGTCCGCGCAGAAGGTTCTTCACCAGCACGGTGAGCAGGATGACGATGGCGAGCACCGTGAAGTAGCGCGGCACGCTGCCGGCGGAGGCGCCGGTCACCATGGTGCCGAAGACCTCGCGGCCCGGCACCTCGATCGCGCCCGAGGCATTGTAGTTGTAGAGCCAGGGAATCCGGATGAAGCACCATTCGAGGAAGAACTGCGCCGCCAGTGTCGTCACCGCCAGGTATAGGCCTTTGATGCGCAGCGACGGCATGCCGAACACCATGCCGACGGCCGCCGCCGCAAATCCCGAGAGCAGGATATGCACGACGATCGAGACGTCGGGAAAGATCGTCGTCAGCTTGTAGCAGGCATAGGCCCCGACCCCCATGAACCCGCCGGTTCCGAGCGACAGCTGCCCGGCATAGCCGGTCAGCACGTTGAGCCCGATGGTGGCGAGCGCCAGGATGAGGAAGGGAATGGCGATCGCCGACAGGAAGAAGTCGTTGGCGACGAAGGGCACGACGAAGACGGCGATGCCCAGGATGACGGCGACGCCGATGCGGTCCTGCAGGATCGGGAAGACCTGTTGGTCGGCTGCGTAGGACGTCTTGAACTGCCCTGCTTCGCGATAGAACATGGTGCCGCCCCTCAGACCCGTTCGATGATGCGTTCGCCGAACAGGCCCTGCGGCCTGAACAGCAGGAAGACGAGGGCGATCATGTAGGCGAGCCAGCTCTCGATGCCGCCACCGACCAGCGGACCCCAGTAGATCTCGCCGATCTTCTCGCCGATGCCGATGATGAGCCCGCCGACGATGGCGCCGGGGATCGAGGTGAAGCCGCCGAGGATCAGCACCGGCAGCGCCTTCAGCGCCACGATCTCCAGGGCGAAGGACACGTCGGAGCGCGCGCCCCACATGATGCCTGTGGCGAGCGCCACGATACCGGCCGCGAACCATACGATCGCCCAGATCTGGTTGAGCGAGATGCCCACCGACTGGGCCGCCTGATGATCGTCGGCCACCGCGCGCAGCGCCCGCCCGATGCGGGTCTTGTTGAAGAACAGCGCCAGCGCCGACACCATGATGATGGCGATGACGGCGGCCGCAATGTCGATGTGCTGCAGGATGACGAGCCCCCGCTCGCCGATCTCGATTTCGGTCGAACCCGTGGGCAGTCCGAGTTCCTGCGTGATCATCTTCTTCGGCTCGCCACCGAAGACGAACTCCCCGAGCCCGATCAGGAAATATGTCATGCCGATGGTCGACATGAGGAGGATGATGTCGGGCTGGTTCACCAGGGGGCGCATGACGAACCGCTCGACCGCGATGGCCAGCACGGCCATGACGCCGATGGCAAGGACCAGCGCCAGGTAGGCCGGCACGCCGGCTTCGTGCAGGCCGACCAGTGTCAGGCCCGCAAACACCACCATGATGCCCTGGGCGAAGTTGAAGACGCCCGACGCCTTGAAGATGAGGACGAAACCGAGCGCGATCAGCGCGTAGAGCACGCCGGCCACGAAACCCTCCCAGATCACCTGCAGCAGGAAATCCGGCATGTCCACCATCTGGACGAAGGGATCGATGAAGATCTGGTACAGCACGGTCCCCTCCTAATGCGAAACGCCGAGATAGGCGTCAATGACGTCCTGGCTGGACTTGACCTCGTCGGGCGTGCCGTCGCCGATCTTGCGGCCGTAATCCAGCACCACCACCCGGTCGGAAATATCCATCACCACGCCCATGTCGTGTTCGATCAGGGCGATCGTCGTGCCGAACTGCGCGTTGACGTCGAGGATGAAGCGGCTCATGTCCTCCTTCTCCTCGAGGTTCATGCCCGCCATGGGTTCGTCGAGAAGCAGGAGCGATGGCTCTGCCGCCAGCGCCCGTCCCAGCTCCACGCGCTTCTGCAGGCCATAGGGCAGCCGCCCCACCGGCGTCTTGCGAATGTGCTGGATCTCGAGGAAGTCGATGATCTCCTCCACCTTGCGCCGGTTGGCGATTTCCTCGCGCAGCGCCGGCCCGTAGTAGAGCAGCTGCCAGAAGAAGTTGCGGTGCATGGCCAGCGTCCGGCCCGCCATGATGTTGTCGAGCGTCGACATGCCCTTGAACAGGGCAACGTTCTGGAACGTCCGCGCGATACCGGACGCCGCCGCCTCGTAGGGCGCGATCTTCTGGCGCTCCTTGCCACGGAACACGATCGAGCCTTCCTGCGGGGTGTAGAAGCCGTTGATGACGTTGAGCATCGAGGTCTTGCCGGCACCGTTCGGGCCGATGATGGCGCGGATCTCCCCCTTTCGGATGTCGAAGGAAATATCGCTGATCGCCTTCACGCCGCCGAAGCGCAGCGACACGTTGCGTACGTCGAGCAGCACCTCGCCCATGGCGATGCCGTCGCCGTCGGAAAGCGCCTCACGGGGATCGACATGCCGGTTCATTCGGCTGCCTCCATGACCGGCGCGGCCGCGACGCCGAACACCGGCGCATCGACGATGCGCACCGTCGCGCGAACGCGCCCCTTGCGCCCGTCCTCGAAGGTCATCTCGGTCTCCACGTATTTCTCGGTCGAGCCGTCATAGAGCGCCTCGATCAGTTCGCCGTAGCGCTCGGCGATGAAGGACCGGCGGACCTTCTGCGTGCGCGTCAGTTCTCCGTCGTCCGCGTCGAGTTCCTTGTGCAGGACGAGGAAACGGCGGATCTGCGAGGCCGCCATCATCGGTTCCTCCGCGAGCTTGCGGTTGGCCGCCTCGACGTGGGTGCCGACGATCCGATAGACCTCGGGATGGTTCGCGAGTTCCTGGTAGGATGCGTAGGAGACGTTGTTGCGTTCCGCCCAGCTTCCCACCGACTGGAGATCGATGTTGATGAAGGCGGCACAGAAATCGCGCCCGTCGCCGAAGGCCACGACCTCCTTGATGTCCGGGAAGAACTTCAGCATGTTCTCGACGTATTTCGGCGCGAACAGTCCGCCCGTTTGCAGCTTGCCGACATCCTTGGCGCGGTCGATGATCTTGAGGTGTCCCTCGCCGTCGATGAAACCGGCGTCTCCGGTATGCACCCAGCCGTCAGGCGACTTGGTGGCGCGGGTCGCTTCCTCGTTCTTGTAATAGCCGACGAAAGTGCCGTCCGACCGGTAGAGAACCTCGCCGTTCTCGGCGATCCGGATCTCGACGCCCGGCGAGGGAATGCCCACCGTATCGGCCCGGATGTTTCCGTCCGGCTGCGCGGTGATGTAGACGCAGGCTTCCGTCTGTCCGTAGAGCTGCTTCAGGTTGAGCCCGATCGACCGGTAGAAGCGGAACAGTTCCGGCCCGATCGCCTCGCCGGCCGTGTAGGCGACCCTGAGGCGCGTCATCCCCATGCGGTTCTTCAGCGGCCCGTAGACGAGGATTTCGCCAAGGAGATACCGGAAGCGGTCGAGCAGGCCGACGGATTCGCCGTTCAGGATCTTCTCCCCGACCTTGCGGGCGTGAGCGAGATAGTGGTCGAACATGCGCTTCTTCAGGCGCCCGGCATCCTCCATCCGCACCATCAACGCGGTGAGCAGCCCTTCGAAGACGCGCGGCGGCGCGAAGAAGTAGGTCGGCGCGATCTCGCGGCGGTCTTCAGTCACCGTCTCCGGGCTCTCCGGACAGGAGACGCAGAAGCCGGCCGTGTAGGATTGCGTGTAGGAGAAGACGTGGTCGCCGACCCAGGCGAGCGGCAGATAGGCGATGATGTCCTCGTCGGGGCCGAGCTTGTCGAAGGCGTTGCCGTGCAGCGCCGACTTCACCAGGTTGTCGTTCGACAGCATCACGCCCTTCGGACGGCCGGTCGTGCCGGAGGTGTAGAGGATGACGCCGAGATCGGCGCCGCTTCCCTGATCGACCGACGCATGCCACTGCGCGATGGCCTCCGGTGAGGCTTCGATCGCCGACTGCCCTTTCTCCTGCACCTCCTCGAAGCCGTGCAGGTGCGTATGGTCGTAGTCGCGCAGCCCGCGCGTCTCGTCGTAGACGATCTCCTTCAGCGACGGCACCTTCTCGGCGATCGACAGCAGCTTGTCGACCTGCTCCTGGTCCTCGACGACGGCGAAACGGACCTCCGCATGGTCGAGCACATAGGCGATCTCCTCGGCGACCGAGTCGGCGTAGACGGGAACCGGCACCGCCCCGAGAGACTGGATCGCCGCGAAGCTCCAGTAGAGCCGCGGCCGGTTCGACCCGACCACTGCGACCTTGTCGCCCCGCTTCAGACCGATCGCCGAAAGCCCGATGGCAAAGCGGCGCACCTCGTCGAGCTGCTGCCTCCACGTCCAGCCCTGCCAGATGCCGAGGTCCTTGTGCCGCATGGCAGGGCGATCGGCGAAACGCTCCGCGTTCAGCACCAGATATTTCGGAAATGTATCGAGTATGGTGCCGGCTTTAGCCTTGGCAAGCATCTCCAGCGTTCCTCCCGGGACCCCACCTTGTTTCCGGCGGTTGGTCCGATGTTTATGACCCGGCATGTCCCAGCGCGCAAGTTGGCTGTGCAACCATGCCTCGCCGGCCACGTTCCTGCCCCACATCGCGAGGCATCCTCTATCGACGACGCTCCCATGTCGCACCCCTGGAAGCAACTTCTCGATTGACAGACACAGGTGCCTTTGCTCTGCTAGTGATGCGCAGTTTGCTCGCGCAACTTGCTGAAATCATTCGTTCGCTGTTCCACCTCCGCCAGACGGGGTCCCCTGCTCGGGGTCAGGATTCATAGCGTTTCAGCGTTTCGAGATCGATCACGCGAATCCTGCCGTGCTCCACGGCGATCAGCTTCTCGTCGGCCAGTTCCTGCAGCGAGCGGTTGGCGACCGCTCGCGACACGCCGGCGAGCAGGCCGAGTTCCTCCTGCGAGATTGCGATCTCCGTGCGCACGTGCGGGTAGAGCACGGGGTTGAAGAACCATGACAGGTGCCGCGCGACGCGGGCGCGGGGGCTGAGGATGCGATCATGCTCTATGGTGGCGATGAACTGCCCGACCCGCTCGTTCAGCTGGCGCACGAGGAAACGGTTGAATCCCTTGCTGTTCTCGTAGAGCCAGTCGAACGTGCCGCGATTGAGCATGGCAAGCCGCGTGTCGCGGATGGCGACCACGTCGTACTGGCGCGGCTCGCCCTTCAGCACGGAGCCCTCCCCGAACCAGCTGCCGGTGGTGACGCCCGCGAACGTCATCGGCTTGCCGCCGCGCGAGATCGCCGAGACCTTCACGAGCCCCTCGAGCACGCCGGTCCAGTAGTCGAGCCTGTCGCCGCGATGGCAGACATAGGCGCCCTTGGCGAAACTGCGCTCGGTAAGGCCGCGCGCGGCGCGCTCGATCTCGTCCTCGGTCAGCTCGCTGGCCCAGATGGTGGCGCGGACGGTGTCTTCGCGTGGGTTCATCATGCCTCATCGCTGGCGCCGCCCCCGGCGGCGCGTTGCGGGGCAAGCTTATGCCTCTCCACCGGTGCGATACAAGCCGACGGATGACTGCCTTGCAGCGTCCGCGCTCAGGCGGCCTTCTTCATGTAGCGCGCGGTCGGCAGGATCGTCAGCGATCCCACCTCTCCCATCGTGGCCCGCCCGAACAGCAGCCGACGCTCGAGCGCCGTCGACCGGAAGAAGGGGAAGCGATCCAAGGTCGGCTTCATGTTGATTGCACAGGTCGAGTCGTACAGCATGACCGGCACGCTGAAGGGCGGATAGGCCCTCGGCTCCCCGACCTGTGCCGACCCGAACACCCGCCGATAGAACGCGGTGTGCTCCTCCCGGATGACGCAGGTGCAGCTCGTGGTGTCGAAATAGCTGTTCGCAAGAACCGCGATACGAAGGGTGACGTAGGGCAGAGCCCTGTAGATCGTCGCGTAGTAGGGATCGGCCGCCAGCAGCGTCGGATTGACGAATGTCTCGCCCCGCGCGAGCCTTGGCTCGAGGATATCGCGGAAGGCGCCCAGAATCGGCGAATAGGGCTGCTGGGGCGTGACGTGATGAATGCGAACCGTGCTCACCAGCGTGTCGTCGACCCACACGCCGAAACGGTAGGAATTGGGAGTGTCGTCGAAGGCATCGGTCGTCATCCGGTCAGGCGATTCCGCCACGAAGCCGTTCGTGCGATAGGCCTTGTAGCGGAGGCGGTAGATCGCCTCGAGATCCTCGCCCTTCTCGCAACGTCTGTATTCGACACGCTCCAGCAGCGATGCGACGTTGTCCGCGAACGCCGACCCTCCGACATTTCCATCCGTCGATGGCGCACGCTTGAGGGTGCTGCTGTTCACTGAAACGGTCATATCGCTCTATCCCCGCACGCGCCGCCTTCCCGAACCGTACCCTAAGGTTGCGTTCAGTAAAGTCGAAAATTGGCTTCGTCCCGTTTACCTTCTGTTAACGTTAATGCAAGGGAGCGCCCATGGGTCCTTCGGACGTTTCAATCAGGAGACGCAGGAAGGCGGACGCCTGCGCCGCGCCGTTTGTACCGCAGAAACCGCAAGGTTGGACGCTCGACGATCGCAACGATGCGACGTCATGCCGCTGGATCGGGCCGCGGCGAAGTAGCGGAAGCCGGAGTTCCCATGTCCCGGACCCGGCGCGCCGGGGTGCGACGCTGCCGACCAATGGCGGACCGTCGCCGGTTGCGTCTCCCGCTAGCGGCCGGCGAAGAACTTCAGCCGCGAGATGTCCTCGCCGAAGGGCACGGCAGTCTTCGACATGGCCTCGATGCCAGATGCGCTGAGCGCTGCGCCGAACAGGAACCCCTGCAGCAAGTCCGGCTTGACCCGCGAGGACAGCAGCTTGAGCTGCTCGAACGTCTCCACACCTTCGATGGTGATGGTCAGTCCGAGCTTGCGCGACAGCGAAACGATGCCGCACAGGAGTTCAAGCGACCTGTCGTCCGACGTGATGTCCTGCAGGAACGACCGGTCGATCTTCACCTTGTCGAGCGGCAGCGTGTGCAGGTAGCTCAGGCTTGAATAGCCGGTTCCGAAATCGTCGAGCGCGATCTGCACGCCGAGCCCGCGGATCTGCTCGAGGTAGATCCGGGTCGAGAGCTTGTCGTCGAGAATCGCCGTCTCCGTCACCTCGACCTCGAGGCGGTGCGGCGGCAGTCCGGAGTTCACGAGCGCATCGCGCACATGGTCGACGATGCCCGCGGTGCGGAAGTCGCGCGCCGACAGGTTGACCGAAACGCCGATCGGTTCGGGCCATTTCGCGCATTCCTCGCAGGCCGTCTTCAGCACCTGGATGCTGATATCGGAGATGATTCCCATCTCTTCGGCCAGCGGGATGAAGACACCCGGGGACACCGCGCCGAGTTCGGGATGGTCCCACCGGCAGAGCGCCTCGCAGGTCACCACGGACATGTTCTTGATGTCGATGATCGGCTGGAACACCACGCGCAGGGTCTCTGCCTGCACGGCGTTGCGAAGGTCGGCCTTGAGCATCTGCTTCTGGCGGAACGCCGCGTCCATCGTCGCCTCGAACAGCCGCCAGCTGTTCTTGCCGGTCTCCTTGGCCTCGTACAATGCCAGGTCGGCCTTGACGATCATGCCCTCGGCATCGCCGTAGCTGACCGGCAGGAACACCGCCCCGGCGCTGAACTGGGCGCGAAGCGCATGGCCCGCCACGTCGACCTCCTCCTGGAGACCTTCGAAGATGCCGTCGAGCAGCATGCCGAGATGGTTTTCGTCCTCGATCCTGTCGAAGTAGATGACGAACTCGTCGCCGCCGAACCGGCTGATCTTCACGTCGTCGTCGGCGAAGAAGGCAAGCTTCTCGGCAATGGCGTAGATCAGTCCGTCGCCGACCGGATGGCCGAGCGTGTCATTGATGCTCTTGAAGTCGTCGAGGTCGAAGATCGCCAGCGCGCAGAGCCGTTCGCGATCGCCCGTCACCATGCACTCGGCGACGATCTCGTGAAAATAGGCGCGGTTCGGCAGGCCGGTCAGGTTGTCGTAACGCGCCATCGTGCGGATCTTCTCTTCCGCCTGCACGCGCGACGTCACGTCCTCGAAGGTGATGACGCTGAGCTCGTCGCTGCCTTCGCGCGCCGAGAATTCGAGGCAGCGGCCATTGGTGAGGGTGACGAGCAGCTTGCGGCCGCAGCCCTCCCGCAGCGCCAGCGTCAGCTGGGCCTCGATGAAGCTGCAGTCGCGCCGGCTGATCAACCCACCCGCAGCGCCGCGCAGCAGCAGCGCCTTCAGGCTGCGACCGATCAGCCGGTCGGTCTTGCCCAGTCCGATCAGTTCGGCGGCTTCCGCATTGGCCACGATCACCCGGCTGTCGGGACCGAGCATCACCAGCCCGTGTGTCATCGTGTTCAGCGCTCGGTCGAAGCGTTGCGCGAGTTTCGTCGCCTTCTTTTCCTGGCTGATGGCCGTGAAGAGCGTCACCCGCACGAGATCGGCCATCTTCATGGTGATGATCATGAAGGGGATGATGAACAGGCCGAGGGTGAAGGTGTAGAATTCGCCCTTCAACATCAATCCGATGGCGATCGGGCCAATCACCGTCAGCGAGAGGATCGCCACCATAGTGCGCGATCCGTAGTTTCGCCCGGCAATGGTGATCGCTCCGCCCATCACGACGCCGATGGCCGCGACTTCGCTGAATTCGTCGGGCAGGAAGTAGATCGCAACCAGGGCAAAGAGGCCGACCGCAGTGCCCTGCACCGTTCCCGCCAGGATGTAGAACCGCTCACGCGCGATGGCTGTGCGAAGATCGGTGATGCTTGAAGCCTCGACACCCCGCATCGCGACGTAGCGGCAGATGCCGGCACAGAGCATGAGCGCGGAAAGGCCGAGGTAAATCGAGTGCCCGGACTTCAGGTACACGAGCAGCCCGATCAGCCCATGACAGCATGCGCCGATCAGCAGGATGCCAGGGTCGAGGAAGAGCGACCTGACGAACCCCACGTAGACGTCTTCGGGAATGGTGTCCTTGCTGTGCTTCACTGCCGGCAACCGATTTGTATGCGAACCTGTCGCACATTCACATTAACAAACGTTTAGACGCGAGCGGGTGCGGGTCGGGCAAGGACGAAAGCCGTTGCGCGCCTCCCCGCGGCGATGGATCGGCTACTCCGCTGCCTGCAAAACCTCGGGCGACTGCGCGAACCTTTCCATCAGCCGCTTGCGCTCCGCGGCCGCCTTCTGCGCATTCGCCGCCTTGACGTGGCCGAAGCCGCGCACGAGCGACGGCACCGAGGCCAGCGCACAGGCTGCCTCGAGCCGCGCCGCGGTGAGCTCCCGGACGAGCAGGGCCAGGTCCTGTTCGTACTCGGCAAGAAGCCGCCGCTCCATGCGCCGCTCTTCCGTGCGGCCGAACACGTCGAGCATGGTTCCGCGCAGGCCCTTCAGCCGCGCCAGGATGCGGAATCCGGACATCATCCATGGGCCGAAAGACGATTTCACCGGCTTGCCGTCGGAGCCGGTCCGCCCGAGGATCGGCGGCGCGAGGTGGAACTCCAGCCGCTCGACGCTCTCGAACTGCGCCGCCACCTGCTTCGCAAAGGAGCCGTCGGTGTAGAGCCTGGCGACCTCGTACTCGTCCTTGATGGCCATTGCCTTGAACAGGTTGCGCGCCACGGCCTCGGTCAGCGCCGTCGATCCTGGCCGGGCCTTGGCCTCCGCCGCCCGCACGGCCGCAACCTGCCGCTCGTAGCGCTCGGCATAGGCGCGGTTCTGATAGGATGCGAGGAATGCAGAGCGCCTGGCCACGATGTCGTCTAGGGTGTCGGCCAGCGTCCGCTCGCCTTGTCCGGACGTCGCGGCGGCGACGCGTGCGCGCACGAACTCCGGATCGTGCGCAGCGCGACGGCCCCAGCGGAAGGCGCCGAGATTCATTGCCACCGCCTGACCGTTGAGCTCGATCGCCTTCTCGATCGCTTGGGGTGATACCGGCAGCCCGCCGAGCTGGCAGGCAAAGCCGAGCATGAACATGTTGGCACCGAGCGAATTGCCGAACAGCGCCGTGGCGGTGCGCGTGGCGTCGAAGAAATGCGCGTTGCGCTCGCCGGCTGCCGATCGGATCGCCTTGCGCAGGCGCTCGGTCGGAAGCGAGAAGTCGGCCGAGCGGGCGAAGTCGCCCGGCATCACCTCGGCCGTGTTGGCGACGAAGATGGTGTGGTTCTCGCGCACCGCGCCCAGCACCTTCTTCGATCCCGACACGACCAGGTCGCAGCCGAGCACGAGGTCGGCCTTGCCGGCCGAGACGCGGATGGCGTGGATGTCGTCCGGCGTCGCCGCCACGCGGACGTGGCTGTAGACCGCCCCGCCCTTCTGTGCGAGCCCGGCCATGTCGATGAGCCCGCAGCCCTTGCCTTCGAGATGCGCGGCCATGCCCAGCACCGCCCCGATCGTCACCACGCCCGTCCCGCCGATACCGTCGATGATCGCCGCCCAGCCCCGGGCCGCATCCGCGACACTGGCTGCCGGCACGCCCTCCAGCGGATCGGCGCCGCCGGCCGCGCCCGCGGCCTTGCGGATCTTGCCGCCATGCACCGTGACGAAGGAGGGGCAGAAGCCCTTCACGCAGGAGAAATCCTTGTTGCAGCTCGACTGGTCGATGCGCCGCTTGCGCCCGAACTCGGTCTCCACCGGCTGCACGGACACGCAGTTGGACTGGACGCCGCAATCGCCGCAGCCTTCGCAGACCAGTTCGTTGATGATCACCCGCTTGTCGGGATCGGGGAAGGTGCCGCGCTTGCGCCGCCGACGTTTCTCCGCCGCGCAGGTCTGGTCGTAGAGCAGCACCGAGACGCCCTTCACCTCGCGCAGTTCGCGCTGCACCGCGTCGAGGTCGTCACGGTGATGTACGGTCGCACCTAGCGGGACCGGGAGAGCGTCGTACTTGTCCGGCTCGTCGGTGACGATGGCGATGCGCTCGACGCCCTCCGCGCGCACCTGCTCGGCGATCATCGGCGCGGAAAGCCCGCCCTCGTGTGGCTGGCCACCGGTCATGGCGACCGCATCGTTGTAGAGAATCTTGTAGGTGATGTTGGCGCCCGACGCGACAGCGAAGCGGATCGCCAGCGAGCCGGAATGGTTGTAGGTGCCGTCGCCGAGGTTCTGGAACAGGTGCTCGCGCTTCGAGAACGGCGCCTGGCCGATCCACTGCGCGCCCTCCCCGCCCATGGCCGTGAAGCCGACCGTCTTGCGGTCCATCCACAGCGCCATGAAGTGACAGCCGATGCCGGCGCCGGCCAGCGATCCCTCCGGCACCTTCGTCGAGGAGTTATGCGGACAGCCCGAGCAGAAATACGGCGTGCGCACTCCCACGTCCTTCGTGTCGGCCAGCATCGCCTGGAACTGCTTGAGCTGGCTGACGCGTGCGGCGATGTCGTCGGCATGACCGGTGACGCGCAGCACCCGCTCGCCGAGCGCGATCGCGATCTCGTTGGGGTCGAGCGCACCCTGCGGCTGGAACAGCGTGTGGCCGTGCTCGTCGCGCTTGCCCACCACCACGGGCTGCATGCCCGTCCCGTAGAGCTGTTCGCGCACCTGCGCCTCGATCAGCGACCGCTTCTCTTCCACCACGACGATCATCTCGAGACCGCGCGCGAAATCGCGCAGATGCTCGAAGTCGAGCGGCCAGGGACAGCCGAGCTTGAACAGGCGTACGCCGAGGCGGTTGGCCCGCGCCTCGTCGATGCCGATGTCCTCCAGCGCCTGACGCACGTCGAGATAGCTTTTGCCGATGGTGATGATGCCGATCCTGGCGTCCGCGCCGCCCGAATAGACGATCCGGTTGATGCCGTTGGCGCGGATGAAGGCGCTGGCCGCCGCGCGCTTGAAGTTGTGCAGGCGGGCTTCCTGGCCCATCTGGTCGAGTTCGTGGCGGATGTTCAGCCCGCCGGCCGGCAGGTCGATCTCGGGAAGCACGATGTTCAAGCGTTCGAGAGAGACGTCGACCGAGGCGGTCGATTCGATGTTCTCCTTCACGCATTTCATCGCCGCCCAGGTGCCAGCGAACCGCGACATGGCGTAGCCGAGCAGGCCGTAGTCGACGATCTCCTGCACGCCGGCGGGATTGAGGATCGGGATCATGGTGTCGACGAACTGCAGTTCGGTCGCATGCGCATTGGTCGATGATTCGGCCGTGTGATCGTCGCCCATCAGCGCCAGCACGCCGCCGTGCCGCGACGACCCGGCAAGATTGGCATGACGGAACACGTCGCCCGCGCGATCGACGCCCGGCCCCTTGCCGTACCAGAGCGCGAAGACGCCATCGTACCGGCCTTCGCCCAGAAGCTCCGTCTGCTGGGCGCCCCAGCACGCCGTGGCAGCCAGCTCCTCGTTCAGGCCCGGCTGGAACACGATGTCGGCGCTGGAAAGCTGGCGCCGGGCCTTCCACAGCTGCTGGTCGAGCCCGCCCAGCGGCGATCCGCGATAGCCGGTCACGAAGCCGGCGGTGTTGAGACCGGCCAGCCGGTCCCGATCGCGCTGCATCAGAAGCATACGGATGATCGCCTGGGCGCCGGAGACGAAGATGCGATCCTTGCCGAGGTCGAACTTGTCGTCGAGCGATACGTCGTGAAGCGTCATCGGGCTTTCCCTGGATCCTCGCCGCGCAAGGCGGAACCGGTCTTGGTCTTTGGGCCAGAGTCTTTCGTCGTAAGCTTCTCGCGTCAAACGAAATCGGCGAGACGGCCGCATCCGGCGGTGCCGCCCCCACGTGCCGGTTGCGGCGGAGCGGCAATGACGTGGCCACAGGACCGCTAGCCCGTCTTATTCATGACGGCGTTTTCGCAAGGCTGGCGGATGTAGCATAAGCGGTTGATTTGGCGTAGGATTCGGTTGCTTAGGCCAATCCTGCCGACAACATCGCGCGAGCCAC
>NZ_JAOAOQ010000089.1 GCF_030398385.1 Aquibium sp. ELW1220 | reverse complement strand
GTTCCATCGCCGCGACGCTGCAGCCGGCGGGACCGTGAGGCGACCCGGGCGGAACGCCCCCGCAACCAGGCCCCATCAACCTCCAGCGCGTTCTACAAGTCCAGATCCGCCCGCGGTGAAACAGACGCCTCGACTGCCCGCGTACCATCGACCGGCGTCATCCGCGAAAGCGAACTCATGAATAAGACGGGCTAACCCGCGAAAGCCCTTGACCGGATAGCCGGAGATCAACGATGAACGCGTACCTTGCCGACTGTCTTCTCAGGCGGCAGGATGTTCGTGGAACGCGTCACCGAATGGCGTGTGGTGCTTGGAATTTCTGTACGGTACGGATAAATCATGGAAGCGTTCAATAGAGAACTAGGAAACTGGTATCAGAAAATTGAAAGCGGCCAGCTGCGACTGCCCCGCTTTCAGAGGCCAGAATCGTGGGAAAGAAGCAATGTTGTCTCTGTAATCGATTCTATAGTACGCGGATTACCAATCGGCGCGCTTCTTGTGCTAGAAGTTGAAAACGAAGAGCCTTTTATATCGAGAAATATAGATATTAAAAATACTCGAAATCAAAAATGTACAGAACTTTTGCTTGATGGCCAGCAGCGTATTACAGCTATTTGGAAATCACTCAACGATTATTATGAAGACTCAGTTTACTTCTTGCGACTTGACGATCAGTCGGAACGCAGTGAAAATGAATATTCATCTCGGGTAGTCTCGGTAACGCGATGGAAATCTGAGAATGGTAGATGGCACCCACGGTGGATTGAAGATCCTGCAAGCATCTATAGTCGCAATCTTGTCCCTCTGTACTTATTTCGCCCATCATCGGATGCTGATCAGAGACAACAATGGTGCGATAAGGCGGTCTCAAACGACCATTTAGCCAGTAGAAAACTTGAGAATTCGATACGCGATGTAAAAGAGAGAATTAATCATTTTAACATCCCAATGCTAGTTCTTAAATCAGATACGACTCGCGAAGTAGCGTTAGATATATTCATACGCGTAAATACAAAAGGCGTCGCGCTCTCTGCAATGGACCTGGTTGTTGCACAACTAGAGGCGAGAACTAAATTGTCTTTGTCGGAAATGAACGAAACATTGTATGAGCGGTGCCCCGCTCTTAGGCTCTATGACGACGGCGGACAGTATGCATTGCAGGCGGCCCTGTTGAGGGACAACAAGTTGCCGAGCCAAGCGTTCATGCTTGATCTTGACTTGAAACGCGTCGCTGACAATTGGCAAGAATTAACAGACGGTCTCGTCTGGGCGATAGAGTTCCTCGCATCCGAAGGCGTTATCACGGGTGCGTTTTTGCCCACAGCGGTTGTCGTTCCGGTAATCGCTGCGCTTCATAAATATTTACCCACAGATCCTAACCAGTGTGAAAAAGCAAAAGACATAGTACGTGAGTATATGTGGCGATCCTTTATCACTGGTCGCTACGAGAATTCATCTATGTCCAAGTCTCTAAGTGATTATCGAGTTGTCAGGGATTGCATAGTAGGCGTAATGACGCGGCCGGATAAAGAGATATTCGATCAAAGCATTTATAAGGTCCCCTCGATTGGGAGCATCATTCGTGCAGGTTGGCCACGTCGTCGCGATATGTTGGGCCGAGCTGTCTTCTTGTTGTCCATAAGAAACGGTGCAGTAGGACTGATCGACGGACGACCTGTCGATTCTAACAGTATTCCGGACCGTTCTTTGGTACAGATTTTCGCGGATTATACGCTTCGAATTCCATCGACCAGTGGAATTAATATTTTCAATACGGCACTGAACTGTATTCTCGTGGAAGATAATATTGTTCCCAAAACGCAATTAAAAAACGTGCCTATAGTAGAAATACTATCAAAAACGGACATCGATCGTTCGAAGATTGATGAGCGCATTGCATCGCATTCTATTCCCATCGAAGAGTTTCGTGATTTGGTAGATTTATCAGAGAGAGTGGAAGACGTAAATAAAGAGATTTGGAACGATAAATATTCCTCATTTATTTACAAGCGAGCATCGCTAGCTCAAGAAGAAATGAGAAAACTTATAAACGATCCGATATAGAGCCTGTCGCCCAATTGGTGCGTCTTGGGATCCGTGGCGCTCCTTCACGCCATGACGGCTTTGCGGGTGGCGTCAGCGTCGAGGACGACGAGGTGCATGGCGGATCCAGAAACGCAAATCGCCCGAAGCGGTGGCTCCGGGCGCATTTGTGATCGTCCAATATTGGAACGGATAGCGGGGCGGCCGAATCTCGTCAAGCGCCTTTCGACCAGGCATCAGCCAATTCGACGTTCGATGCCACGCCTGCTTGTTTCAGGCCTGAACAAGCTCGACCCAAAGCCCGTTCCTCAGATCCTGAACACCCGCACCAACGCGTTGAGGCCGACCCGCAAGTTGGCGATGTCGGCGTTCGACCAGGACAGCGTGTCCTCGTCGGTGCAGACCACGCGGTGAACCAGGTGGCTCGACCCGCGACCCGGATCGAAGCGGTTGGTCCGATCGCCTCGGCAGGAGCTCAAGCGCATTGCATCAGTATGCTCCGAGCGCGAAAACTCCGAATTGGATCCAAGATCGCTTGCGGTCGAGAACCACGATAGTACGCTAGTGCTCTGACTCATTCAAAGGGTTCAGGCTGACGATTGAGCTTCGCCATGATGGCGTCGGCCGGCTTCGTCCAGACGAATGGCTTTGGCGCGTCGTTGTGCTGATTGATGTAGCGCCTGATCGCGGCCTGAAGATCCACGATCGAGACGAATTCGCCGCGCCTCAGCCGCCTTCGGGTGAGCGCGGAGAAGAAGCCCTCTACGGCGTTCATCCATGAGGCCGAGGTCGGCGTGAAGTGGAAGGTCCACCGTGGATGGCGCGAGAGCCAGGCTCGGACGCGCGGGTGCTTGTGGGCGGCGTAGTTGTCGAGCACCGCATGGATCACCTTGCCCGCCGGCACGCTCGCCTCCACGGCGTTGAGGAAGCGGATGAATTCCTGGTGCCGGTGGCGCTGCATGCAGCGGCCGATGACGCTGCCGTCGAGGATGTCGAGTGCCGCAAAGAGCGTGGTCGTCCCATGGCGCTTGTAGTCATGGGTCATGGTGGCGGGCCTGCCCGGCCCGACGGGCGTGCCGGGCCGGGTTCGACTCAGCGCCTGGATCTGGCTCTTCTCGTCGATGGAGAGAACGACGGCGTGCGCCGGCGGGTTCATATAGAGGCCGACGATGTTCTCGACCTTCTCGGCGAAAGCAGGATCGCTCGAGCGCTTGAAGGTGCGTATGCGATGCGGCTGTAGACGATGAGCCTGCCAGATCCGCTGGATGGTGCGCAGGGACAGACCGACGATCCTTGCGACCGCGCGTCCGGTCCAGTGCGTGACCTCTCCCGGCGGTTCCGAGCAGGTGATGGCCAGCACCCTCGCCACCGTTTCCTTCGGCACCGGTGGCTTGCCCGGCGCACGGGTCTTGTCCCGGAGAAGACCGTCGATGCCTTCTTCGGCGAAACGCTGCTGCCAACGCCAGACCGCGGGCCGGCTGGCACCCGCGCGCCTGGCGACTTCGAGAACGGGAAGCCGGTCCGCCGAGTGAAGAATGATCCGCGCCCGTTGAACATGTTTCAAAGGACGGCTGCGGTCACCGATGATCGCTCCGAGACGCTGGCGGTCGTCGGCTGTGAGGAGCACGCACGATGTCTGAGCCATCATGCCAGATTCGCATACCCTGCCGCCGATGTGAATCCTGGGATTGTGTCAGAGCACTAGTGAAGCGGCTGCTTGGAACCGCGCCGGGGCATTGCGCGTCAGCGTAGGCGCGGTTCCTTTCGGTTGTTGATGAGACTCGGACGGAACAATTAGCGGCAGTTTCATGTCGCAAGATAGGCCCAGTATTCAGAGGCAGTGCGCTCTTCAGGCAAAATGCCGTCGATTGCATGCCCGATGCAGCTCGGAAGCGAGGGCTATGTTAGCCCGCAAACTTCCGTGTGGCGGTTTTTTCATTCACGAGCGGCACCAACGCATCAGATCCTGAACACCCGCACCAGCGCGTTGAGGCCGACCCGCAGGTTGGCGATGTCGGCATTCGACCAGCACAGCGTATCCTCGTCGGTGCAGACAACGCGGTGCACCAAGTGGCTCGGCCCGCGCCCCGGATCGAAGCGGTTGGTGCGATCGCATTCGGTCAGCGCCGCCGGGGCCTCACGGAACCGTCGGCGCAACCGTTCGATCTGGTCGAGGGTCGGCTCGGTCGGGCTCAGACCCATGATGCCTTCCTCGATCAGACGTCCGGCGATCGAGCGTGGCGTTGGAGCAGGCAGACCCATGACGGTGTGGTGACGCTGGTAGAGTTCGCCGAAGACCCGGCCCGCCTCGTGCTGGTCATTGCTGATCAGGTTCGTGAAGGCGAGCCGGCCGAGGGCGGAACCAAGCCGCTCGTCCCTAGCCCGCTTGATCGACACGCCATAGTGGCGGCGGCGGGCATCGAGCGCGTCCGACATTGCTTCACGTTCGGTTTCGGCGCG
This sequence comes from Aquibium sp. ELW1220, assembly GCF_030398385.1. Taxonomy (GTDB): domain Bacteria; phylum Pseudomonadota; class Alphaproteobacteria; order Rhizobiales; family Rhizobiaceae; genus Aquibium. The sequence continues at coordinate 839 of NZ_JAOAOQ010000089.1, read as the reverse complement.
TTCCAGCTTGCCGCAGGGATAACGCTTTCCAGCCTTGCGTTTGCGTCCCCTTGTCATCACGGCCTCGCAGGCTGCTGCGGGCGCTTGCCGTAGAGCTTGTCGTCGAGTTGCCTGACCAGTTCCTGCTCCGGCCATGTCAGGCGCGGGTCGGCGGGGCTCACGACGAGCAGGCCCTGCTTGCGCCAGCCTTCGCTCTTGACCTGCTCGGGATCACTGCGTTCGCCGCCATATCCTTTCTGTAGCCACTTCATTGCGTGACCTTCAGCAGAACGGCGGCGGAACCGCCTGCGGCGAGGGTGGGCCGCCCTTCTGTGCGTGCACGGATGTCATCTCGGCGAAATCCTGCCATGCTAAACAATCGCTTCGGAAACTCTATCAGTGATCGCAACCCATTGATAGAATGACGTTTTCCGACATTCTTACGCAGCAATTCGCGAATGCTCGCAAGCGCTCCTGGCTGGTCATCCAGCGCCGAGGGAATTGCATGTCTCTCCTGATAGAGAATCAGGAATGCAATGATGGCGCAGCTTCGCCCGGCCACAGATGGGCACCTCGCCGAGACAGCCGACAATCCCCCAGCACCAACATCGCCGACGTACTCCGCCTGCCAGAACCTACTCGGGACTAGTTGGCGATGGGCGACCCCCGGTAACATCGGTAACAAGGGTAACACTGGTAACAACGGTAACATCGGTAACATTGCGAGCCGGGCATCGGCACCTCATGAATCCCCTCATTTCACGAACGACTCACTTTTGCCGCTAGCGCTCGGGAAACCGCTTGTCGACGAATCGGTCGAAGGGATGGCGGAGCGATGCGGGCGAGTGCGCAACGAGCTG
>NZ_JAOAOQ010000088.1 GCF_030398385.1 Aquibium sp. ELW1220 | reverse complement strand
AAAACGAGTATTCCCTATCAGAGCCGTGGAAGACGACCACGTTGATAGGCCGGGTGTGGAAGTGCGGCAACGCATGAAGCTTACCGGTACTAATAGCTCGATTGGCTTGATCATTCTCATTACGAATGCCCATCTGAACGTCCTCACGGATGAGCGCGGCCTTCGGCCGCTATCCTCCGGACAGGGCGCGCCATCAGGCGCGGCGGCCGGTCGGCCTTGCGGGCTTCGCCCGAATGTCGTTCTGCATCGTCGTGGTGATGGACTGGAAACGCAGCCCAAGGGCTGCGACCTGCGCGGAAAAGACGAGAGAGACGGAAAGCAGATCGGCGTCCGGGCTTGTTGCCCTGTTCGCCATTCGCTATTCGCCACTCCCTCCCCAGCTTCTCGATCAAAGATTGTGCGCTTCGTCGACCTGGTGGTTATGGCGGGGTGGCTGCACCCGTTCCCATTCCGAACACGGCCGTGAAACGCCCCAGCGCTGATGGTACTTCGTCTCAAGACGCGGGAGAGTAGGTCGCTGCCAGGTCTACAAAACGCACAATCAAAAGCTTCTCATCACGTTGTTCGGCCAATGCCGGATGCCGGGCCGGCCCTCCGAACCCTCGGAGCCGGCCCGCATCCGTTATGGCCGCCAACAAACACCGGGCACACGCCCGAAACCAGACCGGCGCAACCGCCGCAAACGCCAGGACCAACCGGACCCCGGCAACAAACCAAAACACCCTGACGCGGGGTGGAGCAGCCCGGTAGCTCGTCAGGCTCATAACCTGAAGGTCGCAGGTTCAAATCCTGCCCCCGCAACCAAAATCACACGCATGATCAAACGCTTAAGCGCCGCCCTCCGGGGCGGCGCTTTCGTTTCCACCACCCGTGGAAGCACTGTGGAAGCAAGAGGGGGAGAAGTCCTTCAAATCGCTTCGTAAAGCGGGGCCTACGATCAAATGCGCTTCGTCGTGCCATCCCCTGCGCAAACTCACAGATCGAAGACGTCGCGCACCTGCTGTCTGATCTTCGCGGAGTCGATCGCTCCGTCGAGGCGGTTCAGCGAGCATGTCCGGAGCAGCAAAGAGGTTTGTGTAGCGCCGCGCGATCTCCGAATACTTAGAGGATGTGTATGCTCTGAGGTCCGACGGTTGTCCCTGCACGAACAGGACGACGCCGTCGACCTGGCGGGTCAGTGCGGTGTAGATCAACTCCCTTGCCGCGGGCGCATCACTCTTGCGAGCCCCACCATGATCGAGCTGCCGTTCCTCGTCGGCGACCATGACCGGCACGAACTGCACGGCGGCCTTCGTCGCCGCCGCCGCTTTCGCCCTCCCAAACCCCACTTGCCGTCGCCAGATCGTCAGAAGTCCCCGATTGACCCCCAAACGCCGCGCAACAGAGGAGATGTTGGCGCCGGGCTCCGAGTTCGCGGCCACAATCCGCGCCTTCTCTGCCGGCGTCCAGCTACGCCGTCGCCGGCGGCCCGTGATCACCTCTACCCGGCGATAATCACTGCCTTCATGCCTGACTTGAAGTCTGGCATCAGCGTCGTCCAAGCCCATCCAATCGCACTCCTCACCTGAAAGACGGCAAGTCTCGCCAGCGCATAGCCGCTTCGCAAGTTGGGGTGCTCGTGACGCTCACGCATCCACGAAGAGCTCTACGTGAGATGCCGCGAGGCAATGGGTCGCGAGGCGAGCCCGACAGCAGCGATCATCGACAGCCAGAGCGTCAAGAGCGCCGAAAAAGGGGGCCTCGATCGATCCGAGCGGGGATGTTGCGGGGAAAAAGATCAAGGGCAAGAAGCGTAATATCCTCGCCGACACGGTAGGTCTTGTGCTGCACGCGCTGGTGCATCCGGCCGACATCCAGGACCGCGACGGCGGCATTCTGGTGCTGCGGACGCTGTTCGGGCGATACCCGTTCGTGAAGAAACTGTTTGCAGATGGCGGCTAACCCGTCTTATTCACGAGGGTGCTTTGCCGGTGGCGGCGGATGTGGCCTAAGCGATTGATGCAGCGTAGGATTCGGTTGTCGAAGCCAACCCTGCTGACTGCATCGAACGAGCAACGCCCGCCATGACCGACGATATGTTGCTGCCGTTTTCATTTCCAGCCATTGCACGCAAGAAGATCACGGCCGCGTTCGATGGCGGCCGGATCACCTCGGATGGCGGTGTCATGCTGCTGGCCGCAGCCGAACGGCGCCTGCAACTGGCCGACAGGCTTGCCGCAGTGATCCTTGATCCTCGCGATCCAGCCCGGGTCACGCACGGCATGGCCGACATTGTTCGCGCCCGCATCCTGGCGATCGCCTGTGGCTACGAGGACGCCAATGATCTCGACCGGCTGCGTAACGATCCGGCCTTCAAGCTCGCCTGCGGGCGTCTGCCCGATACCGGACTGGACCTGTGCTCGCAGCCGACGCTGTCGCGAACCGAGAACCTGCCGGACCTCAGGACGGTCATCCGGCTTTCCAATGTGCTGGTCGATCTCTGGCTGCAAAGCTATCAGGCGCCGCCCGCGAGCGTGACACTCGACATCGACGACACGGTCGATGTCGTGCACGGCCATCAGCAGCTGTCGCTGTTCAATGCCCACTACGACGAGCGCTGCTTCCTGCCGATCCATATCTACGACACCGCGACGGGGCGCCCGGTGGCGATGATCCTGCGTCCGGGAAAGACCCCGGCGGGCCGGGAGATCCGTGGCCATGTCCGGCGTCTGCTGCGGCGCATCCGCGCCCGCTGGCCGACCACCCGCATCCTGATCCGTGGCGACGGCCACTATGGCCGGCCCGAGGTCATGGAGTGGTGCGAGCAGAACGGCGTCGACTACGTCTTCGGGCAGCCCGGCAATCGCGTCCTCAACCGCCTTGTCGATGAAGCCTCCGATGATATCCGGACCCGGCGGGCACTGGACCAGAAGCCCGCTCTGCGCGGCTATGCCGAGACCCGATACCAGGCAAAGTCCTGGACCATCGAACGCCGCGTCTGCGCCCGCATCGAGGCCACCACCCTGGGCCTCGACATCCGCTTCGTCGTCACCAACCTCACGCAAGGATCGGCCGAGCGCATCTATGACGTGATCTACTGTGCCCGCGGCCAGGCCGAGAACCTGATCAAGATGCACAAGAGCCAGCTCGCCTCCGACCGCACCAGTTGCAGATCACCGATCGCCAACCAGGTCCGTCTCGTGCTCCACACCGCCGCCTACTGGCTGATGCTCACCCTGCGCGAGGCGGTGCCCGCCGGCCATCATCTTGGCAAAGCCGAGTTCGCCACGCTGCGGCTGAGACTTCTCAAGCTCGGCGCCCGCGTCACGGAAACCGTCTCGCGCATCCGCCTGGCATTTGGCGCCGCCTGTCCCGAGGCAAGTCTGTTCCGTTCCACCGCCGCGACGCTGCAGCCGGCAGGACCGTGAGCCGACCCGGGCGGAACGCCCCCGCAACCAAGCCCCGTCAACCTCCAGCGCGTTCTACAAGTCCAGACCAACCCGCGGTGAAACAGACGCCTCGACCGCGCGCGTATCATCGACCGGCGTCATCCGCGAAAGCGAACTCATGAATAAGACGGGCTAATCATCGGCCTTATCTCGTTTCAACGCATTCATAACGAGAGATGTTTCCCCGGCCGATAATTTCTCAATTGGTGCACAATGCTCGATCAAAGGGTTTGGCTTCAGCAACCAGTGCCAAGCTGCGCGCGCATCCGTGAACGACTGCACAACCTCGGCGATTCCATTTTCGGGGCGTCCATCAACAAACTGTCGAAGCGGGAAAACAGGTTTCTTGCTGGTTCGCGTATTTAGCCATACGACCTCGTTCCGCTTCTGCCATCTGTAGAGGGTGGAGCGAGGTATCCCAAAGTATCTTTCGATCATCGTAGGGCCTGCAACAGGGCCAGCCCAATCGTCCGCTACGAGCAATGGATTCAGGGACGGAGGCGCGACGGCCGAAATCTTCTTGATACGCGCACGAACATCTTTTTTTGAATCTCTTACAATTTGCTCTACAAACTCTGTGCCATACTCAACAATATCGTCCCCAAGCGTCTTCAGGGCGCGATGGGTCGATTGGGTCTGGGACAGGAGTTGCGAGGCAATCACTGCTGTAAGTTCGGATATCACGTCGACGGCACCTGGGGCTGCCGTCGGATCTTGCTCGCGGAGCGCCCTGTGTATCGTGGATCGCAGGGTCGCTTCGACCGCCTCACGGCGGTTTATCTTGATTCGGTGTCGTGCGCGCGAAAATTTTCTTGCATCTGCCATCGATATGCGCTCATCGAATCAATCTGTTTTCCCAGACGTTACCTGCTGTTTAACCGAACAGCCAGCTGTGTGGCAGATCGGCAACGCTCAACGTTTTCCGAGCGTGTTGTGCCCGGCAGGGCACGCAAAATCGATTGCGCTCCGCTTGCGAACTCGTAGTCTGGTCCTCGGAAAAGGGGGCGCATAAACGCATCTTTTTCGGAAAAGGGGATGGGGCAGTCCACGCTGTCCTTCAGCCAGAATACCCAGACCCACTTTGAAACTATGACTGGAGGTCAGAAAATGAACATCAATAGCCTGCTTCTCGGCTCGGCTGCGGCACTTATCGCAGTAACCGGCGCTCGCGCTGCCGACGCCATCGTCATCGCCGAGCCGGAGCCGGTCGAATACGTCCGCGTCTGCGACGCATTCGGTACCGGGTTCTTTTACATTCCCGGCACCGAAACCTGCCTGCGCTTCGACGGCTATGTTCGCATGCAGATCGGCACCAATGATGTAAGCGAAGCTTGGACGTTCAACACCCGCGCCCGCCTCAATGTCGATGCGCGTTCGGACACGGAGTGGGGTACGTTGCGTGCTTTCATGCGCGTGCAGGGGGACACCACTGAGAATGCTGATGCCGATTACCGTATGGACCAGGCGATCGTTCAGCTCGGCGGATTCTATGTTGGTTATACCGAGTCTGCCTTTGCTGCCCCGTGGGGCCTGCCGGGCATATCGCGCTTCGGCATTATCCCGACCGACGGCGGCGGTGTCTATGCCTATCAGCAGCGCCAGCAGATCGGCTACACCTTCTCGGGCGGCAACGGCGTGTTCGGCTCGATCGTCCTCGAGGACGACACTCAGGCCGGCGAAGGCTACATGCCTGACGTGGTCGGCGTCCTCGGCGTCAGTCAGGGCTGGGGCGGCGTCTGGGGCAAGGTTGCCTACGACGAGTCGGCTGAAGAGTGGGCTGGCCTGATCGGCATGCAGTACAACATCCCGAACATGGCGGGCTCCAACATCCGCGCTGGCGTGTTCTACGCATCTGATGCGAACGCATACGCTCTCAGCATGCCGATTTCCACGCAGGCTGTCGAGTGGTCGGTCGCTGGTGCCTACACCCACTCGTTCAACGCCCAGTGGACTGCGACGATTGGCGGCCAGTACTTCGAAGACTTCACTGGCGACAACGCCTGGCTGGTGCAGGGTGCGGTCGTCTGGGTTCCGGTCACCAACTTCGAGGTTCGCCTCGAGGGTACTTATTCCGACGAGGAATTCTGGGGCGATACCACCAGCGGCTTCCTTCGCTTCACGCGCTACTTCTAATCGATCTATCGGTTAGTTCCTGCCCGCGTCCCTCACGGGGCGCGGGCAGGCACATTTGTGCAACGGTAAGGGGCGCGCTGCTTTCTGGCTAAGGCGGCGATTTAGTTTTGCAGCTTACACGCCTCTCCTTTTTGGTCTCGCCCAGTGCATTGACACATTTCAAGGATTCACATCGGCGGCAGGACATGTGAGTCTTGCACGATGGCTCAGACATCGTGCGTGCTCCTCACAACCGACGACCGCCAGCGCCTCGCGGCGATCATCGGTGACCGCAGCCGTCCTTTGAAACATGTTCAACGGGCGCGGATCATTCTTCACTCGGCGGACCGGCTTCCCGTTCTCGAAGTCGCCAGGCGCGCGGGTGCCAGCCGGCCGGCGGTCTGGCGTTGGCAGCAGCGTTTCGCCGAAGAAGGCATCGACGATCTTCTCCGGGACAAGACCCGTGCGCCGGGCAAGCCACCGGTGCCGAAGGAAACGGTGGCGAGGGTGCTGGCCATCACCTGCTCGGAACAGCCGGGAGAGGTCACGCACTGGACCGGACGCGCGGTCGCAAGGATCGTCGGACTGTCCCTGCGCACCATCTAGCGGATCTGGGAGACTCATCGTTTGCAGCCGCATCGCATACGCACCTTCAAGCGATCGAGCGATCCTGCTTTCGCCGAGAAGGTCGAGGACATCGTCGGCCTCTACATGAACCCGCCGGCGCACGCCGTCGTCCTCTCCATCGATGAGAAGAGCCAGATCCAGGCGCTGAGCCGAACCCGGCCCGGCACGCTCGTCGGGCCAGGCAGGCCCGCCACCATGACCCACGACTACAAGCGCCATGGGACGACCACGCTCTTTGCGGCACTCGACATCCTCGACGGCAGCGTCATCGGCCGCTGCATGCAGCGCCACCGGCACCAGGAGTTCATCCGTAAGCGCGATCAGCGCCACACGGTTTTTCCGAGTTGACAGGATCGCCCGCTCACCAGCGAGCCGCCTTGACGCGGTTCGGCATGAAGTGCGATCGGATTGCTACAACGGCCCTGGCGATGGCAGCGACGCCTGCTTCATCGAGCCGCGGATCCGCCGTGGTCGCTTCACGGATCGGGGCAATGATGTCACCGGTGCTGGGGGGGCCGTGGAGAACGGGGCGCCAGAGCCTTTGGGCGGAGCCGGTGGCGAGCAGGAAGGCAGTGGACCACGCGAAGGCGTCGAACGTTCCGTCCTTGCGTCGCGCAAGGCGCGGACGCCATGTCTGCGGCGTTTCCGCAAGCCCGGTCGAGATGCGGTTGTAGTTGGCAGCCAGCGTCTGAACCGCGAGCGCCTCGATTGTACCTTCGGGCTCCATCATCGCCTGCTCACCGGCAACCAAACCAATCCAGCGGCGCGGGTCGATGAATCGTGAGCGTCACGAGCACCCCAACTTGCGAAGCGGCTATGCGCTGGCGAGACTTGCCGTCTTTCAGGTGAGGAGTGCGATTGGATGGGCTTGGACGACGCTGATGCCAGACTTCAAGTCAG
>NZ_JAOAOQ010000087.1 GCF_030398385.1 Aquibium sp. ELW1220 | reverse complement strand
TGGCAAACCCTCGATAAGGCGATCGAGCCTATGACCCTTGACCTCGCCGCTTGATCAAGCGCAAATCATCCCGCTCGGAGGACGTCGCCCGAGAATTTCCACCACATACGAGACACAACCAGCATGAACTCCTGCACCTTCTCGATCGCACCGAGATCCCGCTCCATACCGATGGCTCCGAAAACGACATCCGCGCCTTCGTCACCAAGCGCAGAACATCCGGCGGAACCGTCAGAGACGCGGGAAACAAGCCCGCGACGTCACGCTCGGCTTGATGAAGAACTGCATCAAGCTCGACGTTTCGTTCTTCCGATATCTCGGCGAGCGCCATATCTGCTCAACAGCCGATACCGCAACTCCCGGATCTCTTCAGGCAAGCCGCTCAAGCCTGACCGCTCGGAAATTTGCCCCGCATACACGGAAAGGCTCCTTGTGCGTGGTCTGATTCTTCGGCATTAGAAATCCGACTTCACCGGCACAATGCCGACGAAACAGGAAAGGTCGATTGCAGGATGGACAGCAGGATGGGACTGGCGGCAGCACTGGCGGCGATCGCACTGGCGGCCGGAATCGAGTCGGCAGATGCAGTGGAATATGTTGCTGAGAGCGAGCTTGGGCTCGCCCGCATCGAATCCGCGTCCGCAGACGCCCTTCGCGACGAACTGCATGCCCTGCTCTCAACCAATCCGACGGATCCGATGATCGGAACCATCACGCGCCACATGATGAGGCTGGCACAGCTCCGCACCCTGCCCGCGAACATCGTGACGGATGCGATCTCCGATGACGACGCGGCCGGTCCGTACTGATCGAGGTTATCGCCGCTCCGATCTCATCTCGGTGGATCCGATCCAGTACTGAATTCCGATCTGCCGGATCGCCGCCTGCGGGCGGACGACTTGCCGGCCGCAGAGGTGGACCGTGGAGGAGTACGACATCGTCTTGGCCGGGGATTTTGCTTCGGCAGGCGACATCGGTGCGCGTGTCGCTGCGGAATGCGCGGTCCAGTGGGACATGGGGATGCGCACCGGGCTGCTCCATCTTCCGGCCTCGCCGAACCGCCGTATCGTCGCTGACGTCCACCGCTGCGTGCGCGAGCGGATCGCCGAAATCGTCACACTCGACCTGCCGGTCAGCGTCAGGCTCCTGGTGGTGCATGCGCCGACCGCGCTTGCCTCGCTGCCGATTAGTTTCGTCAATCTGCGCGCGGATCGGGTCGTCCTCGTCCATGAATGCGCCCCGGACGCCGAGACGCTCGGGCGGCTGGTGGGCTTCGCACGCGCGCCGATCTCCTGGGCGCCAACCAACCGCTGGGTCCGCGCGGCCATCGACTCGCTCGGGCTTCCCATCGAGATCGAGGACGTCGACTGGCGGCCTCCCGTCACCGGGTACCGTCGACGCCCTCGGGCCGCAGCCGACCGCAAGCGCTTCATCATCGGCCACATCGACTTCGGCGGGCGGTCGCACTGGCCCGACAGCGCCGAAGCGCTGGCGGCGGTGCTGCCGTCCGACGGCTCTGTCGACGTCCGGCTGCTCGGCCTGCCGCCGGCGGCCCTGCTGCTCGGCGAGAAGATGCCGGAAGCATGGCTCGTCCGCGAGCTGGGAGCGATGACGATCGAGGCCTTCCTGGACGGTCTCGACGCCCTTGTCTACGCGCCGGTCAAGATGCCCGAAACGGTTCCCGATGCGGTTCTGGGCCTCGCCCTGGCGAAGGGGTGCGTCGTCGCCACCCTGCCCCATCTTCGTCCCCACCTCGGCGACGGGCCTTCCTACGCCGAGTGCCGCGACCTACTGAGCACGGCGGTCTCCACGCTCGAAAGGCCTGACCTGCCCGACGTCCTGGAGCGCGCTGCCAAATCGGCGTCGTTCCAGTTTTCCTGGCGGTTCCACGTCGAGCGCGTGACGCGGCTCGCGGGCCTGCACGCACCGGCGGCGCCGAAGCCGGCGTCGCGGCCGGTTCCGCGCACGCGTCGCATTCTATTCCTTGCCTCCAACGGTGTCGGGCTCGGTCATGTGTCACGGCTGCTGGCGATCGCGAACCGGGCGGCGGGGCGGTTCGAACCGATCTTCGTCTCCCATGCCCAGGCGCTTCCGCTGCTGCGCGGCTCCGCCCATCCGAGTGAGTATCTGCCCTCGCTGTCGGACACCGGCGCGGATCCCCGGCTCTGGGACCGCTGGCTGCGCAGCGAGCTCGAACGGCTGATCTTCGCCTACGAGGCGGAAGCGGTGGTCTTCGACGGGAACAATCCGTACCCCGGGATCATTGAGGCGGCCCAAGCGCAGCCACCCTGCAAGCTGGTCTGGGTACGCCGAGGAATGAACGGATTCATCGCCTCGCCCTACCTTGCAAACGCGCGCCATTTCGACCTGATCATCGAGCCCGGCGAAATCGCCGCCGAACGCGATGCGGGCGCGACGGCGGCCTTCCGGCACGAGGCGCTTCAGGTCGATCCGGTCACACTGCTCGACCCCTCCGATCTGCTCGACCGCGAGGAGGCGATCCGGGTTCTCGGTCTCGATCCGGTAAGACCCGCCGTGCTGGTTCATCTGGGAGCCGGGGCTCATCGCGACGTGGTCTCGCTTGTCGACTCAGTCGTCAAGTGCCTGCGCGCCTTCGACGGTCTGCAGATCGTCATCGCCGAATGGGCGAATGCGTCGGCCCCCCTGTCGCTCTGGCCGTATACGACCGTCGTCAGCGCCTATCCTCTCAGCCGCTATCTCCGGGCTTTCGACTTCTGCATCTCGGCCGCCGGATACAACAGCTTTCACGAGGCCATCGTTTTTGGCGTGCCAACCGTCTTCATAGCCACCACGCACAGGGCCGTCGACGACCAGAAGGGACGGGCGGGCTACGCGCAGGACAGGGGCGCAGCACTGGAACTCCCCGAGGACCAGCTCTTCCACCTGCCCGCCATCTGCTCGGTCATGCTCGATCCCCGCGCCCGCGCCGTCATCCAGCAAAAATGCGGCCTGCTGGCGAGGCCCAACGGTGCAGAGCGTGCGGCCAGCGCCATCGCCGAACTGCTGAGGGCCGCGTGAGCAAAGCGCAGTCCCCGTCGCTGCTCCTTTCGGAGAAGCAGATCGCCCACTACCGGATCCTCGACGCTATGCTCGGCGTACTCGACGCCCATGACGGTGCGGGCCGAGCCGCGCGGCGGGTCACCCTCCTTCCCCAGGGAACACCGCTGCCCATCGCGCTGCGCGCCCTTCCGCCGGCGGCATGGTCGGCCTTCGGCGAAGCGCCCGACGCTTTGCGGCCGCGCCCCGGCTGGTTCGTCCCGGACCGCTCGGCGGCGGCCGTGACCGTCGTGGCGCTCTTCGGCCTTGACGCGCAGGGCATCCGGATCGCGCTGGACCATCTCGCGCGGCAGCAGCGCGAGACGCCGGGCTTCCTGCCCGTCTGCTTTACCGACTGGCCGGACCATGCCGGCTTCCGCCGCCGGGGATACGTGGTGGAGTATTTCGTGCCCGAGAACTGCCAGGGGGCGGCGGGTCTCGCACGTTTCCGCGAACGCTTTCAGCTCCTGTGGCGGAAATGGGGCGTCGGGACGCTCGTCGACCTTTCTCGGCCGGGCCTGTTGGCTGACCGCATCGGCGGTCTCGACGTGCTGGCGCCGAAAATGCTTCGAGTCGAGGCCGACCGCGCGTGGGAGCGGCCGAAGCCGGAGCGCCTCCCCGCCATGAAACCCGACATCGCCGCGCTGAGCGCCGAATACGCGGCCCGTGGCCTGGAAGACGTGCCCGACACGTTCGTGCTCTACCGGATCATCGGCAACGATCTTCATCCGCGACACGAACAGGGCCAGTCGCTGCGCAATGTGCGTTTCATCCTCGACAACGAACCGACCTTCGCCAAGTGCGAGAAGCGCTGGGTCGTGAACCGAATCGTGGACCCGGAGACGGAGGCGTCGATCCTCGACCTGCTCGACCAAGCCGGGCAAACCTATCTGCACATCCGCTTCGACCGCGACGACTATGCCAGGCAGGACTGGGACTTCTCGGGCTTCAGCGACCCCGCCTTCTGGCTGGCGCCGATGGACTGCTCGGAGCGGATGCGGATGCGCTTTGAAGCACGCCTGCGGCGCCACAAGGTCAACTACGTGATCAACAACAACGGCGCGCGCAACGCGGCCCTGAACGACGGGCGCAACCGGGCGAAATGGGTTCTCCCATGGGACGGCAACTGCTTCCTGTCGCAGCTGGCATGGGACAGGCTAGTCGCCGACGTGACGTCGCGTCCCTACCTGAAATACTTCCAGGTGCCGATGGCGCGGCTTTCCGACACCTCCCAGGCGACGACTGCCGATCTCGGCCCCCTGGCGACGGAGGAGCCGCAGGTGATCTTCCGATTCGATGCCGAGGAAAGCTTCGACGAAGCCTACCCCTACGGGCGGCGCCCGAAGGTATCGCTGTTTTGGAAGCTCGGCATTCCCGGCGACTGGGACCTCGCGGGCGACGACGTGTGGGATGTCCCACGACCCGAGCGCACGACGCGCGGCGCCGAGTTCGGCTCGGCCGGCTGGGTGGCCCGGCTGCCGTCGGGTCGTTCGCACCTGGAGGCGCCGCTGAAGTCGAGCCAGACGGGCCGCGAATTGGCGCGCAACGAAGCGATAGTCGCGACGCTCGACGACCTCGACCGGGACGTGCTGGCGCGGCACTGGGACCCGGATCGTCTTGCCGCCTATGACGAAACAGCTTTTGCGCGCCTCGTCGTCACCCCCACCGGCTCACTGGCAGCGAAATGGCGCGACGCTCTGCTCGAGGCGGGCGAGGCGGCGCTGCAGCGCGGCCTCCAGACGGTTGTGGAGAAGACCACCCTCCCCCCGAGCGGCGATCCCCACGACTACTGGCATCCGGCCCCCTTCTGGTGGCCCAATCCGGCAACCGCGGACGGCCTCCCCTTAATCCGGCGCGACGGTGAGCGGATCCCGGGAACCGAACTCTATTCCCAGCACTGCGAACGGTATGACCGCACGCGGCTGCAACGCCTCTTCGACGATGCGACCGTGTGCGCGTTGACATGGCGGGTCACGGGAGAACGGCGGTTCGCCGAGCATGCGACGGCCATGCTGCGCTGCTGGTTCATCGATCCACGGACGCGGATGAACCCACACCTGACTTATGCACAGTGGCGGCCGGAGCCGAATGCCAAGTATGCCGGCGGCTACGGCCTCATCGAGATGAAGGACCTCTATTTTTTCCTCGACGCGGTGCGGCTCCTGCGAAAGTCGGAAGCGCTCGACACGGCGACGGAGGACCAGTTCCGCACTTGGCTCGCCGCCTATCTCGACTGGATATGCGCGGGTTCGCAGGGTGCTGCCGAGCGCGCCGCCCGGAACAATCACGGCACGTGCTTCGATCTCCAGGTGGGCGCCATCGCCGCCTATCTCGGCGACCTGCGCACGCTGTCCGCCACCCTGCGCGCATCGAAGGCGCGCATCCTCACGCAGTTTTCGCCCGACGGGAGCCAGGAGGAGGAGCTGAAGCGCAACCGGTCCGCCCATTACACGAGCTTCAACCTGCAGAGCTGGGTCAACCTGGTGCGGCTAGCGAAGACGGTGGGCTGCGACCTGTGGCGCTACGAGGGTGCGGAAAGTCAGTCGCTGCGCGCGGGGATGCACTGGCTCGTGCCCCGTCTCACCGCGCAGACCTGGACCTGTCCGCAAGTTGCGCCTTTCGACTGGATCCGCCGCATGCCCTTGGCCGCGGCGGCGAGAGACGAGCTGGACATGGCCTTCCCGGAACGATCCGACGGCGGCGCGCTCGATCCCTCGGCATGGCCGCCGGTCTTTCATCCGCATGACGGGGTGAGGCCGTTCTGGCTTGTCGACCACCTGTCCGGCTGCGTATCGTCAGCCCCGGCTGAACAGCCCGACGCCATCCTGCGTGCCAGCCGCTAGTAAGGCCTTCGCGCCAGCGGATCGCGGCGCAGGCAGATAGTAAGCGGGATCAGCGCCACATGGTTTTTCCGGGTTGACAGGATCGCCCGCTCACCTGCGAGCCGCCTTGGCGCGGTTCGGCATGAAGTGCGATCGGATTCCCGGCTCGACGAAGAAAGCGCCGCTGCCATCGCCAGGGCCGTTCTAGCAACGCCTGTCGGCGCGCAAGGCCGACAGCGCTGCTGTGATGGCGGCCCTGAAGGCGCGGCTCGAGACGCTGATCGATGAGGTCTCGGCCAAGTCGTCACTCGGCAAGGCCGTCATCTACGCACTGGCGCACTGGCCGGGACTGACAGCCTTCCTCGACGACGGCCGGATCGAAGTCGACAGCAACATCGTGGAGCGCTCGATCAAGCCGGTCTGCCTGACAAGGAAGAACAGCCTCTTTGCCGGATCGGCCCGCGGCGGCGAGACATGGGCTGTGCTGGCATCGCTGGTCAATTCGGCAAAGCTCAACGGTGTCGATCCCGAGACATGGCTCGCCGATGTGCTGGAGCAGATTGTCTCAGGCGCCGTGCCGGTCAATCGGCTCGACCAGCTTCTCCCGTGGAACTGGAAAGCAAGCCGCGAAAAGCGGGGCCAGGCAGGGATGATGGCGGCATGATCGCACGTTCGCCCAAAGGGCCTGTTGTCGCTGCGCCCGCCGCGGCTTCCCCGCTTCCGCCGTCGCGCCCGATGCTGGACGATGCGGCCTTCGAGGCGTTCCTGCGCAAGCGGCGACCGCATCCGCCGGTCTTCAGCATGTCCGGGCTCGACGGCTATCTGACGGCCCTCATCATTGGACCGCGCTTCATCGACCCGCGCCACTGGATTGGCTTGATTGCGGGCGAGCAGGCGATGATGGCGCTCGAAGGCACGACCGGGGCGCTCGCGGTTCAGACGCTGGTCGCGAACTACAACCGCATCTCGACCGGGCTTGCGGAAACGCCGCAGACATGGCGTCCGCGTCTTGCGCGACGCAAGGGCGGAACGTTCGACGCCTTCGCGTGGTCCACTGCCTTCCTGCTCGCCACCGGCTACGCCAAAAGGCCCTGGGTTGTGTCTCGTATGTGGTGGAAATTCTCTGGCGACGTCCTCCGAGCGGGATGATTTGCGCTTGATCAAGCGGCGAGGTCAAGGGTCATGGGCTCGATCGCCTTATCGAGGGTTTGCCA
>NZ_JAOAOQ010000086.1 GCF_030398385.1 Aquibium sp. ELW1220 | reverse complement strand
TGGCGGGGCGTATCTGCCGCTCGATCCCGACTATCCCCGGGACCGCCTGCGCTTCATGCTGGCCGACAGCCGCGCCAATGTGCTGCTCGGCACAAGCGATGTGCTGGAACAACTCGGGCTGGAGGCGCGGTACGATGCCTGGACCGGCGCATCAGCCGGTGCCGCCCACCGGCCCTCCCAGATCCTCTGCCTGGATGATGCGAGCTTCGCGGCAACGCTCGACCGCCACAGCACCGACCGGATCACCGATGCCGAGCGCCACCAGCCGCTGCGCCCGGACCATCTCGCCTATGTCATCTACACCTCAGGCTCCACCGGACGGCCAAAGGGCGTGGGCAATACACAAGGCGGCGTGATCAACCTGATCGCTGCTCAGCAGCGGGGCTTCGACGTCAGCCCCGGCGATCGCGTCTTGCAATTCGCGGCACAATCCTTCGATGCTGCGATCTCGGAAGTTCTGGTTACACTGGGAAGCGGCGGCGCCTTGCTGCTGCCAGAGGCCGCAACGCGCCATTCACCTGAAGCGCTAACCGGCCTGATCACTGAACAGGCAATCACCCATGCGACCCTGCCGCCGGCCCTGGTCCAGCTGCTGCCGGCCCCGGCCTTGTCTACCCTTCGAACCCTGGTTGTTGCAGGCGAGGCTTGTGCCGGTGACGTGGTGGCGCGTTTTGCGCAGGGCCGGCGCTTCATCAATGCCTATGGCCCGACCGAGACGACGGTCTGCGCCACGCTGACTGCCCCACTCGACGCTGTTCGCGACAGTCTCGGCAGTCCTCCGATCGGCTCTCCGATCTGGAACACTCAGATCCACGTTCTCTCGGCGTCCTTGCAGCCTGTCCCTGTTGGGGTCTGGGGCGAGATGTACATTGCCGGAGCCGGTCTTGCTCGGGGCTATGTCGGGCGGCCCGACCTGACGGCGGAGCGTTTTGTGGCCTGCCCGTTCGGCGCGCCGGGATCGCGGATGTACCGGACGGGGGATCTTGGTCGCTGGCGTGCCGACGGCGTTCTGGAGTTCGGCGGCCGGGCTGACGACCAAGTCAAGCTGCGGGGTTTCCGCATCGAGCCGGGCGAGATCGAGGCGGCACTGGTGCGCCTCGACGGCGTCGGCCAGGCGGCTGTCGTGCTGCGCGAGATCGCGGGCGAGGCGCGGCTGGTCGGGTATGTGACGCCTGCCGCAGGCAGTACCGCGGGTGCTGCCGCGCTCGATGCGGAGGTTTTGCGCACCGGGCTCTCGGCAAGCCTGCCCGATTACATGGTGCCTGCCGCCTTCGTTGTGCTCGAGGCTCTGCCGCTCAGCCCGAGCGGCAAGCTGGACCGCCGGGCCTTGCCGGCCCCGGAGATGACGGGAACCGCTCACTACGAAGCCCCCACGACGCCGGAGGAGGCCCTTCTCTGCCGGCTCTTCGCCGAGCTGACCGGGGCTGCCCGCGTCTCCGTCACCGACAGCTTTTTCGCGCTTGGTGGCGACAGCATCACGGCGATCCGGTTGGTGAGCCATGCCCGGCGAGCGGGCCTGCACTTTGCGGTGCGCGATGTGTTTCGCCATCCTGATCCGCGTCGGCTGGCTGCCGTGGCAACCAAGGCCGGGGCGGAACTGGTCCGCCTGCCCGAGGTCGGCCCGTTGCGGCCAACCGCCGTTGCGCAGTGGTTTTTGCAGCACGGTGGGAGCATCGATCGCTTCCATCAGGCGGTTCGGCTAACCCCGCCCGCCGAGATTGGGCCCGAAGCGATCGAGGCGGCGCTGCGTTACCTGATCACCCGGCATGGCGCGCTGCGCCTCTGCCGAACCGCTGCCGGCGGGCTGGAGATCTTGTCGGTCGCCGCAGCGCCGCAGTTCTGTCTCGACGTCCTGGCGACTTCGCTGTCGGAAGCTGAAGTGTCAGCGGGCCTCTCAGCGGCGTCCAAGCACCTGGCCCCGTCTCAGGGCCGGATGGTCGTCGGCGTCTGGATTGCGGCGCGCCGTGAGCTGCTGCTGGTCGTGCACCATCTGGCGGTGGATGGCGTGTCCTGGCGGATCCTTCTGGAAGAGCTGGCGCTGCTGTGCGCTGGTGAGACCTTGCCCCCCCTTGGGCACGGGCTGCAGGACTGGATGGGCTATCTGACCGCCGAATCGCAGCGGCCAGGGCGGGTCGCCGAACTCGCCTACTGGCAGGACCAGGGCCGCGCCGGGAACAGCCTGCCGCTGGCCGCCGCCCCGGATGACGCTCCCGACACGCTCGGCCAGGCTGCGCACTACAGCCATGCGCTCGATGCGGCACGCACCCGCATGGTGCTGCAAGCGCCAGCGGTCTATCGCGCCGGAATCAACGATCTTCTGATCGCGGCTCTTGGTCTGGCGCTGCGCCGCTGGAGCGAGGCGGCAGGCAAGGCCGGCTCAACCGTGGTCATCGACCTCGAGGGCCATGGCCGCGAGCCGGGAGAGAGCGGCCTCGATCTGACGCGCACGGTCGGCTGGTTCACCAGCCTCTATCCGGTGCGGCTCGATCTGGGCGATCTCGACCTGGCCGAGGCCTTCGGCGGGGGCGAAGCCGCCGGTCAGGCGCTGAAGCGGAGCAAGGAGGCTCTGCGTGGGGTTCCCGACAAGGGCCTGGGCTACGGTCTGCTCCAAAGCCTGAATGCCGAGACAGCTCCGCTGCTGCGCGGCGGATCGCAGGCGCCGATCCTGTTCAACTACCTCGGCCGCTTCGAACACGCGCTCGAACACGGCTGGCAGCTCGGTGAGGGCGGGCTGGGTGGACTGGAACAGGATGCCGATCAGCGGCGTCAGCATCCTATCGATGTCAATGCGGTGCTGGATGCCGCGGGGGGCTTGCAAGTCAGCTGGACCTATCCGCGTCACCGGGTGTCCGAGGCGGAGATTGTCCGGGTCGCCAGCTATTTCGAGCAGGCGCTGGACGCACTTGCCGTGCATTGCCATGAGCGGCCCCTGGCCCAGCGCTGGAGCCTGGCGGATCTGAGCACGGGCACCCGGGATCGGGTGACGGCGGCCGAGCTGGTCCTGCTGGAGGCGCAGTGTCCTCAGATGGAGCGGCTGGTGCCGCTGACCCCTCTGCAGCAGGGCCTGGTGTTCGAGAGCCTCGCCCTGCCGACAGGCGCGATGGATCCCTATCATGTGCAGATCGTTCTGGAGCTCGGCGGCGAGGTCGTGCCAACTCGTCTGGCGGCCAGTTGGGCCGCGATGGCGCGGCGGCACGAGATCCTGCGCCTGAGCCTGCCGGACCTGGTGCAGGGCCGGGGCTACGGCGTTATCCGCGAGGCGGCCTTCGTCGACTTTCGGGTCGTCGAGGACTTGAGCGCAATCGGGCTTGACGAGGTGCTTGAGGCGGATCGGCGCGAAGGGTTCGATCTTTCTGCCGCGCCTCTCATCCGGGGCCGTCTGATCCTGCGTGGGGCCGCAGCCCCCTGGCTAGTGCTGTCAAACCATCACGTGGTGATGGACGGCTGGTCGCTGGCGGTCCTGCTCAAGGATTTGACGGATCATTATGCGGGCCAGGGGCTCGAAGCCAATCTGGCCTGGTGGGAACGGGCTGAGGAGATCGCGCTTCGGCCGCTTGACGCCGCGCGGGCCTATTGGGGCTCCTACCTGGCGGCCTGCGAGGGGCCCTGTACGCTGGATCTGCCGCCTCCAGCCACTCCAGAGCAGGGGTTTGGCGCGCTGGGCCACCAGGTCCCCGAGGCGCTGAGCGCTGATCTGCGTAGCCTCGCCCGGCGGATCGGCGTCACGCCGGCGATCCTGCTGCAGGGGGCCTACCTGCTGGTCGTTGCGCAGTTGGCAGGCCGGGACCAGGTGGTGATCGGCAGCACGCGCTCCGGGCGGAGCGGCAGCGATCCGCGCGAGGACCTTGGTGTCGGCCTCTACATCAACACGTTGCCGGTCTTTGCCGTGGTGGACGGCACTGCGGCCTTGGGCGATTGGCTGCGGGCCCTGCAGCAGGACCAGGCCGAGCAGGCCAGTAATGAGCAGCTGGCACTGAGCGATGTGCAGCGCCTGGTGCCCGGCGGGGAGGCGGGGCGGGGCCTCTTCGAGGCGATGTATGTGTTCGAGAACTACCCGCAGCGCGCGCCTGCGCCGGCAGGGCCCGGAGCGCTGCAGGCGACAGTAGTTTCTGCCTTCGATGCAACGCAATACCCGCTGGCGCTGCAGGGCTCCGGCGAGGATGAGCTCAGCCTGCGGCTGACCTATGACCGCACGCGGCTTGACGAGGCGATGGCTGAGGCCGTGCTGCAGCGGCTGCTGCATGTGCTCGCACAGTTCGCGGCCCTGCAGACGGGGTTCGAGGCCCCGCTGGCCTCGCTGTCGCTGACGCCGCCTTCGGATGTGGCGCTTGTTTCCGGGTTCAACGCGACGGAGCGTGACGTGCCGGGCGCCCTGCTGCCCGACCTTCTCTCCGACCGCGCCGCTGAGCGTGGGTCTGCTGCGGCTGTCGTGTTCGGCGATGCCTCCCTGAGCTACGCCGAGCTCGAGGCGCGCAGCAACGCCCTGGCGCGTGAGCTGATCGGACGTGGGGTTGGTCCCGACGCCGTGGTGGCGATCGCGCTGCCGCGCAGCTTCGAGATGGTGGTGGCGCTGATCGCCGTGCTCAAGGCTGGCGGGGCGTATCTGCCGCTCGATCCCGACTATCCCCGGGACCGCCTGCGCTTCATGCTCGAAGACAGCCGCGCCAATGTGCTGCTCGGCACAAGCGATGTGTTGGAACAGCTCGGGCTGGAGGCGCGGTACGATGCCTGGACCGGCGCATCAGCCGGTGCCGCCCACCGGCCCTCCCAGATCCTCTGCCTTGATGATGCGAGCTTCGCGGCAACGCTCGACCGCCACAGCACCGACCGGATCACCAATGCCGAGCGCCACCAGCCGCTGCGCCCGGACCATCTCGCCTATGTGATCTATACCTCAGGCTCCACCGGACGGCCAAAGGGCGTGGGCAATACACAAGGCGGCGTGATCAACCTGATCGCTGCTCAGCAGCGGGGCTTCGACGTCAGCCCCGGCGATCGCGTCTTGCAATTCGCGGCACAATCCTTCGATGCTGCGATCTCGGAAGTTCTGGTTACACTGGGAAGCGGCGGTGCCTTGCTGCTGCCAGCGGCCGCAACACGCCATTCACCTGAAGCGCTAACCGGCCTGATCACTGAACAGGCAATCACCCATGCGACCCTGCCGCCGGCCCTGGTCCAGCTGCTGCCGGCCCCGGCCTTGTCTACCCTTCGAACCCTGGTTGTTGCAGGCGAGGCTTGTACCGGTGACGTGGTGGCGCGTTTTGCGCCGGGCCGGCGCTTCATCAATGCCTATGGCCCGACCGAGACGACGGTCTGCGCCACGCTGACTGCCCCACTCGACGCTGTTCGCGACAGCCTCGGCAGTCCTCCGATCGGCTCTCCGATCTGGAACACTCAGATCCACGTTCTCTCGGCGTCCTTGCAGCCTGTCCCTGTTGGGGTCTGGGGCGAGATGTACATTGCCGGAGCCGGTCTTGCTCGGGGCTATGTCGGGCGGCCCGACCTGACGGCGGAGCGTTTTGTGGCCTGCCCGTTCGGCGCGCCGGGATCGCGGATGTACCGGACGGGGGATCTTGGTCGCTGGCGCGCCGACGGCGGTCTGGAGTTCGGCGGCCGGGCTGACGACCAGGTCAAGCTGCGGGGTTTCCGCATCGAGCCGGGCGAGATCGAGGCGGCACTGGTGCGCCTCGACGGCGTCGGCCAGGCGGCTGTCGTGCTGCGCGAGATCGCAGGCGAGGCGCGGCTGGTCGGCTATGTAACGCCAGCCGCGGGCAGTGCCGCGGGTACTGCCGCGCTCGATGCGGGGGCTTTGCGCACCGGCCTCTCGGCAAGCCTGCCCGATTACATGGTGCCTGCCGGCTTCGTTGTGCTCGAGGCGCTGCCGCTCAGCCCGAGCGGCAAGCTGGACCGCCGCGCCTTGCCGGCCCCGGAGATGACGGGAACCGCTCACTACGAAGCCCCCATGACGCCGGAGGAGGCCCTTCTCTGCCGGCTCTTCGCCGAGCTGACCGGAGCGGGTCGCGTATCGGTGACGGACAGCTTCTTTGCGCTCGGGGGCCACTCGCTGCTTGCCATGCGGCTTGTGGCGCGGGTCCGTGCGGAGCGCGGCGTGGAACTGCCGCTGCGGTCCGTGTTTGCGCATCCGACCCCCCGCGCTCTCGCCCGCGACCTCGCAACAGCCGGTACCGAGAAGATGAAGTACGACCCGCTGCTGCGGCTCCGAGCGCATGGCTCCGAGCGACCCTTGTTCTGCATCCATCCGGCGGGCGGATCTTCAACAGTCTTCACCCATATTGCGCGACTGCTTGGCGATGACATTCCGGTCTACGGCATGCAGGCAAAGGCCCTGTCAGACCCCAGTGCCGGACATTCCTCAATCCGCGAGATGGCGAACTGCTATGTTCAGGCGATGCGGAGCGTGCAGCCTATCGGGCCCTATCGACTTCTGGGCTGGTCATTCGGTGGGATGGTGCTGCAGGAGATGGCCGCCCAGCTAGAAGCGCAGGGCGAAAGCCTCGAAGTCGGCATCCTTTTGGATTCAGGGTTCAGCGGTGATGACTTTTCTAGCGCCGAGCCCCACGATGAGGAGAAACTGCTCACCAATCAGGCCGAAGCTCTGGGTATTGCAGTCGAAGGTCTGACCGAAGATTCCCTCAAGGGGGCAATTCTGCTCGCGGCCAAGCGCGAGGGCCTCTTGTCATCGGCGGCAGAGATCAAAGACGTGGATCTGATACTGCAGATAATGCGGCAAGCGCCAGCAATGATGGCGGGGTGGACTGGTTGTTCGCGGCTGAATGCTGTGATTGCTTTCGTCTGTGCGTCAGATAATGAACGATCAGATTTGCAGGAACGGCTTGCAGCACTGACGTCAGGGCGCGTCCATTTCTTCAACGTCACGGCGCCACATAACAAGATGTGCGACGATATCAACAGCCCGCTCATGGCGCAATTGATCGGAGGCCTTCTTAATGGGACGTGATGCAGCGAGCAGACCCAAATGTCAACGGCGGAGCAATTCTAGGCCACTGCGGCGGAGTAAAAGCAGGCCACTTGCGAGAGGGTGCGCCGAAGCAGAGAAGGGGCCCGATCGGGTCCCTTCTCTGCTTCGGCGGCCGGTCG
>NZ_JAOAOQ010000085.1 GCF_030398385.1 Aquibium sp. ELW1220 | reverse complement strand
GGAGTTCCGCGAGCGACAGGCCTTCAAGAGAATCAATCGGTGGTAGCGTCACGCAAAGGATGAATCACGACCGGGATCGGCTGAAAACCCCCTCCGCCCGGAAATCTGCCCCGGTTACGATTCCAACTTCGTCCGCCCGCCGGTGGACTATCTTGATGCTGACACCACCGAGGTCTTCCTCCGGGTCACCAGGGACGAGATCACGAACTATTTCCTGGCCGCCGCGCCCGGGACACCCCCTTCTCGCCCGGATCGCGGACGCGATCCGGGTCAACATCGAGGAGGGAACGCTCACCTCGATCTACCACATGACGGGTCCTACGGTGGTGGAGACAGTCGTCAGGTCGAGCTCCGGAGCGCGGGTCGAGGACTATCGCGGCATCTGCACTCAGGGGCAGTTCACCAACAAGCGCCTTCAATATGCGGGAAAGAAGGACGGGGCGTGGTGGACCGAGCAGGAAGCGAAAGGGATCTTCAAATGATCCCGCAGCCCAACGGGATTTGTCGTCGCTGCATGCAATCTTTTCCGGCCCGCGAACTCACCGGCATCCAGGCGGCCGTGTCGAGCGACGTGATGAAGAACGACCGGCATCCCCCGCCGACCTGCCGCGAGCCAGTCCGGCTTAGATCGCCCTGCGGGCGGCGCTTCGCCTCGTAGGCGCGGCTGACCAGTGCCGGACCAGCAGGTCCAATTACCTGGCATAGCGTGATGAAATTCTGCTATTGCGTCGGCGTTGGCGCCCGATGACGTCTCTTCGCGGCGTTCGTGGGCGGCGACTGGCAATTCGAGGCGGGCGGACATGGCGATCAAGGGGATCATCCTTGCGGGTGGCAGCGGAACGCGGCTCTACCCGCTGACCCTCGCCGTGTCGAAGCAGATCCTCCCCGTGTACGACAAGCCGATGATCTACTATCCCCTTAGCGTCCTGATGCTCGCCGGGATTAGGGACATCCTCGTGATTTCGACCCCCCGCGACCTGCCTGCCTTCCAGCAGCTGCTGAGCGACGGTTCGGACTTCGGGGTCAACCTCTCCTACGCAGTACAGCCACATCCAAACGGGCTTGCTGAAGCGTTCATCATCGGCCGCGACTTCGTGGGAAGGGATCGCGTGACCATGATCCTTGGCGACAACATCTACTTCGGTGAAGGTCTTTCCGCCATCTGCCAGGCCGCGGCGGCACGCGAGACAGGTGCGTCCGTCTTCGCCTACCATGTTGAGCACCCCCAGCGTTACGGAGTTGTCGAATTCGATGGCGATGGCAAGGCGTTGTCCATCGAGGAAAAGCCGGCAAATCCGAAATCGAACTGGGCCGTTACAGGGCTTTACTTCTACGACAACGACGTCCTCGAGATCGCCGCATCGATTTTGCCGTCACATCGCGGTGAGCTGGAGATCACAGCGGTCAACAACCACTACCTGGAGCGCAAGTCCCTCCACGTTCACCAGCTGGGACGCGGTTTCGCCTGGCTCGACACGGGCACACCCGACAGCCTTCACGATGCATCCTCGTTCGTAAGGACGATCGAGCGCCGGCAAGGGATCAAGATCGCATGTCCGGAGGAGATCGGCGTCGAGCTTGGATGGCTAAGGCCTTCCAAGGCGTACGAACGAGCTGATCGGCTTGGCAACAATGAGTATGCGGCCTACCTGCGCCGCCGGGTGCGGGAGCTCGAGCGCCGCTGACTGCGACCGAATCAAAGCCTGGAAACGAGCACGACCTGTCGTTACGTCGGCGGTGCTGTCCAAGGCAATCCGCTGCACGGGGCCGGGGAGGAATTCTCGCAGGAACCGCCGGCGCCCATCGGCTTTCTCGCAGGACGGCGATTCCTGTATATGGGCGCCGACCTTCGCGGCTCGACTTGTTCAGTGCCGCTGCGAGCATCAGGTGGGCAGAATGAATTTCCTCGTCACCGGCGGCGCCGGTTTCATCGGGTCGGCTGTGTGCCGACTGCTCGCTCGTGACCCTTCGAACAACGTGGTCAACCTCGACAAGCTCACCTACGCCGGGAACCTTGCGTCGCTGCGCGAGATCGACAGCCTCCCGAACCACAGGTTCGTGCAAGGCGACATCTGCGAAGCCGATTCGGTACTGGAGTTGCTTCGCACGGGCAATATCGGTGCGGTGATACATCTGGCGGCCGAAAGCCACGTCGACCGCTCGATCGACGGGCCTGCCGCCTTTATCGAAACGAACGTCGTCGGCACCTTCCGGCTACTGGAGGCCGCACTGGAGTATTGGCGGGAGCTGCCACACGCAGCGCGAGAGGGTTTCCGTTTCCACCATGTCTCTACCGACGAAGTTTTCGGCGACCTACCTTTCGACAGCGGCGTCTTCACGGAAGAGACGCCTTACGCGCCATCGTCGCCATATGCAGCATCGAAAGCCGCATCGGACCATCTCATCCGTGCGTGGCACAGGACCTACGGGCTGCCTGTCGTTCTGTCCAACAGTTCCAACAATTACGGCCCCTACCACTATCCTGAAAAGCTCATCCCTCTCGTCATCCTAAACGCGCTCGAGGAACACGACCTGCCGGTGTACGGGAGCGGGGAGAACGTGCGCGACTGGCTGTTCGTGGAAGATCACGCCCGCGCCTTGGCGCTCGTGGCGACGCGGGGAGCACCGGGTGAGAGCTACAACATTGGCGGCAGGTCCGAGCGTACCAACCTGCAGGTCGTCGAGGGCGTCTGCAATATCCTCGACCGGCGACGGCCACGCGCCTCCGGCGCGAGCTACCGGGAACTTATCCGCTTCGTCGCCGACAGGCCCGGTCATGATAGACGCTACGCCATCGATCCGTCGAAGATCGAGCGGGATCTTGGCTGGGAGCCGCAGGAGACGTTCGAGACAGGGCTGGAACGCACGATCGGATGGTACCTGGAAAATGAATGGTGGTGGCGGCCGATCCGCGCCCAAGTAGGGCCCGTAGGCCGGTTAGGGGGTTCGCCGGATCGAGGCCGCGGCCGTGAAAGCCCGGTTGCTCGTCCCCCGTCAGCCTTGGGTGGCTGACTGGCGACCCGGATGAGCCGGGCGCTTCAAGCCGACAACGCCGGCGTCAGCGGCCAACCGGTGGCAGATCCCCGACTCCTCGGCTCGAGACGTCCAGCCGGCCACCCTGCCCCGATTAGGCTCCCGGCCGCAAGGGCATCGTCGTGACGTGCCCGGCACGAAGGAAAGGGCCGGGTCTCGGACCCATGCCCGTAGCGCTTCTCGAAACCATGCGGCCGTCACGCGGAGAACGTTGGGAATCTCTGACGACCCGAGCTGACGGATCCTTCAGCAACCCTGCCGGCGCAACAGGGCGGCCAGTCCGGCCAGCGCGGGACAGGACGGCGATGTCCGTCCCCGACGCCACCGAAGGGTCGCCCAGCATCCATGGTTCCTTCCGAATTTATCCGCTGTAGAATCCTTGACTCACCTGAAGCATCGGGCATGATGCGCTGGCATCAGAAGATGTGGCGTTCACTAGTTAACCTAAATATCGGGAAAGGTAAGTGAATTGAAAAAGATATACGTGAAGCCCGTCGTCTTTCGGCAAGGGAAGCTGGGAGCGCTCACGGCGGCGGTGGCTGTAACTATCATCAAGCGAGACGTTACGTAGCTTAGCCTCATTGAACTGTTCCTCGGGCGATGGAAGCCCGAGGGCCAGCCGGAATGTCTGCCTTGGCGAGCCGAGACCGATTCCGGTGGTGAAAGCGCGCGAACGTTCACCATCGCGGCCAGGCTGGCGATCGGCTGAGACCTGTTCCTGTCAATACTCGCCGCCAGAACATCTTCCATGTGCATCGGTCGCTCCCTGCGCCAACGGATAGCCAGCCGCTCTTTGCAAGGCCATTCATCCCCGACCCGGTACGTTCGGAGCCTTGGACCCTCCGAGGCCGGCATTGCGAGGACGCCCTGTCGAAAACCTCATCCTCGGCGGCCCGATCTTCCACCGTAGGGCGCGCGTCCCGTTGGCTTCGCAGAGCATGGGACGAATGCCGGGCTTTCACCAACCCTTAGAGTGGGGGCGCAAGCGGGCGTCCGTAGCGGCAAGGCGCCAGACGCCACGCCGCTCGAACTCGAGGCGATGACGAAGGCGGCAATGGCGAAAAGGGAACAACCGGCGACAGTCTTCGCGCTCGAAGCAGAGGCGATGCGGGCGGAGATCGGTGCGCTCGACCTCGCCGCAAAACGTACGGGCTCCTTGCGCGAGCCGGAGTATCGCGCGGCCGATCGGCAGGTCGGACGGGCCTACCGCCTCGTGCACACGTTCGGCTCCGGGGAGAGGGTTTCCGGCAGCGAAACGAGAGATGCGCTGATCGGCGCCGGCACGCAGGCTGACGATGTTCCTTTCCGAAGAGAGCAATGAGGCAGAAAGGCGAATCGCGTCAACCGACTGTACCTGCGCTCCTCTCCGCTGCCGACGCTCAGCCTTCCCGGTTCAGGACGGCCCAAAGGACCTTCCGCTTGCGGAGTTCGTGGGCAACTAGGCGTCCTGGTCACCAGCCGGCAGGACGAACGGGAAGACGACACGGGATCGGACGTCGGGCTCTGTCGGCGTCTTTCGGGGCATCTCCGAAGAGCATGGCGTCACGCATTCAGGCTAAATCCCGCGGGAGCACGTCGCCGCGCTTCGTCAGCACTTCAACCACATCTCGCCTCTCTAAGGCGGAAGCCCGCGCTGCCCGCCTGGTCACCAACCGCTCTATGTGCCGAAAGCGGACGCACGCAAAAGATGAGACCATGGCGTGATCCACCAGTCGGGCGGGCCTTCTTTGTTCGAAATGGTCATTTTCGGATACCCCATCATCGCCGGACATCTCGGGCCGCATCCGACAAGGCTGCTCCCATTTGTAGAGCAGAAGGAACCGCCACATTGAGCCGCGCGGAAAAGCGGCGACCGGTTCGGCGACAAGCGGGAGCGACGGCCGAAGAGGGCTGCAACCCAGGCACCACCCACGTCGGCGTCCTGTGAGGAGGCACGCATATGAGGTCACGCGTGATCGCTCAGGCGTCCCTCAGCCTGATCCAGGCCGGGGCGTGACCGCTGGCGCCTTCACGCCCGCGCACCTCTCGGTCGACGCCGGCGTCGAAGAGCCTGTCCGCGAGGTTGCGGCTGAGCAGGAGATGGTCGAGCCTCAGGCCTGCATCGCGCTGCCAGCGCATGCGCCCGTAGTGCCAGAAGGTGTACAGGCGCTCGCGTTGGTGGAGATGGCGCAGCGCATCGATCCAACTGCGGCCGACGAGTTTGCGGTAGGCCGCGCGGCTCTCCGGGTGGATGAGCGCATCTTCGTCCCAGGATGAGGTCGGGTAGATGTCGCGATCGGTCGGCGCGACGTTGTAGTCGCCGGCGAGCACGATCGGCGCGCTGGATTTGTGCAACGTGGCTGCGTGCCTCCTGAGGCGGACCAGCCAGGCAAGCTTGTAGGCGAACTTGGCCAGGCCCGATACATCGAGGCAGCGGTCGCCGGCATCCTAATCGCCTCGATCTATGCACCGAACGGAAATCCTCAGCCGGGGGCTGGAATGCTCATGGGGTGACGCGGCCGACTGGCTTCGGCGTGAGACGCGCTGAGGGCCGGCTCGCTGCCTCAGCGGCCGCGATCGGCGTCGCCTTCTAAATCCTGAGCGGGTTGGCCGCCGTGACGAAGCCTCCGCTGGAAGGTCCAGCCAGCTCCGTAGCGGTCTACGATCGCGGAGAACGTCATTTCTGTGGCCCGGCGATCATACCCACGCGCGACCAGCCGCTCGATGATGGAATCGGCAAGGGTCCAGAGTTCGTTCTCGCGTCCCATTCTGAGGTTCTCCGTGATGGCGTAGTGCAGCAGGTCGCGCGCTATCTCGTCACGGTCCGGCGCGCGGGCTGCTGCGATGCGCTTGTTGTATTCCCGCTGGTACTCCCGTTGCTTTCGAAGCCGCTCCTTGCGGTCCTGCTTTCGGCGTCCTGCCATTGTGGCCTCCCTTCCTTCATCATCCTTGCGGCCATCGTCGCCCTCGACCGCGCAAGGCACAACCGCCGTTCGCAGGTAGATCTTGATACTTCCAGAAGGCGAACGGGAAGGACCCAGCGGCCGGATGAATGCCGGACACCCTGCAAGCCAGGTCGGGTGTCTAACTCGGGGGGGCGATCGACAATCGAAAGCGCGTGCCTTCATCGCGTCGCCCAACCCGATCGAGCGTCGCGGACCAAGAGTGGTAGTGGGGGGCGAGAGGCGCCGTCCTCCTCCTCGACCTGGAGCTAGTTCACGGACGGCTTGCAGGCTCCTGGAGGCCAGGCGGTGGTGTGGCATCTTCGGCGTCCGGATCCCTGCCGTGCAAACTGTCCAAAGTCCGCATGATGGGCGTCACTGCTAGCCCGTGCAGTACGATGGAGAGCAGTACGACAAGCCCGACGTCATTGCAGGGTGGATCGGCGACCGGATGCGCGAGCGGCTCTTCGCAGTTCTCGACCTGGTCGTCATTCTCGCTGGCGCGAAGCTGCTGCTGATGGCGGCCAACGCGGTGAATGCCTATCAAGGGATCGATCTGCCCGCCCTCGGCATGAGCGCAGCCGTTAAGTTCTGCCCGATCCTTGGGGGGACGGCGCTCATTTGCTGGAAGAACCGGCCATGGCCGCGTGACTCAAACGAAATGGCCTCCGGCAAACTCAGGGCGGTTCACTTTGCATGTCCGCGTCACAGCCACCGCAGGGGTCAATATTGGAAGCGAAAAGGGGGTCACGGTTCGGCGCGATTTGACACTCTGTCATCGTGGATATAATCGCAGCCGGTCTGGATGCTTACGTCAGCATGGACCTTAAGCCCGACGGGCTTGAGTGGAGCGCCGAGGCCCAATCCGGCGCCGAGCCTGTCCGGGGTCATCCAAAGGCTTCCTGACCATCAGCGTCGACCGCAGCATTCGCACCCGTGCTTTCCACGGCGATTCTCAACGATCGGACCACCGCCGCAGGTCCATTCGGTCCCGCCTCCGAAAAGCCGGCAACAAGGCAAAATGACTGCTTCCAACCAAGCTGCAGATCGACTAGCCATTTGAGATGCGTGCCGGCTATCAAAGGGGGAAATCGACCGTGGGACAATCGGACCGCCGCAGCGCCCGTCTGCTCGACCTGACTGCCCAGATTGTCTCGTCCTACGTACGCAACCAGCATTTACCGCGCGACACGGTGGCGGCGACTATCAGGGATGTGCACGAGACTCTCACCGACCTCAGCGCGCCCTCGACTCCGGTCGATGCCGATCAGAAGCTTGCGCAGAAGCCCACAGCGAGCGCGAACAACTCAGTGCACGACGACTTCATCGTCTGCCTCGAGGACGGAAAGCAGTTCAAGTCGCTGAAGCGTCACCTGATGACGAGCTACGGCCTGACCCCGGACCAGTACCGAGCGAAGTGGGGCTTGGGAGCAGATTACCCGATGGTGGCGCCGAGCTACTCCAAACGCCGCTCATCAATTTCTAAGGGCATCGGCCTCGGAGGGAGGCTCCGGGCTAACCCGTCTTATTCATGAGTTCGCTTTCGCGGATGACGCCGGTCGATGGTACGCGGGCAGTCGAGGCGTCTCTTTCACCGCGGGTGGGTCTGGACTTGTAGAACGCGCTGGAGGTTGACGGGG
>NZ_JAOAOQ010000084.1 GCF_030398385.1 Aquibium sp. ELW1220 | reverse complement strand
CGGAGTTCCGCGAGCGACAGGCCTTCAAGAGAATCAATCGGTGGTAGCGTCACGCAAAGGATGAATCACGACCGGGATCGGCTGAAAACCCCCTCCGCCCGGAAATCTGCCCCGGTTACACTATCTGCGTCGCATCAGCACTGTAGAGCCGAGAAGGAACCGCCAAAGGCTGCCATGCCCAGGATCACCAAACGCCTCGTTGATGCGACAGAAACCCAGCCCGCCGAATACTTCGTCTGGGACAGCGAGATCCCCGGCTTCGGCCTGCGGGTGCTCCCGAGTGGGCGCAGGGGCTACGTGGTTCAATACCGCGCAGGCCGCCGGTCCCGCCGGATCAGCCTCGGACCCAGCACGGTGCTGACCTGTGACCAGGCGCGCAACCGCGCCATCGCCATCGTCGCCGCTGCACGCAACGGGCAAGACCCTGCCGCCGAGCGGGACGCGGGGCGCAAGGCGATCACCGTCAGAGAACTGGCGGAACGCTTCGACAAGGAGCACATCGCGATCCGCGTGAAGGCGAGCACGGCGAAAGAGTATCGCCGCAACCTCAGGCGTTTCATCATGCCCGCGCTGGGGCAATTGACTGTCACCGGCGTCACGCGTGCCGATGTTGCGAAGTTCCACCATGACCTCCGCCACATACCCTATCAGGCAAACCGTTGCCTCGAGGTGGTCTCGAAAATGTTCAGCCTCGCCGAGATGTGGGGGCTGCGCCCGGACGGCACCAATCCGCGAAAACACATCCGAAAGTATCCCGAGGAGAAGCGAGAGCGGTTCCTGAGCGCCGCTGAACTGCGTCGGATCGGAGAGGTGCTGCGGGAGATGGAGACCGAAGGGATCGAACTGCCATCGGCGATCCTCGCCGCCCGCCTGCTCATCCTGACCGGTTGCCGATTAAACGAGATCATGTCCTTGAAGTGGGCGTATGTCGATCTCGACGTCCCTGCCCTGCGCCTGCCGGATTCCAAGACGGGGGCGAAGGTCGCCCACGTCGGCCAGCCGGTGGCGGACCTACTGCGGGACGCCCAGCGCATCGACGGAAACCCGTGGGTGATCACCGGCACCCTGCCCGGCAAGCCCCTGAGCGATCTGCAACCCTTCTGGCAGCGCGTCCGCGCCCGCACCGGAGTGAAGGACGTTCGCGTCCATGACCTGCGACACACCTTCGCCTCGACGGCCGTCGCGTCGGGTCAGGGATTGCCGATGATCGGCAAGCTCCTTGGCCACACGCAGGTCCAGACGACGGCGCGCTACGCGCACCTCGCCGCCGAACCGGTGCGACTGGCGGCGGATGCCGTCGCGGAAAACCTGCGGCAATCCTTGGGATAATCGCGCGCCGACGCCCCCCCAAATTGATTGATCACGAAGTCCCTCGCGACTACGGTCCACGAGAGCGCAGAAATGTAAGCGCGCACGTTTGGCGTGCGCGCAGGGCTGGGCGGGAGCACATGGTGGAAAAGGACGAGACCGAACAATGCAGTCCTATCCATATCGACGTGATGCAACAGTCCGACACATCGGTGAACCAGGCATCCCCGGGCCTTAACTGCTACATCGCGCTGGAGTCCCGGATCCTCGAAATTCGCGGCTCGCGCGAAAGCGGCGTTTCAGCTGGGAAAGATCACGATTGGCACAACTGGGTCACGCTGGAAATCGGACCGCACCCTGCCCTCTCTGAAACGCAGGCGAAGGTGATCGCGCTCGACTACGGCATGCGGGGCGGCAAGGCAGAGATCAAGGTCCGACGGGCATTGCTCTACTACGCGCTTCGGCGTCTCGGGCTCGACACCGATCCTGCCGCCAGGCAGCCGCGGGATCAGCAGATCGTGCTCTTGAACCGCGACGCTGTACATCTGCATGACGGAAGCTCGGCCCAATGACGGTTGCGGAACTCCAACCTTACAAGATGTCGTTTGCCACCGGCGGGCTGCTTCAGAATGAAAGCATCGAAGTGGCCCGGTTGCACGCGCCATCGGAGGCATGGGACGCCACATTGCGGCGCGCCTTGGAGGAAGGCGTCACCTCACTTCCCAAGGCCGCGTCGCGCCGCAGGACGCTTCGTGAGATCGTGAATCGGATTTCAACCTTGGACGATGAGGAACTCAACTGCCTTGTCGAGGTAGCCGATCGCCAGGACCAGCAGGCCCTGTTGTGGCTCGCGACGTGCAGAGCGTATCGATTTGTCCGTGAGTTCGCGACGGACGTTATCCATGAACGATTTCTTTCGTTTCAACTCGACCTGCCGCTGGAAAGTTTCGACGTCCTGTTTGCCGCCAAAGCCGAATGGGATGAAGGCCTTGCCGGGATCAGTCCGATGACCCGCGCAAAGCTGCGGCAGGTGCTGTTCCGGATGATGCGCGAAGCCAACGTGATCTCCGACGATAACCGGATCCAGTCGGCCTATGTCTCGCCTCGACTCAAGGCGATGTTGGCAGAGAAAAGCCCGCGGGATCTCGTCCTGTTTCCCGGGTTGAGCCGAGAGGGAGGCACCGTGTGACAAAGCCGACCAGCCGCAAAGAGCGGGCAGAGCATCTATTCAAGGTCGTCACCAGCCAGCGGTTCTTGACCAAGCAGGGTCTCGGCAATGAGGTGCCGTTCTTCATCTGCCCCTATCCCGCAGAAGAAGGACTGTCGATGGTTGAAGACCGGCTGGATCTGGTGACCCGGATTACACACGCAGGAATCGCTGTTCTCGATCTGAGCCTTTACGATCTGTCGCTCGGCATTCTCGAAGAGCGCGGCATCCTCGAACAAATCCTCAAGATCGAACCAGACACCGAAAAAGGCGAGATCCGGGAACTTCTCCAGTCCGTTCTGGATCCCGAAGCCAACCTGATCCCGAAGATCGGAGAGGCCATCGAAGCCGCACCGCATGACGTCATCTTCCTGTCCGGCGTCGGCGAGGTCTATCCTTACATCCGCTCTCACAACGTCCTGAACAATCTCCAGAGCACGGCCAAGGACAAGCCGACGGTCCTGTTCTTCCCTGGCAGCTATACCCATGCACTCGCGACGGGGGCCTCGCTCGATCTGTTCGCGCGGCTGCACGACGACAAGTATTATCGCGCCTTCAATATTCTGAATTACGAGGTTTGATTCGATGACGATTGCGATGCGCGAAATCTTTGAAAAGCCCGTCGACCGCGCCATCGATGGCGTCATCAAGGCGGATGATGAAGCGAGCCTCCGGATCGAACTGGACGAGTATGTGATTACCGGCGAGATCGGGCAGCGCCTCGAGCAGTTCCTTCATGCCTACAACAACTATCAGACGTCGAATGGCGTCTGGATTTCCGGCTTCTTCGGCTCGGGCAAATCGCACCTGCTGAAGATGCTGGCGCTCTTGCTGGAGAATCGCGAAGTCGACGGGATGAAGGCGTTCGACATCTTTGCCGAAAAGCTGAGAGACGAGCCCATGCTCGCTGGCGCCCTGCGCAAGGCGGTGTCGATCTCGTCGAAGTCGATCCTGTTCAACATCGACCAGAAAGCGGACGTCATCTCGAAGAACGACGTCGACGCGCTGCTTTCGGTGTTCCAGAAGGTCTTTGACGAAATGTGCGGTTATTTCGGCAAGCAGCCGCACATTGCGCATTTCGAACGGCAGCTCGATGAGCGTGGTCAATTCGATGCATTCAAGGCGGCGTTCCTGGAGCTTTCTGGGAAGCCTTGGGAGACCCGAGGCCGTGAGGAGGCATTGTTGGAAGGGCGCAACATCGCTGCAGCCTTTGCGCGGGCAACCGGTGCGGATCCGGCCGATGCCAAGGATATCCTCTCTCAATACCGAAAAGATACGCGGGTCTCAATCGAAGACTTCGCCAACACGGTGAAGGCCTGGATCGACCGGCAGTCCCCGAACTTCCGGCTGAACTTCTTCGTCGACGAGGTCGGCCAGTATATTGCCGACAACGTCAAGCTGATGACGAATCTCCAGACCATTGCCGAAAGCCTGAACACGAAGTGCAAGGGACAGGCGTGGATCATCGTGACGGCGCAGCAGGCCATCACCGAAGTCGTGGGCGACATGACGGCCCGGCAGGAAAACGACTTCTCGAAGATCCAGGCCCGCTTTGCCAACCGCATGCCCCTGAACTCGGCGGATGTCGCCGAGGTCATTCAACGACGCCTGTTGTCCAAGACCGACGCTGCACAGATCATGCTGGGAAATTTGCATGACAGAGAGGAGAACAACCTCAAGACCTTGTTCGACTTCGCGGACGGTTCGATCAGGCTGAAGAACTACCGCGATCGCGAGCATTTCATCGCCAGCTATCCGTTCCCGCCCTATCAGTACACGCTGTTCCAGATGGCGATCACGTCGCTCTCCCAGCACAATGCCTTCGAAGGCAAGCACAGCTCCGTGGGCGAACGCTCGATGCTGGGCGTGTTCCAGGAGGTGGCCAAGACCCTTGCCGATCGACCTGTCGGAGGGCTTGCGACCTTCGATTTGATGTTCGAGGGGATCCGCACCGCGTTAAAGTCCGCCGTTCAACAGTCCATCCAGATCGCCGAGCGAAACCTCGACGATCCCTTCGCGGTTCGCGTTCTGAAGGCACTGTTCCTTGTCAAATATGTCAAGGAATTCAAGCCGACTGTACGCAACATCAGCGTTCTTCTGTTGTCGGAATTCGAGGCTGACCAGGCGGGACAACGACGCAAGATCGAAGACGCTTTGGCGCGCCTTGAGCGCGAAACCTACATTCAGCGCAACGGCGAGGCCTACGAGTTCCTGACCAACGAAGAGAAGGACGTCGAGGCTGAGATCAAGGCGCTGGATGTCGATCCGACCGAGATCAGCAAGGCGCTCGAAAACCTAGCCTTCGACACGATCCTCCGGCACCGCAAAATCAAGCACCTGACCACGGGCTATGAGTATTCCTTCAGCCGGAAACTCGACGACCATCTGCTGGGTCGGGAATACGAGCTTTCGGTAAACATCATCAGCCCGTTCAACGACGATGCTGCGACGCCGGACGCTGTGCGCATGCGCAACATGGGGCGCGAGGAGCTGGCGATCGTTCTGCAGCCGGATGTCCGGTTCATTCGGGATCTGACCCTCTTCCGGCAGACCGACAAGTTCATCCGGCAAGCGCGCAGCGGGTCGCCACAGCCCGGCCGCGACCGGATCATCCTAGAAAAGGGCGAGCAGAACGGCCGTCGTGCCAAGGATCTGGAGCTTCGGCTACGCAAACTCATGGCCGCGGCGCGGCTCTTCGTGCGTGGTGACGAACTGGACATTGGCGGTGATGATCCCCAGGACCGCATCGTCAAGGCGTTCCAGGCGCTTGTCGACAAGGTCTATGTGAACCTGCCGATGTTGAGGGGCGTGAACTACGTCGAAGCAGACATCGCCAAGGCCGCCAGTCCGACGTCCACCTTGTTTGGCGAAGCCGGCACGGGCCTAACGGAGGCCGAACAAGATGTGCTTAATCACATTCAGAGCCAGGCCCGCAACGGTGTGAAGGTCTCGGCCAAGTATCTGACCGAGCGCTTCGGGGCGAAGCCCTACGGCTGGCCGACGGTCGCCACGCTGTGCCTTACCGCGAGCCTTGCTGGCAAAGGCAAGTGCGAGGCCCGCTCGGACGGTACGCCGCTGGAAGGGGCCGACCTGGCCCGGGCGCTGAACAACAGCCACATGCTGGGCAATATCCTCCTGACCCTGCAACTGGAGTTCACCTCATCCCAGATCCGCGCGGCGAAGGATCTCTACAAGGAGTTGTTCGGTCTGCCCGCCGACGGCTCCGACGCGAGGGTCCTCGGCGGCGAATGGGCGGAAAGCATCCGCAAGCTGGCGGACGAACTGAGCCGGCTCGTCACCGAACAGTACAAATACCCGTTCGTGGTGGCCCTGGAGCCATTGCGGGATCAGGTCGTCGCCATGGTCGGCAAACCTGCCGCCTGGTATATCCCCGAGCCGGTCAAGCAGGAAGACGCGCTCCTGAACGCCAAGGAGGACATCCTCGACAAGATCCGCAGCTTCATGGGCGGGGCTCAGCGCGAGATCTACGACGACGTCCGCGACTTCCTGCAGGCGCAAGAGGCCAACATCGGCTACGTCGATGCCGCCGCTGGCGAAAAGCTGCGCGCGGCCCTGAGCGATCCCGACTGCTACAAGGGCACCGCGATCCAGGCGCTGAAATCCGACCTCTACGCCCTGAAGGACAAGGTCGAACTCGATGTCCTGAAGGAGCGCAAGGCGGTGATCGCCGCCGTCGATGAATGTTCCGACAAGGTCGCCCAGACGGCCGAGTTCCAGGCCCTCAGCCCCGAGCAGCAGGACAAGATCCGCCGCAGCGTGGCCTCGCACAAGGCCGGGCTCGATACCGTGACCATGATCCCGATCCTGCGCGACCGGGCAAATGGCGCGCGCTCCGGCCTGATGCAGCAGATGCTGGCGGACATCGCGCGCATGACCCAGCCCCCGGCGCCCGCTCCGGCCGATCCCGGCATGAAAGAACGGCCCGCCCTGGCGCCGCGGCCACCGTCCTACGTCAACGCCGCGGACATCAAGGTGGCCTATCCGCGCCCCTACCTGGCCGAGGAGGCGGACGTCGACCAATACGTGAATGAACTGCGCAAGACCCTGATGGCCGAGATCGCCGCGGGCAAGAAGGTGATCGTCTGATGGAAACCAACGCCCTCAAGAAATTCGCGCAAGCCGCGCGCAATCTTCTGATCGATCAGGTCACAGCGAAACTTGCCGTCGTCATCGACCCAGCCTCGTCCGCCCGGCGCGAGAACCCTGCGGCGATGAAGAAGCTCGACGCCGCCATCGCGCAGACTGGCAAGGCCCAGGTCATCGAACAGGTCGCCTACACCTGGTTCAACCGCTTCACCGCGCTCCGCTTCATGGACGTGAACGGCTACACCAACCCGCGCGTCGTCTCGCCCGAGGGGGACGCGACGCGGCCCGAGATCCTGGCCGAGGCCATGGCGGGCAACCTGCCCGAGGGCGCGCCCGCCACCATCGCCGCGCTTTTGGACGGCCGCAGCCCCAGCCGCGATCCGCAGGGCGAGGCCTATCGCCTGCTGCTCGTCCATGCCTGCAACGCCTGGCACAAGCCCATGCCCTTCATGTTCGAGAAGGTGGGCGACTACACCGAACTCCTGATGCCCGAGGATTTGCTCTCGCTGACCTCGATCCTCGCCCGCCTGCGCGACGCCATGCCCGAGGACGATTGCAAGGATGTCGAGATCATCGGCTGGCTCTACCAGTTTTACATCTCGGAGAAGAAGGATCAGGTCTTCGTAGGCCTCAAGAAGAACCAGAAGATCACGGCCGAGAACATTCCGGCCGCCACCCAGCTTTTCACCCCGCACTGGATCGTCCGCTACCTGGTCGAGAACTCGCTCGGGCGGCTGTGGCTGCTCAATCGGCCGGGGTCGAAGCTGGCCGAGCGGATGGACTACTACATCGCGCCGGAAGAATCCGAGACGGATTTCCTGAAGATCGGCAAGCCCGAGGAGATCAAGGTCTGCGATCCGGCCTGCGGGTCGGGGCACATGCTGACCTATGCCTTCGACCTGCTCTACGCGATCTACGAGGAAGAGGGGTATGAGGCCGACAGGATCCCCGCGCTGATCCTGACGCACAACCTGACCGGGGTGGAGATTGACGACCGCGCCGGGGCGCTCGCGGCCTTTGCGCTGGCGATGAAGGCGGCGGCGCGGCTGGGGCGGCGGCGGTTCCTGCGGATGGAGGCGAAGCCCGACATCGTCGTGCTGCAGAACGTGACCTTCACGCCGGCCGAGATGCAGGACGTGGCCGCCGTGGTGGGGCGCGACCTGTTCACCTATGAACTGCGCGAGACGCTGCTGCAATTCGAGCAGGCCAAGAACTTCGGCTCGCTGATCGTGCCGAAACTGCGCGATCCGGCCGAGACGCTGCGGGTGGTGGCGGCGCGGGATTTCGGTGGCGATCTGCTGCTGAAGGAGGCGCAGGAGCGAGTCGTCGCCGTGCTGCGCATGGCCGAGGCGCTGTCGCGGAAATATCATGTAATGGTGGCTAACCCGCCCTATGCTGGCTCTAAAGGATTGAATGACAAGCTGAACGACTGGTTAAAGACGGAATATGCTGAGACCAAGTCGGACCTTTTTGCATCCTTCATTGACAGAGGCATCAGGCTAATTCGGAAGTCTGGCCAAATCTCATGAATCCCCTCATTTCACGAACGACTCACTTTTGCCGCTAGCGCTCGGGAAACCGCTTGTCGACGAATCGGTCGAAGGGATGGCGGAGCGATGCGGGCGAGTGCGCAACGAGCT
>NZ_JAOAOQ010000083.1 GCF_030398385.1 Aquibium sp. ELW1220 | reverse complement strand
CGCCCGCCACCTCACGCTCCGTCGCGTTGAACCCGGAAAGCAGCGCCACATCCGAAGGCGGCGTCAGCGACAGCGAGGCCAGCGGGGTCTCACCACCGCAATCCGAAAACTGCTTCAGAACATGAAGCAATTGTTCTGCGACTCTCCGCAAGCCTGCACTATCGAAGTTTTCCGTCGCCCCATTCAGGTCAATGACCAATTGCTCTTCCATCTGGGGGTAAATCGCGAGGCTCAATCCATCCACAGGCCCATTCGACAGATTGCGGGTCTCGCTTCGCAGGTTCCCAAACGGGATGTCATAGTCAAACGCCATCTGGTTGACATGGACCCGCGTCAGTGGGGCGTCCGAGTGGGCCCCGACAATCTCTTTTCTCAGGATTTCGTATCGGAAGCGCTGGCGTCGCAGGTTCGCAAGTTGCTGACCCCGGATGACAGCAAGGAGCGACCTGGTTGACTGATTCCAGATATCGCGGAGTCTCAGGTGTCCCACGTTGGAAGACATCGACACGACCGCCCTCGCTGCTGAACCGAAACGGCCAAGCAAGGGTGTGCCAACCACAACGTCATTGCGCCCCTGTCTGACCGCCTCGAGAATCGCCACGGCTGCGATCACAACCTGACCAGGCGTAACCCCGTGTGTTTCAGCCAGGCCGTTGACCGCCTGCAGGTCACCAGCCCGGATAACTATCCGATGACGAGCGAAGTGGGCCTCGTCGGCTTCTGATCCGCGTTCCTCGAAGGGCGCGGCCAAGTCGGCGTCTGCCAACAGCGCATGCCAGTAAGTCCGATCACGAGAGGACGTATCGCCTTCCTGGTAGGCGATCTCTTCTTCAAGATGGGCGGCATACAGCTCCGTAGCGAGCGGCTCGCATCGCGATCCGTCCGAAACAATCTGACCGTAGCGAGATGCGACCTTTCCAATCAGGCGCTGTCCGGACCAACCATCAGCGATGATGTGGTGGCTGACTTGCACCCAGTCAGTCTGGCCTTCACGCGACTTGATCAGCGCCCAGCGAAAAAGCGGTCCCCGTTCAAGATCGAACGGGCAATGGACCATACGCGAACATATAACTGCATGGGCAGCCGCGGGATCGGCAACCTCGCGCAGGTCATGGAATGGGACCTCAACGGGGCCGCGATCCACTGCAACCTGTTGCGGTTCGCCCTGCGAAGCCACGATGACCATTTGCAGTGCCGGCGTCGCAGCAACGACGTCCGCCGCAGCCTGGCGAAACAGCGCTATATCCACATCGCCGTCAATCGTCGTCACCTGCGCGAGATTGAAACGGTTTCCGCGGGGATCGCGCAAGTGGGCGAAATAAATCCCCAGTTGCGCTGGACTCAGCGGCAGAGCGCCTGGAGTGCCGAATCCTTCGCCAACAGCACGGGCTGCCGTGTAATGATCGCCCATTATTCGCTTCCAATTCGTGCGGGGAAACGCACCTCGGATTTTGGATCCAGAACCGGCGACACGGCGTCATCCGAGCCGGTATAGCCGGGTCCTGCATCGATCAGGCGCTGCGCATCATCGAGGCTGCCCTGGTCGAGCGGCATATTGTCATCGAAGGACGTCGTTGCTCCTTCGTCGGCGGGTGTCGCGATCTCGACTGCATCCCTGCCATCTGATCGCGTATCCAGGATCAGGGGGAGCCCGGTCGCGCTGTTGCCGATCACGACGATCTTGCTGTTGGGCGATTGAGCAAGCTTCAGCGTCGCCTCGATCCCTCGCCACCGCAGATAGCTTTCGGTGATGCCTGGGGTCACGATCTCCTGAAAGCTTCGGATGCCCTCCGCCTCGACACGCTTGCGCTCGCTTTCCAGCGCCTCGCGCTCGACCCTGAAGTTGAACTCCTGGACTATCTGCGCTTGCTCGAGCTTTGCCTCGATAGCCCGTGCGATCCGCTCTGGCAGCGTTACGCGCTTGATCAGTACATCCGACAGAATCACAACGTCGGATGTGGAGCCGGGCACCTCCAGGCGAGGACCGATGCCGTTCGGCAGCGATCTCTCCGTAACCTGGTCGTAAATCCGTTTCTGGACCAACGAACGCGCATTGGTGAAGAGAGCCTCGGCGGTAAACTGCGCGATAACCTGCCGCAAGACCGAGCCGATTTCGGGGACAAGCAGTTTTTCTATGTAGTCGGGACCAATCTCGTTGTTAAGGCTCACGAGGTTCGGGCCGGCCACGCGCCATCGAAAGCCCAATTCGACTTCGAACGCCAGACCATCCCTGGACAGGACCTGATAGGTTCCAACCCGGTTTTGAAGCCGCAGATCGTAAATATAGATCTTGTCCCAGGGAAGGATCAGGTGCAGCCCTTCCGACAGCGGCACTCGCGACACGCCGCTGCCAAACAGTGGAATTCGATGCCAAAGGACACCGGCATGCCCCACGGGGACGGTGTGAACGATCACGTTCCACAGGACCACCAGCAGGAATGCGGCAACAAGAACCAGGAAACTCAAGCCCAGGCTGATCTTGCGGAACAGACGCAGCGAATATGCCTTCAATCCAGGCCTCCTGGGACAAGACGTCCCTCAACCATGTGCAGACGGCGATCGCAGCAATCGAAATACTGCTCGTCATGAGTGATGGCGAACACCGTTCGGCCCTCGGCCCGAAGGCCAGGAAGGATCTCGCGGTAGAATAGCGCGCGAGTTTCGGGGTCCTGGTCCGCTGCCCATTCGTCCAGCACCAGGATGGGCCGCTGCTCGGCCAGCGCCAAGGCCAGCGCGACACGCTTTCGCTGCCCCGTTGACAGTTGATCTCCGTGAAGCTCCGTCAGATCCGGGCCCAGCTTGTCGCGAATGCCGAACCGCTCCAACCAGTCCGCAAAGACCGCCATGCCGGTTACGTCGAGGCCGAAGGGACGGTCGAAGAGGTGGAAATCGGCAAACACGCCGGCAAACAGCTCGCGGTAGGCTTGCGGCGGCATGACAGGAACTGTCTCTTCGTTGAGCGATAGCTCGCCTGAGCGCCGCGGATAAAGACCGGTCAAAACACGTAAAAGCGTCGTCTTGCCCGAGCCGTTGCCCCCGGTCAGAAACACGATTTCTCCCCGGTTCAAAGTCAGATCGACATTCGCGATTGCAAAGCCATCACCCTTGCCATGCGCGTATCCAACGCCGACCATTGCGATCCGGTCGAAGGCTGCGGCTATGGCGCCATCGTCTTGCGGCGACTGTCCATCTGGCGACAGCCCGGACGATCCTGTGCGCAGGGAAGCAACCTGAGCTTCGAACCCGGTGATGGCGTTCAACGCATGCTGAGCCGTGGCAAACTGCTGAACCGTCTGCACCACGCTTCCGATCGGCCCAAGCAGGAAAATGACCGCGACCACGATACGGGAGATGTCCTCCTCACCTCGCCCGGAAATCAGCGGCATGACAAAAACCACCGCGCCGGCCATCAGGTATGAGATCGTCGTCCCGGTCGCGATCAGATCCGCAAAATGCGCTGCCGTGCCGGACCTGGCCTTGGCAAGCAGGGCCGAACTGGCTCGCATTGCATCTTCAAGGCCCGCGCGCCTGCGAAGGCTCAGTTGAAGTTCCTTGGCCCCATTGGCTATCGCGTCGGTGAGGGCACGAAACTGCTCGTCTGCTGCCGCAGCCGACGCCATCTCGGCATCCATCTGCTTTTGTCGACCGAGATATCCTCCGACTGTCAAGCCCACGACGACCAGCGCCAGAACCCCGGCAAAAATCGACAGGGAAAGGACGTAGGCGAACATGAACACCAGCAGGATCAGCGCTTCCACACCGGCAATGATCGGAACAAGAGTTTGCGACAGGCTCCCGTAATTTGCTGCGATACCGTCCCGAAGCCGGGCCAGGCCGATCTGCTCAATATCCTGCAGCGAAAGTTGAAGCACATCCGCCACAACGCGTTGGCGCTTTTGATCGAGCGCAATCTCGATTGCACTCGACGCACTACGGATCAATCGATCCTGTGAGAACCGGTAGATGACCAGCAGGATTGCAAACAAGACGGCGAGCAAGATCGAATAGCTCTGTTCGTCGATCTCACGCGCTTCAGCGTTGAGCAGGAACAGCACACCGGTGCCGCAAAGGGCCGCCAGAACAGCGACAAAAGTCAGGCGGCCAAGTGAGCCTTCCGCCAAAAGGCCAGCCAGCGCGCCAAGACGATTCGGCTTTGAATCATGCGTACTGTCCTGCCTGCTGCGCGGTGGCGGGATCAGCCCGAGCAGCCGATCCCCCAACCCGGCCGTATGACCAGGCGTATTCTCATCCGACATGGAAATCTCGACGCCTTAGGTGTCCGAGCGAGGTGCGGCCACCATCAAGACAAGTGCCATGACAAAAGGCGTCAGCAGCAGACTGAGGACGAACACACCCGCGAAACCAACCGCGCGCTTGCGACCAATGTATCCAAGCGCCCCGGACAGAACCACATATGCGAGGATCAGAAAGGGCATAGGCATGGCACCGAGCCTATCAGGCTCGTGCACGCGCCGCGGAAAACTCTTTCTTCAGGTCTTCCTCGACCGCAGCCGCACTGAAGGATTTCAGCGTCCCGCCCGCCTCGAAATGCCGAACGAAGATCTTGCCGATCGCGTATGTTGCAGCCGACCCAAAAGCCGCAAGACCAACGCTGCCCAGGATCGTACCTCCCACAGGAACAACCTTGAGCGCCGAACCGAGCAAACTGCCGCTGATGGCGGCCGGCGCAAGAGTACCCAAAAGCGCGGAAATCACGGCCTGAAGCGTC
Source organism: Aquibium sp. ELW1220 (assembly GCF_030398385.1). Taxonomy (GTDB): domain Bacteria; phylum Pseudomonadota; class Alphaproteobacteria; order Rhizobiales; family Rhizobiaceae; genus Aquibium. The sequence goes on along the minus strand of NZ_JAOAOQ010000083.1, from coordinate 3,855 downwards.
TCGCTCGACGCATCCACGCCGTACACACCCGCGAGATCGCGAACCATTTTTACCTGCACGGCGCCAAGAGCCAGGAGATCGACATAGGGAACTGGCACGACGGCTGCCGCAGCAGACCACGCCACAGACCGCGAAATCACAACCGCAGCCTCGGCATGCACGTCCCGCTTGATCTGCTCGCCAGCGGGCGACCCAGCCAAAATCGTATCGTCCATCGTCATGAGAGCCCTTCCTTAGCGAGTTGTCGAATGTTGCGATCCGAGATAACAGAACTCCTCCCTCAACGAAAGCCAAAAGACGGTATCCCATGGTCGACCTGAACAATGCAAACTGGAGCATGGACGGAGACGTGTTCAAGGTTCTCATCAATGGCGAGGGACAGCACTCGCTCTGGCCCTCGGCACAGCCCATCCCGGACGGCTGGCGCCAGGTCGGGCCTGTGGGTCCAAAAAAGGATTGCCTCGACTGGATCAAGGCAAACTGGCCAGACATCGCGCCCCTATCCATAAGGGCTCCAATCCACTGAAACATGACCGACGGTGCCGAATGACCAACCGGTCGCTATAGCTGCGCACAGACCGGGAGCAATAGCACACGCCGTCGAGATCGTCGCCGATGGGAAAGTCGTGATCCTGTACGCGCAGACGACGGAACTCAATGACTTGCATTCGCATCGGCGCTATCTGAATTCAGAAGAAAGCGAGCGCCTGAAGTTGTTCCGCTCCACCGAGGCAGCGCATGATTTCCTCGCAGCAAGGATGTTGACCAGGCTGTTTCATGCGCGATGGCTCTCATGCAATCCAGATGAGATACGTATTACGGCGCGGGAGCACTGCAAGCCCGAGCTCATCCTGCCGGAAGGTCTACGGACGCGTGACCTGCCATGTTTCAGTATTTCCCATTCGGCTGGCTGGATCGCAATTGCCATCCATCGAGAGCTGCCCATCGGGGTGGATATAGAACTATCGACCACCTGCAGCCGGGAATTGCTTGACACCATGCGCCAGATCTACACGCCGACAGAAGCCGCGCTTGTGGCAACTGAACACGATGACGAAGGAAGACGAAGGCGCTTCCTGACCCTGTGGCGCGCCAAGGAAGCCGTGATGAAGGCCACTGGGCTAGGCTTTGCGCTCCCACCGATCTCGTTCACGGTGTTAGACGTGGATGGCAAGATGAATTCCACAGTCGACGCCAGTGGCCGCGTGTGGCGCCTCGAATGTGTTGCCCTCACATCCGAATGTGAAGCGGCATGCGCATGGGAGCATCGCGCATCTTCGGAGTGAACCGTCCCGGGTTTACCGGTTTGGAGAAACCGCTGCTCTCAGGCCACGGCCTTGAGCGGCTCCGGGGCATAGTTCAGGGTAGCAGGCCGTCGAGGTGGCTTTGCGATGGCCGGCGACGATGGGGCGATGGCGTCGATGAGATGGGGATCAGCCGCTCGACCAGCATGTCGGTGACAATCATCGGGGGCTCCGGGAGAGGTCTGGGAAGGCAACGCCGGGCCATTCAGCCTGGGTCGAAATCAAAACGCACCGGCGCCGAAACGCCGTTGGTGACCACGCGGTTGCAACCCCACGCTGCACGACACAAGGCTGGCTGAGGGCGGCAAGATCGATTCAACTGGGCGACTCCGACCAAGGAAACGGTCGTCGGTTGTGCCGAGCACGCACGATGTCTGAGCCATCGTGCGATGGCTCGCATGTCCTGCCGCCGATGTAAATACTTGGAATGTGTCAATGCACTAGCCGCAGCGCCAAGGGTTTCTGGACCGACACGGTCGTCCTGATCAGCAAGGACGATAACCTGACGAAAAGTCACGCGCGTTATGTCGAGTCCTGCCTCATACGAAGCGTCGGCAGCAATTCTCGCTGGACCCTGCCCAACACACGAACGCCTTCCGATGATGCCGGCAAGCTGCCGCTGACCGATCGTGCCGCCATGGACGAATTCGTGGATCAGACGAAGACGCTGGTCGGCGCACTTGGATGGGATCTGTTTCGCGAAATCCGCGGTCGAGCACCAGAACAGATGTCCGTTCCGCAGGTGCCGAAAGCTGAGAGCCACCAGAGCCCTCGATTCATCTTTCGCGGTGACGGCTTTACGGCAGAGATGGAGATCGGGCCGTCCGTCGATATCTTGGTCACGGCAGGATCGAGGGCAAGGGCCCGGACGGCGCCAACGACACCGAGAGGCACGATCACGCTCCGGAACACACTCATCGAAAAGGGCGTGCTTCGAGCGGAGGGTGAATTCCTCGTCTCTGCAAGTGCCTACAACTTCACTTCCGCTTCCGCTGCGGCTGCGACCGTGATAGGCGCGAGTGCCAATGGTCGGGCCTTATGGAAGCTCCCGGATGGACGCACCTACGCGGAGTGGGAGGCCGGAAAGGAAGGCCCACAAGATCCGATCGAAACCCAGCTTCACGATCCGACTTGACGGCCAACCTCGGGATGTGGCGTACGTGCGAAGCGGGCGCGAGGCGACCGCAGCTGCTTAAGAATTTAATATTCAAGGTAGCGAACGCGTGACCGCATCGGGCCAGAATGTTTTGGGTCACGCCATCGCCACCGAACGCACGAGACCCTTGGTGCCACGCTTTCACTTTCACCTCAAATCGAACCGACTATTGAACGGGGACGACGTCGGTAAGGAGCTCGCCAATGCGTCTCTCGCCTTGGTCCACGCGCGCAAGCTGGTGGCAAAGATCATCCAATACACCGACGGGGCCTACGAGGACGGCTTGCGCATGGTCGTCACAGAGCTGCCAGATCCCATGGAAGGGTCGACGTTTCAGCTCATCGTGCCGTTTCCACGCCCAGATCATATCGATGGCGAGGCATTCGGGCAGAAATAGCTCGCGCTAAAGAGCGTTTCCGACAGATGCCGAGCTGCCGGCTCCCGGACTTTTGGGGGTTCGGTGCAGGTGGTTCGGTGGCAGTGGCACCGGGATCGACCACGACCTTTTGCGGCGGCCGCGATGGTCAGAAAGATAGCCTAGCGTCTCACCTCGAATGCGCCTCGGTTCACGCCTCGGCATAAGGTTGGCCTGGCGTTCAGCATTTTCAGCCACACTTGCCAATTTCCGCAAACGACTGTTCGCGCCGGGCGTGATAGTGTTTTTCCGGTTGCGCCTCGCAGCCCGATCTTTGACATGGTGGAGATGGCCATGACGGGCCGAGGCGCGCGGCAGGCAGTCGAGACGCCCTGTGCCTTAAGCCATGGCCCCTCGGTCCGTCACTGCCTTTCCACGTCACCCTCCCCGTATCCACCATGCGCCGATGCCGACGGCCGCGGTGACGGCGATCCAGAACAGCCGGTCGACCAGACCAAACGTCACGCCGCGCCGGTCGCTGGTCTTTTCGAGGTCGGTGAGCCGCGTCGAAATGCCGTTCATCCGCGCGTCGCTGGCATCGAGACGTTTGAAGAGTGTGCTGGTGCGCTCCTCGATACGCACCAGCACGATGAGCGCCTCGGCCATCTTGTCGAGCTTGGTTTCGATGCGGTCGAGGCGGCTCTCATCAATGTCGGCCATCAGCGCTGCTCCAGCTTCCTGCGCAACCCGATCAGGCCAAGCCCGAGCACGATCAGCGCGGCTGGGGTAGGAGCGTTGCCGGCACCGTTGAGTATGGAGATGATTTCTCCGACCTGCCCGAGTGCTGTGGCGTCCGGCGCGATGATCTGACCGGTGCCGGTGGCGAGCGAGGCGGCGCCGACCCACCAGGTGAGCGATCTGTCAACGGCGGAGCAATTCTAGGCCACTGCGGCGGAGTAAAAGCAGGCCACTTGCGAGAGGGTGCGCCGAAGCAGAGAAGGGGCCCGATCGGGTCCCTTCTCTGCTTCGGCGGCCGGTCG
>NZ_JAOAOQ010000082.1 GCF_030398385.1 Aquibium sp. ELW1220 | reverse complement strand
GTGTGGCTCGCGCGATGTTGTCGGCAGGATTGGCCTAAGCAACCGAATCCTACGCCAAATCAACCGCTTATGCTACATCCGCCAGCCTTGCGAACACGCCGTCGTGAATAAGACGGGCTAGCGACAGCGCCGACCATTCCGAGCTCGAGAGAAGTGCCTTCAGAACCTTGACGGCATGATCCAGGGGCTCCCGCGTCCTGAGTGAACGAAAGCCCTCGGCGGAGCTGTAGAGTTCTTCTTCGAGTTCGGCGAGGCTGGGCACGATTACAGTCCACTTATGCTTTTCGATTGCTGCCGTCTTGAGTAGCAGCGTTGCCCCGAAGGGGCGAGCCTAGTAATCTTGAGCATCGTCGCTGTGTAGCCAGCATGGCTGCGGTCGAGCACGGGGGGATCATGACCAGTCGGGGTGCAATCATTGTCGGTGTGGACAGGACCGGAGGCAACCTGCCGAAGCTAAAAGGTGCGGCTGCGGATGCGGAGCGCGTCGATGCCTGGCTGCGGGGCGAAGGTTTTGACACTGTTCTGCTCACTGATACAAAGGCTGGTCGTCGGAGCACAGGCGCGGTCAGCTTGGCGGCGATTGGTGGCGCGGTACGGCAGTTCGTTGAAAAAGGAACACTCGATCACCTAGTTATCTATTTCGCCGGCCACGGACTCAACAATTTCGGTACTGAAATCTGGTTGCTTTCAGCCGCGCCCGATGACCCGAACGAAGCGATCTCGTTATCGAGCAATTCTGATTTGGCGCGCGACTGCGGAATTCGGACTGTCACCTTCATCTCGGATGCATGCCGTTCGAATCCTCCAGCCGGTCCGCTGCGGAGGGTTGCTGGCGGTGCAATTTTCCCAAACCTGCGCGCAAGGCCAGGGCCGCGGGGCAGGGTCGACAGGCTGCTCCCGACTGCGCCGAACGCAGCGGCGTTCGAGGTTGATGAGGAGATATCCGAGGTCGTCCAACGTGCGGGCATATTCACCACCGAATTGCTTGCAGCCCACGGCTACCCGAAGAAGCTGCCGCCGCAGATCAATGAACCAGAGGTAGCGCTGGTCCGACATGTGAAGGGGACGGCTGGAGTTCTTCGCGTCGTTAACCTCTCGCAACTGGGCGCTCACCTCGAGCAACACGTCCCGATAGCGGCATCAAAGAAGAAGATAGAATGGCCGCAGCAACCGGAATGCATTGTCGAAACACCTCCTGTCGACAAACATATCGGCCGAGCTCTCTTTCCACCGCCAGAGCCTGACACCTCGATCGCGCAAAATGAAGCTGTCGGCGAGAGGCGAGGGGAGTTGCGTCCTGCCGCGGAACGCGATCCCGAGAGCAGCCGCTTGAAGCGTGACATCGCCCTGCGGGTTGATCGCAGCAAAGCCCTTATCAGGCGTGCTGACCAGAAAGGTCATTTCGAGACCCATACGGGAATTCAGGTCGACGGGGCCGTCGTTTTATGGGCGCACGGAGTGGGGGTGGACACCGAAATCCTCGGCGGCTCGCAACGCAGTCATCTCACGCGCATCCATCCTGTCCAGCGCGCGGGGTCGGTCGTTCTTCAGTTCAATGGCGGGACGGGTACCGTGATCGGCGCCTTCGACGGCTACATTGCCTCGATAAAAGTGAAGCAAGGAAGGGTGGCAAATATCAGCTACATTCCGTCAGACCTGCACCAGCGGTGGCTCAGCGAACCGGACCGATGGACGGAATTGGGGGAGCTACGGGCTGGTGTGGCGGCCAAGGTCAAGCATGGGGTGTTTCGGATCACCGACGAGGAGCCTGCAAGATTCGGCGATCGCATCCGGACGATGAAAGCTGTCGATCCTACGCTCGGTATCTACGCCTCATATGCCTACCATGAGGTCGGTCGCCAGAACCTGGTTCGGTCTGTCGCAAGGTACATGCGCAACGATTTGGACGGATATTTGCCGTTCGACGTCGCTCTGCTGCTCGGAGGTCGCTCAAAGAAATTCAAGGGCCGTTTCGATTTGGCTGCGCCTTTCTGTCCCATGCTCATGCAAGGTTGGCCGCTGCTGAAGAACCGTTTTGCCGACGTGCCTCCCAATCTCGTCGGTCTCATGGATCATTTGGTGCCTGCGCTCTGGACCACGATAGACCCCGACGGAATGCGCGGACTAAAGAGCGAACTCGAAGCAAGGGCGAAGCAATGAGCAAGCCGGCACTGGTCTTGATCCACGGCCGCAGTCAGGCCGGCAAGGATCGAGCGGTCCTAGAAGAGACATGGATTTCGTCGCTCCGGAAAGGACTTGGTGGCCAAGCGCATCTCCTCGATGACGTCGATATCCGTTTTCCATTCTACGGAGACGTACTTGAGAGCTGGGTTTTTCCGGGCGATAGTGTCAACAATGGCACCGCACGCGGGTTCGCTTCGGCGGAGGATCCTGGCTATCTCGAGTTCCAAGCGGAGGTGGCTACAGAGGTACTGGCACGCCACGGCATAGACGCGCAGGCTCAGGATGAGCTTGTCGGTGACGCTGTACGGGACGCCGGTCCAAGAAGTCCGGAGTGGGTGCAAGGCCTTTTCCGGTTGCTGGATCGTCTACCCGGCACAACCGGGCTTTTCATCTCGATGGTCATGCGAGATGTCTACCTCTACCTAAATCACGCGGGCGCGCAGCGGGCCGTTGACGAAACCGTCATTCCAGCGTTTACCGGCAATTGCGTTGTCGTCGCGCATTCGCTCGGATCGGTTGTCGCCTACAGATTGCTAAAGGACGCAAACGCCTCAACGTCTGTACCGCTCTTCATGACGATCGGCTCGCCGCTTGGAATCGGACCTATACGGCGCGCTATGGCGCCAAGGAAATTTCCTACGGTCGTAGGTAGCTGGATCAACGCATATGACGAGCGAGACGACGTAGCCTTGTACCCGCTTGGTTCGGGGCGTTTTTCGATGGACCCTCCGACACCGATCATGGACATCGGTAAGATAGACAACACAACAGACAATCATCACGGCATCGTAGAGTATCTTAACAAGGAGGCGATCGCCAGAGAGATAGCGCATGCGTTAATAGGCAAGGCGAGCTGATGTGACGAAGCAGCGAGCACAGGTTCTTGTCTGACGCGGAGCAAACAGACGTGATCGACGGCGGGTCGGACGTTGAGCTTCTCAATCCGGAGGGGGCCCCCGCTGATGCGCTTCCGATGAGGATAGCCAAAACTGCTGATCACATTCGGATCGCCAGGCAGGCACGACGGCCGATGAGGCGGCCGTCTGTCAAAGCGCTAGCTCATCGAACGAACTTCTACTGGACACCGGATCAGACGCGGCATGCGCTCGCAAATGCAGCTGCTGCGATTGGGGCGGGTGACACCGATGCCGCATTAAGGTGGGTCGAGACAGACGACTCGCACAACATCGAACTTCACCTTGCGGCGCTCATTATCACGCAAACTACGGTCGCTGGTGCCAAAACCGCCGATGCCCGAGCAAGAGCCGATGCCTCTGTCAGCCAGATGCATATCGCAGGCAGGGAATGCTTGGATCGCGGCAATCCGGCCCTAGCGCTCTCCCTTCTCCTGCGCGCAGCTTGCGGGCTGCCATTCTTGATCCGGCCGGGCTCAAAGGCCCCGGGGGTGGTTCTTTGCGATCTCGCGACCGCACTTCAAGACCTCAACCAGTTCGCCCTCGCTTCGCGAATCTACGCGGAAGCTCTGGAAGCCTGCCCCTCGGGCGAGGGCAAGCACTGGTTTCAGCGCAGCGTCATACTGTCGAACTTTGGCGTCATGCGGATGATCGAGGGCCGCTTCGACGAGGCCTCGCGTATACTCTTCGAATCTATCGATTTCACGAAGCGGAGCGGTGAAGCCCCTCCGACCGAGTTGATCGCCGTGCTCGTCAATGCAGGACACAGCGAGCGTACAAGGGGAAACATCGGCTCGTCGCGCAAGTTGCTCCGAGAGGCGACGGCTGTGGCACGCAAGTCCGGACAAACAGCGACGACGAACTATGCCCGGGCTCTCATTCACCTTTCCGATCTGGATCTTGAGGCTGGCCGGAACTCAGCGGCAATCCGCCGATGTCGGGTAGTGCAACGGCTGGCAGGCACTTTCTCCAAACGCCTTGAGGGCCAAGCGCATTCGATGGAGGGCGAGTGCCAGATCAGAATCGGGCGGTATGAGGCGGCTCGCCAAAGCTTCCAGCGTGCCTACGACTTGCTGGAGGGGCGGCCAGATGACGATGCCGACGAGCGCGTCGAGATCAGACAGCTGCTCGCGGATGTTGAAAGAAGACTGGGGAGCCTCGACCGTGCTGAGGTCCTCCTCGACGAAGCCAAGACAATCGGCGACGCAAAGTACGGCAAGCAATGGATCGGACATGCCGATACGCTGAAGGTCCGCGGCCGGATTGCGTGGGATAGGGAGAGCTTTGAGAAATGCCTGGCACTCCGCACTCAGGCCGTGCGGCAATTGGCAGGCATGGTGGCCGACGACCATCCAAAGAGGCTGTTGCTCGATGGCGAGTTGGCCGAGGCTATCGCCGCGACCGGGAAGTCGAGCCAAGCACTAAGGCTCCTTCAAAGCTGCATGCGCCGTGAAGGCAAGCTGCTTTCTCGTCTGGTCGATCGGAGGAATTCCTTCCTCGAGCTTGGTCATCTCCGCGTGACGCGACAGCATCTCGAAGTGTTCATTCTGATCCTGCTTAGAATGCGGCGGCGGTCGAACTGGGCAATTGGCACTTTGATCGAAGCGATACTCGCGTTGCGCGGGCTCGCGGCCTCGATCTGGCGAGCCAGTCCAACCGATGGTGTGGCAGCCGAACCGCTGTGGAAAGCCCGCGAAACCGGCGCGCAATACGACTACGCGCTGGTCATCGCGGAAACTTACACGCTTGAAGGCCAAAGAAGCCGTCTGCTGCTCTCGAGGTCATGGAACGCGCTGACGTTGACGGAACTGGGGGAGGCGGAGACGCTGGAAAATGCCTTCCGTGATTGGATCGAAAAGGACGGCGCTGCGCCGCCAGCATTGACCGGTTTCTCCGACAACCTCATTCGCGTCGCCGGGGCCGCTGAAAGGCTGGTGTGGATGCCGGATCATGCTCTTGCCATGCATCCGATCTGTGCCTTGCCGCTCTCGAATGGGAAGCTGATCGCGGATTGTGCAACGATCATTCAACCGCGCGATGCTTATGCTTTGGCCGGACCGGCGCGTGCAACCAGAAGCCCTGGTCCGTCTTTGGTGGTCGGGGTCTCACGTTTTCATCCCAGCATGGCCCTTATGGACCTCCCCGGGGTCGCGACTGAAACCGTGTTGGTTGCACAGATGCTTCATGGAGAAGGCCCCACGGTGCTCGCGGAGGACGAGGCTACCGTGCCGGCGGTGGTTGCTGCGTTGTCCCGCGTGCCAACGCGAATTCACATCGCAACCCACGGACTCGTCGCGACCGCTGCCCCGGACAAAGGTCGTGTCCGAGCGCAGATAGCCGCAGCCGCGCGGCGCGACCCTTTGGCTGGAACAGCCCTGGTTCTCGGCGGCACGACTTCTCCCGGTCAGGTGGGCTTGCTGTCAGCCCGCGACGTGATCAGGCTGGACCTTCGTGGCGTGAAGCTCGTCGTCATAGCCGCCTGTGACTCGGGAGTGGCGTCCTCCGACGCGAGCGAGGGGATTTTGGGGCTACAGGCCGCCTTTCACGCGAGCGGTGCCGAAACCGTGATCACCACGCTTTGGCCACTCTATGACCTCCCCACCAGCTATCTGGTCGAACAGCTTTACGCCGAGGTGCTCTTGGGCAAGCCGCCGGCCGAATGTCTTCGGCGAGCGCAGGCTGCCACCCGGCGCAAGTGGGCCGGCAAGTTCGGTTGGGGTGGATGGATCGTCTCCGGTCCTGCTTCGGGTTGATGCCAACCCGAAGATCAACCGACAGAGCTTTCGACATCTCTTCCGGCCTCCATCCGGCAGTCCGAGCGCAGCTCGGCAACTCTTGCCTCATTTGGAATGCGCGAACGGAAAGTCAATTCCTGCGCGTAAGCGAGACCGGCGAGCCGGCCACGCCGCGAATCCCGCGCGCCGACGTCCCACGCTTGGCGCTGCCTCCGAGTGCGGCCAGTTTCCGGCCGAATTCGTGAAAGGGCACGCTGCAGCTATTGTCTCGAATCTGGATCGTCCGACTGCCAAGCTCGATGGTAACTTCTACGCGACCAGGCTCGCCGGGAGCGATCTGTCCAGCTGGATGACGCTCACTCAGGCGCGGCGCACTCCTCCAAAACGACAATTTTTTCACCGCGCGAAAGCAGAGAGTCCCGCACGCTCGCTGTGGCGCGGAGGGCGATCGAAAGTGGCGTCGGGACAGCACGGTTATCCGCAGTGGCCATTCATCATGCCACGCTAATACTCGCTGCACCGTGAGAAATCGTTGCCTTTCATCGTCACGGGCGCTGCAACAAATAGATAATTTCCGGCTTGGTGTCTTTCTGCTTTTACGTATACTGTACTCCTCAGCTTGCAACGATGGTGCTGCGACGGTCGCCGAGACTATCGACTCCGCAGCCTCGGGGGGAGGTCGGGATGAGCCGTGTCCGTCGAAGCGTCTGGTCCGAAGGACCGGGCTGGAATGAGACGCTGATCTGGTATGCCAAGGCGGTCGGCGTCATGACGCAGCGGCCCGTGACCGAGCGGACGAGTTGGCGGTTTCTCGCCGGCATGCACGGATACCACGAAGGGCACTGGCGGGCTCTGGGCGTACTCAAGCCGGAGGAGACGCTCCCGGGCGGAACCGAGCTCGACATGTTCTGGAGCAAATGCCAGCACGGCTCGTGGTATTTCCTCCCTTGGCACCGAGGCTATCTCTCAGCTTTCGAGCAGATCGTCCTGTCCGCGGTCGTGGAGGCGGGCGGGCCGCAGGACTGGGCGCTGCCGTACTGGAACTACAGCAGCACGGCCGAGCCGAATGCGCGCAAGGTGCATCCCGCGTTCACGGCGCCAAATATGCCGGACGGCACGCCGAACCCGCTTTACACCCGCTTCCGCTTCGGCAATTCCGAGGCGGGCGAGGTCATACTGTCCGACCTGGATGTCGATCTGGGGGCACTCAGCGACTCCGTCTATTCGCGCGGCTGGAACACGGCGGGCGGCTTCGGCGGCGGCGGCTCTGCCACAAGCCACAATGCCGGACAGGCCGGGTCCCTCGAACGCACCCCGCACGGCAACGTGCACACGGCCGTCGGGGGAGCGGCGGAGCTGCCAGGCCTAGGCGAGGTTCCCGGCTTCATGTCCCTGTTCGAGACCGCCGGCCTCGATCCGCTCTTTTGGCTGCACCACGCCAATATCGACAGACTCTGGGAGGTCTGGCTGAAGCGGGATCAGAAACACCGCAACCCCGATGACGCGCGCTGGCTCGGCGGACCGATGGACCGGCCCTTCGTCATGCCGCGGCCCGACGGCAGCGAGTGGCACTTCGCCAGCGCCGAAATGGTCGCTACGGATGCGCCGCTCCTCAACTACGTCTATGATGACGTCTCGGATCCACTGGTCGTAACCGCGGGACTGACGGAAGGTCTCGTCCCGCCGGCGCATCAGGGTGAGGTGGAGGCAGTGGACACGCAGCTCATCGGCACCAACGGCACGGAAATCAGGCTTGGGGCGGGCGGCGCAACGACGGAGGTGGCCGTCGACGAGCAGGTCCTGCGGCGGGCCAGCGAGCAGATGACCGAAGGCCCCGAAGCGGCAGCCGCCGCGGGCGCCTTCTTCCTCACGTTGGAAAGCATACGCGGCCTGAACAATGTCGCCATCTACCAGGTCGAGGTCGACTACGGCGCCGCTGGGGGCGAGTTGCCGTCCGGCGAAGCGAGAGCCATGATCCTCGGCAGCTTCTCGACTTTCGGCCTGGGGGAAGCATCGGCGCTGGCCGAGGGGAACGACGGCATGACGCTGACCTTCGACATCACGAAGCTGGTTCAGCGCATGGGTTTCGACACGGAGCCCAACCTCGACCGGTTGCGGGTCTCGATCGTTCCGCGATCCGCCGCCCGGGGCATCGAACCGCCGACCATCGGCCGGGTCAACATCTACCAGGACACGCCCTGACCGAGCCATGCGCAAGCGCCACCTGCGGATAGTCGGAGCGGTTGCGGCGACCAGCGCGGCGGGGTGGGTGGTGCTGCTGCTCGGCGGCCCGATCCTGCTGCCGGTGATCTGCGGGGAGGGCTGGACGGGGGTCGCGTCCGTGGAGGCATTCGTCGCCGTCAACGGACTGCCGGCGGTGCTTGCCGCGCACGGTGTGATGGTGGCGGCGATGATGACACCGCTGCTTGTGCCCTCGCTGCTTTCGATCTCGGACCGGGTCTTCGCGCGCAAGCGCCTCCCGGCCATGCTGGCCTTCTCGCTGGGCTACGCGGCCTTCTGGCTGGTGTTCGGATCGCTGCTGACGGTGGCGCATGCCGTCCTGTCGGCGGCGCTGCCCAACTGGCAGGCCACCGCCGTTGCGACTGCCGGGCTGTGCCTCGTCTGGCATGCGCTGCCCTGGCGCCAGCGGTTCCTCAACCGCTGCCATGTCGAGCGGCCGCTGGCCGGGCATGGCATCGTGGCCGACGCAACTGCGCTGACGCATGGCTGCCGGACCGCGGCTTCCTGCGCCGGCGCCTGCGCCGCGCCGATGCTGTTCGCCATGGCCTGCGGCCCCTTCGTCCTGCCCGCCATGCTGGCGGTCGCGGCCTTCCTGTGGATCGAGCGCATCCTGCCTCCGGAACGGCCCGGCTGGGGTCTCGGTAATCACCTGCGCACCGCGCGGCGGATCGGCTACATGGCCCGGTCCTGGCCGAGGTTCACGCGCCATGTCTGGCAGCGGCACGGTGCCGCGCGGGCCCATGCCTGAGGCTCTTTCGCATGCGAAGCTCACGGCGCTGCTCGCGGCCGAACACGCGCTGGTGGACGAAGCCATCCAGGTGATCCATCGCGGCAGCGAAACCCCGATGACCCTCGACTTGATCGAGCTTGCCGGGCGCGGCGCCAGCCCGCCGCTCGCGCCGGCCGATGCCCTTCGCGGGTATCTCGAACATAACGGGATTTCCGATACCTTCATCGCCGTCATGGTAACCGGGGCAGATTTCCGGGCGATCAGGCTTGAGCGGCTTGCCTGACGAGATCGGGGAGTCGCGGTATCGGCTGGTGGGCGGGTATGCCGAGGCGATCGCCGAGATATCGGAAGAA
>NZ_JAOAOQ010000081.1 GCF_030398385.1 Aquibium sp. ELW1220 | reverse complement strand
CATCCTGGCGCCACGGAACCGATGGCACCGAACAATCTGAAAGCGCTCGCCATAGCGCGGGTGAAACCGATAGTAGATCGTTGCCTCACCCTGATACTGGGCAGTATGTGACTGGATCAACGGGCACGGGCAAGTCGCATCTGGCCATCGCGATCGCCCGCGCCCTCATACGCAGTGGCGCCCGCGGCCGCTTCTTCAACGTCGTCGATCTGGTCAACCGGCTCGAGACCGAGCACCGCTCCGGCAAGCAGGGACGCATCGCCGACTACCTCACCCGGCTCGACTTCGTCGTGCTCGACGAACTGGGCTATCTCCCCTTCGCCCAAGCCGGCGGCCAGCTCCTCTTCCACCTGATCAGCCGGCTCTACGAGCGGACCTCGATCATCGTCACCACCAACCTCGCCTTCGGGGAATGGCCAGCCGTCTTCGGCGACGCCAAGATGACCACCGCTCTGCTCGACCGGCTCACCCACCACTGCGAGATCATCGAGACCGGCAACGAATCCTGGCGCTTCAAGAACCGCTCTCAAAGCTAAAGCCGGAAAGCCTCACCGACGCGCCCGACCGGGCTACGCAACCCTGACCAGCTCCACCCGGTCGGGCGCTCCCCGTCGCGCACTACGAGGGGGTCAATATTGGACGCCGATCCGGGGTCAACTTTGCGCGCCGATTGACATCCGACANAGATGACCACCGCTCTGCTCGACCGGCTCACCCACCACTGCGAGATCATCGAGACCGGCAACGAATCCTGGCGCTTCAAGAACCGCTCTCAAAGCTAAAGCCGGACAGCCTCACCGACGCGCCCGACCGGGCTACGCAACCCTGACCAGCTCCACCCGGTCGGGCGCTCACCGTCGCGCACTAAGAGGGGGGCAATATTGGACGCCGATCCGGGGTCAGTTTTGCGCGCCGATTGACACTCCGACCCGGACCCCTGTTGCGACCATGAGTTTGATCGCAAGCCGGGTGATTCTTGAACCGGCGGCCTTCCCAACTTCGCTCGATCGGGTCCAAGGGCCACGCCGAGCAACAGACGTGGCCTGGTGTGAGAGCAAGGTCCGGACATCAATACGATCGACGGGTCGCGGCAGACGTCTGGGTAGTTTCAGGTCTAGCTCGAGATCATCGAAGGGATCGGCGATAACGGCGCCGTTCTTTTTTAGCCAAGCGCTGAGGGATCGCAGCGTGACCATTCTTCGCCGGGTGGTCGTCTCACGATTCTGTCGGATCCGGCGCAAATATTCGAGATAGGCAAGGACAGTCGCTCCATTGAGCTCATTGGCGTCGCCTCCGATCGCCAGAAAGCGAATAAAGCAGATCAGGTCCTGATCATAGGCGCGAAGGGTATTTTCGCTGAGATTTCGCCCGGTTCTGCAGTACTGCAGGAACGCGGTTTTACCTGTTTCGATTGCTTCCACTAACATTGTAACCCCCTCGAAAAGACGGGTGTTATCGCTTGTGGCTTAAAATGCGGTCACGCATTCCAATCAGATTGGGCCGTGTGCCAAACAGGGCAGTAGCTGTCCATGGGCGCTCCCAGTGGTGTGCGCGCTTGGTCGCCCGGACTACCGCAGACAGGAACCAGGAAAGGACGAAGCTTGCCGAACCCGGGAGTTCTACGAACGTGATCGAACTCAACGGCCGGAACGTTGCGTTGACACGCCTGACTTCGCATTGCTGACACAGTATTGCATCTCGGACTATGGTAGGCTGAGATAGTTGATTTCCTAACGAATGAGCTGGGGCATTATGGGGCAGGCATTGATCGTCACTGGTATAGCCGTTCTGTTGATCGGCCTCTATGTCGTGTTTTCCCTAACCCCAGATGCGCTTCGCATCATCGGCGACTTCGCGCGCATCGGTTCGGGTTTCGACGGCAGGTTTCCGCTGCCGCCGGATGAAATCAACAACGCCATCAGCGAAGCCAACAGGATCGCTACAACCGTCAATCAGACGGCCATAGAGACGAAATCCTGGGCACAATGGCTCTTGATGCTGGTCGTTCTGTGTGGAGCTGGAACGACCATCCTGGCTGGTTTACAAAAAGCCATCCAATGGGGCCAGCGAACCAGCACCCTCCTGACGCTCGCCATCGGCTTGCTGGGGGCGGCATCCGCCGTCTCGACCTCTGGTGCCGGCTATATGAATGGCGTGGCCGACAGCCGGTTTGCCTGCGTGGAGGGTATCGAGCAGGAAGCAGCGAAAACCCTTGCTGCTGTCCGCGACGAAACCGATGCTCAGGCAGCACGTCAGTATCTCGACAACCTGCTTCGATCCGCAAGCCGGTGCGGGACATGAGATGGCCAGGCGCCTCTTTCCGTTCGCCCGACTGGCGCTGATTTTCCTCGCTGGGACATTGAGCGCCAACCCCTGCGAATTCGCATCTCGCAATGCCGATACGATGAACAGTCGGATCGAGCGCGCGATCAAGATCACCAATGCTGCCGTGCGGGACTCGGCGCTGGAACTGTATTTCGCCAACCCTGCCGGCTCAGACGCAGACCGGAATGGGGTGCCTGTCCATCACATAAGGCCAGACCCGGACAGGCCGGTTGTCGCGGAAGTGCCCGCCGGCTGCCGATCCATTGTCGTCAGTGGCGTGCATTTCGATCGCAATTTCGCGGCTCTCGCTGAAGACAATGTTCTCATGCAGGACAAGCAAATCCCGATGCTGGTCTTCCTGCTCCTGCATGAGCTGGGGCATGTCGCCAACGAGCATTACGGCGCGTTTCTGCCTGACACGAGCGATGCAGTGCCCAGCAACGTTGCGACCGACTCAAAGGAGCGCGAGCGGCAGGCGGACTCCTTTGTCGCCACCATCCTGAAGCGGGAATTCGACCGGATGGGAACCGGAACTCCTCCGATCCAGGACTATGACCTTTATTTCGGTATCACGGATGCGATTATGTTCCTGAGCAGCCTCTCGTTCATTGTATCCAGCGAGGCGACTCTCGACTGTTTCGGTTGCCGCTCGTTGGGCGATCCCAGGATATTCTGGGACCACGGCCAATCCCATCCGAATCTCGAATACCGCTTGCTGTTGATCAATCACGCGATTAGCGAAACGCCGGAATCGCGCGCATTGCTGGAAAGCTATGAACAAGGACGCGACGATCTCGCCGACCGCCCGCCGCTAATATTGTACCAGCAATAGTGCCGCATCATCGGCAAATGAAGGTTGCCGTCACATGGCCTACAGGATCACGTCCCCGAGATCGTCGATAGCAGCATAGGGCCTGACGGCCTCGGTGCCCTCGGTACCCGCGACGAATGCGTCGTGGTCGCGTAGGGCGCCGAAATCGAACCCGGTTTCCTTTTCCAGCAGGGCGATCGGAATTTGGAAGGTTCGATAGGCGCCGAAGACGAAGCCTTCCACTGCCTCAGTGAACCCTCTGTCCTGCAGCAGCTTCTGGATCAGTTCCCCCTGGCTCAGCAAATATGCTGTGGCGTGCGGGACGAGCCCGCCGCCGTCCGCGCGGGCCGGCATGACGACGAGTTTCCAGTATTCCCTCGGCAGCACGAGGCCGAGTTCCTCCACCGCGTCCACGCCGTCGCCGAGGATCGGGCCGGTGAAAACGCAGGCCCTGAAGCCGTGAGTGCGCGAATTGTCGAGGATGTAGTCCTCGAGGCCGCGCCAAGTTGTTAGGTTGCGGTTGAACCTGCCGTGCTGGGGCGAGCAGTTGGTGAAGTGGAAGGTGTCGAAATTGGCGAGCCTGACGGTGTCGGCATCGCCCCAGTTCGGGTCCTCGCGCCGGACCATGTGGCCGCGGTCGACGCCGGCCTGCGAATAGATCTCGCTGCCGACCTGCAGCGCCCTGTCGATGCGCAGATCGTAGTACCACCTGTCTGCGGTGCGCTTGAACCGCACGGCCCTTTCGCCGTCCAGATTGGCCGCCGCCACCACCGGGCTGCGGTTGCGCGCGCAGTAAAGGATGCCGAAATGGGTGTACCGCAACTCGTGGGGGCGCTCGTCGGAGGCGTCGCTCGGGCGGGCGAGCGTCACCCCGGCGACCCCGCCCGCATTCGGCAGAGGAACCTCGAAGGCTTCGAGGAAGCGCGGATCGTATCCGTCTCTGCCGGCGAAATCGAAGGCGCCACTCTCGCCGTCCCTCGCCTCGGCGTCTTCTTGCGGAATGCCGGCACTCGGAACGACGGTCCTCTCGCCGTCGAGGATACGGCGCAGGGTGCTGACCCGCACGGCGCTGTTGCCGACGGCATAGAGCCCGGCGAAATGCAGGCCGACGACCTCGCCACGCTCCAGGCTGATGACCGGGCTGCCCGAATTGCCGCCCAGCGTCGTCGCGTCGTGGCTCAGCCGGGTGGCGGCCGAGGAGACCTTCAGGAAGCCGGGGGAGAAGCGCTTAACGTCGTAGAGGCCTTGAAAGTAACGCTCCATATGGGTGGCGTCGTTGCGGCTGTCGCGGGCAGGGTACCCCACGACGGCGATGAGCTCGTCGTTCCTCCCGTCAGTCTCGGCCAGCGGCAGCCGGTCGATGCTGAAGGTCTCAGGCGCGGCGATACGGGCGATGGCGACATCGGCGGCAGTGTCATCGGCGATGTAGGTGAAGCCGAGCAGCGGAGCGAGCCGGGCGAGATCGGCGGGAGCGTCGACTTCCTCGTTGAAGTCGATCCCGGCACCATAGCGGCCGGCGCCGCCCGGCGCGAACAGAAAGGCGCCGCCGCCGCTGTGGGTCCGCCGAGCGATATGCTGGGCGACGTGGCGGTTGGTGACGACCAGGAACCCGGAATCGCCGTCTCGATCAATGACCCAGCCGGTGCCGCCCCAGTCCATGTCGTGGTTCACGAACTCGATGCGTCCCACCGAGCCCAGCATGGGCTCGATCCTTTTCACCTTCACATCGAAATCGGCCGGGAAGACATCCCTAGGCAGGTCCACCAGCTTCACTGCGCCGTTGACGACGCTCATCGGAGGCCGGTTGACGATGCGGACAATCGCCTCCAGCATCGCGCTGCCGCTGCCCAGGTTTTCGAGCTGCGCCGGGCCGGCGTCTAGCGCTTCGGACGACACCGCCCGCTGCAGGCGCGCTTCCTCGAGCAGCGGGTGCCCCTCCTCCAGTGCCCGCGCGGCGGCCTCGCGTTCGGACTGGCCGAACTGGCCCAGCCGCCTAACGTTCTCAGCATAGTCCTCAGACATGATCCTGTCCCTCCGACATCAGATGCTCAAACGCTTCGCCGGCGGCGGCTGCGAGCGCGCGCATCGCCGGTCCCCGCGACGATGGCCGACCGCCGCCACGAAGCACCAAGACAGCGACCGGCACGGCGATGCTGCGGGACAGGCCCAGCGCCAGCAGTTCACGCACGCAGGCCGTTTCCACGGACTCGTCGCCGCGGCGCCTGACGGCCTCGATGCCGCGGCAGACCGCCCGGTCGAGGCGCTGCCGGGCGCGTGTGCCGAGATCGTAGCCGTCGCGGCCGGAGGCGGGCCAGCGACCGGACGACGCCCAGAAGCCAATCTGCCGCGCCGCCTCCTCGACCGAATTGGCATGGCCGAGCGCGGCAGACAGCCAGTCGCGGGTGCCGTGATCGATACCGCCCGCAGGGTCAGTCCAGCCTTCGGGCCGCCGGTCGCCGAATTCCCACGATCCGGCCGCCGCCCGCCGCCACCGCTCGGCACGGCGCGCCAGCTGCGGCATGTGGGGGGGCGTGAAGAAGAAAGTGAAGGCGCCGAGCCAATCGGCGGTCGCGCCAGCGGCGGCGAGGTAATCGATGCCCTGCGAGGGTCCGCTGAGCAAACGCGCACCCGTTGCCTGCCCTTCGCGCAAGCGGAACGGAAATTCGGTCATGGCGTCGAAATTGGTCATCACCCCGTTGAGATAATCGTGCAGCCGAGGACTGCGGGCCAGCGTAAACAGGTTGCCGATAGGTCGCGAATAGGGGTTCAGGACGGCCACCGTCTCATGTCCCGGTGTATCGGGGTCGCTTTCTAGGCCGTAGCGCTCGCGCACCGACTGCGCGTCGCGGAAGGCGTGGCCGGCAAGGCTGTCGTCGTCCATTCCGGTCGCGGCCGCGCCTATGGCGTCGCGCCAGCCGCCGGAGATCGTATGGGGCCGGTAATCGGCCAGGAGCGCGAAGGCGAGCGGGCCGTCGTTCAGCCGGCGCTGGGGGGAATCGCGATAGGTCAGCTGCGCGCTGCGGCAGAAGGCGTCATCAATGGATATCTGCTCCACCAGCTTGTCGAAGGCGAACTCGGCGCGCATTTCGAGGATGACGAGACGGTAGAGCGGCCCGTCGGTCTCGCCGGCTTCGAAGCCTCGTGCTTTCAGCGCCGCAAACTGGCGCTGCGCCAGCGACCAGCGGCCGCTAAGCCAGCGATGGCAAAGTGCGAGCGCTCCGGCCGCCGTTTCGAGTTCGTCGATGTTTTCGAACGACGTACGGTACAGGGATTCGGCTTCAGCCATGTCGCCCTTTTCGAGCAGCAGTCCCAGGTCGCGAACAAGGGTGGATGACGGCGCGCCGGAATGTGCAGCGGGATCCGCCTGGCCCGTGTCGGAGGCTGCGTTTGCGCGGCCTAGGCCCGAGCGCGAACGCTCGCCTCTGGCAAGCCGTAGCGCGTCGGCGGCCGGGTCGGGCAGTTCGGCGATCATCTGATCGGTGAAGGACTGCGCGGCGGTCGCTGCAATTTTGGGAACCGGGTCACCGTCGCGCATCAGCTGGAGGCGATGATACAGCGCGATGTCGGGTGCCGATTGATCGAAGAAGGCAGCGGCCAGCCGGTTGACCGCCGCGGCGCGATGCGGCTCCTCCTCGTAGATCAGCGGCAGCATGATCGGCCTGATGTCGGAGCGGTGCCGCACCCAGCCGGTCGCCGTGTCGTCCACGACCAGCCAATGGTTGGTGCGCAGCCGTTCGAGCAGCAGTCCGGCCTCCACCTCGTCGACGGCCTTATCGATGGCGGGAGCGAGCACCTGCCGGATTGCCGCGGCATCGACCAGCGGCAGCACGAGGCCGATCTTGGCGATATCGCGCAGCAGCGGATCCTCGATGCGCGACAGGATCGCGCGGTAGAGATAGGCGGCGGCGAGTTCCGGACGGTCGCCGGCCGCCCAGTCGGGGCCCGGAGAGCCCTCCATGGCGATCCTGGCGGCGAGCCTGAGCAGCAGCGGATTGCCTTTGGCGCGCGCCACGATGTCCGCAACGGCCGCAGCGGGGGTCCCGAGGTCTTTCAGCAGGCGCCGCGCCATGTCGGGCTCCAGACCCGTGAGCGACCATCGGCGCGCGACCTGGAACGGTTCGAGCGGCTCGAGCGAGTTGCCGCGCCCGGCGGCGACGATCGCGAGCGGGCCGATCCCGCTGCGCACAAGCTGGTCGAGATAGGAGAAGAGCCTGACCGGATGGCTGTCGCCGTAGCCGCGCAGCACTTCAAGCGTGTCGAGGACGAGCAGCACGCTGCGGCCGCTCTTCTCCAGCGCGGCGCGCATCGCCTCGGCGAAGGCGAAGGGCAGTTCGTCCGAGCCGCTGCGGCGGTAGCGGTTCGACGCCTCCTGCGCCAGCAGGCCGCGCAGCTCTACAAGCCTGGCGGCATGCTGCGGCACCTCGTCGGAGAGCTGCCGGGCCAGTTCCATCGTCAGGCTGTCTCCCTCGATGAGGCTGAGGCCACGGCGGTCGAAATCGAACGTCAGGACGATCGGGTTGCTGCGGGCGCGGGCTTCCTGGATCGTCTTGGCGAGCAGGAACGACTTCCCGACGCCGGGCAGCCCGTCGATGTAGAACGCGCGCGCGCGTTGCTCGGGCGGCGGATTGTCGATCCAGTCGGCAAGCTGCTCGCGCAGCTCGTCATGACCGTAGAAGCCTCCCGCCAGCTGGTCGCCTGCGCGGCGGATGGTCTCGGCATGGTTGAGCGCGCTGCGCAGCGTCGAAAAGCGGTCGTGGAACCTGGCGGCGCGGCCGAGCTGGCTCAGCGTGCCGGTGAGGGCTTCGAGCTGGACGACATTGTCGGAGGGCTGCGCGATGAGGCTGTCGATGATTTCGGTCGTCGCCGGCCCGGTCCCCAGATAGGCGCCCCGAATGAGGCGCGACGCCTCGTCGTCGGGCAGCAGGTTGCCGATGCCGGCGAGCGCGGAGCCGGGTTCGGTCGCCAGCAGCGTCTTCTCGCGCGGCGACGGGCGCATGACCCAGCGGCTGGAATCATCGAGGTCGATCGTGCAGTCGGCGCGCAGCTTGGCGAGGATGGTGGCCGCGTCGACCGGCTCGTAGCCGGCGGCGCCGAGCGCCGCCCGGACTGCGTCGAGCGGGTCGAACGACGACGAGAGCGCGGCGAAGCGCCTGGCGATTTCCAGCGGCACCTTGAGTTCGTCGCCCATCATCATGTCGGCACCCAGGGCAGGAGAATGGATTTCAGTCTTTCCGAGACCTCGGCAAGCTGGGCGGAGCCGTAGCGGCCTAATTCCTCCTCCGCCTCGTCGAGAGCCTTGTCCACGAAGTCCTCGACCGTCCCGTCGTTGAGGTCCAGCCCGAGGTCGGAGTCTATCACGCGCACCAGGTCGCGGACATCGTCGCGCGAGAAACCGCCGACATAGTCGAGCAGCAGGCCGGGCCTCGCTCGCTGCGCAGCGTCGGCGAGCGACTGATAGGCCGGCACCGGCATGTGACATTTTTCGAGCCGCGTCAGCACGGTGCGGATGTTGCGCGCGCTCGCGAGCCGCGACACCAGCTGCTCGAGCTGAAGCTGCATTTCGCGGCCGGGCTCCTGGGAGGGGCCTTCGAGATGGAGCCAGAGCGGCGCGGCACGCCGGTCGAGGGCGCCGACCAGCAGGTCGGCCCGGTCGCGCTCATGGGCGACGAAGGTCGTCTCGTCCCTACGCACGCCGGGTCTCGCCGGACCCGGTTCGGCGTCGTCCAGCACGCCGGCGATCAAATCGAACAGGTCGGACCCGTCCGTGGGGATGTCGATCCGCACGGCCCGCGCCTCCGGTGCGCGCAAGGCGAGGAAGTTTTCGAGCATCCGGAAGGAAAAGGAGAGGCCGGCCTCCTCCCTGCGCGGGTCGACCCGCCTCACCCAGATACCGCGCACCATGCGGCTGTCGCCGACGATGGCGTCGAGCCCGTCGAAGAAGGTCCGGCGGCCGATGATGAGATGGGCGTTCAGCGACCGCGTGAGCGACCACAGATAGGTTGGCCTGCCGTCGGCGCGCAGGCACGCCCGGAAGGCGTCGTCATTAGCGTAGGGCGCGGCGGGCACCAGCCGGCGGCGGTTGCCGATCACCCCCTGGTGCAGGCCGATGAATTCCAGCGCGTTGGAGAATGTCGCGCCTCCGGAGGAGCCCGGCCGGGTCGGAACGACATGCTCGTAGCGCGCGCTTGGGCCGCCATAGGCGATCTGGCCGAAGGTCAGGCCCTGGTCGGCGCCGTCCGGATAGTGGATAAGCACGCAGGCGATCACGCCGGCCCACACTGCGGCGGCCGCGGGAATGTCGAGATAGCCCAGCGAATAGCCGACCGGCTCGAACAGCCGCAGCAGGACGAAATCGTGATGCCCCGCGAGATCGGCGTCAGGGATGTCGCCATCGTCCCACTCGTCCGGATGGCAGTCGGAGAACGGACCGGCGAGCCTCGCCGCGAGCCGGCGGCGGTCGCTGGTCAGGATCTCGATGCGCGGCGGCTGCGCCGCGTCCCACGGCGTCTTCCGGTTGACGACGTGCCAGGCGGTCAGCACAAGGCGGTAGGACACCAGCACGCCGCTGCCGGCAACCTGGTTGTTGACCCAGATGCGGCAGCGATAGGCGGCGGCCTGCCGGCTGAAGACCTCGAGCCCTTTCGGCTCGAAGCTGTTGGCCGCGACCGCCTGCACGTCCGTCGCGGACGGCGCCACCACCTCCTCGTCCGAGACTTCCCGCCCCAGTCGCCGCATGACGGCGTAACCGGGGCAGATTTCCGGGCGGAGGGGGTTTTCAGCCGATCCCGGTCGTGATTCATCCTTTGCGTGACGCTACCACCGATTGATTCTCTTGAAGGCCTGTCGCTCGCGGAACTC
>NZ_JAOAOQ010000080.1 GCF_030398385.1 Aquibium sp. ELW1220 | reverse complement strand
CGAGCCCAGCCAGTACGCGTCTCGGCATCACGACACCCTGCTTTTCATCGCCAGCGCTTATAGCTCATCGATCGCCCGACGCCATCCGGCTGGACGACGGTGACGGAGTTGCAAGGCGCAACAGGATCGGCCCCGATCACTCGTGCTTCGTTGCCGGCTGCAACGGTCCACTGGCTGCCGCAACGGCTCGCACCGGAAACAACCGCCCCCGGCTGCACGACATGTGGGCCGAGCATGCTCATCGTCGCGCCCGTGAAGTCACCCGTGTTCAGTGGCCTGTGTCGCGCCGAGCAGCCTTGCCCGACGCGATCTCCCTCACCCGGCCTTAGAAAGTAAGGCCCCGACATGCGCTTCGCGCCGCCGCGCTGCGCCGAAGGTAAAGAAGCGGGCAAGTTGCGATCCACCTCCGGTATTTGATCCCGCCAGATCGCCTTGACCATGAAGCGCGGCATCCGGATATCGATGAACTCCCAGTCGCGCGCCGTGAGTTTGCCCGTCAGATACCAGCCCTCGCGCCACTGTTTGGGCCGAATGCTGGTGTGATAACCCGAGTGCAGCCCAAAGCCGCTGCTGGCGCCAAAGCCACAGCCATTGGGTCGCTCCTCCGTGTACCGATCTTGCGCGATGAGATCGCCATCGCGCAGTGCGACCAGCAGTTCGGCCTCCCCCTGCGCCTTCCAGGCAATTCTGGGATCCTGCGGCAGGTTCCAAGGCTGATAGGTCGGCGCGGGCTCCGGCAGCAACTTCGCCGCCTCGCTTCCCCGCGCAACCGCTACCTTCTGAACATGCGCCAGCGTCTCATCGAAGCTCCATAGCGTGCGATCGAGCGTCTTCAACGACATCAGGTGCCTTGTGGCTCAGGGTTGGAAAAATTCGGAACCTAACGTGAACATTCATCCCACTCAAGGCTCTCTGTAGCGTAGGGTGGGACCGGCCCACCCTTTCCCGCTCGACATTGGTTGTCCCAGCGATACCTGCTGGCGTCCGCATCGATCATGCTCCCGACCTACGCCTGTCCACCTCCCTCAGGAAACCTCACGACCCGATTCAAAGCGACGCACGCCATCCACAACCCGCTTCAATTATTGTGCGGAATGGTCTGACTGCGGGGCCGACGGTCGGGCCGTCGGCCTCGGCTTGCTTGATGGTTGGCTTGGCTCGCCGTTCACCTTCAAACCTCGCCTATCCGGTTGTTACCCACGCCCGCTAAAGGTAGGGTGGTTGCATTCTCCGGAGTAGAGCCCGTCGAAGGTCGGAGCAGCGGCCCCGCCGGCCATTCCGAGCAGTGAGAGGAACGCGTTGAACGGATAGAAGCGCCGATTGAAGCGGAGCGTGAACCCGTTGAAGTAGGCTTGCAGATGCTTGGCACTGACGCCGTGATGGATGCCATTTATCCAGGTCTTCAGATTGGCGAAGACCAAGTGGATGATCGGCAGAATTTCCTCTACGATCTCCGGGTCTCCGCAAGCGGCGATCGCGTGATGGTCGAATCCGCGCTTGCGAAGCCCGACATAACCGCTCCAGTCGTCGGTGACGATCAGCAATCCGGGAGCAACGGCGTTCTCGACGAAACTGCCGAGCGAATTGGCGCTGCGGTCGGGGACGACGGCGAGACGGACGCGTCCCGCTTAGCGACCGTCTTTCCGATTGTCGAGCTTGGTTCCCGGCTTGCGGCGACGCACCTCCACGGCGCAGGAGACGAGAACCTTGTGATGGACCCCACGGCCTTCCCCTCGGGTCCGTCCGCCCACCCACGTCTCATCCACTTCGACATGCTCTTGCAGCCTGCCGCCAATCTTGTCGCGCTCTGGGCGCACCATCCCGGCGCGGAGCTTGTGAAGGATGCCGAAGGCAGTCTCATAGAGCGACAGGCCGAGTTGCCGTTGAAATTGAACGGCCGACATTCCGGGCGTTTGGCTGGACATCAGGTAAGCCGCCCAGAACCAGGTCGACAATGGCGTGTGACTGCGCTCCATGACAGTCCCAGCCATCAGGCTTACGTCTTTGCGACAGGCGCGGCAGCGCAGAACACCCGGGCGCGCTTCGAAACGGAACGGTTCGCCGACAACGCCGCAGCTGGGACAGACGAACCCACCATGCCAGCGGGCCTTTTCGAGATATGCAGCACAGGTCGCGTCGTCGGGAAAAATGCGCTGAAATTCCCGCAGCGACTCCGGAAACGGCAGATCTTCACGGGCCAGGACATCCATACCAAACGCTGGATCTCGCAGGTATGGAGGTCAACCGGATAGGCAAGCTTCCAATTTTCGTTCCACGTCACTCGCTGTGATGGACACGCTGCCGACGCCGTGCGATGGCCGAAACTGGAAATCGCTTCGGGCTGCGAAAGTCTGGGGAGGAGCGGGATGGTGGATCAAGAGTCGAACTCCAGTCTGGCCGATACGGTCTCGATACTTGCCAAGCGGTATGGTGATCGCACCGCGCTGGTGCAAGGCGCCCGCAGCCTGAGCTATGAAAGCCTCGCCGCCGCGTCGGCGCGTCTCGCGCATGCCTTTCGGGTTCGTGGGGTCGCGCCTGGCGACCAGGTCGGCATCGCGCTGCGCGACGGCATGGACCACATGACCGCGCTCTTCGCGCTCTGGATGCTCGATGCTGTCGCCGTGCCGATCGACTTCCGCACCCGTGCCGAGGAGCGCGTCCGTCTCGCTGAGGAGTTCGATCTCGCCTTCATGCTGGAAGACCGCGATCTCGGCGGCGGAGCCTATCCGTCGCTCGTCTGGGACGGCGAGTTCGCGGAACTCGTCGCGCGGCAGTCCGCAACCGCCCCCGACCGCGATCCCTCCGCCGGCCATCCGGCCGCGATCTCCCTGACATCCGGAACGACCGGTCGGCCGGCTGGCATCGTCATGAGCCACGGCGATCTGATCGGACGCTGCCTTGGCGGTCTGGTGCCGGTGGACGGCGTCTCTGTCAGTGCGGGCGGGCGCTTCCTGAACGCCTATCCGTTGTCCTTCTCAGCCTCGCGACACCATTCGCTGCGCCATTTGCTGATCGGCGCGACGATCCTGTTCCATCCGCCGACATTCGGCGCCCTCGAACTGGCCGAGCGCGTGCGAAAGGACAACATCACGTTCCTGTTTGCCGTCCCCGCGACGGTCGCGGCCATGCTCGATGCCGTCGGCGAGGGCGACGAGCCATATCTGCCGATGCTCGAGACGCTCTATTGCGGCGGTTCGGGCATGAGCGCGGAGGACAAGCTTCGGGCCTACCGCCGGTTGACCCCGGGCTTTCTTCACTGCTTTTCGGCCAGCCTCTCCGGCACCGTGTCGATCCTGGCCGGCGAGGATGTCTTGAAGCGGCCCGACACCGAGGGGCGCGTGCGGCCCAACGTGTCGGTCGAGATCGTCGACGACGAGGACCGGCCGGTTCCCCATGGACAGGTCGGCGTTCTGCGTGTTCGCTCCGTCGGCATGGCCAGCCATCTCTACCGGGGACGCGACAGGGCGGCGGGAGACCGCATCCGCAACGATTGGGCCTATACCGGCGACCTGGCGCGGCTGAGCGAAGACGGCTTTCTCACCGTGGTTGGCCGGACGTCCGACCTCATCATCCGGGGTGGTGCCAACGTCCATCCCGGCGAAGTCGAAGCGGCGATCTCGCGGCGGGCCGGCGTGCGCGACGTTGCAGTGATTGGCTATCCCGATCCTGCGCTGGGCGAGGAGATCGCCGCCTTCGTCGTCACCGACGGCAGCATCGGCGAAGCGGAACTGAGCGCGCACTGCCGCATCGAACTGCAGCCGGACAAGCGGCCTCGCCGTTTCATTCTTCTCGATGCGCTGCCGCGCAACGCCAACGGCAAGGTGCTGCGCACCGAACTCAGGACGCGGCTGTAGCGGTCATTCCCGCCGGTGCGGCAGACCGGACGCGTTCGGACGACGCCGGAACGGGAGCGGAAACCGTGATGTCGCCGGCGAGTTCGCCACCGAGAAGCAGCGTCTCCATGGCAGCGGCGACGTGCGCCGAAGTGCCGCTCAGGATGTCGTGGTGCCTCTCGACGAGGATATGCACGGCGCGGTTGGGCAGGAGATACTGCCAGACCCCATTCTTGTCGAGATAGCCCGCGGAACGGTTCCTGGAAGCGAGGATATGGCAGCGGGTGTCGAACGGTCGTGGCCAGGCATGGCGATAGGATGCCACAAGCCATGCGCGGGGCCAGTCCTTGAGGCCGGCGTTTCCGTAGCGCAGGCGCTCTCGCGGGACGCCCTTGCGCTTCTTCACCCGGTCAAGCAGGTTCTTGATCGCGCGCACGCGAAGCCATAGCGGCTCGAGGAATGAAAATGTCTCCGAGAGCCGGCCGGTGCCTGAGAACAAGATCAGTCGACCGCGAAGGTCGGCGGGGCTTTCCTTCAGGAGCACCATCGAGCGATGGCGGTCGACGAGCGAATCCGGCATGCCCGGATCGAGCAGCACGAGCGTCTCGAGGTTGCGTCCGCGCTCCTTCAATCGTGGCGCCATTTCCAGGGCGATCAGGCTGCCGGTGCAGAAGGCGGCCAGGCGCACCGGACCCTCGGGCTGCTCGCGTTCGATATGCTCGACATAGGCCTTTGCGACGTCTGCGACCGTCCGCGGGAAGGGCTTATCGCCGCGGATGCCGGGCAGTTCGAGCATGGCGACGCGCGCCCCGCTCGTGATCCCTGCCCTGAAGCCCGGCTTGGGAACGGTATAGCCGCCGCGGCCATGGACGATGAAGAAGGTTTCTCGCGCCGACTCCGTGGGGGTCTCGCCCGTTGCTCCGGACAAGGCTGCTGCCACTGCGCGCGGCGTGCCGTTCTCGAACAGGTCGGAGATCGGAAACACCTTCCCCGTGACGCGCAGGATTTCCATGCTGATCTGCTCACCGAGCAGGGAATCTCCACCGAGATCGTAGAAATCGTCCTCCGCCCCGACTGGCGTCACGCCCATGATCCGGGAGAAGACGTCCGCCATCTGCGTCTCGAGGCCGGCACGCGGCTGCTCGTAAGAGTTGCGGAGCTTAAGCGTCTCCCGTTCGATCGATTTTTCTGTGTCTTGTGTCATCAGGCTCTTTGACCGACGGTTTCTTTTGTTCGAAACTTGTCCTAGGTTTGGCAATTATGCAATGAAATTTCGGCCGAATTCGGCCTTTTCATCAGGATTGGGGATTAAGACGATGTTCAGGCACCTAGCAATGGCTGCAGTTCTGTCGACGGTGCTCATGGTCCAGGAAGTGCGCGCTGAACCGGTGACGATCGCCTCCGCCGCTCAAGGGTCCTCGACCTACAACATCGCGCTGGCGGTCGCGCGCGCTGCCAGCGAGATCGGCGGGCTCGACCTGCGTCCGCAGCCCTACAAGAGCACGAGCCAGGGCGCCGCGTTCGTCGACAGCGGCGAGGTCGATTTCGGTCTCGAGAACGCCTACGCAATGCGGGAGGCGATGCTTGGGCTGGGCCGGTTCGAAGGCCAGAAGATGGACAACCTCAGGTTGGTTTCTCGGCTCCAGCCGCTTCGCATGGCGCTGGCGGTGCGCAAGGATAGCCGTATCCGGGGCTTCGACGACCTAAAGGGGAAGCGCCTGCCGGCCGGGTTCCGAGCCGCCGTCACCGGCGAGATCCTCATTTCGGCCTTTCTCGCCAATGGCGGTCTGTCCTATGGCGACGTGGAGAAGGTTCCCGTCAACGACTTCACCGCCATGGCCGATGCTTTCGCGGCCGGCCAGATCGATGCCTACATCTTCGTCATCGGCACGCCGCGCGACGAACAGGTCTCCCGTACCGTCGGCGGTCTCTTCCCGCTCCCGCTCCACGATGACGAAGCGGCCCTGGCAAAGGTCAGGAAGATCCTCCCGGTCGGTTCACTTGTTCGCCTGCAGCCGGACCCGACACTGGGCGACATTGAGCAGGAAACTGTCGTTCTCGAGTATGACTTCCTCGTCTACACCCATGCCGGCGCGGACGAAGCGACGGTTCGTAAAGTCGTGGAGAGCCTGTATGGCGGCAAGGATCTGATGGTCCAGTCGGTCGCCAGCATGGCCTGGTTCGACCCAACGCGCATGAACGCCGACCTCGGCCTGCCCTATCACCCCGCGGCGGAAGCCTTCTTCCGCGAGAAGGGATTGTCTAATTGAATCTTTCGCCTGCCCGGCATGCGTTATCTGTCGTATCCTCTGTTGCGGGCGTCGCCGTTGTTCTCCTGCCCGTGTTATGGACGTTGGATCCGGCGCGGGCGCTCTCCGCGCGCTTCCTCGGCGAGCAGTTCCTCTGCGTGTTGCTCGCATCTGCCGTAATCTTCATCCTTCTTGACGCCGTCCGCAACGCGAGGGCGTCGGGGGTGCCGCTGCTCGTGGCCGGATCCATGGTCGCGGCGGTGGCGGGTGGCTATCTCCTCGCGCATTTCGGCAGCGATGCGGCCCTGTTCGTACTGCCGACGCCGCTGATCCTCGCCGTCTCCGTTTCGGTCATGGTTACCGTTACCTGGGCGGTGGGCTTGTCCTCGGGCCGCGCGATGGTGATCCTGGTGATCGCGACGCTCGCTGTCGGTTATCTCGCCCAATATCTCGGTGCACCGTTTCACGCGGCGCCAGTCAGCGTGGCGCGATACGTCACCTATATGGTCGTCGGTGGCGACGCCTTTCTCGGGCAGGCGCTGGCCGTCATTGGTGGCACTGTAACCCTGTTCATCTTGTTTGGTGCGATGTTCGAGGCATCCGGTGGAACGGCGGCGCTGGACATTCTCGCGCTTCGCCTTGCGCGGGGCGGCAGCGGCGTCGCCATCAAGGCGACGATCATCTCGTCGGCCTTGTTTGGCACCGTCTCAGGCAGCGCGACCTCCAATGTGTTGACTTCCGGTGCTGTCACCATCACGGGGATGCGGCGTATGGGTGTTCCCGCGCCGCAGGCTGGCGGCATTGAGGCGCTGTCGTCGACGCTCGGTCAGTTAACCCCGCCTGTGATGGGTGCAGCTGCCTTCCTGATGGCCGATATCAGCGGGATTCCCTATGGCAAGATCGCGCTCTCGGCCGCGATCCCCGCCGCGATCTGCTACGTGATCATGCTTCTGCATGCCAACCGATATAGCCGGAGCATCGAGACAACGCGGGCCGAGGCGCCGCCAGATGACACACCGCCGCCTCTCAAATGGTCCATGCTTTGGCATATCGCGCCCTTCGCGGCGATAACCGTCACAATGGTGGGGGGAGACCGGGCGACGGCGATGGCCGGTGTTATGGGAGCTGCGGCGGCGGCTGCCGTTGGGATCGTCCTGCTCGGCCCGCGTGGCTTCGTCGCGCGGCTCCGCGATGTCATGCCGCGAACAATGCGCGCTATGGCTATGCTGGTGCTGGCGGGCTCGGGGCTCGGCGTCGTTGTGGGTGCGCTCAATCTGACCGGACTGGATGTCAGCCTGGCGCTAGGACTGGTGCATCTCGGCGAGGCGAGCCTGTTCCTATCGCTCGTCTTGACGGCGCTGGCCGCGCTGGTGCTAGGGGCCGGGCTGTCTACTAGTGGCGTCTACATCGTGGTTGCAAGCCTGCTCGTCCCGGGCCTCGTCCAGCTTGGCGTTGAGCCGATCGCAGCGCACATGTTCGTGCTGTATTTCGGCGTGGTCTCGATGATCACGCCGCCCGTTGCCTTCGCGGCCCTGGCAGCGAGCGGCATCTCGGGGGCTCGTTTCTCCGAAACGGCCTTCGCGGCAATGCGTTTCGGCTGGTTCCTCTACGTGCTGCCCTTCCTGCTGGTGTTCTTCCCGGGCTTGCTCCTGGCCGCCCCGTTGCCCGAGACGACTGCAACTCTTGCGATCGCGGCGGCGATCCTCGCGGGCGCCGGTTGGCTCTCGGGACGGGCGACGTCGTCACGCCATGTTGTCGCGCGCGATGTGTGCGTCGGGCCTGATTGATACAACCTGGATTCTACGGGGTCGGAACCGTCCGAGAACTCGCGGAGTGCCACCGGCGAGGCGGAGACGCTCCTTGTGATGCCCGTCAATACTATGCAGCGGACGCGCGCCGCCGGCGCGCCGACAGGTCGAATCCCACCTCACATCGTGAAAATTTGTCTCAGTGCTTGCGCCCGGGCATAGGTGGGGTTCGCGTCGCCGTAGTGGGAGGCGAACCGGATGACCTCGATCGAGTAGCGCTCATTCTGCCGTTCGACGGATGGACCGAGACTTTCGGAACACCGAGGTTGTCATGATGCCTCCTTCTTTGAACTCCCAATGCGTGCGACCCGCGCTCGCAGCGTGTTGATCTAGTCGTGTGAGAGTACGACTTGCCATGGTTGCCCTTTCGTGAACTGACGCCCTTCGAGCCAGCCGCGTGCAAGATAGTCGAAGACGGCTTGTGGTGTGACGCCCAAGGCAGCCGCCGTCCCTTGAACCGAGTAGGTGCCATCGGGCCATTGATCTGGGGTGGCGCCTGTGCCGTTGATGTTGACGGTGGGGACGCCCCAATGTTTCCGCAAAAGCCAGAAATTCCCGCCTTTGAACGTGCAGCCGCGTGCCGGGACGTGACCCCGCGACACCGGCAGAACCCCGCATCCATTCGCGCGCCGCAACGCAATGCTCCACCACTGACGCCGTGTGGAAAACCGTCGGCGGGGACTGTCAGGAATTCCGTGTGCGGGCGGGCGGTTGAACATTCTCAGGCCATGGCCCGTGTGAAGCGCTCGCCGCAGAGTATGGCGAACTGCGCTTTTGCCATCGCCCATTCACGCGGCGCCATCTTCCATTCCTTCTCGGCCCTGTTCAAGACGAGAAAGAGCAGCTTCATCGCGGCCTAGTCTGACGGGAAGTGGCCGCGGGCGCGGACGGCCCGGCGAAGCTTGGAGTTGAGGGCCTCTATGGCGTTCGTCGTGTAGACGATCCTGCGAACCTCCTCGGGGAAGGCGAAGAACGGGACGGCCTCGCTCCAGGCCCGGCGCCAGCTCTGGCCGATCACTGCGTATTTGCGACCCCATTCCCCTTCCTCGAACGCCGTCAGAGCCTTTCCGGCCGCGTCTGCGTCGGTGGCCCCGTAGATGTCCTTCAGCGCCACGGCGACCGGCTTGCGACCCTTGTATGACGTGAAGTCGAGGCTGTGGCGCAGAAGATGGGTCCTCGGACTTGATCCGGGGATGCAGGTCTGGACCGTCGCGTCCGGAAAGACCGCGGTGATCGCCTCGGGGAAGCCTTTCAGACCATCGACGACGGCGAGCAGGACATCCTCCACCCCGCGGTTCTTCATCTCGTTCATGACGCGCAGCCAGAACTTGGCGCCCTCGTTCTGCTCCAGCCACAGCCCGAGGACCTCCTTGGTGCCGTCGGCCCGAACGCCCAGCGCGATGTGAACGGCCTTGTTCCTGACGAAGCCCTCGTCCCGGATCTTCACGCGCAGGGCGTCGAAGAAGACGATCGGATAAACCGGCTCGAGTGGCCGCGCCTGCCAGGTGGCGACCTCGTCCAGAACGGCATCGGTGACGGCCGAGATCAGGTCCGGCGAGACGTCGATGCCGTAGAGGTCGTGGAGATGGCCGACAATCTCGCGGGTGCTCATGCCCCGCGCATAC
Organism: Aquibium sp. ELW1220; assembly: GCF_030398385.1. Taxonomy (GTDB): domain Bacteria; phylum Pseudomonadota; class Alphaproteobacteria; order Rhizobiales; family Rhizobiaceae; genus Aquibium. Next base: position 720 of record NZ_JAOAOQ010000080.1, on the reverse strand, counting down.
ATCGAGACGATCTTCTCGTCGAAGCCGGGGAAGCGGCGCTGGTATTTGGCGATGAGCTGCGGATCGAAACTCGACTGACGATCCCGAGGCACGGCGAGTTCGAACTTGCCGCTGTCGCTCGTCACCGTCTTCTTGCCGTAGCCGTTGCGGCCGTTGCCAGCACCGTTCTCGCCGGAAAGATGATGATCCATCTCGGCGTTCAGCGCGCGCTCGGCGAGCGCCTTCTTCAGCCCGTCGAGCAACCCGCCGGGATCGAACGCCGACTTGGGATCGGCGCCAGACAGAAGCTGGTCGAGAAGCGCGTCAGGAATGCTGGGGTCTTTGCGGCGGGCCATGGGTGATCTCCTTCGGTCCCATTATGCCCGCCCGCACACGGAATTCCCGACAGTCCCCGTCGGCGGGGCTCTGTGCAGACCATCGACATGGCGACCCGTGGCCTTCTGGGAAGATCGGACGTGGCGACCGCTACCTTGGGGATATGAAACGCCCGAATCCCCTCCCGCCCGACCATCTGACCGCCACCGAGCGCCACGCTGAGGTCTGCCGCCTGCTCGCGCTCGGACTGGTGCGGCTACACATGCGGGTGCGCGAAGCCAGTGATACCCCGTCTACCCGATAACCCGAAATTCGTCGGGTCGGACGATGTGAAAGTTGTCGTTGACGGTGTCCCGGAAGGATTTCCACTTCTCGGGGAGCGTCGACTTGAAGAAGCGCATGATG
>NZ_JAOAOQ010000008.1 GCF_030398385.1 Aquibium sp. ELW1220 | reverse complement strand
GCGGCAGGGCCGGCGGCGGGGCAGCGGGCACGCCGGCGAGCCCCAGCCCGCCGGGCAGATGCACGAGGCGGACGCCGGCGAGACCGGCCTTGTACCGGTGACGGCCGGCGACCTGTCCGCAGCGCTCGCCTTCGGCGGCGATCTGCCGGTCGCGCGCGTCTTCGGCGGCGCGGGCCCGCGCGATTGCGGCGGCGTTGCGGGCGTGCCAGCGGCGGAAGCGGCGCGCCTCGCCGGGCAGGTCCTCCAGCGCGCGGGCGAGCGCGCGGATGCGCAGGATGAGGTGCGTCGCGTCGAGCCTGTCGTCGGGCGTCGGCAGCGGCCGGCGCGGCGGGCGGTCCATGGGAAGGCCAGCGATCGCGATGCGCGGCAGGTCGCGCATCGCAACGCGCCGCACCCGCACGCGGCGGACGGCGTCGGTGAGCGGCAGGCGCAGGCCGCGCGGCGGCCGGGGCGGTTCGACCGCCCAGGCCGGCAGGACGGGAGACGGCTGGCCGGCGACGGCGCGCGGCAGGACGATGCCGGTGCCGATGCCGTTGCGCAGGATGGCCGACTTCGTTCGGGGCTGGCGCGGCTGGAACGCGCGGCGCGGACGGCCGGTTGCGGGGGGCTTCGGCGCGGCCGCGTCATGGATCGCTGCGGCGGACGGCGGGCTCGCGGCGACGGGCGATGCTGCGGGTCCCGCATCAGGCGCCGGGCCTGCGGACGGACGGGCGGTGTCCGGCGACGGATCGGCGGCCGGGCGGGCATTCTCCGCCGCGGCGGGAACGGCGAGCGCCAGCGCGATGATGAGCCGCCGCGCGGCCGCCTCGGCCGGCCGCACCAGCCGAAGCAGCGCGCGGTGGCGGTGGCGGGCAAGCGTCGGCCGCTCGGCGGCGAGTTCGGCCGCGTCGGCCGCGTCGGCGCTGCCGGCGCCGACCATCGCGACGAGACCGGCCACGACGCTCCTCAGCGCCGCCTGCTGCCTCCCGATCGCCATCCGCCAGTCCATGAACGCCCTCCTTTCATCTCCGCACAGTGTGGGGCCGGACGGACAGGGCGTGGACAGAGCGGGGTCGAAATTCGTGCAACCGGTTGATATCGTTCAAGGTGGAGCGGACGGATGTCGATCCGGGGAACGGTGTGAGCGGGAGGGAGATGCGGGGGAAATACGGGGACAGTTTACTGAATTCGGGTGGCAAGCCGCCAGCACGGCAAGCAGTTGTCGAGCCGAATTAAGTAAACTGTCCCCGCATTTCCGGCGCTGCCATCGGCGACGCCTGCGTAGCCGCACCTCCTCCCGTGGGCCTCGATGGCAGATGTTCGCCGGGCGCGTTTTCGGGCGTTCTGGAGCAGAACTGATGCTTGGGAATGCCGAGGAAATACGGGGACAGTTTACTTAATTCGGGCGCCAGCCCGCCAGCGTTGCAAGCAGTCTTCGAGCCGAATTAAGTAAACTGTCCCCGTATTTCTGCGCGGCCGCGCCTACATCCTGACCCGCTCGGCCTTCGGGTCGTACATCGGCTTCAGCGAGGCGTGGGCCGCGTGGCGCACGCCGGCGATCTCGATCTCGTAGGTGGAGGACAAGATGTCGGCCTCGCTTTCGCCCGGGCAGGGGACGTAGCCGAGGCCGATTGCGGCGCCGAGGAAGTGGCCGTAATTGCCCGACGTGATGGTGCCGACGATGGCGCCGTCGCGGACGATCGCCTCGTTGTGGAACAGCAGCGGCTCGGGGTCGGCGAGGCGGAACTGGACGAGGCGGCGGTCGAGGCCGGCCTCGCGCTTTTGCAGCACCGCGTCGCGGCCGATGAAATCGCCCTTGGCGGTCTTCACCGCGAAGCCGAGGCCGGCTTCGAGAACGTGGTCCTCGTCGGTGATGTCGTGGCCGAAATGGCGGAAGGCCTTTTCGATGCGGCAGGAATCGAGCGTGTGCAACCCGCAGAGCCTGAGCCCGAGATCCTGCCCGGCCTCTTCCAGCGCCTCGAAGACGTGGGCGGCCTGGTCGGTCGGCACGTAGAGCTCCCAGCCGAGTTCGCCGACATAGGTGACGCGGTGGGCGCGGGCGAGACCCATGCCGACCTCGACTTCACGAAACGTGCCGAAGGGATTCGTATCGTTGGAGAAATCGTCCGGGCTGACTTTGCGCATCAGGTCGCGCGCCTTCGGACCCATGACGCAGAGCACGGCCTCGCCGGCGGTGACGTCGGTGATCACGCAGAAGGCGTCGCCGACATGGCGGCGGATCCAGGCGAGGTCGCGCTGCAGCGTGGCGCCGGGCACGACAGCCAGGAAGGCGGTTTCGGTGAGGCGCGCGACGGTGAGATCGCTCTCGATGCCACCGCGGGCGTTGAGCATCTGGGTGTAGACGATGCGGCCGGCGGGCACGTCGATGTCGTTGGCGCTAAGGCGCTGCAGGACGGCCAGGGCGTCGCGGCCCTCGACGCGGATCTTGCCGAAGGAGGTCATGTCGAACAGGCCGACGCCGGTGCGGACCGCGAGGTGCTCGTCGCGCTGGTTGTCGAACCAGTTCTGTCGCTTCCAGGAATAGCGGTATTCGCGCTCCTGGCCGGGCCTGGCGAACCAGTTGGCGCGCTCGAAGCCGGCCACTTCGCCGAAGACGGCGCCGCGCGCCTTGAGGTGCTCGTGCAGCGGCGAGCGGCGCACGCCGCGCGCGGACGCCATCTGGCGGTAGGGGAAATGGTCGGCATAGAGCAGGCCGAGCGTCTCGGTGACGCGTTCCTTGAGGTAGCGGCGGTTCTTCTGGAAGGGCTGCGCCCGGCGGATGTCGACCTCCCAGAGATCGAAGGGCGGCTCGCCGTCATGGATCCACTGCGCCAGCGCCATGCCGGCTCCGCCCGACGAGACGATGCCGATGGAATTGTAGCCGGCCGCGACCCAGTAGCCGGCAAGCTCGGGCGTTTCGCCGAGATAGTAGCGGTCGTCGGGGGTGAAGCTCTCGGGGCCGTTGAAGAAGGTGTGGATGCCGGCCGTTTCCAGCATCGGCATGCGGTTGACGCCGAGTTCGAGGATGGGCGCGAAATGGTCCATGTCCTCGGGCAGCTGGTCGAAGCAGAAACTCTCGGGGATGCCGTCCATGCCCCAGGGTTTTGCCACCGGCTCGAAGGCGCCGAGCATCATCTTGCCGGCGTCCTCCTTGTAGTAGGCGCACTCGTCGGGCACGCGCAGCACCGGCAGGCGGGTCAGGCCGGGGATCGGCTCGGTGATCAGGTAGAAATGCTCGCAGGCATGCAGCGGCACCGCGACGCCGTTCTGCGCCGCGAGTTCGCGGGCCCACATGCCGGCGCAGTTGATCACGATGTCGGCCTCGATCGTGCCCTGTTCGCCGTCCTTCTCCCAGGAGACGCCGGTGACGCGGCGGCCGGTCTCGTGGACGGCGGTGACCTTGACGCCCTCGGCGATGGTGGCGCCGCGCATCCGCGCGCCCTTGGCCAGCGCCATGGCGATGTTGGCGGGATCGCACTGGCCGTCGAGCGGCAGGTGCACGGCGGCCATGACGTCGGAGACGTTGAGATGCGGGTACATGGCCTTCACCTCGGCGGGCGAGATCTCGCGCACGTCGACGTCGAAGGCCCGCGCCAGCGAGGCCTGGCGGTAGATCTCCTCCTTGCGCTCTTCGGTGAGCGCCACCGTGATCGAGCCGACCTGGCGCATGCCGGTGGCGACGCCGGTCTCGGCCTCGAGCTTCGCGTAGAGGTCGGCGGAATACTTGGCGAGCCGCGTCATGTTGCGCGAGCCGCGCAGCTGGCCGACGAGGCCGGCGGCGTGCCAGGTGGTGCCGCTGGTCAGCTGCTTGCGTTCCAAGAGCACGATGTCGCTCCAGCCGAGTTTGGCCAGATGGTAGGCGACGGAGCATCCGGACACGCCGCCGCCGATGATCACGGCGCGGGCCTTGGGCGGAAGGGCGGTCATGCGGAGGGCTCCTGGTTGAAGTGGGGTGGCAGTCCCCCCCTCCGTCGCCGCTGCGCGGCGCCACCTCCCCCCCACTTCGTGGGGTGGAGGACGGACGCCAGGCTGGAGGCCCGTCCTCTCCACCCGGAACGGGGGGAGAGGTGGCGCCGCGCAGCGGCGACGGAGAGGGGGGAGCGCCCTGGCAGGCAGGGCGGAAGGGGCGAGGATGGAGTCCGTGTCATCATGCAGCTCCTGCGTTCACCGGCGCTCATGCCTGCCGCCGCCTGCCGACATGCGCGGCCGCGAAGCGGCGCAGCCGGTCCGCCGCTTCGGCGAGCACGGGCTCGGGCTGGCACAGGCTGATGCGGATGTGGCCGCGGGCCGCCTCGCCGAACGAGGAGCCCGGCATGACCGCGACCTTCTCGGCTTCGAGGAAGGCCCAGGCGAAGGCCTCGCAGTCGGGCTCGATGGCGGAGATGTCGAGCATGACGTACATGCCGCCCTCCGAGCCGCGGACGCGGATGCCGTTCAGGCCGCGGACATGGTCGAGGAAGGCCTCGCGGCGGCGGTGGTAGAGCGCGGCGATCTCGGCCACGCCCCAGTCGTTCTCCAGCGCCGCGATGGCGGCGCGGCTGGCGAAGTCGTTGAGGCCGTAGGTCGAGACGAGGTTCAGGTTGACCAGCAGCGCGATCATGTCGGCGGGCCCCGTCAGCCAGCCGATGCGCCAGCCGGTCATGCCATGGCTCTTCGACATCGAGTTCACCACCAGCGTGCGCTCGGCCATGCCGGGGAGCGAGCGCGGCGACAGATGGCCGCCGTCGGCCGGCAGCGACCAGTAGACCTCGTCGGAGATGAGCCACAAATCGTGCCGGCGGCAGATGTCGGCGATGCCTTCCAGCGTGGCGCGCGAATAGACGGCGCCGGTCGGGTTGTTGGGCGTGTTGATCAGGATCGCCTTCGTATCGTCGCGCAGCGCCGCCTCGATGTCGGCGGCGAGCGGCTGGAAGCCGTTCTCGGCTCGGGCCTCGACGATGGTGAAGGCGGCGCCCGCGGCGCGGAAGGTGCCGGGATAGGTGGCGTAGTAGGGCGCCACCACGATGGCGTGGTCGCCGGGATCGAGCGTGCCCTGGACGGCGGCGTAGAGCGCGAGCTGGCCGCCGGGCGTGGCGATGACCTCGGCGGCGGTCGTCTCGACGCCGGTGCAGCGGGTCGAGATCTTCGCCATGGCCGCACGCAGCGCCGGCAGGCCGGGAAGCTGGGTGTAATGGTGGAAGCCGGCGTCCAGCGCGGCCTTGCAGGCCTCGACCGTCTCCTTCGGCGTGTCGAAATCGTGGTCGCCGACCGACAGCATCATGATGTCCTCGCCGGCCTGCTTGCGCGCCATGGCCGCGAAGTGGACCTCCCAGCCGTCCTTGCCGGACGGGGTGATGCCGCCGATGCGGGTGGAATGCCTAGGCATGGAAACCTCCGATCGCGTATCCGGCCTCGACCAGCCGGTCGCGCAGCCGCGCAATGTGTTCGGGACCGACCTCGCAGCAGCCGCCGACGATGGACGCGCCGCGCTCGACCCAGCCCATGGCGAAGGCGGCGTAGGAATCGGGGCCGAGATCCTCGCGGGCCGCCAGCACGTCGACAGTCCCGCCATGCTTGAGGGCATGGACGGCGGTGAAGCCGTTGGCATAGGCGCCGACCGGGCCGCCAAGTGCGGCGAGGTCGCCGAAGGCGGCGTCGACCGTCTCCGGACGCGAACAGTTGACGAGGCGGGCAGCGAGCGGCAGGTGCGCGACGGCCGCCGCCGCATCAGCGATCGTCTCGCCGCTCCTGAGGCCGGGACCGCCGTCGTCGGCAAGCGTCCAGGAAATCCAGACCGGCTTGCCGCTCTCGGCGGCGGCCGTGGCGGCGGCGAGGCCTTCCTGCGCCGACGCCATGGTCTCGCACAGGAACAGGTCGACGCGGCCGGCCTCCTCGGCGACGATGCGGCGATAAAGCTCGACGGTCTCCTCGAAGGAGATGGTGAGCTTCGGCGCGTAGGAGCCGAACAGCGGCGGCAGGCATCCGGCGATGGCGCAATCGGCGCCGACCGCGTCGCGCGCCTCGACGGCGAGGTCGAGGCCCGCCTGCTGCAGCGGGCGGAACATCTCGCCCACCCCCTCGCGCGCCAGACGCTCGGGTGTCGCGGCATAGGTGTTGACGGTGATGACGCGGGCGCCGGCGCGGATGAAGTCGGCATGCAGGTCGCGCACGAGATCGGGCTCGTCCATCAGCACCTTGGCCGACCACAATGGGGTCGGCGTGGCGCCGGAGCGGCGCAGGAGTTCCTGGCCCATGCCGCCGTCGGTGAGGATGATGGGGGTCATGGGGTGGTTGCTCCTGTGAAAAGGGGATTGGAACGCATCTGTGAATGACAGCGCTCTATGACACCCCCCTCTGCCCTGCCGGGCATCTCCCCCTCAAGGGGGGAGATCGGCTGTCGCCATCGACTCACCCAATTCCCGACGTTGAAAGACCGGCGCCGCAATCGAAGCTGCCGATCTCCCCCCTTGAGGGGGAGATGTCCGGCAGGACAGAGGGGGGTGTCGTGGAGCACGAACGCCCGAGGTGTTGCCAAAAATGTCACCCCCTCAGCCTCTCGTTCCCCGCATCCCACAACGGCCGGTCCTCCTGCACCGTCGCCGAAAACCGTTCGCCGAAGATCTCCACCTCGACCGCCGTCCCCGGCACGGCTAGATCCTTGCGCAGCATGCCGAGCGCGATCGACTTGTCCACCCGGTGCCCCCATCCTCCCGACAAGGTCTCGCCGACGATCGCGCCATCGTGCCAGAGCGTGGACATGTAGGGCGCGTCGCAGTCGCCGGGCTGGTCGATGGTGAGGATCACGAAGCGCTTCGTCGTGCCGTGCTGCTTTTCCGACAAGAGCGCGGCCTTGCCGCGGAACGCCGGCTTGTCCCATTTGACGAAACGCTCGAGCCCGCCCTGGAGCACCGTGTAGTCGGTCGACAGCTCCTGCTTCCAGGCGCGGTAACCCTTTTCGAGGCGCAGCGAATCGAGTGCGAACATGCCGAAGGGCTTCAGCCCGTGCGGCTGGCCGGCCGCCCAGACCGCGTCGAAGACTGTCGCGGTGTCCTCGACCCTGGTGTGCAGCTCCCAGCCGAGCTCGCCCGCGAAGGAGACGCGGACCAGCTGCAGCCAGCGCCCGGCGATCTGGCAGGATTGGTGCGTGAGCCAGGGTTTCATCAGGTCGGCGTCGCTCACGTCAGCCAGGATGGCGCGTGCGTTCGGACCGGTGAGGATCTGGCAGACGAAGGCCTCGGTGACGTCCTGGAGTCCGATATCAGAGCCTTGCGGCAGGTTCTTCGCCAGCCACTCGAAGTCGTGGCTCTGCGCGACGGCGGCGGTGATGAGAAAGAAGAAGTCCTCGGCGATCGCCATCACCGACATTTCGGTGACGATGCGGCCCTTGTCGTCGGCAAAGTAGGCAAGCCCGATGCGACCGGGCTTCGGGACAGCGCCGGTGATCTGCGTCGCCAGCCATTCGGCCGCGCCCGGTCCCTGCAGGCGGAAGCGCGAGAAGCCGGGCAGGTCGAGGATGCCGGCGGCGTCGCGGACGGCCAGGCACTCCTGGCGGATGCGCTCCTGCCAGGGCCCGTCGCGGCGGAAGGTCTGGGTCGATTCCTCGGAAGTATCGTCGCCCGGCTCGGCATACCAGGTGGCGCGCTCCCAGCCATTGTAGGCACCGAACTGCGCACCGAGTGCCGCGATGCGGTCGTGGATCGGCGAGAGCTTGCGGTCGCGCGCGGCCGGCCAGGCATGGCGCGGGAAGTGGATGGCATATTCGTGGCCGTAGACCTCGAGCCCCTTGGCCACCGCATAGTCCGGCGCGGCGGCGAACCCGGTGAAGCGGCGGGGGTCGCAGGACCACATGTCCCATTCGGTCGCGCCTTCCGTCACCCATTCGGCGAGCACCTTGCCGGCGCCGCCTGCCTGGGCGATGCCGAAGGTGAAGACGCAGGCTTCGTATGCGTTCGGCACGCCGGGCATAGGCCCGATCAGCGGGTTGCCGTCGGGCGCGTAGGGGATCGGGCCGTTGATGATCTTGGACAGGCCGGCGGTGCCGAGGATCGGCACGCGGGCGACGGCGTCGTTCAGGTACCATTCCAGCCGGTCGAGATCGTCGGGGAAGAGCTGGAAGGAGAAATCGTCCGGCATCGGGTCGTCGGGCGTGGCCCAGTGGGCGCGGCAGTTGCGCTCGTAGGGGCCGAGATTCATGCCGCTCTTCTCCTGCCGGAGATAGTAGGAGCTGTCGACGTCGCGCAGCAGCGGCAGCTTGTGGCCGACCTCCTTCGTCCAGGCGGCGAGTTCCGGGATCTCGTCGAAGAGGATGTACTGGTGGCTCATCACCATCATGGGGATGTCGCGGCCGAACATGCGGCCGACCTCGGCGGCGCGGTAGCCGGCGGCGTTGACGACGATCTCGCAGCGGATCTCGCCCTGGCCGGTCGAGATCACCCATTCGCCGTTCTCCCGGCGCAAGCCGTCGACCGGGCAGAAACGGACGATCCTGGCGCCGAGATCGCGGGCGCCCTTGGCAAGCGCCTGCGTGAGCTGCGCCGGGTCGATGTCGCCGTCGGCCGGATCGTAGAGCGCGCCTTCGAGGTCGTGCGTCTCGATGAAGGGATAATGTTGCCGGATCTCGTCGGGGCCGATGACGTCGAGCGCCATGCCCTGGTAGCGGCCCATGCCCTTGGCGCGCTGGAACTCGCGCATGCGCTCGCGCCCGTGCGCCAGCCGGACCGAGCCGGTGACGTGGTAGTTCATCGGATAGTCGACCGCCTGCGCCAGGCCGCGATAGAGCCCGGCCGAATAGCGCTGCATGTTCATGACCGACCAGGACGACGAGAAGGTCGGCACGTTGCCGGCGGCATGCCAGGTGGAGCCGGAGGTAAGCTCGTTCTTTTCCAAAAGCACGCAGTCGGTCCAGCCGGCCTTCGCCAGGTGATAGAGCGACGAGACGCCGACGGCACCGCCGCCGATGATGACCACGCGGGCGTGGGAGGGAAGGTCAGGCATGGCGTGTGTCCTCGAACGGGGCTCGTTGCATCCTCGTCGCGCTCAATAGACCGGCGGCGAGATCACCCAGACGACGATCGCCGGCTCCGGGCCCGGGTTGCGCCAGCGGAAGGGCTTTTCCTTGAAACGGAAGCTGTCGCCGGCGGCGAGCCGGTGCCAGATGCCGTCGATCTCGATGTCGAAGCGGCCGGTAACGACGTAGCCGGCCTCCTCGGTGGGGCGCAGCGACGGCGCCTCCAGACGGGCGCCGGGCGCGAATTCGGAGCGGACGAGCTCGAAGCTGCCGCCGAGATCGGGCGACAGCAGCTCCTCGACGAGGCCGGTCTCGCTGTAGCCGAGCGAGCGGCGTCGTCCGGCCCGCACGACGACGCCCTTTTCCGCCTCGGCCGGCGCGTCGTGGCCGAAGAACAGGCCGAGCGGCACGCCGAACGCCTGGGCGAATCGGCGCAGATCCTCCACCGACGGGCGCGACAGGCCGCGTTCGACCTGGCTCAGCCAGCCGACCGAGCGGTTGAGCCGCTGGCCGAGATCGGCGAGCGTCATGCGGCGCGACTTGCGCAGCGCGCGCAGGTTTCCGGCCAGCAAGACATCCCCCGCCTGCGCCACGCGCCACCGCCTCGTGAAAAAATCCTCTCGAATTTCATCATCGTGACTGTCATGAAAAATTCAAGCGGAATTTCAGACGATGTGATAGGAGCCCCGGCAAATCGGAACGCTGCACCGGCGGATCGGGGCGATTGGACCAATTGCGCCCGATATGCCAAGGATGGTGCATAAGGACGAGGGGACCTCGGCATGCTCGCACCCGACAAACAGGCTGAAACCATCGACGAGGCGGAGATCGTCGACGCGGCGATCACCTCGCGCCGCTCGGTGCGCGCCTTCCTGCCCGATCCCGTGGATGATGAGACCATCCGCGACATCCTGCGGGTGGCCAGCCGCGCGCCATCGGGCACAAACATGCAGCCCTGGAAGGTGTGGGTGACGACCGGTGAGACCAAGCAGAAGATCACCGACGCGATCCTGAACTCCGGCATCCGGGCCGAGAAGGCGAAGTGGGACGAGTACAAGTACTATCCCGACCAGTTCTTCGAACCCTATTACGCCCGCCGCCGCGCCGTCGGCTTCGCGCTCTACGGCGCGCTCGGCATCGGCAAGCGCGACGTCGACCAGATGCGCGCCCAGCACGACCGCAACTTCGTGTTCTTCGACGCGCCGGTGGGCATGATCTTCACCATCGACCGCCGCCTGAACCACGGCTCGTGGATCGACCACGGCATGTTCCTGCAGTCGATCATGATCGCGGCGCGGGGCAGGGGCCTGCACACCTGCCCGCAGGCGGCGTTTGCGCCCTACCACAACCAGATCCGCCCCGTGCTCGGCATTCCCGACGAGGAGATCGTCGTCTGCGGCATGGCGCTCGGCTACGAGGACGCCTCCAAGCCGGAAAACAGCCTGCGCACCGAACGCGTGCCGCTGGAGGAGTTCGTCACCTTCGTGAAGTGAGGGGCGAGTGGCGCCTGTCCTCTCCCCCGGGCAGGGGGAGAGGTGGCCCGAAGGGCCGGAGAGGGGGTGCTTCGCTCTGCCCTGTGTACCAACTCCGCTCCCATCCAATTGGCTTGGCGTGTTGGGAAAATGACCGGCTCAGTGCGGGTCCCACCCATCCTCTCGCCGCTGCGCGGCGCGAGGCATCACCCCCTCTCCGTCCCGGGCTTCGCCCGGGCCACCTCTCCCCCTGCCCGGGGGAGAGGATAGGCGCCAGGTTCTGCGGCCGGACGGGCGCTGGCACTGGGCCGTTAAGAGCACTCCAGGCGATAGTGTCGTGACGCGGACTGGAACGCCCATGCATCGATGATGTCCGGCCCATCGTCAGTAGTCCAGGACGTTGCGGGTCGCTCCGAAGCTGCCGATCTCCCCCCTTGTGGGGGAGATGCCGGCAGGCAGAGGGGGGCGCGACGGAACGCGGCGGGCGCCAAATAGCCGCCGCATGTGCCGGCTGGGCCGCCCGACGCCTGCCGATGATCCAAGCTCTACACTCTACGGCGCCCCCCTCTGCCTGCCGGGCGGGGCGAGCCACCGGTCTCGTCCGTCCTTCGGACCCCCCACAAGGGGGGAGATCGGCGGTTCCGCCCTCGGCGCCTTTCCGGCAGCGGCCACGATCCGGCGACACCGGTGGAGCGCGTGATCGCCCTTGAGGGGACATGTCCGGCAGGCCAGAGGGGCGCGCGATGGAACGCGGACTACGGTGATCGTCGACGCGATGCACGGTTTGGCCCGGCTGCCGCCTACGCTCTGCGGCGCCCCCCTCTGCCTGCCGGGCGGGGCGAGCCACCGGTCTCGCCCGTCCTTCGGACCCCCCACAAGGGGGGAGATCGGCGGTTTCGCCCTCGGCGCCTTTCCGGCAGTGGCTGCGATCCGCGGAAGCCGGCGGCGCGCGTGATCGCCCTGGAGGGGACTTGTCCGGCAGGCCAGAGGCGCGCGCGATGGAGCGCGGACTACGGTGATCGTCAACGCGATGCACGGTTTGGCCCGGCTGCCGCCTACGCTCTGCGGCGCCCCCCTCTGCCTGCCGGGCGGGGCGAGCCACCGGTCTCGCCCGTCCTTCGGACCCCCCACAAGGGGGGAGATCGGCGGTTTCGCCCTCGGCGCCTTTCCGGCAGTGGCTGCGATCCGCGGAAGCCGGCGGCGCGCGTGATCGCCCTGGAGGGGACTTGTCCGGCAGGCCAGAGGCGCGCGCGATGGAGCGCGGACTACGGTGATCGTCAACGCGATGCACGGTTTGGCCCGGCTGCCGCCTACGCTCTGCGGCGCCCCCCTCTGCCTGCCGGCATCTCCCCCACAAGGGGGGAGATCGGCGGTTCCGCACTCGGCGCCTTTCCGGCAGCGGTTGCGATCCGGCGAAGCGCGTGATCTCCCTCTTTGCGGGCCCATTCGGGGTGGGGCGAGGGCGGGCGCTGCAGCGCCCTACGAAATCGCCAGCAGCGCCGCGCGAAGTCGGTCGGCGTCGTCGAGCCCCTGTTCCAGCGCGGCGTGGGTGTCGCGCCAGATCGGAACGGCGCGGGCGAGGGTGTCGCGGCCGGCGTCGGTGAGGGTGAGCAGGCGGCCGCGGCGGTCGTCGGGGTCGGTGCGCACTTCGAGGAGGCCGCGCCGCTCGAGCGTCTTCAGGGCGGCCGTCAACGTGGTGCGGTCCATGGCGAGCAGGGCGGCGACCTCGCGCATGCGGGCCGGGCCGGGCCGGTTGAGCGACATCAGCATCGAGAACTGGCCATTGGTGATGCCGACCGGCCGGAACGCCTCGTCGAACAGCCGCGCCAGCGACCGCGCCGCGCGCTGGACGTGGAGGCAGAGGCACGCGTTCTTGACCTGCAGGGTGACGTCGAATCCGACCTTTTCGTTATTTGAGGGCTTTGACATGTGCCTATAATGTTGATATCAACGTAAATGTCCAGCCTTTCCTTTCGGGGCGGCGGAGGTGGCTGGTCGTTCGTGGGAGAGGAGACCGTCCCGTTGGCAAAGCGCATACTCATCCTGATCGGCACCAAGAAGGGCCTGTTCGTCGCGGAGGGCGACGAGAACCGCAAGACATGGCGCCTGCGCGGCCCCTATTGCAACACCTGGCCGATCCATCACGCCATCCTCGATCCGGCGACCGGGGCGATCCATGCGGCCGGCGGCAACGAATGGTTCGGCCCGGCGGTCTGGACCTCGCCCGACCTCGGCGCGGCCTGGACGCATTCGAGCGAGGGGCTGGCCTATGCCGAGGGCGAGGAGCCGGTCTCGGCGGTCTGGAGCCTTTCGCCCGGCCATGACGGCACGCTCTATGCCGGCGTCCAGCCGGCCGGCCTGTTCAGGAGCGCCGACGGCGGCAAGACCTGGAGCCACGTGAACGGCCTGCGCGACCATCCGAGCCGGCCGCACTGGAACCCCGGCGGCGCCGGCCTGATCCTGCATTCGCTGGTGCCGCATCCGCAGGACAGGGACCGCCTGTGGGTCGGCATCTCGTCGGCCGGCGTCTTCGGCACCGACGATGGCGGCAAGACCTGGGAGCCGCGCAACAGGGGCACCCGCGCCGACTATTTCCCGGAAGACCAGCGCTACCCAGAGCTCGGCCAGTGCGTGCACTGCATGGTGCTGGCGCCGGGTACCGACCAGCTGCTCTACCAGCAGAACCATTGCGGCATGTATCGATCGGACGATGGCGGCCGCTCCTGGACCAGCATGGAGAACGGTCTGCCGTCGAGCTTCGGCTTCCCGGCGGCGGTGCATCCGCGTGATCCGCGCACGGTCTACCTGATCCCGCTCAACGGCGATTCGGCCGGCCGCTTCATGCCGGACGCACAGACGGCGGTCTGGCGCACGCGCGACGGCGGCGACAGCTGGCAGGCCATGCGCGCCGGCCTGCCGCAGGAGAACGCCTATTTCGGCGTGCTGCGCCAGGCGATGGCGGTCGACCGGATGGAACCGGCCGGAGTCTATTTCGGCACCGGCAGCGGCGAAGTCTACGCCAGCGCCGACGAGGGCGACAGCTGGACCCAGATCGCGGCGCACCTGCCGACGATCTCGTCGGTCGAAACCCACGTGCTGGACGCCTGACGATGGCCAGGCACGACGACCTGTCGGGCGCGGCAGGCCATGCGGCCGCCGTCCGCGCCGCGCTGCCGGTGACGGTGAAGCTGTCGCCGGTTCTCTGCGATCTCTTTCCCGGCTCGCGCCGCGAGGTGGCGATGGTGGCGGCGACGGTGGCCGACATGATCGACGAGCTCGACCGGCTGTGGCCCGGCATGGGCGACCGGATCCGCGACTCGCGGCCGGCGATCCGCAAGCACATGAACGTCTTCGTCGACGGCAGCCGGGCGAGCCTGAAGACGCCGCTCGCCCCCGGCGACGAGGTCTACGTGCTGACGGCCATCAGCGGCGGCTGACGCCGCCGCCCCGGGCGAAAAGGCGATTCCGCCGCACGTATGGCGCGTGGCAGATTGACGCAGCGTCAGAACTCCGCGATGATGTGTGACGCCCGGGAGGAAAACGCGGGCGTATTCGTAACGCATTGCGGATGCGACGGCGGTGGAGGCATCGTCGGTGCACGCGAGGAGGAGAACCCACATGGCATTCCAGCGGAATGCCGTCGCGACAGCGGCGGCAAACGACGTCCTGCGCCCTGCCGACAGGATTCGATCGGGCACCGGTCCGGTCGCGCAGACGTTGCGGATCGGCGCGGCGGCATCGGCCCTGGCGCTGACCCTGACGACCGGCATCGCCGCCGCCCAGCAGGTGACGCCCGAGGCGGCGCGTGCCGCCGTCGCCGCCATCGACACGCAGGCGATCGTCGCCAACGCTGCCGCGACGAAGAACTGGCCGAGCTACGGGCTCGACTATGCCGAGAGCCGCTTCAGCAGGCTCGACCAGATCAACACCGGCAACGTCGGCGAGCTCGGCCTCGCCTGGTCCTACGGTCTCGACAGCACGCGCGGCGTCGAGGCGACGCCGATCGTCGTGGACGGCGTCATGTACGTCACCGCCTCGTGGTCGGTGGTGCACGCGATCGACGCGGTGACCGGCGAGAAACTCTGGGTCCACGATCCCGAAGTGCCGCGCGAGTTTGCCTACAAGGGCTGCTGCGACGTGGTGAACCGGGGCGTCGCCGTCTATGGCGGCAAGGTTTTCGTCGGCAGCTTCGACGGCCGCCTGATCGCGCTCGACGCCGGGTCGGGCGAGAAGGTCTGGGAGGTCGACACGATCGAGGACCGCGCCCGCTCCTATACGATCACAGGCGCGCCGCGCGTCTACAACGGCAAGGTCGTGATCGGGAACGGCGGCGCCGAATATGGCGTGCGCGGCTACCTGACCGCCTATGACGCCGAGACCGGCGCGCAGGCCTGGCGCTGGTATTCGGTGCCGGGCGACCCGTCGAAGCCCTACGAGGGGCCGGAGATGGCGCGCGCCGCGCTGACCTGGGACCCTGCCGGCAAGTACTGGGAGGCCGGCGGCGGCGGCACGATGTGGGACGCCATGGCCTACGATCCCGACACCGGAACGCTCTACGTCGGCACCGGCAACGGCAGCCCGTGGAACCGCGACCTGCGCAGCCCCGGCGGCGGCGACAACCTCTATCTGTCGTCGCTGGTGGCGCTCAAGGCCGACACCGGCGAATATGTCTGCCACTACCAGGAGGTGCCCGGCGAGAACTGGGACTATACGGCAACCCAGCACATCATCCTCGCCAACATGGAGATCGACGGCCGCGCGCGGAAAGTGATGCTCCACGCGCCGAAATCCGGCTTCTTCTACGTCGTCGACCGCACCGACTGCGGCTTCATCTCGGCCGAACCCTTCGTCAAGGTGAACTGGGCGCTGGGCTACGACGCCAATGGCCGGCCGATCGAGGATCCGCGGGCGCGAAACCCCGGCGAGACCTTCGAGGTGACGCCGTCGCCCTATGGCGCGCACAACTGGCACCCGATGAGCTACTCGCCGCAGACCGGCCTCGTCTACATCCCCGCCCAGGGCGTGCCGCTGACGCTCGAACAGGACACGCGCGAGGCCTGGTCCTTCAACGCCAACCTGCCGGGCCGGCCGCACTCGAACCTCGGCTGGAACCTCGGCTGGCTGGTCTCGGCCACGCCCCCCGGAGAACGCCCGTTCGGCCATCTGCTCGCCTGGGATCCGGTGGCGCAGAAGGAGGCCTGGCGCCAGCACTATGTCTCGCCGTGGAACGGCGGCACATTGGCGACGGCGGGCAACCTCGTGTTCCAGGGCTCGGCCGACGGTCGTTTCCTCGCCTATGACGCGACGACCGGCGCCAATGTCTGGCAGACGCCGGTGGGGACGGGCGTGATCGCGGCGCCCTCGACCTTCGAGGTGGACGGCGTGCAGTATGTGAGCATCGCGGCGGGCTGGGGCGGCGTCTACGGCATCACCCAGAAGCACACCGACCGCGCCGGTCCCGGCCGCGTCTACACATTCAAGGTCGGCGGCAAGGCGTCCATGCCGGACTTCGTCCAGGCGCCCAGGCGCGACCTCGTGGCGGGCGTGGCCTTCGATCCGGCGCATTATGGCGACGGCGCGGCGATCTACATCGCCAACTGCGTCTTCTGCCACGGCGTCCCGGGCGTCGATGGCGGCGGCAACGTGCCGAACCTCGGCTATTCCGCGGCCGGCACCATCGGCGACCTGAAGAGCATCGTCTTCTCCGGCGCACTCGCCGAACGCGGCATGCCCGATTTCACCGGCAAGCTGACCGACGCCGACATCGAGAAGATCACCGCCTTCATCCAGGGTACGGCGGACGCCGTCCGGCCGAAGTGACGGCAAGGGCGCGGGGCCGCCGGCTCCGCGCCCGCCAAGGCCGGGCGACACCGCCCTGCCACCGGCCGGTCCGCGCTCGGGATGCGGGTCGGGCCGCGGTCGGGGACATGGCCGCGGCCGTGGCCGAGACGATCGACGAACACGACCGGCCGTGGGGAGGCATGGGAGACCGCATCCGCGAGACGCGGCCCGCGATCCGCGAGCGCATGAATGTGTTCGTGGACGGCGACCGGGCGGGGCTCGAGACGCCGCTGGCGCCGGGCGCGGAGGTTTATGTGCTGACGGCGATCATCGGGGGTGAGGCGCTGGTGGTGAAGATTCGACGCTTGGTACCGGGACGGGTTTTGACCGGAGCCGACGCCATGTCAGTCCTTCACGCCGGGCTATGGAGCACCCGAAACCTGCAGTACATTCGTCGCTTAGTTTGGTCTTGAGCGGGGCCGACTGCTGACTGTCCGGTTCTGGCCGCGAGAACTGAGAAGGCGGACGTTTGGTCGACGACCTATGACAAGCTATCCCGCAATTGATCGAGGTGCCGAAAAGTAAAATTCGATGGAAATCACCGATTGAGCAGTTGTTCTGCCCATTTCAAGCCAAAATGGACGTCTCATTGCCGATCACCACAGAAGATATTCGCAGGACAAGCGATATCAACTGAGATGGTGCGTGCGTTTGGGAGGCGGAGCCTGGCCGGTGCTTCGCTCCGGGAGGAAGTGGCATGGCCCCTCGCTTCCCTCGATTGCCGCGTCTGCGGCCGAAAGATATTGCGCGTCAGGGATGGAAGCCGGCTGGCCAAGGCCGCCCTTTGCGGGCTTAGTTTACGACAGCCTGACCGCAGACTGACGGTGATGCCGCGTTCCCCGATTTCGCCGCAATCCGGGTATTATTCACGCGCCCTTTCATTTTTTCACGGGAAGCATTTGAGGGATGGGGCCATGTATTATTTTGTCGATGAAAGTGGCAATACCGGTCAGAACCTGTTCGATCCTGCTCAGCCCACGCTCTATTATGGCGTGCTCGGCAGCCGCGCGAACCTGGACGTCATTGCCGAACCTTTGCTGAAGGGACTGCGTCAGGAACTGGGCGTGAAGCGCATCCATGCCAATGAGCTCGGCGTCCGGAGGCTGACGCCGATCGCCTACCGGATCGCGCATTTCAGCAAGAAGAACGACCTCCGTTTCTCGCTATACCGGGTATCGAAGCAGGACCACGCCATCATCACCTTCTTTGACCAGGTCTTCGATGCGGGGCTCAACGATGCCTTGCCATGGCATCACTATTGGACGCCGCTGCGCTACGTCCTGCTGTTCAAGGTAGCGCATCTGTTCGACGAGGAGCTTGCCAAGCAGGCCTGGAGCGCCCGCCGCGAACAGAACCCTGCACGCTGCGAGGAGAAGCTTGAAACGATCTATGCGACGCTGCTCGAACGGATCGGCCGTCTGCCAGACGCACGCTCGCGCGAGATCATCTCCGGGGCCCTCAAATGGGCGCGGGCGAATCCGAAGGAGATCAATTTCGGCTCCAGCAACTACGAATCGACGCTGCAGATCTCGCCGAACCTTGTGGGCTTCCAGCAGATCTTGCAGGCGATCGCCGTGCAGACGGCTGCGCTGAAGCGTCCAGTCCGCCGTATCACGGTTGACCGGCAGACCGAGTTCAATGGCGCGCAGGCCGAACTGGCGAATATGTATCGCAAACTTCGCGGCCACAAGAGCGACCTCGGGCCCGGCATGCCGAAAGCCGACTTTACCAACATGCCAGAAGTACCGCCGATCTTCATGCCGGGAGATCAAAGCGCTGGGCTGGAGCTGGTCGATATCACCCTCTGGTTGGCGAAGCGGATACGGGAGAACAAGCCGATGTCTCCGGAGCTGTCGCTGCTGTTCTCCTCGCAGGCCAAGCGCGGCATGACGGACGAGGTGTCGCTCAAGGCGCTCGACCATCGCTGGCGCCATCTCCTGCAGCTGCCTGAGCCGGACAGGCCGTTGCCGGAAGGGATGACCAAGATGCTCGATGAGGCGGAAGAAAAACGGCGCAAGGCCGTTAGCCAGCTAGAAGCGACGTGATTTTGGGCCATGCGTCTTGCGCCGTCTCCTCAATAGTTATCCCTCATGTGGTCGTATGGCATGCGAGGCCATGGAGGGACGAGATGGGAATGCGCATCGCCGGAGGCCGGGTTATTTTAGCCAAGGACATCGAATAGGCGGTCCTCAAGAGCATAAAGGAACACCTGGCCGAGCGATCCAGCGCGATCCGCTACCCCAACACTGGGTCTGCCCGTGGGCTGAGATATTGATGTGCCGCAACAGAGGCAAGTGCAGGGCGATTTCGGCATCGGTGACGGAGCCGCGATAGCGAATGTGGGATATGGCATGGCCCACACAAGAACTTAGCAAGCCTAACGTGCCCGTCTATACGGGATTGCGTCAGCGCTAGATGTTGACCGGATTTTCTACCGCAACCTGCGGCCGCACAGCGAGTTTAATCGGAGTATAAAGATCGATCGTCGTCCGGCGCGCTTTAAGCGTGACGATCAGCGCATAGCGAGTTTTCCGATCGACGATTTCGGGAGTGGAACGATCCCTCCACCATCCCCCGACAGGCTTGA
The DNA here is from genome assembly GCF_030398385.1 of Aquibium sp. ELW1220. Taxonomy (GTDB): domain Bacteria; phylum Pseudomonadota; class Alphaproteobacteria; order Rhizobiales; family Rhizobiaceae; genus Aquibium. The sequence continues at coordinate 165,693 of NZ_JAOAOQ010000008.1, read as the reverse complement.
TGCAAAGCAGGTCGCGGCCGACGAGTTCGATCGCCGGTCTGCTCCAGGTGTCGCAATGCAGTGATCCAGCGGACACACTGTCAGGGCCGAGGAGCCAGCGATTATCGTCGGCGTGGCGCGGCGCTTTCTCCTTCGGATTCTCGCGTTCGGCGACGTTTACGCGCTTTTTGAAGTTGGTGATCGTTTCGCCGTTGCGGCGCAGGTCGAAGCGCAGGCCGAAGGATTGGTAGCGGAGCGGGTCCACGTTGGCGGCAAAACCCGGATTCGGATCGACGTAGTAAGAGAGCGTGACCTTTAGGTCGACGGTCTCGTTGTCGAGCTCCTCGAGGACGCCCGTCGGAAGCGGGAGGGCGTAGTAATGGCACTCGTTATACTTCCGGCCCTTTCGCCGGTATGGCTGAATCGACGTCTGGGCGATGAGTGCCAGATGGTCCCGAGCCGATGCTGCCGCCCGGTCGAAATCTGGCACCCCATATCCGAAGCGCCGGACGATAGGGTAGCGGTCCTTCAAATTCGGAGCGGCATCGAAGGCCGCACGCATGGGTGCGGTGTACTCGGCACTGTGCACCATCAGCGCCCGTATCGTCTCCGGCCAGTAGTCAGGATGTGCTGCGGTCAGCCGTGCGGCCATGCGCGCCGCCTCTGCGGTCGCTGCGCTCGTTGCTTGGAACGGCACCAACGGTGCCAAACTGACATCGCGGCCCGTGCTGAGTACGGACAGCGAGTCCAGCGTGACGATATCCCTACGGCTCGGGCTGACCGCCCGGTTGCCCGCCTCGAGCACAAGCTCGGGCTTGATCGGCGCCCGGCCCACCCATCCGACGCTGGTACGGCTATGCGGGCTGATATCACCGACAGCAGCGAATTGCGTCCAGTCTTCGTAGCCTAGGCCCTTGATCTGATCGAGGTCAGTATATCCCCCGATGCTCAGCGCATTCCACGCCTGCGAGGGGTCCTGCGCAGGATAGGCGTCATGGCCGAGCCAGCGATGCATCTCGAGCACGGGGTCAGTGTTGCCGATCGATAGCACCATCAGCCGCCGAGGTGCGTTCTCGTCGTCGCCGGGCATCGTGCCCGCTGCCGCTTGGTCGATCGCCGAACTCCAGGTCGAGGGCCGGGCACCGGACACGCCGTGGTTCGTGACCGCCATGCAGAAGACGCGTGTGCGCTCGGGCCGCCTGATCTCGGGAAGGGCAACAGCCGACTGTGTGACTGACCCGTAGGAATTCGGGTCGTTCGGGTCCGCGTTGTTTGGAGGCAGCAGCTTGACCGATTCGAGTCGATGCGTGAGCACGCGCTCACCGGTATCGCCGAGCGGTATGGTCAGATCGCCATGAAGGGCGAGGCCGCCCATGGCAGTGCCGTGATCGTCATGGTCGTTGACGCCCCACTCGTCATCGATCGCGTGCAGATCGTCGGCGGCAATTGCTGGTTCGAGCAACACGTGAGCGCGATTTATGCCGGTGTCAAAGATGCATACTGCCGGCACATCGGCGCCGGGCCACCGAATGCGCGCGGCGAGGTCATCGCTCCAAGCATGCTGCTCGTGCCGCACGTCGTCAACGAAGAATTCCGGATTGTCGGTCGCACGGCGCAGCTCGACGATGACGCTCGTCGCGAACATCATCAGCTCGATCGCTGCGCGTGTCGCATAGACCGGTACGACGACCGCTTCTGGAAACTTCAGCCTGCGGCCCTGCCCCGCTGCGCGAAGGTCGAGGCGTGCGACGATATGTTCTAGTTCCTCCTCGCGGTCGCGATCGATCCAGATCGCCCACCACATCTCATGTTGCGCATCTGTCGGCAGCGCCGCGGGATCATCGGTCCAAAGGGTCTCCAGACGAGCACGCCGGAACGCCTCGATCGGTTCCACGGTCGCCTTATTCGGCGGATTGTTTGTTCGCTCTTTGAGCCGGCCAGTACGGTAGTCCGCCAGTATTGCCGCATACGCGCCTCGCGCGGCGTCGGGGACGTAAAGGGCGACTATGCGACTGGCAGGCTCATCCTTCACTGCGTGCGCGCGGACCTTCAGTTTGGACCGCTCGAGCTTGTCCGGATCAGAGCCTCGGCTTAGTTCGACCTCGATGTAGCCGCCTTCTGGCGCTGGTAGGCGGGCATCGATTACCCGTTGCTGGTCAATCATCCAGAGCGCCGCATCCAACTCGCGCTGCAGCCGTGCTCCATGCTCTTCGCGTACACGGACGTTATTGTCGCGCCCGCTGCCTTCACCCAAATACTCGCTCGATTGGTAGCGCCCCGAAATATCGATATGAGGGAGCGTGAACCTTGTCGCCATGCGTCAGAGCTTTGCCGCGTCGAGGAAAGCGTTCCGCATGCGGTGACGTTCGTCGAGGCGAGTGAGGATATCCTCGGAGCTGATGAAGTTGCGTTCGTCCAGAATAGCGTTCTTAACCGCGTCATCGGCAGCACCGACCAGCTCGGCCTGGCTCAATTCGGCGGCCGCGCTGAGTATCTTCGCCCATGCCAGACGGGGAGTTTTCATGGGTTTCATGTTGCGAAGCAGGATCTCTTTCACCTGCTCCTTGGTGGGCGAGGCGAACTCTAGCACTTGGTCATAACGTCGCAGCAAGGCGCGATCGAGCATCCGCGGGTGGTTCGTCGCGCAGATGATGACGCTGTCGGTCGAAGCGTCCTCTTCCATAAACTGCAGGAAGGAATTGAGGACGCGGCGCATCTCCGCCACGTCATTGGTCGCGGTGCGATGCGCGCCTACCGCGTCGAACTCGTCGAATAGATATACGCCCCGGCGCTTCGCCGACTCGTCAAACACGAGGCGCAACTTTACTGCGGTATCGCCCATGAAGCGGGAGATCAGCTGCTCGAGACGGATGACATAAAGGGGCAGCCCGAGCTCGCCGGCCACCGCCTCCGCCGACATCGTCTTGCCGGAGCCGGGCGGGCCGACGAAGAGCAAGCGACGGCTCGGCTTCTTGCCATGTTCCCGCAGCCAGTCGCGCCGGCGCTGCTGCCGCACGACATCGCTCACGCGCTTCACCAGCGTCGGATCAAGCACGACGTCCTTCAGCTTAAGGCGCGGTTCGCGCAATTCGAGCAGACCTTCGAGATTGCCGCGCGGTGCGCCGAACGCAATCGGGACGGATGCGCCACGCGCCTTGCCGGCACGCGCTTTTTCGACCTCAGCTCGCAGTTCCTCAGCAGCGCTACGGTGACCCTGCCGCGCTTCCGATGCAGCAACCTGCAAGGCAATGGAAAAAAACATCTCGTCGTCGCCTTCGACTCGACTTCTCAGCATTGCCAGTATCTGTTTCGTATTCGACACGTCCCCTCACTGTGTCCTGTATAGACGTTCGGCCGTGTGCCTAGAAGCCACGGCTCTGCACGTCCACAATTCATTTTTGTCGGCCATCATTGCTTCACAAGCGTGAAGATACGCCCCGGTTCCGGTCCGTCGTACCCAACGCAGCGAATCTTCAAAGCGGACCATGGCACAACATGCCTAGATGAGCACTCGCTCGACGCGGTTTAGCATCACCCTCGTCGGAACGACGGTCGTACAGTTGGGTGGTGCGCGTCGAACTATGTCGCCATTGCCGCGGCCTTCTATATGGTCCCACCTTCCTTCAAATGCGCGGTGATACCCGGGTACCGAACCTATGGTGCCGATCTTGGTCTGGCTATCATTGGCTGGAGCTGCGCGCCGCCGCTCGAGCATCGACGATGCGCATCAGATGGTTCGCAAGAAGGATGAGTTCCGTCGCTTCCGTAGCGCTTTCGAGATTTACCTCCCGGTGCGAACCCGCGTTCTTGTAGGATCCGATCGCACCGCAGAATAGTTGCATGCGGGCGCGGCGCTCGCCGCGCTCGGCTGCCATGTCAGCAAGGGGACCGCCGTCTTCCTTGAAGGCTTCCTGCATCAACACGACGCCGACTTTGTCGGCGCCCATCCCGCTGGCCTCGCGAACATAGACCTCGACACCCTTCATAGCCTGGAAGACCGCGACGTCGAACTCGCCGCGCAGGAATGAGGACCAAACCTTATCGGCGATGCGAGGGTGGAGGATCTCCTTCGCCAAGTAACGCGAAACCTGGAACTGCCTGAATGCGGTCATATCCGCGATCTTTTGCGCGCGCCTGCTCGGCACCCGCCACCCATCACCGCCGCTGTTCGATGCAGGGATCAGAAGGCCCTGCGCCTCCAGCCACGCCCACGCCTCAACAACGGCGGTCTTCATTTCGTCCGCCCGTGGGATGTTCAACGACATCACACTGGAAGGCGTGGAGCGGTCGAACTCGTTCAGTATGTTCCCAAGATGGACATGGGGGCGATCGCCTCGCGCCAGCCGCTCACTAATGAGGAACAACAACCGGGCCGCCAGTTCCTCGGGCTCGAGTTGGACGATGAGTTCGAGGCCGACCGTCTCTATCAATTCCTGCATGGGTCCTGTCCCTTTATATGATAAAGGATGTTATGAAAGGTGGGGTCCGAAGGTACCTGGGCAGCTTTGTTTGAGTACTGACGTTCTAATGAGCGCGAAAAGTGTCCCGCAGAGATGTCCGCTTTTAGGCGCAGGAATACTCTGCCTTGGCGTCCGAGATTGGGGCGCGTAGCGGGCGAAGTGCGGTAGCCATCTGGATGGCCGCTTTACCAATTCTGCCCCCTAAAGGGGTCGGGCAGGAATCCACCCCTTTCCCGTCTACCACCGCACGGTTGCAGCGGCTACCAAGCGTGGGATTCTCATACTACCGCACCTCGCAGCCCACCTCTTCGCCGGCATGGACGAGCATCGTCCAGAACGAGCGGGCGAGCGAGCGGAAGACGTAGAGGTCGAAGCGGTCGGGGCCGGTGCGCTGGATCGCCGCCAGCACGTCGTGGTGCTGCGTGGCGCGGCCGGCGCCGAGGGGGAAGGCGGCGAGCGCGAAGTCGATCGCGAAGAGTTTCGACAGCACCCATTCGGCCTGCGGGCCGGCGATGCGGATGGCGGTGCGGCCGTGCGACAGATCGGTCACCGCGCCGGTCTCGACCGGTATGCCGGGCTTCAGCCGATCGGCCAGGCCCTCGACCTGGTCGATGACGAGGAAGCGGCCCGGCGCGATGCCGAAGACGGCCTTGGTGTCGGTCGCCACGCCGCCGCCCGCGCCGTCGGGCAGGGCAAGGCCGGTCGCGGCCGCGATGGCCGCCATCACGGCCTTTTCGCTGCCGGGGAAGGCCGCGGCCTGGACGATGGAGCCGGGACGGGTTTCCGACAGGACGACGCCCGCTTCGCCGGCGAGGTTGCCGTGCCGGCCGGGCGTCCAGGCGGAACCCAGCGGCGAGACCTGCTCAACCATGCATGCGGCTCCCCTCGGGATCGAAGAAGTGGTGGCTGACGATCGCGACCGGTCCGAAGCGGCCGCGCAGCGGATCGGAGATGAAGGCGCGGCTGCCGTGGCGCGTCTTGCCGCCCCTCACCAGCGCCAGAGCGATGTACTTGCCGAGTGCGGGCGAGAAGCAGACCGAGGTGACGTGGCCGATCGAGCCGGAGAGCGTCCGGTCGCCGTGCTCGACGACATGCGCGCCGCCATTGAGCGCCTGCCCGTCCAGCGAGACGAGGCCGACGAGCTGGAGCCGGTCTTCGGCGACCAGGCCCTCGCGGTCCATCATGGCCGAGCCGACGAAGGGCTTTTTCTTCGACAGCATCCAGGAAAGATGCAGGTCGCGCGCGGTGGTGCGGCCGTCGATCTCCGCGCCGGTGACGTGGCCCTTCTCGATGCGCAGGGTGCCGAGCGCCTCGAGCCCGTAGGGGACGATGCCGAAGGGCTGTCCGGCCGCCATCAGCGCGTCCCAGACCTGGCTGCCGTGGCCGGCGCCGCAATAGACTTCATAGGCCAGTTCGCCGGAAAACGAGAGCCGGCAGATCATCACCGGGGCACCGCCGATCGCGCCGTGGACGATGCCCATGAAGGGCAAGGCGTCGTTGTCAACCGCCGTCCCGGCGACGCAGGCGGAAAGCACCGCGCGCGCCTTCGGGCCGGAGATTGCGGCGCCGGCCCATTCGTCGGTGACCGAGGTGAGGATCACCTTCAGGTCGGGCCAGACGACGTCGAGCATGTATTCGAGATGCTGCATGACGCGGCCGGCATTGGCGGTCGTCGTGGTCATCAGGAACTCGGTCTCGGCCAGCCGCCAGGTGGTGCCGTCGTCGAAGGCGAAGCCGTCCTCGCGCAGCATCAGCCCGTAGCGGGCCTTGCCGACGGGGAGCGTGGAGAAGAGGTTGGTGTAGACCCGGTCGAGAAAGGCGGCCGCGTCCGGACCCTGCACCATGATCTTGCCGAGCGTCGAGACGTCGACGATGCCGACGCTGTCGCGCACCGCTCTTGCCTCGCGGACACAGGCCTGCTCGACGGTCTCGCCGGGATGGCCGTAGATCATCGGCCGGTGCCAGAGGCCGGCGGCATACATCGTCGCGCCCTGCTCGACGTGCCAGTCGTGCAGCGGCGTCAGGCGGTCGGGCTTCAGCTCGCCGAAGCGCTCGGCCGCCAGCGCGCCGATGGAGACGGGCGCGAAGGGCGGGCGGAAGCGGGTGGTGCCGACGTCGTCGATCGCCATGCCGCGCGCGTCGGCCATGATGGCGAGCCCGGCCACGTTGGATGTCTTGCCCTGGTCGGTGGCCATGCCGAGCGTGGTGTAACGCTTCAGGTGCTCGACCGAGACGAAGCCTTCGCGATGGGCGAGCCGCACGTCCTCGGCGGTGACGTCGTGCTGGAAGTCGACGAAGGCCTTGGAGCCCCGGCCGTCGGCTGCGCGGATCTCGAAGACCGGCGCGGGCGCGGCGTCGAGGTCGGGCGCGTCGCTGGCGGGCAGGTCGACCGCGTCGGACAGGCTGCCGTCGAGCGCGGCGACGGCGGCAAGCCCGTCGGCGAACGCCGCCGTGGTCGAGGCATGGCCGAGAAAGGCGCCGGCGCCGCTCCAGCCGGCATCGGGCTGCGGCGGCAGGAAGGCCTGCAGCGTCTCGTCCCACCGCGCCTTCGCGCCGGCCTGGCTGGCGAGGTGGATGGCCGGAGACCAGCCGCCGGAGACGGCGAGGCCGTCGGCCTCGATCCGGCGCGGTTCGCCCGACAGCGTTTTCGTCGCCGCGTCGAAGCGGCGCAAGGCAACGCCGGTAAGCCGCCGGCCGCCCGACGTGTCGGCCACGGCATGGCCGAGCAGCAGCTCGCCGCCGGCCCTGGCCGCCAGCGCGCGGGCCCCGGCGGAGACGTCGGGCCGGACGTCGACGATGGCGGCGACCGTCGCGCCCGCCTCGCGCAGCCTTGCGGCGGCGGCATAGGCGCTGTCGTTGTTGGCGAAGACGACGAAGCGCTCGGCAGGCAGGACGCCGTATTCGGCGGCGTAGCGCCCTGCCGCGGAGGCGAGCATGACGCCCGGCCGGTCGTTGCCCGGAAACACCATCGGCCGCTCGAAGGCGCCGGTGGCGAGCACGACGTGGCCGGCGCGGATCACCCAGTGGCGATGCCGCGGCGCGCCCTTGCCCGGATCGCGCAGATGATCGCCGACGCGCTCCAGCGCGGCCAGCGTGTTGCCGTCGTAATAGCCCCAGACCGTGGTGCGGGGCAGCAGGCGGACATTGTCCATCGCGGCGAGCGCGGAGATGGTTTCGGCCACCCAGCCGGCCGCGGGTTCGCCGTCGAGCAATTCGCCCGACCATTTCAGCGCGCCGCCGAAGGCGGGGTCGAGGTCGGCGAGCACCACGCGCCGACCCGATCGGGCCGCCGCCAGCGCCGCCGCCAGGCCGGCCGGTCCGCCGCCGACGACTAGGACGTCGCAAAACGCGTTCATCTTCTCGTAGCGGGCCGTGTCGGGCGCATGGCCGGCGCGGCCGAGGCCGGCGGCGCGGCGGATGACGGCTTCGCAGGCCATCCAGAAACGGGTGCCCTTCAGCGGGCCGGCGACCGGACCCATGAAGGTCTTGTAGTAGAAGCCGGCCGAAAACAGCCTGCCGCCCAGCTGGTTGAGTGCGCCGACGTCGCGCTCGAGCGAGGGAAAGCGGTTCTGACTCTCGGCCACGAGGCCGTCGACGATCTCGACCTGGGTGGCGGGCAGGTTGGGCTCGCGCACCTCGCCGCGCAGGACCGTGACCAGCGCGTTCGGCTCGTCGACACCTGCGGCGATGACGCCGCGCGGGCGGTGATACTTGAAGGAGCGCGCAAACAGGCTGACGCCGTTGGCGAGCAGCGCCGAGGCGAGCGTGTCGCCTGGGTGGCCCGCATAGCGCTTGCCGTCGAAGCGGAAGGAGATCGAGCGGGAACGGTCGATCCGGCCGCCGGAGGCGGTGCGGCGCGGGCTCATGCGGGGCTCCCGGAGCGGCGACGGGCGCCGTCGGCCTCGTCGCGGGCGAAGCGGACGCTGTCGATCCGGTGCGTCAGCGTCGAGCGCAGGACGACCAGATGCGACCGGCAGCCGCCGGAATGCTGCCAGTATTCGCGATGCGCGCCGGCCGTGTTGACGCGGTCGTAGACATAGGCGTTCCACGCCGCCTGGTCGGTCGAGGCGGGGTCCGGGCGGCTGCGGCTGGCGTCGCCCTGATAGGTGAATTCGGCGACGTCGCGCGGGCCGCAACAGGGACAGGTGATCAGCATGCGGGCGGCCTCAGTGCAGCCGGGGCGTGGCGCCCTGGCCCTTCTCGTCGATGACCGCGCCGCGATGGAAACGCTCCAGCGTGAAGGCGGCGTTGAGCGGGTGCGGCTCGTCGCGGGCGATGGTCCAGGCGAAGCACCAGCCGGAGGCCGGCGTCGCCTTGAAGCCGCCATAGCACCAGCCGGTGTTGAGATAGAGGCCGGGCAGGGGGCCGGCGGTGATGATCGGCGAGCCGTCCATCGACATGTCCATGATGCCGCCCCAGGAGCGCAGCAGCCGCACGCCGGCCCAGCCGGGGAACAGCGCCGCCATCTCGCTCATCACCTCCTCGACCACCGGCAGGTTGCCGCGCTGGGCATAGGAATTGTAGCCGTCGATGTCGCCGCCAAAGACCAGCCCGCCCTTGTCGGACTGCGAGACGTAGAGATGGCCGCCGCCGAAGGTGACGACCGTGTCGATGGCCGGCTTCAGCGATTCCGACACGAAGGCCTGCAGCACGTGGCTCTCGATCGGCAGCCGGTCGATGCCGGCGAGCTTCATGACGCGGCCGGTGGAGCCGGCGACCGCGACCGCCACCTTCTTGGCGCGGATCTCGCCGCGCGTGGTGGTGACGCCCACGATGCGGTCGCCGTCGCGCAGGAAGCCGGTGACCTCGCAGTTCTCCAGCATGTCGACGCCGCGCCGGTCGGCGGCGCGCGCATAGCCCCAGGCGACGGCGTCGTGGCGGGCGGTGCCGGCGCGCGGCTGCATCAGCCCGCCGACGATCGGGAAGCGGGCCTTTGCCGACACGTCGAGCCCGGGCACCTTGCGGGCGATCTCGGCCGGATTCATCCAGACCGCGTCGATGCCGTCGTGGCGCATGGCGTTGCCGCGGCGGATGTAGTCGTCTGCCTGGCCGGGCGTGTGCGCGAGATTGAGGATGCCGCGCTGCGAGAACATGACGTTGTAATTCAGCTCGTGCGACAGGGTCTCCCACAGCTTCATCGAATGCTCGTAGAAGCCGGTATTGGCAGGCAGCAGGTAATTGGAGCGGATGATGGTGGTGTTGCGGCCGACATTGCCGCCGCCGAGCCAGCCCTTCTCCACCACGGCGACATCGGTGATGCCGTGCTCGCTGGCGAGATAGTGAGCCGTCGCCAGCCCGTGGCCGCCGCCGCCGACGATGACGACGTCGTATTGCGGCTTCGGATCGGGCTTGCGCCAGGCGGGCTTCCAGTCGCGGTTGCCGGAAAACGCGTTCCTCAGCAGCGCAAGAGCCGAATATTCCTTCATGTCTCTCTTTGTCCTCGAGCCGCCGGACAGTATCGCCCCGCGGCCCGCGCGAATGCAACGATTGCGCCGCCGCCTTTCGAACCGCCGACGCGGCAGCTGCGATCGCCGTCCGCCTTGCCGCGCGCCGAAGCCGCCACTATGGATGCAGGCGCATCGATGAACCGTGTGGCCGTGGGGGACATGACGAGACGCTGGCTCTGGGGGATGATCGCCGCGGTGCTTCTGGCCGTGGCGCAGGCGGGCCTGGTCCCGCCCGCCGCCGCGCAGGCGTCCGATCCGGCGCCGGCGCCCCTGGCCGCGCCTGCCGACGTCGCGCCGACCGCCTCGGCCGGACGCATCGGCGCAGCGGTGTCGATCTACGACGAGCAGAAGCCGCTCATCGACGGTGTCGCGGCCGCCCTGGACGGGCTTCGCAGCCGGGTCGCCCGCTTCTCCGAGGACGACGCGCGGCTCGCCGAGACGCGCATCGAGCTGGAAGGGCTGGCGCGGCAGGTGCTGGCCGCGAGCGTCGCCTTCCGGCCGCGGCTGCAGGAGATCAACGCGCGGCTGGAGCAGATCGGCGCGCCTCCGGGCGAGGGCCTGCCGCCGGAGCCCGAGATCACCAGCCGCGAGCGGGCGGACCTTCTGCGCCAGAAGGCCGAGATCAACGCGCTGATCGGGGTCGCCGAGACGCTGTCGGTGCAGATCAACCGCCTGATCGAGGAGATCGGCGCCCTGCGGCGCGACCTTTTCGCGCGCACCCTGTCGAAACGCTACGACATCGGCAGCGCCATGAATGCCGCCACGCTCGACGACCTGCAGACCGAGATCGTGGCGCTGCAGCGGACCGTCTCGGCCTGGCTGCGCTTCGTCATCGCCTTCAAGCTTCAGTCGGTCCTGTTCGCCACGCTGCTGGCGCTCGCGGCGGCCGCGGTGCTGTCCTTCGGCGGGCGCCGTGTCTTCGGCACCATGATGGAGCCGGTGAAGGGTGCGTCGCCCTCCTACCTGTCGCGGCTGTCGGTGGCGTTCTGGTCGACGCTGATGCCCTCGATCACGCTGCTCGTGTTCCTGTCGGCCACCTGGTACCTCTACGACGCGTTCAACATCCTGCGCGTCGACATCGGCCAGATGCTGTCGTCGCTGTTCCAGGTGATCGCCATCGTCTTCTTCGTCAACCGGCTGGCAAGGGCGGCACTCGGGCCGGACCGGCCGAACTGGCGGCTGGTGCCGGTCGACACCCTGTCGGCGCGCCGGCTCTACTGGCTGGCCTGGCTGACGGCGGTGACCACCGGCGCCGACTTCGTGCTCAACCGCGTCAATCACGTGATGGGCTCGCCGCTGTCGCTGACCATCGCCAAGAGCTTCGTCGCCACCGTGATCGTCGGCGTCCTGCTGATCCTGATCGCTCTCGTTCGCCCGGCACAGGACGACGGCCGGCAGAGACGATTCCACTGGATCAACTGGATTTTCCTCGGGCTCGGCATCGGCACGATGGCGGCAGCCCTCCTCGGCTACATCGGCTTCGCGCGCTTCGTGTCGCAGCAGATCGTGGTGACGGGCGCCATCGCCTCGACGATGTATATCGGCTTCCTCTCGGCCGGCGCGATTTCGGGCGAGGGCGCCTTCGTGCGCACCGCGCTGGGCGAGGCGCTGCACAAGCGCTTCAAGCTGGAGGAGATGGCGCTGGACCAGCTGGGGCTCGCGGCCAGCATCGCCACCTACATCCTCGTCGTCTGCGTCGGCGTGCCGCTGGTGCTGCTGCAATGGGGCTTCCAGTGGGGCGACATCACCACCTGGGCGCACCGGCTCGCCACCAACATCACCATCGGCACGGTGTCGTTCTCGCTCGTCGGCATCGCCACCGGCATCGTCGTCTTCTTCGTCGGCTATTTCGTCACGCGCGGCTTCCAGGGCTGGCTCGACGGATCCGTCCTGTCGCGCGGCAAGGTCGATGCGGGGCTGCGCAACTCGATCCGCACGGCGGTCGGCTATGCGGGCATCGCCATCGCCGCTCTGGTCGGCATCTCGGCCGCCGGCATCGACCTGTCGAACCTGGCCCTCGTGGCCGGCGCGCTGTCGCTCGGCATCGGCTTCGGGCTGCAGAACATCGTCTCGAACTTCGTCTCGGGGCTGATCCTGCTCGCCGAGCGGCCGTTCAAGGCGGGCGACTGGATCGTGGCCGGCGCCGTCACCGGCACCGTCAAGCGCATCAGCGTGCGGGCGACCGAGATCGAGACCTTCCAGCGCCAGACGGTGATCCTGCCGAACTCCGAGCTGATCAACGCCGCCGTCGGCAACTGGACCCACAAGAACAAGCTCGGCCGCGTCGAGATCAAGATCGGCGTCGCCTACGGCACCGACCCGCGCAAGGTGCATGCGCTGCTGCTCGAGATCGCGCGCGGCCACCCGATGGTGCTGAAGAACCCGGAACCCTTCGTCTTCTTCGCCAATTTCGGCGAGTCCTCGCTCGATTTCGAGATCAGGCTGTTCCTGGCCGACATCACCAGCGGCCTGACCGTGCAGAACGACATCCGCTTCGCCATCGTCGAGGCCTTCGAACGGGAGGGCATCGAGATCCCGTTCCCGCAGCGCGACCTCAACCTGAAGGGCGCCAACATCAACCTGGTCGCGCCCGCGGCGGACGCGTCCCGGCCGGCCCCGCTGCCGCCGACGGGCGCAGCCTCCGGCAGCGCGTCGGCCGACGTGGTCGCGCTGCCCGTCGCCCCGCGCCGCGGCCGCCGCAAGCGGCAGGACCCCGATGACGGCGACGAGGTGCTTTGACGCGGCCGTTCAGTTGCCGTTCATGCGCCTTCGCCTATAGGATGGGCGTAACGGGAGCCGTCGGTTCCCCTATGACATCAGAGGCGGTGGCGACACCGGTTTCATGACATGAAGTTCCTTCTCGGCGCGACCCTGACCCTGCTGGCGGCCTCGACCCCGGTCCTGGCGGCGAGCGCGCTCAACAACGATGCGGAAGTCCGCGTCCTCGTGGTGACCGAAGGCTCCAAGCAGGAGGAACTGGCGATCGCGCCCGGCCAGACCGTCCAGTTCTGCTTCTCGAGCTGCTTCGTCACCATGCCCGACGGCGACCGCTTCGCCCTGTCCGGCAACGAGGTCATCGAGATCTCGGGCGGCCGCGCGCGCATCAAGTAGGCGCGCCTTCGACCGGCCGGGCGGGCGTCGCTCCAGCGAGACAGCCTCCTCTCAACTGGCGTCGTCGCCGAGCGCGCTCTGCAACTCGTCAGGTCGGCATCTCGGCGCACCGGGCGATTGACCTTCCCATCCGTTGCACTTATTTCAGATGAGGCGAGGTGACCGGATGGATACCCCACATCTGAATTTCGAGAGCTTTGACGGCGGACTTCGGCGCGCCGCAGAGAACGCACTGGGTTCGCTGCGGGAACTCGGTGGAACGAGCAAGCCGGTCCCGGTGACACTGGATCCACAGATCGCGGCGGCGCTCGCCCGGTTTCTCGATACTGCCCTCGAGAGAGGAGGGGTGGCTTACGGGCCGCTCGGGACTGAACTGTCGCCTAGCCAAGCCGGCAAGATCCTTGGCCTGTCGCGTCCGCTCGTCGTACGCCGGATGGAAGACGGCCGGCTGCCGTTCCATTACGTCGGCACGCACAGGCGATGCACGCTCGGGGACGTTCTTGGCCTCAAGGCCAGGGAAGACGATCGGAATCGGCTCATGGCCGAAATCTATCAGGACTTCGAGGAGATCGGAGACATTGACCGAGAACCGTCGTCTTGAAGGCTTGCCGACGGTTCTAGCGGATGCCAACGTCCTGTTTTCCCAGGAACAACGAAACCTCCTGATGACGCTGGCCATCGAAGGCCTTTTCCGCCTGCACTGGACAAGGGAGATCGAGGGCGAGTGGGTTCGCAACCGCGCCAAGCATCTGCTGCAGGCGGGAAAGGACGCAACTGCTCCGCTGCGTACCGCCGAGAAGATGCGAAAGGCGATCCCGGATTTCGAACCTGACGATTGGCAGCGTTTCATAGATGATACCGGCCGCACCAATTCCCGGGATCGACATGTGGCAGCAGCAGCAATCGGCTGCGCGCCGTCGCACCTTCTCACATGGAACCTGAAGGACTTCGACGCGGAGAGTCTGAAATCTCATGGAGTCGTGATTTGCACTCCTGATGACTTCCTGTGCGATGTCTATGACGGCAGCCCGGTCATCACCTGCGAAGCATCGCGGGTAGCTCATGGATTTGCCCGATCCGTTGCCGGGCGTGCTCCGACATGGCCCGGGTACCTCGAGACGATTGCCGGTTCCGGGCTCCCCAGGTTCGCGGGGCGGTTAGCCGGGCACGACAGGGATGAGACCCTGGATGATCTGTCGGACGTTCTTTCCGACGACGAAGCATCGAGTGATGACTTGCCGGAGCGACCCTGAGTCGGGACTCGCAGAGGGCCCCCGTCTTTTTGTGCGTGGACGATTGCCCAGCGATCGGTGGCATCACCCTTGTGATCAACAGGGCTGTGGATCGCAACGGCGGTCATCGTGAACCCCAGCTCGTCGACAGCTTACGATTTCGACAGCAGGTAGCCCACGAGCCGCGGGAAGGTGTGGGATCCTGACGAATGCTGCGGCGGATGTCCGGCCTTTTCTCGTTTCCGCTAACGCGCGATTAAGCCTCGCACCGAAAATGCTGCCCCGAAACGCCGTGGTGCCGGCACTGTTCAACCTTCCGTAGGGTGCTTTTGCCCTAGAACGTCCGACATGGGCGCTCGGGGACAGTCGCGCCCGGGCATACGGGAAGGTGACTTGGCATGGATGCTCGGTCGGAACAAACGGCTATACCGCTCGCCGTCGACCTCGACGGGACGCTGATCAAGACGGATCTGCTGTGGGAGGGACTTTTCCTTCTGCTGAAGCGGAACCCGCTCTACCTGTTCATGGTCCCGGTCTGGCTGGCTTCGGGGCCGGCGCGGCTGAAGATGGAGATCGCCGCGCGCGTCGAGCTAGACGCCGGGTCGCTGCCCTATCGCGAAGCCGTGGTTTCGCGCCTGCACGCCGAAAAGGCCGCCGGCCGCACCATCATCCTGGCCACAGGCACGCCGCGCAGGTTCGCCGAGGCGATCGCCGCGCATCTCGGCGTCTTCGATGCGGTGATCGCCACCGACGATCCGCGCCACAACCTCACCTCCGAGCGCAAGCGCACCCGGCTGATGAACATGTTCGGCGACGGCGGCTTCGACTATGCCGGCAACAGCCGGCACGACCTGAAGGTGTTCGACGCTGCCCGCGCCTCGATCGTGGTGGCACCGGACCGCCACGCCGCGCGCTGGCAGGCCGAGCACGGCTGCGAACTCGTACCCGGCGCGCGGCCGACGGCGAGATCGGTGCTGCGGATGCTGCGCGCCCACCAGTGGCTGAAGAACAGCCTGATCGCCGTGCCCATGGTGCTCGCGCACGAATACATGAACCTGTCGATGATCGTGGCCTGCACCCTGGCCTTCGTGTCGTTCAGCGCTGCCGCCTCGGCGATCTACATCGTCAACGACTTCACCGACCTCGCCGCCGACCGCCGCCACGCCACCAAGCGGCGACGTCCCTTCGCCAGCGCCGACCTCACCATTCCCTTCGGCATCGGCTCGATCGGGGTGCTTCTGGCCGTCAGCATCGCCGCCGCGGCCTTCCTGCCGCCGATGTTCTGGCTGGTGCTCGCCGCCTATCTCGTCGTCACCACCGCCTATTCCTTCGGGCTGAAGCGCATGCTGCTCGTCGACGTCTTCACGCTGGCCGGGCTCTACACGATGCGCATCATCGCCGGCGCGATGGCGACGGGCACGGACGTGTCGTTCTGGCTGCTCGCCTTCTCACTCTTCTTCTTCCTGTCGCTGGCGCTGGTGAAGCGCTTCGTCGAACTCGACGGGACCGAACTGTCGCGCGGCGCTCGGCTCGCCGGCCGCGGCTATCGGCCGGAGGACATCGACATCGTCGCCCAGGCCGGCGTCGCCTCCGCCTTCGCTTCCGCGCTGGTGCTGGCGCTCTATATCGACAGCATGAGCGTCAAGGAGCTCTACCCGCATCCCTGGATGATCTGGCCGCTGGCGCCGATCGTGCTCTACCTGACGCTGCGGATCTGGGTGCTCGCGCGGCGCGGCGAGATGCATGACGATCCGATCGTCTTCATCGCCACCGACTGGCGCAGCCAGCTGGTCTCCGCACTCGGCGGCCTCCTCCTCGTGACGGCTGCGGTGGCCGTATGACGGGCGGGCTGGAAAGTTTCGGCCGGGTGTTTCCCGGCCAGGCGCGCGTGCTCGAACCCCGCCAGGCCGTGTCGCTGCTGGAGGGCGGACGGGCGGCGCCAGGCAGCCTGCTCGGCTACGGCAACGGCCGCAGCTACGGCGACAGCTGCCTCAATGCCGGCGGCGCGCTGGTCGACATGCGAAGCGCGCGGCGCATCCTGTCCTTCGATCCCGAGACGGGCATCCTGACGGCGGAGGCCGGCGCCTTCCTGTCCGACATCATCACGCAGGTGGCCCGCCATGGCTGGTTTCCGCCGGTGTTGCCGGGGACGCAGCACGTGACGCTGGGCGGCGCCATCGCCAACGACGTGCACGGCAAGAACCACCATCGCCGCGGCAGCTTCGGCGCGCATGTGCTGTCGCTGACCCTGCTGCGCTCCGACGGGCGCACGTATGTCTGCAGCGCCGACAGCCGTCCAGACCTCTTCCGTGCCACGATCGCCGGCATGGGCCTGACCGGGCTGATCCTGAAGGCGACGCTGCGACTGATGCGGGCGGGCTCGCCGCACGTCGTCCAGACCGTGCGCCCGTTCGGCAGCCTGCGGGAGTATTTCGACCTCGCCGGGGAGGCCGACCTGCGCAACGAATATGCCGTCGCCTGGATCGACCAACTGGCGGGCGGCCGGGCGGCGGGGCGCGGGCTGCTGCTGATGGGCAACCATGCCGACGGATCCGAAGGCGCCGACATCGACATGACGCCGGGACGGCTTTCGGTGCCGGTGCAGCCGCCCTTCACGGTGCTGAACCGGCCCTTCCTGCGGCTCTTCAACGCCGCCTATCGCTGGAAGAACGGCAGCCGCCGCGAGCCGGAATGCGTGCCGGCGAAGAGCTTTTTCTTTCCGCTCGACAGCGTCGGCCACTGGAACCGGCTCTACGGGCCCGGCGGGCTGTTCCAGCACCAGTCGGTGGTGCCTGCGGCCGCGGCCCGGGAGGCCATTCCGGCGATGCTGGCGCTCGCCCGCAGACGGGGGCAGGGCTCCTTCCTGACCGTCCTGAAGCGCTTCGGCGACCGGCCGTCGCCCGGCATCTTGTCGTTTCCGCGTGCCGGCTACACGCTGACGCTGGACTTTCCGAACCGGGGGCTCGGAACGCGACTTATGCTGGCCGATCTCGACCGGATCGCCATTGAGGCCGGCGGCGCCGTCAATCCCTACAAGGACGCGCGCATGCCGGCGCATGTCTTCGAGGCGTCGTTCCCCGACTGGCGGATGCTGGAGGACCTGCGCGATCCGGCCTTCGTCTCGGATTTCTGGCGCCGGACGGCGCTGACGCTCGACCATGGCGCGCGGGCGATCGCGGCCGAGTAGAGGCCGGCGCCGTCCTGGTTTCCGAAACATGACCACGGCCCGCGCGAATTGCGACGCTGCGCTTCACCGAAGGTTTTTCTCTGTCTGCCAATGAAGGCGCAAGGAGACACGGCACCATGAAATACATCGTCTTCATTCTCTTCACGGTGATGACCAACGCGGCTGCCCAGCTGATGCTGAAATACGGGATGATGTCGCTGGGGCCGCTGTCCTTCGCCGGCGTGAACCCGGTGCTGAAGATCCTGCAGATCGTGTTCAGCCCGTGGATCTTCTTTGGACTGTGCGTCTTCGTCATCTCGATGGCGTCACACCTCTACGTCCTGTCGAAGGTGGATCTGTCCTTCGCCTATCCGTTCCTGAGCCTCGCCTACGTCGCGGTCGCGATCTTCGCCTACTTCGTCTTCCGCGAGGACCTGAACGCCTGGCGCGTCGCCGGGATCGGCTTCATCTGCCTCGGCACCATCCTGATCGCCCAGAGCGACCGCGGCCACGAGGCCGCTGGCACGGATCTTGCCGGAGTTTCCATGCACAAGAGCGGGATGTCCCAATGAGACACATCATCTTCGGCGGCGACGGCTTCGTCGGACGCCATCTTGCCCCGAAACTGGTCGCCGACGGCCACGAGGTCGTGGTCGCAGACGTCACCCGAAGCGAGCTGGCGCACTATGCCCAGGTGCGTTTCGCCCATTGCGACGTGACCGACAAGGCGTCCGTCCGTGCGGTGGGGATCGAGGCCGGCGACATGGTCTACAACCTGTCGGCCAAGATGCTGTCGCCGATCCAGGTGCGGGCAAAACGCCACGACTTCTTCTGGCCGGTGAATTTCCACGGCACGGAAAACATCATCCAGGCGATGGACGAGGCGGGGGCGAGAAACCTCGTCCACTTCACCACCGACATGATCTACGGCCACACCGTGCAGTATCCGATGACGGAGGACCATCCGGTCGCGCCGCTCGGCGAATACGGCCTGTCGAAGCTGAAGACCGAAGAGCTCGCCGCCGAATGGCGCAAGCGGGGCATGAACATCTCGCTGTTCCGCCCCCGCCTGATCATCGGCCCCGGGCGTCTGGGCATCCTGGCGAAGCTGTTCAAGCTGATCGACTGGAACCTGCCGGTGCCGATGATCGGCTCGGGGAAGAACCCCTACCAGTTCATCTCCGTCTTCGACTGCGCCGAAGCAGCACGGTTGGCCTTCAAGGCCGGCGTGCCGAACGAGGCCTACAATCTCGGCTCCCTCAACCCGCCCCCGGTGCGCAAGCTGCTCGGCGACCTGATCGCCCATGCCGGCTCGCGCTCGATCCTGATCCCGACCCCGGGCTGGGCCGTCAAGCGTACGCTCGACCTCCTCGATCTCGTGAACATGCCGATCATGGACCCCGAGCAGTACCTGATCGCCGACGAGGACTGCCTGCTCGACGTGTCCAAGGGCAAGCGCGACCTCGGCTGGGTGCCGCAGTACCGCGACGAGGACATGCTGATCGCCGCCTATTCCGAGTATCGCGCAAGGATCGGCGGCGCGCCTGCGCCCGCCGTCGCGCATGCCCCGGCCGAATGAGGGAGAGACCCAGATGACCGTCATGACCAGACCCGACCTGACCGAGGCCCGCGCCGTGATCGGCACGCCCGAGCTCGCGCCGACGAGGACGCCCAAGCCGCCGCTCCTGTCGGTGGAGGACGCCAAGTCGCTCGACGTGGCGCGCATGACCGACCTGTTCAAGGCGCACCTGAACCCCGGCCAGCTGCATTTCATGAAGCTGCTCGGCTTCCACAAGGTGAAGATCGAGCGCGCCGAGGGCATGTATTACATCGACCAGAACGGCCGGAAGATCCTCGACTTCTTCGGCGGCTTCGGGTCGCTGGCCTTCGGCCACAACCACCCGCGCATCATCGAGGCGCGCAGGCGCTTCCAGGAAGAGAAGCGGCACGAGATCGCCATCGCCTTCATGTCGCAATATGCCTCGGCGCTGGCCCACAACATCGCCGCCTGCTCGCCGGGCGACCTCGACATGGTGTTCCTGGGCTCGTCGGGATCCGAGGCGATGGAAGCCGCCATCAAGGTGGCCGAGCGTGCCGCCGGACCGAAGCGGCCGAAGGTGGTCTATGCGGAGAATTCCTTCCACGGCAAGACCAAGGGCGTGCTGTCGATCACCGACGGTGCGCTCTACCGCGGCGAGTTCAGGCTCGTCGACAACACGGTGCGGGTGCCCTTCGGCGACATCGAGGCGATCGAGCGCGCCTTCAAGGCGGATCCGGAGATCGGCGTCATCGTGCTGGAGACGGTGCAGGGCGGCGGCGGCATCATCCAGGCGCAGACCGAGTTCTGGCAGAAGCTGCGCAAGCTCTGCGATCTCTACGGCGTCCTGTGGGTCGCCGACGAGGTGCAGTGCGGGCTCGGCCGCACCGGCCGCTTCTATGCCTTCGAGCATTACGGCGTGGTGCCGGACGTGACCGCGCTGGCCAAGTCGCTCGGCGGCGGCAAGACGGCCATGGGCGCCATGATCGCCCGCCGCGAGGTCTACATGAAGGCCTACGGCACGCCGAAGACCGCGATGATCCATGCCGCCGCCACCTTCGGCGGCATCGGCGAGGCCTGCATCACCTCGATCGAGGCGCTCAACGTGCTCTACGACGAGGGCCTGATCGACAACGCCGCCGACACCGGCGACTACCTGCTGGAGCGGCTGCAGACGATCGCCCGCAAGCATCCGTCCATCGTCAAGGAGGTGCGCGGCAAGGGCTTCATGGTCGGCCTCGAGTTCCACGACTTCTCGCAGACCCTGCCGATGGTGCTGCGACCGGTGGTGGCGATGCTGGACGACAAGCTGAAGGGCTCGCTGTCGGGCTTCATCGGCGCGCTGCTCCTGCGCGACTACGGCGTGCTCGTGGCCTTCACCGAATACAACCGCAACGTCATCCGGCTGGAGCCGCCGCTGATCTGCGGGCGCGAGCATGTCGACCAGTTCTGCGACGCCCTCGACGGCCTCTTGTCACGCGGCATCGTCGGCATCGTCAAGGATTTCGTGAAGAGCCAGGTGAGCTGAGCGGAACGCCTGCACCGGACAGAGAGGGAATGGGCACATGCAAACAGTGAGTCGAACGCCGATGGACTGGGCGCTGAGCGCTCCCGTCGCGGCACGGGCAGCCTCGGTCCTGACCGGCCGGACGCTGCTCGACCGCGCCGCCGCGGCCTTCTTCGCCGCGACGATCCTGGTCATCGCGCTCTACACCTGGGTGCGTCCGGACTATAACTGGGACATGGTCGCCTATGTCGCGACCGCGCTGGAAAACCGGATCGAGGATCCCGCCGAACTGCACCGCGAGACCTGGGCGCAGATTTCGCCCGGCGCGAGGCCGGCGCAGCTCTACGAGATCCAGCAGGGCAATCCCTACAACGTCCACCAGTGGAACAACCCCGTCGACTTCGAGTCGCAGCTGTCGATGTATCGCGTCAAGGTCGCATACGTCGCCGCCCTGCGCGCGCTGGAGCCGGTGTTCGGGCTGGTCGGGGGCGCATTGTTCGTGTCGATCGCCTCGCTCGTCGGCATCGGCGCGCTGGCGCTGCGCTGGCTCGGGGAGGAACGGGCGCTGCAGTCGGCCTTCGTGCTCGCGCCGGTGCTGGTGATCGCCGACCTGACGCACATGTCGACGGCGATCACGCCGGACATCCTGATGGCCCTGATCTCGCTGCTGGCGATCCACTGGCTCCTGAAGGGGCGCGACTGGGCTGCCGGTGCGGCGCTTCTGCTGTCGGTCCTGGTCCGCCCCGACAACATCATTCTCGTCTTCGCGCTGCTCATCGCGGCTATTGCCTTCGGCTGGCGCAAGCTGCCGATGGCGGTCGTCTTCGCCGCCTCGCTCGTGGCCTGCCTTCTCGTCTCGAAGCTCGGCGGGCATCCCGGCTGGTGGGCGCATTTCTACTTCTCCTGCGTGCAGATCCAGAACTCGATGATCGGCTTCCATCCGGACTTCTCGCTGTTCGATTTCGCCCATGGCTATGTCCGCGGCGTTCTGGTCTCGCTGCTCGACAACGACTGGCCGGCACTGCTGGCGCTCTTCATGGCGGGCTGGGTGCTGCTCGCCCGTGCCGGCAGGATGGGAACGGGACGCGAGAACGCGCTGATGTTTGCGCTGGCCATCGGTACGCTCGGCAAGTTCGCGAGCTTTCCGCTGCCCGACGACCGCTTCTATTTCGCCTTCATGGCGGGCATGGCCATCATCCTGGCCAGCCGCTGGAACCCGAGGTTCGACCGCGTATTCGCGAAGGAGACGACATCATGAGCAGCCTGCGCGAAACTTTGGGATCGACTGCCCGGCGCGCCGTCGCGCGCGGACTGCCGTCCGCCATCCTCGACAGGGCACCGGCGCTGCGCGGGACGAAGTTCCTCGCCGACGCCGCCCGCCGGGCCGGCCGGCGTGGGCAGAGGCCCTTCCAGATGGTCAATGTCGGCGCCTGCGACGGGGCGCTGTTCGACGACGTGACGCCCTGGCTGCACCGCATCCCCGGCGCCCGCGCCGTGCTGGTGGAGCCCATCCCCTACAACCAGGCGCGGCTGCGGGCGAACTATCCCGATACCGACCGCTTCGTCATCGAGCCGGTCGCGATCACCCGCGAAAGCGGCACGATCTCGGTCAGGACCTTCGATTCGACGGCGCTGGAAGCCGGAAAGCTGCCGATCGAATTCATCGGCTGCTCGTCGGTGACCGACACCAACCTGATGTCGGGCGTGAACGCCTGGGGCGAGGCCGACGCGAATTTCGACCGCTTCCGGCCCTATCTGAAGGACATCGAGGTGCCGTCGGAGACGCTCCAGGCGGTGCTCGACCGCAACGGCATCGACCACATCGACGCCTTTCTGGTCGATTGCGAGGGCGCGGACTGGACGGTCTTCGACCAGCTCGACATCGGCCGCTACCGACCCGGCATGATCAAGATCGAGATCGGCGCGCTGCGGCCCGACGAGATCGGCCAGGTGCTGGTGAAGCTGAAGACCGCCGGCTACGCGGTCGGTCTCTACGCCGAGGACGTCTGGGCCTTCGCCTGACGCCCGCGGACGCGTGGCCGCCGGCGCGTCCGGTCTCGCCGACGCAGGTCGCGCCGCTCGTCGCCGATGTCGCAAACAGGCTGCGACGACGCGGTCGCGGCGCAATATAGTCCGCCCGAAACTTGCATTTCGGAGCAGCGGACAATGGCAGAGTTCCCGACCCGGGCGAAGGTCGTCATCATCGGTCTCGGCGGCATCGTGGGCGCGTCCGTCGCCCACCACCTGATCGAGCGCGGCTGGGACGACATCGTCGGCATCGACAAGTCCGGCATCCCGACCGACATCGGCTCGACGGCGCATGCGTCGGACTTCTGCTACACGACCAGCCATGACTTCCTGTCGTGCTGGACGACGCTCTACTCGATCGACTTCTACGAGAAGCTCGGCCATTACGAGCGCATCGGCGGCCTCGAGGTCGCCCGCGTCGGCGACGACACCCGCATGGACGAGATCAGGCGCAAGGTTGCCTCCGCCAAGGCCTTCGGCACGCGCGCGCGGCTGATCGAGCCGGCCGAGATCAAGGAAAGATTCCCGCTGATCGAGGAGAGCGTGGTGCAGGGCGGGCTGTGGGACCCCGATGCCGGCCTCGTCATCCCGCGCTCGCAGACGGTGGCGGGCAAGCTGGTGGACACGGGCGAGAAGAGCGGCAAGCTCAGAGCCTTCGCCAACACGCCGGCCACGGCGCTGAAGATCGAGAACGGCCGCATCCGCGGCGTGGTGACGGCGCGCGGCACGATCGAGGCCGACCACGTGGTGGTGTGCACGGGCCTGTGGGGCCGGCTGATCGCCGAGATGGCGGGAGAGGACCTGCCGGTGATGCCGGTGGACCACCCGCTGACCTTCTTCGGCCCCTACACGGAGTTCGCCGGCACCGGCAAGGAGATCGGCTATCCGCTGATGCGCGACCAGGGCAACTCGGCCTACATGCGCGACACCGGCGACCCGACGACGTCCGAAGGCGGCATGATCGAGTGGGGCTATTACGAGGAGACCAACCCGCGGCTCTGCCACCCGCGCGACCTTCTGGAAAAGCACCAGGCGCGGCTGTCGCCCTCGCAGCGCGACCTCGACATGGAGCAGATCATCGCGCCGCTGGAGAAGGCGATCGAGCTGACGCCGATTCTCGCCGAACTCGGCTATGACGAACGCCGCTCCTTCAACGGCCTCCTGCAGGTCTCGGCCGCCGGCGGCGCCTCGGTCGGCGAGAGCCAGAAGGTGAGGGGCCTCTGGTATGCCGTCGGCATCTGGGTCAAGGACGGTCCGGGCTACGGCAAGCTGGTGGCCGACTGGATGACCGACGGGCGCACGGAAAT
Source organism: Aquibium sp. ELW1220 (assembly GCF_030398385.1). Lineage (GTDB taxonomy): Bacteria > Pseudomonadota > Alphaproteobacteria > Rhizobiales > Rhizobiaceae > Aquibium. The sequence continues at coordinate 141,919 of NZ_JAOAOQ010000008.1, read as the reverse complement.
CGACCACGCCTCGATCGATTTCGCCCGCTTCTACCCGCATCAGCTGAAGGAAGGCTTCATCGAGGGCCGCTGCGGCGAGGCGGCGCAGAAGGTCTACAACCCCGCCGTCCATCCGCGCGAACCCTATGCGACGGGCCGCAACGTCAAGCGCTCGCCGATGTACGAGCGCGAGGTCGAACTCGGCGGACACTTCATGGAACTCGGCGGCTGGGAGCGCGCGCATGGCTATGCCGCCAACGCGCATCTCCTGGAGACGTATGGCGACCGCGTGCCTGTGCGGCAGAACGAGTGGGACAACAGGCACTTCTGGCGCGTCTCGAACGCCGAGCATCTTGCGATGAGCGAGGATTGCGGCATCGTCAACCTCAGCCACTTCCACATGGTCGACATCGAAGGGCCGGACCATGTCGAACTGCTCGAATGGCTCTGCGCGGCGAAGATCGGCGGCGACGCCAACATCGGCAAGGGCATCTACACCCACTTCCTCGATGATGAGGGCATGGTGCGGGCCGATTTCACCGTCTTCCGCATGGCGGACCGCTGCCGCCTCGTGAACGGCGCCGACGCCGGCCCGCGCGATTTCTACTACATGAAGCGCGTGGCCGAGGATCGCGGCCTCGACGTCACCATCACCGACATGTCGGAAAAATACATCACCATCGGCATCTGGGGCCCGAACGCGCGTGCGACGCTGAAGAAGGCGGTCGCCGATCCGGCCGGTCTCGATCCCGAGAACTTCCCCTTCGCGGCCATCAAGCCGGTCGAGATCGCCGGAAGGTCCGTCACCGCCTTTCGCATCTCCTATGTCGGCGAGCAGGGCTGGGAACTGCACATGGCCTACGAGGACGGGCTCGCCGTCTGGGACGCGCTGCGGGCGACCGGCGTGATGGCCTTCGGCGTCGAGACCTATGCGAATTCGCGCCGCCTGGAGAAGAGCCTCAGGCTCCAGAACGCCGACCTTCTGACCGAATACAATCTGATCGAGGCGGATCTCGCCCGCCCGAAGGTCAAGGAGGCGGATTTCCGCGGCAAGGCGAAGCACCTCGAATACAAGGCGCGCGACCACCAGCCGGCGATGCTGTGCACGCTGGTGATGACGGACAATATCGATTCGAACGGCGTCGCCCGCTATCCCGTCGGTTCGATGCCGGTGATGGACCCTGCGACCGGGGAGACGCTGGTCGACGAGCTCGGCCGCCGCTCCTTCACCACCTCGGTCGCCTACGGTCCGACCATCGGCAAGAACATCGCGCTCGCCTACCTGCCGCACGCTTGGTGCGAGGTGGGGCGCAGGCTGACGGTCGAGTATTTCGGCGAGACGTTCCCGGTGGAGGTGGCCGCGGTGGGGTACAGGCCGCTGTACGACCCGGAGAATCTCAAGCCGCGGAGCTGAGGCGACACTCGAGCCGGATCGGGCACGCCGGCGCCTTTGCCTGCGTGCCCGGCCTGACGATCAGTGGATCGGCTTCATCTCCAGCACCTTGCCGTCGGGCGCGATCCTGAGCATGCGATAGGCCGAGGTTCCGCCGAAGATCGTCCCGTCGGGCGCGATGGCGAAGCCGTAGAGATATTCCGGCCAGCCCTTCAGCCGATCCGTGAAGTCGAACTTGGTCTCCGTCAGGGTGGCCGTGTCGACGATGTAGCCCTTGCCCAGCGTTCCGCTGAGGAACGTGGCGTGGTCGGTGCTGACCATTTCTCCGTAGAAGCTGCCTGAATTTGCCAGCGCCTTCATCGCGATGGTTCCGTCCGGCGAGAACTCGGCATTGTCGGAGCCGTTCGCGAACCAGGACGCCTTGCCGTCGAGCACGAAGAACAGCGGCGGCGCGGAGTTGGAAAACCAGCTTTCGTACTCCGGTCCCTTCGCCAGTTCCCCGTCGAACCAGCCGATCCACATCGCTTTCGCGTCGTTGCGTTTGCGAAACTCTGCCTTGGCCTCGGGAGCCATGTCCTTGGGCGCGTCCTTCTTCTCCTCGGCCTTGGTGTCGTACTGCGCTGATGCGAGCACGATCTGCGATGCATCCGGACTGCAGGCGAGCGCGCTGACGGCGACCGTGTAGCTCAGTGTCGTCGAAGACAGTTTCTCGCCCGTGGCGAGGGAATGGACCGAAAGCGTGATCGGGTACCTGTCGTCCTTCTTGCTGCCCTGGCTGGCGATGACCAGCTTCCCGGCCTCCGAGGCGAAGCAATGGGCGGCGAACTTCTCCGTGGAGGTGGTCTCCTTCAGCGTTTCGGCGTCGAAGAAGGTCACGACGTCGTCGGTGTGGAGCATGGCCAGGGTCTTGCCGTCCTTCGACCAGGACAGCCGCAGCGGGCTGTAGCCGTGCCAGACGCGATCCTTCACGGTAAGCGTCGCCGCGTCCAGCACGTAGAAGGTGCGCGGATTGCCGGTCGCCACGACCGTAGCGCCGTCGGGAGAGACTGCGATCGCTCCGATCGCGTCGCGCGGAATGCCCGCCGGCGCCGAGGAAGCGCTGAACAATGTCAGGCCGAAGAAGAGGGCGCGCAGCGCGCCTTGGTTGCAAAGAGGCATGTGGGGTCGCTTCCCGTTCATTTCACACGATTGCTGCCCCGCGCGCACGATAGCGACAAGGCCCGCCGGCTTCAACATCAAGGTTCGGCGGCTGCACCCGACAGCCGGTCGCGGGATTGTGAAGGGCAGGCGCATTCGATTCGCGCCTGTCGGCTTTTCCTCCGCATCGTTTCGCGTATCGTCTGCCGATGTCCTCGCGCATCCTCCCCCTGGCGGCGGCGACACGCGGCTGCCGCACCCTCCTGCTGGCCGGGCTCCTGGGCCTCTCGCCCGGAATGCCCGCGTCGGCGCAGACCCATCCGGAGGACGACGAGGTGGTCGATGTCGAGCTCGTGCTCGCCGTCGACGTTTCGCTCTCGATGTCGCCGACGGAACTCGACATCCAGCGCGACGGCTATGCCGCCGCACTCGTCCACGAACAGGTGGTGCGGGCGATCAAGGACGGGGTGCACGGCAAGATCGCGGTGACCTATTTCGAATGGGCGGGCGACTATACGCAGCACGTCGTGGTGCCCTGGACGCGGATTTCCAGCGAGGCGGAAGCGCAGGCCTTCGTGGCCCAGATGACGGCAAACCCGCCGCGCAGCGCCCGGCGGACCTCGATCTCGGGCGCGCTGCTTTATGCCGACAAGCTCTTCGACGACAACGGCTTCCGCGGGCTTAAGCGCGTCATCGACGTGTCGGGCGACGGGCCCAACAACCAGGGTGAGCCGGTGGACCTGACGCGGGACGACATCACCGCCAAGGGCATCACCATCAACGGCCTGCCGCTGATGACCCGCGGCGGCTTCGCGTCGAGCTTCGACGTCGACGATCTCGACCTCTACTACCAGAACTGCGTGATCGGCGGGCCGGGCGCCTTCGTCATCCCGGTCAACGACTGGGCGCAGTTTCCAGAGGCGATCCGGCGCAAGCTGGTGCTGGAACTCGCCGATGCGCCGCCCGCCTGGCCCCCGGCTGCCGCGCACGACGGGCAGGACCTGCCCGTCGTGCTGGCGCAGGCGACGCCCGGTTTCGACTGCCAGATCGGCGAGAAGATCTGGCAGAACCGCCAGCGCTACTGGGAAAACTGATCCGCCTGCCTCGCTATGCCCGCGTTTCGCTGGTCAGGGCTTCGCCGCGAGGGCGATTGCCAGGAGCTGGGAGGTGGTGACGGATGAATCCGTCGAGATCTGTCCGATCGGCTCGTCCGGCGACGTGACCTTCAGGCCGGCGCCCACGAGCGCGGCTTCAAGGTCGGTCGCCGCCATGCCGAGGAGCGGGGCGAGCTGCGCCACGGTGCGGCTGGGCAGGAGCTGGATCAGCTGGCGTTCGGGAGGCGCGCCGTTGCCGCCGCCGATCATCGACGGCGCCGCGAAGGCGAGCGCGCCCGCGAACGACAGCGCCATTGCAACCCGCATCGGCGCGCGCTTGAAATAGGCGAGGAACGGCCGCCAGTTCTTCTGCAGGTGCAGGACGAAGGGGACGACCAGCACCATCGACAGCCATTCGTGCATGCCGGTGAAGGCCGCGCGCCCGACGCCGAAGAAGATCGCTATTCCGGAGACCAGCGAGACGACGAACAGGCCGGTGACGAGCGGCGTGGCCCAGCGTGAGGCGAATGCGGACATGAGGGACTCCGGGTTCGGTTGTGCGGGGAAACAAGCACCCGCGCCGACCGTTCGACGTTGATCTGCATCAACCGGCCGATCTCCCGGGGCATCGTGGGCGATCGGCTCAATGTCCGGAGGACGGAGCGTCAGGCCGCCAGCATGTGCTTGCGGTCGGCGCGTTCCTGCTGCGGCGAACGGGCGTAGAGCTCGCGGTAGCATTTCGAGAAATGCGAGGCCGAGACGAAGCCGCAGGCCACGGCCACTTCCACCACCGGCAGCGACGACTGGACGAGCAGGTGGCGGGCGCGGTCGAGGCGGATCTCGAGGTAGTAGCGCGCCGGCGAGCGACCCATCTCCTGGCGGAACAGCCGCTCGATCTGGCGGCGCGACAGGCCGACGCCGTCGGCGATCTCGACCAGCGACAGCGGCTCGGCCAGATTGGCCTCCATCAGCTCGATGATGGCGAGCACCTTGGCGTTCTGGACGCCGAGGCGGGCGCGCAGCGGCAGGCGCTGCCGGTCGGTCGGACTGCGGACGCGGTCGGTCAGCATCTGCTCGCAGACGCGGTTGACGACGGTCTCGTCGAAATCGTCGCCGATCAGCTTCAGCATCATGTCGAGCGAGGCGGTGCCGCCGGCGCAGGTGTAGATGTTCTGATCGACCTCGAAGAGGTCGGCGAAGACATTGGCCTTCGGGTATTTTTCGGAGAAGCCCGGCAGGTTCTCCCAGTGGATGGCGCAGCGCTTGTTGGAGAGAAGGCCGGCCGAGGCGAGGACGTGGGCTCCGGTGCACAGCCCGCCGACCGCCACGCCGCGGTTGTACTCCTCGCGCAGCCAGGCAAAGACCGACTTGTTGGCGTAGCTCTCGACATTGATGCCCGAGCAGACGACGACCATGGACGGGCGGTCGGGACCGCCGAGCTTGCGACGCTCGTCGTCGAGCGAGGTGTCGACGGCGCATTCGACGCTGTTGGAGGCCTTGACGGGCCGGCCGTCGGCGCTGGCCAGCCGCCAGCGATAGGCCTCGAAGCCGAGCATCCGGTTGGCGATGCGCAGCGGCTCGATGGCGGTGGCAAAGGCCACCATCGTGAAATCGGGCACGAGGAAGAAGACGATCGATCGCTTCACGGCTGACTTCGCGTTCACGTGCGCCCCACGCTAATGGCTGTTTTTATTCTTGTACGACCGCCACGTCGTCATGGTGAAAGTGTCATCCGGATGGATGGCTGCTGTCAACGGGCGGACGGGCGCGGACAAGCGATTTTGACCGGCTGACACCCCCTCGACGCAACGACGCCCGCAGGCCGGGGCCATGCGGGCGGGGTTCGGTTCGCGCGAGGGGCGGGAGCCCGTGCGGAAGGGCTTCAGCCGAGCGAATGGCCGAGACGGGCCGCGGCGAGCGCGCCGGTCTGGCCGGGCATGGTGCGCTGCAGACGCTGGCGCTCGAGCGCGGTGGTCAGGTTGGAGGGGCGGCGGGCGAACATGCGGGCGAGGAACTTCATCGGGGTATCTCCATGCTGTTGGACGGCTCGGCCTTCGCGCATTGGAGTGGGGCGGCGCGTGTTGCCGTTCATATAGGCTTCGCTGCCTGCTTCTGAGGCAGGAAATGCGAAGCGCAAAGCACAAAATGCGACATGGCCCAAGTAAGCCGGAACTGCAGAAAACGTCGTGAAATCAACGGTTTCATAATAGAAATCCTGTCGATATGCTTGCCGCTCAAATGCGTCATGCGAAAACGCCTTATCGCAGAAGCGACAGGACCGGCGGCACGGGGCCGCCGGCCACGGGTCGCGGCCGCCATGGATCAGGGCCCGAAATGGTCGCGGGCGGGATGATGGCCGATCTCGGCGGTGTAGCGGTCGGGCCACCCGATGTCCTTGCGGATGTCGGACGGCAGTGCGGCGACGGCCCGTTCCGTGCGGGCGGCGCGCCGCCATTGGCGCCAGTGGCGCGCGATGGCGCCGACATCGGTGATGATCGACATGTCAGTCTCCTTTTCTGCTGCTCTCGATTGACCACGTCTTGACTATCGCCTCGGTGTTAGGTTCAATCAATCGAAATGAAATGAGCCTTACAGTCAGAGAAATTGAACGGAGACGGTCGTGAACGCTCCTCTGAACCACCCGCTGCCGCTGCTGGAGCTGGACGTGCTGCGCACCTTCGTGGCGATCGCCGATACGGGCTCCTTCACGCTGGCGGCGAACGCGGTGTTCCGGACGCCATCGGCGGTGTCGATGCAGATCAAGAAGCTGGAGGAGCAGCTCGGCCGCTCGCTGTTCAACCGCGACGCCCGCTCCGTCTCGCTGACCACCGACGGCGAAGTGCTGCTCGGCTATGCGCGACGGCTCCTGTCGATCAATCGTGAGGCGGTGGCGAAGTTCATCGTCCCCGACATCACCGGCGTCGTGCGGCTGGGCTCGCCCGACGATTTCGGCGAGCGCGTGCTGCCGATCGTGCTCAAGCGTTTCGCCCAGTCGCATCCTTCCATCGCCGTCGACGTGGTGATCGACCAGAGCTCGAACCTGCGGCGCCGGATGGAGGACCGCCGGCTGGACATCACGCTGATGACCTGCTCGCAGAAATCGCGCGTGCCGGATGCCGAGGTGCTGCTGTCGGAGCCGATCGTCTGGGGCGGCGCCAAGGGCGGCTGCGCGCATCTGCGCGAGCCGCTGCCGGTGTCGCTGTGGGAGGAGGGCTGCGCCTGGCGCTCCAGCGCACTGGAGGCGCTCGGCCGAGTCGGCCGCGACTACCGCGTCGCCTACATGAGCGCCCATACCGCGGGCCAGCGCTCCGCGATCATCGCCGACCTTGCGGTGGCGCCGCTGCCGCGCTCCTTCGTCGGCGGCGACGTCGTCGTGCTCGGCCCCGACAGCGGCCTGCCGGAGATCGGCACCTACGAGATCGCCATGCTGGTGGCGCCCGATGCGCCGGCCCCGGTGCTGGCCGCGGCCGACCACATCCGCGCGACCTTCGAGAGCTTCCGCGAGACCGGCCGGTTCTGACGGCGGCGTCGCCGATCAGCCGGCGACGGCCGATCCGGATCGCGAAGCGACGGACGCAGTCGCCGCGAGATCCTTCACGAAGGACACCATCCGGTCGCGTGCGCGGACGGCTTCGGGCATGTCGAGCAACGGCCAGACGTGGAAGAGCCCGGGCTCTTCCAGCACCTCCACCGCCACGCCGGCCGCCCGCGCCCTTGCGGCGAAGACATGCGTGTCGGGATTGAGCAGGTCGCGCGTCCCCGTCAGTACCAGCACCGGCGCCAGCACCGAGAGGTCGCCGTAGAGCGGGCTTATGCGCCAGTCGGCATGGTCGATGCCGCCGGCATAGAGCCGCGTGGCCTCCTCGGCACCCGGCACGCCGAGCCAGGGATCGCGCCTTTCCACCTCATGGATGGCCGGATTGGCGAGAGACAGGTCGACCGGAGGCGAGATCAGGACGAGGCCGGCAGGCCCGGGCAGGCCTTCCCGCGCCGCCGTCATCGACAGGACCAGGGCCATGTTGCCGCCGGCCGAATCGCCCATCAGGACGAGGTCGCGAGGAGCGGTGGTCGCCAGCACGTCGCGGTGCAACGCCATGCAGGCGCCGATGACGCGCTCGGCCTTCGCCTCCGGCGCCAGCGGGTAGATCGGCACGGTGACCTGCGCCGACAGCCGCTCGGCCATCTCGGCGATCAGCTTCCAGTGATGTGCGGTGATCTCGAACAGATAGGCGCCGCCATGCAGGTAAACGATCCGCCGGCCGGAGACGCCGGCTTTCGGCCGCACCTCGTAGACCCGCATGCCGTCGACGGCGCGCTCGGCGATGTCCATGCGCTGCGCGATCGTCCGCGGCGGGCGGAAGTCCTCCGTTGCGCGCGCTGCCTTCAGCCGGGCGTGCATGCCGTCCACGGAGGCGAAGGATTTCTTGCGCGTGTGCTTCAGCACGAAGGCGAAGAGATGGCTCTTGAAGCTCGGCATGTCGGATCCCCTGCACGTTCGGCCCCGGAGGCAGGCCGGGGCGGGGAGACTTGCAGCGACGGCTCCTTGCGGTCAACCCGGAAGCGTCGGCCCCGCGCTCCGGCCGGCCGCAGCGCCAAGCAGCCCCGCCTTGCGGCCGCGCGGCGGCTTTGCGGCGGGTGCCTGCCGGCGCAGGAAGGCGACGATGTGGTCGCGGGCGCGGCGCGCCTCGATGGTCTCGATGAGGGGCCAGACATGGTACATGCCTTCCTCGACGAAGAGTTCGACGTCGACGCCCGCAGCGCGGGCACCCTCGACGAAGCCGAGCGTGCCCGAATGCAGGAGGTCGCGCGTCGACGAGAACACCAGCGTCTTCGGCAGCACCGACAGGTCGCCATGGCGCGGGCTGATGCGCCAGTCGGCGACGTCTAGGCCTGCGCAATAGAGCCGGATCGCTTCCATGCCGCCCGGCACGTCGAGCCAGGGATCGTCGAGCGCTGCCTCCACCATCGCCTCGCCGGCCGTCATGTCGAGGCCGGGCGAGATCAGCACGTGGCGGCCGGGCAGGGGCAGGCGCCGCTCGGCCGCGAGCATCGTCAGCACCACCGCCATGTTGCCGCCGGCCGAATCGCCCATGAACACGACCTCGCTTGCCGGGCTTTCGCCGAGCACCGCGCGGTAGGTTTCCATCGCCATGCGGAACATGGCGTGGAAATCGTGCTCGGGCGCGAGGGGATAGATCGGGACGGTGACGCGCGCGCCGGTTCGGCGGGCGACGTCGGCGATCAGCTGCCAGTGGTAGCGCGTGATCTCGAAGCAGAAGGCACCGCCGTGGAAATAGACCACGTGCCCGGCGCCCTTGTTCGCTGCGGGGATGTCGTAGACCGGAAAGCCGTCGATGCTGCGCTGCGTGATGCCGAGCGCAAGGGTAAGGGCCGAGGGTGGCCGGTGGTCCTGCCGCTGCCGGTCGCGGGCGATCCAGCGGTGCAGTTCCTCCGCGCTCGAAAACGCCTTCTTGCGCGTGAGCTTCAGGTAGAGGCCGACAAGTCTGCTTTTCAAGCTCGGCATGGGGGCGATCCCTCCGGGGTCATAGTGAAGGACCGTCCGGCGGGATGGTCAAGGGTCCCGAACATGGAACCCTCGTATCGCGAGACCGGGACGGCGCCCGGCCAACGTCTCCCGTCAGCTTCGGTTCCGCCGCGCGTCGCGTTCCTCGCGGGAGCGGCGGCGCGGGGTGGAGTCGCCGGTCGTCGCATCGACCGTGGTCGAGCGGACGGGCAGGGTGACAGCCTGCGCCAGATGCGGGAAGGCGTCGACCTTGTTGGGCAGCGCCATGGCGTTGACGAAATGCTGCTGGAAACGCGGCTCGAGCGCCGTCTCGATCTTCTCGATGCGCTGCACCGTCTGCTCGATCTCGCGCCGGTAGTCGCGGTTGAGCAGCGCCATCAGCGCGCCGGTGCCGGCGGCGTTGCCGACCGCCTTGACCTCGGCAAGGTCGCAATCGGGGATCAGGCCGAGCACCATGGCGTATTTGGGATCGATGAAGGAGCCGAAGGCGCCGGCGAGCGCGATCGTGTCGACATGGTCGACGCCGAGTTTTTCCATCAGCAGCTTGACGCCGGCATAGAGCGCCGACTTGGCGAGCTGGATGGCGCGGACGTCGTTCTGCGTGACGGAAATCTCCTGTTTGCCGTGGTGCAGCAGGTAGGAATGGGTCCGCCCGGTCTGGCGGATGCGCGGGCTGCGCGCGGCGAGCGCGCCGTCGATCACGCCGTCCTCCGAGATGATGCCGGCGAGGTACATCTCCGCCACGACCTCGATGATGGCCGAGCCGCAGATGCCGGTGATGCCGAGGCGTTCGGCATCGGCGTCGAACCCGGGCTCGTTCGACCACAGGTCCGAGCCGATGATCTTGAAGCGCGGCTCGAGCGTGGCCGGATCGATGCGGACGCGCTCGATGGCGCCGGGCGCGGCGCGCTGGCCGGCCGAGATCTCCGCGCCCTCGAAGGCGGGGCCGGTGGGCGAGGAGGCGGCCACGATGCGCTCGCGGTTGCCGAGCACGATCTCGGCATTGGTGCCGACGTCGACGAGCAGCATCATGCGGTCCTGCCGGTGCGGCCCTTCCGACAGCGTCGCGCCGGCGGCGTCCGCGCCGACATGGCCGGCGATGCAAGGCAGCATGTAGATGCGCGCGCCGGTGTTGATGCCGAGCCCCAGATCGCTCGCCCAGGTGTGGACGGAGCCGGAAACGGCGAGCGCGAAAGGGGCCTGGCCGAGCTCGGTCGGGTCGATGCCGAGGAACAGGTGGTGCATGATCGGGTTGCCGACGATGACCGCGTCGAGCACGTTGTTCGGATCGACGCCGCCCTCGGCGCAGACCTTGCGCGTCAGCTCCGTGACCGCGTCGCGGACGGCTTTCGTGAGCTGTGCGCGGCCGTCGGGGTTCATCATCACGTAGGAGACGCGGCTCATCAGGTCTTCGCCGAAGCGGATCTGCGGGTTCTGCATGCCCGACGACGCGACGATGCGGCCCGACAAGAGCGACACCAGATGCATGGCGATGGTGGTGGACCCGATGTCGCAGGCGATGCCGTAGGCCTCGTTGTGCAGACCCGGCCAGAGCGCGATGATGTTGGGCCGCGAGGCTTCCAGGTCGCGGTGGATGGCGGCGGTGACGCCCCAGTTGCCCTTGCGCAGGATGCCCTGCACCTGCGGGATGAGGTATTGCGAGACCAGCAGGTTGTCCCAACCCCAGTCCTTGTCCAGCATCACCTTCAGGCGGTCGAGATCGCCGAGCGGCTTGTGCATGTCGGGCTCGTCGACCTCGACATAGCAGAGCTGGACGGCGGGGTTGCGCTCGATGATGCGGTCGATCGCCGACTTGCGCACCACCTGGGCATTGACCACCGTGTCCTGCGGCACGTCGATGACGAGGTCGCCCTGGATGGTGGCCGAGCACGACAGGCGCCGGTTCTCCGGCAGGCCGCGCACCCGGTCGTAGCGCTCCTCCTTGGCGCCGCGGGCCGAGATGTGGGCGTTGGAGGAGACGATCTTGTGCTTGGCGAAGCTGCCCTCCTGCACCTCCACCTGACAGCGCCCGCAGGTGGCGCGCCCGCCGCAGACGCTCTCGACATAGACGCCGAGCGAGCGCGCCGCATCGAGCACCGGCGTGCCGACGGGAAACCGCCCGCGCTTGCCGGACGGCATGAAGAGGACGAGGGGATCGGTGGAGGAGGTCATGACTGGATAGTCCCTGGATGGAGGCGATGGCGCTTCGTCGCGCCCCCCTCTGGCCTGCCGGCCATCTCCCCCACGAGGGGGGAGATCAGTCTCTCCGCCGTCTGCGCCGATCGTCCGCAGAACGAGCGTCGAAGCGGCAATTGCCGATCTCCCCCCTCGTGGGGGAGATGGCCGGCAGGCCAGAGGGGGGCGTGACGGGACGCTGCCATCTCAACGCACCACCAACCCGTTCACCCCCGGCCCATCCGTGCCTCGCGGCCGCCGCGGCGGCGGCCGCCGGATGCTGCGCCGTCGCCCGGCGCGTTGACCTGGACCGGGGCGGGAGCGTGGACCTCGCCGGGCTTGTAGTCCTTGTAGGTGCGGATCCAGTTCATGCAGTCCTTGTCGGTGCCGTTGAGCACGTTTGCGCCGCGCACCGCCTCCATCTCCTGCGGGCGGCAGGGGTTCATGATGGCGCTGGTCATGCCGGCGCCGATGACCATGGGGATGAAGGCGGCGTTGATGCCGTGGCGGTGCGGCAGGCCGAAGGAGACGTTGGACAGGCCGCAGGTGGTGTTGACCTTGAGTTCCTCGCGCAGGCGGCGCAGCAGCGCGAAGACCTGGCGGCCGGCATCGCCCAGCGCGCCGATCGGCATGACCAGCGGGTCGACGACGACGTCGTGCGGCTTGATGCCGTGGTCCATGGCGCGCTCGACGATCTTCTTGGCGACCGCGAAGCGCACGTCGGGGTCCATCGAGATGCCGGTCTCGTCGTTGGAGATCGCCACCACCGGCACGTCGTACTTGCGGCAGAGCGGCAGGATCGCCTCGAGCTTCTCCTCCTCGCCGGTGACCGAATTGACCAGCGGCCGGCCCTTGGCGACGCGCAGCCCGGCTTCGATGGCGGCCGTCACGGAACTGTCGATCGACAGCGGCAGGTCGACAAGTCCCTGGACGATCTGGAGCGTCTGGACGAGCAGGTCGGGCTCGGTGGCGTTCGGGTCGACGGCGGTGACGCCCGCATTGACGTCGAGCATCGTGGCGCCGGCGGCGGCCTGTTCGAGGGCGTCCCTGATGACGGTCTCGAAATTGCCGGCCACCATCTCGGCCGCCAGCTTCTTGCGGCCGGTCGGGTTGATGCGCTCGCCGATGACGCAGAAAGGCTGGTCGAAACCGATGATGATTTCCCGGGACGCCGAGGCGACGATGGTGCGGGTCATGTCTGTCTTCTCCGGGCGTCCGCGACGCGGTGAAAGATCGTTGAAGTGGTGGTCGGTCTGTTCGACCGGCAGGCGAGGGCGATCGGCGGGCTGGCGGTCAGCCGCTTTCGCGGCCCCCGGCCTTGGCCAGCGCGACCAGCCGCTCGCGGCCGTAGTCGGCGTCGATGGCGCTCATGGCCCTGTCTGCCTCGGCTTCGAGATCGTCGCCGACCGGCACCGGGGCAGCCTTGCGCCACTCTTCCAGATAGGCGCCGCTCTCGGCCGCGCCGGACCGCATCGCCGCCATGTCGATGGCCTCGGTGAAGCGCAGCGGCAGTTCGCGCTTGGCGTTGGCGCGGCCCTTCTTGACGATGACCTGCGCGGGAATGTCCCGCCAGTAGACGACGATCAGTTCGGCCATCGGCCTTGCTCCAGAGGATCTGTCACGAGATGTGCCGGAACGCGCCGGTCGCCGCTTCTCATGTGGCGACGTGAGCGCCTTCAAAAGCGACGTCGCAATGCGGACAGGAGATTGCGACGGCGGCGGCGCGCCGGCTCAGAACCAGTGGTGCATGCCGGCCGTCTTCCACAGGAGGTTCAGAACGGCCCCTGCGGAGACCACGACGGCGACGATGATGGCGATGGACGTGATGCCGATCGCCACCGCGATGCCGAACAGGATGCCGTCGCGCTCCGACAGGGCGAGCCCGACGAGCGTCGAGGCGAAGGCCGGCAGCCAGTTGCCGAGCGGCACCGGCAGCACCACGGCAATGCCGAGAATGAGGGCGATGACGCCGATGACCCGGTCGCCCTGGCGACGCCAGAACGGCCAGTAGCGCGGCCGCACCAGCCGCTCGAGCCGCTGCAGCAGCGGGACGATCCGCGCCGAACCGGTGCGGAACCGGTCGAGCGGGATCGATTTCGACAGGAGCGATGCCGGAAGCCAGGCGGTGCGGCGGCCGAGCACCATCTGCGCCGCGACGATGACGATGGGGATGCCGAGCACGACCGAGGCGCCGGGCGGCAGGGGCAGCAGATTGAGCGAGGAGAAGAAGACGAGCAGCGTGGCGAAGGAACGGTCGCCCAGGGCATCGCGGATGGATCCGACGGTGATCGGTCCGGTCGCTTCGGCCGCGAGCGTGAGAAACACGTCCGAGAGCCGTCGCGGCCTCGGCCGGCGTGCCTTCCCAGGCACGAGCGTGTCGTCGTCTCCGTCCATGTCTCGTCCCCGCGCCGGCACTGACGTCATGCGCTTGCGCCTTGCCCCGTCCGCTTATGCGACAATGGCCGTTAATCCTTGATGACAGCTTGCGCCAGCGGATTTGTCGCCGCCGCGGCCGGGTCATCGGCACGCGACCGACGCGCGCCGGACATGGATCAGCTAGAACCTCGAATCGGGCGTATTGATGAAGCGCGCAATGACGGTCAGGAAGCCGACCCGGATCGGCCTGCGGCAGCCGCAAGCGCCGGCACCAGGTCGCCATAGCCGGTGATTCGCTTTTCGTAGGCGAGGCCGAGCAGCCGCGCCGCATCCCGCGCCACGGCCTCCAGCGCCGGGTCCTCGGTCTGGGCGAGGTAGACGAGCTTCTCGTAATTGCCGAAGAAGTCGGCGATCAGCTCGGGATGGCGGTCGAGTCCCAGCGGCTTCATGAAGAAGGCGTCGAACTGGCGGCAGAGGAAGTCGGTCATGTAGAACGACGTCATGTCGTCGTCGGCGATCGCCTCGAAGGCGACCATGCCCTGGTAGAAGGCGAAGCAGTGCGGGCCTTCCATCCGCGCCACGCCGTGCTTCTCGCAGACGCGGTCGAGCAGGCCGCCCGTGCCGCAGTCGGCATAGCCGACGAAGATGTTGGCATGGCCCTGTGCCTTCGCCTTGACGATGGCGGCGTCGATGGCCGGGGCGATGCGGTCGGGGTGGAAGTGGAATTCGGCCGGCAGGCAGGTGAGTTCGAGATGGTCGAGGCCAAGGCGCTCCTTCACCGCGAGCACTTCGCGGGCGAGCATGCCGCAGGCCATGACGAGAACCTTATCGGGCTCCGCGCGTTGGTATCGGCTCGGACCCGAGCCAACCTCTTCAAGGAGACTTCCCATGACTGCCTCCCTGCTCACGCGTCTGACCGTTCTCACGGTGATGGCGCTCGCCTCGACGGGCTGTGCCAACACCATCCGCGGCATCGGCCGGGACACCGCCAACACGGTCGACGCCACCCAGAATGCCGGCGCGAACGTCGCCGAAGCCGCCGACTAGGCCGGCGGCCAGGCGTCGCCTCAGGCGTTGGCGCGCTGGTTGTGCTTGCGGCGCATGTATTCCTTGGCGGTCTCGACCGCCACGGCCGCGTCGCGGCAATAGGCGTCCGCGCCGACGGCCTTGCCGAATTCCTCGTTGAGCGGCGCGCCGCCGACGAGGACGACATAGTCGTCGCGGATGCCCTTTTCCTTCATCGTGTCGATCACGACCTTCATGTAGGGCATGGTCGTGGTCAGCAGCGCCGACATGCCGAGGATGTCCGGCTTCTCGCGCTCGATGGCGTCGAGATACTTCTCGACGGGATTGTTGATGCCGAGGTCGATGACGTCGAAGCCGGCGCCTTCCATCATCATGCCGACCAGGTTCTTGCCGATGTCATGGATGTCGCCCTTGACGGTGCCGATCACCATCTTGCCCTGCTTCGGCGCGCCGGTGGCGGCCAGGAGCGGACGCAGGATGAACATGCCGGCCTTCATGGCGTTGGCCGACAAAAGCACCTCGGGCACGAAGAGGATGCCGTCGCGGAAATCCTCGCCGACGATCCGCATGCCCTCCACCAGGGCCTCGGTCAGCACCTTGTAAGGCGCCCAGCCGCGCTCCAGCAGGATGTTGGTTCCCTCCTCGATCTCCTCCTTGAGGCCGTCGTAGAGGTCGTCGTGCATCTGCTGGACGAGTTCGTCGTCAGACAGGTCGGCAAGGATGATTTCGTCGTCGGACATCGTGGGCTCCAGAGGATGCTTCGGGGCGTTCGGTCACGCTCCCGGACAGTGGCCAATGTGTATTCGGCAAGGGCAGGGCATTCATAGTCGATTTGCGACTTGAGACGCGACGAAAGCGACTGGAAATCATCATGCGACGGTGTCGATTTTGCGACAGTCCCTGGCGTTGCCGGGACGGTTCGGCGATGGTCCATCACTACGATCCGGGCCAATGGCCGGAAAGGGCCTGAACTCATGTCGGGAAGCGAACCCATGGACGAGAATCTGGCAGTGGAGCAAGCCGCCGGCACGGCGCGGCGCGCGCGCGGCGACCGCGGCGGAGCATCGGCACGGCGTGCCGCACGGTCCGGTGGCGGGCCCGGCCTGCAGCAGCCCTACATCCTGCGGCGGATCAAGGTCTACGAGGTCCTCGACGAGGAGGGCCTGTCGCTGATCGAGGCCAATGCCGACACGGTGCTGGAAGAGATCGGCATCGAGTTCCGCGACGATGCCGAGGCGCTGCAGATGTGGCGCGACGCGGGCGCCGACGTGAAGGGCGAGCGTGTCCACTTCCCCAGGGGCCTGCCGCGCTCGCTGCTGAAGAGCGCGCCGTCGGTCTTCACCCAGCACGCCCGCAATCCCGAGCGCTCCGTCCAGATCGGCGGCGACGCCACCGTCTTCGCGCCGGTCTACGGCCCGCCCTTCGTGCGCGACCTCGACGGCAACCGGCGCTATGCCACGATCGAGGATTTCCGCAACTTCGTGAAGCTCACCTACATGGCGCCGTCGCTGCACCATTCGGGCGGCACGGTGTGCGAGCCGGTCGACGTGCCGGTCAACAAGCGCCATCTCGACATGATCCACGCCCACATGACGCTGTCGGACAAGCCCTTCATGGGCTCGGTGACGGCGCCGGAGCGGGCCGAGGATACGGTGGCGATGGCCAAGATCCTGTTCGGCGCCGATTTCGTCGAGAACAACACCGTCATCATCAACCTGATCAACGCCAATTCGCCGATGGTCTTCGACGAGACCATGCTGGGCGCGGCCAAGGTCTATGCCCGCAACAACCAGGCCACCATCATCACGCCCTTCATCCTGGCGGGAGCGATGAGCCCGGTCACCGTCGCCGGCACGCTGACGCAGGTGCTGGCCGAGGTGCTGGCGGGGGCTGCCTTCACCCAGCTCGTGCGGCCGGGTGCGCCGGTGCTGTTCGGCACCTTCGCCTCCTCGATCTCGATGCAATCGGGCGCGCCGACCTTTGGCACGCCGGAGCCGACGCTGGTCTCCTACGGCGCCGGCCAGCTGGCGCGGCGTCTGGGCCTGCCCTTCCGCACCGGCGGCTCGCTCTGCGCCTCCAAGATCCCCGACGCGCAGGCCGCCTACGAGAGCGCCAACACGCTGACCTCGACGCTGCTCGCCGGTACCAACTTCGTGCTGCACGCGGCAGGCTGGCTCGAGGGCGGGCTCGCCTCCTGCTACGAGAAGTTCATGATGGACATCGATCAGCTCGGCATGCAGCAGAAGCTCGCCGCCGGCGTCGACCTGTCCGAGAACGGCCAGGCGATGGACGCCATCCGCGAGGTCGGCCCCGGCAGCCACTATCTCGGCTGCTCGCACACACAGGCCAATTTCCAGTCGGCCTTCTACCGCTCGTCGATCGCCGACAACAATTCCTACGAGCAGTGGCAGGCCGAGGGCGAGAAGCGGGCGGAGCAGCGCGCCAACGACCTCGCCCGCCGCTGGCTCGAGACCTACGAGGCGCCGGCCCTCGACGAGGGCATCGCCGAGGGCCTGCGCGACTTCATCGCGACCAAGAAGCAGTCCATGCCCGACGCCTTCACTTGAAGCGAGCCCGATACAGGCCGGGCTAAAGTGGCCGATCTGATCCACAAGGAAGTCTGGAGAACCGCCTTCTCCGGACCGAAGAAGCCGCGCTGAGCGGCCGCGTGCCGGCGATGCCGGCCCGCGTCCGCTGCCGGCCGGACCAGACGGGCGGGCGACTGCCTCCGGTCGGCGAACTTTACAGAACTTTACCTTGCGAAACGTTGCGCGGCTTGTCCTGGATCAACCGTGCGGCCTAGCCTCCGGGACATCGTGAAGCGCCTCCTGCGAGAGGGTTCGAAAGGTCCCGACCATGCCAGCCATCGTTGCTCCCGTCTCATCCGTCCGTCCCGCCGGCTATTCCGCCGCCCAGATCGCCCTGCACTGGATCATGGCCGCCATGGTGCTGTTCCAAGTGGTGATGGGCGAGAACATCGGACCCGCCTGGAAGGCGTTCCGCGAGGGAACGACGCCCGCCGAGGCCGATCTCTTCGCCGCCAATGTTCATGTCGCGATCGGCATGGGCGTGTTCGCGCTGGCCGTGATCCGGCTGTTCCTGCGCGTCACCCACGGCGCGCCGCCGCTTCCCTCCGGCCAGAGCAGGCTCCAGACCGCGATCGCCCATGCCGTGCACGGGGTGCTCTACCTCGTCATCCTTGCCATGCCGGTCAGTGGCGGCGCCGCCTGGTTCGGAGGGGTCGAACTCGCGGGCACCATACACCACTTCGCCAAGCCGGTGATCGTCATCGCGGTGGCGCTGCACGTGGCCGGCGCGCTGGTGCAGCATTTCGTCAAGAAGACCGACGTGCTGACGCGCATGCTGCGGCCGGAACGCAGCGCGGCCTGACGCTGCCGTCGGCGAAGCGGCCGACGGAGGCTTGCGACCGGCGGCACGGCAATGCGACAAGATGTGCGAGCACGAACGCCCGGAGCCGTTGCCTTGACCAAGCGCATGATCGACATCGCCACCGCCGACGGCCCCTGCCGCGCCGGCCTGTTCATTCCCGACGGCGGGGCGAAGGCCGCCGTCATCCTGTTCATGGACATCTTCGGCCCGCGCCCGGCGCTCGACGCCATGGCCGAAAGGCTGGTCGCGGCCGGTTACGCGGTGCTCGTGCCGGACCTGTTCCATCGCTTCGGCGACAGGCCGGTGTTCGAGCCGAAGACCGCCTTTTCCGACGAGGCGACCAAGGAGCGGCTTTTCGGCATGCTGCGCGCGACCACGCAGGCCCTGACGATCGCCGACACCGGCGCCTTTCTCGACGCGCTGTCGGCGGAAGGATTTTCCGGTCCGGTCGGCGTCACCGGCTACTGCATGGGCGGCGCCCGCGCGCTCAATGTCGCTGCGGCCTGGCCCGACCGCATCGCCGCCGCGGCGAGCTTCCATGGCGGCAACCTCGCCGCCGATGCCGAAGACAGTCCGCACCGGCACGCGGCGAAGATGAAGGCGCGGATCTACGTCGGTGCGGCGGGCGTCGACGGGTCCTTCCCGCCGGAGCAGGCGGGCAAGCTAGCCGAGGCGTTGCGCACCGCCGAGGTCGACCACGTCATCGAGAACTATGCCGGCACCAAGCATGGCTGGTGCGTGCCCGACCACTCCGTCTTCGACGCAGCCGGCGCCGAGCGCCACTGGAAGCGGCTGGTCACGCTGTTTTCCGAGACGCTGGCGGCCTGAGGCGGGGTCGGGAGGCCTTGGCGCGAGGGCAGGAGGCCAGCCGGATGGATGCGATCGATCACCACGGAATCGCGGCCGCGCTCGCCTTTCACGGGCTGATCGCGCGCGGCGGCATCGACTTCGGCAAGGATGAAGCCGTGCCGCCCGGTCCGTCCGGAGCGCCGGCCCGCGCCGTGCTGCTCGTCGGCCATGCCGGCTCCTCGATCTGGCCGGCCTTCGCCGCCTGGCGGGCGACGCAGCCGGCGGGCTTGCCCGATCCGCTCGACGCCTGGTCGCGCGTGGTGATCGGCGGCGTGGCGGCGCGCTTCGGCGCCCGCGCCGTCTCGCCCTCGGACAGGCCCTGGCTGCCCTTCCAGGCCTGGGCGATGCGCGCCGAAGGGCTACGGCCGTCGCCGCTCGGCATCCTCATGCATCCGGTCTTCGGACCCTGGCACGCCTACAGGGGAGCGCTGCTGTTCGACGCCCCGCTGGGGCTCGGCCAGGTCGAACCTCAATCGAAGCATCATCCCTGCGACGCATGTATCGGAAAACCCTGCCTGAAGGCCTGTCCGGTCGGCGCCCATGGGGAAGCCGGATTCGCCTATGAGGCCTGCCTCGGCCATGTCCGCTCGCCAGTGGGAAAGTCCTGCGCCTCCGGCGGCTGCCTCGACCGCAGGGCCTGCCCCGTGGGGCACGCATATCGCTACGCGCCCGAGCAGCAGGCTTTTCACATGGCGGCGTTTGCGGGCCGGTCCTGAAGGGCCGTCTGCGCCGTGCGGTTTCGGCGAACCCCGGCGGCGCCAAGAGAGGCAATGTCCGCGCGAACTGCGGGTTGCGGATGAAGGCATGGCAACCGATGATGGAGGGGGCGGTGCGCTTGCGGGGCTGGACGAAAGCCCAGAACAGGTGCCTGCGCGGGATGAAGGGCGCCTGCCGCCCGAGGCGATCAAGCGCGGCTTTGCAAGCAAGGCCGCCTGGAGCATGGGAAATGACGAGACGGAGCCATACGATCATGATCGAGGAGGAAAGCGGGCGCATGTCCGTCTACCGCCATCACGGCGACGATCAGAAGGTGCTGTACACTGCATACACCTTCGAAGCGATCAGGACAGCCGGGTTCGACGGGTTTGCGCGGCAGCTTGGCGAGGATCTTGTTTTCGATACCGGTGAGCTGAGAAAACTGCTCGAGCTTTGACCGGCGGGTCGGTCCGTCCCTTTCGGACAGTGCCATCGAGACGCCGCCCGGTGCTGGCGCGCGCGTGCAGGTCTGCGACGACCCCGATAGATCAGTGCAGGAGGGCCCTGGACCGTCTCCTGCTCATGGCGATTCTCAGGCCCTGGAGCCATGCCTGGAGGGGTATCTGACCACCGAAACCCGTCGCGACGATCCGGCGTCCCAGGCGGAAGCCGAATCGCGCGAAGACATTGCGGACGAAAACGCGGTCGCCGACCGCCTGTCGAAGGGCGGGCGCGTTTCGCAGGAAGATGTCGATGCCCAGCGGGGTTCGATAGAAATCCTGCAGCTCGCTCGAATTTCGCCATGTCGCCTGATCGATGACGCGCCAGAAATCATCGGCAAGGAGCCAGCTGTTGTGGCCGGCATTCTTCAGCAGGTGGTCGATGCTCTGGTACATGTCGAGCTTGCTCTTCTCGACGAATTCGGCCGTCCCGCTCCTGATGCCGGTTATCGACTCCCGACTCGCAAAATAGTTCTGGCCGTGGATCCGGTAGGTGGACAGCGGGATGTCGATGAGCGCCGTTCCGGCGAATGCGTGGCAGAGCGGCAGGAAATGCGCATCGGCCGCCCGCATTACCTTGCGCTGTTCCGGCTTGAACTTCATCAGTTCGGCAATCGATCTGCGCATCATGTTGCCGGTGCCTGGAGACCAGAGCCAGCCTTTGATGCGGCTCGGAACGAACGCCGTCAGACGGTCCAGTTCGGCGAAGGCCTCGTCGCTGACGGTCGCGAGGCGCAGGACCGTCGAGCCGGCCCGCAAACCCTTCCGCGCATGCTCCTGATGGATGTCGATCATGTGGTAGGACGATGTCAGGGCCGTTCCCGCGCCATCGACCTCGCACACGTTGCTGGACGTTATCCCGACGCTTCGCTTTGATGCCAGGTGGACTTGGACGTGTATCGACGCGAAGTCCGGAAAGAGCTCGTCGTCCGCGTCGACGATCGTCACGAACTGGCCATTGATCTCGTCGAGGGCGATCAGCGCGGCTCCCAGTTGGCCGATGTTTTCGTCCAGCCGGAGAACTCGGAAGCGGGCATCGTCGCCGATGTGGCGGCGGATGATCTCGACGCTCTCGTCGGTCGAGCCATTGTCGACGACAAGGCATTCGAAATGGGAATAGGTCTGGCGAATGATGGAATCGATGGTCGCGCCGACATAGCGGCCGTAGTTCCAGTTGACGAGAATGAAGCTGACCAGAGGAGCGGAGACGCTCGAGACGGTCGAGCCGGACAGGGTGAGCTTCAACTTCTCGGTCCCATTTCTCTCCAGCCCGTTGTCAGATGCCTTCCGTCGAGATCGCTCCAGCATCCGTTCCATGTCTTGTCGCACGATCGGCCGGGATTTCTCTGCCATACGGACCCGAGGTGCACAATCTTGCCGTTCAAGCCGATGCGCTTTTTCCGATAGCGGACCCGAAGCAGCCGGACGGCCATGACAGCGATGGCTATGTGAGCTATGATATAGTGAATATCACTACTCTGGAGGTCGCTCATGGACGACGCCATTTCCGCCGCGGATGCCAATCGTCGTTTCTCCCGCATCCTGCAGGGCGTGAAGGAGGGGAAAACCTACATCGTCACCAGCCACGGCAAGGCGGTCGCCCGGATTCTGCCCGCCGAACCCGACGAACGCGCGGGCTCGGCAGCCCGAGCGGCGCTCCTGGCGCGGCTGTCCGGTCAGCCGCTGGTCGACGTCGGACCCTGGACGCGGGAAGAACTCTACGAGGATCGGGGGTGAAGGCTGCCTTCGACACCAACGTTCTCGCCTATGCCTAGGGCCTGAACGATCTCCGTCGACGCTCCGTGGCGCTCGATCTGCTTGGGCGCATTCCACGACGATCGGCCATCCTTCCCGTCCAGGTCCTGGGCGAGTTGTTCAACGTCCTCGTGCGCAAGGCTGGCAGGAGCCGTGGCGATGCGCGCGCGGCGATGCTCGGCTGGGGCGATGCGTTCACGGTCGTTCCCACGACCGCCGACGCGATGGTGAAGGCGATGGACCTTGCCGCAGACCATGGGCTCGCAATCCGCGACGCTGTCGTGCTGAGCGTCGCCTCGAGCGCCGGCTGCCGTCTGCTGCTGTCGGAAGACATGCAGGAAGGGTTCACCTGGGGAGGCCTGACGGTCGTCAATCCGTTCGCCGACGAGAAGCATGAACTCCTCGCGATCCTGCTCGGCGAAAGACCGTAACGAAGAAGCCCGTTCGAGATCGTGGCGCGGCCGCGTGGTCGACGGCGTCCCGAGCAGGCCTGCCGGCTACCGCGTCGGCAGGTCGGCCTTCGCCAGGCCTTCCAGCACGCGCTCCCAGTCCGACGGGTCCTTGTAGGGCAGGATGCGGGAGCGATGTTCGAGCGAGTAGCGCGGGTTGACCACGAAGACCTCGTCCCAGACCCGTTTCGCCTCGTCCTTCTGTCCGAGATGCCCCAGCGTGGAGGCGAGCAGGACGCGGGCGACGTCGGTGTTGGGGGACTTCGCGATTCGCTCGCGCAGCAGCGGCTCCGCCAGCTCGTACTCGCCCTTCATGTAATGGGCATGAGCGAGGAAATAGAGCCACATGTCGGGATAGCGCGGGTTGAGGCGGACGGCCTTTTCAAGCGATTCGATCGCAAGGTCGGGCTCGTGCATGTAGACGAGCATGTTGCCGCGCGTGACGTGCGTTTCGGCGTCGCCGGGCGCGAGCTCGACGGCCCGGGCGAGCACCGCGCAGGCTTCCTCCATCCGCCTCTCCCACAGCAGGCAGACCGCCAGCGCCCGGTGGGCGAGCGCATCGTCCGGACCGAGTTCGAGCGCCTTCTCGGCGGTGCGGTGGGCGAGATCGAGCGTGCCCTGCGGGTCACTCGTCCAGTTGTTGACGTAGTCGAGGATGTGCGCGAAGGCGAGGCCCGAATGCGGGAAGGTCAGGTGCGGATCGAGCGCGATGGCGCGCTCGAACAGCTTGATACCCTCGGCCACGCGTTCCTGCGTCGCGCCGAAGATCAGTTCGCGGCCGCGCAGCGCGAGGTCGTAGGCCTCGATGTTGGGCTGGTAGCGCTGCGAGAGGCGATCCTTCTCGCCGAGCTTGAGATGGACCTTCAGCTCGTTGACGATGGTGAGCGTGATCTCGTCCTGGATGGCGAAGATGTCCTCCAGCACGCGGTCGTAGCGCTCGGCCCAGACATGGCCGCCCGTCGTCCCGTCGATCAGCTGGGCGGTGATGCGCACGCGGTTGCCGGCGCGCCGCACGCTGCCTTCCAGCACGTGGCGGACGCCGAGTTCGCGCGCCACCTGCTTCACGTCGACCGCGCGGCCCTTGTAGGTGAAGGACGAGTTGCGGGCGATGACCAGCAGCGACGAGATCTTCGACAGGTCGGTGATGATGTCTTCGGTGATGCCGTCGGAAAAATAGTCCTGCTCGGCGTCACCGCTCATGTTGTCGAAGGGCAGGACGGCGATCGAGGCGGACTCGGCCGGAACCGTGGGCGGCAGGGGCCAGGAGGCGGACTGGCCGTCGATCCGGATCGAGAAGGTGCGGACAGGCTCCGAGATGTTCTTGACGTTGCGCAGGCCGCGATCCTCGAAGACGAGGTCGAGCTTGTCCTTCACCTGGTCGTGGACCGTTCCCGAAATGCAGATGCCGCCGTCCTGGGCGATGCCCTCGATGCGCGCCGCGACGTTGACGCCGTCGCCGAACAGGTCGTCCCCTTCCACCACCACGTCGCCGACATTGATGCCGACCCGCAGCGTCAGGTGGCCCGGCGACTGGGAAAGCGCGTTGCTGTCCTTGATGGCGCGCTGGACGTCGACGGCGTACTGCACGGCGTCGACCGCGCTGTGGAACTCCGCGATCATGCCGTCGCCCGTCGACTTGACCAGCCGGCCGCTGTACTCGGCGAGCTTGGGATCGAGCAGCTCCGACCGCAGCCGGCGCAGGCGCTCGAGCGTCATCGCCTCGTCGGAATGCATCAGCCGGGAATAGCCGACGACGTCGGTCACGAGGATCGCGGCCAGCCGCCGCTGGACCCGGATCGGCGATCCGCGGACAGGGGAGGTGGGAGTGGCGGTGTTGTCCATGGGCTGCGGGTCGCTTGCGTGCCTTGCCGGCGGTCCCGGCCAACTCTGTTCGAGCAAGAACGGTCGGAAGGCGACTCAGCCCCCCGGCATTCTCCTCGGTCCGCCCCTATGTGGCCTTCGCACCTGCAAAGAACAAGGGTCGCCACGGCACGTCTGGCTCACGCCGCTGTGACCTGCACGCTACAGAGATCGTGATGTGGTGGCGCAGGCACATCGACAAAATCCGTTCGAAAGCCCGAAAAGTACAGAGGGCGCATGGTATTGCAGAAGCCTTCGTCGGCGAAATCACCGACCAATATGAATACCATTTGATATTGAAATTCCGAATATGCTCTGTTTCCCCATAAGAATTACTCGATCATGTTTCCGCGGATATGCATTGGCGAAAACATTCTGAGCGCAGATTCTGGCTTCATCTACGCCGGAGAGTGTGACATTGAGACAGAACTTTCGATCATTCCCGATGATCCCGGTGACGCGGTATTGTCCCTGGTAGGGATGGCCGAAGACAGACGTATAGAGCCACGGCAATGGGTACGTGAGAGCCGATTTCACTATAAAGAAGATAAAAAAATAGAACAGCAACATCTTTCCGGACAGAAAATGGAAGTGAGACTTTGTAATCTCTTCGAATACACGAGTCCTCAACCAGAGAGATATTGCAAAAGAGAAAACAAAAATGAATGTTGTAGGATAAATATTATTCAAAATGAAAAGCGAAGGTATAAAAGATAGTGTAAAAAACGAAAAGGCAAAATAAATAATCGTAGAAACAAATATTATAAATAAGAAAGCGAAATTCAAATATTTCATTATCGCTTTCATATTATTCTTGATCGGGCTACCGCATGTAAGGCTGCACTATGAATAAAGGGTGCAGTCCGTTGAGTGAGTTGAGTTATGGTCTGGTCCTCGTGAAGGCGCGAAAAAGCTGTCGGCTGCTGAAGTCGACTTCGTTGTGCCGACCGCCAGCCGCGCCTTTTCCATGTGACGTCGATATTGTTGCACGGCATGGGCGGACTTAAAACGAGTGGTCGAAAGAAATCCGTGCCGCGTCCCCAAGGAATGGCAGACTGGCTGCGTCTCACTGACGAATGATGGCGATGACGGCACAGGCTGAAGCAACCGATGACGATCTCGTGGCGCGGGCACGGGCCGGCGACCGCGATGCGTTCGCGGCGCTGGTCGAGCGCCACTACGACTTCGTCTTCCGCGTCGCCTGGCGCTGGTGCGGCCGCCGCGCGGATGCCGAGGACATCGCCCAGGAGGTCTGCATCCGGCTCGGCAGGGCGATCGCCGGCTTCCGCGGCGAGGGGCGCTTCACCACCTGGCTGTACCAGCTGACGCTGAACGCGGCGCGCGACCAGGGCCGCCGCGTCGCCCGCGAGGCGACCAGGGTGGCGGCATACGGCGTTCATGCCCTGTCGGCCGCGGCCGTCGTCGAACCGGAGCCGGACGATCCGGCCGATGCGCTGTGGGAGGCGGTGCGGCAGCTGCCGCCCAAGCAGTGCGAGGCGGTGCTGCTCGTCTATGGCGAAGGGCTCAGCCACGACGCCGCGTCCGACGTGATGGGATGCGCCGAGGCGACGGTGTCGTGGCACATCCACGAGGCCAGGAAACGGCTGAAGGCGCTGATGCGCCCGGCCCGGGAACGATGACCATGGCTAGGGACGAACTCGACATCCTGCGCGATCAGCGCGCGCCGCGCCCCGACGAGGCGGCGAAGCGCCGCGCGCTGTCGGCGGCCATGCAGGCCTTCGACGAAAATTCTTCGCAGGCGCCCCAAGGATCGGCGCGGCCGCAGCGTCCCAGCACCAGGACAACGTCGTTCTGGAGCAGGATCATGGACCGCAGACTTCTTTCCACCCCCGCCATCGCCAGCATCCTGGCGCTACCGGCGGCCGGCTTTGCCGCCTACGTGCTGGTGAACGAGAACCCGTTCGGCCGGCAGGGTCCGTTCGTCGACAGTCGCGTCGAGCAGGGTCCGGCGCAGAAGACGGCCGCGCCCGCCGAGCCGGCGCCGGCAGCGGCGCCTGCCGCCGAACGCGAGGAGGCCGCCCGCGACCTCGCTCTCGGCGGCGAGGCGGCGGAAGCCGACCGCTCCTTCGACGCGGCACCCCTGGCCGCGGCGCCGATGACGGCTGCACCGCCGCCCGAGGCGCCGGCGCGGCTGATGACGCGGGAGGCGGCACCCGGCGCCCGCGCGGCCAGCCAGCCATTTCCGCCGGCCGTGCTGCCGGCGCCGGTCGATGCGCTGCCGCTGGCGGAGGAGAACCGCGACCGCATCGAGGCCTTCGACACCAATCCGGTGCGCTCGGCGCTCGAGAACCCGGTCTCGACCTTCTCGATCGACGTCGATACCGCCTCCTACGCCTTCGTGCGCTCATCGCTGAAGAGCGGCGTGCTGCCACAGGCCGACACGGTTCGCGTCGAGGAGATGATCAACTACTTCCCCTACGACTGGCCGGGTCCGCAGGACGCCGCCACGCCGTTCAACACCACGGTGAGCGTGATGCCGACGCCGTGGAACGGGCAGACGAAGCTGATGCACGTCGCCATCAAGGGCTATGATCTGCAGCCGGCCGAAAGGCCGGCGTCCAACCTCGTCTTCCTGATCGACACCTCGGGCTCGATGAACCAGCCCGACAAGCTGCCGCTCCTGAAGAACGCCTTCCGCCTGCTGGTCGACCGGCTGTCGGAGAAGGACAGTGTGGCCATCGTCGCCTATGCCGGCAGCGCCGGCACCGTGCTGGAGCCGACGCCGGGCTCGGAGAAGGAAAAGATCCTGGCCGCGCTCGACCGGCTCGACGCCGGCGGCTCGACGGCGGGCGAGGAGGGCCTGCGGCAGGCCTACCGGCTGGCGCAGGAGAGCTTCATCGAGGGCGGCGTCAACCGGGTGATGCTGGCCACCGACGGCGACTTCAACGTCGGCCAGAGCTCGGACGAGGAGCTGAAGCGGCTGATCGAGGCGAAGCGCGCAAGCGGCGTCTTCCTGTCGGTCTTCGGCTTCGGCCGCGGCAACTACAACGACCAGATGATGCAGACCATCGCCCAGAACGGCAACGGCACGGCCGCCTATATCGACACGCTGGCCGAGGCCGAGAAGACGCTGGTGCAGGAGGCCTCGTCAACGCTGTTCACGATCGCCGGGGACGTGAAGATCCAGGTCGAGTTCAACCCGGCCACCGTCGCGGAATACCGGCTGATCGGCTACGAGACCCGGGCGCTCGCCCGCGAGGACTTCAACAACGACCGCGTCGACGCCGGCGACATCGGTTCGGGCCATTCGGTCACCGCCATCTACGAGATCACGCCGAAGGGCAGCCCGGCGCAGATGATCGACGACCTGCGCTACGGCGAGGCGAAGACCGACAATGCGACCGGCATCGCCCATGGCGACGAATATGCCTTCGTGAAGATCCGCTACAAGCTGCCGCAGGAGGACGTCTCCACCCTGATCGAGACGCCGGTGACGGCCGCAAGCGAGATCGCCGGCTTCGACGCGGCGAGCGACGACCAGCGCTTCTCGGTCGCCGTCGCCGCCTTCGGGCAGAAGCTGAGGGGCGCGGACCAGACGGCCGGCCTCGGCTACGACAGGATCATCGACATCGCCACCGCCGCCCGCGGCGCCGACCCGTTCGGCTACCGCGCGGAGTTCCTCCAGCTCGTGCGCCTCGCCTCGGCGCTCGACGCCAGGCGGTAGTGGCGGTCAGGACACCGCGGCGGCAGGGCAGGGCGGGGGCGCCCGGGTGCCCGAGCCTGCCGCGGTGTCCACCTTCGGGCGGGTGAGGCAGGCCGGCGGAGCAGCAGCTCCGCCGGCCTTTTCCGTGACGCCGAACGGCGCGGCCTCGCCACACACAATCGTGTCCGCGGCGTGTGCTGGCGCGCGTTGACGCTGCGGCGGCGGCGCCATTAGCCTCCGCGCAGGGCGACGAATGCCGCCCAGGGTTGAACGAGGCGCGTCCGAGCGCGCCGGCCAGAGGTTCGATGCGATACGCGTTTCAGGAGACACCGCCGCAGGCGCGCATCATGCTGCCGGCCGTCGAGCGCTCGCAGTCCAGTGGCGTCGTCGGCGTGGAGGAGGCCTGGGACATAGCCTTCTGCCTGTGGCGCGCGCCGGTTGGCTTCGACGTCTCGATCCCGGCGCTGGACCACGTCACCCTCAGCATCCTCGACGACGGCCCGCCCTTCATGCGCATGGACGGACGCTGGCGCGGGCGGTCCGGGGGGCAGGGCACCGACGCATTCCTGCTCTATCCGGGCGGCTACGACCGCCGCTGGATCGCGCCGGGCGACACGACGGGCCGCCATTACTACCTGAAGCCTGGCCTCGTCGCGGCGGCGGCGCGGGAACTCGGCCGCAGCGAGGAACCGGTACTGCGCGAGGATCGCGTCTTCGCGCATGATGCCGAACTGCGCCAGATGCTCGACCAGTATGTCCGGCGCGGCGTCGACCCGGTGTCGCCGCCGCAGCCGATCGAAATGGACCTGCGCGCCCTCCTGATCGGCATGCGGCTGGTCGGCTTCCATGCCGCAGGGTCGGGTTCCGTCGCCGCCCCCCGGATCGGTGCGCTGTCGCCGCGGCGGCTGCGCATGGTGGCCGACGCCGTCGAGGCCTGGCTCGACCAGGACGTGTCGCTCGACCGGCTGGCCGCAGTCGCCGGCCTCGGCAAGTATCATTTCGTCACCGCCTTCCGCCAGGCGACGGGGCTGACGCCGCACCGCTTCGTCATGCTGCGCCGCGTCGAGCGCGCCAAGGCGGCGCTGGCGGGCGACGAACCGATCACCAGCATCGCGCTGGCCTGCGGCTTCGCGTCCCACCAGCATTTCACCACCGTCTTCCGCCGCGAGACCGGCGCGACGCCGTCGCAGTGGCGGCGCCGGATCGCGGGAGACTGATCCGGCCCCGGCGGGGCGCGGCGGGCTTCCTGCCGATCAGAACGTGACGATCTAACGTCCCTCGTCGAGCAGCGCGCGCAGCGAGGCGTGGCCCTTGTCGTCGACGAGAAAGGGGATGCCCGGCGGACAGGGGTCCCCGAGGGACTGTGCCATCGTCAGGCGCCGTAGCGGCGGGTGAAACCCCTGAGCGAGACCGACTGGTCCATCCGCATGATGCCGGCGTCCTCGATCGTCACATGCGCCTCGAGCCCGCGCTTGAAGCCAACGAGCAGCCGTTCCGCCGCGGGGTCGTCGGGACCGATCACCACTTCGCACATACTGGCCTTGCCGTCCGGGAAGCGGCATTCGCCGTCGGCAAAGACATGGTCGAGCGCGAGCACCGGCGCGCGGTCGATGCGCACGGTGAGCCTCGAGCCGGCGACGCCGGTCATTTCGGTGCGCAGGGTGACGGTCGTGCCGGCCGTGCCGCGCTCGAAGGAGGAGACGACATGGCGCATGCCGGCCTCGCCGATCTCGACGGTGACGGGCTGGGCGGTCGCGCCGACCGGGCTGGCGGCCACCGCGGCGAGGCTCAGGGCGCAGACGGCCAGATGGAGAGGGTGCATCCGGAATTCCTTTCGTCGAACCTTGGAGAAACGGGGGAGGGATCCGGGCCGGGGGACCCGGATCCCGCTGCCTCAGTTGATGCGGTAGACAACCGGGCAGTTGACGAGGAAGCCGACGGCCTGGGGCGGGCCGCCCGCGATCGACACGACGATGCCCTTGGCGCCGGCATTCTCGATGTCGATGGCGTTGGTGAGCTTCGTGCGCCATCCCTTCTCGATCGCCTCCTCGGTCCACAGGACCGGGAAGAGGCGCCAGATCGGGCTGTAGTCGAGGTTGATGGTCGGGATGCCGCCCAAAACGTTGAGCGGTCCGTGTCCGCCGTCCGACAGCGCCGAGTTCACGCCCTGGCGGAACGGATGGTCGATGCCGGTCGGACCGTTGACGAAGACGTAGATGCGTTCGGCGGATTCGCCGGGAGCGGCGTCTTCCAGCGCAAACGGCGTGTCGTTGAGCGCCGGCGTCAGGATCGCGCCTTCGAGCGTCGCCACCACCGGGTCGTTCGCCTCGGTCGAGAGGTAGAAGATCGGCTTGCCGAAGGTGTAGCCGAGCGTCATCTGCAGTGTCACCGTGCCGTCGCGCGGACAGATCGCGGTGACCTTGTCGTGCACGACCGTCTTGTCGACGGCGCCGTCGCACATGGCGTTCAGCGTCTCCTCGGAGGCGTCGAAGGCGACCATGGGCATGTTGAAGACGGCGTTCTTGCCGTTCTCGAACTGGACGAGCGGCGAGTAGTCGGCGTCGCCGATCGCGCCGGGCTGCGCGGATTTCGGCGGGAAGAAGTTCGGCGCGTCGCCCGGCGTCACCGCGTGCTCCGGCTTGAAATCCACCTTGCCGGAGGCGAAGACGAAGGTACCGTCCTTCTCGATCCGGGCGCTGCGGGTGGCCTTGCCGATCAGGCCGTAGGCCAGCTTGGCGGAATAGTTGATGCCGTGCAGGTTGGCGAGGTTCTCGTCGGTCACGTCGGTCAGCACCGACCAGACCAGCTCGCCCGATTCCAGCCTGCCCTTGCGCAGCGGCACCGTCATCGTGCCTTTCTCGAGGTCGATATGGGCAGACTTCATGAGCAGGACCGGGCCGAGGAAGCTCGGGTCGACCTCTGACGGGGAGGGCTGGGCAACGACGATATGCTCGTCCGGGAAGATGGCGCCGGGCGCCGGGCGCGCCTCGTGCAGCGGGGCGCCCTCGGTGCCGCGCACGATCACCTCGGCCGAGGCCGGAGCAGACAGGGCGAGCGCCAGCAGGCTGGTGGAGAGGGCAAGCAGCGCAGAAGTGGCGCGCCGGACAGTATGGGACGTCGAAAGCATGGGTCGGTCTCCGTCGGAATGATGCGAACGCGTCATCGGCTCGCAGGACCATTCTTCGCCGGAGGGCGCCCGGCCTTCTTCCGCTGCCCTGCGCTGGTTTTCGTGATTCCTGCGCTCTTGCGGCGACGGCGTCCGTTCGGGATAGCGCGATGCCTCAGGCGTCCCCGGCCGCCTGGTCCGTCGTCGCGGCGCGGTTCGTGCGCAGGCTGCCGGGCGTGGCGAGGTCGAGCCGGCGGAACACGTCGTTCATGTGGCTCTGCGATGAGAAGCCGCAGCCGGTTGCGACTTGCGCGATGGGCAGGGTGCCGTTGAGAAGCATGTCGCGCGCGCGGGCCGCGCGGCGGCGCATCAGCCAGCGGTGCGGCGTCTCCCCGACCCGCGTCCGGAAGGCGCGGGTGAAGTGGAAGGGCGACAGGCAGGCGACCGCGGCCATGTCGTCGATCGACAGGTCGGTCGCGAGCTCGGCCTCGACGAAATCGGCGACGCGCCGGTAGCGCTCTTCCGACAGCACCGCAGCACCGTATTTGGGCGATCGCGAGAGGTTGGAATGGCGCCGGACCAGGCCGACGCCGATCTCGATCAGCAGCGCGTCGACGAGGCTGCGGTTGGCGAGGCCTGGTTCGGCCTGCTCGCGGCAGAGATGTTCGGCCAGTGTCGCCAGCGCCGGATCGTTCGACCAGTCGACCTGGTCGAGCGAAAAGGCCCCGCCGGCCGCGTCCTCGACCAGTTCGCAAAGGCGGGCGCGCCGGAAATGCACCTGAAGCAGTTCATAGCGCCCCTGCGCCTGCACGTTGGTGGAGATGCCCTGCGGCAGGAGCATGACCTGGCGCGGGCGCGGCGCCTGGCGCCTGTCGGTGCCGCTGAGCCGGAAGGTGTGGAAGCGGACGTCGGGCGCCACGTCGGTCGCAAACAGCAGGATGTCGTGGAAGGTGTCGGGGCCCTCGATCTCGGTGACGTTGTCGTTGACCTTGTGCACCGCCGAGACGCCGTTGCGCTCGGGAACCGTCCAGAGGTTCCTCGGACGGTCGGCATACCAGATGGCGGTGTCGTAGCTTTGCAGGCCCGTTGTCGGCCGGAAACCCGTTCGCTCCTGGTGCACGGCTCTCCTCTCCGCCTTTGCGCGAACCCGGTTCCCGCTTGCGGCGGGGCGGGTTTCAGCGCTGGCAGGATGGCGTGGCGGAGGCGAGGATCGCTTCCACGATCTTGCGACCCAGGTCGCTATCGACGGCAGGCGGACGGGCTGGCGCACGAACGGGAAACGCGCGATCCGACGATCCGGAGCAAAAGTCTCGCCTGCGGAGCCGGTCAGCGGCAATACAAGGTTGACCCCTCGGCCAAGGCGATGATGGACCGTGTCAGGACGAGATCAGCAACTGTCTGTCTTCCAGCGAGAGGCCACGGCCTTTCCTCAGTCCGGCGCGTAATGCCTTCCTCGCAATCGTCTGACGCTCGCGGGCCCATTGGTCGAAACGACCCACGGTTGCTTCAGGTGCGTTCACCGCAAGCCATTTGCCCATTCTTTCGATCGAATAGGCTTCGACCCATGACTTGTCTTCCCAGCCTATGACGAAAGCGCGGATGGCTGACTCGGCCACAGTGGCATCGGTCTCGCCGGTGAGCGCCCGTTTCAGTCGATCGCGGTCACTCGGGCGGAAGTTTGCTAGCCTCTGCTGAAGCTCTTTCTCGAGCGACTGGCCTTTCGACACGGCTCTGCTCCATCTTGTCCGGCATGTTGATCACAGATAGTCCACGGACACGTCAAGTCCGATCTCGCTGAAGAGCCTGGCAACCGCATCGACTTGTGCCTTTTGGGGAGGCTTCTGCTTGCAGTAACGTCCGGAATTGGCGTTCAGGACCCAGTGCACGCCGTCGCCGTCTTCGTCCAGCGCCAGTTCGCCGGCAATCCGGACTCTCCCGCCCTTCACAAGGGTGGGATGTCCCAGCTTCCGGTCTTCCGCAGGATGGCGAAGCCCGCGACGTCTGGGGTAGCCGCGCATGCTCGGCGTGTCGCCGAACTCGCCGATCTCTTCAACCGCCACCAGAACGTTACCCGCCGCGTCGATAGCCCACAGGAAGTTCTGCGTCGTCGCGGCGAACTTCAAGAGCGCCGTCTGAACGCACTGCTCAAGGTTCTTCAGCCGTCCCGCAAGATCGGGGTCGAGCGTGCAGAGCGAGTTCGGTTCCCTCTCGTGTTCCCAGGGCATTATTCGTTCAGGGCTGCGAAGTACACCGAAACGAAGGTCGAGATCGTCATCCAAACGCGATTCCCCCACGAACCTCTGGAGGTATGCTTAGATGAACGACAGTTGATTTTCAACGTTACATGCAAGTCGTCGCGATGCTTGCGTCAGCCCCGCGCGCGGCGCCTTTCGCGGCGGCCTTCGCCGCCGGTGCCGGCACCGCTCTCGCTCGCCACCTTGTTGCGCAGCGGGCCGATGCGGGAGACGACGTCCTCGACCGTCGGGCGGGTGCCCTTGTGATGGTGGTCGAGCGCGACGCGCATGGCGGCGAGGTGCGAAAACGAGGTGCCGCAGCAGCCGCCGATGATCTTCGCGCCGCCATCGACGGCGAGGCGGACGTAATCGGCCATCAGCTCCGGCGTGCCGGAATAGTGGATCTCGGTGCCGCGGAATTCGGGGATGCCGCAATTGCCCTTGACGATGAGCGTGGCGTCGGGACGGGCGTCCGCCATGTCGAACAGCGAGGACAGGATGTCGGAGGCGCCGACGCCGCAATTGGCGCCGATGCCGACCGGCTGGCTCGCCAGGCCCTCGGCTACGCCGTGGATGTCCTTCGGGGCGAGCCCCATCATCGTCCGGCCGGCGGTGTCGAAGGAGGCGGTGACGGTGTAGGGCAGGCCGACGCGGATGGCAGCCTCGGCGGCCGCGCGGATCTCGTCCGGCGACGACATGGTCTCGATCCAGGCGACATCGGCACCGCCGGCCTTCAGCCCCTCCATCTGCTCGGCGAAGGCGTCGACCGCCTCGTCATAGGTCATCGCGCCGAGCGGCTGCAGCAGTTCCCCGGTCGGGCCGACGGAGCCGGCGACGATGACCTTGCGGCCGGCGGCGTCTGCGACCTTGCGGGCGAGTTCGGCGGCGCGGCGGTTCAGGTCGGCCACCCGGTCCTGGGCATGGTGCAGCTTCAGCCGGTGGCGCGTGCCGCCGAAGGAATTGGTGAGGATGATGTCGGCCCCGGCCTCGACGAAGCCCCGGTGCAGGGCTTCGATCTTCTCCGGTGACGTCTCGTTCCAGAGTTCGGGCGCCTCGCCGGATTCCAGGCCCATCGCGAAGAGGTTGGTGCCCGTGGCACCGTCGGCGAGAAGCACGCCCTTTTCGGCGAGGAGGGCATCGATGGGATTGGTCATGGGCGTATCGTCCGACGGAGGGAAGTTCGGATAATGATATAAAGAAATCTTTATATCCAGTCAACGGATGCCGTGTTCCATCTCCGCGGCAAAACGCGCGGCCTCGTGCGCGTTGACGACCGCGCCGCGGATCAGATTGTCGAAATGGCGCGTCAGCGCCCGGATGGCGGCGATGGAGTTGAGCACGAGGTAGACGTCGCCGGCATAGATCGCGGCGCGGTAGGGGCCGAAGATCGTGTAGGGCAGCGAATAGCGCTGGCGCCCGTCATAGAGGTAGAGCCGCACGGCGGGGTAGAGTTCGTCGAGGAGACCGGCCATGTGGCGCAGCTGCGCGCGCCGCGCATCCGCGGGAAAGCCCGACCAGACACCCATGCCGGCTGCGAAGATCTCCAGCGTATGGCGCGGCATGCAGATTTCCATGTCGGTCTCGGGCCGGCGCGTATAGTCGATCCGGTACTGCGTTTCGCCCGCCTGCACCTCGCGGCTGCGCAGCGACACGTCGGACTCGAAATCGATCAGCGCCTCGGTGCGCAGCAGGTCGGGAATGCCGGCCGGCACGTAGCGGATCTTGGTGCCCGCGGCTTCCGTGTGCCAGCGCGCGAGCGGCGTGCCGTCGTAGCCGCCGGTCGCTTCCTCCATCTCGAAGGTCTCGCGCATCTCGCCGGTCAGGCCCTCGTCCTGGCTGAGCCCCATCAGCCAGTCGAGCGAAACGCGGTGCTCGGCGGCGATGTTCATCAGCGTCTCGGCGCGGGGCAGGCGGGTGGAGGTGCCGGAAAGGAGCTGCGACAGCGCCGAGCGGTCGATGCCGACATCGGCCGCGAAGGCCGACTGGTTCTTGCCCGATCGGGCGAGCAGCACCCGCAGCCGCTCGCGGAACAGATCCGACAGGTCGCGTTTGTCGACCATAAGCCCTCCGCTGTTTACCAAACACAACATTTGCAGCCTTCGCGGCGCAGTGTCAACGTTTCGTGCGCAAACGCACATGGTCGAGCGCGGCTGCTCCTGACAACATTCCGTCAGGATCACCACTTCTTGATTCCCGGGGAAACTTGACAATCATGAGAAGCAGCGAGAGAGGCGGGGGCCTCCTGCGCATCGAATGGCCGACGATCGCGCTGATCGCGGCCTGCTACGGCGCCTGGCTGGCGCTGGGATTGTGGGTCTGGCCCGACTGGCCGCTGCTGGCGCTCGCCGCACTCGGCGTCGTGCTGGCGCTGCAGTCGTCGCTGATGCACGAGGCCTCGCACGGCCATCCGACGCGCTCGGCGCGGCTGAACGAACTGCTCGTCGCCCTGCCGGTCGGCCTCGTCTGGCCCTTCCGGCGGTTCAAGACGGTGCATCTGCGCCACCACGCCGACGACCGGCTGACCGATCCCTTCGACGATCCCGAGAGCTACTACCGGGCGCTCTGGCAGCACGACCGGCTGCCGCGCGCGATGAGGGCGCTGCTGGCGATCAACAACACCATGCTCGGCCGCATGCTGCTCAACCCGTGGCTCGGCTCGATCGGCTTCCTGATCGCGGACGCCCGCGCGATCCTCGGCGGCGACCGGGTCATAGGCCGCGCCTGGCTCATGCACGGGCTGGGGCTCGCCGTCGTCCTGCCGGTCATCCACTACGGTTTCGGCATCCCGCTCTGGCTCTACGTCATCGGCCCGGTCTGGCTCGGCCAGGCGCTGATCTCGGTGCGCACCTATGCCGAGCACCAGTGGTCGGAGCGTCCCGACGGCCGCACCATCATCGTCGAACGTTCGCCGCTGTCGATCCTGTTCCTCAACAACAATTTGCACCTCGTGCATCACAAGATGCCGAACGTGGCCTGGTACCGGCTGCCGGCGCTGTTTGCCGCGCGGCGGGAGGAATGGGTGAAGATGAACGGCGGCTACGTGTTCCCCAACTACCGCGCGCTGCTCGCCACCTACGCCTTCCGCGCCAAGGAACCGGTGGTGCACCCCGTGCTGCGTCGCGCGCCGGAAGGCGGCCGCGCCTTCCGGCCCCGCGTGCGGGGACGCTCGGTGGCAGGCCTCGGCGGCATGGCGCCGGTGCCGACCGAGCCATCGAAGGATTGAGCGGTTCCAGGCGCGATCGAGGATCGCCGTGGTTGCCCGGGCTTGCCACGCCGGCGCGGATCGGGCGTGATGATGCGATGAGCGATCTCATTGCCGCCCTTCCCATGTACGACTGGCCCGAGGCCCGCGCCGAGGTCGACGCCCTGTGGGCGGCGATGCGCGACCGGCTGCGGGCGGCGGGCATCGAAGCGCCCGACGCGCTCTGCCGCCGCAATGGCGACATGCCGGCCGTGCCGGGCGGCATCCGCGATGCATCCGGCGCCGTCGTCGCGCCCGATCCCGCGACGCTGCCGCCCGACGAATTCGACCTGCCGACGCTGTGGCGGCACCCGGACCTGCTTCTCGCCCAGACCTGCTGGGGACCGATGAACGAGACCGGGCTGCGCGACCTCGTGCGGGTCGTGGCGCAACCGGACTATTCGGATGTTCCGGGCGGCGCGGAGGTATTCTATTCGAGCGCCATCCTGATGCGCGCAGACGATTCGGGCGCGCCGGCCAGCGATGTCGCGCCGCCGCCCGACGGTACCGCACGCCTGCCGCTCGAGGCGA
Organism: Aquibium sp. ELW1220; assembly: GCF_030398385.1. Taxonomy (GTDB): domain Bacteria; phylum Pseudomonadota; class Alphaproteobacteria; order Rhizobiales; family Rhizobiaceae; genus Aquibium. The sequence goes on along the minus strand of NZ_JAOAOQ010000008.1, from coordinate 104,940 downwards.
TGCGCGGCCGGCGGCTGGCCTTCAACGAGAAGCATTCGATGTCGGGCTGGCTGGCGCTTTTAGCCGACCTGCGCGCGGCGGGCGGGGACGTGGCGATGCTGGGCGGGCTGATGGCGACAGGCGGCCACAGGGCATCGATGCAGGCCGTCGCGCAGGGCAGGGCGGATGTCTGCGCGGTTGACTGCAGGAGCCTCGCTCTGGCGCAACGTTTCGAGCCGGAGACGGCACGGCTGCGGGTCGCCGGATGGACGGCGCGCCGGCTGGGGCTGCCGCTGATCTGCGCACGCTCGCCGGGTCATCCGGTACCGGCGATCGCCGACGCGGTGCGGCAGGCCCTGGCCGCCGGAAGACCGGCCGCGTAGACGCTGGGCCGGGAGACGCCCCTTGCGGACGGTTGCTTCCGCTGCGTCATCGCACGAAATCGTGTGGACGCACTGACGCAGTTGACGCGCGCCGCGGCGTGCTTACCTATTCTTCACATATGACACACACTGTCATGGAACGGGACGGAAGGGGCGGCGTTGCCTCGTCCAAAGGAGATGTCGCCATGGTCGAACAAGGGTACTGGCTCGTCGCACTCGTGGGCTCGTCGATCGCGCTGGTCGCGGTCGTGGCGCATGCCATCGTCCAGCAGAACCGTCCCCGCCCGGTGCCGGTGCGCATCCGCAAGGATCGCGACCGCCGCTGACGGCAGAGACCGGGCAGGCTGTCGCGGCGCTCAGGCGCCGAGCAGCCGTTCGTCGAGTGGATAGGAGGAGAGCTTCTCGTTGCCGGTCGCGGTGATGAGAATCTGCTCCTCGATCTTCACGCCCTCATGGCCGCCGAGCCGGCCGATATAGCTTTCCACGCACAGCACCATGCCGGATTCCAGCACGCCATCCGGCGTGTCGTCGGTCCAGTCGGCCGCATGCGGGAGGGTCGGGTACTCGTCTGCGAGCCCGACGCCGTGGTAGAGCACGCCGTAGCGGGTCGCGAAGCAATCGGCCGGCGGGACGGTCGAGCGTTCCACGAGGTCGCGGAACGAGATGCCGGGCTGCATGAGCGCCGTGTTCTCCGCGATCTGCGCCGCAGCAATCCGGAACAGGGCGCGCTGCTCGTTCGACGGCCGAACGTCGCCGCAGAGCCAGGTGCGCGACAGGTCGGCGCAGAAGCCGTAGGGCCCGATCAGGTCGGTGTCGAAGGCGACGAGGTCGCCGGCCTCGATGATGCGCGACGAGCATTCCTGGAACCACGGATTGGTGCGGGGGCCCGACGACAGCAGCCGCGTCTCGATCCACTCGCCGCCGCGCACGACGTTGCCGCGGTGCAGTTCCGCCCACAGCTCGTTTTCCGATTGACCCGGCCGCAGCGCGGCTTCCATCCCGCCCATCGCCGCCTCGCAGGCGACGATCGCCCGGCGCATGGCGAGGATTTCGTCGGCCGACTTGATGAGGCGGGCATTTTCCATCACCGCCTCGCCATTGTGGATCGAAACGCCGAGCCGGGAGAGCGCAGCCGCACCCTCGGGGTTGAGATGATCGACGGCCAGCCGCGAATTGCCGCCGCCGTGCTCGCGCACCAGATCGGCGATGGCCGCCGCCCAGCGCTCCACCTTCCGGTCAGTCAGGTCGCCCGAATAGAGATACATCCACGATATTGCCGGTCGCACCTCGTCGACCGTGCCCGCATGATCCGACAGGTGCTCGCAGGCAAAATAGTCGAACAGCACCACCGGGCCTTCGGTGGCGACGAAGCAGTGCCGCGTCGGGTTGTGGGCGACCCAGAGCTGCATGTTGGTGGAATCGGTGGCGTAGCGGATGTTGACCGGATCGTAGAGCAGGACGCCGGCCAGGTCGCGCCGCTTCAACTCGGCGCGGATGCGCTCGAGCCGGTAGCGGCGCATCGCCGGCTGGTCGGGCGCGGCGATGCCGGCCGCCGCCCACTCGGCCTCGGCCAGCGCGCCGTAGCCGAGGACGTGGCTGTTCAGCGCGGCGGCCTTCTCGCGCGAGGCCTGCCGCAGCGTCGCCTCGTCACGGACGCCGCCGCCGGGTTCGACCGCCGGATGGAACGGCATGATCTTGCGATGACGGCCGAAGGTCGATCCCGAAAGCGTGCCCGTCATGCTCGTCCCCCGCTGGCTCCTCGCTGTCCCGTTCCCGATGCCCTGTCGCCGCCCGGCCTATTTTGCGGCGGCTTTCTTGTCCGCGCTCTGGCCTTTGCCGCGCCGGCGTCCGCCGCCGGTCTTCTCCTTCACCGGGACGGCGTCCTCCGCCGCCGCCTTCTTCCGCAGGCGGATGCGCACCATCCGGTCTTCGCCCTGCTCGACGTCGAAGGCCTCGGTCTTGCGCACGAGGTCGGACAGCTTGCGGAAGCCGTAGGAGCGCGGGTCGAAGTCGGGGTAGCGGTTGACGAGCTGGGTGCCGACGCCGCCGAGATAGGCCCAGCCGTCGGCGCTTTCCATCTCGGCCAGCACGCGGCGGATCAGCGGCACGGCGTTGCTCGGCGGCTGCAGCGTGCCGGACGGGCGCTCGTCGCTGGTCTCGGTGCTGTCGGCCGCCGCGCCGGGCAGGAGGTTTTCGGTGTAGATGAAGCGGCGGCAGGCCTGGCGGAAGCTTTCCGGCGTCTTCTGTTCGCCGAAGCCGAACACGTCGATGCCCTGCTCGCGGATGCGCGAGGCGAGCCGGGTGAAATCGCTGTCGGACGAGACCAGACAGAAGCCGTCGAAGCGGCCGGTGTGAAGGAGGTCCATCGCGTCGATGACCAGCGTGATGTCGGATGCGTTCTTGCCGGTCGTGTAGGCGAACTGCTGGTGCGGCACGATGGCGTGCTTGGCCAGCACGTCGATCCAGGCCTTGGAGCGGCTGCTGGAAAAATCGCCGTAGATGCGCCGGACGCTCGCCTCGCCGATCTTGGCGATCTCCTCGAAGAGACCGCCTGCAATCTTGGCGGAGGCGTTGTCGGCGTCGATGAGGACGGCGAGGCGGGGGGAGCGGTCGGGGGAAGCCATGGCGTTTCCGTTCTTCCTGTCGCGGCAGCCGCCCGATGCGGGCGTTGCGCGGCTCGTTGGCCCGGTGAGCCGGGCGGGAAAGGCCGCCCGCCCTGCCGGTACCGTACGCGCGGCCAATGGGGGCGGGACGAGCCCGCCCCTACATCGCAGATGACCTCCGCCGCTGCAATCGCCATTGCTTGCCCGCGCGTCGCCGCGCCGTATCGCAAGCGCGGGAGACCGAAGCCTCCCGCCGGCTCGCCTACCCCCGCATCTTCTCACCGGTCGGGTCGAACAGCGGCTCGACATTGATGCGCGCGGCGCAGCGGCGGCCGAGGATCTCGATCTCGAACAGGCCCTCGCTCTCGTTCGTCGAGAGTGCTGCCGGCACGTAGCCCTGCGCCATCGATTTCTGCACGTAATGGGCATAGCCGCCCGACGTCACCCAGCCGACCACCCGCCATTCGCCGTCGGCGATGCCGCGGATCGAGGCCGCGCCGTAGTCGGCCTCGGAGCCCGTGGCAACCTGCCCGTCCTTGCCGTAGCGCCTGGGGCCGTGGCCGTCGGAGCCGGTGACGGTGCCGTGGTCGGTGTCGCCGATCTTCGCCCAGATCGGCTCGTCGCCCATCACGTCGGCGTCGACAGCGTCGACCACCAGCGAGACGCGGCGCAGCTTCGGGCCGTCGGCCTTCTCCCTCGCGGCGGCTTCGCGGCCGATGAAGTCGTTCTTCTCCAGCTTGACGAAGCGCTCCATGCCGCCCTCGAAGGGGCCGTAGATGGGACGCAGTTCGCGGTACCAGGTCGGGAAGTTCTTCTCGAGACGCATCGACAGAAGCGCCCGCATGCCGAAATCCACGATGCCGAACTCGGCTCCCGCTTCCTTGATGGCCGCGTAGACGAGCCGCTCATAGGCGGGCGCCATCCAGATCTCGTAGCCGAGGTCGCCGGTGTAGGTGATGCGGTTGACCATGCAGGGCGCGCCGCCGACCGCCATCTCGCGGAAATCCATGAAGCGGAAGGCCGCGCTCGACACGTCGACGTCGACGAGCTTGGCGAGCAGCGCCTGGCTCTTCGGTCCGGCGATCGACAGGCCGACCAGCGTCTGGTCGAAGCGGTGGATGCGGATGGACCCGTCGGTCGGCAAATGCTGCTCGAACCAGCGCATGTGATACTTCTGCGCTGCCGACGAGCCCCAGATCATGAAGCGCTCGGAACCTGCATTGGCGATCGTGAAGTCGCCGATCAGCTTGCCGTTCTCGTTGAGCATCGGCGTGAGCACGATGCGGCCCGTCTTCGGCATGCGGTTGGTCATCAGCCGGTTGAGGAAGGCCTCGGTGCCCGCGCCCGACACCTCGTACTTGGCGAAATTGGCGATCTCGGTGACGCCGACGCGCTCGCGTGTTGCGCGAACTTCCGCGCCGACGTGCTCGAAATCATTGGAGCGGTGGAAGGAGACGATGTCCTTCGGCTCGGTGCCCGCGGGCGCGAACCACAGCGGCGTCTCCAGGCCCCACGAATCGCCCATGACGGCGTTCTGCGCCAGCATGGTGTCGTAGAGCGGCGTGGTCTGCGCCGGGCGCGCGGCCGGCAGCTCCTCGTTGGGGAAGCGGATCGAGAAGCGGCGCGAATAGTTCTCGCGCACCTTGGCATTGGTGTAGCGCAGGCCGGCCCATTCGCCGAAGCGGGCGACGTCCATGCCCCAGACGTCGAAGCCGGGATCGCCGTTGACCATCCAGTTCGACAGCGCGAGACCGACGCCGCCGCCCTGGGAAAAGCCCGCCATGACGGCGCAGGCCGACCAGAAATTGGTCAGGCCCTGGACGGGGCCGACGAGCGGGTTGCCGTCGGGGGCGAAGGTGAAGGGGCCGTTGATGATCTGCTTGATGCCGGCCTTCTCGATCGCCGGGAAGTGGCGGAAGCCGACCTCGAGCGAGGGCGCAATGCGGTCGATGTCGGGCTGCAGCAGTTCATGGCCGAAATCCCACGGCGTGTTGACCGGCGACCATGGCTTGCAGGCCTTCTCGTAGGTTCCGAGCAGCATACCCTGCCGCTCCTGGCGGGTGTAGATCTCGCCCTTGAAGTCGATGACGTGGCAGAGTTCGCGGCCGGACGACTGGTTGTACTCCATGACCTCGGGCATGTCCTCGGTGAGGAGATACATGTGTTCCATGGCCAGCACCGGCAGCTCGACGCCGACCATGCGGCCGATCTCGCGCGCCCACAACCCGCCCGCATTGACGACGTGTTCGCACTTCACCGTGCCGTTGACGGTGATCACGTTCCAGGTGCCGTCGGGATCCTGCGTCAGCTCCTTGACCGGGTTGCGCAGGACGATCTCGGCCCCCAGCATCTTAGCCGCCTTGGCATAGGCGTGGGTGGTGCCCGACGGGTCGAGATGGCCCTCGATCGGGTCCCACAGGGCGCCGACGAAATTGCTCTCGTCCATGATCGGGAACATCGCCTTGGCCTCCGACGGCGTGACGAGTTCGGTGTCCATGCCGAGATAGCGGCACTTGGCATGGACGAGGCGCAGGAAGTCCATGCGTTCGGGCGTGTCGGCCATCTGGAAGCCGCCGACCAGATGCAGCCCGCAGGCCTGTCCGGTCAGCTTCTCCAACTCCTCGTAGAGCGAGATCGTGTAGGCCTGCAGCTTGGCGACGTTGGGATCGCCGTTCAGCGTGTGGAAGCCGCCCGCCGCATGCCAGGTCGAGCCGGAGGTCAGCTCCGAGCGCTCGATCAGCATGATGTCGGTCCAGCCGGCCTTGGCCAGGTGATAGAGCACCGAACAGCCGACGACGCCGCCACCGATGACAACTGCCTTGACGTGGGATTTCATGTGGTGAGTTCCGTGCGTTTGGACGTGGGTTCAGACGAGGCGAACACGAAGCGCAGATCTTCCGCGACGACGTTTTCGGAAAGGCGGCCGTCGAGCGCGGCCCGGATGGTTTCGAAGACGGAGGTGCGGTGGCGGACGATGTCTTCGTTCCAGAACCTGATCGTCGACCATCCCTCGCGGCGGAGATAGTCGTCGCGGCGCTGATCGTGCCCGCTATTGGCATGCTGGCTGCCGTCGACCTCGACGATCAGCCTTGCTTTGCGACAGGCGAAGTCGGCGATGTAGGGTCCGATCGGCAGTTGGCGGACGAAGTGAAACCCTCCGAGACGCCTTGCCTTGAGTTCGATCCAGAGCAGCGCCTCTTCCCGGGTGCCGTCCTGCCGCATGGTGCGGGCGCGGTCGGTGGAGCCGGGCTTGCGCCGGGAGCGCGAGGCCGTTTCCCCCTCTCCGTCGCCGCTTCGCGGCGCCACCTCTCCCCCCGTTCCGGGTGGAGAGGACGGGGCTCCGGCCTGGCGGCCGTCCTCCACCCCACGCAGTGGGGGGAGGTGGCGTCGCGAAGCGACGACGGAGGGGGGGGATTTCTGCTCCAAGAGCCGTCCTCTCAGAAATCCGTCGGCGCGCCGCCCTCGGCGATGCGCTTGTCGACGAAGGCGTTGAGTTCTTCCTCGATGGCGGGGTCCATGGGCGGGCGTTCGTAGGTGGCCAGGCGCTCCTTCCAGATGCGGTTGGCCTTTTCGTAGGCGGTGGGCGATCCGGCCTCGGCCCAGGTCTCGAAGTTGCGCCAGTCGGAGAGGATCGGCGCATAGAAGGCGGTCTTGTACCGGTCCTGGGTGTGCTGGGTGCCGAAGAAGTGGCCGCCGGGACCGACGTCGCGGATCGCCTCGATGGCGAGTGCGTCTTCCGACAGGTCGAGCGGCGTCAGCATCTCGCTCACCATCTGCAGGAGGTCGATGTCGAGGATGGTCTTCTCGAAGGAGGCGCGCAGCCCGCCTTCGAGCCAGCCCGCCGCGTGCAGCACGAAATTGCCGCCGCCCTGGACCGCGCCCCAGAGCGAGAACACGCTTTCATAGGCAGCCTGGGCATCGACGGCATTGGCCGCGCAGGTGTTGGAGGTGCGGTAGGGGATGCGGTACTTCCGCGCGAGCTGCCCGCCCAGCATCTGCGCCTTCATGTATTCGGGCGTGCCGAAGGCCGGCGCGCCCGACTTCATGTCGACGTTGGAGGTGAAGCCGCCATAGCCGACCGGCGCGCCCTTGCGCACCATCTGGGTGAAGGCGATGCCGGCCAGCGCCTCGGCGTTCTGCTGCACGACGGCGCCGGCGACCGTGACCGGCGCCATGGCGCCGGCGAGCGTGAACGGCGTGACGATGACGACCTGGCCGTGCGACGACATCTGGATGATGCCCTCCATCATCGGCACGTCGAGCTTCAGCGGCGAGTTGGTGTTGATGATGGTGTAGCAGACCGGCGTCTCGAGCAGCTGGTCGTGGGTCAGGCCGTTGGCGATGCGGCCGATCTCGATGCCGTCGAGATTGCGCTCGCGGCCGAGCGAATAGATGTGGAAGGCCTTGTCGGTCAGCGAGACGAGGTCGCGGATGCATTCGAGGTGGCGGATCGACGGGTGGATGTCGATGGGTTCGACCGGATAGCCGCCGGTGGCCGAGATGACGTTGTGCATCTGGGCGAGCTTCACGAGGTTGCGGAAGTCGGTGCGATTGCCGGGCCGGCGGCCATTGTCGAGGTCGGAGCAGTTGGGGGCCGACGCCACCTGCGCGAAGACGAGGTTGTCGCCGCCGAAGTCGATCGAATGATCGCGGTTGCGGGCGTGGATCCGGTATTCCGACGGCGCGTGCGACACCCAGTCGAGGATCAGGGCCGGGTCGAAGCGCACGCGCTCGGAGCCGTCGCGCACGTCGGCACCGGCGTCCTTCATGATGCGGCGCGCGCCCTCGTGCAACACGTCGAGGCCGATCTCCGACAGGACCCGCAGCGAGGCGAGGTGGATCGACTCGAGCTGGTCCTCCGAGACGATGTTGGTCGGCGGGAAGGGACGTTTCAGGCGCCGGAAGGGCGGCTGCTCGAAGGTCGCCGATCCGCCGGCGCGCTTGCCCGCCCGACCGCCGCCGCGTCGCGCGCGATCCGCACCGGGCGCGGGCTCCAGAGCCGGAATGTCGTCGGTCATGCGCGTCCCCGCGGGAAGGTCGGTTTCATTGCGGGCCATATTGGCGGCGCAGGGTGCCGACGATAGCGGAGGCGGCGACCAGAAGGGCAAGGGATGCGACATGCCCTCGTCGCAGCCTTTGCACGCCGCAGGCGGGATGGCTGGCCGACCGTCGCCCGGACGCTGGCTCTCGACGGAGACCGTCGGCACGGGTTAGGGCCGCGCCATGGTCACCACCGCGCCATCTCGTTCCGCGCCGCTGCCGGTCGCTGCCCTTGCCGGCGTCACCGCCACGGTGACGGTGTTTGCGCTGGCGCAGGGCCTGTCCTATCCGCTGTTCACCTTCCTGATGCAGGAGCAGGGGATGCCGCCGGCCCTGATCGGCCTCTCGGCGGCGATGACTCCGCTCGGCATCATCGCCTCGGCGCCCTTCGTGCCCCGGCTGACGCGGCTGGTCGGCGGGCCCCGGCTGGCGATCGCCTGCGCCATGACAGCCTCGGTGCTTCTGTTCCTCGTCGGCTGGCTGCAGAACGGCTGGGCCTGGTTCCTGCTGCGCTTCCTGATCGGCGTGGCGATCGACCCGCTCTACGTCCTGTCGGAAGTCTGGATGATCTCGCTCGCGCCCGCCGCCAAGCGCGGCCGGATCATGGGGCTCTACACCGCCATCGTCGGGGCGGGCTTCGCCGGCGGGCCGCTGACGCTCTATCTGGTCGGCACGGCCGGCTGGGCGCCGTTCGGCATCGGCATCGCGGCGTTCCTCGCCTGCGTCGTCATCCTGCTCGTCATCGGACCGCGCCTGCCCACCATGCTGGACGACCATGCGGCCGTGCCGCTGAAGGACTTCCTGCATCTCGCGCCCGCACTGCTGATGGCCACCGCCGTGGCGGCGGCCTTCGAACAGTCGGTTCTCTCGCTGCTGCCGGTCTATGGCGCGGCCTACGGCATCGCCGCCGTCACCATGTCGGCGCTGCTGACCGTGATGATTTCCGGCAACATCGTGCTGCAGCTGCCGCTCGGCCTGCTCGCCGAACGGATCAGCCCGCGCCTGCTCCTGATCGCCTGCGCGGCAATCAGCGCGGCGGGCGCGGCCATGATGCCGCTGCTGATCCAGACGATCGCGATCTGGCCGCTGCTCTTCGTCGTCGGCGCCACCGGCTACGGCATCTACACCATGGCGCTGATCGAGCTCGGCAACCGCTTCACCGGCTCCGCACTCGTGGCCGGCAACGCGGCCTTCGCCGTGATGTGGGGCGTCGGCGGCATCGCCGGACCGCCGGGCGCAGGCTTCGCCATCCAGGCCTTCGGCCCGCAGGGACTGCCCGTCGTGATGGTGGCCATGTGCGTGGCGCTGGTGGCATTCGCGCTGTACCGCGAGAAGGTGAGGCGGCGCGGCGGCGGCTGAGCGGGACCGTCGACTCGACATCGCCGTGCGCAACGCCGCTTGAACCGCGAGCCCGGCCTCGTCTACACTGCGCGCATGCCTCTTTCGGCCCGCACCAGCAGGAAGCAGCCGATCGCCGTGACACCGTCGCGGCGGACCCTGCATGCCGAGTTGCTGCGGCTGTGCGCCCGCATCGGCTATTCGCCGCCGGTCTCCCGCTGAATCCGCCTCCGGCGCTGCCGGACTGTTTTCATCGGAGACCGAGATCATGACCTACCAGAACTACTCGCTGGCGCAGCTCCAGCAGATCGACGCCGCGCATCACCTGCATCCCTTTACCGACCACAAGGACCTGCGCGACGCCGGTTCGCGCGTCATCACCCATGCCAAGGGGCCGTTCATCTACGACGCCTCGGGCAACGAGATCCTCGACGGCATGGCCGGGCTGTGGTGCGTGGCGATCGGCTACGGCCGCGACGAGCTGGCCGAGGCGGCCTACGCGCAGATGAAGGAGCTGCCCTACTACAACTCCTTCTTCCGCTGCTCGACGCCGACGCCGATCCTCTTGTCGCAGAAGCTGGCCGAGATCGCGCCGTCGAACATGAACCAGGTGTTCTACGGCTCCTCCGGCTCGGAGGCCAACGACACCGCGCTGCGTCTGGTGCGCTGGTACTGGATGCTGGAAGGCAAGCCGCAGAAGAACCGCGTCATCTCGCGCCACATGGCCTATCACGGCTCGACCATCACCGGCGCATCGCTCGGCGGCATGCAGGGCATGCACGACCAGCTGGGCGGCGGGGTGCCCAACATCGCCCATGTGATGATGCCCTATGCCTACGAGCTGGCGCATCCCGGCGAGAGCGACCACGATTTCGGCCTGCGCGCGGCCAAGGCCGTCGAGGACGAGATCCTGCGCGCAGGACCTGAAAACGTCGCGGCCTTCATCGGCGAGCCGGTGCAGGGCGCGGGCGGGGTCAAGATTCCGCCGGCGAGCTATTGGCCGGAGATCCAGCGCATCTGCCGCAAGTACGACGTGCTCCTGATGCTCGACGAGGTCATCACCGGCTATGGCCGCACCGGCGACTGGTTCGCGGCGCAGTCGATGGGCATCGAGGCCGACACGATCACGACGGCCAAGGCGCTCACCTCCGGCTACCAGCCGCTGTCGGCGCTGTTCGTCTCCGATCGGCTGGCGGCGACGATCGTGGGCAAGGGCGGCGAGTTCTACCACGGCTACACCTATTCGGGGCACCCGGTGGCCTGCGCGGTGGCGCTGAAGAACCTGGAGATCATCGAGCGCGAGGGCATGATCGAGCGCGTCCGCGACGAGACCGGCCCCTATCTCGCGAAATCGCTGAAGGAGCGCATCGAGGGCCACGACCTCGTCGGCGAGGTGCGTACGTTCGGCTTCCTCGGCGCGATCGAGATCGTCAAGGACAAGGCGACCCGCCGGCGCTTCCAGCCGGCCGGATCGGCCGCCGTGCTGGTGCGGGACCATGCCATCGCCAACGGCATGATGCTGCGCGCCACCGGTGACACCATGATCCTGTCGCCGCCGCTGATCTGGACGAAGGACACGATCGACATGGCCTGCGACCGCATCGTCAAGGCGCTGGATGCGGCGAAGGAGGATCTTCGCAACGCGGCCTAGCGGCCAGCCTCGCCGAACGGCTCCCGAACCGGACGGGACGGGAGCCACCTTGCCGAAACCGCCACCGGAGGTGACCGATGACCAATCCCCCCATCGTTCCGCTGATCGAATACGAAGATGCTTCTCCGGAGGTGCGCGCCGTCTACGACGACATCATGGCGACGCGGAAATCCGACTGGATCAACAATTTCTGGAAGGTGCTGGCGCACGATCCCGCGCAGCTCAAGCGGATGTGGGAGAGCCTGAAGGAGATCATGGGTGCGGGCGCGCTCGACCCGCTGACCAAGGAACTGATCTACATCGCGGTGTCGGCGACCAATGGCTGCGAGTACTGCACCTATTCGCACACCGCCGCGGCGCGCGCCAAGGGCATGACGGACGCCATGCTGATGGAGGTGCTGGCGGTCGCCGGCAAGGCCAACGAAACCAATCGTCTCGCCAACGCGTTGAGACCTCCGGTGGACGATGCGTTCAAGCCACGGGGCTGAGCGGACGGATGAGCCACTGAACCCGACCCGCGTCGCGGCTGAGAGCACGGCGTCGGGCGGACACCCAGGAAAGTGCAGGACCCAAGCATGACCAGACGCAACACAAGGCGCTCGGGAGCGATCCTCGCCGCTGATCTGATGCTCGTGCCGATGGTGGCGACGATGCGGCTACCGCTGATGATGACCGAATCACGGGGCTCCGGACTTGTCGGCGCCGAGACGCTCGAGGCCGTGACCGAAAAGGCGGCGGCCTTTGCCGAGGGCATCATGGCCGCCAACGTCTCGCTCGCAGGCTCGATCATGAGCTTCTGGCCGGAGCTGCTGGCCGGCAGGACGCCTGCGCTGCTGTCGGGTGCGGCGCTGGAGCATTCGCTCCATGCGGCGCTGAAGCCATCGGGCAAGCGCGTGCGCGCCAACTTCAAGCGGCTGTCGCGGCCTGCGGGCTGAGGCGGCACGTCGAACGGCGAAAACCGCATTCTCCCGGCGGGAAGAATGCGGCTTTGCCACGATACGCATGGCACTTCGTCTTACGCTCACGCTTGCGAGGAGCGGCTCCGGTACGCGAGACCTGATCCGGAGCAGGGGCGGCTTTCGCGTCGGCCGCCTTGCAATCCCTTGTAAGGGCACATCCTTACCGCGTGGTTAGCAGGGGGTTAAGCAAGGATGAATCGGCCATTTTTTCTGGTGCCTGAGCAAGAAATGCGTGGCGGCCGTCAGACGCTCCGGCCGCGCAGGAATTCGACGATTCCGGAGAAGTCGGCGTCGGCTCCGCCCTGTGCGTTGAACAGCGCGTAGAGCTGGGCCGCCTCCGCACCCATCGGCGTGACGGCGCCCGACGCCGCGGCCGCCTCCTGCGCGAGCCGCAGGTCCTTGAGCATGAGCGCAGCGGCAAAGCCCGGCTTGTAATCGCGATTGGCGGGGGAGGCGGGGACCGGACCCGGCACCGGGCAGTAGGTGGTCAGCGACCAGCACTGGCCTGACGAGGTGGACGCCACGTCGAACAGTGCCTGGTGCGACAGGCCGAGCTTCTCGGCGAGCACGAAGGCCTCGCAGACGCCGATCATCGAGATGCCGAGGATCATGTTGTTGCATATCTTGGCAGCCTGTCCCGCGCCGTCGCCGCCGCAATGGACGATCCGGCCGGCCATCGGCTCGAGGATGGGCTCGGCCCTGGCGAAGGCGTCGTCGGCGCCGCCGGCCATGAAGGTCAGCGTGCCCGCCGCCGCACCGCCGGTTCCGCCCGAGACCGGCGCATCGACCGAGAGCAGGCCATGCTCGGCAGCGATCGCGTGCGCCTTGCGGGCCGACTCGACGTCGATGGTGGAGGAATCGATGAACAGCGTCCCCTTCGCCGCCTTCGGAGCGATGTCGGACCAGACCGCCACGACATGCTTCCCGGCGGGCAGCATGGTGATGACGACCTCCGCCCCATCCACGGCCGCAGCCGCGTCGGCCACGACTGCCACGCCATTGCCCTTCGCCGCCTCCAGATTGGCCGCCACGAGATCGAACCCGCGCACGGCATGCCCGGCCTTGACGAGGTTGGCGGCCATGGGATTGCCCATGTTGCCGAGGCCGATGAAGGCGATGGTGGTCATGTGGGGGTCCTCCGGGGGCTGGGGGTGAGGGTTGTGAGTGGCGAATGGCGAATAGTGAGTAGCGAATAGTGAGTAGGGAGTAGTCGATATATGTCGTGGATGTCGAAATGCTGGGCGATTGCGCTGGATCTTGTTTTAAGCAAGGCGGATCACGAGCGAGCGCAGGACGGAGAGCTGTTCACTACTCACTATTCGCTACTCACTATTGGCCATTCGCCCACCCTCACCGCCCGATCAAATGCCGCGCCACGATCACCCGCATGATTTCGTTGGTGCCTTCGAGGATCTGGTGGACGCGCAGGTCGCGGACCAGTTTCTCGATGCCGTAGTCGTGCAGGTAGCCGTAGCCGCCGAGCGTCTGCAGCGCGTCGTTGGCGACGGCAAAGCCGGCGTCGGTGACGAAGCGCTTGGCCATGGCGGACCACTTGCCGGCGTCGGGCGCCTTGTGGTCGAGCTTGGCGGCCGCCGTGTAGAGCAGCATGCGCGAGGCCTGCAGGCTCGTCTCCATGTCGGCGAACTTGAACTGCATGGCCTGGAACTGGTCGATCGTCTTGCCGAAGGCCTTGCGCTGGGCGGCGTAGTCGAGCGCCTTGTCCATGGCCGACTGGGCGCCGCCGAGCGAGCAGGCGGCGATGTTGAGGCGTCCGCCGTCGAGCCCCGCCATGGCGATGCGGAAGCCGGTGCCTTCGCCCGAGAGGAGATTCTCGGCCGGCACCTTGCAGTCCTCGAAGATGACCTGGCGGGTCGACTGCATGTGCCAGCCCATCTTGTTCTCGACCGCGCCGAAGGAGAGGCCCGGCGCATCCTTGGGGATGACGAGCGTGGAGATGCCCTTCGGTCCGTCCTCGCCGGTGCGCACCATGGTGACGTAGAAATCGGTGTCGCCGGCCCCCGAGATGAACTGCTTGGCGCCGTTGAGCACGTAGTCTGAGCCATTGCCGCCGCTGCGGGCGGCGCGGGTGCGCAGCGCCGCGGCATCCGACCCCGAGCCAGGTTCGGTCAGGCAGTAGCTCGCCAGCGTCTCCATCGAGGTCAGCGACGGCAGGAAGCGCTGCCGCTGCTCGTCGCTGCCGAAGACGTCGATCATCCAGGCGGCCATGTTGTGGATGGAGATGAAGGAAGAGAAGGCCGGGCAGGCCTGCGCCAGTGCCTCGAAGATCAGGACGGCGTCGAGCCGGCCGAGCCCCGACCCGCCGACGTCGTCGCGCACATAGATGCCGCCGAAGCCGAGGGGACCGGTCTGCCGGATCACGTCGTCGGGAAAGTGCCGGTTGCGGTCCCAGTCCAGCGCATGCGGCGCGACGCGGTCGGCGGCGAAGGCGCGGGCCATGTCCTGAATGGCGCGCTGGTCCTCGTTGAGCTCGAACTGCGAAAGTGTCGTGTCGACGACGGCGTCCATGGCGTCCTCCCTGGCGTCGATTGTCCTTCGGGCACTCTAGTGCAATGCCGGGAGGGCGCAACATTTCGACCGACACAGAGGCTGTGCGCCGTTTCGCCTCGCGTTGTGCGCGGGATCGCGTGCGGCAGGCCGGCGACGGCTGTAGAATCTCCCCGGAAAACCGCGCGTGTTGCGGTTGACAGGCATCGAGCCAGTCGCCATAAGGCCCCTCGCGGAACGGCCGGGTCCGGCAACGGAAACGGCATTTTCGAGACTGCCTCGCTGCACGGCTCCGGATGGCGACTGGAGGGGTGTCCGAGTGGTTAAAGGAGACGGACTGTAAATCCGTTGGCTCAGCCTACGCTGGTTCGAATCCAGCCCCCTCCACCACCGCCGACACGGAAGCCTGCTGCAGGGCGCCGCCGCATCCAGGATGCGGCCGGCGGGGCAGGGCGCTGCGGCGCAGCCTGAGCGGACGCTTCCGGCGGCACAGGCTCCTCTCCCGCGACGATCTCCATCAAGACGATGCATGGCCCGGCGGTCTGCGGGGCTGCGGGAGCGGACCGAAACCGTTTGACCCGCATCAAGGCCGGGGCATCTCCGACCACCTAGTGTCGGCGCATCGAAGAGAGGATGCGCCATGTTCAGTTCCCTCAGGCCGGCCGCCATCGCTGCCGGTCTCCTGCTCGTCCCGGCCTGCGCGCTCGCGCAGGCGGACAATCCCGCCTGGCTCGATCAGCTCGAGGAGCAGATCGCGGCCGAGGAGCAGTGCGAGGTCGGATTCTACATCTTCGTCAACGAGGAAAAACTCGGCGGCCGAACGGTGCACGAGGCTCGGCTGCAGTGCGTCGACGGACGGCAGTTCGATGCCTCGCGCTCGGAGCAGGACCCGAAGTTCACCATCAGCGAATGCGGCACCCGCGTCTGCTGACGCCGGTTGCCGGGAAACGAAGGAGAAACGCCATGCACGTCCTGATCATCTTCGGCACCGTCGAAGGCCACACGCGCAAGATCGCCCGCACCCTGTCCTCGACCGTGCAGAGCCTCGGCCATCAGGCGACGGTCTTCGACGCGGGCGACCTCGGCGACGTCGATCTCGACATCGCCGACGCCGTCATCGTCTGCGCGCCGGTGCATATGGGCGCCTATCCGACGGCGATTTCGCATTGGCTGAAGATCAAGGCAGAACGGCTTGCGGGCCTGCCGGGCGCCTTCGTGTCGGTGTCGCTGGCGGCCGCGTCGCCGTTTCCCGAGGAGCACGCCGAAATCCAGAAGATCACGGCCGCTCTGTTCGAGCAGACCGGCTGGAAGCCCCTGATGGTGCATCAGGCGGCCGGAGCGTTGAAATATCCGCAGTACGACTTCCTGAAGCGGCTCCTGATGAAGCACATCGCCTATCGCGAAGGCGGCCCGACGGACGTGACGACGGATCACGAGTTCACCAACTGGAATGCGCTCGCCGCCTTCGCCGAAGGGTTCGTCGAGACCTGCGGGACCACGACGGCGACGACGGCCGCATAGCGCTTCCCTTACAGCGGATGACGGAACCGCCGTGGTTGCCGGTCATTTCATCCGCTAAGACTGCCTGCAGTGGAAGCACAGCAGGCAGGCCATCATGAAAGACATCGCCATCGTCGCGGCAGGGGGAGCCATCGGCGCAGCGCTGCGGCACCTGACAGGCCTCCTGATGCTGCGCCTTGCCGGTGCCGCGTTTCCCTGGGGCACGCTGACGGTCAACATCCTCGGCTCCTTCGCCATGGGGCTGTTCATCGAACTGCTGGCGCGGCGTTTCGGCGCTTCGAACGAGCTGCGCCTGCTGGTCGCCACGGGCGTGCTCGGCGGCTTCACCACCTTCTCGTCCTTTTCGCTCGACGTTGCCATTCTGTGGGAACGCGGCATGGCGCCAGCCGCGTTCGCCTACGTGCTCGCCAGCGTCATCGGCTCGGTCTGCGCACTGTCTGCGGGGCTGTGGCTGGTTCGCGTGATGGGCTGACGCCCTGATGCACCCAGCCATGCTGTATCCGGCCAGGCGCGGCCGGACCAGAATGTCAAAAGCTAAGACGGCGCTGGAACCAGTTTGCGCCGATGCAGTTTTTCCGGCACTGAACGGCAAGGGAACCGCCTTCTATCGGGCGCAAGACATTCTCGATGCGGAGCGACACCCCTACTAATGCTTCCGTCGTCGTGCCAAGACTGGCAACGGTGCCGGGCGAGACGTCCTCGCAGGACCGCGCCGACCCGCGCCCGACGGCACTTCCTTTCCTCAGCATGAAGGACATGATGACCGGCTGGAGCCGACAGACCCTTGCCCGCCAGTTTCTCATGCTGGGTGGGCTCGTCTCCGTGATCGCCATGCTGATGGTCGGTGCCGTCGTGTCGAGCCTTATCGAGAACGTGGTGACGCGCAACGCCGCTGCCACGACCGCGCTCTATGTCGACAGCGTGATCGCGCCCCTCCTGCCCGACATGCAGCAGACCAAAAACCTCGAGGAACAGGACAGGCGCGCCCTCGACGAGACGCTGTCGCAGGGCGCGCTGGCGAGCCGGCTGATCTCGTTTCGTCTCTCGGCATCGGACGGAACCATCCTCTATGCCGAAGATGGCGATCTGATCGGGCAGGCCGCCGAACGGGGCGAGATGACCGCACAGGCACTGCGCGGCCGCGTCGCCGCCGA
This sequence comes from Aquibium sp. ELW1220, assembly GCF_030398385.1. Taxonomy (GTDB): domain Bacteria; phylum Pseudomonadota; class Alphaproteobacteria; order Rhizobiales; family Rhizobiaceae; genus Aquibium. Next base: position 87,807 of record NZ_JAOAOQ010000008.1, on the reverse strand, counting down.
CTTCGCCAGCTTCGGCGACACCCCCGGTCCCATCCTGAGGATCTACAGTCCTGTTCTCCAGCCGTGGAGCGGCGAGGTGGTGGGCGTCATGCAGTTCGACGAGACGGCGCCGGACCTCGAGCGTGACCTTTGGCGTGCCCGGGTGTTCAGCTGGCTCTCGGTCGCAGGGGCGACGATCGGCCTGTTCGTCGCCCTTTCCCTCGTCGTGCTGCGCGGGAGCCGCACGATCGATCGGCAGCGGATAGACCTGGGGATGCGGGTGCGGGACCTCTCGGTCCTGCTGGCGCAGAACCAGGAACTCCACCAGCGCGTCCAGGGTGCCTCGCGGCGTGCCACCGCCCTGAACGAGAGCTATCTGCGCCGTGTGGGCGCTGACATCCACGACGGGCCGGCGCAGCTCATCGCGCTTGCGGCGCTGCGGCTGGACAGCCGGGCCATGACCGGTGCGGGAAAGGCCGAGGATCGACTTCGCGAAGCACAGGCGGTGAAGACCCATCTGGACGACGCGATGAAGGAGATCCGCTCGATTTGCACGGGCCTGGTCCTGCCGCATATCGAGGCTGCGGCCGCCGACGAGATCGTCCGGCAGGTGGCGCGGACGCATGAGAAGCGCACCGGGACGGCCGTCCGTCTCAGCCTTGCCGAAATTGCCGAAGCGATCAGCACGCCCGAGAAAATCTGCATCTACCGTTTCGTCCAGGAGGCGCTGACCAACAGCTTTCGCCATGCCGGCGGCGAGGGGCAGGTCGTCGCGCTGCGGACCGAGGATTGTGCGCTGGTCATCGAGGTGTCGGACGAGGGGCCCGGTTTCGACGCCGCGGCCACCCGGCCGGGGAGCCTCGGCCTTGCCGGCCTGCGCGATCGGATCGAGAGCATCGGCGGAACCTTCGAGGTGGAGACTTCGCCCCGCGGAACGCTGCTGCGCTTGGTCCTGTCGATGGATGGGAGGACGAAGGAATGAGCCAGAAGATCAGGATCGCGGTGGTGGACGATCATCCCCTCTACCGCGAGGGCGTCATGCGCAGCCTTCGCGAGGTCGAGGGGCTGGAGGTGGTCGGCGAAGGTGCGAGCGGTGCGGACGCCGTGCGGCTCGTCGCCGAAACCGCTCCCGACATCCTGCTGATGGACATTTCCATGCCCGGCGGTGGCCTCGATGTCATCCCTGCCGTCTTCGCCGCCCGATCGAAACAGAAGATCGTCCTCCTGACCGTTTCCGAATCGGGCGACGACGTCACGCGGGCGATGCGATCGGGTGCGTCCGGCTATGTGCTGAAGGGCATCGGCGCGAAGGAACTGGCGGACGTCCTGACGTCCGTCGCTACCGGCGAGCGCTACGTGACGCCGACGCTGTCGGCGCGCCTGCTCACGCGCAGGGACGCGGAGCCGGACCGGCCGAGCGCCGCCGGCCTCATGGACCAGTTGACCCCCAGGGAGCGCGAGGTCGTATGCCTGGTGGCATCCGGACTGAGCAACAAGCGCATCGCCATCCGGCTCGACCTGCACGAGAAGACGGTGAAGCACCACATGACCCGGGTGCTCGCGAAGCTGAACGTGACGAACCGGACCGAGGCGGCGGTGCTGGTTCACCGCGCCGGATGCGACCTTGCCGTGGAGGGGTCCTAGCGACCGGCCATCGACCGGAGCCGCTGCCAGTCCTGCGGGGTCGCCTTCCTGTCGATGATCGTGCGGCCACGGGAATCCTTCATGACGTAGCGGCCGGGTTCGATCATTTCGCGCTTGCCGTCGCGGTACAGAACCGTGATCGAGCGGCCGCGGTCCTCGACCGTCGCGCCGGCCGGGACACCCGATCGCGCGAGGCCGGGCGCCGTGCCGGCGCGGCCGGGGGCCTCGTCCGAACGGCCGCCAGCATTGCCCTGGCCGCCGGCATTTCCGTTGCCGCCCCCGTTTCCGTTTCCCCCACCGTTGCCTCCGCCGTTTCCCCCACCGTTGCCTCCGCCGCCGCCGCCGCCGCCGCCGTTGCCACCCCCACCGCCGCCGCCGCCACCTCCGCCACCACCATTGCCGCCGCCGTTCCCTTGCGCCGATGCGGGTGTGGAGGTGGCGAGATGCAGCATTGCCGGCGAAGCGGCCGCAGTGCAGGCCAGGAAGCGCATGAATGTCCGACGGGTGATCATGATCGAACCTTGCTGACGGATGCGAACCGACCGTGATGCGCCGGCCTGCCCCTGCGACTTCAGCTTAGCATTGCGCCCAGTATCAGGAACCCCAGACAGAGGGTTAAAACGGGCAGCAGCAGCCACCGTGCCTGATAAACGCTCTTGTCCATGTCGATCTCCTTGCGCCGAATGAGGCGGGAATGAGATGCGGGGCCGCGCGTTCCGGGTCGCGCTGCGATCGGGACCAATGCGCGGGCAATGCAGGACCAAAGGCCGAGGACCGGAAAAGCGAAGGTCCCGTCCGAACCGGGACCTGCGGCCCAGCCCGGAACATCATTGCCGATCCAATGTTCATCCTGCGCTTCCCGGCCGCACTTCGCTGAGGAGGCAGTGCAGGAAAGAAAATCATGCCGGTACGAGGTAAAATTATTATGGTTTTTGCTTCGGTGAGCGGCATGACGTTCTTCCGGATGAGGAGAAGAGAAATCCGATCCGCGTTTCAATTTGACCACAGGGAGAATACCATGAAGACGATGCTCACCAGAACCCTGGCGCTGATGCTGCTGGCCGGCACGGCGACCTTCGCAACCCAGGCGGGCGCAGAGGACGGCACGACGCTGAAGCCGACTGCGGGCGCCAAGGCCGGCGCACAGATCGAAGGCGGCGCCGACGTCCTCCGTCCTTCCGCGGCGACGTCCGCCTCGGACAATGCTCCCGGCCAGCAGAAGAAGGCGGGCGACGTCGATACGGCCGCCGAGGCCGCGCCGGGCCAGTTGCGAAAGGCCGGCGAGGTCGACAGCGCGTCGGAGGCGGCACCCGGGCAGATGAAGAAGGGCGCATCGGAGGAGACGACGGCGAACGGGACGTCCGCCTCGGACAATGCTCCCGGCCAGCAAAAGAAGGCGGGCGACGTCGATACGGCCGCCGAGGCGGCCCCGGGCCAGTTGCAGAAGGCCGGCGAGGTCGACAGCGCGTCGGAGGCGGCGCCCGGGCAGATGAAGAAGGGCGTCTCGGACGAAACGACGGCGAGCATCGACCTTTCGGCCGAGCAGCGCACCGAGGTCCGCGAGATCATCGTGGAGTCGAACGTGCAGCCCGTGAACGTCGATTTCCAGGTGTCGATCGGCGCCGTCGTGCCGACGACGGTGACGCTCCACCCGCTGCCGCCGCGGATCGTCGAGATCGTGCCGGCCTACGAGAGCTACCGGTACTTCGTGCTGGCGAACGGCCAGATCATCATCGTCGAGCCGGCGACGCTCGAGGTGGTCTACGTCATCCGCGCCTGACGCGGGGCCGGCGCGCGCCGTCCGCTTCCATTCCCCGCGATCGGAGATCCGGTCCCACGCATCTATCAACGGAGTTCAAACCATGAAGACGTTCCTGTTTCCGATGGGCGCGCTAGCCCTTGCCGCGCCGCTTGCCTTCGCCACCCCGGCGTTCGCCCAGTTTTCCGCCGTCGCCACGACGGATCTCAACATCCGCAGCGGTCCGGGACCTCAGTATGAGGTGGTCGGTTCCATCGGGGCGTCGCAGTCGGCGACCGTCAACGGCTGTCTTGAGGGCAGCAGATGGTGCGAGGTCAGCCACAATGGCGTGACCGGCTGGTCCTATTCGGAATATCTCGCCGGTGACTTCGGCGGCGAGCGCGTCGTGATCTCCTCGGCACCGGCGACGGTGGAGGTGCCCGTCGTGGATTACGAGCAGACCGCGAGCACCAATGCAGCGGTGGGTGCGGCCGGCGGCGCCATTACCGGCGCGCTGATCGGCGGCCCGGTCGGTGCCGCGATCGGCGGCGTTGCCGGCGCGGCGGCGGGTGCCGTCGTCACGCCGCCCGACGCGGTCCGCACCTATGTCGTCGAGAACCGCACGGATCCGGTCTATCTCGATGGAGAGGTGGTGGTCGGCGCCGGCCTGCCGGACACCGTCGAACTGCGCGAGGTGCCCGACTACGAGTACCGCTACCGCCACGTGAACGGCCAGCCGGTTCTGGTCGACCCCGCGACGCGCCGGATCGTCTACGTCTATCGCTGATCCGCAAGGCGACCAGGAGGCCGCGTCCTTGCGGTCTCCGGGTCTCCGGGACAATGAAGGGCAAGGCCCGAATCTTCCCGCAGAGGCGGGCAGATGCGGGCCTTGCCCCATTCGCTTTTTGCATTCCGCCGCCGGCTGCACTATTGCCATGGCCAACGGACGGCAGCGCCGCTCCTTTCACCATCGAGGCAGCCGCGGGCAATCATGACGGGTATCCAGCAGATCAGCGTCGAGCCGGGCGAGGCGGGCATGCGCCTCGACCGCTGGTTCAAGACGCATTTTCCGGGCCTCGGCTTCGGGCATCTCCAGAAGCTCCTTCGCTCGGGCCAGATCCGCATCGACGGCGGCCGGGCCAAGTCGGACACGCGGGTCGAGCCGGGACAGGTGATCCGCATCCCGCCCATCGGCATCGATCGCAAGGGCGAGGCGCCGCTGACCGGCAAGACCATCCGCGGCCAGGACGACGCGGCGGTGCTGGCCAAGATGCTCATCCACGAGGACGACAAGGTCTTCGTCTTCAACAAGCCGTCGGGGCTGGCCGTGCAGGGCGGCTCGGGCGTGACGCGGCATGTCGACGACATGCTGGAGGCCTGGCGCAACAAGAAGGGCGAGAAGCCGCGCCTCGTCCATCGGCTTGACCGCGACACGTCGGGCGTGCTCGTCGTCGCCCGTTCGCGGCTGGCCGCCATGAAGCTCGCCGAGGCGTTTCGCGGCCGCGACGCCAAGAAGACCTACTGGGCGCTGGTCAAGGGCGTGCCGTCCAAGCGCGAGGACAAGATCTCGACCTGGCTGGTCAAGGAGCAGACGCCCGACGGCGACAAGATGCGCGTCGCCAGGCATGGCGAGCCCGACGCCGACCACGCCGTGACCTATTTCCGCGTGGTCGAGCAGGCCGCGCAGACGCTGTCGTGGCTGGAGATGGAACCCTATACCGGCCGGACGCACCAGCTGCGCGTCCACGCGGCCCACATCGGCAACCCGATCATCGGCGATCCGAAATACTTCGAGGCGGACACCAACTGGGACTTCCCGGGCGGGCTGCAGAACCGGCTGCATCTTCATGCGCGCCGCATCGTCATCCCGCATCCCGACCGGGGCGTGATCGACGTCACCGCGCCGCTGCCGCCGCACATGCGCCAGAGCTGGAACCTGCTCGGCTTCGACGAGGCGAGTGCCGGCGAGGACCAGGGGTGAGCGTGGCGACCGAGACGTTCGAGCGGCGGGCGGCGGTCGACGGCGCGGCCGTCGGGCTGATGCTCTTCCTCACCTTCGCCTGGGGGCTGAACGGCGTCGCGGCGAAGCTTTCCAACCAGGGCTTCGACCCCGTCTTCGTGACCATCGTGCGGTCGGCGATCGGGGCGGCCTGCGTCTTTGCCTGGTGCGGGTGGCGCGGCATTTCCCTGTTCGACAGGGACGGCACGCTGGCAGGCGGGCTGGCGGCCGGCGCGCTGTTCGGCATCGAGTTCGCGCTGATCTTCACCGGTCTCGACTACACCACGGTCGCGCGCGGCGCGCTGATGGTCAACACCATGCCGTTCTGGGTGCTGATCGGCGCGCATTTCCTGCTCGGCGAACGGATGTCGCTGGCCAAGGTCGGCGGCACGCTGCTCGCCTTCTGCGGTGTGGCGCTGGTGTTTTCCGACAAGCTCAGCCTGCCCGGACCCGAGGCGATCATCGGCGACCTGATGAGCCTTGCCGCCGGCATGGCCTGGGCGGCGACGATCATCGTCATCAAGACCACGCGCCTGTCGACCGCCCGCGCCGAGAAGACGCTGCTCTACCAGCTGGCCGTCGCGCCGCTGGTGACGCTGCCGCTGCTGCTGTTCACCGGTCCGGTGCTGCGCGACGTCGGGCTGGTGCCGATCGTCTCCATCCTGTTCCAGGGCATCTTCATCGTCGCCTTCACCTATCTGCTCTGGTTCTGGCTGATGCGGCGCTATCCGGCCGCGGGCCTGTCCTCCTTCGCCTTCCTGACGCCCGCCTTCGGCGTGCTGGCGGGCGGCATCCTGCTGGACGAACCGCTGAGCCTGCGCATCTTCCTGGCGCTCGGGCTGATCGGTGTCGGCATCGTCATCGTCAATCGCCCGGTGCGGAAGGTCGCGCCGGGTTGAACGGCGGCCAGGCCGGACTACCTTTGGCTTCTCATCCCGACGACGGCGGCAAGACGACGATGCGCGACATTCTCAACGACCTCGAAGGCAGCTTCCTGTCGGATCCCGATCCGGTCAGGCGGGCGCAGATCCAGATGCGCCAGCCGCTGCCGAAGCGCTTCTACAAGGCGGTTGCCGTCGCGCCGGTCGACGGCGGCTTCGCCGTGCATCTCGACGGCCGGCCGGTCCGCACGCCGGGCAAGGGGCCGATGGCACTGCGGACCGAGGCGGCTGCCCGCCTGATCGCCGAGGAATTCGAGGCGCAGGAGGCCGAGATCAACCCGGTGCGGATGCCGGTGACGCGCCTCGTCAATACCGTCATCGACGGTGTCGCGCTCGACCCGGATGCGGTGGCCGAGGACGTGCTGCGCTACGCGTCGACGGACCTTCTCTGCTACCGCGCCGACAGTCCGGCGCGGCTGGTGGAACTGCAGGCGCAGGCCTGGGACCCGATCCTCGACTGGGCGCGCAACCGGCTGGGCGCGCGGCTGTACCTTGCCGAGGGCGTGATGCATGTCGAGCAACCGCGCGAGGCGATCGCCGCGCTCGGCGTGCATCTGCGGCTCGATCCCGACCCGCTCCGGCTGGGCTGCCTGCACGTCATGACCACGCTGACCGGATCGGCGCTGCTGGCGCTGGCCGTCGACGCCGGCGAGATCGACGCGGAAACGGCCTGGACGCTCGCCCATGTCGACGAGGACTGGACCATCTCGCAATGGGGCGAGGATGCCGAAGCCGCCGTCGCCCGGGCCAACCGGCTGCGCGACATGCGGGCGGCCGACGCGCTGCTGAGGGCCGCGCGCGGCTGAGCCCGGCTCGCAGCCGAGCTTCAGTCGGAGCCGTCAGCCGCGATCGGGAGGCGTCATGCCTGACGGCGGCAGGGGCGCCCAGGGCGCCGACGCCAGGAGGTCGATGCCGGAGCTGGCGGGCACGAGGTGCACCACCTTGTAGCCGCGCGCCTTCAGGTCGGCGAGAAGCAGCGGCAGCATGGTCGCCGTGCGGGCGTGCAGGTCGTGGAACAGGATGACGCCGGAGCCGCGCTTCTCCACCGAGGCGACCGCGCGGGCGCGCAAGACATCCGAACCTGTGGCGAAATAGTCCCGCGAATCGATGTCGACGTCGATCACCACGATGCCCTGGCCCGCCAGGCTGCTTCGCAGCGCCTTCGTGTCGGCGAGGTAGGGAAAGCGGAAGAAGGGCGCAGGTCTGTAACCGCCCGGGCGCAGGGCTGCGGCGACGCTTTCGCGTCCCGCCCGGATCTGCGCCTCCGCCACCGCAGGCCCGACGGAGCGCAGGTTCCTGTGGTTCTGCGTGTGGGTGCCGATCGTATGGCCGGCGGCGGCGACCTTGCGGGCGGTGGCCGGATAGGCGTCCGCCATCTGCCCGACCATCAGGAAGGTCGCCTTGACGCCGAACCGGTCGAGCGCCTTCAGGATCGCGTCGGTCTTGCCCGGCACCGGACCGTCGTCGAAGGTGAGCACGACTTCCTTCGGTCCGAGGCGGATGTCGGCCGGGCTCGCCACGCGGATCGTTCGTCCGGCGAGGCCGCTGGGGATGGCCGGCTGATCGGGTCGCAGCATCGCAACCTGCGGGCCAGGCTCCGACCTCTGCCGTTCGCCCGGCGCGAAGGCGAGGGTGGTGCCGTCGGCCTGAGAAACCTGCCTCGGCGAATTGGCGCAGCCGGCGAGCGCGAGTGCGATGAAAGCAAGGGACAGGAGACGCATGAAGCCACCGGATGCAACCAGAACTGCGCCAGATGTGACCCGCTTTGGTTAACGCTGCCCTAAAGGCAACGGTTCATTCACCATGCCGAAGCGGCGGATCGGCATTCCGCGTTGGACTTACGGCGCCCGCAGGCCCACATGTCGAATGGGTGCAACAAGGGGAGAGCCATGCTTCGGACGCATAAAGTGGCGATCGAGACGATCTACGTGCCGACCGCGCGAAAGAAGACGCTGCACCCGGAGACGGTGCGCGTGCTCGCCGAGGACATATTGGAGAACGGCATGAAGGTGCCGATCCAGGTGCGCAAGGACGGCGACCGGCACGTGCTGATCGAGGGGCTGCACCGGCTCGAGGCCGCCAAGTGGCTGGGAGAGCAGGAGATCGACGCCTATCTGGTGCAGGCACGCAAGCACTGAGCCGGCGGGCGCGGGCGGCAGTGCGCGACGATCTTGTCACGGACACAAGAAAAGAGCTGCGCAGGATGCCAAACAGGTCAATATTACTGACATAAAAAGTCTGCCCTGGAAACCCCCGTGATGTCACTCGATCTCTTCGCCGCGCTCGTCGGCTTCGCATTCGTGTCGTCGGTGACGCCGGGTCCCAACAACATGATGCTCTTGGCTTCGGGCGTGAATTTCGGCTTTCGCCGCACGGTGCCGCACATGCTGGGCATCGGTTTCGGCTTTGCCTCGCTGCTGCTCGGCGTCGGTTTCGGCCTCGGCGCCCTTCTCGCGGCCTTCCCGGCGCTCCATCTCGCGCTGAAGATCGCGGGCGGCGCCTATCTGCTTTACCTGGCCTGGCGCATCGCGACGTCGCGGACGCTGGCGGAGGCCGGCAGCGCGTCGCGGCCCATGTCCTTCTCGGAGGCCGCCGCCTTCCAGTGGGTCAACCCGAAGGCATGGGTGATGGCGGTGACTGCGATGGCGATCTACACCACCCCGGAGGCGCCCGTGCTTTCGGTGCTGCTCGTGGCGGCCGCCTTCGCGCTGGTCAACCTGCCGAGCGTCTCGGTCTGGGCCGGCTTCGGCACGGCGCTGCGCGGCTGGCTCTCGGACCCCGTGCGGCTGCGGTGGTTCAACGTCGCGATGGGCCTGCTGCTTGTCGCGACGCTTTGGCCGATGCTGGCCTGAAGACCGTTCCAGACCTCGCATGCTGGCGATGCGGTGCCTGCCTGTGCTAGGCTTGCGGCAGGAGGCCGTGGCGTGCTCGAACGGATTTCATTGCCCCGCATCGTCGGAGCCGCTGTCGCGTTGCTCGCCGTGCTGCTCGCGGTCGGCTGGGCGATGCGCGAGGATCCGGCGACCAAGCCCTATCTCAAGATCCTCGGCGGCGGCTTCATGTTCAACTACCGCGTCGCGGAGGTCTACTACGGCTTCACCGCGATGGTCGACCGCCCCTTGCCGACCGGCTCGATCATCGAGGCGGCGTTCGAGGATCCGGCTGGCGGGCAGAGGCACGTGGTGCGCACGCGCGTCGGCACGGATACCAGCCGGTACGCGCTGCGCTCGCCGCCGGTGCGCGGCGTGGAGGCTGACCGGCCATACCACGTCGACATCCGCGTTCTGGACCGTGCCGACAAGCAGCTCCTGTGGACGCACAACCTCGTGTTCAAGAGCCGCATCAGCGACGCGGTGGTGCCGGAGCGCCCGCTCACCGTCGGACCGGGCTACGCGCGAAACCCGTCGAGCGGCGGCTGACTGGAAGCTGTGGGACCTTTCATGACCGGACATCACCGACCCGACGATCACCAACATGACCATGGTCATCACCACGATGATCATCACCGCGATCACGACAATCATCTCGATCCGATGGCGGCGCGGGTGCGCGCCCTGGAGACGATCCTGACGCAAAAGGGCCTGATCGACCCGGCCGCCATCGATGCGATCGTGGAGACCTACGAGACGAAGGTGGGACCGCGCAACGGCGCCCGCGTGGTCGCGAAGGCCTGGAGCGATGCGTCCTTCGCTGACTGGCTGCGAACTGACGCGACGGCCGCCATCGCCTCCCTCGGCTATACCGGCCGCCAGGGCGAGCACATGGAAGCGGTGTTCAACACGCCCGACACCCACAACCTCGTCGTCTGCACGCTGTGCTCCTGCTACCCGTGGTCGGTGCTGGGCCTGCCGCCGGTCTGGTACAAGGCGCCGGCCTATCGCAGCCGCGCGGTCATCGACCCGCGCGGCGTGCTGGCCGAGTTCGGCGTGACGCTTCCCGCCGACACGCGGGTGCGCGTCTGGGATTCCACCGCCGAACTGCGTTATCTCGTCGTGCCCGAGCGGCCGGCCGGCACGGAGGACCTCGACGAGGAACGGCTGGCGGACCTGGTGACGCGCGATTCGATGATCGGGACCGGCCTTGCCCGGTCGCCGGAGGCGGCATGAACGGGCCGCAGGATCTCGGCGGGCAGATGGGTTTCGGGCCGGTCGCGCCGGAGACGGACGAGCCGCTGTTCCATGCCGGCTGGGAACGCCGCGCGCTCGGCGTGACGCTGGCCGCTGGCGCCATGGGTGCCTGGACGATCGACGAGAGCCGGCATGCGCGCGAGAGCCTCCACCCGGCCGACTACTATGCTTCGACCTACTACGAGATCTGGACGAAGGCGCTGGAGCGGCTGCTGGTGCGGCATGGCTTCGTGGACGAGGACGAACTGGCGCAGGGCAGGGCGCTGAGGCCGGGTGCTACGCCGAAGCGCGTTCTGAAGGCCGCCGACGTTGCGGCCGTGCTCGCCCGCGGCGGTCCCTGCGACCGTGCGGTCGAGGGGCCGCCCCGCTTCGCGCCCGGGGACAGGGTGCGGACGCGCAACATCCACCTATCCGGCCATACGCGGCTGCCGCGCTACGTGCGGGGCCATGTCGGCACGGTCGAAGCGGTGCGCGGCGGCTTCGTGTTTCCCGACAGCAACGCCCATGGCGGCGGCGAGAACCCGCAGCCGGTCTACACGGTGGTATTCGCCGGCCGCGACCTCTGGGGCGAGGATGCCGATCCGACACTGACCGTCAGCGTCGATGCCTGGGAGAGCTATCTTGAGCCTGCGTGAGATGCCGGACGCCGGGGCCGTTGCCGCCGGGCCCGTCCCTGCCGAGCCGGTCTTCGCCGAACCCTGGCAGGCGCAGGCCTTCGCCATGGTGGTGGCGCTGCAAGAGGCCGGCCTGTTTGCCTGGGACGAATGGGCCGAAACCCTGTCGCGCGAACTGCACCGGGCCGAGGCCGACCCGCACGGCCACGACTACTATGAGCACTGGGTTGCGGCGCTGGGCGCGCTGCTGGCGGCCAAGGGCATCGCGGGCGACGCCGAGGTCGATGCGCTGCAGGCGGCCTGGGAGCGCGCCGCGCACGCGACGCCGCACGGCACGCCGATCGTGCTGGAGAACGATCCGGAAATGGCGACGCGGAACGGTTGAAGCGGCACATTCAGCGGCGCGCTTCGTTCTTCTTGTGTTCTTTTGTTGCTGATGATAAGCAGAAGATCGTAACTGACGGAGAGGGACGATGGCATTTCATGTGCGCGACCCAAAGGCCGATGCTTTGGTCCGCGAGGTTGCCAGGCAACGTGGACTTGGCATTACGGAGACCATCCGTGAGGTTTTCGAAGAAGTTCTGATGCATAAGCCTGGAGCCGGGTCGATGAGTCCGGAAGAACTGCGAGACCGGCTGCAACCATTGATCGACAGGGTCCAGTCTATGCCGAAGACCGGTGTCGCACTCGACAAGGCCTTCTATGATGAACTGTGGGGGCAGGGGGACGACTGATGTATGTCGACGCGTCGGCCATGGTGGCGATCATAACCGGCGAGGATGACGCAGAAGCACTGGTCACACGCCTTGCCGCTGCCGATGAGCGCATTTCGTCCGTTGTTTCGGCGTTCGAGGCATTCCTGGCAATGGGAACCAAGCTTGCGGATCGGCCGGCCGCTGCGGTCGTCGTTCGAGAATTCCTCGATCTCGCGGGAATCGGTATCGCCACCATCGGAGAGGATCTTTTTGACGGGCTGGCCGATGCGCACACCCGGTTCGGCAAGGGTTCCGGCCACCCCGCCCAGCTCAATATGGGCGATTGCTTTTCCTACGCCGTCGCCAAGGCGAAAGGTATGTCGCTTCTCTACAAGGGTAACGACTTCAGTCGCACCGACCTCGCTTGACATTCGGTCCTTGCCCTTGACGCCCGAATCCTGTCTCTCCGCCTGATGGAATTCTCTCCGCAGCAGGACGCCGCATTGAAGGCGGTGGCGCGGTGGCTGAAGGACGGCCAGCCGCAGATCTTCCGCCTGTTCGGCTATGCCGGCACGGGCAAGACCACGCTTGCGCGCCATTTCGCAGAGCATGTCGACGGCCAGGTGCAGTTTGCCGCCTTCACCGGCAAGGCGGCCCAGGTGCTGCGCTCCAAGGGCGCGACCAATGCCCGGACCATCCATTCGCTGATCTACCGCCCGCGCGGAGAGGAGGCGGTGGCCGACGAGACCACCGGCAAGACGTCGATGTCGCCGACCTTCTCGCTCAACCGGCAGAGCCCGATCGCCCGCGCCAAGCTGGTCGTCGTCGACGAGTGCTCGATGGTCGACGAGCAGCTCGGCCGCGACCTGCTGACCTTCGGCACGCCGATCCTGGTGCTGGGCGATCCCGCGCAGCTGCCGCCGATCTCGGGCGGCGGCTTCTTCACCGAGCACGAGCCCGACATCCTGCTGACCGAGATCCACCGCCAGGCGCGCGACAATCCGATCATCCGGCTGGCGCTCGACGTGCGCGAGGGCCGCGAGTTCATGAAGGGCGACTACGGCACGGCGCAGGTGATCGGCCGCGAGGACGTCAACCAGGATCTGGTGCTGGCCGCCGACCAGGTGCTGGTCGGCACCAACCGGACCCGGCGGCGCTACAATGCAAGGCTGCGCGAGCTAAAGGGCTTCGAAGGGCCGCTGCCGATGGCCGGCGACAAGCTGGTCTGCCTGCGCAACGATCCGGCCAAGGGCCTGCTCAACGGTTCGCTGTGGAAGGTGATGACGGCCTCGCGCGAGACCGTGAAGCCCGGCATCAACCTGCTCGTCTCGCCCGAGGAGGACGATCCCGAACGCGGCGTGGCCAAGATCAAGCTGCTCAAGGCCGCCTTCGAGGATCCGGACGCCGACATTCCCTGGCAGCAGAAGAAGCGCTTCGACGACTTCGACTATGGCTACGCGCTGACCGTGCACAAGGCGCAGGGCTCGCAGTGGGACGACGTCGTCCTGTTCGACGAGAGCTACGCCTTCCGCGAGACGCGCGAGCGCTGGCTCTACACGGCGATCACGCGGGCGGCGGAACGACTGACGATCGTGCGCTAGACCGCCGGGTCCCGCGCGAAGGGCACGACCATCGTGCGGCCGAAGACCCGGTCGCGGAGGATGCGCCGGATGTCGGTGATCTGCCGCTGGATACGGCGGATCTCGCGGGCGAGCTTGCGCGCCTTCACCTTCGGTTTCTCTTCCTTGAAACGGCGCAGCCGCTCGTCCTGCATGTCGCTCTGGCGCACGGTGGCCGGCTGGCTGCCCTCGGCGACGTTTTCCTCCGGTACGAAGGCCAGCGCGGGGACGGCCTGCAGCAGACTGCTCGAGACGCGCATCGGACTGCTCGGAGACAGGAGCATGTCGTCGACGGGCGCGCGGAAACGATGCGGCGAGCCGAGCACGCGCCGCGCCTCGTCGGCGGAGATGATGTAGGCGGCCGATCCCCATTCCCAGGTGTAGGGCTGGTGCAGCCCGACGCCGCGCACCATCCGCGACGCGCGGCGCGCGAGGATCTGGCTGCGCGACCGGGTTTCCAGCCGCACCAGACCGCTGGCGCCGCCCTGGCGGTCGAATTCGGCGAGGAAGGCGGGAATCTGCGGCGACAGTTCGCAGTCGTCCTCGAGAACGAGCGCATGCCCGTGGCCGTCCTCGATCATGCGGCGCCAGACGCGCTGATGACTGACGCTCGTGGCGATCTCGGTCGGCGTGAGGCAGCGGCGAGCTTCCTCGGCGGTGACCGGCGCGAGATCCGCAGCGGTGACGTCGGCCGGCGTCGCCGCCCGGAAGCGCTCCGCCCGCAGTCCTAGCGCCTCGAACTGCGCTTCCATATAGTCGCGGCGGTCCGTGCGGTGATCGAGATTGATGTAGAATACACGCAAGTAACGAGGTCCCCGATATCTTCCCGCGTGAGGTGTTAGCTGGAAAGCCGGTCGGAGAGAACAGGGAAGGAGCAGCATTTTTCGCCCGCCTCTGACGATCGCGGTCCACGCCCCGTGCGGGCTTGTGGCCACCCGGTGCCGCGATGCTGGCCCCGTGCGCCTCGCTTGCGCCTGTGCTAACGGCATCGTGCCACAGTTCAGGATCGACCCCAGACATGCCCGCCAAGCTTTCCGTCAATCTCAATGCCGTCGCCATGCTCCGCAACCGGCGCGATCTGCCCTGGCCGAGCGTGACGGCGCTCGGCCGCATCGCGCTCGCCGCCGGCGCGCACGGCCTGACGGTGCATCCGCGTCCCGACCAGCGCCACATCCGCTTTTCCGACCTGCCGGACCTGCGCGCGCTGATCGACGACGCGTTTCCGGAGGCGGAATTCAACATCGAGGGCTATCCGACCGGGGAATTCCTCGACCTCGTCGAGAGGACGGAGCCCGAGCAGGTGACGCTGGTGCCCGACGATCCGGCACAGGCGACTTCCGACCATGGCTGGCCGTTCGAACGGCAGGGCAACTTCCTGCGGCCGATCGTGGCGCGGCTGAAGAAGCGCGGCATGCGGGTGTCGCTGTTTTGCGATCCCGACGCCTCGCAGCGCGAGATCGAGGCCGCGCGCGACACCGGCGCGGACCGCGTCGAACTCTATACAGGCCCGTATGGCGGTTGCCACGACGATCCGGCAAAGTGTGCCATCGAATTGCAGAAACTCGACAAGACGGCGGCGCTGGCCCAGGCGGCCGGTCTCGGCGTCAATGCCGGGCACGACCTGACGGTCGCCAATCTGCCGGGTCTCGTGCGCGCGGTCCCGAACCTCGCCGAAGTGTCGATCGGCCACGGGCTGACCGCAGATGCGCTGGAACACGGCATGGCCAGAACGGTCGGTCGCTTCCTGAAGGCCCTGGAGGGCTGATCGTCGAGGGGCGGCCGCTTTCAGGACCGCTCCCTCGACGTGTCTGCGCGTCAGCCGCCGAGCGCGGCCTTGTTGGCTGCGATCCAGGCTTTCAGCGGCGCCGGCTTGCTGCCGGTCAATTTCTCGATGTCGTCGGTGACGGTGCCGAGCACGCCCGATCGGGCGGCCGCGTCGAAGGAGACAAGGAGCGGCACCATCGGCGCCGGAACGCCTGCGGCCTTCATGCCTTCGGCCAACTGCTCGTCGGTGAGGTTCACGACCGTGATCGGCTTGCCGATCGCCTCGGACGCCATCGCCGCGATCTCGGCATTGGTGAAGGCCTCGGCCCCCGACAGGGTGTAGGTGGCGCTCCCGGCCGGCGCCTCGGCGAGATCCGCCGCAATGGCGCGGGCAAGATCGTCGCGTCCGACATAGGCGGTTCGACCGTCACCGGCCGAGGTGAACCACTGGCCCATGCCGACGGCGGCCGGCAGCGACATCATGAGGTTCTCCTGGTACCAGCCGTTGCGGAAGATGGAGTAGGCAATGCCGCTCTCCCGGATGGCTTGCTCCGTGCCGTAGTGATCCGGCGCGAAGAGAACGGTATTGCCGGGCTCGGGGCTGAACATCGACGTGTAGCCGATGCGCGAGACACTAGCCTTCGTTGCGGCCGAAACGGCCGCCAGATGCTGGCGCAGGCGCGCGCCGGGCTCGCCAACGGCATCGGTGGACACGATCAGCACCGTACCCGCGCCGGAAAAGGCCTCGACCAGACTGGCTTCTTCGTCGAAGTCGCCTGCACGGACCGTCACGCCCCTGGCCGCCAGCGCAGAGAGCTTCTTGGGATCGCGCGTGACGGCGATGACCCGTTCCGGCTTTACGCCCTGGCTGTCGAGCAGGTGGCGGATGATGGCGCCGCCGAGCGAGCCGGAGGCTCCGGTGACGAGGATGGTATCGGACATGGCGAACTTCCTTGCATTGTTGAGGAGTAAGTCTCAAAAAGAGAGCAGGTCTTAAATATGCATTGACCGCCCGGCGTAAAGTAGGCATTTTTTGCTCCGGTGGTTACCTGGAGGGTACCGGCATGGACGCACGGGTCGTATCGGCACGGCAGAAGATCGAAATCTGCCGCGCCGACGTGGAGCAGGGCGGGTTGACCAAGTGTCCCATCCGCAACGTGGTGCAGAACATTTTCGGCAAATGGAGTGCGCTGCTCCTGATGGCGCTGGCCGACCAGCCGTACCGCTTTGGTGAACTGCGCCGTCTGGTGCCCGACATCTCGCAGCGCATGCTGACCGAGACGCTGCGCGACCTCCAGCGCGACGGCTATGTGCATCGCGAGGTGTATCCCACCAAGCCGCCGAGCGTCGAATACAGCCTGACCGACCTGGGTCGCTCGATGTTCGACAGCCTCCAGCACCTGCTGAACTGGGCCGAGACCCACCACAGGGAGGTTCGAGCGGCCCGCTCGGCCTACGACGCGGCCGGCGCCTGACGAGCTAATCTTGCGGGCGCTCGACATCGGCATCTGCGGCGCCGGGCCGGCCGGGCTGGCGGCCGCGCTGCTGCTTCACCGCGCGGGCCATCGTGTCATCGTCTTCGAGCGCTTCGAGGCGGCCAAGCCGGTCGGCTCCGGACTGATCCTGCAGCCGACCGGGCTCGCCGTGCTGGACGCGCTCGGGCTGCTGCCGTCGATGCTGGCGCTCGGCAGCCGGATCGAGCGGCTGCACGGCGCGGACGCGGCTTCCGGCCGCACGGTTCTCGACGTCCGCTACGCGTCGGGCCGCAACGGAAGGTTCGGCCTCGCCGTCCACCGCGCCGCGCTGTTCGGCATGCTGCACCGCGCCGTCCTGGACGCGGGCATCGCCGTCGAGGCCGGCCGCGACGTCGCGGCGCTTGACGAGTCGGGCGAACGGCAGCGCCTCGTCCTGGCCGATGGCACGCGGCCCGGACCGTTCGATCTCGTGGTCGATGCCAGCGGCTCGCGCTCGAAGCTGAAGCAGCACGTGGAGAGGCCGACGGAGCCGCGGGCACTCGCCTACGGCGCGTTCTGGGCCTCGCTGTCCTGGCGCGGCGATGGCTTCGACCCGCGGGCGCTGTCGCAGCGCTACCGCCACGCCAGCGTGATGATCGGGGTGATGCCGATCGGCCGCGTCGAAGCCGGCGGGGCGGAGCAGGCCGCCTTTTTCTGGAGCCTGAAGCCGGACGAGGCGGCCGCCGTGCAGGCGCAGGGGCTTGAGGCCTGGAAGGACCGGGTGCGGTCGCTCTGGCCGGCGACGGAGGCCTATCTCGGCCAGATCGGGAGCTTCGAGCAGCTGACGCTTGCGCGCTATGGCCATCATACGCTTCGCCGCCCCGCCGGGCGGCGGCTGGCGGTGATCGGCGATGCGGCGCATTCGACGAGCCCGCAGCTGGGGCAAGGCGCCAACATGGCACTGCTCGACGCCGCGGCACTCGCGCATGCGCTCGGTTCGGTGCAGGACCTGTCCGATGCGCTGGCTCGCTACTGCGCTGCCCGGCGCCTGCACGTGCGCCTGTTCCAGGCGCTGTCTCTCGCATTCACGCCCTTCTATCAGTCGGATTCGCGGCTGGTGCCGTTCCTGCGCGATACGCTGGTGTCGAGCGTGGCGAGGGTGCCGCCCGCGCCGGCGATGCTCGCCGCCCTCGTCTCGGGCATGGTGGCCGATCCGCTGCGGCGCATCGGGCTGGTGGAGCCGGACTGGGCGGCACGGGATATGCCTGGCGCGGGAACGTCGTGCGAACCGCCCGCGTCCCCTTGACCGCAGACGCGCGGAGCGGTAACCACGCCGAACCGTACCGTACGGTACACCAATCGAGCCGACAGGATCCCGTGTGCCGCAGGCCGCCGCAACCGCCGCTGACGAGATCGTCACGCCCCGCCAGGGCGAGGTGCTCGACGCCGTGCTGGCGCTGTTGCTGGAAGGCCGCGACGGACTGACCATGACGGCGGTGGCGCGCCGGGCGAGCTGCTCGAAGGAAACGCTCTACAAGTGGTTCGGCGACCGCGACGGCCTGCTCACGGCCACCGTGCGCTGGCAGGCCTCGAAGGTGCGGGCCGGCAACTGGGACCGCCAGCGCCTCGACGCGGATGCGCTGGCCGAGAGCCTTGAGGCCTTCGCGGCCAACTGGCTGACGGTGATCTCCTCGAAGACCTCGGTGGCGCTCAACCGCGTCGCCGTCGCGCACGCCGCCTCCGGCCGCAGCGACCTCGGCCGCATCGTGCTGGAAAACGGCCGCTTCGCCATCGGCGAGCGGCTGAAGCCCTTGCTGGAGGCCGCCCGCGAGGCGGGCCTGATCGGCTTCGACGACACCGAGACCGCCTTCCGCACCTTCTTCGGCCTCGTCGGCCGCGACGTGCAGGTGCGGCTGCTGCTGGGCGATGCGATGGTGCCCTCGAAGGCCGAGATCGCGGCCGACGCCGCGCGCGCCACCAGGCAGTTTCTCACGCTTTTCGGTGCGGGCCGGTCCGCTCCGCGAACAAGATCCAACTGACGACGCAAAACACGGGAAGGAAACCACCATGCGTGTCTATTACGATCGCGACGCCGATCTCAATCTCATCAAGGGCAAGAAAGTCGCCATCATCGGCTACGGCTCCCAGGGCCGCGCGCATGCGCTGAACCTGAAGGATTCGGGCGTCAAGGACATCGCCGTCGGTCTCAAGGCCGGCTCGGCGACCGCCAAGAAGGTCGAGGCCGACGGCCTCAAGGTCATGACGGTGGCCGACGCCGCCAAGTGGGCCGACCTGATGATGATGGCCACGCCCGACGAGCTGCAGGCCGACATCTACAAGAACGAGATCGCCCCCAACATCCGCGACGGCGCGGCGATCGCGTTTGCCCACGGCCTCAACGTGCATTTCGGCCTGATCGAGCCGAAGGCCTCCGTCGACGTGCTGATGGTCGCGCCGAAGGGCCCCGGCCACACCGTGCGCGGCGAATACCAGAAGGGCGGCGGCGTGCCGTGCCTCGTGGCCGTCAACCAGGACCCGTCGGGCAACGCGCTCGACCTCGCGCTGTCCTACGCCTGCGGCGTCGGCGGCGGCCGTTCGGGCATCATCGAGACCAATTTCCGCGAGGAATGCGAGACCGACCTGTTCGGCGAGCAGGTCGTGCTCTGCGGCGGCCTGGTCGAACTGATCCGCGCCGGCTTCGAGACGCTGGTGGAAGCCGGCTACGCACCCGAGATGGCCTATTTCGAGTGCCTGCACGAGGTGAAGCTGATCGTCGACCTGATCTACGAGGGCGGCATCGCCAACATGAACTACTCGATCTCCAACACCGCCGAGTGGGGCGAATACGTGTCGGGCCCGCGCATCATCACCGCCGAGACCAAGGCCGAGATGAAGCGCGTGCTGAAGGACATCCAGACCGGCAAATTCACCTCGGAGTGGATGCAGGAGTACCGCTCCGGCATGGCCCGCTTCAAGGGCATCCGCCGCCTGAACGACGAGCACCAGATCGAACAGGTCGGCGAAAAGCTGCGCGGCATGATGCCGTGGATCTCGGCCAACAAGCTGGTCGACAAGACGAAGAACTGAGCGTCATCCGACGCTTCGACGAGACGGGGCGCTGCAAGGCGCCCCGTTTTTACGTTCAGGCGAGCCCTCGGTCGACGAGAAAGCGGGCGGCGTCGACAACACTGCGGCGCGCCGGGATGAAGTCCATCCCGAGGATGTCACGGGCGCGGCGATTGTCGACCTCGGCGCGCTGGCCGAGTTCCGGCAGGATGGTGGCGACGCTCTTGTCGAAGAGCCCGATGATGCGCATCAGCAGGTCAGGGGCGACGCGGGTCGCGATCTTCCGGTTCGGGAACGCCTCCTTCAGCGCCTTGGCCATGTCGGAAAACCACAGGAACTCCGACGCGCCGAGGATGCGCTTGCCGATCGCCTCCGGGCGGTCCAGCGCCCGCACGTGCATGGCGGCGATGTCGCGCACGTCGGCGACGGCATAGCCGACGCGGGGAACGGCAGGATCCTTGCCCGAGAGCATGCGCTGGACGACGCGAAGCGATGTGCCGAAGCGGTCGTCGCGCGGCGGTCCGAGCACGAAGCCCGGGTTGATCGCGGTCAGCGCGAGGCCCTTGCCTTCGCCGGCCGCGTAATCCCAGGCCGCCCGCTCGGCCATCGTCTTCGACCTGCCATAGGCCGAGATCGGTCCGTCGAGGTCGCTCCAGTCGCGCTCGTCGTAGCGGTCGCGGCCGGCGGGCAGGGCGCTCCGCGTCACGGCGACCACGGAAGAGGTCATCACCACCCGCCGCACCCCCGCCTTCGTTGCCGAGCGCAGGGCCCGCAGCGTGCCGTCGACGGCCGGACGGATCAGCTCGTCCGGGTCCTTCGGCTGGACGAGCGGAAACGGCGAGGCCGTATGGATCATCGCGTCGACCCCCGCCAGCGCGTCCGCCCAGCCGCGGTCCTGGCCGAGATCGAGTTCGACGAAGGACAGGCGCCCCGCCTCTTCCTGCGCGGTCCCACCGACGGCCGCCGCCACCTCGTCGGCGCGCTCGCGCGAGCGGACCGAGGCGCGCACGGCGTGGCCCTCGCCGAGCAGCTGCGCGACGATGTGCTTGGCGATGAAACCGGATGCACCGGTCACGAGGATGGTCTGCGATACCATGCGATGATCTCCCGCGTTCAGAAATCTAGACAGTGTAAAGTTATCCTGTCTACGCCGAAGGCGAAAGCGCGGATCAGCGCCCCGAGAATTTTACGGGGAACGGTCGGGGGAGCATTCGAAGCGGCGCGATCGGCAGGGCACGCTCAGGCGGTTCGGCCGGCTGCGACTTTGTCTGGGGAGGGGTAAGACGGCGCGCCTCGGCCACGCGCCCCGGCTCAGGCCTTGTAGACCACCTGCCGCACGTCGATGTATTCGGCCCGGAAGCCCGCCTCGCAGTAGTGGAGATAGAACTCCCACAGCTTGCGGAAGCGGTCGTCGAAGCCGAGGGGGACGAGCCTTTCCCAGGAGGCCCAGAAGCGCTCGCGCCAGTCGGCGAGCGTGCGGGCGTAGTCCTGCGCGAAGACGCGCTCCTTGAGGAAGGAGAGGCCCTGGTCGGAGCCGAGCGTCTTCAGCAGGCTCGGCGTCGGCAGCATGCCGCCCGGGAAGACGTAGCGCTGGATGAAGTCGGGACGGCGGCGATAGGAATCGAAGGCGGCTTCGTTGATGGTGATGATCTGCATGGCGGCGGTGCCGCCGGGGTTGAGGCAGTCCTTCACCTTGCGGAAGAACACGGGCCAGTACTTTTCGCCCACCGCCTCGAACATCTCGATAGAGGCGATGTTGTCGTAGCGGCCGGTCTCGTCGCGGTAGTCCTGCAGCTTGATCTCGACCTTGTCGGAGAGGCCTGCCTTGTGGATGCGCTCGCGGGCGAAATCGTGCTGCTCGCGGCTGATCGTCAGGCCGGTGACCTTGCAGCCGATCTCGCGCGCGGCGAACTCGGCAAAGCCGCCCCAGCCGCAGCCGATTTCCAGCACGCTGCTCGACGGGCCGATGCCGCCGTCGCGCGCCAGCGCCCGGTACTTTGCCGCCTGCGCCGACTCCAGGTCGTTGGCTCCGGTACCGTAGAGCGCGGATGAATAGGTCATGCTCGGGTCGAGCCATTCGCGGTAGAAGGCGTTGCCGAGGTCGTAATGCGCGGAGATGTTGCGCTTCGAGCCGGTGCGCGTGTTCTCGTTCAGCCAGTGTCGGATGCGCTGGATGGCGGTGAGCAGCCAGTTGGCGCCGCCCGCCACTTCCTCGCCCGTCTCCTGGTTGACGACGAAGAGCTCGAGGAAGGTCGTGACGTCGCGGCTGTCCCAGTCGCCGTCCATGTAGGATTCGGCGACGCCGATGGTTCCGCCGGAGAAGGCCCGGCCGGGAAGCCGCCAGTTGCGCAGTTCGACATGGGCATCCGGCCCCGGCGCATTGCCGCCGACGAGGATCAGGCGCCCGTCGGGCAGCTTCGCCGTCAGCGTGCCCTTCGGCAGGCGGATAGCTGCGCCGAGCACCATGCGGGCCTTCGCCGGAAGGCCCCTGGTGAAGGAGGCGATGTTCTCGTCGGTGAGCCTGATCGGCTTCTCTTCGTACGTATCGATCGTCATCAGTTCGATCATCGGTGCCCGCCCTTGACTCTGCCCGCTTGGCGGCGTCTGCAACTCACTCTCCCGGCTCGACGGCCGGACTGTCACGATAGCTCGCAGTAGAAGGCGCGGGGGGACTGGAGTTGAACCGCGCGCCCTTCAGCCAGAGCTTGAGGGCCTCCCAGTGGATGCCCGCGACGATTTTCCATGTGAGAAGCGGAAACTGCAAGAGGCAAGCGGCAAGAGTCGACGTATCCAGCGGGCGGGCGGCCCCTGCGAAGGTCGCGGCGAGCAGCGGTTCGCCGCCCTCGGTCTCGTGGATACGCACCCGGACCGCACGGCCGGGCGGCAGGATGCGGAAATGGTAGCGCGCGTCCATGCCCACGAAGGGCGAGACATGGAAGAGCTTGCGCCGCGTCTGGCGGACACCTGCCGCGCTGACGTCCCCGGGCTCCACCAGCGCGACATAGGAATGGCGCTGGCCGAAGGTGTTGCGCACGCCGTAGATCAGCGCCACGAGGTCGCCGGTCTCGTCATAGGCGAAGTAAACCGAAAGCGGGTTGAAGACGTAGCCGAGAATGCGCGGGTAGCAGAGAAGCAGGATGCGCGCGGCGCGGCGCTCCAGGCCCGAGGCCGCTAGCAGCCGGTCGGCATAGGCTCTGGCCGTCTCGCCCGGCTTTTCGCCATGGTCGCTGTCGCGGAAGGATACGACGTTCGGCTTGTTGACCGACAGCAGTGCCGACAGGCGGTGGGCGTCGTCGAGCCGATCGAGATCGACCAGCAGCGAGAACACGGAATAGGCGAAGCGGTGGCCGAAGGGCTTCAGGCGCTGGTGCATGACCTCGCCGCGATAGAGCGCCGCGGCTGCCTGCGGCGGCGCGCCGTTGCCAGCCATGGTCGTGGGTCGATCGGTTCGTGCCATCTGCCGTGTCTATTCCGCTGCCAGCGGCAGGTCCGTGTCCGCCGGTTCCGTCCGGCGCCAGGGTATCACGCCACCCAGTGCCTCGGCGACCTTGAGGCCGGATCGCAGACCGTCCTCGTGGAACCCGTGGCCGGTCCAGGCGCCCGCGAACCAGGTGTGCCGCACGCCCTGGATGTCGTCGAGACGGACCTGTGCCGACAGGGCGCGCGAATCGAACTGCGGATGGGAAAAGCTCCATTCGCCGAAAACGGTTCCCGCCGCCGGCTCGACCACCGGATTGAGCGAGACGAAGAGCGGGCGGGACGCGTCGATGCCCTGCAGCGCGTTCATCCAGTAGGTGACGCAGACTTCCTTCTCGAGGTCCATCCCGCTCGAGCGCATGTAGTTCCAGGCCGACCAGGCGGCGCGGCGCTTCGGCATCAGGCGCGGGTCGCGGTGCAGGATCACGCGGTTCGGCCGGTAGGCGACGGCACCGAGGATCTTCTCCTCGATCGGCGACGGATCGCCGAGCAGGGCCAGCGCCTGGTCGGAATGGCTGGCGACGACGACCTCGTCGAAGCGTTCCGGCGCCGCGCCGCGCACCGTCACGACGACCCCGTGATCGTCGCGCAGGACGTTCTCCACGGGCGCATTCAGGCGGAGCCGGTCGCCGAGCGGGGCGAGCAGCTTTTCGAGATAGCTCCGCGAGCCGCCGGTGACGGTGCGCCACATCGGCCGCTCGTTGTGGATGAGGCGGTGGTTCTCGAAGAAGGAGACAAAGGTCGCGGCCGGGAAGTCGAGCATCTTGACGCGCGGTGTCGACCAGATCGCGGCGGCCATCGGGATCAGGTAGTCGTCGCGGAACTCGGCCGAGAACTTCCGGGTCTGGAGATACTGCCCGATCGTGACGCCGCCGAGCAGGCCGGCCTCGCGATCCTGGATGCACTGGCGGTTGAAGCGCAGGATCTCCCGCAGCATCCAGAGGAAGGAGGGGGAGAAGACGTTGCGCTTCTGGGCGAAGATCGAGCGGTAGGTCTGGCCGCTCCACTCGCGGCGCCCGCCGTCGAGCGACAGCGAGAAGCCCATGTTGCTCTCGTGCGTGGCGACGCCGAGATGGGCAAACAACGCCTTGAGTTCGGGATAGTTGAGTTCGTTGTAGACGATGAAGCCGGTGTCGACCGGTATGGTCGTGCCGTCGTAGTCGACGTCGACGGTGGCGGTATGTCCGCCTGCACGGGCGTCCGCCTCGAAAAGCGTCACGTCGTGCCCCGCATGCAACGCCCAGGCCGCCGAGGCTCCCGAAATGCCGGACCCGACGACGGCAATTCTCTTCCGGCCGCGGTGGTTGGCGCGGTCCAGTGTGACGATGCTCATGCGGATCCTCTCAATGCATTGTAGGCAGCCATCGCCCTGTCGCGGGATTGAGCGTGCTCGACGACAGGTACGGGATATTCACGGCCGAGTTTCACGCCGGCCTCGGCAAGCAAGAGGGCAGGGGCATCGCCCGGCTTGTGCAGGAAGCGGTTGGGCACGCGGTCGAGTTCGGGCACGTAGCGGCGCACGTAGTCGCCGTCGCCATCGAACTTCTCCCCCTGGAGGATTGGGTTGAAGATGCGGAAGTAGGGTGCGGCGTCGGCGCCCGAGCCCGCGACCCACTGCCAGCTTGCGGCATTGCTGGCGGCATCCGCGTCGACCAGCGTGTCCCAGAACCAGCGCTCGCCCTCGCGCCAGTCCTGCAGCAGGTGCTTGATGAGGAAGGAGGCGCAGATCATCCGCACCCGGTTGTGCATCCACCCCGTCTGCCAGAGTTCGCGCATGCCGGCGTCGACGATCGGATAGCCGGTGCGGCCCTGCTGCCAGGCTTCCACGAGATCGCCGGACGGGCGCCAGCGGAAACCGTCGAAGTCGCGATTGTAGTTCCGTTCGGCGAGGTCGGGGTTGTGGAACAGGAGATGATAGGAGAATTCGCGCCAGACGACTTCCTTGCGAAATTTCTCGGCGTCGTGGGCGGGAATCGCGTCGCGCGCCTCCTCCACCGCCTGCCAGATCTGGAAAGGCGTGATCTCGCCGTGCGCGACGTGTGGCGACAGCCGCGACGTCGAGGGAAGGCCCGGCCGGTCGCGGTTGTCGCCGTAGCCGTCGATCGCGGCGGCGAGGAAGACCCGCAGCCGCGCCATCGCGCCCGCCTCGCCGGGCGTCCATTCGGCCCGCAGCCCACCTGACCAGTCCGGCCGGGTCGGCAGCAGGCTCCAGCTCTGGAGTTCGTCGCCCGCGACCGTGCCGCGATGGCCGCGGATGGCTTTCGGCGCTTCGATCGGCGCTCGCGGCGCCGGCTCCGCCATCAGCGCCCGCCAGAAGGGTGAATAGACCCGGTAAGGCCCGCCGGCTCCCGTCCTGAGGCGCGTCGGTTCGTGCAGGAGCTGGCCTTCGAAGCTCTCGCAATCGATGCCCTGGCTTCGCAGGGCCTCCTTGAGCGCGGCATCGACCGCCGCGCCGGGGGGATCGTAGCGCCGGTTCCAGACGACGCGGTCGGCGCCGGTTTCCCGGATCAGCGATTCGACGACGGCGCGCGTGCGGCCCCGCCGCAGGACGAGGCGGGCGCCCCTGTCTTGGAGGTCGCGCGACAGCGCGGTCAGCGAATGGTGCAGCCACCAGCGGCGGGCGCCGCCGACCGGCCGGACCCCCGGGCTTTCCTCGTCAAGGATGAAGACGGGAAGCACGGCCCTGCCGGACGCCACGGCCGCACCGAGCGCCCGATTGTCGGCGAGCCTAAGGTCGTGCCTGAAGAGGACGAGGACGGGAACGTCGTCCCCCTCCGGTCGCATGCCGGTCATGAAAAATTCCGCGGATCAGTCGCCTGGATGTCGATCATCTCCCGAGATACGCAGCGATCGCGCCAGTGGATTAGGCAGGCGCGATTCATGCCGGCCCGATCGTGCGCAGGTCCGCATGTTGGAGAACTTCGGCTTCGGTGGTAGGATCGCAAGACGGGTAAGAATTCATGGAGGATCGTATGAAGCGCATCTTGTCCGCCGGCCTCGCGCTGGTCCTGTCCCTCTCGTTCACCATTGCCTCGGTCCTTCCGTCGACGGCGGGTTCGCTCCGGCCTTCGGCTCCGGCGGTCGCGGCGGGACAGGCCGATGTCGTTCAGGTCGGACAGCGCTATCGCCGCTACGACCGTCACCGGCACTATCGCTACGACTATCGTCGGCACCACCATCGTCCGCACGTGCGCTACCATCGGCGCAACGATGCCGGGCCGATCATCGGCGGCCTGGTTGCCGGCGCGATCATCGGCGGCATCATCGCCGGCCAGCCGCGCCATCATTATCGCGGCCACCGCAGCGCCCATGTCGACTGGTGCCTGCGGCGCTACCGCTCCTACGATGTCTATTCGAACACGTTCCAGCCCTATCACGGCCGCCGGCGCGCCTGTCATTCTCCCTACGCCTACTGAGCGTGACAAGTCGGACGCCGGCGCCGATTGCGGCGTCGGCGCCATCCCGTCCACAGGCTGTGGGTGCATGGAGCAATTCCGTCGCCCGCTGTCCTGCGCTTGCGCTATAAACGCGAAAATCAGGGGCGACGGGACAATCGCAAGTGACGCATGAAGTGACGAACCAGCCGCCGCCGCACGCGGGTTCCAATGCCTGGCGGGACGATCCGCTCCTCGTGCAGCTTTCGGAAGAGTTCTCGCCGGTCGTCCGCAAGGATCTCGATTCGGCCGGACGTTTCGCGATGTCGGCCGAAGCGCAGGACCTCGCCCGCCTCGCCAATTCCGAGCTGCCGCGGCTGCGCACCCACGACCGGCATGGCCGGCGCATCGACGTCGTCGAGTTCCATCCCGCCTACCACGCGCTGATGCGCCGCTCGGTGGCGACGGGCCTGCAATCGTCGGTCTGGGAGAATGGCGAGGCCGAGACCGGCCGCCGCCACCAGGTGCGTGCGGTGCGGTTCTACATGATGGCGCAGCTCGAATCGCCGCACCTGAAGTCCATCACGACCACGAGCGCGGCGCTGGCGGCGTTGATGGCGTCGCCGAAACTGTTTCGGGAGTGGGCGCCGCGCGCCACGACGCGGAAATACGATCCGGCCCAGAAGCCGCCGGTCGAGAAGACCGGCCTGACGATCGGGATGGCTCTGACCGAGAAGCAGGGCGGCAGCGACGCGGAGGGACATTCGACCCGTGCCGAGCGGGCCGAGAACGGCTTCTTCCGCCTGACCGGCCATAAATGGTTCGTTTCGGCGCCGATGTCGGACGCCTTCCTGATGCTGGCGCAGGCGCCCGAGGGCCCGTCCTGCTTCCTCGTGCCGCGGATCCTGAGCACGGGCCAGGCGAACGGCCTGCGCATCCAGCGGCTGAAGGAAAAGCTCGGCGACCGGTCCGGTGCCACTGCCGAACTGGAATTCGCCGGCGCGATCGCCGAACGCGTCGGTGCACCGGGCGCGGGGCAGAAGACCATCATGGACATGGTGACGCTGACGCGCCTGGACAGCGCGCTGTCGTCGGCCGCCATCATGCGGGCGGCCCTTGCCGAAGCCGTCCACCACGCGCGTCATCGGCGCATCCAGGGCCACAA
Organism: Aquibium sp. ELW1220; assembly: GCF_030398385.1. Taxonomy (GTDB): domain Bacteria; phylum Pseudomonadota; class Alphaproteobacteria; order Rhizobiales; family Rhizobiaceae; genus Aquibium. The sequence continues at coordinate 60,151 of NZ_JAOAOQ010000008.1, read as the reverse complement.
GCTGATCGACAAGCCGGTGATGCTGCGCGTGCTCGCCGATCTGGCACTGGAGGTCGCGGCGACGACCGCGCTCGCCTTCCGGCTGGCCCGGTCCTTCGACCGCGCCGCCGACGACCGGGCCGAGGCGGCCTTCGCGCGGGCGATGACGCCGGTCATCAAATACTGGGTCTGCAAGATCTGTCCCACCGTCGTCTGCGAGGCGATGGAGTGTCTCGGCGGCGGCGGCTATGTCGACGACGGCCCGATGGCCCGCCTCTTCCGCGATTCCGCGGCCAATGCGATGTGGGAGGGACCCGGCAACGTGGCCGCGATCGAATCGCTGCGGGTGCTCAGGCAGTCGCCGGGGCTTTTCTCCGAGGTGATGGGTATCGTCGAGCACGATCTCGGCCCCGGCGGCAAGGGAACCGTCGGGGTGCTGCGAGCAGCGCTCGAGGTCGCGCAGTCGGACGAGGGATCGGCGCGCATCCTGACCGAGCAGCTGGCGCTGTCCACCGCTGCTGCCGAACTGAAGCGTCTGGGGGCGGGGCGGATCGCCGACGCCTTCATCGAGACGCGGCTGGCAGGACAGTGGCGGACGACCTACGGCATGCTCGATTCGCGCCACGATGCCCGGCTGATCGTCGATACGCTCTATCCCGAGACGGCATAGGCCGTGATCGCAAGGACGGCGGGGATGGTGAAGAAGGCAGCCGCCGTCTGGACGGTGGTGACGGCGGCGTATAACTCGGCGTCGCCGCCGAGCTGGCGGGCGAGCAGGTAGCCGTTCATCGCCGTCGGCACCGCCGCGCATAGCGCGAGATACTGGAGTTGCGGGCCGTCGACGCCGAAGGCCCAGGCCAGGCTCACCAGCAGTGCCGGAAAGACGACCAGTTTGATGGCGACGGGCAGCAGGACCGGAAGGCGCGGCCGCAGCGCATCGGCCGGGCGCAGGCCCGCGCCGATGGTCAGCAGTCCCATCCCCAGCGCGGCGCGGCCGACGAGGCCGAGCGTCTGGTTGAGCGGCTCGTAGACGCCGAAAGGCAGGAAGCGCAGCGCCAGACCCGCCAGCGACGCCAGGATCAGCGGGTTGAGGGCGATGGTGCGCAGCATCCGGCCCCAGTTCGCGTCCCGGTCGGCGAAGCGGCTGACGACGATCACCGACTCGACGTTGATCGGCACGATGATGAAGGCCATCATCAGGGCCACCACCGCAGCCCCCTCCGGTGGAAAGATCTTGTCGGCGATGGCCAGCGCCATGAAGCCGTTCCAGCGGACGCTGGTCTGGAAGATCGACGAGAATTCGCCCGCCGTAGCTAAGCCCCAGCGCCGCAAAGGCAGCCACAGCAGCGCGGTGCCGGCACCCGTCACGACGATGGCGATCGCCAGCGCCGCCAGCATGCCGTTCCACTCGAGGCCCGAAAAGTCGGCATTGTAGATCGTGACGAAGAGGAGCGCGGGATAGAGGAACCAGTAGCCGAGCTGTTCGAGGCCCGGCCAGGCCGCGTCGTCGACCAGCCGGATCCGGCGCAGGAAATGGCCCGCCGCGATGAGCAGGAAGATCGGCAGGATGCTTTCGAAGGTCGCGGTCATGGGGGACAGGCCAGGCGGGATGAATGGGGCGGCTTAGAGGGTTTTGCCTGGGGAGGGAAGCGGGACCGGCCGATCGAGGGCCGCCGTCCAGACCGTGAGGCGCGCCCGCTGCGGTCGAAAGCGTTAACCTTAACGAATGGTTTCCGTTGCCCGGCGGGAGCCGGACCGGCATCGTCTGCGTTCAAGACCGGGAATGCCGATGCCACGCCTGCTCACCCTCTTCGTCGCCGCGTACTGGACGACGTTCTTCGCGATCCTCACGCTTGCGGCGGTGGGCGAGGTGACGGGCGAAGGATTCCCCGCCCTGTACGCGCTGCTGTCGCCGGAGACGTCGCCATTCCGGATCCCGGCGGGAGCGCCGGTCTCCGCGATGCTGGCCATCGGCTTCCTGCTGGTGGCGATGCTGTTCCTGTGGACCCTGGTGACGATGCTCTTCGAGGAGCGGCAGGGAGACGGCGACGAACTGGCGCGGATCGCGCTCGCCGCCGCAGCGGGCATGATGACGGTGCTGCTCGCCCTCGGCGTCTGGTCGGGTGTCGGCGACGTGCTGTCCGCCGTCACGCTGCAGTTCGTCGCACTGCTCGCCTCCTACGGCGCCACCCTTGCCGAAGCGGCGCGCCAGGCTGCGCGTTCTGGCAGCGAAGACACGGGCACGACCGGACCGGCGCGGGCGATGGCGATAGGGGCCGCGCACCACACGATGCTGGCGCGCCTGTCGCGCCGCGATCCAAGCCCAACGAAGAGGTTCTGATGCGCTACGTCCTCCTGTTCTGGGCTTTGCCGATGGGGCTGTTCTGGTCCTGGTACGGCCTGTCGTTCAACGATATCAATTTCGGCATGCTGTTCTTCAGCCGGTTGCTGCACGACGAGGTGTTTCGCCTCTACGGCGAGATTCTCGGCCTCGACCCGGCCATCCTGCCGGGGATGGTGGCGCGGGCCTGCATCCTGGACACGGCGCTGATCTTCGGCATCCTGGCGTTCCGCCGCCGCAAGGCGATCGCCGGCTGGCTGCGGGAACGGCGCGGCAGCCCTTCGGCTCAGGAAGCGGCGGCGCCGAGCGCCTGAAGCCGGTCGAGCACCCCCTGCAGGATGAAGGCGGCGGCTGCCGAATCGATCCGCCCGCTGCGCTTCCTGCGCGACACGTCCATCTCGATCAGCACCCGCTCCGCAGCCACCGTCGACAGCCGCTCGTCCCAGAACACGAAGGGCAGGTCGGTCACGCGCTGCATGTTGCGAACGAAGGCGCGGCTGGCCTGCGCACGCGGCCCCTCCGATCCGTCCATGTTGACCGGCAGACCCATGACGAAGCCGGCGACGCCGTCCTTGCGCGCCTGCGCCATCAAGACCTCGGCGTCGAGCGTGAACTTCCGGCGCAGGATGACCGGGCGCGGATTGGCGAAGCTCAGGCCCTTGTCGGACACCGCCACGCCGATCGTCTTGTCGCCGAGATCGAGGCCGGCCAGCGTGTGACCGCCGGCGAGCACGGCGGGCAGCTCTTCCATCGAAATCACGGGCATGGCCGATCGGGGCCTTTCTTCTCGGTCGAGCCGCGTTCTATCCTGCCGCCGACCAATAGCAAGGAGAACCATCCATGAAGATCACCTGGCTCGGCCATTCGGCCTTCCGCATCGAGGCTGGCGACGCACGCATCCTGATCGACCCTTTCCTGACCGGCAGTCCCTCCTGGGGCAAGGGCTGGGAGGAAGCAGCCGAGGGGGCGACGCACGTGCTGCTCACGCATGGCCACAACGACCATGTCGGCGACACCGTGGCGATCCACGAGAAGACCGGCGCGATGGTCGTCGGCAATTTCGAGCTGTGCATGTTCCTGGTGGGGCAGGGCGTGGACGCAAACAAGATCAATCCCGGCAATGCCGGCGGCACGGTCGATTGCGGCGGCTTCACCGTCACCTTCGTCCAGGCGCTGCATTCGTCGTCCTTTGCCGGCGAAGGCGGGCAGAACACCTATCTCGGCAACCCGCTCGGCCTCGTCCTGCACTTCCCCGGTGACAGGACGCTCTATCACATGGGCGACACCGACATCTTCTCCGACATGGCGCTGATCAACGAACTGCACGAGCCGAAGATCGGGCTTGTGCCGGTCGGCGACCGCTTCACGATGGGCGGCGCCGTGGCGGCACTCGCCTGTCGCCGGTTCTTCACGTTCGACGCGGTCGTCCCCTGCCATTTCGGGACATTCCCGATGCTCGACCAGAGCGCACAGACCTTCGTGGCGGGGATGGAGGGATCGGGCGTGGAAGTGAAGACGCCGAGAGTCGGCGAGGCGTTCGACCTCTGATGCAGGCTGCGGGGGGAAAGCTCCTGGGGAGCATGAGACTACTTGTGGTGGCCGGCGGACTGGCCTGGGCGGCCGGCGCGTGGGCGGCGGATTTTCCCGTGGGCGTCCACGTCGCGTCGCCCGAGCTTTGCGAGGCGGCACGGGCGGGCGGTCTTCAGGCCATCTTCGAGGATGGCTACACGGTCCTGACGGCGGCGGGCTTCGAGGGGATCGAGTACCATTGCGATTTCGTCCAGGTGCTGGCGGGCAAGCGGACGCCGGGCTTCGTGGTCACCGCGCTGTGCGAGGAGCCGGGCTTTGCTTTTCCCGACCTGCTGGCGATCGTGCCGCGCGGCGAAGGCGAGTTGGAGGTCACCTCGGCGCTGGACGCGGCCGGCGGCGAGCCGTCCGCCAACAGCGGCACGTATCATCTTTGCGAAGGTGTGGCGCTGCCTTGAGCCAAAGCTGCCGGCCGGTCGGGCGTTGCGCCTTGCACGTCCGACCGGTATAGGCGCGGAGCGGCCCCGGGCGAGCCACGGGGCCGGTCACATCCCGGAGAAGTGAATGTCCGTCGATCTCGCCACCGTCAAGCGCGTCGCGCATCTCGCCCGCATCGCCGTCACCGAGGAGGATGCCCTGCGGATGACCGGCGAGCTCAATGCCATCCTCGGCTTCGTCGAGCAGCTGGACGAAGTCGACGTCTCGGGCGTCGAGCCGATGACGTCCGTCATCCCCATGGAGATGCGGAAGCGCGAGGATGTCGTGACCGACGGCGGCAAGGCCGCCGACGTGGTCGCCAACGCGCCGGCCTCGGCGGAGAACTTCTTCCTGGTGCCGAAGGTGGTGGAGTAGCCCGCAATGGCCGTGACGATCGCCGCCGAGACTCCGCTGCAGGACGACGTCCGCCGGCTCGTCGCCGCGCTCAATGCCTACATGATCCCGCTCACGCCGCGCGAGTTCCAGTTCCAGCTCACGGTCGAGCAGATGGCCGAACCGTCGGTGACCTGCTTCGTGGCGCGCGACGAGGCCGGACGGGCCGTCGGAATGGGCTCGCTCAAGGACCATGGCGACGGTCTTGGCGAGGTGAAACGCATGTTCACGCTTCCCGAGGTCCGGGGCCAGCGCGTCGGCTCCCTGCTGCTGCAGCGCATCGAGCGACTTGCGCGGGACAAGGGCCTGTCGCGGCTCGTGCTCGAAACCGGCGAGGCGCCGGGCTTCGAGGAGGCCTGGCGCGTCTACGAGCGCGGCGGCTTCACGGTGTGCGGAGCGGTGCTCGACTATCCCGATTCAGGCTATTCGCGCTTTTACGAAAAGAAGATTCACCCATGACCGAGCTGACCAGACTGACGATCTCGCAGGCGCGCGACAAGCTTGCGGCCAAGGAGTTCACCGCGAGCGAACTCACCGACGCCTATCTCGCGTCGATCGACGAGGCCAATGGCGCGTTCAATGCCTATGTGAAGGTCACCCACGACAAGGCGCGGACCATGGCTGCCGCCTCCGACGCACGGCTCGCGAAGGGCGAGGGTGGAGCGCTCGAGGGCATCCCGCTCGGCATTAAGGACCTGTTCGGGACCGAGGGCGTCCACACCCAGGCCTGCAGCCACGTGCTCGACGGCTTCGAGCCGCGCTACGAGTCGACCGTGACGGCGAACCTCTGGGCCGACGGCGCAGTGATGCTGGGCAAGCTCAACATGGACGAGTTCGCCATGGGCTCCTCCAACGAGACGTCCTACTACGGGCCGGTGGTGAACCCCTGGCGGCGCTCGCGCGAGATGATCGTGGCGGGCATGCCGGTGACGCATGGCGGCGAGGGCGGCTTCGCCGGCGCCGGCAGCGGCGTGCGTACCGAGCGCGTGTTCGACAATGTCGACCTCGTGCCCGGCGGCTCGTCGGGCGGTTCGGCGGCCGCCGTTTCGGCCTGGCTCTGCGCGGGCGCGACCGCGACCGATACCGGCGGATCGATCCGCCAGCCGGCGGCCTTCACCGGCACGGTCGGCATCAAGCCGACCTATGGCCGCTGCTCGCGCTGGGGCATCGTCGCCTTCGCCTCCTCGCTCGACCAGGCCGGCCCGATTGCCCGCGACGTCCGCGATGCGGCGATCCTGCTCCGCTCGATGGCCTCCGTCGACCCGAAGGACACGACCTCCGTCGACCTGCCGGTGCCGGACTACGAGGCCTCGCTCGGCCGGTCGATCCGGGGCATGAAGATCGGCATTCCGCGCGAATACCGCGTCGAGGGCATGCCGGCCGAGATCGAGGCGCTGTGGCAGAAGGGCATCGACTGGATGCGCGACGCCGGCGCCGAGATCGTCGACATCTCGCTGCCGCACACGAAATACGCGCTGGCGGCCTACTACATCGTCGCGCCGGCCGAGGCATCCTCCAACCTCGCCCGCTACGACGGCGTCCGCTACGGCCTGCGCGTGCCCGGCAAGGACATCGTCGAGATGTACGAGAAGAGCCGCGCCGCGGGCTTCGGCCGCGAGGTCAAGCGTCGCATCATGATCGGCACCTACGTGCTTTCGGCCGGATACTACGATGCCTATTACCTCAAGGCGCAGAAGGTTCGCACGCTGATCAAGAAGGATTTCGAGGACGTCTTCGCTGCCGGCGTCGACGCCATCCTGACACCGGCCACCCCGTCGGCCGCCTTCGGCATCGCCGACCAGGAGATGGCGAGCGACCCGGTGAAGATGTACCTGAACGACATCTTCACGGTGACGGTGAACATGGCCGGCCTGCCCGGCATTGCCGTCCCCGCCGGACTCGACGGCCGCGGCCTGCCGCTCGGCCTGCAACTCATCGGCAAACCCTTCGAGGAAGAGACGCTGTTCCGCACGGCGCATGTGATCGAGCAGGCGGCCGGGCGGTTCGAGCCGATGAAGTGGTGGTAGGCTGCGGCCACGCGGCCTACCGACAGCACCGAGCAGGCTCCGGCGTTCCATGGCGTCGTCGTCATCAGTTCCGCACAGACGACGTTCGAACATAGGCAGCGCCACCTACCGCACCGTTCACCTGATCGGTACTTGATCCGACAAGTTGTATGAGCGATAGTCCCGACTGTATTGCAGCATCGGGAGTGCACGTGTGAGTTTATCGAGCGAAGAACACAGGAGTCTCGGCAGCTCGATATCGCCGTGCAAATGAGCCTCGAAAGAAGACCGACCGATCCCGTTCCGGATCTGGTGTCTCTCTTGCAGGGCGATGACCATGCGGGGGATCTGCATCGTACCCGATCGGGTATTGTTCTTGTCACTCGATACGACGATGTCGTCGAAGGTCTGAAGAACAGGGCGCTGAGCAACCGGCCCGGACCCTTCGCGCTTGTCCACAAGCGGAACGCCTCGATCCATGTGGCCGCCGACGTTGCCAACAACCTGATCGCCTTTCAGGACAGGCCCGAGCATGTGGCGCCGCGACGGGCGATGATGCGGGCCTTCGGGGCGGCGCTGGCGGAGTTTCGTCCCTCGGTCGACGAGCTTGCGCAACAACTTGCCGAGCGAATGTTCCGACGGACGGACATCGAGTTCATGCGCGACTTCTCTTCGCAATTCGCGTCGCTCGCGGTGTGCCGCATGATGGGCCTTCCGCAAACCGATGCCGAGAAGATCAGAGGATGGAGCACGCCATTCTTCCAGCTCTTCCATGCCATGCCCGACCGGACGGCGTTGGAAGCGTTGAATCGATCGCTGGAGGAGTTTCGGGCCTATTTCGCGGCCGTTGCGGAGAACCGGACGGCTCTCCCCGGGCGGGATTTCGTCAGCCTGCTACTCTCCGCGCAGGAGGATGGCGATCGGATGCCCGTCCAGGCGGTGATCGACAATTGCATGCTGCTGGCGGCCGATGGCGTGGAGAACGTGCAGACCGGGCTCGCGAGTTCGGTGGCGACGCTGCTGTCCCACCCGGATGAACTGGACAAGCTGAAGACCGCGATCGCGGGCGGGGACGATCCGGTGGTGCGCGGTGCCATCGGCGAATGCCTGCGCTTCGAGAGCCCGGGCCAGTACCAGTTGCGCAACGCCATCGAGGACACGCAGATCGGGAGCAAGCCGATTCGTCGGCACGAGATCGTCGCCCTGTGCTTCGGGGCGGCGAACCGGGACCCCGCGGCGTTCGACGAGCCGAATCGCTTCAGGATCGGACGGTCCGGACCGCGACACCTGGCGTTCGGCGCCGGCTATCACGGCTGTCTCGGCAGCGCCCTTGTCGAAAGCGAGCTGGCCGCCACCTTCCGGGTGCTTTTCGGCCAAGGTCGCCGGCTTGCATTGCGGGATCGCGAAATCCGCTGGCAGCACCGCGTCGGACATCGTTGGCCGGAAGCTCTGAACCTCGTTGTCGGCTGACGGCATCGTTTGCACAGCCCCGTACCGGTTGCTAGCCTGTGCCGAGACGGCGGCGGGAAGATTGATGAAGGCCACGGAGTTGGACATCGGGCGCGAGCGGCGCGACGGGGTGCCTTGGCGCATCACCGTGCGGAAGACGGCGGATGGCATCGGCGTCTACAATCCGACGCGGCGGAAATTCGGTCTGGTCGTCTTCATGCTGGTCTGGCTCTGCGGCTGGTCGGCGGGCGAATGGTTCGCGCTGTCCGAGATTCTGCGACCGGGTACGCCACTGGCGATCGACCTGTTCCTGCTCGTCTGGGCCACGGCGTGGACGCTCGGCGGCCTTGCCGTCCTGGCGGTCGTGGCGTGGAATCTCGTCGGGGTGGAGAAGCTGTTCCTGATCGAAGGCGGCGGCATCGTCGTCGAGCGCGGCTTCGGCCGGCTGACCAGGCGCAAGGTGTATCGCGTCGACCAGGTTGGCGACATCGGCTTCGCGCACCAGCTCGGAACTCATCGCGCCCAGGGCATCCTGTCGGGCGGTGCCGTGCGCTTCTTCGTCGATGGCAAGCCGCAGTCTTTCGGCATCGAGCTCGACGAGGAGGAGACCGGGCGGGTGGTGAGCCTGATGCGGGACTTCGTCGAACGGCACCGGCCGGCGCCCGCCGCGGACGGCGAAGCGGATGCGCAGGACGGCGCCTCGCAGCCGGTTCGGAGCTGAGCTCTTCCGCCGCACCACCGCGTTCGACTGAAAGAGGCGATTCCCGTGTTCTTCCTTGCTTCCAAGATTTTCTGGATGGTCGCCAATCCGCTGTCCCTGGCGACGATCCTGGCGCTCGCCACGGTCCTGCTGGTTCTTTCCGGCTGGCGGCGCCTTGCCGCGACAGCGGGCGGTCTGGGCTTCCTCATACTGGCGATCTCCGGCTGGACGACGGCGGGCGCGCTCATGCTGCATCCGCTGGAGGAGCGATTCCAGCGTCCGGCGACGCTTCCGGAGCGTATCGACGGCATCGTCGTGCTGGGCGGCGGCTTCGAGGGCGGGATCAACCGCGTGCGCGGTGGCTACGAGCTGAATGCTTCCGGGGACCGCTTCGTCGAAGCGGCGGCGCTCGCGCTGCGGTACCCGGAGGCCAAGGTGCTGGTCTCGGGCGGGACCGGGGCGCTGATGCTGGCCGGCGAGGGGGACGGCGAGACGGCGCCGCGGCTGCTTATGGCTCTGGGCGTCGACCGCAGCCGACTGCTCATCGACAACGAGGCGCGCAACACGCAGGAGAACGCCATCTTCTCGAAGCGGCTGGCCGATCCGCAGCCGGGCGAGACCTGGCTGCTCGTGACCTCGGCCTTCCACATGCCGCGTTCGGTGGGCCTGTTCCGCAAGGCGGAGTTCCCGGTGGTGCCGTGGCCGGCGGACTATCGGACGTCGGGCGCCGAAAGGCCGGGGCTCGCGCAGGACAATGCCTTCGATTCGATGCAGAACACGGCGCTGGCGATCCGCGAGTGGATCGGCCTGGCGGCATACCGGCTGACGGGCAGGATCGACGTCCTGCTGCCCGCGCCGGACGAGCAGGACCGCCCGGTCAAACCGTGATGAGGGCGGTGCGGGCGGTGGAAAAGAACTGCCGGCGCACGAGGACGACGAGCACGAGCAGCGTCGTCATCACCAGCACCGCCGGGCCGATGAACCAGCCGAGATAGCCGATCGAGAAGAAAAGCCCCCGCAGCCCGGAATTGAAGTGGCCGCCGGCGATAACGTTCATGCGGGCCGCGCGGACGACAGCGGCGTCGAGGAGGTCCTCTTCGGCGTCCCTGGTCATCGGCACCGCCCCGATCAGGATGGAGCAGTAGTTGAACAGGCGGTAGGCCCAGCCGAACTTGAAGAAGGCATAGGCCAGCACCGTCATCAGGCCGAGCACCTTGACCTCGTAGACGGCGCGGTCGGGTGCGCCGGCGAGCGGCAGGTCGGCGAGCAGCATGAGCACGGCGTCCGACGACTGCAGCAGCGCAAAGCAGCCGCCGAGCGCCAGCAGTGCGCTGGAGGCGAAGAAGGCCGTCCCCTGCTGCAGGCCGGTCATGATGCCGGTGTCGATCATGCGCAGCTCGCGCCGCGCCATCGTGCGCATCCACGCCTCGCGGTGCGCATTCATCAGCTGCGTCAACGACTTGCGCTTGAAGAAGCGGCCGGACGTGGCCTGCGAGAACAGGACCCAGAGCAGGATGAAGACGGCGAGCGCCGAGGCGTCGGTCCAGTGGAAGGAATCGATGTCCATCGGTCCAGCATATCCTCCTCGCCGGGGCGACGGGAGCAGGCTTCCGTCCGCTGCCATGATTTGGACAAAACGATTTAAATACCGTTGACGGAAATTGGTGACTAAACCCTTGATCGGATTGGTGCGACACGTCCGGGGCGAGTAGCTTCGCCCCGCGATGCCGCCAGAATGCCGCTTTTTGCAGTTGCGAACAGGAAGCCGACGCATTACAGGGAGGGCGTGAATTGGAGCGTTCCTGTCACGCGTTGAAACGCTCCGGGGCAATCATCAATACGGAAGATCATGGACAATTCGGTACCGAAATCGTGCTGGGGCGTCACCGCCAAGGCGATCGTGGGTTTTGCGGGTCTCATTCTTCTGGCATGGCTGGTCGGCGGCGCCGAGCACGCAACGGTTCTCGCTTCGAGCTGAGAACTGCCAGTCGCAGACGGAATTCGGGGGCGCGGCATCACTGCCGCGCCCTTCGCATTTCCAGGAGACGCCGACCGGGATCGGCCGTCCCGCGATGTCGCGGCAGGATCAGCCGACGTCGGCCGCCGCGCAGCAAAGCTGGCGCGAACAGTCGAAACATTGATCGCTTCCTGGAGGCCTGCCCGTGTTCCTTTCCGTCTTCGACCTCTTCAAGATCGGCATCGGCCCGTCGAGCTCCCACACGATGGGGCCGATGACGGCGGCTGCGCGCTTCCTGGACGAGATCGCCACGGGCGACTGGCCGCGTCCCGCAGGCGCCAGGGTGGCGCGCATCAGCGTGAGCCTGCACGGGTCGCTCGCCTTCACCGGCATCGGCCATGGCACCGACCGCGCGGTCGTGCTCGGCCTCGCCGGCCTGACGCCAACCACTGTCGACCCGGACGGGGTGGATGCGGTGCTGGCGGCCGTCGCCACGGACAGGCACGTCCATCCGCAGGGACATCCGGCCTATCGCTTCGATCCGACCGTCGACCTCGTCATGGACCGCAAGACGCCGCTTCCCGGCCACGCCAACGGGATGGCCTTCAACGCCCTCGATGCCGACGACCGGATGCTGCTGCGCCGCATCTACTTCTCGATCGGCGGCGGCTTCGTCGTCTCCGACGAGGAACTGCAGCGGATGCAGTCGCGCAGTGAGCCGGAGGCCGGCCCGGCCGTGCCCTATCCGTTCCGCAATGCGGCCGAGATGCTGGAGATGGCGGCGGAAAGCGGGCTCTCGATCGCCGAGATGAAGCGCGCCAACGAGGAGACCCAGTCGAGCCCGGCCGAACTGGACGAACGGCTGGACGCGATCTGGCAGGCGATGCGCTCCTGCATCGACCGCGGGCTGTCGCAGGAGGGCATCATGCCCGGCGGGCTGAAGGTGCGGCGCCGAGCCAGGATGCTGAACGAGCGCATGCAGAACGACTGGAAGGAGAACCGGCCGAACCCGCTGCTCGCCAACGACTGGCTGTCGGTCTACGCCATGGCGGTGAACGAGGAGAACGCGGCAGGCGGCCGGGTGGTGACGGCGCCGACGAACGGCGCCGCCGGGGTGGTTCCGGCCGTGATCCGCTATTGGACGCATTTCTTTCCGGACGCCGGCCAGGAGGACATCCGCACCTTCCTCCTGACGGCAGCGGCGGTGGGCGGGATCATCAAGCACAATGCCTCGATCTCGGGTGCCGAGGTCGGCTGCCAGGGCGAGGTCGGCTCGGCCTCGGCGATGGCAGCCGCCGGTCTCGCCGCGGTGATGGGCGGCACGCCAGAGCAGATCGAGAACGCCGCCGAGATCGCGCTCGAGCACCATCTCGGCATGACCTGCGACCCGGTCGGCGGGCTGGTTCAGGTGCCCTGCATCGAGCGCAACGCGCTCGGCGCCGTGAAGGCCGTGACGGCCGCCTCGCTCGCCATCAAGGGCGACGGCAAGCACTTCGTGCCGCTCGACGCCGCCATCGAGACGATGCGCCAGACCGGCCTCGACATGAGCGAGAAATACAAGGAGACGAGCCTCGGCGGACTCGCGGTCAACGTGGTGGAGTGCTAGCGCCGCGACACCGGGCCCTGTGGAGAACCGGCGACGCCGATTGACCGGGCGGTCCGGCGCGCTACACCTGCGGCCATGTCGCTCAACATGATCAAGCTCTGCGTCGGTGCCGAGAGCATCGAGGACCTGGAGACCTGGATCGCGTTCCGGCTGGGCGAGATGCGCAAGGCGGGCGAGACGCCGGAGCAGTTCCATACAACGCGGATGGTGCCGAAGCGCGTCGAAGAGCTGCTCGATGGCGGATCGCTCTACTGGGTGATCAAGGGCAACGTCCAGTGCCGGCAGCGGCTGGTCGATATCCGTCCCTTCGTCGATACGGACGGCATCGGCCGGTGCCACCTCGTGCTCGACCAGAAAGTGGTGCCGACCGAGTGGCAGCCGCGCCGCGCCTTCCAGGGCTGGCGCTACCTGACGCCCGCCGACGCCCCCGCCGACCTGGGCACGGGCCGAGCCGGCTGGGCGGCGCTTCCGACCGAGCTGCGGCGCGAACTTGCCGATCTCGGGCTGCTCTGACCGCGCCGTCGACCGAAGTCCGTTAAACATTTGATCGGCTTGTGCCAACCGGCGAATGAGGGCATTCTTTCGCCGGGCGTGCGGGTGGCGAAACCATGTTAGTGACGGGATTGACCGGTCCCACGGAAGGACGAAAGCGCGAAAGCGCTCACGTCATCGTTTGCGGCAACGAGAAGGGCGGCTCGGGCAAGTCGACCACGGCCGCGCATATCGCCATTGCCCTCCAGCGCTCGGGCCATTCGGTCGCGACCATCGATCTCGATGGTCGCCAGCTCACCCTGACCCGCTACTTCGAGAATCGCCGCCGCTGGGCCGCCAAGGCGCGCCTGACGCTTCCGGTGCCGCACCATTTCCATGTTCCGCCCGCCTACAAGGAGACGGTCTCGGCTGCCGAGAGCGAGGAGTTCCGCCGCCTGACCGACGGGCTGGCCGAGATCGAGAACAGCCACGACTTCGTCGTCATCGACACGCCCGGATCCGACACCTTTCTCAACCGGCTCGCCCACCGGATCGCCGATACGCTGGTGACGCCGATGAACGACAGTTTCATCGATTTCGACGTGCTTGCCCGCGTCGATCCGCTCAGCAACGAGATTCTGGAGACGTCGCAATATGCCAACGCGGTTCGCGAGGCGCGGCGCGAGCGGCGGCGCGCGGACAATTCCATCCTCGACTGGGTGGTGGTTCGCAACCGCATGGCCAGCATCGCTTCCCGCAACGAGCGCAAGATCGATTCCTGCCTGAAGAACCTGTCGGCGAAGCTCGGCTTCCGGATCGCCGACGGCATTTCCGAACGGGTCATCTTCCGCGAGTTCTTCCCGATCGGCCTCACGGCGCTCGACGATTTCGAGGAGCACGTCCTCGGCACGCGGCCGACGCTGTCGCATCTGGCGGCGCGCCAGGAAATCCGCCAGCTGATCACGGCGCTGCGTCTTCCAACCGACGTGGCGGGCAAAAGGCGCGCCGATCTCCGTCGCCAGTTCGTGGAAACCGCCGGGCGCCCGCTCCAGCTGCCCGACATCTTCGCCAAGTGACTGCGCTGCCGGCGCGACCTCGCCGGGGCTTGCATCGCGGCACGCAGCGCCACATCTTCATCGCCATGAGCGACAAACGGCTTCAGAAGACCGACAATCCGCTCGCGCCCGGGGAGGGCACGACCGCAGCGGGCAGCGACGTCGACGCATTCGTGCGTCACGTGCGCGCGCTTGGCGCCATGAAAGGCGCGACGGCAAAGGGTCGGCTCGTGCTGGCGCTCGACGCCACGATGAGCCGCCAGCCCACCTGGGATCTGGCGTGCCGCCTTCAGGGCGAGATGTTCGAAGCGGTCGGCCGCACCGCGCTCAACGTCCAGCTGGTCTATTTCCGCGGCTTCGGCGAATGCCGGGCCTCGAGGTTCGTGAACGACACCGGCGAACTCACCCGGCTGATGACGAAGATCGACTGCCGGGGCGGCCACACGCAGATCGACAAGGTGCTGGCGCATGCGCTGAAGGAGAACGAGCGCGAGAAGATCGACGCGCTGGTCTACATCGGCGACGCGATGGAGGAGAACGTCGACGACCTCGCCGACAAGGCCGGCCAGCTCGGCCTGCGCGGCGTGCCGTTGTTCATCTTCCAGGAGGGACGGGACGGTGCGGTGGAGACGGCGTTCCGCGAGATCGCCCGGCTGTCCAGGGGCGCATGGTTCCGGTTCGACCAGCAATCGGCTGCGACGCTTGCCCGCCTGCTGTCGTCCATCGCCGTCTTCGCCACCGGCGGTCTGAAGGCGCTCGAGGCCCGCGGCAGTGCCAGTGACCGGCTCCTTATCGAGCATCTCGGCGGAAAGGGTCACGGCGGGGCCGGGCAATGACCTTCATGTTCTACGCGACAGCGGTGCTGGTCGTCGTCTTCCTGCTCACTGTTGCCTTCGTGCGGGCGGATGCGGCGACGGTGGCGAGGACTCTCGGGCTCGCCGGTCCAGCCCTGCTCGGCCTCGCCGGCCTGGGGCTGCTCGCATTCGGCCGGGTCGGCCTGGCCGGGGCGGCGTTTTCGGGTGCTGCGGCCTGGTATCTGTCGGGACAGAGACGGCGCGCGGCGCAGCCGACCCCCGGCAAGCGCTCGACCGTCCGCACCGCAGCACTCGAGATGGAACTCGACCACGACAGCGGCGCACTCGCCGGCATCGTGCTGGCCGGCCGGTTCGAAGGTCGCCAGCTCGCCAGTCTCTCGCGCGACGATCTCGTCGCGCTCTACCGGGAGCTCGAAGGCGAGGCCGACAGCCTACAACTTCTGGAAGCTTATCTTGACGGCCGCTTCCCCGGTTGGCGTGACGGCATGGACGCGCACGTTGGCGGGGGGAAGGGAGGCCCTCCAGGCACGGGCGCCATGACTGAGCAGGAGGCCTACCAGGTCCTTGGTCTTGAAGCGGGCGCCAGTACGGCGGACATCCGCAAGGCGCATCGCCGCCTGATGCAGCGCGTGCACCCCGACCTCGGCGGCTCGTCCTTTCTTGCGGCGCGTATCAACGAGGCCAAGGACGTTCTGCTGAATGGTCATGACTAATTCTCCGTCGACTCGAAAACATTACCGGGAGACCGGGGCCGGAAAGGCCCCGCGGTCGGTTGCGTCACGTCACTGCTGCACCGCGTAGCAGTCGATCTTCTTTCGCTTGAGCGCCGAACAGGCATCGAACGCCGCCGTCTTGGTCGAGAACCCGCCGAAGCGTGCGCGGTGGTAGACATTGCCCTTGAGCTCGAAGAGCTCGGTGAAGGGCAGGGCGCCTGCCAGGATGGTGCCGGCGCGCGAGCTCGTCGCGTCGAGCACGGCCATCGCCTGTTCCTTCGACGGTGTCGACGCCACCTGGACGACCCAGCCGCCCTGGCTGATGATCGAGGCCGTGCGGATCGGATCGACACCGGCGGCGGGCGTGACTTTCTCGATCGCGGCTTCGGCGACCTCTGCGGCTGCCCGCGCCGCTGGCTCGGGCGCATAGGCGGCGACCTCCACTTCCTCGCCGTCCGGCCGGAAGTCGGGGGTGGGGATGGCCGTCTTCGGCAGCGAGACGGCCGCAGTCGCAACCGGGGCGCCCGGCTGGATCGCGCGGCGCGCGATCAGCGGACCGCTCCGGCGGGTGGAAGCCTTGGGCAGATAGTCGCGGATGAGCTTGGTCATCTGCGCGTCGCGGCTGGCACCGGTGCGGCCGCCGATCACGACGGCGACGATGCTGCGCCCGTCGGTCTTGACGGAGGAGACCAGGTTGAAGCCGGAGGCGCGGATGTAGCCGGTCTTGATGCCGTCCACGCCCTTGACGCGTCCGAGCAGCTTGTTGTGGTTGGGCATGCGGGCCTTGCCCAAGGTGAAGGAACGCGTGGAAAAATAGTCGTAGTGGTGCGGGAAATGCTCGCGAAGCGCGATGCCGAGGATGGCCATGTCGCGGGCGGTCGTCTTCTGGCTCGCATCCGGAAGGCCCGACGCATTGCGGAACGTGGTGTTGGACATGCCGAGCTGGCGTGCCTTGGCCGTCATCTGCCGGGCGAAGCCGGACTCGGTCCCGCCGAGAAGCTCGCCCACCGCCGCTGCGGCATCATTGGCCGACTTGGTGACCAGCGAGTAGATGATGGTCTCGACCGTCACCGAATTGCCGGCGCGGACGCCGATCTTCGTGGGCGGCTGGGCGGCGGCATGCGCCGAGAAGGGGACGCGGCTATCCTTGCGGATGCGCCCGGCGTCGAGCGCCTCGAACACCATGTAGAGGGTCATCATCTTGGTGAGCGACGCCGGATAGCGGGCGGAATCGGCGGAGGATTCGTAGAGGGTCCTGCCGGTGTTGGCGTCGATCACGATGCCGGCATAGTCGGCGGCGCGGGCCGGCGCGGACGACAGGGCCGTGATGGCCGCGATAGCCAGGATCATGAGGAATTTGGGAGCGGCGAGAAGGGTTCTGGGGATACCGTTCGACTGACGCACGTTGCACCTTCGAATTCTTGTTGTTCGATTTTCAGCGGCACGCGTGCCGCCACGACATGGGGTCAGACGGTAGGCCGACGTCGTTACCAATCCGTTTAAGGTAACCGGAATGTTGCCGGATCCATGACCATTCGGTTCGAGTTTTAGCGTTTGGGTCGTCACGCAACGTCAAGCGGGACATGGAATGCCGTGGCGATTGCCATCGGGACGCCGGCGCTCTAGAAGCCGGGAATGAGCAAGCGCGTCGCCATCTATGCCGGGTCCTTCGATCCGCTGACCAACGGGCACCTGGACGTCCTGAAGGGCGCGCTGGCGGTGGCCGACGAGATCATCGTGGCCATCGGCATCCAGCACGGCAAGACACCGGTCTTCACCTTCGAGGAGCGCGTGGCGCTGGTCGAGGAGGTGGCTTCCATCGAACTCGGGGCGCAGGAGGGGCGGGTGCGCATCATCTCCTTCTCCGGCCTGCTGATCGACGCCGCGCGCGCCAATGGTGCGACGATCATGATCCGCGGGCTGCGCGACGGGACCGACCTCGACTACGAGATGCAGATGGCCGGCATGAACGAGACCATGGCGCCGGAGCTGCAGACCGTGTTCATTCCAGCCAGTCCCTCGGTCAGAACCATTACCGCCACACTCGTCAGGCAGATCGCGGCGATGGGCGGCGAAATCCGCCCCTTCGTCCCGGCGGCCGTCGCACTGGCACTGGCCGCCAAGTTCAAGGCCTGACAGTTTCCAGGGAGAAAACGCAATGCTGCTCAAACAGCTGGCCTCGGCCTGCCTCATATCGGCGGGTCTCGTCTTTTCGGCAGCCGCCGCCGAACCGGAGAACACGCTGATCCTGACGCTGAAGGACGGCGACGTGACGATCGCGCTGCGGCCCGACCTTGCGCCCAAGCACGTCGAGCGGATCAAGACGCTGGTGCGCGAGGGCGCCTACGACAACGTCGCCTTCCACCGCGTCATCGACGGCTTCATGGCCCAGACCGGCGACGTGGAGTTCGGCGACATGGCGGACGGCTTCAACGCCCGCCGCGCCGGCACCGGCGGGTCGTCGCTGCCCGATCTTCCGGCGGAGTTCTCGCGAACCCCGTTCCTGCGCGGCATCGTCGGCATGGCGAGGGCGCAGGATCCGAATTCGGCCAATTCGCAGTTCTTCATCATGTTCGCGCCCGCACCGAACCTCGACGGCGGCTACACCGTGGTCGGCGAGGTGGAGAGCGGCATGGATGCCGTGGATGCGATCAAGCGCGGCGAACGTGCCGCCAACGGCGTCGTCCAGGACCCCGACCGGATCATCGACGCGCGCATCGCGTCAGACCCGCAGTAAGCAGGCGAACGGCAGGAAAGCCGCGCCGCAGGAAACTCAAACGAAGGGAGCCCAGAAATGGCTGAAATCAAGGATCCGGAAAACACTCTCCTCATGGAGACGACCAAGGGCAGCGTCGTCATCGAGCTGTTTCCAGACCTGGCGCCCGGCCATGTCGGCCGGATCAAGGAACTCGCCCGCGAAGGCGCCTATGACGGCGTGGTGTTCCACCGCGTCATCGAGGGCTTCATGGCCCAGACCGGCGACGTGAAGTTCGGCAAATCCGGCGGCGCATCGTTCAATCCGGCGCGTGCCGGCATGGGCGGCTCCGACAAGCCCGACCTGAAGGCGGAGTTCTCCAACATGAACCACGCCCGCGGCACCTGCTCGATGGCGCGCGCCCAGAACCCGAATTCGGCCAACTCGCAGTTCTTCATCTGCTTTGGCGATGCCGGCTTCCTCAACCGCCAGTACACGGTCTGGGGCCAGGTCATCGAAGGCATGGAGAACGTCGACAAGATCAAGCGCGGCGAGCCGGTGCAGGATCCCGACAAGATCGTCTCGATGAAAGTCGCGGCCGACGCGTGATGCGCTCCATGGCGGGCGTGATCTGGCCTTTCGTCGGCATGATCGCCGGGGCGGCACTCGCCCTGCAGGCGCCCGTCAATTCCGCGCTTGCGCGCGGCCTCGGCCAGCCGGTCGCGGCCGCGGCCTTCTCCTTCCTGTCGGGGGCGATCGTGCTCGGCCTCGTTTCGGCAGGCTGGGCGAAGATGAACGGCACGGCGATCGATTTCCGCGCGCCGGCGCTTTGGCTCTTCGTCGTCGGCGGCTGTCTCGGCGGGTTCTACGTGACCTGCGTCGTGGTGCTGGTGCCCAAGCTCGGTGCCGCGGCGCTGATCGCCTTCGTCGTCGCCGGACAATTGCTGGCGGGCCTGCTGATCGACCGCGTCGGCCTGCTCGGCGTCGCCGTGCGCGAACTGACGCTCGGCCGTATCGCCGGTGCGGTGCTGCTGATCGCCGGCGCGCTGATGATCCGACGGTTCTGAGTGGCCGCCGATGAGGGTCGATCTCTTCGATTTCGAACTGCCCGAGGGCAACATCGCGCTCAGGCCGACCGAGCCGCGCGACAGCGCGCGCCTGCTCGTCGTGCGGCCGGGCGAAGGGGTTGAAGACGCCATCGTGCGCGACCTGCCGGCGTTTCTCCGGCCCGGCGACGCGCTGGTCTTCAACGACACGCGGGTGATCCCGGCGCAGTTGTCGGGCACGCGGCGGCGCGGCGAGGCGGTGGCGCATGTCGACGCGACGCTGCACATGCGCGTCGGCGCAGACCGCTGGAAGGCCTTCCTGCGCCCGGCCAAGCGCGTGGCTGCTGGCGACAGGATCGTCTTCGGTCATGACGGCAATGCCTGCATGCTGGGGGCGCTGGAAGCGACGGTGGCCGAGAAGGGGGAGGCGGGCGAGGCCCTGCTCGTCTTCGATCTTGCCGGCCCGCTGCTCGACGAGGCGCTGCATGCCGTCGGGCACATGCCGCTGCCGCCCTACATCGCCTCGAAGCGGGCGCAGGACGCGCGCGACCTCGTCGACTATCAGACCATCTACGCGCGGGAAGAGGGGGCCGTGGCGGCGCCGACGGCCGGCCTGCACTTCACGCCCGACCTTTTCGCGAAACTGGACGCCATGGGCATCGAGCGGCACTTCGTGACGCTGCATGTCGGGGCCGGTACCTTCCTGCCGGTCAAGGCCGACGACACCGCCGACCACAGGATGCACGCCGAGATCGGCCACGTGAACCAGGCGACGGCAGACGCGCTGAACGCCGTGCGGGCGCGTGGCGGGCGCGTCGTCGCCGTCGGCACCACCTCGCTGCGGCTGCTCGAGAGCGCTGCGGCCGCCGACGGCACGCTGACCGCCTGGTCGGACGCCACCTCGATCTTCATCACGCCGGGCTACCGCTTCCGCACGGTCGATGCGCTGATGACCAATTTCCACCTGCCGCGCTCGACGCTGTACATGCTGGTCTCGGCCTTCAGCGGCCTTGAGACGATGCGCGCGTCCTATGCCCATGCGATCGCCAGCGGCTACCGCTTCTATTCCTATGGCGATGCATCGCTGTTGTTGCGCGCTGACGACTGACATCGGCGACCCGGGACCACCCCATGACTGACCAGTTCACCTTCCGCGTGCTCGCGACCGACGGCAAGGCGCGCCGCGGCGAGATTTCGATGCCGCGCGGCGTGGTGCGCACGCCGGCCTTCATGCCGGTCGGCACGGCCGGCACGGTCAAGGCCATGTATCTCGACCAGGTCCGGGCGCTGGGCTCCGACATCATCCTCGGCAACACCTACCACCTGATGCTGCGGCCGGGCGCCGAGCGCATGGCGCGGCTTGGCGGCCTGCACGAATTCGCCCGCTGGCCGCATCCGATCCTGACGGATTCGGGTGGCTTCCAGGTGATGTCGCTGGCGCAGCTGAGGAAGCTCACCGAGAAGGGCGTCACCTTCAAGTCGCATGTCGACGGCGCCGCCTACGAGATGACGCCGGAACGCTCGATCGAAATCCAGGGCCTGCTCGATTCGGACATCCAGATGCAGCTCGACGAATGCGTGGCGCTGCCGGCCGAGCCCGCCGAGATCGAACGCGCGATGGAACTGTCGCTGCGCTGGGCCGACCGCTGCAAGGTGGCTTTCGGCGAACAGCCAGGCAAGGCGATGTTCGGCATCGTGCAGGGGGGCGATATTGCTGCGCTGCGCGAGCGTTCTGCCTCTGCCCTCAAGGCAATGGACCTCAAGGGCTATGCCGTCGGCGGGCTTGCCGTCGGCGAGCCGCAGGCGGTGATGCTCGACATGCTCGACGTCGCCTGTCCGGTGCTGCCGGCGGAGAAGCCGCGCTACCTGATGGGCGTCGGCACGCCCGACGACATCGTCAAGTCGGTGATGCGCGGTGTCGACATGTTCGACTGCGTGATGCCGACCCGGGCCGGCCGGCACGGTCTCGCCTACACGCGGCGGGGCAAGATCAACCTGCGCAACGCCCGACACGCCGAAGACCACCGCCCGCTCGACGAGGAAAGCGACTGCCCGGCCGCCCGCGACTATTCGCGCGCCTACCTGCATCACCTCGTGCGGTCGCAGGAGGCGCTGGCGGGCATGCTGCTCACCTGGAACAACCTCGCCTATTACCAGAGCCTGATGCAGGGCATCCGCGAGGCGATCTCGGCAGGCCGGATGGCCGATTTCGCGGCGGAGACAGCGGAGCTTTGGGCAAAGGGTGATCTCCCGGCGCTCTGACTGCGTAACAGCTTCCGAACCGCGCATGCGTCGCGGTCCCCGCGAGGAGGAAGCCCGCCATGAAATACGTCACCGCCTACGGCATCGCGGTCGTCATCTTCCTGATCATCGACGCGATCTGGCTCGGCATCGTGGCCCGCGGGTTCTACGCCTCGCGCATGGGCGAACTCATGCTCGACCACCCGCGCTGGGGCGTGGCCGCCGTCTTCTATCTCGCCTATGTCGGCGGCCTGGTCTACTTCGCGATCAGCGTCGGCATGGCGCAGGACAGCGTTCTTGCGGCAGCGCTGAACGGCGCCCTGTTCGGCTTCTTCTGCTACCTGACCTACGACGCGACCAACCTCGCGGTGCTCAAGGGTTACGACCCCGTCGTCGCGGTCGTCGACGTCGTCTGGGGAACGGTGCTGAGCGCCACGGTGGCCGCCGGCACGCTCTTCGCGATGAAGGCTTTCGGGCTGCTGCCGCAGCCCTCGGCCGGGTAGGTCTCTGCGTCAGGTGCTGAACGCCTTCGTCGCTCAGGTACTGAGCGCGTTCGACGCGCGCATGCTGACGCCGGTGATCAGCCACGAGCCGTCCGGCTGCATCTCCAGCGTATAGACAGCCTCGTAGGTCTTGCCGTCCGGCCCGACCAGCAGCACCTGCTGGATGATCGCGGTCGAGCTCGTCTCCTGCGACTTGCCGAAGGCGTAGCTCTGCGGGCGGCGCACCGGCATGTAGCCGCTCTCCACCATCGACATGAAGGACTGCTCGGTGGGGAAGTAGCGCTTGATGTTGGGTGCGGCGAAGGAATAGGCGCGCGCCGCGTCGTCGGCGAGGAAGGCCTCGAACTGGTTCTGGATCACGCCCTGCGCCGCCTTCACCTCGGCTTCGCCGGCCTGAGCCGGCACCGATGCGAGGAAGGCGCCGAGGGCGGCGACGGCGATCAGTCTCGGCATGGCGATAACCTCCTGTGGCCACGGCAATCCGCCTGACGCGGACGATAGCAGATACGGTGCCGTTGCGATTCCGGTTTCATGCCGTCCGGAGTTCGACCCCGGCAAGATATCGCTGCGCATCGAAAATGCAGTCGCGGAGGCAAATTGCCGCTTTGTTCGGCAAACGCCGGAAATCGTCCCTTTCACAGGCGCTTACGGGCGATTGCGCTTGATTTCCGCAGGCGAACACTCTGAAATGGTCGTCATAGGGGAGTATCTCAGTGACAGCGTTCGACGAGATGCGGCCGGACGGTTCGACCGTGCGAGATCCGTACCAGGGTTATGACGGTTGGCTGCAGTCGCAGGACAAGGCGCGACTGACCGAGAAGACGGGGGACGCCGAGCGTGTCTTCCGCAAGACGGGCATCACCTTCAACGTCTATGGCGAGACGGAGGCCGCCGAACGGCTGATCCCGTTCGACATCGTGCCGCGCATCATCTCGGGCCGCGAGTGGCGCCGGCTGACGCAAGGCATCGAGCAGCGCGTCGTCGCGCTGAACGCTTTCCTGGACGACATCTACCACCGCCAGGAGATCCTGCGCGCCGGGCGTATTCCCAAGGAACTGATCGCCGGCAACGAGGCCTTCCTGCCCGAGATGATCGGCGTGAAGCCGCCGGGCGGCGTCTACACCCACATCATCGGCGTGGACATCGTGCGCACCGGCGAGGACGAGTTCTACGTGCTGGAGGACAATGCCCGCACGCCGTCGGGCGTCTCCTACATGCTGGAGAACCGCGAGACGATGATGCAGCTCTTCCCCGAGCTGTTCCAGCAGGTCAAGGTGCGGCCGGTCGAGAACTATCCGCAGCTGCTGCGCCAGTCGCTGTCGCGGGTGCGGCCGAACGGCTGCCGCAAGGACGTGCCGCGCGTGGCGGTGCTGACGCCCGGCATCTACAACTCGGCCTATTTCGAGCACGCCTTCCTGGCCGACCAGATGGGCGTCGAGCTCGTCGAGGGCTCGGACCTGCGCGTCGTGGACGGTCGCGTGGCGATGCGCACGACCGAGGGATACAAGGAGATCGACGTGCTCTACCGGCGCGTCGACGACGATTTCCTCGATCCGCTGACCTTCCGGCCGGATTCCGCGCTCGGCATCGCCGGGATCATGGACGTCTACCGCGCCGGCAACATCACCATCGCCAATGCGCCTGGCACCGGCATTTCCGACGACAAGGCGATCTATTCCTACATGCCCGAGATCGTGGAGTTCTACACCGGCCGCAAGGCGCTGCTCGGCAACGTGCCGACTTGGCGCTGCTCGGAGGAGGACAGCCTCAAATACGTGCTGGAGCATCTCGAGGAACTGGTCGTGAAGGAGGTGCACGGCTCGGGCGGCTACGGCATGCTGGTGGGGCCGGCGGCGTCGAAGAAGGAGCGCGAGGCCTTCGCGGCCAAGCTCAAGGCGCGGCCGAAGAACTACATCGCCCAGCCGACCCTGTCGCTCTCGACCTGTCCGATCCTCACCGAAGCCGGCCTGTCGCCGCGCCACGTCGACCTGCGTCCCTTCGTGCTCGTTTCCGACAAGATCCAGATCGTGCCCGGCGGCCTGACCCGCGTGGCGCTGAAGGAAGGCTCGCTGGTGGTGAACTCCTCGCAGGGCGGCGGGACGAAGGATACGTGGGTGTTGGATGACTAGTGCGTGGTGGGGAGTGCGTAGTGAGTAGTGAGTAGTGATTGGGGCTCTGAAGTCGGGTTGGCGCCACGTCGTTGGAGGGGACTGCAACAATGGAGGGTGCGGAGCGCAAACTTGAAATCGGGACCTATCGCGATCTCGTTGTTTGGCAATACGCTATCGAACTGGCGGTGGCCTGTTGCGCCGCGACCAAGTCACTGCCCCGAGAAGAGGTCTATGGATTGACAAGCCAGATCCGCCGGGCCGCAGCCTCAGTGCCCGCCAACATTGCTGAGGGCTACGGCCGCGATGGTCGCGCCTCATTCATACAGTTCCTTCGCATCGCCCAGGGGTCGCTGAAGGAACTCGAGACTCATGTGATTCTAGCTGGCCGCCTTGACTACCTGAGCATCCCGACAAGCGAGCCGCTTCTCGGGAAGGCCGATGAGACAGGACGAATGCTGCGGAGCATGATCCGAAGCCTTCAGAGAAAAGATGAACGATGACCAGTCCAGTCGAATACGACCTCGTCTCCAAATGCCGTTCCGCGGCTGCTTTTCCTTCCTCGGATGAGAACGGACGCGGCACCGGTCCTGTCCCCACTCACTACTCACTACTCACCACTCACTCTTCGACCAACGCCGCAGCAGCGAATCGCGAGACCGCCTGACATGCTCCTCGGACGCACCGCCAACGGCCTCTACTGGATGAACCGCTACATCGAGCGCAGCGAGAACACGGCGCGGCTGGTGGATGCGGGGTTGCGGCTGGCGCTGACGCGCAGCGCCGATCCGAGCGAGGAATGGGCTTCGATCGTGGCGAGTGCCGGCGCCTCGATCGCCTTCAAGGAGCGCCACACCGATTTCACCGCCGAGAACGTGTCGGACTTCCTGCTGCGCGACACGTCCAATCCCGGCAGCGTGATGTCGGTGATGGAGACGGCGCGCAACAACGGCCGCATGGTGCGCACGGCGCTGACGCGCGAGACCTGGGAGAGCCTCAACGAGGCGTGGATGTCGATGAAGCGGATGCTGGCGCAGCCCATCGACGGCCGCGACCTGCCCAAGGTGCTCGACGCCATCAAGCGCGAGACGGCGCTGATCCGCGGCGCCTTCCACGGCACCATGCTGCGCAACGAGATCTTCGACTTCTCGCAGATCGGCGCCTTCGTGGAGCGGGCCGACAACACCGCCCGCATCCTCGACGTGAAGTACTACGTGCTCCTGCCCTCGGTCTCGTGGGTTGGCTCGACGCTCGACAACTACCAGTGGGAATCGATCCTGCGTTCGGTGTCGGCGCACCGGTCCTACCGCTGGGTCTACGACGCGGAGTACAAGCCGACGCTGATCGCCGACTACCTCATCCTCAACGGCCGCATGCCGCGCTCGCTGGCCTTCTGCTATCGCAACATCGCCGAGAGCCTGGGTTTCCTGGCCAGCGAGTACGGCGTTCGCCACCCCTGCCAGGACACCGCCGAGGCGATCCTGGGCAGGCTCAAGGTGAGCGCGGTCAAGGACATCTTCGACCAGGGGCTGCACGAGTTCCTGACCGACTTCATCGGCGACAACAACCGCCTGGGCAACGAGATCGCCCAGAACTACCGCTTCTACTGAAGCCGGAAGGACCCATGCGGCTCAAGATCATCCATCGGACAGAGTATAGCTACGAGGCGCCGCTCGGCTATGCGCTGCAGCGGCTGCGCCTGACGCCCTACAGCGGCGGCGCCCAGACCGTGCGCTCGTGGTCGCTTGCCATCGAGGGCGCGCGCGAGGAGGTGCGCTTCGTCGACCAGTTCGGCAACGAGACCATCCTGATCAGCGCCGAGGGCGGTCCGCACGCCATCGTGGTCGAGGTGCGCGGCGAAGTGGACGTCGTCGACACCACGGGCGTCACCGGCCTCCACCGCGGCTTTGCGCCGCTGTGGCTGTTCAAGGCGCCGACACCGCTGACCATGCCCGGCGAGGGTGTGGCGGCTCTCGTCGCCTCGATCGACGCGGACAGCGAACTGGAACGCCTCCACGCGCTGATGGCGACGGTCGCGTCGCAGATCGCCTACGTCAAGGGAACGACCGATTCCGCCACCGATGCGGAGGAGGCGCTGCAGCGGAAGTCGGGCGTCTGCCAGGATCACGCCCACGTGTTCGTTTCCGCCGCCCGTGCGCTCGGCTTCCCGGCACGCTACATCAGCGGCTATCTCTACTCCGGCGACGCGCCCGAGGAGGCCGCGAGCCATGCCTGGGCGGAAGCCCATGTCTCGCAGCTCGGCTGGGTCGGCTTCGACCCCTCCAACGACATGTGCCCCGACGACCGCTATGTGCGGCTTGCGACCGGACGCGACTATCGCGACGCCGTGCCAGTCTCGGGAATCCGTCATGGCAGCGGCGAGGAACGGCTTGCGGTCTCCGTCACCGTCGAGCAGTAGTGACGCCCGGGGGAAATCGGGCCGATTCGCTATCATGACCTATTGCGTTGGCATCAAGTTCGATCACGGACTTGCGTTCATGTCCGATACCCGGACGAACGCGGGTATCGACAGCATTTCGACGTTCAGAAAGATGTTCACCTGGTCCAAGTCGGGCGAGCGCGTCATCGTGCTCCTGGCTGCCGGCAACCTGGCGACGACACAGGCGGTGGTCAGCCTGCTCGACGAGCGTTCGAAGGCGCCGTCGGAGCGCATGCCGTCGCTGCTCGAGACGCCGTCCATGTTCCAGACCGCCCGCGTGGTGGGCAATCTGGTCAAGGAGGTGATCGCCAGTTCGGCGCCTGCGGGGCAGAGCCAGGACGCCTTCGGTGCCTCCTTCATTCTCGGCGGGCAGATCAAGGGCTCGGAGCCCAGGCTCTTCATGATCTACCCGGAGGGAAATTTCATCGAGGCCGGTTCGGACACGCCCTTCTTCCAGATCGGCGAGGCCAAGTACGGCAAGCCGATCCTGATCCGCGCCTATGACCGGAAGATGAGCTTCGAGGAAGCGGCCAAGCTGTTGATGGTGTCGTTCGATTCGACGCTCAAGTCGAACCTGTCGGTCGGCATGCCGCTCGACATGCTGTTCTACGAGCGCGACAGCTTCGAGATCGGTTTCCAGAAGCGGATCACCAACGACGATCCCTATTTCAGGACGATCTCGGACGGATGGTCGAACGCGCTGCGGACGGCCTTCGGCAGCCTGCCCGACTTCTCCATGTCATGAACCGTTGCCGGCGCCGAGCCCGTTGAGGTCCTGCAGCATGTCGAGCAGCGCCTCGATCCGCTCGCGACCGAGCTTCGCTTCCATCTCCGCGTAAATCGCCCGGCTGGCCGGCGTGACCTCGCGGATGAAGTCCAGTCCCTTCGTCGTGATCCGGATGACGGCGCGCCGCGCATCGGTCGCGTCGCGTTCACGGGTGACGAAGCCGCGGTCTTCCAGCGTCCGGACGATGCGGGTGAGGCTCGGTGCAAGCAGACAGGCGCGTGCGGCGAGTTCGGTCGCGTCGAGGGCGCCGGATTCGCCCAGCGTGCGCACCACGCGCCACTGCTGCTCGGTGATGTCGTGCGCGGCGAGCAGCGGCCTGAAATGCGACATGACCGCTTCGCGGGCGCGCAGGAGGGCGATCGGCAGCGAGCGGTTGGTGTCGCGCGGGATCAGGAGATCGTCGGGGCAGTTCGATCGGGAGGGTTTCATCCGTCGGGTCGCGCTCTCCTGCCATCCCGCCGCGGACGATGCGGCGCCGTGTCCCACAAAGGCATAGACGATCGTCCTGCGGATGGGAAATGGCCCAGCGCGCACTTTCGGGTGACAGCCGCGCCTGCCGCGCGGTAGGTAATCCGAGCATTGGCAGCGGGGAGACGACATGGACAGCGAAGCGTTCCGGCAGTGGTCGGTGAAGGCGGCGGAATGGGGCGCGGACTATCGCGAGAGCCTGCGCGACCGCCCCGTGCGGGCCCAGACCGTTCCGGGACAGATCGCTTCGGCCATCCCCGCAGCGCCGCCGGAGACGCCGGAGGCGATGGAAGCGATCTTCGCCGACTTCGAGACCACCATCGTGCCGGGCATGACGCACTGGCAGCATCCCCGCTTCTTCGCCTATTTCCCGGCCAACGCGGCACCCGTCTCCGTCGTGGCGGAGTATCTGGTCACGGCGATGGCCGCGCAGTGCATGCTCTGGCAGACCTCGCCTGCCGCCACCGAACTCGAAACGAAGGTGCTCGACTGGCTGCGCCAGGCGCTGGGCCTGCCGGACGGCTTCGTCGGCGTGATCCAGGACTCGGCCTCGTCGGCGACGCTGTCGGCGGTCCTGGTCATGCGCGAGCGCGCGCTCGACTGGAAGGGCAACAGCCATGGCCTTCCCGGACAGAAGCGGATCAGGATTTACTCGTCCGACCAGGTCCATACCTCGATCGACCGCGCCATCTGGGTCTCCGGTGTCGGCCAGGAGAACCTGGTGCGCATCCCGACCGAGGGCGCGTCGCGCCGCATGGACGCCGAGGCGCTCGAACGCGCCATCGAGGCCGACGTGGCCGCCGGCCATCTGCCTGCAGGCGTCATCGCCTGCGTGGGCGGAACGAGCGTCGGGGCCACCGACGATCTCGGAGCCATCTGTGCGGTGGCCAAACGCCACGGGCTCTACGTCCATGTCGACGCCGCCTGGGCCGGCTCGGCGATGATCTGCCCGGAGTTCCGCACCTTCTGGAAGGGCGTCGAGGAGGCCGATTCGGTCGTGCTGAACCCGCACAAGTGGCTGGGCGCGCAGTTCGACTGCTCGACGCATTTCCTGCGCGATCCCGACAGCCTGGTCCGAACGCTGGCGATCCAGCCGGAATATCTCAAGACGCACGGCAAGGACGGCCTGATCAACTATTCCGAATGGACCGTCCCGCTCGGCCGCCGGTTCCGCGCGCTGAAGCTCTGGTTCCTGATGCGGGCGCACGGGCTGGAGGGACTGCGCGGGATGATCCGCAACCACGTCGCGTGGGCGCAGGGCCTGGCCCGCCGGATCGGCAGCGAGCCGGAGTTCGAACTGGTGACGGAGCCGATGCTGTCGCTGTTCAGTTTCCGGCATTGCCCCAAGGGCGCTGCCGACCTCGACCGGCACAACATCGACCTCGTCAACCGCATCAACGACGCCGGTCGGATCTACCTCACCCAGACACGGGTGGACGGCGCCGTGGCGATCCGCTTCCAGGCCGGCCAGTTCGACGCGACGGAGGCGGATATCGCCGAGGCGTTCGACGCGATCCTGTCGGCGGCGCGGGAGATGTCGGCCGGGGGGTGAGGGCGGCCCACTGGACGGGCACGAGAAATCGCTTGCCAAGGCGCCGCTTTCGTTTTTCTGTAGAGGAAAATAAAACGAAAGAAGGGGGGAGCATGTTCCTGTCGCCGCGGCATTCGGCCATCATCGAGATGGCGAAGGAACAGGGGCGCGTCCTCGTCGAGGACCTCGCGCAGCATTTCGGGGTCACGCCGCAGACCATCCGCAAGGACCTGAACGACCTGTGCGACCAGCGTCTGCTGACGCGCGTGCATGGCGGCGCGCTGTTTCCCTCCGGCATCGAGAACATGGAGTACGAGGCGCGGCGCAAGATCGCGGCAGACGAGAAGGAGGCGATCGGCCGGGCGGCGGCGCGACTGATCCCCGACAATGCCTCGCTGTTCATCAACATCGGAACGACCACCGAGTCGGTGTCGAAGGCGCTGCTCGACCACAATGGCCTGATGGTCATCACCAACAACATCAACGTCGCGAACCGGATGCGGATCTACCCCTCGATCGAAGTGGTGATCGCCGGCGGCGTGGTGCGCGGCTCCGACGGCGGCATCGTCGGCGAGGCGGCGGTCGACTTCATCCGTCAGTTCAAGGTCGACTATGCCGTCATCGGCGCCTCGGCGATCGATCACGACGGCGCGCTGCTGGACTTCGACTTCCGCGAGGTGAAGGTGGCGCAGGCGATCATCGCCAATGCGCGGCACGTGATCCTGGTGGCCGACGGTACCAAGTTCGAACGCACGGCGCCGGTCAGGATCGGCCACCTGTCGCAGGTCAACACCTTCATCACCGACCGCTGCGACGTCGAGCCGATCCGCGCGATCTGCGCCGAGGCGGAGGTGCGGCTGATCGAGACCGGGAGGTAGCCGGCAGAGCGCGGTTCCTTTGCGCGCGTTTGACATTCGATTGGTTTTCACTTTAGTCATCTGCCGGGGAGGGGCGGACGGGTCGCGATGAGCGCACTGCCGGCCGCGGCCCGAGCAGCGGGAGACCGGCAGTCTCCCGCGACGTGTCAGGGAGGCATGACGACATGGGTTCCTTCATCCTGGCGATCGACCAGGGCACCACCTCGTCGCGGGCGATCGTCTTCGACGCCGACATGACGGTCGTGGCCGTCGGCCAGCAGGAGTTCCCGCAGATCTACCCGGCCTCCGGCTGGGTGGAGCACGATCCGGAGGCGATCTGGGACAGCGTGGTGTCCACCGTGAAGAGCGCGCTGAAGAAGGCGAAGCTGACGGCGAGCGACATCGCCGCCATCGGCATCACCAACCAGCGCGAAACGGTGGTGGTGTGGGACAAGGCGACCGGCGCGCCGATCCACAACGCCATCGTCTGGCAGGACCGGCGCACGGCGGCGATGTGCCAGAAGCTCAAGAAGGCCGGCCACGAGAAGATCTTTTCCAAGAAGACCGGCCTGCTGCTCGATCCCTATTTTTCCGGCACCAAGCTCGCCTGGCTGCTCGACACCGTGAAGGGCGCCCGCAAGCGCGCCGAGAAGGGCGAACTGCTCGCCGGCACGATCGACAGCTTTCTCATCTGGCGGCTGACAGGCGGGGCAAGCCACGTCACCGACGCCACCAACGCCTCCCGCACCCTGGTCTACAACATCGCGAAGAACCGCTGGGACGCCGAGCTCCTGAAGATCCTCGACATCCCGGCCGCCATGCTGCCGCAGGTGAAGGACTGCGCCGACGATTTCGGCGCGACCGATCCCGCGCTGTTCGGCGCGGCGATCCCGATCCTCGGCGTCGCCGGCGACCAGCAGGCGGCCACCATCGGCCAGGCCTGCTTTGCGCCCGGCATGATCAAGTCGACCTACGGCACGGGCTGCTTTGCCGTGCTCAACACCGGTGAGGACCTCGTCCGCTCCAAGAACCGGCTGCTCTCGACGATCGCCTACAGGCTCGACGGCCGGACGACCTATGCGCTGGAAGGCTCGATCTTCGTGGCGGGTGCCGCGGTGCAGTGGCTGCGCGACGGCATCAAGGTGATCGGCAAGGCCGAGCACAGCGGCGAACTGGCCGCACAGGCCGACGACGGCCAGGAGGTCTATCTGGTGCCGGCCTTCGTGGGGCTTGGCGCGCCGCACTGGGATCCGGACGCGCGCGGCGCGATGTTCGGGCTGACCCGCAATACGGGGCCGGCGGAATTCGCCCGCGCTGCGCTCGAATCGGTCGCCTTCCAGACCCGCGACCTGCTCGACGCGATGGGCAAGGACGCGAGGGGCGTCGCGGCGAGCACGGTGCTGCGGGTCGACGGCGGCATGGTCGCCTCGAATTGGGCGATGCAGCGGCTGGCCGACATCATCGACGCGCCGGTCGACCGGCCGAAAATCCTCGAGACCACCGCGCTGGGTGCCGCCTGGCTCGCGGGCTCGAAGGCCGGCGTCTGGCCGGATGCGAAGGAATTCTCGCGCCAGTGGGCGCTCGACCGCCGCTTCGAGCCGGCGATGGACGCCGCCGAGCGCAAGCGCAAGGTCAGGGGCTGGAAGGACGCGGTGCGGCGGACGCTGTCGACGACCTGACGGAATTCGACTGGGGAGAATGTCGCCGCCCGTTCCGCAGCGCTTGCGGGGGCAGGCGCATGGCCCTATGAGACCGTCTCGACATGACATCTGACCCGGCCTTCCCGATCTATCCGCACCGGCATCTGCTCGGCATCAAGGACCTGTCGCCGGGCGACATCGAGCTGTTGCTCGACCGGGCCGAGAAGGCGGTGGCGATCTCGCGCCAGCCCGAGAAGAAGACGTCGACGCTGCGCGGCCGCACGCAGATCAACCTCTTCTACGAGGCCTCCACCCGCACCCAGTCCTCCTTCGAACTCGCGGGAAAGCGGCTCGGCGCCGACGTCATGAACATGTCGGTGGCGAGTTCGTCGGTGAAGAAGGGCGAGACGCTGATCGACACCGCCATGACGCTCAACGCCATGCGGCCCGACATCCTGATCATCCGGCATTCCTCGGCCGGGGCCGCCGCGCTGCTTGCCCAGAAGGTCGGCTGCTCGGTGGTCAATGCCGGCGACGGCGCGCATGAGCACCCGACCCAGGCGCTGCTCGACGCGCTGACCATCCGACGTGCGAAGGGGCAGATCGGCCGGTTGACCGTGGCGATCTGCGGCGACATCCTGCATTCGCGCGTGGCGCGGTCGAACATCATCCTGCTCAACGCGCTGGGGGCTGCGGTACGGGTCGTGGCGCCTTCGACGCTGCTGCCGTCCGGCATCCGCGACATGGGCGTGACCGTCTACAATTCGATGGCCGAGGGGCTGAAGGGCGTCGACGTCGTCATGATGCTCAGGCTGCAGCGCGAGCGCATGACCGGTGCCATGGTGCCGTCGGTGCGCGAGTATTTCCGCTATTTCGGCCTCGATGCCGAGAAGCTGAAGGCTGCCAACGACGGCGCGCTGGTGATGCATCCAGGCCCGATGAACCGCGGCGTGGAGATCGCGTCGGAGATCGCCGACGGGCCGCAGAGCGTCATCCAGGAACAGGTGGAGATGGGCGTGGCGGTTCGCATGGCCGTGATGGAAGCACTGCTCGATCCGCGCCGCGATCCGGAGGGCCGCGCATGAGGGCGCCCGCGATCGGCACCACGGTCTTTGCCAATGCGCGCGTGGTCGATCCCGCGCGCGGGCTGGACGAGCGCGGCACGGTGATCGTCGTCGACGGCGCGATCGCCGCCGCCGGCGCCTCCGCCCTGAACCAGGGCGTGCCGGAGGGTGCGACCGTGATCGATTGCCGGGGCAGGGCGGTGCTGCCCGGCCTCGTCGACGGCCGCGTCTTCATCGGCGAGCCGGGCGGCGAGCACCGCGAGACCATCGCGTCCGCCAGTGCTGCGGCCGCGGCCGGCGGCGTCACCTCGCTGGTCATGATGCCCGACACCAACCCGATCATCGACGAGGTGTCGCTGGTCGAGTTCGTGCTGCGCACCGCGCGCGACACGGCCGCGATCAACATCCATCCGGCCGCCGCCGTCACGCGTCATCTCGAAGGCCAGGAACTCACCGAGTTCGGCCTGATGCGCGAAGCCGGCGCGGTGGCCTTTACCGACGGGCGCAACTCCATCCGCAGCCCGCTGGTCATGCGCCGGGCGCTGACCTATGCGCGCGATTTCGGCGCGGTCGTCGCCAACGAGACGCAGGACGCCGATCTCGCGGGCGCGGGCGTCATGAACGAGGGGCTGTTCGCAAGCTGGCTCGGCCTGCCCGGCATCCCGCGCGAGGCCGAGGCTATCCCGCTCGAGCGCGACCTTTTGCTCGCGCGCCTGACCCGCAGCGCCTACCACGCCGCCAAGATCTCGACCTCGCTGTCGGCCGGCGCGGTGGCCCGGGCCAAGAACGACGGCGCCAGGGTGACCGCCGGCATCTCGATCAACCATCTGTCTCTCAACGAGAACGACGTCGGCGAGTACCGCACCTTCTTCCGCCTGTCGCCGCCGCTGCGCGCGGAGGAGGACAGGCTGGCCATGGTGGAGGCCGTGCGCGACGGCACGATCGACATCATCGTCTCCTCGCACGACCCGCAGGACGTCGACACCAAGCGGCTGCCCTTCGCCGATGCCGCCGACGGCGCGATCGGGCTGGAGACGCTGCTTTCGGTCGCGCTCCGGCTGCACCACAATGGCGACGTGCCGCTGCTGCGTCTGGTCGAACTGCTCTCCACGGCCCCCGCGAAGCTCTTCGGCCTGCCGGGCGGCACGCTCAGGCCCGGCAGCCCGGCGGACCTGATCCTCGTCGATCTCGACGAGCCCTGGGTGGTGCGCGAGGCCGGGATCCGCTCGCGGTCGAAAAACACCTGTTTCGAAGGCGCGCGGCTGCAGGGCCGGGTCTTGCAAACGCTGGTGGCGGGCCGCACAATCTTCACCGCAGCATAGAGGCCGGCGAGGGTCGCCCTCGGCCGGCGCAGGAGTGCCGATGCCCGATCCGAACAGCTGGCAGCTCGCCCTGCCCACGCTCCTCGCCGCCCTCGTCTTCGGCTATCTCCTCGGCTCCATTCCCTTCGGGCTGCTGCTCACCCGGGCGGCGGGCCTGGGCGACGTGCGCAAGATCGGCTCCGGCAACATCGGCGCCACCAACGTCCTGCGCACCGGCAACAGGAAGCTCGCCGCGGCGACGCTGCTGCTCGACGCGCTGAAGGGCACGGCGGCCGTGCTTCTCGCCGGCCTGATCGGGCCCGACCACGCGCTGATCGCCGGCCTCGGCGCCTTCCTCGGCCATCTCTACCCGGTCTGGCTCGGCTTCAGGGGCGGCAAGGGGGTGGCGACCTATCTCGGCGTGCTGGTCGCGGTGGCCTGGCAGGGCGCTCTGGTCTTTGCCGCCGCCTGGCTCGCGGTCGCCTTCCTCACCCGCTACTCCTCGCTCGCCGCCCTGGTCGCGGCCGTCGCCGTGCCGGTGGCGCTCTACATCCTCGGCTTCGGCCGGGCAGCGGAACTCTTCGTGCTCCTGAGCCTCATCGTCTTCGTCAAGCACCGCGCCAACATCCGCCGGCTCCTGTCGGGAACCGAATCGCGGATCGGGGCCAAGGGATGACCCCCGGGCCGGTCTCTGGGCCCCGGCTGCTCGGAGACCGGCAGCGGCTCCACTGGCTGCGCCTGATCCGCACCGACAATGTCGGCCCGGCGACCTTCCGCGACCTGATCAACCGCTTCGGTTCGGCCGAGAAGGCCATCGAGCGCCTGCCGGAACTGATCCGCGCGGGCGGCGCCCAGCGCCTGCCGCGCATCTGCAGCGTCGAGGAGGCTGAGGCCGAACTCGACGCGCTGGCCCGGCTCGGCGCGCGGCTGATCGCGCTCGGCGAGCCGGACTATCCGCCGCTCCTACGGATGATGGACCTGCCGCCGCCGCTGGTGACGGTGCTGGGCGAGCCGGCGGTGTTCCAGCTGCCGCCGGTGGCGATCGTCGGCGCCCGCAACGCATCGCTCGCCGGCATCAAGATCGCCCGCAGCTTTGCCGCCGAACTCGGCCGCGAGGGCTATGCGGTGGTCTCGGGCCTCGCGCGCGGCATCGACACCGCCGCCCACGAGGGCAGCCTCGGAACCGGCACGATCGCGGTGCTGGCCGGCGGCATCGACCGGCCCTATCCGCCCGAGAACCTGCCGCTGCTCGCCGAGATCACCCGCCGCGGCGGCGCCGCGATCTCCGAGATGCCGCTCGGCTGGGAGCCGCGGGCGCGCGACTTTCCGCGCCGCAACCGCATCATCGCCGGCCTGTCGCACGGCCTCGTCGTGGTCGAGGCCGCCCTGCGCTCCGGCTCGCTGATCTCGGCGCGGCTGGCGGCCGAGATGGGCCGGCTGGTCTTCGCCGTCCC
Source organism: Aquibium sp. ELW1220 (assembly GCF_030398385.1). Lineage (GTDB taxonomy): Bacteria > Pseudomonadota > Alphaproteobacteria > Rhizobiales > Rhizobiaceae > Aquibium. Next base: position 24,527 of record NZ_JAOAOQ010000008.1, on the reverse strand, counting down.
CGGCTCGCCGCTCGATCCGCGCGCGGCCGGCACCAACGGGCTGCTCAAGGACGGCGCGACGCTGGTCACGGAAGCCCGCGACATCCTCGAACAGCTGGCGCCGCTGATCGGCGCGCCGCTGCCGCCGGCGACCTCGCTGGAAGAGCCGCCCGACTTCACCGCCACGCGCCAGCCCGACGACGGCGACCGCGCCCGCGTCGTCGAATGCCTCGGCACCACCCCCACCGCCATCGACGAAATCATCCGCCACACCGGCCTGCACCCCGCGCAGGTGTTCATGGTGCTGCTGGAACTCGACCTCGCCGGCCGCCTGGAGCGGCATGCAGGGGGCAAGGTGTCGCTGCTGTTCGGGGATTGAGCGGGGAGGGGACGCTCCAAACGGCAAGGTCAGGCGCAGATCGATGCAGCCGTCGAGGTGCTGCCGTAGGACTGAACGAAGGCTGCGATGCGAGCGGGCCGTTTCAGGAAACTGGCCGCTTTGCCGGGTTCGGGTCGAGCCGTCGGTCGGTCGCTCAGATTCGGAAGCCGGGACGGAGAAGGCCGGGTACCTAGTGGCCGGCTACGTCTCCTTCGGCCCCGGCGTTGGTTTTGGCACCAGTGCTGGATCTACTCGGTCGCGGCGCGGGTCGTCAGCCGCTCCAGCGCCTTCGTCATCGCCCCGAACGCCTCGTCCGCGCCGTCCACATTGCGCCGATCGCGCAACGTGCGGGGATCCTCGTAGGCGATGCGGGTCTGGCCGCCGTCGTCGTAGATGAGGACGCGCAAGGGGAGGTCGAGGCCGGCCGTCGGCGCAGCGGCGATGATCGGCGTGCCGATCGCCGGGTTGCCGAAGATCACAACCTGCATGTCATCGAGTTCGGCGTCGATCGATCGCGCGCCCTTGGCATGGTCGATCCGCGCGAAGACGGTTGCGCCGGCGCCTTCCGCCGCCGCGACGAGACGATCGGCCGTCTCCGGGACGCTGAACGCACTGTCGCGCTGGACGAGGTCCTGCGCGTTCGCCGTCAGAACCATGGCGGCAAAAGCCGCGCCTGCGAATAGGATCTTCATGCTGGGGCTCCTGTTGCTCCGTTGCGGACCGAAAGCCGCTGTCGCCTGTGATCGTTCCGATTGCGCATGTCACGACGGTTCACGACTTCGTTGCGGCAGGACCCCGATGACGGATCGCACCGATCGTGCGGGCGCAGCCCTGCACAGCCACGAAAGGAACGCACCTACTCGTCGACGATGCCTGCCTCCGGATGGAAGGCGTGGGCGACGAAGGCGAAGGTGATGTCGTGGGCGACGTCCTGGCCGTCCTTCGTGACGCGCACCGTGCCGACGTCGCGCCCGTCGGCGATCCGCGAGGCGTCCAGCGCCGACGCCACGCCGCCCTCGAAGACGATCCGGTAGCCGTCCTTCTCGTAGCCGTTCGATCGAACCGATTCGAGCGTGACGACGAGGGGAACGCCGACGGTTCGGACCACCACCACCCTGGCCATGGCCGGAATGCCGTCGGGGAGCTCGCCTCTGTAGAGGAACGGCACGGTTGCCATGTCGTAGCTGGCATAGGGATTGCGGCCGTAATCGCGAAAGCCCGGATCGTTGGGAACCAGCACCGGTCCCCGTGGATGGGCTGCCCGGAACGCACCGAAAGCGACGATGCGCGACGGCAGGATCCTGAGCTCCTGCCCGGTCAGGTCGCCTGCGATCGCCTCGCCCGTGAACTGTTGCCACCAGCTCTCGGTCTGCCGGTCGTACATGACCAGGTCGGAGTTGCGCAGCTTGCCTGTCGTGCCGAATTCGAGCACGCGTCCGCCGAGCATGCGGTCGAAGACGATCGCGGCATTGCAGAGCGGGCAGTAGGTTACGGCGACGGGCCGGTCGCCCACGACGTCGTTGGCGATCTCGTGCCAGGTCAGGACGCGCAGCGGATAGGCCCGCACGTCCGCGCCGATGCCGAACTGGATGACCGGCTCGCGATCGGCCACTCCGGTCACCTGCGCCGCGGGCAGGAAGGCCGGATCGTCGATCGAGGGAATGCCGTCGCGCGGCGGACCGCCCGATAGGATGTCCTCTGCCGGCACCGACATGCGCGTGAAGTCCGTCTTCCAGCCTTCGCTCGTCCAGTCCTGGGGGGCGGCCCGGGCGGTGCCCTGGCCGACGATGACGCAGGCGGCCAGCAGCAGGGTTCCGATCAGGGATCGCACGTCACGCCTCCCGGTCTTGATCCGTTTGGGGTCGCATGGGAGCATCCTCGCACTTCACGGTCCAATCACCCTTCCGTTCGTCGGCCGTGGCCGCAAGGCACAACGGGGAAGTTTCGCGATCCGGCCGATCCGACGGTTTTCGGTCCGCCAAGGCGATTCAGCGCCTGTATCGGCTCCACAGAAGCCTCAGCCCGATCGGCAGGAGTGTCATGCCCCCGATCGGGGCGGCGATCGCGATCATTCCGGCTGGACCGCCCAACACGAACTCGTCGCCGAAGAACGCGAAGAGGAAGCTGATCGGTATCACGCCGAGCCGCGTGGCGAGCGCGAAGCGCCATAAGGAAAGCGCCGTCAGCCCGGCGACGCAACTGACCGCGGATCGTGCCGGGCCGGATGGAGTGACGAGATGCAGGAGCCGGCGCCCGTTTCCCGGCGCGCCCGCCACCCTGAACCGGCTGCGGCGACCGCGGCTTTCCCTTCAGCAGGAGTAGATTTTCTGCCTGCCCGCAAACCCCTTGAACTCCACCTCGGCCGTGACCTGCGGTGCCGTGCACAGGTACTCCGCGACAGCTGCTGAGGCGACGTGCCTGAGCGACAGGTCCGAGGCGGCCGAAAGCAGCCGCGCCGCATAGCTGACGGGCCTGCCGATGGCGGTGAAGTCGAGCCGGCCGGCGCCGCCGATGTTGCCGTAGTGGAAGCGGCCGGCATGCAGCGCCCAGCGGAAGGCGACCTCCTTGCCGACCGGCGCTTCGGCGAGCCTCTCCTCGCTTTCCATGATGGTCTGGCGCGCAGACCGCACCGCGGCGTCGATCCGCCGGTCCTCGTCGTAGGGGAAGATGGCGAAGAAGCCGTCGCCGAGGAATTTCAGGATTTCCCCGCCATTCGCCGCGACCAGGGGCACGACGACGTCGAAGGCGTCGTTGAGCGTCTCCACCATCTGCTGGCCGGTCAGGGTGTTCGACAGGTCGGTGAAGCCGATCAGGTCGGCGAAGAGGATGGCAGCAGCGATCTCCTCGCCATCGCCGCGGTGGACGCGACCCTGCAGGATCTGCATCCCGCTGCCGCGACCGGCATAGGTCGAGATGATGCAGGCGGCGTTCATCCTGAGCAGATGGGCCTCCACGATCCGCGCGAGCGGCTGGCGCACCCGCTCCAGCGCGGCGAGATGCTCGGCGGAGAAGCCGGCCGGATGCCTGGTCGAGAAGGTCGCCGCATGCGTTTCTCCGGTCGTGAAGATCAGCGGCTGGGCGAGGTAGTCGGTGAAGCCCTCGTCGCGAAGTTCGCCCAGGATGGTGAATTCGCTCAGTGCGGCCGGGCTGGTCAGCATGCGCCGGACCGACGTCTGGCGCGCGGTGACCAGGGGAAGCGGGTTCTTCAGGTACTGGTCCTGCGAGAACAGGCTGATCGGCCCTTCCTGCATCGTGACGCCCTCGGCCCCGGTCCACAGGAACCGGCGGGCGGCGACGTTGGGATGCAGCGTGTTGATGAAGAGGCCGAAGCGGTCGAGCGGAAGGCCGGCGGCGACCAGCCGCCGGCACAGCTCCTCGACGAAGGACTGCGTGCTCGTTGCCGACCGTGCGCCGTCGGTCAGCCAGGCGATGAGGAGATCGACCTGGCGCGTATCGACGCCGGAGTGCTCGGCAACGGGTTCGAACTGCGTGGTGGCAAGCATGGTCTGGTTCCTTTCGATCGTCTTTTTTTTATCGGGAGCCGGCGGCTTGGCCGGCTAGCGGCCGAGCCCTGATCCGTCCGGCGCGGGGCGTCCGCGCCGGATCAGGTTCATCAGTCGCCGGGGCCGAGGCCCGGCCCAATCAGCGCGCGGCCTGATCGGCGCCCCGCGCCGCCTCGTCGATGACGTCTGCCACGACGTCCGGCTGCGTCATGAACACGGCGTGGCTGGCGGCGACTTCCGTCACCGTCGCGCCGATCCTCTCGGCCATCGCGTGCAGCATCTTCTGGTCGAAGGCCTTGTCGTCGGTCGCGATCACCGCCCAGCTCGGCTTCTGCCGCCATGCGGCGTTGGCGAGCGTCGTGCCGAAGGAGGACATGGCGATCGGCACCTGCGAATCCCGCAGGAAGGCCGCATCGGCCTCGCTGGCGTCGGCGGCAAACCCTGCGGCGAAGGCTTCCGGCCTGATGAAGCCGAAGCCGTCCGCGCCGATGTCGAGGACGAATTCGGGCGGGGTGGTGAAGCCGTCATACTGCTGCGCGGTGGTCTCGCCGGCGTCCGGCGACAGCGCGGAGACGTAGACCAGGCTGCGGACCTGCGGATGGCCCCCCGCCTCGGTTATCACCGTTCCGCCCCAGCTGTGGCCGACCAGGACGACCGGCCCGTCCTGGCGGTCGAGCGCCCGCTTCGTCGCGGCGACGTCGTCTTCGAGCGATGTCAGCGGGTTCTGCACGATCGTGACCTTGTAGCCGCGGGCGGTGAGCCGGTCGTAGACGCCGCGCCAGCCGGAGCCGTCCGCGAAGGCGCCATGGACGAGGACGACGTTGCGGGTCTGCTGCGCGTCCGGGATGCGGTCGGCCGCGTAGGCGGCGCCGGCGGCGGCCATTCCGAAGGCCGCGGCCGTCGCTGCGAGAAGGCGGGTGGTGGTGGACATGGTGAGCTCCTTTATATGTGGTGATAACGTTTATTGCGATAAAAGAACTAGCAGGCGAGCGGGGACCTGTCCAGCATAATTCTTATCGCGATATTCCTTTTTGCGATCGGATGCGCTACGGACGTATCGAAGGAGGTCCCCGATGCCCAAGCCCAACCCGCCGCTGCCGCTCGACCAGCAGCTCTGCTACGCCATCTATTCGGCCGGAATGGCCGTCCAGCGCGTCTACAAGCCGCTCCTCGACGAACTGGGGCTGACCTATCCCCAGTACCTCGTGCTCAATGTCCTGTGGCGCGAGGACTCCCAGACCGTCGGCCGGATCGCCGACGCGCTGGCGCTGGAATCGAGCACGCTGACGCCCTTGCTCAAGCGTCTGGAGACGGCAGGCCTCGTGCGCCGCGCCCGCAATCCCGAAAACGAGCGCCAGGTCGTCGTCGCGCTGACCGATGCCGGGCGCGACCTGCGTTCGCGTGCGGGCTGCCTTGCCGATGCCCTGCTGTCGACGTCCGGGCAGGAACCGGCGCATCTGAATGCGATCGCCTCCGACCTGCGCGGGCTCCGTGACGCCATCTATGCGCGGTCCGGCGACTGGAGCGTGGCAGGCTGAATAGCGAGCCGCCCGACCGGCCCCGAGGTGTCTAGGCGGTCGGGATCGTGCCGCCGTCGATCACGAATTCCGTCCCCGTGATGCTGGCGGCGCGATCGGAAGCGAGAAACGCGATCAGGCTGGCGACTTCCGCAGGGCTCGACGGGCGGCCGAGCGGAATCCCGCCGAGCGCGGCCATGATCCGGCGCTTGCCCTCTTCGGCATCGGCGCCGGCTTCTGCGCCCACGCGTTCGGCGAGGTGGACCGCCGCTTCCGTCTCGATCCATCCGGGCGAGACGCGGACGACGCGGACGCCCTTGGGCGACACCTCCTTCGACAGTGCCTTGCTGTAGGTGGAAAGTGCTGCCTTCGCCGCCGCATAGGCCGTCGTCGCCTCCGGCAGCGGCAGGGTGCGCTGGATGGAGGTGACGTGGATGATCACGCCGCCGCCGGTCGCGACCATGCCGGGCGCCAGCGCGCGATCGAGCCGCACGGCAGGCATCAGGTTGAGATCGAGTTCCCGGCGCCATTCGCCGTCGCCGAGCGCTGCGAACCCTCCGGCCGGAGCCGACGAACCGCCGAGCATGTGGACGACGATGTCCACGCCGCCCCAGCGGTCCTGCACCGCGGCTGCAAGCGTCTCGCAACCTTCGGCCGAGGTCAGGTCCGCGGCGACGAAGCCGATGCCGTCGTTGAGCGTGTCCGGCCGGCTGCGCGCGCTGGTCATGACCGCGGCGCCGAGGTCGCGAAACAGCCGCACCGTTGCGGCGCCCGCGCCGCGTGTTCCGGACGTGACGAGCGCGCGCTTGCCTTCGAGCGTGACGAACGGGGTCATGGCACGATCTCCAGCGCGGCGATCCGGTCGCCGTCCAGCGTGAACACGTAGCGCAGATCGACCGGGCTGCCGGGGAAATTGCCCGCGATCCGACCGGTCACGACCATGCGGCCGTCGTCCTGCGACAGCGCAAAGGGCTCGACCGTGTAGGAATAGGCCGTCGACGCCTGCGCCTTCCAGCGGCGGATCGCCTCCCGGCCGGCATGCGTCCGACGTTCGTCCTTCACGACGCCTGTGTCGCCGAAGCAGGCGGCGACCGCATCGGCGTCCCGGCTCCGGTCTGCTTCGAAATAGGCCGCGATCGGCCTGGGGAACTCGATATTCATCCGTCATCTCCGTCTCTTGCATCGGCCGGTGCCTTGCACGGCTGTCCGTCGATGGCTGCAACATAAGGCTGGACGGCCATCGCGATAATTGAGACAAAGCTGGACGTCACAGTGCAGAAATCGGGATTATGCCACGCCACGGTCTCGTCGAGCTGGAAGCTGTCCTTGCCGTAGCGGCGCGGGGCTCGTTCCGCGCGGCAGCACTCGAACTCGGCCTGTCGACGACGGCGCTGAGCAACCTGATCGCCAAGGTCGAGCGGCAGCTCGGCGTGCGCCTGTTCAACCGCACCACGCGCAGCGTCTCGCTGACCGATGCCGGACGTACCTTCGTCGATCAGGTGGCGCCGGCACTCCGGGACATCCAGGACGCGATGGCGGCGGTGCGGTCACAGCAGGACACGCCGTCGGGAACGTTGCGCATCAACGCCTTCGCGAGCGGGGCCCGCGAAGTTCTGGCGCCGCTGGTCCTGCCGTTCCTGCGGCGGCACCCGCAGGTGCATGTCGATCTCGTCACGGAAGGACGGATCGTCGACATCGTCGCCGAAGGGTTCGACCTGGGGCTGCGCACCGCGGATCTCGTGCCGAGCGACATGATCGCGGTTCCCGTCGGCGTCCCGCGCAGCTTCGCCGTCGTCGGCACCCCGTCCTACTTCGACGCTCATGGCCGGCCGCGCGTGCCCCCGGATCTGCTCGGCCACTCCTGCATCCGCATCCGCCTGCCCGACGGCGCACCCTATCGCTGGCACTTCGAGAAGGATGGCAATCCGGTCCAGATCGACGTTGCCGGACCGATCACCCTCGACGAGTCTTCTCTGTCCCGGATCGCCGTTCTCGACGGGGTCGGCATCGGCTTCTTCATGGAAGCGGACGTCCGCGACGACGTCGCCGCGGGGAGGCTCGAACGCGTCCTGCTGGACTGGACGCCTCCGACCGTCCCGCTCTGCCTCTATTACCCTGGCCGCAAGAACCCTTCCGCCGCCTTCCGCGCCTTCATCGACATGGCGCGGGAGATGGGCAAGGCAGCGACACGGGGATGAGGAATGCGACGTCGGTGGTGTGCTTCGGCGAAAGTCTGATCAGGCCGCCTCGACCGTCGAGTATGAATTCGTGACGACGGCTGCACTGCGGGGGCGGACAAGGAATGCATGATCCTGCTTCCCGCCATGGCGACAAGGTCGATGCCGCGGCCGGTGCGGACTCCTTCCGGAACTCACATTGTTTAGCCGGCCAGGGCGACCGATAGGGGCCCCGGTCAAGATTCCCGCCTCGCACGGCAGCCCTGAAGGCTCATGGCTCCCTTGTCCAAGCGGATAATCACCGCCGCGGACCCGCTCTCGCTGTGGCGGGGAAGGGGCCGTCTGTCGTGCCCGATCAGATCGCCCGGTCAGCCGAACATCGCCTCGATGGTCGAAGCGATCCTCAGCAGCGCTCGGTCGCGATACCATGGCGCGCAGAGCTGCAGGCCGACGGGCAGTCCCTTCGACGTCCGGCCGCAAGGCAGCGAGATCGCCGGGTGGCCCGTCAGGTTCTGCGGGAAGGTGAAGGGATACCAGGCGCCGCGCACCGTGCCTTCGTTGTGGCCGTCGATCGTGATGTCGCCGGTCGGATCGACCTCTATCGGCAGTGGCGGTGCCGTGAGTGTGGGGGATACGACGAGATCGAAGGTTGCGAACAGCGATTGCACGACCTGGAAGAGTCCGGTCCGCGCCGCTGTCGCCTGCGCGAGTTCGATAGCCGAGCAGGCCGTTCCGAGCGCGATGGTGTCGAGCAGGGATTGCGACACGAACGCTTCGCGTCCTTTCACCATCGGGCCGGTGCGGGCGGCCAGCCCGACACGCAGAATGGTGAGGAACACAGCCTCGTAGGACTTGAAGTCGATCTCCATCGGTTCGACCCGGGCACCTTCGGCTTCCATCGCACGGACCGCCCGCCCGGTGATCGTCGCGACCTCGCCCTCCACCCGGGCGCCGCCCTGGGCGATCCAGGCGACCCGCAGTCCCTTGAGCGAAGGATTGCCCGGCTCGTGCAGCATTACCGCCGCCTGGCCGTAGGGATCGCGCGGATCGGCTCCGGCGATTGCCGCAAACAACAGTTCGGCGTCGGCCACGGTGCGCGCCATCGGCCCGACGTAGGAATTGGCCCCGAAGAGGTCGGGCAGCTGCAGGTGCGGCACGACCCCGAGCGTCGGCTTGAACCCGACCACGCCGCAGCAGGCGGCCGGAATGCGGATCGAGCCGCCGCCGTCGGTGCCGAGTGCGAGCGGCCCCATGCCAGCCGCAACCGCGACCGCCGCGCCGGAACTCGAAGCGCCGGGCGTGACGCCGGCATCGATCGGATTGAGCGTGCGACCGAACAGCGGCGAGGTCGGCGACTGCACATGGCCGAATTCCGGCGTGGTGCTCTTGCCGATCAGGATCGCGCCGGCCCTGCGGGCGCGCGCCACCGCGACGGCATCCTCGGTCGGAACGTTCGTTTCGAACAGGCGCGAGCCCATGGTGGTGCGCACGCCCGCCGTATTGATCAGGTCCTTGACCGAGTAGGGGATGCCGAACAGCGGCGGAAGATCCTCTCCGGCCATCATGCTGGCTTCAGCGGCGCGCGCTTCGGCACGCGCTTGCTGCGTGGCGACGGTAATGAAGGCGTTGAGGTCGGCGCGTGCCGCCATCCGGTCGAGCACCGCATCGGTCACCTCGACGGGCGACAGCGCCTTGCGGCGATACTGCGCGGCGAGTTCGGTGGCGGTGAGATCGGCAATGTCGGTCATGGTCGTCGCTCTCAGATCATCCACCGGCCGCCATCGATCAGCAGGCTCTGGCCCGTGATGAAGCGCGCCTCGTCGCTGGCAAGGAAGGCTACGGCGGCGGCAACGTCCTCGGGTTCGCCGACGAAGCCCGCTGGCGTGGCCGCCTTGATCCTGTCGATGACGGCGGCCGGCACGAGGTCGTGCGCGCGGGTGCGGATCGCACCCGGCGCGACGGCGTTGACGGTCACGCCATGCGGCGCGAGTTCGCGTGCGAGCGAGCGCGTGAAGCCGACGATTCCCATCTTGGCGGCCGCATAGTCGGCGAGCCCGGCATCGCCCGCGAAGGCCGCGTCACTCGCCATGTTGACGATGCGCCCGCCATGCGCGCGCATGTCGCCGACGACGAGGCGCGACAGCCGCATGGCGCTGAACAGGGACACTTCCATGACGAAGCGCCAGACCTCTTCGCTCGATGCGTGGAACGGTGCCGAGCGTTCGCGCCCGCTCTGCCCGACATTGTTGACCAGGATATCCACCCGTCCGAACCGCGCCACGGTCCGGGCATGGTAGCTTTCGAGCACCTCGCCGTCGGTACAGTCGCCGTCGATCGCGAACAGTCTTTCCGCCTCCGCTGCGCCCGTGTCGGCGGTCAGCCCCGCGGTTGCGAGGTCGAGAACGCCGACGCGGGCGCCCTCGGCCAGGAAGCGCCTGGCGATGGCCGCGCCGATGCCTGCGCCGCCGCCACTGACGATCACGACACGGTCCCTGAAGCGTTGGGCGGCGATCATCCCGAGGTCCTCAGTGGAAGGTCCGGCCGCCATCCACCGCGATCGTCGTCCCGGTGATGTAGGACGCGTCGCGACTGGTCAGGAAGGCGATCACGGCGGCGATCTCGTCGGGATCCGCAATGCGCGCCAGCGCATATCGGTCCCGTACTGCCTGCAGCGCGAGCTCCGGATCGCTCGATGGCAGCGAACCGCGAAACAGCTCCGTGTCGACGGCGCCTGGGCACACGATGTTGACGCGAACCCCGTAATCCGCTGCTTCGATGGCGAGCGCCTTGGAAAACATCTGAAGGCCGGCCTTGGAAGCACCGTAGGCGGTGCGATGCCGCAGCGGCTGCAGGCCCGCGCCCGACGACACGTTGACGATCGATCCATGTCCCGCCGCGCGCAGATGCCGGACGGCCTGGCGGCAGACCAGCATCGGCCCCGTCAGGTTGACGGCCATCAGCCGCTGCCATTGCTCGTCTTCCATGGCCTCGATCGGGCATTCGAGATCGATGCCGGCCGAATTGACGATGCCGTCGAGCCCTCCGAGAGCATCGGCTGAATCGTCCACGGCGCGGCGGACACCGCCGGCATCGGTCAGATCCGCCACGATGCATCGGAGTTCGTCCCGCGGGGCCAGTGCTGCGAGCGCCGCTTCGTCGCGATCGAGGCAGGCGACCCGTGCACCACCCGCCAGGAAACGCTCCACGCTCGCGCGCCCGATGCCACGGGCGCCACCCGTCACGAGAATTCGTCGGCCGGTGAAGTCGCCGCTCATGCGGCTGCCTTTTCGAGGCCTGGACGCATCGCCTCGACCATTTCGTCGCAGCGGCCGATCCAGACGTCGCCATGCTTCAGCGCATGTTCGATCAGCCGTTCCAGAACGCCGATGCGTGACGGCTGGCCGATGATCTGCGGATGCATGCCGACCATCATCATGCGCTTTTCCGCGTAGAGCACGTCGAATTCGGCGGTCCAGGCCTCCGACAGCGCCGACGGCGCCTGCATCGTGCGGCCCGGCAGGACGATCGAGTACTGGAAGAAGGGCGCGTCATCGAGCACCCAGCGGAACGGCAGTTCCACGATCTTCGTCTTCCGGCCCTCGACCATGTGGAGATAGGGCGAGTCGTCGTCGAAGAAATTGGAGGAATAGTCGAAGCCGTACTCGACCAGCATCGGCATGGTGATCGGACTGATCTCGGCCGCGGGCGAACGCCAGCCGCGCGGTGGATGGCCCGCGACGCGCTTGATCGCGTCGTACCCCTTCTGCATCTCCTCGCGCTCCTGTTCGGGCGTGAGGTTGAGGATCCAGGAATGCGTGTAGCTGTGGTGGGCGATCTCGTGGCCGCCCTCCAGAATGCGCTCCATCAGGTCCGGGCGCTGGTCGATGATCAGGCCGGGGATGAAGAAGGTCGTCTTCAGCCCGTAGCGCGCCAGCAGCTTCAGGATGCGATCGGTGCCGACTTTCCAGCCATAGGCGCCCTGGGACATCAGGACGGGGCGGTTCGCATAGGAGGGGTCCCGCGCTGTCCACATCGTCTCGGCATCGAGATCGAAGGTCAGGAAGAGGGGAAAGCCCCGGCTGGTGAGATGCATGACGATGGTCCGATCAGACGAAGCGGTGGAAGCCGGTCCATCGCTCGGCGAAGAAGAGCACCAGGACGGTCGCGATGATGAGAAGGGTCGAGACTGCGGCGACGCTCGGATCAACGCCCATCTCCACCGAGGTGAAGATGAGGATCGGCAGCGTGGTCTGCCGCGGCCCGGCGAGGAAGATCGTCACCGGCACGTTCTCCATCGAGGTGACGAAGGAGAACAGGGCGCCCGCCACCAGGCCGGGCTTGATCAGCGGCAGCGTCACCAGCCGGAAGGCGGTGAAGCCGTCCGCTCCCAGGCAGCGCGCCGCTTCCTCGACGGAGAGGTCGATGCCCGACAGGCTCGCCAGCGCCGAGCGCACGATATAGGGCACCGTGATCACGACATGGGCAAGCAGCAGCACCACGAAGCCGCCGCGCAGCCCCACCAGCGTGAAGTACTGCAGCAGCGCCACGCCGATGACGACCGAAGGGATGATCAGCGGCGACATGAGCAGCGAGGTGAGCGCTTCCGAGCCCGGCAGCATCTTGCGGAACAGGGCATAGGACGCGGCAACGCCGAGCACCATCGAGATCGTCGTCGCGCCGATCGCCAGAACGAGGCTGTTGCGGATAGCGCCGAGATAGGCGCTGTCGGTGAGCACCGCCTCGAACCATTTCAACGTGAGGCCCTGCGGCGGGATCGTCAGGTAGGAGGTTTCGCTGAAGGAGGCCAGCACGACCACGATGACCGGAATCTGCAGGAACACGACCACCAGGAGTGCGATCGTCGTGACGGGGAGCGTGGGGCGCTGGTCGTTCATGCCAGGCCCGCCCAGCGCTTGGTCATGCGGCTCGAGATCCAGATGATGAGGAGCGTCGCCAAAGCGAGCGCGAAGGACAGCGCCGAGCCGCTCGGCCAGTCGAGCAGTTGCATGTACTCGTCATAGATGAGCGTCGCCATCACCTGGTAGGTCGGCCCGCCGAGCATCCGCGGCGTCACCAGCGCGCTGATGGTGAGCACGAACACCAGGATCGATCCGGCGATGATGCCGGGCGCCGTCAGGGGCAGGGTCACGGCCCGGAAGACATGGAACCGGCTCGAGCCCAGCGTGGCGGCTGCGGCCTCCAGGTCGCGGGGCACGTTCTGCAGCGCCGCGACGAGCATCAGGACCATGAACGGAAGGTAGATGTGGGTGAGCCCGATCGTCACCCCGGTCACGTTGAACATCAGCTTCAGCGGCGCCTCGATCAGGCCGACGTCGATCAGGAGGTTGTTCACCACGCCCCGGTTGGTGAGCAGCACGATCCAGCCGAAGGAGCGAACCACGAGGTTCAGCATCAGCGGGAAGATGACGAGCAGCGTCAGTGGCAGCCGCCAGCCAGGCCGGCCGCGCACGATGAGGTAGGCGACCGGATAGCCGAGCAGCAGGCAGGCGACGGTCACGCCGACGCCCAGCCCCAGGGTGCGCAGCACGACCTCGCGATAATAATCGTCGGCGACGATGCGGACGTAGTTCTGCAGCGTGAACGACCCGGCGACGATGCCCATTCCCGGCTGGTATTCGCGGAAACTGGTCGGCGCGAGCAGGATCAGCGGGACGATGAAGGCGCCTGCGAGCACCAGGAGCAGCGGCGAGAACAGCAGCACGCCCGTCCGCCACGATCTCATGGCGCGGTCTCCCGCGACAGCACCAGCACGTCCTGCGGGTGCACCTCCAGCATCACCGGCTGCCCCGGGGCGAGGTCGCCGGCCGGCCCCGAGGAAGGGGCTTCGACCACGAGTTCCTGGTCGCTGCCGATCCGCACGACATACTTGACCTGGGGACCGGAGAAGGATCGCAGCGCCACCGTCCCCGCAATCCGGTTGACGCTCTCGTCGCCGCTCGCCGCCAGGCTGATCGCCTCCTGGCGGATGAAGACCTCGACCGGCCTGCCGTCGCCGCTCAGGTCGCTTTCCGAACGCAGTTCGAGTTGCTCGTCCAGCGCCACGCGCCCGCCGCGGATGGTGCCGGCGAGCCGGTTGGGCTTGCCGATGAAGCTCGCGACGAAGGCCGTCGCCGGACGTCGGTAGATCGTCTCGGGCTCGGCGAACTGCTGGATCACGCCGTCCTGCATCACGCAGACGCGGTCGGACAGGCTGAGCGCCTCGGCCTGGTCGTGGGTGACGAAGAGGGTGGTGATGCCCAATTCGCGCTGCAGGCGCTTCAGTTCGATCTGCATCTCGTCGCGAAGCTTGGCGTCGAGGTTGGACAGCGGCTCGTCGAAGAGCAGGACGTTCGGACGCGGGGCGATCGCACGCGCCATGGCGACGCGCTGCTGCTGCCCGCCGGAGAGCTGGCGCGGATAGCGCTCGCCGTAGCCGGCAAGCCGCACCATGGCCAGCGCCTCGCCGACGCGCGCGTCGAGTGCGGCACCGGACTGCCCCTTGCGGCGCAGGCCGAAGGCGACGTTCTCATGGACGGTGAGATGCGGGAACAGCGCATAGGACTGGAAGACCAGGCCGATGTTGCGCTTGTTGGGCGGCAACCGGGTCACGTCCCGGTCGCCGATGCGGATCGTGCCGCCGCTCGGGTCGATGAGCCCTGCCACCATGCGCAGGATCGTCGTCTTGCCGCATCCCGACGGCCCGAGCAGCGAAACGAACTCGCCCTCGTCGATCGCGAGCGACACGTCCTTCACGACGGTCACGCTGCTGTAGCGCTTGACCACATGGTCCAGGGTAAGGTTGCTCATCGTGCCCCAATCGAAGCCGTGGGTTCCTCCCGGATACCCGGTTCTTGATCAGCGCAGGACTTCACGCTGCCAGCGCCGCGTCCATTCGGGCAGCTTCGTCGCCATCTCGCTCGGATCGAGGAACATCATGTCGTTCAGCGCCTCGCCCGTCGGTACCACGGCCGATACGGCATCGGACAGGCTGACGTTCTTGTTCACCGAGCCGATGAACTGGCGCTCCGAAAAGCACTTCTGGTTCTCGGCGTCGAGGACCGTGTCGATGAATTTGAGCGCGAGATCTTCCTGCTCGGTCCCCTTGGGGATCATGATGGACGGACGGATGCCGACCGCGCCTTCCTTGGGATAGGCGACGGCGAGCGGAAGACCGTTGCCGATCTGCACGCCGGCGCGGTCCGGATACCACACCGCGATGTCGATCTCGCCGCGCTCGAACAGCGAGACCACCTGGTCTGCCTGGGTGTAGAGGAGCACCGCATCCTTTGCCAGCGGCTTGATCTTCTCGATGCCGGGCGTGATATCGTCGAGCGAGCCGCCCGCCATCTTGTTCACCGCGGCGAGGAACTGCCAGCCGGTGGTGCCGGAGATGTCGCCGATGGTCACCCGCCCCTTGTAGGCCTCGTCGAAGAGATCGTTCCAGGAGGTCGGCGGCGTGGTGATCTTGTCCTTGTTGTAGATGATGGTCGTCGAGCCGAGCATGGCCGCGACATAGGCGTCGTCCTTGCCCCAGGCGCCGTCGATGATTTCCGGCGCGTTGCCGAGCTTGGCGCGGTCGAGCGTGACCAGCAGGCCCTCGTTCGCCATCTGGACGGCGAAGGCGTCGTCGGCGAAGACCACGTCCATGTCGGACTGTCCGGCGGTGGCGCGGATCGCGGCAGCCTGCTGCGCCGAGTTGGCGAGCTTGGTCACGACGGTGGCGCCGGTCTCCTTCTCGAAGACGTCGATATAGCAGGCCTTCACGTTGTCGGCGAAGGAGCCGCCGAACTCGCCGAGCACGAGCTCCTGCGCCGAGGCGGACGAAACGGCGACGCCGGCCAGCATGGTGGCGGCGGTGAGCAGCTTGATACGAGATTTCATTGACTTTCTCCCATTTCCGAAGGCCCCGGGCATCTCTGAAGGACGCCAACGGGGATCACGCTACCATCGGGCGAATTACCTTTCAAGAAAGAAATATGAAAGGTAAACTTCCTTACCCGTCACCTTGTCCGCGGCTCCCCGCCGGACTAGACGGTGAACGCAACGGTCGGGACATGGAAGCATTGGACGAAACACCCCTGAGGTATTGGGAACTGGATCGGGTCGGTCGCGGCATGGCGGCCTGGCGTCGCGAACGGCCGGACATCGACGGCAGCGGCAAGGCCGTCGTCGGCCGCATCCTGCATCTCAACGACATCATCATGCGCGCCGTGGACAAGGTGCTCGCCCGGCATGGCGTGAAGTATCCGGTCTACGCCGTCCTGGCGACGATCCGCGTGTCCGGCGCGCCCTACCGCATGTCGCCGACGGAACTGCTGTCGTCGCTGCTGGTCACGTCCGGAGGCCTCTCCAATCTGCTGCGCCGCATGGAGTCGGACGGCTATATCACGCGCATGGCCGACAAGCGCGACGGACGCGGCGTGATCGTCGAGTTGACCGAAAAGGGCATCGCGGTGGCCGACGCCAGCATGGCAGATCACGCCGCCATGGAGCGTGATCTTGTGAACTGCTTTTCGCCCGAACTTCAGGAGACCGTGGCCCGTGCACTTTCGCTGATGATAGCGGCGACCGAGCGTTGAGAAGCTCACTCCATCGACGCGAAGCCGTATTGCGTGGCGGGACTCAGGCCCTGCTCCTTCGTCCGGCCGATCGTCTTGCGCGGACCAGGCAATTTGCCGGACCATAGCCTGCGACAAGGTGATGTCGGGCGTTTTCGACCGCTCGACCACGCCCGGTTCGCAAGGCTCGATTTCTCTCCGCCGGAATCCGGCTTCTGCAGCCCGCTCGCGTTCGATGTCCTCGCCTCGGTGTGGACGATCCGTCCGTCTCGCTTTTTCCGGATTTGCGCGGTATATCGGGTTGCCATCCCCTTCGCTGTTTGGCGGGCCGTTTTTGGTTCCCATCGGTGCGACAGATCCCCATCGACGAAACGGGCAGCATCACGACGTTGAAAAATCAGGACATATGGACCGGAAGCGGGGTTTACGCGAACAAGGTGTTCGCCGTCGCGCCCATGATGGACTGGACGGATCGGCCCTAAACCCCCGAATTCCGCGGCTTATGTTGTACCGAATGTCGTACCAGAAGGCCCGCCACCCTTTCGGATGACGGGCCGCGCGGCGGTCGACGCTTGGTTTCCGCCTGCCGGCTGGCCGCGCTTAGTGAATCACGCCACCACCTTGAAGGCATCGGCCGGCGCCCAATAGTGCTCGGCGCCGAAGCGGACGAGCAGGTCGCCGTTCATCTCGTTCCGGCCGACGACGTCATAGATCAGGCCGTCCGCCTCGACCTGGGCGCCAAGCGCGATTGGCGCCACGAAAGCGGGCGCCGCAACCGCGGTCGAAGAAACATGCATGTTCATATTCATTCCCCTCAACGCCGCCCGATGCGGCTACGGGAACAATATACGCATAGTGTAGTTTGGGCGGCAAGTGGTTTTTACTGTAGTTGTTTTCGCACAATACGTGCAATGCTTTGTGCGAAAACATTTAGTCAAGACGGATGCCCAGGTTGGGAAGACGGTAGTCTAGCTCTTGGCCTGAAATGGCCGCGAGTGCATTGTCCAGCGATTCACGGGCTTCCGCTAGCGCATGGTAGTGCGCCGCATAGGGGCTTATGCTCGCCAGCCCATGAATGATCGAATCCCGAAGGTGCAAAGCGCGCCGGATTAACTCGGCGGCTTCGGCAGGGGAGAGGGCTTCGGGGCGACGTCGGCGGGGCATGCGAACAAAATAGGAACAAATGCCTCGCCAGGTCAAGTGGACAACCGGTTGATGTCGTGGGACAACGTAGCCGAGCTTGACTCAAGTATCCGACCATCCGCGAGAGAAACATGGATGACGAATTTAAGCGTAGAGTACATCTCACATTTGAGCAGGCAGAGGGAGCCGCTTCGCTTCCGCGCCAGCTTCAGCTAAAGGAGCTATCTTCAGAGCTTCGCGGAAAGATGTACGCGTTGATCTACAGAAGCCTTGAATTCAAATATCTTGATACCCTCCTGCAGAGAAAACCCGTTGTAACGAAGGCATGGGAGATAATACTGGAAGATTTTCATGTTGAAAAATCGCACCGACCGATCGACGAATTTGACAGATCGTCTCGCGGTGTGATCGATCATCTGAAAGAGATTATATTCGAGGGTGAATACATAGAGTTTTTTGGTACACTTCAATTTTTTGTCAGACATCCGAAATGTCCTGATCACTTTCCGAGAGATATAGCGCGCGTACTAGAAAGTACACGTGCTTCTTACCGGCTTATGGAGCGAACATTCGTACCGATCGCCTCCCCCCAAGAAGGACAAGCAATAGCCGACGCCTTAGTTCTGTCAGGCCCCACTCCAGGTGCACGGGAGCACCTGAAGCGCGCCAGTGCATTCTGCACCGAAGGTAAGTGGGCGGACAGTGTTCGCGAGAGCATTCACGCTGTCGAATCGGTCGCGAAACGCTTGGAACCGTCAGCGAAAGAACTCGGTCCGGCCTTGGCCCGCATTGAGAAATCGGGGAAACTTCATGGAGCTATGCGTAGCGCGTTCGCCTCACTTTATGGGTACACGAGTGACAAAGAAGGGATCCGTCACGCGCTTCTAGACAAGTCGGATGCAGAAGTGGACGAAGCAGATGCTCTGTTCATGCTTGGTGCTTGTGCATCGTTTGTCAGTTTTCTTATTCGTAAGGGTCAGGAAGCGGGTCTGCTTCAAGCTGATAAGCCCTGATAGTCTACGCCGCGCCTCCGTAATCACCCATTCGTCAGTTGCTGCCGCTGCTTTGCGCGGTCGTACCCGGCAAGCCCTTGTGTGACTGCCGCGCGTGACTGTTGCGTCGCGATACCCTTCACCACGCCGCCATCGTCCACGAACACGCCCGTTACCTCGACCACGTGCCGCATTGTGCCGCCGCCGCTCTGCGCCGGAATGGCGGGCGCCTGGAAGCTGCCTATGCGGTCGTTGTTGATTGCCTCCAGCAACCCGCGATGCTTGGACGTCGCGCGGGCGTTGGTGACGAACTCGCCGTCGCTCAGCATCGCCGGAATCTTGTCGCCACGCGGCCCGCCTGGTCCGCGTACCGGCCCGCCGCTTGCCAGCCGCTGCACGCCGCCGCCGTCCTTCAATCCGAAGATGGAAAGGATGTTGAAGCCGCCGCCGTCAAAGATGCTGTTGAGCGCGATATCGATGAGCCGGTCGGCCACTTTGCTAAGCGCGTTCTGCAGCACCTCGGCAGCCGACGCCCCGCTGCGCAGGTCGGAAATCATGCCGCCGAGCACGTCGCGGCCAATGCCGCGAAGCTCCTCTGCCGCCGCCGTGGCGTTGCGTGTGGCCGTGGCCTCCGCTTCCAGCGCCGTGACCAGCGCCACAATCTGCGCCTGCTGTTCGGCCGTGGCAGCGGCGCCGGCCTGCCGGAGGGTTGTTGCCACCTCCCGCGCTAAATCCGTCGCGCCGACTAGCGCAAGCTCGGCCTCAAGCTCCGCGATAAGCTCGCGGACGGCTTCGGCCTCGCGTAGGGCTGCGGATGCGCTTGCGTCGCGCTTTGTCCCGCCGCCCGCCTTAATCGCGCCAAAGCCGCCGGCGGGCGCCACAGGCGGCACGAACGTTGCCGGCGGCAAGCGGTCGGTCTTCGCGGTTGTCGTCGTGCGAGGGAAGCTGCCGCCCCCCGTAGTGCCCGCCAGCGCGCCAAACTGCTCGCCAAGGTCGACCGCCTGGCGCCGCTTGTCGAGGTCCGCCAGCGCGCCGCTGAAGGCGTTGATGAAGTCCTCTAGCGCGGTTGCAGCTTCGACGATGGCAGTTTTCAAGGCCGTGCCGATTGTGGTCGCAACCTCGTTAAAGCGCCGATCGAGTTCGGCGGCCTTGTCGATTAGCTCGGCATCCATGACTGTGCCGAGTTCGTGTGCCCGGTCGATCGTCGCGCGAAGCCCGTCCTCGCCTTGGGCAATGAGTTCGACGAAACGCTCGCCAGCAGAGCCGCCGAAAATCTCGTCGCCAATGCGTATCTGCGCCGCCTTGTCGAACGAGCCGAGCCGGCCGATAATCTCAAGCAGCAGTTCGGACGGATCCTTCAACTTGCGTTGAAGTTCCTCGGCGCCATAGCCCAGGCGCTGGAAAGCCTCCGCAGCCGGTCCGCTTCCCGTCTGCACGAACTCATCCGCCCTCAGATTCAGTTCTTTCAAGCCATCGACCATGGCGTCGATGCCGATCCGGTTCTGCTCAGCTACGAATTTCAGACCCTGGAACGCCTCGACCGACACGCCCGCCCGCTTGGCCTCGTCGCCGATCGTTGCGACGCTCCGCGCGACTTCCGCGAATCGCGTGACGATGCCGGCAATTCCGCCCGCCGCGATGCCACCGACGAGACCGGCGCCGAAATTCTTGAAAATGCCTGCGACCTTTTTGTTGGCCGCTTCGAACCGCGTCTCAATGGCTTTCGCCTGCCGATTCGTCGCGCCGGTCGCACGCTTGAGTGCCTTCTCGAATGACGCCGTGCGTGCTTCAAGTGCGACCACGAGCTTTTGGATTTCCTGGGCCATTAGCGCGCGCCTTCCATATGTGCGGCAAGGCTGCGCAGCGTGGCAGCCGTCGCAGCCGCGCCGTCCAGCACGCGCAACATAGCTATCCCTTGCATAGCCATAGCCGCGGCGACGTGCTCGACCGCGTGCCCGTTGCGGATCATTGCCTCGGCAACGGCTGCCGTCGCGGCTTCGGAGACAGAGAGTTCGTCGTTCATTGGGTATCCCCTAGAAAAAGAAAGCGTCGTCGGACGCGGTGTCATAAATCGAGCGTCCGCTCGCGCTGGCGACGGCACGACCGCAAGCCATGATCGCGGCCACGGCCGGGTCGATACGGTCGGCGGCCCGCGCCTTGTTCGGTCGACGATTGCCGGACTGGTCAGCCATCATCACAACATTGCCAACCGCCCAGCGCAGGAGCGGGTTGCCGCCGTGGCAAAGCCGGCGCGTCATCATCAGGTCTTCAAAGTCGTCCACCGGCTTCGCGTAGTTCGCCAGCGTCTGCGAGAAGGCGGCACAAGGGATGCCGTCCGTTTCCAGGTTCTCGATAATTTCGCGGGCCATGTACGGGTCGAACGCCACTTCGCGCACGTCAAGGATGTCGCACAATTCGCGGATGTGGTCCTCGATGACCCCGCGGTCGACGATGTCGCCGGGGCAGGCCGTGAGGTGCCCCTGGTCGCGCCATAGCGCATACGGCGCGCCATCGTTGTCAGCGCGCTTGCGCAGTTGCGCTTCCGGCGCAAAGCCGCGCACGTGCAGGGCATAGCGCCCGTCGTCCAGTTCTATCGCTGCGGCAACGGCTGCCAAGTCGATGCGCTTCGATAGGTCAACCGCCAGCCAAGCGCGCTTGCCCTTAAGCGCGGCAAGCTCGCATGCGTCGCCGTTCTGGTCCCAAATCGCAAGATCCCACTCCGGATTAGCCGCGCCGTCCAGCCAAACGTTGAGGTTCAACTGCCGGAACATCTCGCGATCGGCCGGCCGGTGCTCGGCTTCCCGCACTAGCTGCCGCAAGCCGACAATGTCCGGATAGGGCGGGTCGCACGACAAGCCGGGATTTACCCGGTGCCAAACCGCCTCGTCGCGCCAGTCGTCTTCGGGGTCGGCTTCAAACAGGATAGGCAGGAACGCGTCGTCGTGAATGGCGCCAGTCGCCACCTGCTTCGCGTAAGCGTACATGTCATACGCAATGTTTTCGCGCCCGACGCCTGCCGTTGTCGTCACGACAAGCAGGCTGCCCGCCGTCTTCACAAGGCCGGTCTTTAGCGCGTCCCATAGGTCGCGCTTCTTCCAGGCGTGCAATTCATCCACGAGGGCGAACACAGGTGTACGCCCGTGCGCCGTTGCCGCGTCCGCCGACATAGCGCGATAGAACGCGCCGCTGCGCTTGTGGGTGATGCGGTTCTTCGTGTCCTGGATTTGGAACGCTTCGGCAGTGCGAGGATGCGCGCCGATAATCCCGACCATCTCCTCCAGCGCAATTCGCGCCTGGTCGCGATCGACCGCGGCGCCGACCACCTGCGAACGCGGGATCCGCTCCGGGCCAAGATGCATGAGTTCAAGTGCGGCGCCGAGCGTGGTCTTGCGGTTGCCGCGAGGGATAAGCGCGAAGACCGTTTTGATGCGCCGCGTGCCGTCGGGCAGGGTGTCGCCGTAGACGCGGCGGACGATCCGCTCTTGCCAGCGATCAAGCTGAAAAGCGCGGCCGGGGAGGGTGGATTTCGGATGCCTTAGCGCCTTGATAAAGCGGATGGCGCGCTCGCCTTTGCCATGCGGGTCGGGAATTTCGCTGTTATCGAAGATCCACGCGAGGTGGCTAGATATCGCCAAGGGCGTCGTCGTCGTCATTGCCCGGCGCGCCCCCCTTGTTCTTCGTCCGCGAGGCGGGCGTAAGCCCAAGCTCGGCGGCAAGCCGGCGCGCGGCTTCGAGGTTTTCTTTAAGGATGGTTGTCTCCGGCCGCCGCTTGGGGCCGCTGTCCGACTCGTAGGTCAGGCCATGCTTGCGCACGGCTTCCTCAGCCGATCGCATGGTTGCGACCGCAAGGCAGTAGGACTCCACCGTTGCAAGCTCGTGCGCGGCGATCTTCCGGTCGGCCACTAGCTGCGGCACCACGCGGCGCCACTCAGTGCGGGCGTGCGGCGGCAGCCACTTCGGTGCGGCCGGCGAGGTCGACAACGCCCCGTCGAGCGCCGTTATCGCAGGCTTGCGGCCACGCATCAGAACGACCACTCGCGATATTCGCCGAGCATGTCGCCGACGCCAAACGGAATGGACGCCGCCGACTCGCCGACCAACGCAGCCGCGCGGTGCTGGTACAGTTGCGCGGCAAGCTGCAGGACGGCTTCTCGCAAGGGCTCCGGCACGTCGCTAGGCGCGTCGCCATAACCGGCCACAAAGCGGATACGGACCGCGTTGACGGTATCGGCAGTGTCGGGCCAGCCGCTAACGCCCGGCTTAATTCGGCCCGGATCGGACGCCGTGTCGACCGCATAGTCATCCGACGGCATCGTGGCCTCAAGGCCCGTCGTGGCGTCCAGGTATTTGACGCTTGTAACGCTCTGCAGCGGCCCCTTCGGCAGCGTGATTTCGCCAGCCGGGAACGCGTCATAGACGAGTTCGAAGGTCGTTGAGATTAGCGGCTTCCCAATGAAGCGCTCCACGTGCTGGCGCGCGGAAATCCCCTTTGCGGTCAGGATTTCGTCGTCGTCAGTAAAGTCCGTCGCGCGCACGTGCTGCTTAAGATCGTTCAACGTCACCGGCTCAACTGCCGGTGCGGTAACTACGACAATGGCCATAGGTTCAAATTCCTATTATTGGTGAATTGCGAATTGTGGGGGCGCGTGGTGCGAGCCAGACGGCAGGAAGTTGCCGACCACCCCCCGGTTGTGCGAGGGTGGCAAAGGTGGAGGCAAACGCATTCTGCTGACGCGCTTAGCCCTTTGAATCTGGCGGGAGATATTCGGTGTTTGAGATTGGGAGTGAATACAAAGTAATTACGCTTGAGACCGGCGACAACTACGAAGGGAAATGGTCTACGTACGAGTCAGAACGAGTGTATGAAGTGGCGGCTGTTGATGGTAATTTGGTTAAGTTCTTAGGGCCTGACTTCTCTAAGCACGAGTTCGAAGAATTGCTTGCCACATCGGTTGAGAGAAACATGCCGCGCGAAGAAATCATACTGAATACAAGCAGCCTGTTCTTCGTCAGAGCCGAAAAGATCGCTAACATGAAGAGCTAAGCCGCCACCCTAACGCGCAAACGCGCCCTCGCTCTTGATTGCCTTCCGCCGATTGCACAGCCCATTGAACGGCTGCCAGTTGGACCTATCCCAGAATAGCTGCATGTCGCCCTTAGGCGCCACGACGTGGTCAACCATGTCCGCAGGCCGACCGCATCCGCACGCGCACAAGGGGGCGCCTAGCGCCTTCAGGTACGCGCGGCTCTCCTTGTGCCAGCGCGCATCATAGCCACGCTCAGCGGCGCTGCCGCGGGCCTCGTCGTTGGTCTTCTGGCGCGCCTTGCCGTTGCGAACTTGGCAAGGGCATTTAGCGCCCTTAGGCACGCTATGGCCGCAGGGGCATATGCGGTTGGCCATAGTGCCCTCCTTGTGTGATAGCGGCCCGCCATTACTGACGAGCCGCTGCCGACCCTTGGCCGCCCATGAAAAACGGCTGGTGTCTGAGCCTTGTCACCTTGTCCGGAAAGACTGCTTGGCGGCCCGGAGGTGACTATCTGTTGCTGGACAGGCCCGTTGTCCCGCCGCTTGCGGCAGGAGTTGCCCTCGTGGTTGTGCCGCCGAAGTGTGTGGGCTAGCCGCTGAAGACGCCGCAGGTGCCGCCCGCAACGCGCGTGAACCGATAGGTTCCCGGCGCGGCTAGCACCTTTGCCTTGTCGTACGCGGTAAGTTCGGTCACGCCGTTGTATGCGCCTGCGTCATCCTTGAGCAGAACGAGCACGCGGGCGGTGTCGTCCGTCAGGCCCTTAAGCGCCACAGTCAGGGAATCACCGTCAGCCACAACGACATCCGCGGAATCGTCTGCCGTGGCGGCAGTCGCAAGGATCTCGGTCGGCATCAGGTCACCGGAGCGCTGTGCGGACGACCAAGGATAGCCATGGCCGCAATGGGGCTATCTCCCGAGTTCGCAGCGGCGGGCGTAATGGTCAGGCGCGTATAACGCGCGTTGCCCACGTAGCCCAGCTTCCGGGTCTCGCCATCGTCGGCAAACGTGAAGCCGGCTGCGGCTTCCGTACCGATAAGGTCGGCATCCGCAACGGCAGTAGCGCCCGACATGCCGGAGTCGTTCGACTCCTCCAGAAGCACAGTATAGGTCGCGTCCGCGTCCGACAGCGTGCCGGTAGCAATGGCATAGGTCAGCGAGTCATAGCCGAGCCGGTCGATGATGGCGCCGACCCACGGAGTCGTCCCGGCATTGTTGTAAGTGCCCGGCGCAATGACCGGACGAATGGTAATAT
>NZ_JAOAOQ010000079.1 GCF_030398385.1 Aquibium sp. ELW1220 | reverse complement strand
CCCAACATGCCGGAGCCAGACTTATGCGCCCTGATCCAGCGCTTCCAGGCGTTGATCCGCCAAAACAACCTCACCGCCGCCGTCCTCGCCGTCGGATAATAAATGAGGGGATACTTGAGGACACGAATCTCTGTCGATCTGCCACTCTTCCTTCAAGGCATCCTCATCTCCGTCGAATCTCTGCATTCCGCATCAATCACAACCCGTCGAAATCAATAACTTCTTTTTGGCCCAGCGATTAAGCTTTGGCCAGAAGCCAGGGTGGTGCGCCCTTAAGAGCCCGACGGGCGAAGCGCTCTGCAATGCGCCCTTTTGAACGGTCGGCGATTAGGCCGAGCGCGAGGATGCGAGAGTCGCGAATGCCGGTGCCCACGGCATTCGCGGAGGCATAGGCTGACTGAACACGCTGGGCCAATCGTTCCACCACATTCCTTTGATCGGCAGACAGTATACTGAGGTCACCTGCGAGGAGTGTATCGCCATGGGTGTCCCAAGAAAAGCCATTGAACAGCATCATATCAGGCACTCGTTCTTCGCCACGGAGCCAGTCCAAGGTTCGTTTGAGCATAGTCTTTTGCGATGATTTTTTCGGCACCGAATGGCTGGCCTGCGACCCTTCAATATCCAT
Organism: Aquibium sp. ELW1220; assembly: GCF_030398385.1. Classification (GTDB taxonomy): domain Bacteria; phylum Pseudomonadota; class Alphaproteobacteria; order Rhizobiales; family Rhizobiaceae; genus Aquibium. The sequence goes on along the minus strand of NZ_JAOAOQ010000079.1, from coordinate 10,562 downwards.
GCCGTACTTTACAGATTTCGGTTCGCTGTCCGACAAAATTTGTCTTGGAATGGCGTCAACGATCGGGCGCCTTGCCAACAACATGTTCGGTGCAGCCAATTCCTCCCGCCGCGTGGCGGCCATGTCCGGAGCCATGCACGCGGCAATCGAAGAACTCATGGACGCGCTGGCCATGAGCGGAACTTTTCTCATCCGAGAAAATCCTTCAGTCACTTCGCCGGCATCGTCGACCAGAACCAGGCTCGTCATATGGGTGCAAAGGCTATGCGCGCGGGCGAAGGCCTCAGCCTGTGCCGCCGGCAGAAGAGGCAGTGCCAGCGCGGCGGCGAAGCGACCGATTGCGTCGCTGTCCGTGGTAGTCCCGGGCTCTGGCGGGGACCAATCGACCCGCAGCCTGACCCCACCCCGGAGCGCAGCCATGGTCCGTGGGCCGGCCTCTGTGATTTCTCCCTGAACAGCCGCGCCAACCTGGCGCAGTGACGCAAAAGCCGACCGCAATGCCGAAGCGACGTCGCGCCCGGGTGCGTATTGCACCTGGCCGCCTGTCAGTGCGCAGAGATGGCCGATATTCGCGTCGAGGCTTTGAGGTCCAGCAAGAATTGCCGAGATGCGAAGCCCTCCGCCCTTCAGGTCTTCGACCATGTGGGCCCAAGTCTGACCGTCGGTCAGCACCAGAATATCTTTCGCTCCCTTAGCCAGCGCTGCTCGGATGGCGCCTGCGAGTTCGGTTCCGCCACGCGGGCCATCAAGTTTTTCGACCAGCCTTGCACAGGCTGGGCCGCGAGCTGCACCGAGAAATTGGCAGTCGTTGTCGAACTGCCAAAGCGTGACACGGTCTGTCACTCGCATTTCGCCTAGTTCCGACGCCAAGCCGTCCCGCATTGCCTGCCAGACAGTGGATGTCCCATCGCGCACGGGGCTATTGGTGGAGCCGGACCGGTCTACGATCACGTGCAGGTCAAGCGCGGCCTCTCCTGACCCGACGGGTTCAATGGTCAGGCTCACCGTGCTTCCGTCCGCCGCCTTTCCGCTGAGTGAGCCGAAGGAGCCACCTTCGACAAGCACTTCAACTGCGCGATCGAGCAGGATTTCCACCGGCTGGTCCGGGACCACCGTCTGGCCGTGCAGCACCGCGTGGCCAGCATCTACGGTAATCGACAGCCCTGCGACATGGCGAATCCCGTCGGCCGTAATGAGATCATCGGAGGGGAGCAGGGGGGAGCTTCCGTAGAGTTGCCCTGCAGTCATTGGCAGACGCAGGGATGGAACTCCGCCTACATCGATTAGCGGCATGGCCTGTTCTAATTCCACCGCGACCTGAGCCCCCGGCGGAAGCGCGCCGATCGACAGGATGTGAATGCCGCGCAGGGCTTCCTCGTGGAGCACACTCAATCGGCCTGCATCCAACGCGGCCTCATACGTCTCCCGAGCTTCGGATCGCTCCTTTGCAACGCCGAGCATCCGCCGTCCGTCGATGGTGGCGACCAGTTCCGTCACCACGGCGTCGAAGCCCACGGGGAAAGTCATCAGCGCCTCGATCGGATTCGCCTCGGCATTGCGGAAGCTCCGTGTGGTCCGCACAATAGCCAGACCCGAGGCGATGCGTACCGCGATCATTGTGGCAGTGAGCGGCACCGGCACGGGCTCGCCTTCGCAAAACGTCGTCAAGCCGTCGTGGAGCGTTTCCAAGTGATGGCCGAGCGCGGTAGCCTGCATAGGATCTATCCTCTGTTCGTATAAGCCCTAAGCGCCGCCCCAACTGCTGCCAGGACAACCTCAACGTCCAACTCCTCGGGCGGAATCTGTGGATCGATCCGGAGTTCAACCCCATGCCCCTGCAAGATCGGTACGGCATCGTCGAATGCCATTAGCACCTTGATCGATCCGGGCTTCATTCCCATTCGGTGCAGCGCCAGATACCGCTGACCCATGGTGACATGCGACTCGTCATACGCATCGGCAGAACGGCCCGTTCGTGCCGCTGGAGGCAGGATGCCTTCGGCGATCATGAAGCGGATCTGTCGCGGCGGAATGCCTAAGCGGTCGGCAAGTTCGGCAAGGGTCATTGTCGGTTCATCTGTGCAGGCCTCGGGGTTCGCCCCTAACGAGACAAGACATATGTCACGTTTTTCGCGCGGTCAATAAACTTGACAAACTTTTTGTCTTTTTTGTTGGTTGCCCGCAGCAATCTCAGTAGGACGCACAGCAGAGTACGCGCTGTTTCCGTACATGACGGTTTTCGAGAACGTCGCTTTCGGTCTGCGCCGCGAGGGTGAGTGTGGCAGCGCCCTGAATGCACGGGTCAATGACGGCTTGGCGCTCGTGCGTCTGGAAGGTTATGGCGAGCGGTAGGCGCAACTTACGATGTGGCGTAGGGAGGCGAGAAAGATGGCGATGCAACTCGAGCGTGGGGTCTTCGGCTGGATTGGGCCAGAAGATCGAATGCCGGAGGCCGAGGTTTCAATCCGGCTGGCCGAATACCTGTCCGAGCTTCCGGGCTTTGAAGGGCACGTTGACGTGGCGATTGATGGGGCCTCCATCATGGTCCACGGCGCAGAGGTCTTCGACATTCGCGGCTACCTTCGGGCCTACGGGTGGAAGGTATCCGGGCAGGACGGCAAGAGCCGGAACGAATGGGCGGCGACCTATCTGCGCCGGGGCGCGACCATGCGCATTCACTCACAGTCGGGGTTGGGAGACGTGGAGGCAGTTGTCGGAGGTCGGAGGATTATTGCCGAATGCAAAAAGGGGCCGCTCATTAAGAAGCCTGGAAGCCCCGAGTATCCGCTTCTGACGACAGCGATAGGACAGGCTCTTCTTTTTCGCGCTGCGGACGACGACATTCTGATTGCGGCAGTTCCCGACACGCCCACCTTTCGGCGCATTGCCGAGGACTGGCGGGAGCGCCCCCGGCTGAAATCGTCGGGCATTCAGATTGCGCTCGTCAGCCGCACTGGTGAGGTGGGCGGGTTGCTGCTTCCGTGAGGCGGGGCCATTGGTATCATCAGCTTCAGGCAAGGGGGCTACTGGCACTTTCAGACTTCGTTGCACAAGCGACGGTGAGTTGCCGACGGATTGATACGGACCGCTACCAGCGAATGGTGGCCCAGTGCGAAGCCGACGGCAATGACATCGGCCAGTGGCTGGTTTCGGCGGGGTGGGCGATGGCGTACAGACAATATTCCACGGCTGACGTACCTGATGAGAATGAGGCTCGCGCCGCGCGCCGCGGGATATGGGCGGGGAGGGTGCAACCGCCATGGGAGTGGAGGCGGGGCGCGCGGTGAATGGTTGCTGACGACCCTCGGCCGGTGATGGGGAGCAATTCAAGTTGACATTGCCAATTCGGGCGGCAAGATCCAGCTATTCAAGACCTGATAGCGTGGGCATAAGGATAACGACAGGCTCGCCGTCGAGCGTTTCGATGTTGCGAGCCAGTTTATAATACAAAGGTCTAAATAGCAGTATGAAGCATATATTAGAGGTTATTCGTGCATCCTCTCAGAACAGATAGACTGTTGCTGCGCAATTGGGAGGAGCGAGATATTACGCTTTTCCATCGCTTTTGTACAGAGCAGGAGATCGCGAGCCAGAGTGGATTAATTCGTACAGCGACATCCGCGAAAAACTTCATGGAGCGATTGAGCATTGACAATGATGCGCGTGGGTTTGGGTGTTGTGCAGCCGAGGAGATCACGACCGGAACGACCATCGGCTTGATCGGGCTTCAACCGGGGCCGATCCCTGTTGTGCCGGAGGAAAGTTCGCTTCAGATTGTGTGGTGGCTGGCGCCGGAATACAGGGGCAAATACTACGCGACAGAAGGAGCTTTGGCATGGCTGGAGTTTGCGTTCGGCACACTCGGGCTAAGCGAAGTTGTCTCTTACGCCGATTTTAATGACAAGCGGTCCATTGCTGTCATGGAACGGATCGGGATGCGCCGCGATGTCGAAGGAGACTCTCACCAAAATCAAGCATTGATATCGAGCGAGTCACCGCGGCTGCTATATCGCATCGCCCTGCAGGATTGGGGTGGGCCGGTTGAAAAACTCAATGCTCTTGCGTCACGGCTGCTCACTTGTGAAATGACGCTGAGGACGAAGGAGCGTGAGCTGTCAGTCAAGGGGCGTGATTTAATTGTACAAGAGGAATATTTATCTGAAAATATATCCCGACATTTCGATTCGATGTCATTAGAAATCGAATTGTCTCAGAATGTTTTCGAGTATGAGAAAGAAATAGAATTGGAAGAATTGCGAAATATTATCGAATCGACACGTTTGCTTTTGTCAGCTTCCCAATAGCGGGTATCAGGGTGGCTTTGCGACGGCGCGCTGGCAATACTGCACGGCCTACGTCTCAGACGAAAAAGAGGCTCACGCCGCGCGCCGAAGAATATGGCAGGGAGGGTGCAACCGCCAATGGGAGTGGCGACGGGGGTGCACGGTGATTGCCGGCCGGGGCTCGGCGATTACGAGCTGTTGGGATTTGCATACTGCTCGAGGAACTTCCGGCACTGATCAAAATTTAACTCGCAGTTCGGTGGCAGAACGATGCCTTTGCGCTTTGCAAGTGATCGCGCAAAGGCGACCATGCGCGGGGTCGGTTTTCTAGAAATGTCCCTCCCTGATTCGGGACGCCCACTTCCGGTTGAGAGGGTGTCTGTCGGATGAGTTCTGTGATCCCTACTCTGTAGCGAGGCGGCGCCCTTCGGTTGGCCGCCCGTCCGTTTTCGCGAGCCCTTGCGGGGACCTGCCGAAAATGGTCTCCGGCTACCTCTTCCACCAAGGTTGGCCCGCGGAGCAGGGGCAAGGCCGAGCTTGATGCCCGCCTGCTGCTGCATGCTGGAGATCAGTTCCGCGGTGCTTTGAGCGATCCCGTCGATCACTGCGCGGAAGTCGCTCTGCCCGAGCACTACCTCATCGAGGTGCATCTCCCACTGCGCGGTGATACCCGGATCCACGAGGCTGGGGGCGGCGCTGCGCAGGAGTTCATAAAGCCGGAGCCCCGATGCAGTAGGAATAACATACTTGCCGGAAGCCGCGAGGAGGTTTTGGGCCTTTAGCCCCTTGATGATCTCGGCGCGGGTCGCAGGCGTGCCGATGCCCTTGGCCTCCTTCAGTCTGTCCCGAAGTGCTGGGTCGGCGACGAACTTCCAGGCATTCTGCATCGCATCGATCAGCGTGCCCTCGTTGTAGCGGGCCGGCGGCTCGGTGGTACAAGCCTTGACCCTTGGCTCGCTGAGCGCCGCCGTTTCGCCGTCCTTCATGGGCGGTAGCGTCTCGGCGACTTCTGCACCATCCTCCTGCTGGGCCGAACTGGCACCAAACACGGCCTTCCAGCCGAGGCGAAGCGGAACATGTCCCGTCGCCTTGAAACTCGCGGGGACGTCCCCCGGCACCGGCACGTCCAGCGTGACGACCGTGTGCCGGTATTCATAGTCGGGCATAACGGCCGCCAGGTAGGAGCGGCAGATCACAGCAAAAAGCTTCTTCTCGTCCTCCGAGAGGCGCGCGACCCGTTCGTCCAGTTCCTCGAGGACGTTCACGTTCGGGATGATGGCATGGTGGGCCACACCCACCAACGCTTTGTCGGAGAAAGTGCCGGACTTACCGCGGCGGATGACAGGCTGGCCGATTTCAAGGTCGGCAAAGCCCCTGACCTTCAGGAGCGCAGAAACGATCGCCGGAACGTCAGCGATCTGGTTCTCCGATAGATACCGCGCCTCGGCGCGGGGATATGTGATGAGCTTCTTGCCGTGACCATCATAAAGTTCCTGGGCGACAGATAGAGTCCTGTCGGCGGTCCAGCCCCAGCGCTGGCTGCAGTGCTTCTGCAGGGCGGGCAAATCGAAGAGCTTAAGAGGAGCTCGACGCTTGACGTCAACCTTCAGTGAGATCGGTCCTTGAAATCCGGCGAGCGCCGCGGCGATGGCATCCGCCCTGGCCTTGTCCTTGATGCGCTTCGTTTCCGGCGGCGCGTGGCGCATGGCGAAGCTGCCGGATTGTACGGTGGCAGTGACCTCGACCTCAAAATAGTCCTCAGGCTTGAAGTTCAAGATCTCGAGTTCGCGCATGCAGACGATGGCAAGCGTCGGCGTCTTCACCCGTCCGATGCCGATGACCCCACGTGCCTGGGGCGCCAGCAGCGTTTTCGTGGCCGTGCGGGTGAGGGAGAGGTTGAAAATCTGGTCGGCCTGCTGGCGCGCCACAGCCGCCTGGTAGAGCGGCTGCATATCGGTGTTCGGCTTCAGCCTGTCAAAAGCCTGCCTGAGGGTCTTCGGGTCCTGGGCGGTGAACAGCGCGCGCCGCACCGGGCCGCGGTAGCGCAGGTGCTCAAGGATCTCTTGTCCGATCAGCTGCCCTTCGCGGTCGCAGTCAGTTGCCAGGATCACGCCATCACAATCTTTCAGAGCGCTTTCGATCGCCGTGAGCTTCAGCGACTTTGTCTTTTCGCGCGCGGCCCGCGTCGGATAGAGACCGTCCGGCTTCAGGAGATCGCATGACCAGCGGTTCCAACCGGCGTTCACCTCTTCAGGCTCGGCGAGCCGTATGAGGTGCCCCTCAGCAGGCAGGATTTCACCGAAGCGGCTACCAATCGCCGCCTTTAGGTCCCGCGCCTGGCTTGGTTTTTCGACGATGATGACGGTTTTCAAGGCTCGGCCCGTCGGATGATGGAGGATTCGGACGCTTGAGAACATAATACGAACAAACCTGCTGCTGCAACCGTCGATATCCAGCGCAGACGGCCAGGGTTCCCGTGACATCGGAGGTGCTGTTTTGAGCAGGACCCTCCCGATCATTCTCGCCGACCAGCGACTAGTCGAGCGTCGCGGCGGGACATCTGGGCGGGGAGGGTGCAGCCGCCATGGGAGTGGCGACGGGGTGCGCTGTGATTGACGGCCGGGGAACGGCGATTACGATTTGTCTGGATTGCCATCCTCGTAGCGCGCGGCGATCATCTTTTACTCGAAAGGCGATTATGTCCGTCAGGCCATTCACTATCTGATCCGGGCAGCCCGGATCCTTGTTGTAGGGGCAGATGGTCACACCGAAGGCGGACGATGCGGAACTGTTCGTCAATCGTCGCGATGAGGGGAAGGACCACTAAGCGCCGATCTGGAGACACGCAGACCGGTAATATTTCGGGCCAGCCTGACTGAACCAGAACATGATGCGTTAGGCCATGCGTTCACAAAATTTGCGCAGCTTTGTGAAGTGCCAGCGAGATTTGCTAACCAACTCTCTGAATTTCGACTTGTTGGTCTCGTTAAGCGCGTCGTGCATTGTCTTCATCAACGCGGCAGACGACTGATCAACAATCATAGGCGTTAACTCCTGGTGCGATGTATTGAACTCAAACGCACCAATGACGCTCAAGCGGCCCTCGTCGGACCAGACAAAGGATTTCGCTGCGCCGTCTGAGATCTCGAGCAAAGCCGGCCAAGACGCAAGGGTAATGCCGGGGCACGCCACCTCATGGGATGTCTCCCCGGCGGAATAAGCATCTTGCAAAGTGTCTTGACCTAACAACATCGTCTGTTACCTAGTGCAATGTTGTGCTTTGCAGGCATTGTCCCGATCGCCAATGAAAAGCGCGCTGGGCGGCGTTGCGTGGTGCATGGTTATGCCGCCTCTACGAGGGCGCCAACCCCGACGCCAGGCTTTGGATTGCAATGCTTTTCGAGGGCGATCTTGAGTATGGGCATCTGCTTGTAATAAGCGATCGCCCCTCTTCAGTAAGGTGACGATTTGCAGGGACATGGGCGTGGCTATCGGGACGGCTTGGACGAGTCTGCGATCAAGCGGTCGCTTACCCGCTTTCCCTTCCTTTCGCAAGCCATCGAGAACGGCGGTCGAGGATGGCGTCGGCAACGAACCGGGTGCTGTCGACCCGAGAGTATGGATCGCCGCCCAATGCCCCTGGAAACGGTCGCAGCGTCGCCACCTCGCCGAGTGCGCGCTGGAACCGGTCGAACTTGGGATGTCCGCCCGAGGGCGAGAAGATGTGGATCGGCCGTCCGGTCGCCGCGGCTTCGCCCATCATGCTGATCGAATCGCCCGTCACCACGATCTGGTCGGCCAGCGCGAGGAACTCGGTGATCGGGTTTTCCCCCGAGCCGTCCCAGAGATAGACGTTGTCGCGACCGGCCAGGGCCTGGATGGCTTGCGCCAGCGAAGGCGGCGTCCGCCTCGACAGCGTGATCATCAGGCCCGCGCCGCTGCCGGCGAGGTCATCGATCGCGGCCGACAGGCGCGCGATGTCGCTGCGCTTGAAACGGTGGTGGCGGCTGTCGCCGCCGATCAGCACGGCCACGCGGGGGCGGGGCAAGGCGGCCAGTTCCGCTCGCGCCTCGCGTCGGGCGCGCTCGAGCCTCTCCGCCGAGAACCGGTGCGGCGCGGTGCGGACCTTGACGACGTTTTCGCCCGAAAGACCATCATGGTGCTGCGAAACCACCACATCCGCCCCCGCCCTCGCCGAGCGCGGGTCCATGAAGTAGACGCAGAAGGTTTGGGGCGATGCCTCCTTGACCATGCGCAGATGTCGGATCGTACGCCGACCCGAGGCTATGCAGAGATCCGGATAGGGCGGCATGAGTGGGGGGGCGCCGGCCCGCACGGGGTGGACGCCGAAATGCGCCATGATGGGCCACAGGACGAGGTCGATCGCACGGATGCGAGGGACGCTCTTGATCTCAAATCGAATGCCGAGGGCCTCGGCGACGCCGATCATCGGGGAGAGATGTCCCTGCTTGCCGTCGCTCAGGATCCATGCCGTCTTCGGCGCGCTCACGGTCGGCGGTCCTTCCCGGAGATCGCGCGCGCATAGGCCGATCGTTCCGCGGCCAGGGTGCGGATTGTCGTGAAGTTCTCTAGTACGTGACGGCGCGCGGCTTCGCCGATCATGCGCGCCCGCGCGGGATCGGCCAACCCGGCGCTGATCGCATTCGCGAGCGCGGCAATGTCCCCGGGTGGGACGAGCCAGCCGGTCTCGCCGTCGCGCACGGTCTCGAGACTGCCGCCATGGGCCGTCGCGATCACCGGGGTCTTCATCGCGCGCGCCTAGAAAGTCGCGCAAAAGCCACGCTCGTCATGAAGCTCAACTTCGTCATCTATCCATCTGCGCCGCGACTTGGGCATTCTGCGCAAGGCTTAGATCTCATGCGCGCGAAAACCCGCCCGGCTCTGCTTGGTGCCATTGTTTCGCCGCATTGGCAGGCGGAGAAAGAACCGATCTGGAAATATGCGGATAGCCACTCCGCCATTGGCGCTGCGGTGGCTATCTGGCTCGACCTGCAGGCGCCGCAATCAGATGACAGCCTGCGACAGTGGGGTGCGCTGTGATTGACGGTTGGGGCTCGCTGCTCACGAGCTTCATGAGCCCGACAGCATCCACAACGACGTGGACGAATGTCGCCCTCTGGCAGCCAGTCCATCATGTCGACCGGGAGCAGGAAGCGTTGGCGACGATCCGGTTCGCGGAAGAAATGATCCATGGCGATCCCTCAACGGCAGCTGACGCAAAGGGAATCACGCCGCCCGAGTGCAGTTACCCGAGTGACGTCGATCGGGACCGGGGGGGGGCGCTCGACGAGGCGCCGATTATGCAACAGGCTCTGCGGCGCTCAAAAACTACTATCGAATGGCACGAAGGTGCTTGAATAAACGAGCATCGTGGCAGTGTCAGCACCATCGACAAAGAGGCTGAAGTCACCTACGCCACCGGGCGCGCTGCCTGAAAGTGTGTCGAATGACATCAACACGCGATCACCGTCTAAGGTGACCGAATTTATCACTACTTCCATTTCAGAAATCTCGCCTTCAAACGCGAAGGTGAACACTGCGTTTGGATGGTCGCCATGAAAAGGACCGTCGTCTCGCCAAAGGCCAGCAAACGTGCTCAGGCTCATATCCGTGTGCTGGCGGTTGGGTCGGTCTGTGAAACCAAACACGGAACCGTCCGCTTCGACGAATGTTGCCTCGCTTGTCCCGAGATCGGCGGATTCGCCAGTCAGAACGAACAGCCAAGACACTTGCGCCTGGTCGGCGCTCAGGGGCATGCAGGTGGCGGAGAGTGCCGCGATGGCGGCGATTATACGGAATTTCATTCGCGGACTCCAAGAAGGCGTGCATTGCTCATACGGCTGCCACATCCATCGGTTTCTGGCAACAGGTGTCAACTCTAACCGACATTCCAAGTGACGCGCCGACCGTAAGCGCGATCATCGCCACACGGTTTTTCCGAGTTGACAGGAGCGCCTGCTCAGCTGCGAGCCGTCCTGGCTCGGTTCGGCATGAAGTGCGACCGGATGGCGACGATGGCCCTGGCTATGTCAGCGGCACTTTCTTCGTCGAGCCGGGAATCCGCGGTGGTCGTGTCGCGGATCGGGGCAATGATGTCACCGGTGCTGGAATGGCCGTAGAGAACTGGGCGCCAGGGCCTGGTCGTGTCGCGAAGGTGGTGGAAATTTGAAGGTGGCGTAATCTCCGGGTGAACGAAACCCACCCAACCGGCGGCTGACACCGCCAAGGAGATCACGCCATGACGAAGAATACAGACGT
>NZ_JAOAOQ010000078.1 GCF_030398385.1 Aquibium sp. ELW1220 | reverse complement strand
GGCGGCGGCGTAGGCGGCGTCGGCGGCGGCGTAGGCGGCGCGGGCGGCGGCGGCGTCGGCGGCGTAGGCGGCGGCGGCGGCGGCGTCGGCGCTCATTTCATGGGCCGGATATTTGCGCGCGGCCCATGAAATGGAAGTCGCACGGAATGTTTGCAGAATGATGACGCGAAAGTCGGTTGTCCCCGGATTTCGCCCACGGTCGTCGAACAACGGGAAGGGCAGCGGGAGCACGCGCAGCGCCGCACGCACCGCGATCGCCTGCGCCCAGTCGGTCGGCTTGTCAGCCAGCCACTTTTGCAGATCCTCCGCTGACGTGATCTCCTGCTCTGGCATTCCCGCCCCCTTTCGCCCCGCTGACAAGCTCGCAGGCTCCCGAGTGCGGATCAAGCGGAATTGCAACCGAAGGAGACCGGTTCCCGGTTCGGACAACCATGCGCGACGCGCCTACGCGTACGCCGCCAGCCGCAGCTCCAGCCCCGCCACCTTCAGCGCCGTCAGCGCGTCGTCCGGTCGGACGTCGGCGACGCGGCGGTAGCCGATCGGGCTCGGCTCGCGATGGACGGTAGTGAGGCGGGTGACGGCGTCGATGACCCAGAGTTCGGCGATGCCGAAGCCGGCAAAGATCAGCGCCTTGCGGCCCTTGTCGTAGTCGAGGCTGGTGTCGGCGATCTCGATCGCCAGCAGGCAGGTCGCGCCGTTGAGCCCTTCGAGCCCGACGGCGGTGTCGTAGAGGACGAAGTCGGGTTCGAGGAAGGTATCGGGCGACAGGCGGAACGTCGTCTCGGGGGTGAAGCCGATCGTGTCGGGTAGCTGCTTCGCCAGTTGTCGCACAACCCATGTCTTCAGGCGCTCGTGGCGCAGGCCTTTTGCCGACATCGGCACCACCTCCCCGCCGATCAGCTCGAAGCGTTCATTCTCCGCGATGATGCCGGCCTCGACCATGGCCTCGATCTCGGCGACCGTGAAGGCGCGCCGGCGCAGCCCCTCGGCCGCCTGCGTGGTGCGCAACTCGGATGTCGCGACGGGAATGAAGCGCTCGTTCATGCCGGCCAGCATAGCACAACCGCGAATCGCAAAAAACCCGGAGTCGCCGCCGGGTTTCCGAGCCTGTCTGTAGAGAGGCGGACGCTGCGGGCAACACCCGTCAGCGCCCACCCCTGCGGGGATCAGCGAACCTGCACGACCGGGCAGCCGCGATCGTTGGCGAACACAGCGCGCACATGGCCGCCGCGGTCGCGGCCGTCGACGCGCACGACCCGGTGGTTCACGTCGACGATGCGGGCGTGGCGGATGCCCATGCCGCGGGCCTTCTGGAGCGCGTGGCCGGGTGCGCAGACGCCGCGGCCATAGCGCGGGCCGCCGTGCCAGCCGGGGCCGCCATGGTGGCCGCCATTCCAGCCGGAACCGCCGCCGTGATAGCCGCCGCCGCCGATGACGATGCCGAAGCGGAGGTCGCTGGCCGATGCGGTGGTGGCAGAAGCGCCGAGGCCGGCGGCGGCGAGCGAGAGGGCGACGAGAGCGGTCTTGAGGAGGGAGGTCATTGTTCTTTTCCTTCGCGTTCTGCCGGGGGGCCGGCCGACCGGGCCTGTCCCGATCCATTGAGCGAAGGATAGTCCGGCGAGCCTGAACCGGAGCCGAAGGGCTCGTTCATCTGGCGTTGGGAAATGCGCTGATGGCACGAATGTCGGCAGGGGTGTGTGAACGGTGGTCGCGACGTGAACGACCAATTCAACCCGGCGTCCAACGTCCGCGGCGTTCGATCTCGTCATGCATGGCATCGGGTGCCAGATCGATCTCGCCCGGCCACGTCACCGCTCCGAGTTCCAGACGAACCTGTCTGAAGACGCCCGGATCCCGCAAGGTGGCAAAAACCCCCGCACGGTCGGACCAGATCAAGTCGCGCATGTGGACGATGCCTTCAAGGCCATCAACGAAGCGGACCGCGATGTCGGTCTCGCCGACAGCGATTGCGGATACCACACGCCATGGCGCCACGGGTTCGATATCCTGTTTCAGGTCAGCGGTGCGATCCTGATCGGCATCTGATGCGAGCGACATCGCTTCCAGTTCTCCATCAACTCGGGGCGGTGGTCCTCCGCCCATCCAAACACCAAAGCCATTGCTGTTCGAGGCAGGCTCCCACGCGTCACGCGCAGTGTCTCGATTTCCACGATCGCTTCATACCTGCCATACAATGCATGAAAATGCGGGGGCGCATGATCGTTCCAGAACATCTGTATCACGATGCAATAGAAGACCGAAATCGTCGGCATCCGTTGCTCCGGCTCCACCCACGTCACTGCGAATACCACAATCTGGAAACGAAAGAACCCGGCGTCGCCGCCGGGTCCTGATGTTTCGTCCAGAGAGCGTGTCCTCAGCTGTCGAGGAAGCTCCGGAGCTTGCGCGAGCGGCTCGGATGCTTGAGCTTGCGCAGTGCCTTGGCCTCGATCTGGCGGATGCGCTCGCGCGTCACCGAAAACTGCTGGCCGACTTCCTCCAGCGTGTGGTCGGTGTTCATGCCGATGCCGAAGCGCATGCGCAGCACGCGTTCCTCGCGCGGGGTGAGCGAGGCCAGCACGCGCGTCGTCGTCTCGCGCAGATTGGCCTGGATCGCCGCGTCGATCGGCAGGATCGCGTTCTTGTCCTCGATGAAATCGCCGAGATGCGAATCCTCCTCGTCGCCGACCGGCGTTTCGAGGCTGATCGGCTCCTTGGCGATCTTCAGCACCTTGCGCACCTTCTCCAGCGGCATGGCGAGCTTCTCGGCCAGTTCTTCCGGGGTCGGCTCGCGGCCGATCTCGTGCAGCATCTGGCGCGAGGTCCGCACGATCTTGTTGATGGTCTCGATCATGTGGACCGGGATGCGGATCGTGCGGGCCTGGTCGGCGATCGAGCGGGTGATCGCCTGCCGGATCCACCACGTCGCATAGGTGGAGAACTTGTAGCCGCGGCGATACTCGAATTTGTCGACCGCCTTCATCAGGCCGATATTGCCTTCCTGGATCAGGTCGAGGAACTGCAGGCCGCGGTTGGTGTACTTCTTGGCGATGGAGATGACGAGGCGCAGATTGGCCTCCACCATCTCCTTCTTGGCGATGGCTGCCTCGCGCTCGCCCTTCTGCACCTGATTGACGATCTTGCGGAACTCGAGGATCGAGATCGCCGTCTCCTGCGCCAGGTTCTGGATCTCGCTGCGCAGGGCGCCGATCGTGGTGCCCTCGTTGCGCGCAAACTCCTTCCAGCCGCGGCTGCCGAGATTGGCGATCGACTTCATCCAGTTCGGATCGAGCTCGCTGCCCTGGTAGTGCTGCAGGAAATCGTCGCGGCGCACGCCGTAGCTCTCGGCCAGCCGCAGCAGGCGGCCCTCGTTCTGCACCAGCCGCTTGTTGATGTCGTAGAGCTGCTCGACCAGCGCCTCGATGCGGTTCTGGTTGAGCGACAGCGACTTCACCGCCGTGATTAGCTCGTCCTTGAGCTTCTTGTAGGAGCGTTCCTGGCTGGACGACAGCGCGCCGGCCGCGGCAAGCCGCGCCTCGACCTGCTGGTCCTGCAGCTTGCGCAGCTTCTTGTAGGTTCCGGCGATGAAGTCGAGCGTCTCCATCACCTGCGGCCGCAGCTCGGCCTCCATCGCGGCGAGCGACAGGTTGGCCTCGTCGTCTTCCTCGTCGTCCTCCTCGCCGCGCGTGTCGGCGCCAACGTTGGTGACGTCGTCGTCCTCGCGGCCGCGGCGACCACGGTTCTCCTCGACCTTGGGCTTATCGTCCTCGTCGACGCGCTCCACCACCGGCGCCTGCTTGGCCTCGGGTCCGGCGTAGGTGGCCTCGAGGTCGATGATCTCGCGCAGCAGGATGCGCGCTTCGTTGAGCTCGTCGCGCCAGATGATGATCGCCTGGAAGGTCAGCGGGCTCTCGCAGAGCCCCGCGATCATCGTCTCGCGGCCGGCCTCGATTCGCTTGGCGATGGCGATTTCGCCCTCGCGCGAAAGGAGCTCCACCGAGCCCATCTCGCGCAGGTACATGCGCACCGGGTCATCGGTGCGGTCGGTCGGCTCCTTCTTGGCGACGGCGGCCACGGCCGTGCCCTGCTGCTCGGCGATCTCGTTGGACTCTTCCTCGGCGTCCGCCGCCTGGTCCGCCTCGGGCTCCTCGCCGGTCTCGTCGTCCTCGACGACGTTGATGCCCATGTCGGACAGCATCGACATGGTGTCCTCGATCTGCTCGGAAGTCACTTCCTCCGAGGGCAGGACGGCGTTGAGTTCGTCCATGGTGACATAGCCGCGCTTCTTGGCGAGCTTGATCATCTTCTTGACGGCATCATCGGAAAGGTCGAGAAGCGGGCCGTCGACTGCGCCTTCGCGCTCCGTCTCGACCTCTTCTTTTTCTTTAGTCGTCATGCTTTCCTGTCTCCAACATGTCCGGCGAGGCGGTCCTGGCGAACCGTCCGCAGCACCGGATGAGGCCGTGTCGCTCGCCTCAGCGACTATCGGCATCACGTGAATGCATCATTAACCTTGGCGCGATGGCGGCGCGCCTGCATGCGAATGCTCGCCGAGCGCCGCCGGCCTCCCCGCCGATTGCGCAAGACACGACGCTCATTAACGAATCCGAACCGCCCTGATTCCGCCTATTCTCCGCAAGGTCAAGCCGTTGGCATACGATTCGGTCGAAAAAAGGTCGCTCCGACGATCGCGCTCACCCCTTGCCGCCCGTCCTGCCCGAGGAGACGCCGAAGCCTTCGATCAGCGCTTCGGTCGCCTGGACGTCGCGAAACTGGGTCTGGATCGCAAGCAGCTGCCGATAGTTCTCCTCCGTCGGCTCCAAGGCAAGCGCGGCTTCAGCCGCCCTGAGTTCCTTATGTAGAAAGCCGGCGCTCTGGTGCAAGTGCATGGCTTGCGAGAAGGCATCGCGGGCGTCGTCGAGCGCCGCCTCCTCCAGGGACGGCCATTGCCGCGTGCGCCGTACCAGCGCCACGGCCGCTTCCCAGACGGCGCCGAGGCCCGCTCGCGCCAGGCAGGCGACGATCGCGTCGCGGTCGCCCGCCTCGTCGTGGGCCACGGCGTCCAGCAATCCGCCATGCAGCCGCTGAAGGTCGGCATGGCCGAGATCCAGCCGCTCCACCTGGTCGAAGAACTCGTCGATCAGCGGCGGATGGTTCACCAGCGCAACCATCAGCACCGCCGCGCGCACCGGCATGATGGCGGCGGACGTGCGCACCAGCGCCGAACGGGCGAGGCTGTCGGAGACGGCGAGGCGGCCCGAGGGCCGCTGGCCGCGTCCCCAGCCCTCGTTGCTTCGCTCCCCGCCGCGTTCGCCCGGCTGCCAGTTGCGCTTCGGCCTGCTCGTGCCGAAGAAGGCCTGCACGCGCTCGCGCATGTCCTGCTGGTAGTGGCGGCGGACGTTCTCGTCGCGGATACGGTTCGTCGCCTCGCGCAGCGACTTCTCCAGTTCCGCCCGCCGCTCCGGGGTCTCGAAGACGGTGCCCTGCGTCTCGCGCAGCCAGACCATCTCGGCCAGGGCCCGCGTCTCGGCGAGCACGCTGCGGAAGGCCTCGGGCCCGCCCGCCTTCACGAGGTCGTCGGGGTCCTGCCCTTCCGGCAGCATCGCGAAACGCACCGTGCGGCCGGGCTGGATCGAGGGCAGCGCGAGGTCGGCTGCCCGCCACGCGGCCTTCAGTCCGGCCTTGTCGCCGTCGAAGCACAGCACCGGCTCCGGCGCCATGCGCCACAGGAGTTCGAGCTGCGCCTCGGTCAGCGCCGTCCCGAGCGGCGCGACGACGTTGGCAAAGCCCGCCTGAGCCAGCGCGATCACGTCCATGTAGCCCTCGACGGCGATCACCGCGCCGTCCTTGCCCTGCCCCTTGCGGGCGCGGGCGAAATTGTAGAGCACCTCGCCCTTGTGGAAGAGCTCGGTGTCGGGCGAATTCATGTACTTGGCCGGCACGTCGGGCGACAGCGCCCGTCCGCCGAAGGCGATGACGCGGCCGCGCGAATCCTCGATCGGGAACATGACCCGGTCGCGGAACCAGTCGTAGGAAACAGGTATGTCGTCGCCGTGCCGCACCAGGCCGCAGGCTTCGATCTGGTCCTTCGCCACCCCCTTGGCCGCCAGGAACTCCTTCAGCGCGTTGCGGCCTTCCGGAGCGTAGCCCAGCCGGAATGCCTGCTGGGTCGTCGACGACAGCCCGCGCTCGCGCAGATAGGCCCGCGCCTTTGCGCCGCCCGCCGCCTGGAGCTGGTCTTGGAAGAACTGCGTCGCCATCTCCATGACGTCGTGCAGGCTTGCCCGCTGCTGCTCGCGCCGCTCCATTTCCACGTCGCGCGCGGGCATGGGCACGCCGGCCAGTTCGGCGACCCGCTCCACGGCCTCGGGAAAGGTCAGGCCGTCGAGCTCGGTCAGGAACTTGAAGTGATCGCCCGAGGCACCGCAGCCGAAACAGTGGTAGCGCCCCTTCTTGTCCTCGCAGTGGAAGCTCGGGCTCTTTTCGCCGTGGAACGGGCAGCAGGCCCAGTAGTCGCCGCGCGACATGTTGGTCTTGCGCTTGTCCCACGACACGCGCGTGCCGATGATCGACGAGATCGGCACTCGATCGCGGATTTCGTCGAGGAAGGTGGGCGCAAATCGCATGGGGTCTGGTTCTCTCGTCTCCACCATAGTCGCTCGATCCGCGCCAGACGACACCAATCGTCGCCACTGCCCGCTTTCCACAGCCCGACAGGGCGCGGACCGCGCCGCGTCGTCCGGAAGCGACGTGATGCGTCGGTCCCGCGCACGCCCTCGCGCCACCTCCCGACTGATTATCTGGCTAATCTCTTTCCCTTGGAACGTTTGCCGATTCCGGCGGTTCGGAGCATCATGATCCTCCCTTGCAGGCCTGTCGCGGCCGCACGCTCGACACTGCGGCCATGAGCGGCTCCCTCGTGCTTCTCCATCTGGCGGGCGCCGTGGCGCTGCTGCTGTGGGCGACGCGAATGGTTCGGACCGGCGTGGAGCGCGCCTATGGCGACGTGCTGCGGCTGAGGCTGCGCGCGCTGCTGCGCCGCCGGATCGTCGCCCTCGTCGCCGGCGCCGTTCTGGCCGTGATGATGCAGAGCGCAACCGCCGTCAGCCTGCTGATCGGTTCCTTTGCGGGCACCGGCATCGTCTCCGGCACATCGGGGCTGGTGGCCGTCTTCGGCGCCGATCTCGGCTCGGCACTGGTCGTCAGGCTGCTCTCCCTCGATCTGTTCGTCCTGGTCCCGGTCTGCCTCGTCGGCGGAACCACGATGTTCCTAGCCACCGAATCCCGGAAGTGGCGCCAGGCGGGGCGCATCCTCATCGGCGTCGGCCTCCTCATCCTGTCGCTGCGCATGATCGGCGAGGCCTCCGAGCCGCTGCGGGAAAGCACCTTGCTGCCGGTCGTGATCGGCTATCTCGCCGTCGATCCAGTCAGCGCCTTCCTCATCGCCGCGATCGTCACCTGGCTGTTCCACTCTTCCGTCGCCGCGGTTCTCCTCGTGGCAGCGCTGGCGGCGCGCGGGATAGTCCCTCCCGAACTCGGGCTGGTGCTGGTGCTGGGCGCCAATCTCGGCGGCTCGGTCATCGCCGCGCTGCTGTCGCGCGCAGCCCCGCCCGCCTCACGCGTGGTGCCGGTCGGCAATCTCCTCCTGCGCGGCTGCGGCGCCGTCGTGGCGCTCGTCGGGGTCGTCGTCCTTGCTCCGCCGATCGACGCCCTGGGCGCCACGGCCCCGGCGCAGCTGATCCACGCCCACATCCTGTTCAACGCAGCGCTGGCATTGGCCGGCCTGCCCCTCGCCGGCCCCATCCACGCCCTCGCCTCGCGCCTCGTGACGGGCGGACGGCCTGCGGCGGGGGCGCTCGAGGTGCCTGAACTGACCGCCCTGTCGGAAGCAGCGCTCGACAAGCCGTCCCAGGCACTCGCCAACGCCACCCGCGAGGTCATGCGCGTCTGCGAGACCGTCGAGATCATGCTGAAGCGGATCGGAGAACTGTATGTCGACGCAGACGAGGACTCGATGAAGTCGCTCGCCGCGCTCGACGATCGCGTCGACCGCAGCCACGCCGCGATCAAGCTCTATCTCGCCCGGATGTCGGCGCGCCCGCTGTCGGAGAAGGAGGCGCTGCGCTGCCAGGAACTCGTCGGTGCCTGCGTCAAGCTCGAACAGGTGGGCGACATCGTCGTCCGCAACCTCCTCGTCCATGTGCGGCGCAAGCACGATCGGGGGCTCGACTTCACCGACGAGGGCTGGCGCGAATTGTCGAGCTTCCATGCGGCGGTCGCGTCCAACGCGCGCCTGGCCTTCAACCTGCTGGTCACCCGCGACGCCGCGACCGCGCGCCAGATCGTGGAAGAGAAGGACCGCCTGCGCGACATGGAGAAGCGTTCGAGCAGCAGCCACTTCGCACGCCTGCGCGACGGGACGGTCAAGAGCATGGAGACGAGCGCAATCCACCTCGACACCATCCGCGACCTCAAGCAGATCAATTCGCTGCTGGCGTCGATCGCCTATCCGGTTCTGGAGGAACAGGGATTGCTGCGGGGCTCGCGTCTCAGGACCGGCTGACGGAACCCGCAAGTCGCCCGCTTCGTTGAGGGCGTCGAAAACCGCAACGGAGAAGAACGTATGGCCATCACACGCAAGGACGAAGCAAGGGCGCTTGCCGCCGACGAACGCGAGTTGGTCGAGAAGTCGCATCACCCGATGGTGCAGGATCTATCCGACAAGGACCTCAGCGAACTCGTCAAGCTCGTTCGCGCGCGTCGCGACAAGGCCCAGACCGAAGCAAGCCGGCGCCGCCGAGAGATGCGCGGCAAGGGTGCGCCGAAGGGAGCGGCTCCGTCGAGGGCCGACGATGGTTCCCGGATGAAGCTCGACGTCCTGGCCATGGCTGTGCGCCGTCTCAACGCCGAAAGCGAACGTCGCCGGCAACTGGCAACCAAGGTGTCGCTGGCAGAAAACGCTCGCAATGCGCTGGCTCTCAAGAAGGCCGGAAAGGATGATGCGCCAGGCGCCGGGTTCAACGCACGCACCGCACATCACGGGATGCGGAAGAATGCCAGTGATCGCAGGCAGGGTCTGGTGCGGCCGATGGAACTTGGGCGTCAACGCAAGGCTGGCGCTGTCGCCCAGGCCAAACGTGACGGCCGCTAGGCCGATCCTCCTTGACTTTGACTCCGGGGTGTCCCACGTTCTGTCGCATGTCGACTGATCGCTGTACCCTCCCGCTTGAACGGGCGTTCCCCATCGCGGGCATCTAACCCCCGGCTCGGTCGCGTCGCGCCCCGGCCGCGGGGCATAGGCCTACACGCGCTGCTACAAGCGGCACTGCAGGAACGGCGACATACCAATCCACACAGACAGTCCTTCAGCCGTTGGCGCCCGTTGTCGCGTCGGCGGTCGATATCTCGGAAGAGTTTTGAGAATGGCCACCACCACGGGCGGGCGCAAGCCTGCCATCACGATGACGCGTTCCGACCATGAGAGGCTGTCGCGCCTTGCCGATTCCCGGGCTGTCAGAGATCCGGACTTGTCCGAGAATCTCCTCGCCGAACTCGACCGCGCTCGCGTGGTGGAGGACAGGCGGATTGCGTCCAACGTCGTCCGCATGGGCTCGACGCTGCGGTTCACCACTGACGCGGGCGAGGACCGGACCGTCACGCTGGTGTTCCCTGGGGAAGCTGACATCGCCATGGGAAAGGTCTCGGTCCTGACGCCCATCGGTGCAGCCCTGATCGGCCTATCCGCCTCGCAGTCGATCGACTGGACGTCGCGCGACGGCCGCGTCCACAGGCTGACCGTTGAGCACGTCGAACAGAACGATGTCGAACGGTTGTCACGGCCGCAGCCCGAGCTCCGGACCGCATGACCATGTCGATGCCCCTCAGCCGCCTCTCGCTTTACGGAGGATGCCTCATCGCAGGATCGTAGCCCCCTGTGCCGCATGCATGCGGCACAGGGGTTCTCCACCTCGTCCCGACTTACCGCTCCCAAGCGGAGCAATGGAGAACTACGATGTCGAAAGAGACCTGCATCCTCACCACGAAGGACTTCACGATCGTCGAGGTCATGCGCGACCGCTGCCTCGGCCAGGGCGACCCAATGGCACCGATCCTCAAGCGAAAGATCGAATCCGCCATCGTCATGTTCCGCGACGAGGTTCCGGATGATGTCGCTACCATGAGCAGCCGCGTCACTTTCAGCGTGAACGGTCGCGACCCCGACACGCGGATCATCTCGCACGACAGGACGACGTCCATGGTCGGCATGTTCCTGCCCGTCACCACCTTGCGCGGGCTGGCGCTTCTCGGCCTCGCTGAGGGTGAGCATTTCGTTCTCACCAGTAGCGACGGCGTCGAGGAACGGATCCTGCTCGAGAAGGTCCAATATCAGCCGGAAGCCGCGAGACGTGAAAGGGAATCCCTGGAGAGACACGAGGTGGGACAAGCTCCCGGCAAACCTTCGCTGAGGTTGATCCGCGGCGCTTTCTACGATCGGGCGCGGCTTACCACCACCTCCCCGGACGGGGTCGACGATCCCGGCCCCTCGGCTGCATGACGGCAGTATCGTGAACTCGAAAAGCACATGACGACCACGTATCTGCTGCTGGCCGTTGCGGCTTCCTCGCATGCCTGCTGAACACGGTGGCGGGCGGAGGTACGTTCCTGACCTTCCCCGCCCTTGTCCACATTGGCGTGGCTTTATCGATGCCGGAGCGGATACCGAGCTTCCCGCAGGTGATCTCGACAAGCGATCTTGCCGCCCGGCACTGCGACCCGGTTGTCATGCCGTCCTCCGTTGGTTCATCG
The DNA here is from genome assembly GCF_030398385.1 of Aquibium sp. ELW1220. Taxonomy (GTDB): domain Bacteria; phylum Pseudomonadota; class Alphaproteobacteria; order Rhizobiales; family Rhizobiaceae; genus Aquibium. The sequence goes on along the minus strand of NZ_JAOAOQ010000078.1, from coordinate 648 downwards.
AGGCCGCCGATCTTCTCATGCCGCCATGCGGAAGCATGGGCGCCGAGGCCGGACACTCGTGCGGCGACATGTCGTCATTGCCCTGCTCCGTCGGGACCTACGTAGTTCCGGTGAAAGCGCCGTCCGAGGCGGCTGAGTATCTCATATCCTATGGTCCCGGCCGCGCAGGCGATGTCGTCCACGTTCTGACCAGAGCAGAGGAGGTCGACGAAATCACCTTCGAGCGGCAAGTTCGTGCACCCGGTCATGTCGAGCACAATGCTGTCCATGGACACCCGGCCCACGAACGGCACCGGCTGCCCCCGATAGAATGCAGCAGCGCCAGCGTTCCGAGGCCAGCCGTCGGCATAGCCCAGGGAGATGGTCGCGAGGGTCGTTTCCCTGTCGACCATCGCTCTGTGCCCATACCCGACCGCGGTCCCGGCCCTCACCTTCCGTGTCTGTATAACTCTCGCGCGCAGGCCCACCGTCTGCCGCATGGGGTTCGAAGTCCACGGAGTCGGATTGATACCGTAGAGCGCGGCGCCCGGTCGTGTCGCGAAGGTGGTGGAAATTTGAAGGTGGCGTAATCTCCGGGTGAACGAAACCCACCCAACCGGCGGCTGACACCGCCAAGGAGATCACGCCATGACGAAGAATACAGACGTC
>NZ_JAOAOQ010000077.1 GCF_030398385.1 Aquibium sp. ELW1220 | reverse complement strand
CTCATAACCTGAAGGTCGCAGGTTCAAATCCTGCCCCCGCAACCAAAATCCCGAACGATATCAAACACATGAACGCCGCCCTCCGGGGCGGCGTTTGCGTTTGAGCCATCCGTGGAAGCACTGTGGAAGCAAGAGGGGCCAAAGTCCTTCATATCACAGCGAAAACCCACAAGGCACTTGCTGATGCAGGAGAGGTGCAGGCTGCCGAAATGTTCTAGGCTAGGTAGTCCCCAGGGGCGGTGAACCAGTGACATCACGACGAGCAGAAGAACCTCAAACGGACGTTGGCTCTTGCGCAGGCCGTCTGCATCGCGTCCCAATGCATCAGGAACTGCCGCAGACGGTTCTCCCACGGCGCGCGACCCAGACCGTCCTCGAGTGCCTCCCTGCGAGCTATCTTCGCACCAACGATCCAGATTTCTCGATCGTAGGACGGATTGCGGCAGGACGCGTGAAGTATGTCGTTGAGCTGCGCGGCGGTAAATCCATCACGGTTTCCGAAGATGCGGTTGCGGCCATTCAAGGCAACTCTATTGGCTTGAACGTCGGCTTCCCAACGTTCTGGCGTCCAGACAGAGGATGGTTGGCCGCGCGAAACAAACCCGAGACTTGCTAGCGCCTGCCGTCCTACATCCTGCAATCCACCGACATTGAATCCGTGGCCGCCCTGCTCCTGCTTGCCCACCTTTGCGTGGACAAGCACCATCTTTTTGGCTCCCGGACTGATGCCAATGAAATCCGCGACCTCGCGGTTGTCATCATCGCATAGCCAGAGGGGAAGGGATTCGATTGCTGCGGTGAGTTCATCATCCACGATCTCGTTCGCTCCGCGCTGGCCTGCACAAGTTGCCGCAAAGAGGCCAAATATTGATTGCCGGTGCCAATCGCGCGGGTTGCCCGCGTAGTCGTTCTCGCCTTTCTCGGTCTCTACCGGATCGAGCGTGGCCGATGCGTGAATATAGTCGAGAACCGGCTTGGTTCCGTCGTCCAGGACCCACCGCAGGCGCGGTTCATAGAAGCTGCCTTCTGAATACACAACGCTGTCGCGCTGCGTAAGAATACGGAAGGCCTGCCCCTGATTGAGCCGCTGTACGAGTGTAAGTGCTTGGCGCCGGTCGTCTCGCCCCGGTGCGGGAGCCAGTTGATTTAACCTATCGCTGGCGAGACGGTATTTGCGCGTCTGCGGGACAAACTCGATGCTGCACGGCACCTCTTCATCCCCGATCCGGATCGTAAACTCGCCAGTGGCAGCATCTACTTCTGCACAGAGATCGAAATAGTCCACGTTCTCGTGGAGGACCCAGGCGGCCCCTCCGGCCTCGTCATCGCGCATATCGTCAAGCGAGGGGTCCAGAAGGATCGAAACCGGTTGTGCTTCATGGTCCTCAATGTCCTCGACAACTGCAGCATAGCGATCAAAGACCCGACTTCGATTTCGATCAATGTCCGTCAGTTGCGCAGCGACATCTGCTGTCCATGCAATGTACTCTTCGACCGGAACATGGCGCTCAGATGCATCGCGCAGGCGCGACCGGTTGAAGCCGACGTAGCGCGCAGTTCCATCGACAAAGCCCGCTGCCGTTGACGGAACGAGAGATGGATCGAGCAGATCTGTGAAGGCCTCCGCGAATGAACGGGTGCGCAGCGCCATTGCCCGGATTGCATGTTGCGACATGTCAAGCGAAGAGAATGACATGCGGGAAAGCCTAGACGGCGTATCCTCATTCTCGTCGGGAAAGGCCTTCTCCATGACGGACCTACCGGCCCGTTTGAGGTTGAGACCGTCCATATCGATGACGAGGCCTTCAGTGTCGTGCATAAAAACGAACTCGTCTTGCTGGACCGCAACGAAAATTCCGAGCTTCCATTCGGAGAAAAAGCGGTCAATCAGGTACGGCGAGTTCCGCCAGGCATAGTAGGAAAACCCCATCGAACCTTCTGGCATCCCTTCAATCGGAGTGATCTTGAAGCGGTCCTTGTCCATGATCGCTTCCTCGATCACGGTGCTAAACGCGCGGATATCGCGAAGTGGTGCGGCCTTTCTCAGCACCGCAGCGCTGCGGGGGAGCTGGATGTCGCCCGCTGCGAGCGGCTGCTCGAATTCAAAGCGACCCCGAAACTCGCCGCTGATGTACTGGTATTCAGCCATATACTCTAGCAGGCGGTCGGGAAGCGTGACTTCGTTGGTAACGATGTGCGAGGTGTTTCGCGCCGCATAGTTCTCGAAACCTTTGTAGCGCTCCCACGCAGTGCGAATTCGTTCTGTATTGGCGGGCAGGGCGAGGATCCAGCCGGTCTGCCGCACCCGCCCGTCGCCGTTTGAATGCCTCGTGGCGCGCCCAATCTGCTGTACAAGTTGACGCGCGTTACCCATTAAATCGAGTATGGCGACAGCAACGAATGACGGATCGTCGATCCCCTCCATAAGCTTGTTCTGGTGAATCCAAAACTGTGCGTCAGGCCGCGCCCGCAAGGCTGACGCGACATTCGTGAACCGATCACGGTTCTCGGCAGTTTTTTTGGCTCTTTCGTGGATGACGACAGCCCGCGTCTCAAAGACGCGATTGATCTCCGCTTGCAGGAGCGTGAGCGTCTCCAGGTCGTCGCCACGCACCATTACCTTCGGGGCTCTCCCGTCCCGAAACCAACGCTCCGCCTGTCGCAACCGATCAGGCATCTCACGGTGAAGAATGCCTACAAACTGCCTGATGGCGGCTTCCCGTCCGTTGGGTTGTTCGTCTCCCTGCGGGACGACGACCTCGGCCGGCCGAATTATGCGTCGATCAACCGCCTGCTGATATGGGAAATTGAAGAGGTAGCGCCCGCGCACACGGAAGGATTTATAGTCATTACGGTATGGCGTCGCGCTCAAGAGCAAGGTCGGCAAATTAAATTCTCGGACGCCGCGGGACCAAGAGATAGCTGGCTCGTAATGGCCCTCGTCGACGACCACCAGATCAAAGTTCTCGCGAATCTCGGCCAGAATGGCGTCGCACTCACCGGAGGCCGCATCGTCCGGATCGAATGCCTGCTTGCGGATGTCTCCAAGGGCCTGATGTGTGCCAACCAGAATGGCGCGGTCGATCTCGTCGCCGCCGAGATGCTCTGCAATCGCGCGCACGTTACTCGGCAAGAACTGCTCGACATAGACGTCTTCGAGCGCCTCTCCGAGTGCCTGCGCGCCGGCTGTGAACAGCGCGGTACCGTTGACCTCGTACCCAAGATGGGACCAGAACCGGTAGCGGATGTCTGCGATCAGCTGTTCAGTCAGCGCCCTTCGCGGCGTCAAAACAAGAACGCGGCGGACATCGGGTAGGCAGCGCGCAATGACAGCCACAATGCCCGACTTTCCGGTCCCCGTCGGGAGTTTCAGGAGCGCGGCTTCGGTATGGTCGGGACGCTCCGGTATCGCCTTGTTGCCGCTCAAATATGCGACCACCATCCCGATTGCCGCTTGTTGGTGCTCCCACAGCCGAGGATGGCCTTCGGCGCCGTCCCAGAAGTCATACTTCCGCAGGTGCCGCAGTCGTCGATTGAATGAGTAGGAGTCAATCCCCGCCCCTGTTATTGAAGTTCTCTTGTCGGCTCTGAGCGTCTTTAAATTCATCGTTCAAGCCGTTGCGAATATCGAAGGTTCTGAATGCTTTCGGAGCGTCTCCATTTGGCGGACCACCATATCAATGCCCGCCGGGATCCCGCTGCCAAAGGCGAGCTCTCGAACATCGACCGCGATGACATCCAGTACCGGCCGCTCTTCGGTCATGAGCACGAACTCGGTGATCCTTCCTGGTGGGCAGTCCCTCGAGGCCGGGTAAACGAGCGCGAGTCGCTTACAGCGGTAGCGGCTGGCGTAGGCGTTCATCTGATACGCGTCGGCGCTCGAGACGCCCAAGTTCGGTTCGGCGAGATCGAGGCGCTTCCATTTTGCATCGAAGATGGCGACGCACTCGTCTCCACTCTGAACGGTGACGTCGGGGCGCAGCTGGAAGCCCGCCGTCGCGAGGTTCTTCACAGGGCTCTGAAGTCCGACAGTAAGGCGAGCACCGGCCTGCACTTGGCAAGCATGCCGGATGCGCAGTCCGAGTACCGTCTCGAAGAGCTTCTCCATGTTGAACAGCAGAGCGGAACCAGCTGCTTCGCCGATGCGAACATCCGGATAGAGGCCGGTCAGCAGCCAGCGGGCCCGCGCAAACACCTGCTCCCAGTGTCGGATAGTACGATCAAACCGCAGGGCGCCGACGTCGCGAGCCCTGACCCTGCGATCGGTCACCTCGTCAAAGCGATGGAGGAACGCCGCCACCATCGCCCGGGTCCTCGGGCTCAGCGCGAATCCGAGGAGGATTCGCAGGACGCCCTTCAGCGCCTGATTGTAGGCGTTGTCGATGCTGCGCTCGTCGAAACGACAGAGCAGATGAGAACGATCGAAGGCGTTCGCGCGCAGGTGCTCGGTCAGCTCGAGCCGTCCGCGGATGGCATTGAGGTTCTCCGTCCTCTCCGAGTACCGGGCAATGGCCCCGCCTCTGAGCGCGGATTTCACCTGGCTGCAGAAATCCTCGATGAAGACGTCCAGGAGGTGGCTGTGCTGTTGCCCAAGGCCAGCATCGCCCACGCGCTTTGATCCAAGCTCACCTGCGCGCGCAAGCATGGCCACCAGAAGGCCCCGCATATCTTCGCTGCTATCGCTGCCATGATCGATCTTTGGAAGTATCTCGATCGCCAGCTGCTCGGTTTGCAGGACTCCGCAGAACGGCCCGAACTTCAGTGACCGATGGCCCCATGCGAGGACCCCGGGTGGCAGACGTCCGGCGAGTTTCGCGATGCCTTCTGCCTCGAGCTCGCTAATCTCGCCGACCGGGCCGATGCTGACCCCCTCCCTCTCTCGGAAGGTCAGGCGCCTCATTCCGGTGGCTCGTAGATCTTACGGATGGCGTCCGGGGTGATGTCATCTTCCCGAATGATCTCGAACGCCTCACCGTCGCCGATTTCGGCCGGGTCCGCCTTAGGAAACAGCACAGCAGCACTTTGCGTCCACGCCCGGACCAATTGCAGCTCCTCCTCCACGGCCTGGTCGGCGAGGACGTATCGGATCTGACGCCAGTCGTCGTAGAACGCCTCCTGCAGAAAGGGTAGTATCTCCCGTGCAAACACGCGGCGCAGCTCGTCGAAGGACTTCACGTGGTAGAAGTAGCTGTGGCCGAGGGTCTGGTCGCGATGCAGCAGGCGGGACAGGCGGGCATTCATGGCCTGCAGAAGCTGACGCAGGTCGATCGCGTTGCCCTCGCCGTCGTCGATCGATTCTAGCAATTCTGGCTTCGGCGTGAGTTCCTCGAACCTGAACCGGCGCCGTAAGGCGCTGTCGAGCAGGGCGATCGAGCGGTCCGCAGTGTTCATGGTGCCGATCACGTCGACGTTCGCGGGCACACCAAAACGCTCACCGGAGTATGGGAGCGTCACTTCCAGGCCCTTGCAGCTCGCCGAGCGGTTTCCCGACGCATCGATGCGGATGCGCTTGTCCACTTCGATCAGCGTAATCAGCTCGCCGAAGACCTTGGCGACGTTTCCGCGATTGATCTCGTCGATGAAGAGGGCGAACCGCTTGTCCGGCGCGCGCCGGGCCCGATCGCAGAGCCGCTTCAACACCCCTGGCCGCACCTCGTAGGTGACGGCGCCGTTCTCTGTAACAGGTCGAATGCCTTCGACGAAGTCCTCGTACGCGTAGCTCTGATGAAACGTCACGAACTCGAAGCGATCACCGGCCGCGTCCTGGTATCGCGGCAGGTAATCGTTCTTGAGGCGGTAGGTCTTCCCGGTCCCGGGCGGGCCGTAGAGAATGAGGTTCAGGGGCGGCGCGAGTTTCTTTGGAGATGCGTTCCCAGAACCGGCGTCGTCCCCCGGCGGAGTAGCGCCCGATGCGATAGGTGACAGCGCCTTCCATAGGCGCTCCAGGGTCCGGGCAGCCTTTGCCTTGATCTCGGTTCCGGAAGACTCCGGGTTCCATTCCTGGTCGGGCTCGCGGTTTTGCAGCTGTTCCAGAGCGACGATTTCGTCCGACGTCGCATCGCGGACGGAGTCGAATGCCACGTCAACGAAACGCGTCGTCGCGCCGGCGTTGGGGCGGGCCTTTTCCCAGTGCTCCGCTTCGTAGGGCGCACGCGTGATCATGCCGACTGCCACGACGCCATTCGGAGGACTGCCGGTACGGATCAGAAAGACGCGGTCCCCCTCGCGCGGCTTGCTCGAACTGCAGCGCCAACGGTTGTCAGCTTTCTCCCCGTTGATGGTCGTGGCCCGGTCTGTCGCGAGCGTATCCCAGTTCCATCTGGATGGGTTCCAACTGAGGAGCCAGTTCCTTGTCTGGTTCTTCCACTGGGCCTCGAACTCGTCCTGGTAGAAATCGATGTCCGCGCCATGCTCTTCTTCAAGTCGGCGGCGCAGCTTGAGCAAGGCACGGTCGATCTCGACAGTGCTCCACTTCTTGATCTCCTTCTCCGTCATGTCTCCGAAGCCGGCGAGGATCAAGCGTTTGTCGCCCTCGGAACTGATCCGCTCGAACGTGTCGGGAAACAGAAGGTGTGGAAGGATGTGGATCAGCTGTCTGCGCCGCGCCTCCGGGAGGCCACTCAGCCATCCAGCGAATGCCCACGGGTCCGCAGCGATTTGCTTGCGGTCCGAGGGATCGAGAGCCTTGAAATTTCGCAAGGCACCGATCAGAAAGCCCAGCTCGCGCCAACGGTGCGTGTTATATGCGGGGCCGGCGGAGCCAATGCCTTCCAGGACAGAGTCTTCCAGAAGAGGGTGGGTCGCGCTCAGGTCCTCTCCTGACCAAGACCAGATCTCCAGCACGTTCTCGCGCTTCTTGGCGGCGCCGACGTTCGACGGGAAGAGCAGCGTAAGCCACAAGCTCTCGGCCATCAGCTGGCGGCAATTGGGGGAGCCGTCTGAAAGCTGAACCTCCAATTTCGAGAGAAAATCACCTTCACCGGCGTCGATGTTATTGACGAAGCGCTGGTCAAGCTCATCTAAGAGCGAGTTCGTCCAGAGGCTCTTCCCCTCAGAAAAAACAGAATGCTCGGCGACCAGAGATCGTTCTCGCCACTGCCGCACAGCGCCATAAATCGGTTCAACGTGATGGTTGGGGTTGTACTTCGACACGCGAAAAAGCTTTCTCGGTTGCTCTACGGGGTGCGGTGGACACCGTATGTCAGATGCCCGGAATTCTTTGCGCGCTCAAACCCACAGTAATTCTGGCTTTCCGAGCAGGCGTTGACGGGGCCTTCAGCCTTTATCTGCGAAATTCTCCTCTTGCACCGAGCGCAGGGCACATAGAAATTGCGCTCATCATGCTGACGCGGGGTGGCAGAATTGTTCCTGATGTCGAAGTAACTCGGCTGCCACTGTCCGATGAGATCGCCAGGCACGTATTTCCAAAGGTCGCCGTGCGCCTGATTGCTCTCGTCTAGCCTGACGACGTTGGTCCTTTGATAAAGGTTGCTGTGGGCCAAGGGTTGCGCGTGGCCAACTGGGCCGGATGAGTTGCCAGAGACAATCTTGTCGCCCTCTCGATCGGGCGAGGGAAGCTCGGCCAGCGAGAGGCCAAATTCGAGGTCGTGGAATTCTTCGGAAGACCGAGCCCCACGCCCAGTCGATCTCAGGCTCACTCGCGCGACATAATCATGATCGATCTGCAAGCTGCATTCGATTCGTTCGAGCAGAGGCTGTGCTTTGGGGTCGACCTCGACCTTCACGATGCAAAGCGAACGCCGCGGATCACCCGGCGATGTCTTCCCGAGCTTCACCGGCTTCGCAACCTCCACCACTGCGAAGCCCTCCCGCGGGTCGACACAAAAGAGGCGCGTGTTGGCGACATTCTGCGTTTCGTTCTCGATCGGAAGGGTCCACCCAGCATCGACTAGAGAGTGGTATGTTCCGCGGCCGGAAGTATCTGCGACGAGAATTTCGATTGGTTTAGAGAGCTTGAGCCGGAGCCCATCCTTCGCGATCCAAGCGGCGCCTTCGGCGATGATGCGATCTCCATTTTCGAGCCGCGGAACCCTCCCAACAAACCGTTCCGTCAGGCCATCCCGAATTGCGGGCATGTTGACCATCCCGCCAGTTGCTAGGCAGAGCTCGATGTCCTGGTAAGTCAACTGCGCCTGCTCCAGTATCTCATCGATCCGGGCGAGCCCGCGCGCGACGATGCCAGAGCTAAGAGCCTCGAGTTCCGGACGGGTTACCGATGCAAGGAGGTTTTTTCCGGGCCCATCCACCTTCAGGTAGTTCCGCACGATCACGTCTTCGGTGTCGACCTTGGGATCGGACAAAAGAATCTTCAGAATTTCGCACTGGTGCAGCAGCTTCGCCGCCATGCCTGGTTGTTCTAGAGCTGTGATGTCTTCGAGGCCATGAGCAGAAGCATGCTTGCCGCGCAGGTGATTTCGCAGCCGCTCGTCGAACTTGTCACCGCCTACTTCGTTGTCGCCAAGATTTCGGACCTGCATGATCGCACCACCTGTGATGCGACAGAGGGTCAAGTCGAGCGTACCTCCACCCCAATCGAAAACCAGGATGGACCTTCCTTCCAGGCGCGCCAGCTCACGGCGAAGGTCAGGTTGGGCACGAAGGTGAGCATACAGGGCAGCGACTGGCTCGTGAACAAACTGCACAACGCCAATGCCGGCTTTCCGCGACGCTTCGCGGAGGGCTCGGCGCTCAGGCCCTCCGAAGTCTACGGGAATGGTGAAGACCGCTCGCGCGAGATCATGCGCAGGCGCACCTCCGCGCGCAATGGATGCGTCGGCTTTCAAGTGTCTGAGGACTTCGGCGACAGCATCGGTAGGCTCGACAGGTCTCCCGTCCACAAAGATGGGACCGTCACGCCTGAGCGACATCTTCGGAGATCGAACGAAGCCTGGTGGAGCGCCACCTTCGGTGATGTCCATGTTCTCGCGGGCTTCGCGCCCAACCACGATCTCCGAGCCACGGTACCAGATGACTGACGGATGAGGGCGACGGGTGACTTGATCTACGAGTGCGAGGGCGCGCCCTCCGACAGAGACCGCCGCAAGACTGTTCGTTGTTCCAAAGTCGATACCGAAGATGGTCTCACTCATTCCTTAGCCTCTTCAATCACTGAAAGGGCGGCTTTCACTCGTCGAAGCGCAGTTCCCGGCGCTGGAGGGTCGATCTCTAGAGCGTCAATAGCATCCGAGAGGAGAGGTCCCAGCCGTTCACCCAGAAGCACCTTCTGCTCGGCTTTTGTCTCCGTCAGATCGTGACCCCAATGATGACGCTCAGCTGCAAGTGTCTGCTCCAATTTCGCGATGGCGGTATCCCTTTCAGAGATGATCGTCTTCGCATCTGCGAGATCAGTGCGGAGCATCTCGATCTTTCGGTTGGCATCATCGAGGCGATAGCGAAGATCGTTTGAAATGTTTCTCTCTCGGGTCCGTTCGTCCTCCGCCGCCTTGACCATCTGGTCCCCAAGTGCCGCCATTGCCGCTGCAATCCGAAGTTCACCGGGCCTTCCCTTCTGAACGGCTCGCTGAGCCACTTTCGTGGCCTCCTTTAAATCCTTGAAGAGGACTAGAGGAAGTTGTTCCGCAACCTGCCAGGTCTTAAGCGACCGTTTCTCTACAAGCCAACAGATGACTATTCTCAAAATATTCTCGGCGAGCTTCTTATCTTCCTTCTTTTCGGAAAATAGGGCTACAGAGATTTCACGTAAAAGCGATCTAAAGATACTTTCTGCGTCGTGGTCCTGCGGGTCGAAAGATTCGCCAAATTGCTCCTTAAGGCGCGCCTGTGCTGCTCCCCAAATCCATGCATAGACTGGCTCCGGCGGTGAGGGTTGAGCCATCAAACTCCAGAGTCGCTCGGCCTCTGGGTCCTTGGACGTCATGAGCTTGGCGGCCGCCTCTTGGTCCGCGGCGCGAAAACGCTTCACTTCGTTCTTGCGAAGAACCTTGAAGAACGCGGAGGGAGTCGCGCGATCCTCGCTGAAGTACCCCACAAGCGTGGGAGGAATTACAAGGTCATCGGGCGAGGCGTCCCCGGTGTTATTCGGCTCCTCTGCTCGCCTTACGTTATTCGTGCTCTCAGCCTTGGTTTCTGGCCTCTCTTCGTTCTCGGTCACGTTGATGCTTGCTCCAGGTATCTGCTCGCCCATCGGCTGAAGGGATAAACTTCGGCGATTTGCGTTAGTGGTTCCAAGGCGCACTCGGTCGAGCCGAGCCTCCACGCTGATGCGGCCCATATGGCGAACGCCTTCTGGTGATCAATTACGTCGAATAAGTCGGAGTGCGCGAGCGTCCTGCACTCGTCATCCAGGATCGGACTCCATCGCTGCTGTGCAGTGAGACGTTTCGAAAGTTCGAGCATCCGCCCTGTCCCGTGGTCAATTGGGCAGACCGGCCGCCGAGTGGCGCTCTCGAGAGGCCGCGTCAGGCTTGCCGAGCAAGGGTCCGATAGCAGCTCAATCGCGAAGTCCAGCTCCCAGTATCCCGTGCGCTCCCCTCGATTTTCGAAGTTGTTCAATGCGAATCGTATGATGCAGGTAATCAGTTTTGCGAGTGGGCGCGGGAAGTCCTTCAGGACGTCGAGCGCGCGTCCATAGAGTTCACGATAGCGAGAGAATGGAGTGGTGAGACTCTCGCCTTTAGGCCGCTCTTTGATGAGGATGCCGAGACAGTAGTCGGCCAGGCCGGACGCATATTCCTTGCCAGTCCCTTGGGTTCTCTTGTCGGAAAGGAAGGAACCAATTGAATTTCTTGTTATCTCTTCCGATACAAGTATTTCTCTGAATGCTTCCTCTACTCGCTTGAGGTCTGATTTTTCCGCAATTCGGAACGAGAAGCCATACTGAGTCGCAACGGGTGTCGCTCTTTGCTCAGTCGCATTGATCAATTCGAACTTCAGCTCTGATTGGTAGGTTTCGGCGATAATCTCCCTGAGTTTATCAGCAGAAACCTGCTGCGGTCCAGCACCGTCGAGGAAGATCTTGGCATGGCCCGTGTTCGATACAGCAATTTCTGAAAATGCGAGCGGTGATCGGAGGACAGCATGCGCACTCGGTTCTTGGCCTCGCAGAAGGATGAATGGTCGCTCTACGCGATGTTTGGCGTAGACATGGTCTTGGAACTCTGACTGGCTCGGAAAATGCGCTGTGCAGAAAGGGCAGGAGAAGCCTGGCTCTCTTGGCGGCCCGGGATCCGGGGTCCTTTCGGTACTTTCATAAAAGGCATCGAGGTCACCTTCTCGGATCCAGCCGACAGTGGGCATGCTGACCTCTCATGTCGCGACAGTCTTCGTCGTGCCGTACGGGATTAGACCCAGTCCACCCAGCTTCATTATTGAACATCGATCGCATAAGGCGTAACACTTCGCATATCCGCGAACAAGCGGATTGACAAGGAGAGCAAGCGATGAACCGGCCATGTCCCCCGACGGTGTGACCTTCGGCCGGGCGATCTCGAAGGCCCGCAAGGCACTCGGTCTCAGCCAGAAGGAGCTCGCAGCGCGCGTGATGAAGGAAGAGGGCGGCGGGTCGATATCCCCGCAGTACCTCAACGACATCGAGCACAATCGACGCAGCCCCAGCTCGGGGCACCTGATTCGCCAGTTTTCCGGCATCCTGAACATCCCGGAGGACTACCTATACGCACTCGGTGGCCGGCTTCCGGATGATCTGCGGCCGGATGCGTCCACCCCGGACAAGGTTGTCGAGGCCTTTGCCAAGTTAAGGCGAGCTTTGCGGGATTGAACCAGCCAACCAGCCTTAGTTGGTAGACCGCGGTTCGTCCCGTTCCGCGCGCAACCATTCGGCGAGTTTCGACCAGCGCCGGCGCCCAGCGACATTCTTCACCGCGATCGCGACGGCCTTCTTCTGGTCGACCAGCACGACCAGCTTCTTGCCGCGCGTCACGCCCGTGTAGATCAGGTTGCGCTGTAGCATGGCGTAGTGCTGGGTCATCACCGGGATGACAACAGCGGGATATTCCGATCCCTGGCTCTTGTGGATAGTCGCGGCATAGGCCGGGACCAGAGTGTCGAGCTCGCCGAAGGCGAAGG
>NZ_JAOAOQ010000076.1 GCF_030398385.1 Aquibium sp. ELW1220 | reverse complement strand
GCGCCTCGAGATGGGCACGCCCGTCCTTCGACAGAAAACCACCGCGAATCATGCACCCAGCAGAATCGCTCGCCAAACGATCGTCAACGCCATTTCTTCGGGGGTTCGGGGAGTCGGGGTAAAACTGTCCCCGCATTTCCTTCCGGCCGTCGGTGGCTTGGGCGGGCAGTGCGAACACGGTTGCGTGGATGGGCGGCGGCGCGGCGCGGCCGCGGGTCAGGTGCGCCGCAGCCGGGCCAGCGCCGACAGGTCCGGGGTGCCGTCGGCGAAGTCGGGCGGCGGTGCGGCGAGTGCGCCCATCTTGTCCTGCACGTCGGCGATGGCGTGAGCCAGGGCGCCGTGCAGGCCGAGCGCGGTCAGCGTTTCGGCGCTTTCGCGCATTTCGGCGGCGCGGCGGGCGCCGTGCTTCATGGTGCGCTCGAACTCGTATTGCGCGAAGGCCGGCCAGCCGAGGCCCGGATAGGAGCCGGACAGGGACTCCATGATGTAGTCGCGGCAGCCGGAGGCCTCGGCGGCCAGCAGCGCCTCGACGGTGATCGCTTCGAGCCCCTTCACGAACAGGCTGCGCACCATCTTGATGGCGGTGGCAGCACCCGGTTCGGGACCGACCACCTCGAAGGCGAAGCCGAGCGAAGACAGGCGATCGATGAGCGCGGCGTCGCAGGGACCGGCGAGCAGCACCGGCGTGCGGTGGCCCTTCGGATGCACCGGCGCCATCACCGCCATGTCGACATAGGTCGCGCCGGTGGCGGAGACGCGGGCGGCGGTCTGCCGCTTGCGGTCGGGCGAGACGGAGTTGATGTCGAGGAAGACCTGGCCCGGCCGAAGCCACCGGCAGGCATCGAGCGCCGCTTCCAGGCTCTGGTCGGCGGTGACGGCGGAGACGATCCAGCCGGCGTCGGGCATGCCGGTCTCGCGGCCGGCCTCGGCGACGCCGCGTTCGCGCAGGGCCGCGCGGCAGGGGCCATCGGCCCCCTCGCCCGGCAGAAGCCGGTCGAAGGCGGCGAAGGCCAGCGATGCGTCGGTGACCGCGAGGCTGTCGCAATAGGCGCGGCCCGCCTCGCCGAAGCCGATGAAGCCGATGCGCATCGATCCCTCCTCAGTCGCCGAAGACGACGCCGTCGAACAGTTTTCGCGCCGTGCGCAGGATCGCGGCGCTCTTCACGGCGCCCGCTGCGTCGAGCGTCGCCACAACCGTCATCTCGCCGGTCGGATGCTCGATCGACAGCGAGCGGCGCGTCCCCTCGCCCGCATCGGCCAGTTCGGCGGCCGGAGACCCTGGCAGGAGGCAGGCGGTGGCGACGCTGACGGCGCCGAGCACGCCGATCGAGGAATGGCAGGTGTGCGGGATGAAGGTGCGGGTGGCGATCGCGCCGCCGCTGCGGGGGGCCGAGACCATGGTCATCTTGGGCACGGAGGATTTTTCGACGTCACCGAGATTCATCAGCGGCCCGGCCTTGAGGCGGATCGCCTCGAGTCTGGCGCGCAGCGCTGTATCCGCCTCGAGTTCCTTCGGGGTCTCCTCGCCGGAAATGCCCATGTCGGACGCGCGCATGACGACGCAGGGCATGCCGTTGTCGATCATGGTCAGTTCGATCCCGTCGATGACGTCGACGGCGTTGCCGGTGGGCAGCAGCGCGCCGCAGGAGGAGCCGGCGGTGTCCTCGAACTCGATGGGAATCGCGGCGGCCGTGCCCGGCACGCCGTCGATGCGGGCGTCGCCGGCATAGGTGACCTTGCCGCCGGGCGTGGCAACGGTGGCCACCGCCGTCTGGGCGGTGTTTTCCATGAAGATGCGCACCGGCGTCTCGCCGTCGCGGGCCGCGACCAGCCCGCGCTCGATGGCGAAGGGACCGACGCCGGCCAGGATGTTGCCGCAGTTCTGCGCGTCGGTGACGATCGGCCTGTCGACGAAGACCTGCAGGAATAGATAGTCGACGTCGACGCCCTCACGCTGCGATTTCCGGATGACGGCGACCTTGGAGGTGAGCGGGTCGGCGCCGCCCAGGCCGTCGATCTGGCGCGGGTCGGGCGAGCCCATGACGCGCAACAGGAAGGCGTCGCGGACAGCAATGTCGGCCGGCAGGTCGTCGGCGAGGAAATAGCCGCCCCTGGAGGTGCCGCCGCGCATCCACAGGCAGGGGATGGCGGTGTCCGGTGGAGTTGTCATTTTCCCATCTCCGGTTCCCTACGCACGGAAGCATCCCCTCTCCGTCTCGCTTCGCGAGCCACCCTGCCGGGGCGAGCCGCTTGTCTCGCCCGTCCTTTGGACCCCCCTGCCCGGGGGAGAGGATAGGCGCCCGGCTTGTCTCGCTTCCAGCAACGGAAACGGCGCGACGCCGAAGCTGCGATTCCTCTCCCCCGGGCAGGGGGAGAGGTGGCCCGAAGGGTCGGTGAGGGGGTGCTTCGGCGCGGGTCTCGAAACATCAGACATATTTCAGCCCTTTCGCCGCAAGCTTGTCGCGCATGCCGTAGATGTCGAGGCCGAGTTCGCCGGCCATCAGGCGCTTGCGCGTCTCGGCTTCCTTGGCCTCGCGTGCGCGGCTCGCCTGGAGCGCGGTCTCGGCCGTCGCCCGGGGGACGACGCAGACGCCGTCGTCGTCGGCGACGATCACGTCGCCCGGGTTGACCAGGGCCCCGGCGCAGACCACCGGCACGTTGACGGAGCCGATCGTCTCCTTGACGGTGCCCTGCGCGAAGATAGCCTTCGACCAGACCGGGAAGCCGATCTCGGTCAGGTCGCGCACGTCGCGGACGCCGGCCTCGATGATCAGGCCGCGCACCTTGCGCTGCATCAGCGAGCGGGCGAGCAGTTCGCCGAAATAGCCGTCCTCGCAGGGGCTGGTCGGGGCGACGACGAGGATGTCGCCTTCGCGGCACTGCTCGACGGCGACGTGGATCATCCAGTTGTCGCCGGGGGCGATCGAGACCGTCACCGCGTTGCCGGCGATGCGGGCGCCGGGATAGATCGGCCGCTGACAAGCCCGCATCAGGCCGGTTCGTCCCATCGCCTCGTGGACCGTGGCGACGCCGCAGTCGCCGAGACCGTCGACGGTTTCGAGCGCCGTGCGCTCGATGTTCTGGACCACCACGCCGCCCATCAGCGTCCCTCCGTCGGCACCAGCGTCTCGACCACGTGCGGGAACACCGCCTCGTAGGCCTCGCCATACTTGATCGTCTTGTCGGAGTTGCGCGCGGCCTGGACGCCGCGCTGCAGCGCCACGCGGGTGTAGTATTCCCACAGATGCTCCTGGCCCGCCATGCACTTGATGGCGGCGAGCTTCTTCTCCCACACCGGGGTGATGTCGAGCAGCACGTTCGGCATCCAGCGGCACTGCTCGGGCTGGTGCGGCTCGAACAGCATCACCGGCGGCGCGCCGATCACCTTGACCTCGGGATCGTGGCCGTGCGCCTGGGCGACGATGCGGGCCTCCTGCGCGAACTGGCTGACCAGCGGGTGGTCGCGGTTGTAGGGGTCCTCCTTCGAATGCGACAGCACGAAGGACGGGCGGATCTTTCGCATCAGCGCGACCAGCCGGAACAGGCTCTCCTGCGTCAGCGTGATCGGGTAGTCGCCGAGGTCCCAGAACTGGATGTCGGCGACGCCGAGCGCCGTGGCCGCCCGCTCGGCTTCGCCCTGGCGCTCGCTCTTCACCCGGTCGAGCGTCATGCCGTCCTGACGCCAGAGCTTGGCGCTCTCGCCGCGCTCGCCATAGGACAGGCACACGACGGTGACGTCGAGGCCCTGTTCGGCGTGCAGCGCGATCGCGCCGCCGGCGCGCCAGACGAAGTCGGCCGAATGCGCGCTCACCACAAGTGCGGTCTTCCTGCTCATGCTCGTTCTCTCCCTCGTTGCCCGCGGCCGCCGCCCGGGCGCCGCTCACGTGTTGATTCCTGAAATCCGTCCAAATATCTGGTCAGACAATCGTTTCGGGCCAGTAGAGCCGCGTCGGATTGTCGACCAGGAGCTTGTGCAGATGCCCGGGTCCGGGCGCGATCAGCGCCAGCAGGTCGACCAGCGCGCCGTCGTCGGGCATGTGGACCTTGATATTGGGATGCGGCCAGTCGGTGCCCCAGAGCACGCGGTCGGGGAAGCGCTCGACCAGGGTTCGCGCGAAGGGCACGGCGTCGTGGAAGGGCGGGCCGGCCCGCGAGATGCGTTCGGCGCCGCAGACCTTCACCCAGAAGCGCTCGTCGGCCATCAGGTCGAGCAGCATGGCGAAGGCCGGCTGGTCGAGCCCCTTGCTCGCATCGACCCGACCCATGTGGTCGATGACCATGGTGAGCGGGATCTCCTTCAGGACCGGCGCCAGCGTCTCCAGCTTGACGGCGTCGAAATGCACGACCGCGTGCCAGCCGAGCGGCGCGATCTTCGAAACGATCGTGCGCACGGCATCGATGTCGGCATCCTCGCCGAGATGGGCGACGAAGTTGAAGCGCACGCCGCGCACGCCGCCTTCATGCAGCGCCGCGAGTTCGGCCGGCGTCACGTCGGCCTTCACCATGGCGATGCCCCGGTAGCGCCCCTCGCCCGCCGCGATCATGTCGAGCATGGCTGAATTGTCGGTGCCGTGGCAGGAGGCCTGCACCAGCACCGAGCGGTCGATGCCGAGCTTGCCGTGCAGCGCAAACAGCGTCTCCTTCGGCGCATCGACGGGGGTGTAGGTGCGCTGCGGGGCGAAGGGGAAGCGCGCCGCCGGGCCGAAGACATGGCAGTGCGCGTCGCAGGCGCCGGCCGGCAGGGCGATGTCGGGCGTCTTCGGGCTCGGGTGGAATGGGAGGGCGGCAGGCTGCATTCAGGTCGTTCCGTGTCGGCTGGGAAGGGTGGCGCCCCCTGCCAGCGCCCGCCAGGCGAGGAAGCCGAGGGCGGCGCAGCCGGCGAGGCGCGCGAGGAGAGTGACGGGATCGGTCGCGGTCACCGCTGTCGGCCACAGAACGAGCAGCGAGGCGGCGGCCATGGCGAGCCGCTCGACGGCGCCGAGGTCGCGTCCGAGCCAGCCGGCGAAGGCGGTGGTCAGCCCGACCACGCCGATCGCGGCGAGGATGGCCGAAAGCGCGATGTCGAGGCCGGTGCCGATGGTGAGCAGCCCCGGCATGGTGACGAAGAGGAACGGCACGAGCAGCTTCACGAAGCCGAGCCGGACCGATTCGAACGCCGTCTTGTTGGCGTCGCCGCCCGAGATCGACGCCGCCGCATAGGCGGCCAGCGCCACCGGCGGCGTGATCGCCGAGACGAGGCCGTAGTAGAAGATGAACATGTGCGCGACGATCGGCGGCAGACCGAGCCGCGTCAGCGCCGGCGCGACGAGCACGGCGAGCAGCAGATAGGCCGCCGAGGTGGGCAGTCCCATCCCGAGCACGAAGGAGGCGAGCGCGGTGAGCACCAGGATCGCCCAGATGTTCTGCCCGCCGAGATCGACGATCAGACCCGACAGCATCAGCCCGAGGCCGGAGAGGTTGAGCACGCCGATGACGACGCCGGCAGCGGCGACCGCCGCCACGATCGGCATGGTCGAGACCAGGGTCTCGCGGCAGACCGCGACGAGGTCGACCAGGCCGACCCGCGTCTCCTTGCGCCAGGGCGAGACGGCGAGGCCGAAGACCAGGGCCATGACGGCCGCGCGCGTCGGCGTGTAGCCGATGACGAGGAAGGCGATCAACGCCACCAGCGGCAGGAGGAGGTAGCCGCGCCTGACCAGCGTTTCGCGCAGCAGCGCCAGCCCCGCATCGCGGTCGGGCTGGAGGTTCAGACGGCCGGCCTCGAGCCGCACGGCCACCATAAGGGCGAGCACGTAGAGCAGGCCGGGAACGAGCGCTGCGAGCGCGATCTGCGCGTAGGGCACGCCGATGATCTCGGCCATCAGGAAGGCCGCCGCGCCCATCACCGGCGGCAGGATCTGGCCGGCCGAGGAGGCCGCAGCCTCGATGGCGCCGGCGAGCGTCGGCGAATAGCCGACCCGCTTCATCAGCGGGATGGTGAAGGTGCCGGTGGTGACGACATTGGCCACCGCGCTGCCGTTGATGGTGCCGAGCATGGCGGAGGACAGCGCCGCCGACAGGCCCGGTCCGCCCTGCATGCGGCCGGTGATGCCGCGGGCGATGTCGACGAAGACCTCGCCGGTGCCGATCTTCATCAGCAGCGTGCCGAGCAGCGCAAAGAGGAAGATGTACTCGACCGCCACGCCCATCGGCAGGCCGTAGACGCCCTCGGTCGAGAGCATCAGCGTGGAAGCGAGCCGGCGCAGGTCGTAGCCGCCATGGCCGTACTGGCCGGGAATGAGATAGCCGAACCAGGCATAGGCGAGTGCGACCAGCATCAGCGCCACCAGCGCCCAGCCGAGCGCCATGCGCACCAGCACGAAGACCACCGCCATCAGCCCGACGAAGATCCACAGGTCCGGCGGCGTCGCCATCGCGCCCCGCATGACGATGTCGATGTAGGACTGCCAGAGATGGATGCCCGGCACCAGCGCCACCGGCACCAGCGCGTAGCAGGCGAGCCGGACCCAGTTCGCCCGTGCATTGATGCCGACGAGCAGAAGCCCGCCCGCCGCCACCAGGGAATAGAACAGCGAGCGCAGGATCAGGGCCGTGATCAGCCCGAAATAGGCGCCGTAGATCACCAGCGCGGTCACCGCCACGGCGATCACGGCGAAGAGAAGCGACGCTGTCGCCGCCTCCCCCTCGCCGCGGTCCGCCGCGCGGTCGATCCGCAGCCTGTCGAGTGCCCCGATCATGCGCGTCGCCTGCTCACTTGGCCTGGTCGAAGAACGCCTTGGCGCCCGGATGCAGGTCGATCGGCGTCTGCGTCGCCGTCTCGAGCGCGATGGCCTTGGCCTGCGGGTGCACCTCGCCGAGTTCCGTCAGATGCTCGAAGATGGTCTTCGTGATGCCGTTGACCAGCGTCTCGTCGGCACCCTCGGCGGTAAAGATCGTTGCCGGGTCGTTGATGACCATCACCGGCGCGGTCTGGTCGGGATAGGTGCCGGCGGCGATCTCGTAGGGCTGGTAGAAGGGGTATTTTTCGAACAGCGCCGCCACCTTGGCCTCCTCGATCGGCAGCAGCACCATGTCGCGCTGCGCGTCGAGGTCGATCAGGGCGGCGGTCGGCGCGCCGGCGAGCACCACGGTCGCGTCGACCGTGCCGTTCATCAGCGCGTTGGTGCCTTCGGTGTAGGAGAGGAACTGCGCGTTGCCGGCATCGAACACGCCATAGGCCTCGAGCAGGCGCTGGGCGAGCACCGCGGCGTTGGATCCGGGAGGTCCGAGGTTCACGCGCTTGCCGGCGAGGTCGCCGAAGGCGGCGATGCCGGTGTCGGCGGTGGTCGCCACCTGCAGCACGGCGGGATAGAGATAGGCCATCGCCGCGACCGGCTGGGCGTCTCCGTCGAACGGACCCATGCCGTTCTTCGCCTCGTAGAGCGTGGACGACGAGGAGAAACCGAAGGTCATCTGGTTGGCCGCGACGCGGCGGAT
Source organism: Aquibium sp. ELW1220 (assembly GCF_030398385.1). Classification (GTDB taxonomy): domain Bacteria; phylum Pseudomonadota; class Alphaproteobacteria; order Rhizobiales; family Rhizobiaceae; genus Aquibium. The sequence goes on along the minus strand of NZ_JAOAOQ010000076.1, from coordinate 4,746 downwards.
GTTCTCCACCGAAGCACCCGTCACCTCGGCGCGCGCGGTGGTGTTCTCCATGTGCTTGTTGAGCACGTCGGCCATGCCGGCGCCGATGACGTAGAACAGGCCGCCGGTGCCGCCGGTGCCGATCGAGATGCGTTCCTGGGCGATGGCCGGCGTCGCCGCCAGCGCAAGCGCGGCAAGCGCCGCCTTCAATGCAAGATGTCTCATGAAATTTCCTCCCTTTCGATGGGTCAGGTTGAACGAGCCGTCGCGGCGGTTCTGTCCGCCGCCGCGGGACGGGCGAGCGCCCAGAGGCTGGCGTGGCTGGCTTCGACGATCTGGCGGATCGCCTCGTCGTGGTCGAAGCCGTCCGCCCGGCCGTCCGAGAGACGCGAGATGCGCTCGGGATTGATGAGCGTGTAGTAGAGCGAGCCGAGCAGGAACTGGCTGCGCCAGACGATGTCCTCGCGGCGTGAGCCCGGCACGCAATCGGCGATGGCGTCGATGAAGGCCCGCGTGGTCGCGTCGAAGGCGTCGGCGATGATCGCCCGCGCCTGCTCGTTGCCTTCGGCCGACATCATGGCGCGCAGCCTGGTGAAGCGGGCGCCGCCGCCGACCAGATCGTCCGAGGAGCGGAAGGCCGGCACCACATAGGCGCGCAGGATGGCGGTGAGCCGGGCGTTGCGATCCTCAATGCGGGTCGCCTCGCGGATGAGCTCGAGCCGGCGGGCGTTCATCGGGCGGGTGTGGCGCTCGTAGATCGCCGCGAGGATGCCGACCTTGTCGCCGAAATGATAGGTCAGGCTGCCGACATTGAGATCGGCCGCCCGCGCGATCTCGCGCAGCGCCACCGCGCCGTAGCCGTGGCGCGAGAACAGGTCCTCGGCCGCGTCGAGGATCGCGGTCCTGGAATCGGTCTCCTTCCCTGCCCTGGCCATGTGCTGCCGTGTCCTTCCCGTTGGCGGTGGTTCTAGCGGTGCGCTATCCGGCTGTCCACAGGTTTTCGACAATCGTTCAACAGGCCTGTCGCCTCGTCCAAGGATCGTCCACACGCTGTCCTGGTGCGACCGATGCTGCCGCGGAGCCGACACGGCAGCCGCAGAACGCGTGGACAAGCGGCGCACACGACTGGACTGCAACGTTTCAGTGCGGATATTCTCGGCGGAATTCCATGGGAGGAACATCATGGCGGCACGGATCAAGGGGCCTGCGATCTTTCTGGCGCAGTTTGCGGGCGATGCGGCGCCGTTCGATTCGCTGCCGTCGATCGCGGCATGGGCGGCGGGGCTGGGCTACGAGGGGGTGCAGATCCCCACCTGGGACGGGCGGCTGTTCGACCTGAAGAAGGCTGCGGAATCGCAGGCCTATTGCGACGAGGTGAAGGGCGTCTGCGCGGATGCGGGCGTTCAGATCACCGAACTGTCGACGCATCTGCAGGGCCAGCTGGTGGCGGTGCATCCGGCCTATGACGCGCAGTTCGACGGCTTTGCGCCGGCTTCCGTGCACGGCAATCCGAAGGCGAGGCAGGCCTGGGCCGTCGAGCAGATGCTGATGGCGGCGAAGGCCTCGAAGAACCTCGGGCTTGCCGCCTCGGTGTCGTTTTCCGGCGCGCTCGCCTTCCCCTATCTCTATCCCTGGCCGCAGCGGCCGGCGGGGCTGATCGAGGAGGCGTTCGCCGAGCTCGGCCGGCGCTGGCGGCCGATCCTCGACGCCTACGAGGAGGCCGGCTGTTCCATCGGCTACGAGATCCATCCGGGCGAGGACGTCTTCGACGGCACCACCTTCGAGATGTTCCTCGACGCGGTGGGCGGGCACAGGCGCTGCACGATCAACTACGATCCGTCGCACTTCCTGTTGCAGCAGCTCGACTATCTCGCCTTCATCGACATCTATCACGAGCGCATCTCGGCCTTCCACGTCAAGGACGCCGAGTTCAACCCGACGGGTCGCCAGGGCGTCTATTCGGGCTATGCGGGCTGGACCGACCGCGCCGGCCGCTTCCGCTCGCTCGGCGACGGCCAGGTCGACTTCTCCGGCATCTTCTCGAAGCTGACGCAGTACGGCTACGACAGCTGGGCGGTGCTGGAATGGGAATGCTGCCTGAAGCACCCCGAACAGGGTGCGGCCGAAGGCGCGCCCTTCATCCGCAGCCACCTCATCGACGTGACGGAAAAGGCCTTCGACGATTTCGCCGGCGGGACGACGGACCGGGCGGCGCTGCGGCGGATGATGGGGATAGGGTGAGGGGCGAATGGCGAATGGCGAATGGCGAATAGGGAGTAGCAAGGGGGATTGATGATCCTCCACATGCATCTTCCTTTCGCTGGTCGCCACTGCCGATCGCAAAGACAAATCCTGTTCTCCCTTTGCCATTCGCCATTCGCCATTCGCCATTCGCTATTCGCCCCTTCCCATTCGCCATTCGCTGGAGGAACACATGGTCACCGCAACACAGGTCGAATCCGGCTCCGGTCCCATCCGCCTCGGCATGGTCGGCGGCGGCCAGGGGGCGTTCATCGGGGGGGTGCACCGGATTGCGGCGCGGCTCGACGGGGACTTCGTGCTCGTGGCCGGGGCGCTGTCGTCGGATGCGGAGCGCGCGAGGGCGTCGGGGGCGGAACTGGGGCTCGATCCCGAGCGCAGCTATGGTTCCTTCGAGGAGATGGCGGCGGCTGAGGCGGGGCGGCCGGACGGCATCGAGGCGGTGGCGATCGTGACGCCCAACCACGTGCATTTCCCGGCCGCCAAAGCCTTTCTCGACGCCGGCATCCACGTCATCTGCGACAAGCCGCTGACCTCGAACCTCGCCGACGCCAGGACGCTCGCCGCGGCGGTGGAGAAGAGCGGCAAGCTGTTCGTGCTCACCCACAACTACACCGGCTATCCGATGGTGCGGCACGCCCGCGAGATGGTCGCGGCCGGCGATCTCGGCGACATCCGCGTGGTGCAGGCCGAGTATCCGCAGGACTGGCTGACGACGCGGCTGGAAGCGAGCGGGCAGAAGCAGGCGGCCTGGCGCACAGACCCGGCGAAATCGGGCGCGGGCGGTGCCACCGGCGACATCGGCACCCATGCCTACAACCTCGCCCGCTTCGTCACCGGGCTGGAACTCGACGCGCTGTCGGCCGACCTGACGGCCTTCGTCGAGGGCCGGCCGCTCGACGACAACGCCCATGTGATGCTGCGCTTCAAGGCGAAGGGCGGCGCACCGGCGGCGAAGGGCATGCTGTGGGCGAGCCAGGTGGCGCCCGGCAACGAGAACGCGCTGAAGCTCAGGGTCTACGGCACGAAGGGCGGGCTCGAATGGCAGCAGGAGCAGCCGAACCACCTCTGGTTCACGCCCTTCGGGCAGGAAAAGCGCCTGATCACGCGGGCGGGCGCGGGTGCCGGCGCGGCGGCAAGCCGCGTCAGCCGCATCCCGTCCGGCCATCCCGAAGGCTATCTCGAAGGCTTCGCCACCATCTACGCCGAAGCCGCGCGGGCCATCCGCGCCGCCCGGACGGGTGCCGCCCCCGACGCGGCGGTGACCTATCCCACCGTCACCGACGGCGTCGAAGGCGTGGCCTTCGTCGAGGCCTGCGTCCGATCGTCGAAGAACGACGCCGCGTGGACGCGGCTGTGAGGGGCGGGCAGCGCGCGCGCCTCGCCTGAAGCCGCGGCCTTCGCGGCGATCAGCCTTTGCGCCGCCGGTCCTGCGCGAGCCAGGCGTCGAAGCTGCGGCGCGTTCGCCAGTCGCGGTGGGCGGCCAGCAGGTTGCCCTTGATCGAGCGCCAGAGCGAACGCCGGCGCGAGGCCTTGCGCGCATCGTCGATCAGGCTGCCGCCGAGGGCTGCGCTGCCGTCGGCGACGAGGTTTTCGGCGACCGACCAAATGTCGAGGCCAAGTTCCCAGTGATACTTGATGTCCTCGTCGACCACCCGGAAGACGCGGCCGCGCGAGAGGAAGCGGGCAGCGCCCTCGCGCGAGATCAGATAGCCGACCAGCCCGGCGCGGACATGCTCGCGCTTGACGATGCCGATGCCGGCGACGCTGCGCACGACCGTTCGGCCCCTCGCCCGCTCGCCCGGCAGGTCGAACAGCTTGACGATGTGGCGGCCGTCCAACAGCAGGTCCGTCGCGGCCGCGACGACGGCACGGAGCTGGTCCGCGTCGAGCACGACGACATCGTCCTCCAGGACGAGCGCGAAGGGCCGGTCGCCGTCGAGCAGGGCCTGCCAGGCCATGCGGTGGGTGGCGTAGGCCGCGATCTCGGCCGGGATCGGCGGGCGCTTGCTCCAGCGCGTCGCCGCCTGCGGATCGTGGAGATCGGCGACAACGCTGTCCGCCGGCGTCGCGCCATGGACGACGCCGATCCTGCTCTCGTCCACAACCTGCGCGGCCTGCGCCAGCGCAGAGCGGAGCCTGGCGGCCGGTGATGCCTTCGACGTCAGGACGAGGACGTCGGGCTGCCGCTCAGCTGGCATGATGCCGGACCTGGACCTTCGGCAGGCCGACCGGCGTGACGCCGAGATCGCGCGCCAGCTGGCCGAAGGCTTCGGTCTCGATCAGGCACTCGTAGGGGATCTCCGGGAACTTCAGGCCGGCGCGATGCACGTCCGAATGGACGAACAGCGCGGTACCGCCGACGGAATTCAGCGGGACGCGGTCGAGGGTAACCGGGGCAGATTTCCGGGCGGAGGGGGTTTTCAGCCGATCCCGGTCGTGATTCATCCTTTGCGTGACGCTACCACCGATTGATTCTCTTGAAGGCCTGTCGCTCGCGGAACTCCG
>NZ_JAOAOQ010000075.1 GCF_030398385.1 Aquibium sp. ELW1220 | reverse complement strand
GCCTCGTCGAGGCCGGAAAACCGAAGCGCCTCGCACTCACAGCCGTCATGCGAAAGATCGTCGTCATCGCAAACGCAAGGCTCGCACAACTCGAAGCGCAACTGACTTGATGAGGACCGTTTCGCCGAGGCCGGTCCTATCTGCGCCGCCCCCTCCGCCTCCCTGCTCATCCGCCGTTCTTTCAACCGAATAGGTCTCATTGGCACAACCGGGTCCGGCGCGGGTGGTCCATCATTCCGCCGTTTCCCGGACCATATTCCCCGCCATGTCCTCCATCCGGCCGCTGATTCCGCTCCTCCTCGCCGCCGGCATCCTGCTCGGCGGCAACGGGTTGCAGGGCACGCTGATCGCGCTGCGCGGCGCGCAGGAGGGGTTCGCGCCGTCGACCATCGGGCTGATGGGCACGGCCTATTTCTGCGGCTTCCTCGTCGGCTGCCTGGCGATCTCGCGCATGATGAAGGCGGTGGGGCACGTGCGGGCCTTCTCCGCACTCGCCGCCATCGCGTCGGCCGGCACGCTGCTCATGGTGCTGATGATTGACCCCGTGGTCTGGTCGGCGATCCGCTTCGTCTCGGGCTTCTGCTTCGCCGGCCTGTTCACCATCATCGAGGCCTGGCTGAATTCCGGCGCGTCCAACGACAGCCGCGCCCGCGTGCTCGCGCTCTACCGCATCATCGACATCGGCTCGGTCACCGGCGCGCAGTTCCTGATCCCGGCGATCGGCGCCGACGGCTTCGCGATCTTCGCCGTCATGTCGATCATGATCACGCTGTCGCTGGTGCCGGTCTCGCTCGGCGACCGGTCGAACCCGGCGCCGCCCGAGGACGTGAAGCTCGATCTCGCGCGTGTCTGGCGGATCTCGCCGCTCGGCGCCATCGGCTGCATCGCCATCGGCGTCACCAACAGCGCGTTCCGCACGCTGTCGCCGGTCTATGCGGAGGCGATCGGCATGTCGGTGGCCGACGTCGTCGTCTTCGTCAGCGTGGGCATCATCGGCGGCGCCATCATGCAGTATCCGCTCGGCACCCTGTCGGACCGCTGGGACCGGCGCCTGGTGCTCCTGATGACCACCTCGTGCGCGCTGGCGGCGGCACTGGCGCTGGCGCTGGCCGGCGGCACCCATCCCGCGACCAACTTCATCCTCGTCTTCGTCTTCGGCTCCTTCGCCATGCCGCTGTTCTCGCTGTCGGCGGCGCATGCCAACGACCGCGCAGGCAAGGGCGAGTTCGTGCAGGTGAACGCGGCGCTGATGCTGTTCTATTCCTTCGGTGCGATCGGCGGCCCGTTCACGGCCTCCAGCGTCATGCAGCTCTTCGGGCCGAACTTCCTGTTCGTCTTCACCGCCGTGGTCTACGCCGTCTTCATCGGCTTCATCCTCTACCGCATGGGCGCGCGCGAGGGTGTTCCGGCCGAACGCCGCGGCCGCTTCACCGCCCTGCTGCGCACCTCCACCATCTTCGCCCGGCTGGCGAAGCGCGGCGGAGACAGGGGCGCGGATCGCGGCGCAGACAAGGGGCCGGCCGCGCCTCCGGACTGAGCCGCGGTCAGCGGGGCAGGTCGGCCGCCCGCGCCTCGTCGAGACCGGAGAGCTCGTATTCGAGGCTGCCTTCGCTCCCTTCAGGCGACAGCAGCAGCGCATCGCGGTCCTGCGTGCCGGCAAAGACCAGCATGGCGACGGCCCGGCCGTTGATGGTGCCGAACACCACCGCGCCGTCGATCATGAGCTCGAGGTCGATCGCCGAAGCCGGCGGGACGGTGCCTTCGATGACGGCCTCCCGTCCGATCGGACGGATGGGGCCAGTGCTGTAGTCGAGCCTCACCTCCCCTGTCCGCGCATCGATCGTGAGTTCGGCAGCCGGCTCGCCGTCCTCGTCGACCCGCAGGCCCACACGCAGCAGGCCGCCATCTGCCGCCGCGAGGCGGGCACGAAGCATGACGGGCGTGCCACCGGTCTCCAGTTCGATCGGCGCGGCAGACCCGCCGGTGTCGATCGGGCGGTCGAACGCGGCGGCGAAGGCCGGCTCGAAGGCGTGGCACAGGGTGGCGGCATCGCCCGCGCAGAAGCCGATCCTGGTCGGCGGTGAAAGGGCATGGACCCAGCCAGCCTCGTGGCGCTCCTGCTCGTCGCGGATCTCGTCGGCCACGATGCCGATGGCCACGGCTTGCCCGTCCGGACCTTCCGCGATGGTGGGCGCCCGGTAGGTGGCGAGCACGTCGAGCTGTTTCGGTTCGGGATCGTCCGGAGTGAAGCGGGTGCCGTCGAAGGCGCCCACCCAGTAGAGGGTGCGGGCGGGCGCGTCCTCGAACACCGGCGTGCCCATCAGCACCCAGCGCCCCTCGATCTGCAGCAGCATGGGGAGTTCCCAGTACTGGCCCGGCATCCTCGCCGCTCCCGTATCGAACCGTCCGCTGCGCTCCCACGTCTCGCCGTCCGCCGACCGGTAGCTGTAGACGAAGGCTCCGCTGCCCTCGCGCCGTCCCGCCCCGATCAGCATCAGCAAGCCGTCCTCGGTGCGGACCACCCAGGGATCGCGCATGTCCTGGTATTCGCGCGGCGTATCGTGGTCGAGGACCCTCACGAGGCGAAGACTGCCGTCGTCACCGGCTTCGGCCAGGCCGATCCCCGCCCATTGGCCGTTGACGCCGGTGTAGACGACGGCCGGCGGCTCACGTCCGGGAATCCAGTTGCCGACCCATACCCCGCGCCGGTCGAAGCCCGTGCCCGGCATCAACGCCGGCCGCCGCCGCTCCCAGTCGACCAGATCCTTCGACACCAGGTGGCCCCAGACGATGTCGCGCCAGTAGGCACCGTTCGGATTGGCCTGGTAGTAGAGATGCCACAGGCCGTCGCGGAAGGTCAGTGCATGCGGTTCGTTGGCCCAGCCCGTGGCGCCGAGCGGCAGGAGGCGGGGGCGGTCGGGGTCGTCCTCGTACCACACCTTCGGGGCCGCGAAGTCGGGCTCGACGGGCGGCCTGCCCTCCGGCTCCACCGGGTCGGCCGAGCGCCGGAAGGTCACGTCCGCCATCACGCCGTTGATCGCGCCGAGCGGATGGGTGCCCTGCTGGAACCCCGCGTCGAGCGCGCGGCCGATCGCGAAGAGCCCGTCATAGGGAGCCGGCGGAGCGCCGGCCACCTCGGCGACCACCGCGCCGTCGACCCGCAGGCGCAGGGTGGTGCCGTCATGGTCGCCGGCAAGATGGACCCAGCGGCCGACCGGCAGGATTTCGTCGGAGGCGGCGCGCAGGTTTCCGAACCGGATGACGGGCTGGCGCCAGCGGTTGACGCCGAGCAGGAGCCCTTCCGCGCCGTGGTAGACGACCGCTGCCGTATCGCCCGGCGGCGACGCCATCGCCACCCAGGCGCCCACGGCGACGCCGCTGGCGGGATCGAGCCGGACGCCGTCCGGCGCCTCCAGCCAGTTTGAACTGCCGTCGAAGCGGAAGCCCCGGTCCAGCCCCGGCTGCGCCACGAGCGGGCGCATCGCGTAGGGCGTGGACAGCTCCAGATCGCCGATTGCGAAGGCATCGTCCCGCCGCTCCAGCACATCGGCACGGGCCGCGCAGGACCAGAGAACCGCCGCGCAAAGGGCAGCCGCGAGAAGATGCGGCGGGCGTTCAGTCACCCGCACCGCTGCCGATCCCGACGACGGTCGCGGTGTTGCCGTCGAACCCGATCCGGAACATCGGCGCCGGCGCGCCGAACATCTCGCGGTCCTCGTATTCCGGCCGCTGGCCAAAGCCCCACAAGACGTTGAGGTAGCTCATCACCTGCCCGTCGGGCAGCACCAGGTACGAGTACACCTGCTCGGGCGCCGTGCGCGGGTTGGCGGCAACAAGGCCATGCCCGTTGAGCGGCTTCATCAGGCCGCGGATGTCGCCGGACTCGGCGTGGAAGCCGTAGAGCCCACGCGGCGCCGCGAGGTCGCGCGCGAAGGTGAAGTCATGGGTGGAGAAGAACATGTAGAGCCCGCTCTCCCGCATCACCACATGCGGCCGCTCGAGCTGCGAGTTCACGTCGGCGGCGATCAGGATCGGCGGCTCCAGTTCCCAGTCGCCATCCTCATCACGGGTCATGATGCCGACCGCGCCATTGTAGGGACCCGGGTGGCCCGCGGCGTTGGCGGTAAAGAGAATATGCTCCTCGCCGCTCAACGGGTTGCGCCAGTATTCCGGATCCCGGAAGCCGTAAACGGCTTCGGACGCGAGGTAGGTGTCGTAGGTGTCGTACCAGAAGCCGTCCGCCTCGCCGATGATGCGGTGGTCGCCGACATCGTCGAAGGCCACACCGTCGTCGGTGACCGCAATCGTCGCCGTCGCCGAGGCCAGGCGCTGCACGGTGGAAGGCCTGCCGATCGCCTCGTTGAAGATCGAAACCGGGCGAGGCGGCGTGTCGGCCTCGAGGTCGGGCGCGTCGGGATCGCCGACCGCGGTATAGAAAAAGGTGACCCGGCCGCTGTCGGGATCGTGCACGGCCGAGCCCGCCCACTGGCGCGACCCGAGGCCGTCCTGGCGCGAGAAGATCGTGCCGCCCGGCCGCCAGTCGCCGTCGCGGGTGTACCAGTAGCGAAGCTCCGACAGCGTGTAGAAGGCGTTCCCCGTCTCGCGAACCTCGCTCCACGGCGCGCTCAGTGCGACCATCACCACCCAGCCGTCGAACTCGGCCACCGCGCCGTCCGGATTGCGGATCGGCCAGGCGTCCCAGACATAGATGCCCTCGTCGAAATCCTCACGCGGGTGGATCATCAGCGGCATCGTCACGTGGACGTCCTGATGGATCGCTTCGGCCATCTGCCTGGTCCAGAGCGACACGGCCGATCCGGCGAAGCGGAACGCGTCGGGCGTCGCCATGCCGCTCTGGTCAGCCTGTGCGAGCGGGGCGGCAGCCGGAGCGCTTGCGTCCTGCCCGCCGTCGCCTGCGGCCGGCGCCGTCGCGCCGGAAGGAGCCGATGCTTGTGCCAGCCGCAGATCCGCGAAGGGCCGGGGCTCCGCGATGGAGGTTGCATGAGCGGTCTGCGCGAGAAGAAGTCCCGCGGCGGCAAGCAATGCTGATCGGCTACGCGCCATTTCGGATATCCTTTGCTGGGTGAACAGGCGGATCTTCTACCTGCGTTGGAGCACCAACAGCATCGGCGGCGATGTGTTCCGAAAAAAATTGCCGTAGCGTCACTTTGCGGGCGCAGCGGCGTTCCGGCCGAACGCCGCGGCCGCTACAAAAGCCTGCCGCGCGCCTGCCCCGTCTTCGCCCGGCTGGTAAAACACGGGGATGACAGGGGGCGGAAGCAGGCAGCAGCGGCCGAGACATGCCCCGACAGTCCTGAAGACTCCGCGATGCGAATCCCGTAAAGGAATCGGATGCATCTGATCACGACCTCCGACGAGCTGGCCTCCGTCGTTTCCGAGCTATCGAAATCCGGGTTCGTCACCGTCGATACGGAGTTCATCCGCGAGACGACGTTCTGGCCGGAGCTCTGCCTGATCCAGATGGCGGCACCGGGCGTGACGGCGCTGGTCGATCCGCTGGCGCCGGGCATGGATCTCGGCCCGTTCTTCGAACTGATGGCCAACGAGACGGTGACCAAGGTCTTCCATGCCGCGCGGCAGGACATCGAGATCATCTTCAACCGCGGCCAGTTGATCCCCCACCCGGTGTTCGACACGCAGGTGGCGGCCATGGTCTGCGGCTTCGGCGACAGCGTCTCCTACGAGCAGCTGGTGCAGCGGCTCAGCGGCGGCCAGATCGACAAGTCGTCGCGCTTCACCGACTGGCGCCAGCGGCCGCTCACCGACAAGCAGCTGACCTATGCGCTCGCCGACGTCACCCACCTGATCGAGGTCTACGAGAAGCTGAAGGCGCAGATCGACACGGAAGGCCGGGCCGACTGGCTGACCGAGGAGATGGAGATCCTCACCGCGCGGCGCACCTACGATCCGCATCCGGAAGACGCCTGGAAGCGCCTGAAGATGCGCATGCGCAAGCCGCAGGAACTGGCGGTGCTGCAGGCGGTGGCGACCTGGCGCGAGTTCGAGGCGCGCGAGCGCAACGTGCCGCGCGGGCGGGTCATCAAGGACGACGCGATCTACGAGGTCGCCCAGCAGCAGCCGCGCGATGCCGCCGCACTCGCCCGCCTGCGCACCATCCCGAAAGGTTGGGAGCGCTCGGGCCAGGCGACGGGCCTCATCGCCGCCGTCAACGCCGCGCTCGCCATCCCCAAGGACCAGATGCCTCGCCTCCCCCAGCAGCTGCATTCGCCGGAAGGCTCCGCCGCGGCGGCCGAACTCCTCAAGGTGCTTCTGAAGCTGGTGTCGGACGAACAGAACGTCGCGGCCAAGATGCTGGCCTCCAGCGACGACATCGAGCGCATCGCTGCCGAGGGCGAGAAGGCCGCCGTGCCGGCCCTGCAGGGCTGGCGGCGCGAGGTGTTCGGCGAAAAGGCGCTGATGCTCGTCGAGGGCCGGCTCGCCCTCAAGTTCGACGAGCGCAAGGTCTCGGTGTTCGAGATCTGAGGCCGCAGCGCGGTCCGCACGGCCGCGCCGCGCCCTGCCCTACTGTTCGGCGCGCATGTCGAGCAGCTTTCCGGTGATGCGCCCGAGCTGCTGCAGGCGCCCTTCCGGCCGCTCGCCGAGCAGGGCCGCATGCGAGGCCGGGATCACCAGCGTCAGCCCGCCGCGGTCGTTCTCCTCCCAGCGCAGTTGCGGGATGACGCCCGGCATCGACGCCGAAAACAGGTAGACGACCCGCAGGATGGCGCCGAGGAGCCGCGCGCGCTCCAGATAGCGCGGCGTGGCCAGCGCCCGAATCTGCAGTGCGGCGGCATCGTCGAACAGGCCCTCGTGCCGGAACAGGTTGGCCAGCGCGATATAGGCCCGGCCCGGATGGTCGACGCCGATGAAGGCGCCGTGGGCGATGATGTTGAGCGACTGCGTGCCGCGATAATCGGGATGGGCGCGCCAGCCGATGTCGGCGAGCAGACACGCCGCGCGCCGGTAGCGCGCCTCGTCCTCGGTTTCGTCGACGCCGAAGGCGGCAAAGGCCGCGTCCGTCCACTCGGCCAGCTCGTGCGCGTGGCGGACCGAGCGGGCGCGCAGCAGCGCCAGTTCCTCGGACGAGGAAATCAGCGGGTCGGTCGATTTCTCGTCGTCCGGCAGCAGCGAATAGAGATATCCCTCCCGCACGCCGAGCGCCGAGATGACGATGCTCTTCGGCTTCATCACCGTGATGATGTGGTTGAGCACGGTCGCGCCGTAGGCCAGCAGGCCGCGCCGGTTCTTGGAGACGCGCTCGATGCCCTTCATCTTGTCGATGTCGCCACGCGCGACGCGCTTCAGGAAGGTCGCGGAAGCCGCCACGTCCATCTGGTAGTGGTGCATGACGTGCAGCGGGTAGCCGGTGGCATGCATGTGCAGCCGCGCGAGGTTTCGCCACGTGCCGCCGACGCAGTAGAAGTCGCGGCCCTCGCCCTGCTTCAGGAGGTCGGCGCGGGCAAGTTCGCTCCTCGCGATGCGCCCGGCAGCCAGGATCGAGCCCTTCGACATGTCCTGCAGCCGCAGCCCGCCCAGCGGCAGCGTGATGCCGTCGCCGATCGCCTCGCCGCGCACGTCGACCAGTTCCAGGCTGCCGCCGCCGAGGTCGCCGACGATGCCGTCGGCGGGATGGAAGCCGGAGATGACGCCGAGCGCCGAGTAATAGGCCTCCTCGCGCCCCGACAGCACCCGCACCTCGGTGCCCAGCACCTCCTCGGCGCGCTGGATGAAGTCGGCGCCGTTGTCGGCCTCGCGCGCCGCCGCGGTGGCGATGACGTGCAGCTCGGTCGATCCCGCCTGCTCCGACAGCGCGCGGAAGCGGCGGAACTCCTCCATCGACCGGCGCACCGCGTCGGCGTCGAGCCGCCCGGTCGAGACCAGGCCCTTGCCCAGGCCCGCCAGCATCTTCTCGTTGAACAGCACCGTCGGCGCGCGCGCGATTCCTTCGTAGACGACCAGGCGAACCGAGTTCGAGCCGATGTCGATGATGGAGATGGGTTGGCGGTTCTGCAGGCGCCCCTGGGAATTTGCGATCATGCGGCGGTGTTCGCCTTGCCCTTCTTGCGGCGCGCCTGCCGCACGATGCGTTTCGGCGCATTGGATTTCAGAGCCATTCCGCGGCCCGACAGGCTGGGATTCGTCATGAAATACTCCTGCGCATTGAATGGTTCCTCGCCCTCCTCCGGAACCATCCGGCGGGACGTGCCGTCGGGCAGTACTTCGAAACTTTGCTGGTTGTCCATGATGTTTCCGATCATGATCTGGCCCAGCACCTGCTCATGCACAGTGCGGTTCACCAGCGGCACCAGCGTCTCGACCCGGCGATCGAGGTTGCGCGGCATCATGTCGGCCGAGCCGATGTAGACCAGCGCCTCGTCCGACGGCAGGCCGTGGCCGTTGCCGAAGCAGAAGATGCGGCTGTGCTCCAGGAACCGGCCGATGATCGACTTGACGCGGATGTTGTCGGACAGGCCCGGCACCTGCGGCCGCAGGCAGCAGATGCCGCGGATGACGAGATCGATCTCCACCCCCGCCCGCCCCGCCTCGTAGAGCGCGTCGATGACCTGCGGGTCGACCAGCGAGTTCATCTTCATCCAGATCTGCCCTGGCCGCCCCGCCTTCGCATGCGCCATCTCGTCGGTGATGTGCTTGAGGATGCGCTGGCGCAGCGTGAAGGGCGAGACCGCGATGCGCATCTCCTCGGCGGGCTCCGCATAGCCGGTGATGAAGTTGAAGATGCGGGCGACGTCCTGCGCGATCGCCGGATCGACGGTGAAATAGGACAGGTCGGTATAGATGCGCGCGGTGATCGGATGGTAGTTGCCGGTGCCGACATGGACGTAGCTGCGCAGCTTCGCCTCCTCGCGGCGCACCACCAGCGACAGCTTGGCATGCGTCTTCAGCTCCAGGAAACCGAACACCACCTGCACGCCGGCGCGCTCCAGGTCGCGCGCCCAGCGGATGTTGGCCTCCTCGTCGAAGCGCGCCTTGAGCTCCACCAGCGCGGTGACCGACTTGCCGCTTTCGGCAGCGTCCACCAGGGCGCGCACGATCGGGCTGTCGTTGGAGGTGCGGTAGAGCGTCTGCTTGATGGCCACCACCTCGGGATCGGCGGCCGCCTGGCGCAGGAACTGCACCACCACGTCGAAGGATTCGTAGGGGTGATGGACGAGGATGTCCTTCTCGCGGATCGAGGCGAAGCAGTCGCCGCCATGCTCGCGGATGCGCTCGGGGAAACGCGGATTGTAGGGCTTGAACTTCAGGTCGTCGCGCTGGACGCTGACGATCTCCGAGATCTGGTTCAGCGCCAGCGGCTTGTTGAGCAGGCTGATCCGCGACGATGCCACGCCGAGTTCGGTGGCGACGAAGCTTCGCAGCGCCTCGGGAATGTCGCGGTCGAACTCGATGCGGATCACCGAGCCGCGGCGGCGGCGCTTCAGCGCCGTCTCGAAGAAGCGGACGAGATCCTCGGCCTCTTCCTCCACCTCGATGTCGCTGTCGCGGATGAGCCGGAACGTGCCCATGCCCATGACCTCATGGCCGGGAAAGAGCTTGTCGACGAACAGGCCGACGGCATCCTCCAGCGCGATGAAGCGCACGGCCCGCTCGCCGTCGGGCAGCCGGATGAAGCGCCTCAGCGCCACCGGCAGGCGCAGCAGCGCGGTCATGCGGTAGCCGTCGCGCAGGTTGCGCAGGTCGAGCGCGATCGAGAAGCCGAGATTGGGGATGAAGGGAAAGGGATGCGCCGGGTCGATCGAGAGCGGCGTCATGACGGGATAGATCTCCTCGTCGAAATGCTGCTCCAGCCAGCGCTTCTCGGCCGGCGTCAGCCCGTCCGGCCGGACCAGCTGGATGCCTTCCGGCTCGAGCAGGGTCAGCAGGGCCGAGAAACACTCCTGCTGGTCGGCCTGGAGCCGGGCCACCTTCAGCAGCAGCTGTTCCAGCTGCTGCTCGGGCGTGCGGCCGTCGGCGCTGAGCGTGGCGATGTTCTCGCGAACCTGGCCGGCGAGGCCCGCCACGCGGACCATGAAGAACTCGTCGAGATTGGCGGCCGAGATCGACAGGAAGCGGACGCGTTCCAGCAACGGGTGGTTCGGGTTCTGCGATTCCTCCAGCACGCGGCGGTTGAACTGCAGCCACGAGAACTCGCGGTTGACGAAGCGGTCCGGGCTGCCGTCGGCCAGGTCCTGCGCCGGCGGCAGGTCCTTCTGGAATTCGCTGCGCTCGGCGGCTGGACTGTCCATGTCGGTCACGTTCTCGCTCTTCATCTTCATGCGCCGGCGGCATCATCATGCATCGGCGGCGGCTCCCGCGGGGGTCGCGATTCGATAGCCGGACCGCATGACGCCCTGATATCACAGGCTTGCAAACAAACCGATTATGATACAGATGCGTGCCGGGCGTCACCACCCAGCACGATGCATTCCAGGAGATGACGATGGCCGGACACACGATCCCCCATTTCCAGAACGATGCCGGACATCCGGTCGTGACGATCGGGGTGAAGGAGTTCATGTGCGTCGGCGCCACCGAGCCGTTCGACCACCCGCACGTCTTCCTCGACATGGGCGACGACGTCGAGAAGGTCTGCCCCTACTGCTCGACGCTCTACCGCTACGATGCCGCGCTGAAGTCGTCCGAAACCCGCCCCGCCGGCTGCGTCTACCTGACGCGCGCTGCGTGACCCCGCGCGGGCTTCCCGCGTGAAGACCCTTTCGCCCGACCGACCGATCCTCGTCGTGGGTGCCGGCATCGCCGGCCTCACTGTGGCGCTGGCGCTGGCCGAACGCGGCTTTGCCGTGAGCGTCCTCGAGCGCGCCCGTACGCTCGAGGAGGTGGGCGCGGGCCTGCAGCTTTCCCCGAACGCGACCCGCATCCTCGACCGGCTGGGCGTCGTCGAGCGTCTGCGCGCGGCCTCCGTGCAGCCCGAGGCGATCGTGCTGCGGCGGGCCCGCTCGCTGCGCGAGATCGCCCGCGTGCCGCTCGGTGCCGCGGCGGTGGCGCGCTGGGGTGCTCCCTACCTCACGGTGCACCGCGCCGACCTGCAGAACGCGCTCGTGGCGCGCGTGCAGCGCGAGCCGTCGATCCGGCTCCTCACCGGCGCCACCGTGCGCGATGCCGCCTATCACGCGCGCGGCGTGACGCTGTCGGTCGATCATGCCGGCGCCGTCATCGAGGCCGCGGGCGACCTGGTGATCGCCGCCGACGGCGTATGGTCGACCATGCGCGGCACCGAAGGCAAGCAGCGCAGCGCCTTCAGCGGCCTGACCGCCTGGCGCACGACCCTGCAGCGCGGCTCCGCCGCCGAGCGGCAGGACCCGGTTCTGTCGGGCGCCGTCGTGACGGCGTTCCTGCACCCGCGCTTCCATCTCGTGTCCTATCCGATCCGGGCCGGGCAGGCCGTCAACCTGGTCGCCGTGACCCGCGGTGCCGCGCTTTCGCAGTCCTGGTCGGTTCCCGCGTCGAAGGACGAACTCGCCGCCGCGCTTTCCCGCGCGCCCGCGCTCGCGCGGCTGGTCGGGGACGCCGGACCCTGGACGCGCTGGCCGCTCCACACGGTCGATCCGGACGGTCCGTGGACGAGCGCGCGCGGCATCGCGCTGATCGGCGACGCCGCCCATGCGACGACGCCGTTTGCCGCGCAGGGCGCCGCGATGGCGATCGAGGATGCCGACGTGCTGGCCGAGGCGCTGCACCGCAACCGCGACGACTTTCCGGCCGGGCTCGCGCGCTACGAGCGCGAGCGCAAGCCCCGGGTCAAGCGCGTGGTCCGCCGCGGCGCCTTCAACCGCTTCGTCTGGCACGCTTCCGGCCCGATCGCGCTCGGCCGCGACATCGTCCTGCGCCTGCGCAGCCCCGAGCGCACGCTCGGCGACTTCGACTGG
This sequence comes from Aquibium sp. ELW1220, assembly GCF_030398385.1. GTDB lineage: Bacteria > Pseudomonadota > Alphaproteobacteria > Rhizobiales > Rhizobiaceae > Aquibium. Next base: position 614 of record NZ_JAOAOQ010000075.1, on the reverse strand, counting down.
CTCTACGGCTGGCGGAGCGCCTGACCAGCCGACTGACGCCCGCCTCTCCCCGCACCCCCGCTCACCGCTCCCCCGCTCGCCGCTCCCCCGTCCGTCGCCGCGCGCCACAGACGCCACTCCCCCCTACGTCTCCACACCCCCCCCTCCGTCGTCGCTTCGCGACGCCACCTCCCCCCACTTCGTGGGGTTGGAGGATAAGCCGCCGGCAACGCTGCCGCCCATCCTCCAACCCCACGCAGTGGGGGGGACTCCCCACCGTTTAGCAAGAGGTTTTCTGGGTCGCCAGGGACGGGTCGAAGGTGGTTCCGGTTTTCAGCATGGCACAAGCGACGTTGAGGAGGCGGTCGGCGACGGAGCGCAGGGCGCGGCCGTGGCTGTGACCTCGGCTCCGAAGGGCGGCGTACTTCGAACGGCTGCTGAGGTCGTGCTGGATGGCGGCGCGCGCCCAATGGTACACGGCGTTGGCGAGCCGGTCGTGGCAGGCCTGTCGTCTGACGACGATGCAACTCTTGCCCGACCGCTTGGTGACCGGCGCCACTCCTGTCAGACTGCGCAAGGCGGCGTAGTCGCGTCGCTGCAGGGCATCGAAGGCTTCTGCAAGCAGCGTGGCGAGG
>NZ_JAOAOQ010000074.1 GCF_030398385.1 Aquibium sp. ELW1220 | reverse complement strand
TTGGCAAACCCTCGATAAGGCGATCGAGCCCATGACCCTTGACCTCGCCGCTTGATCAAGCGCAAATCATCCCGCTCGGAGGACGTCGCCAGAGAATTTCCACCACATACGAGACACAACCACCGGCGACCTGGCGACGGTCGGTCCGGCAGCCACCATCGAGGCGCGCAACATCGATCTCGATGCATCCGGCTCGATCGGCGGCCTCAACTACGCCCTGCCGACCGGACTTCCGGTCGTCACCACCGCGCCGGCCATCGGTGTCACGCTGCGCGGCGGCGCACTGAACGCCGCTGCGGCCAACGGCAGCGTGGCGATCGAGACCCGCGGCACGCTGACGGTCGGAGAGATCACGGCTGCCGGCTCGGTCGACGCGGGCGCCGGCAACATCACGCTGACCGCGCTTGGCGCCATCGAAGGCTTCGATGCGAATGCCCTCGTCCAGGCCAAGCGCGTCTCGCTCGTGGCGGGCCTGAATATCGGTTCCGTCGCGGATGGCGGCCAGCTTCGCGTCAACACCGGCTTCACGCTCGACCGCGCGTTCGGCGATCCCGCGGTGACGCCGAGCCTGGAGATCAACCCCTCCTACGGCCTGAGCGCGCTGGCCGGCGGCGACATCGGCATCACGTCGACCGCCTGGAGCGACAATGCCGACGGCACGATGCTCGTCGATCAGGTCGTCTCCATCGGCGGTGACGTCCGCCTCGTCGCGGAAGGGCGGATCCTCGACAACAATCCCGTCGAGACCATCGACTCGCGAACCTACGATCAGTTGCTCTCCTACTGGGAGTCGCTCGGACTGCTTGCCGAGGATGCCGATCGCGGCATCGATGGGACGGTCAATGCCGAGAAGCAGGCGGCGACCATCGTGGGCTTCGAGCGGGGCCGCACCCAGGCCTATCGCCAGTACTGGCAGCTCCGTGAGAGCCAGCCCGACGGCGGTGCCGCGTTCGATCCCTCCTACGCCGTGACGGTCGATCCGTCTTCCAAGCTGCACGAGGCGCTCGAGCAGCAATATGATTCGGCCATTCGTGCCGAGAACCCCGACCTCACCGACCTCGAGGTGGCCGTGGCCGTAGCCGGCAAGATCGAGGAATACGAGCTGTCGCAGACGCGGATCTACCGCGACCTGAACAGCCAGGTCGGCGGACTGACCGAGACTTTCGACAGCGCCTTCACCTACACGGCGAGCCTCGACGAGCAGGCGGCGCTGACACGCGGCGCGACATGGACGGAACGTCAGCTCGCCTTCTCGCTCTCGGCCGGCGCGCTCAAGACCGTCACCTCGACCAATCCGGTCGTCAAGGACCCCAACGTTTCAGGGCGCAGCGTGACCCTGGAGGCGGGCCTCGGCATCGGCGAGACCGTGGGAGCAGGCACGTCGGATGTGGGCGTCTCCATCGCTGCGACCATCGATCCGCGCGACCTCACGATGTCCCAGCGCATCGCGCTGGCGGCGGCCGAGCGGTCGGATCTCCAGCTTTCGGTCGAGTTCGAGGGGGCCACGGTCCTCATCCCGCTGGGCAAGAACCGGGAAGACATGACGACGACCGAACAGGCGGCGTTCGATGCGGTGCTCGACCACACGATCCCGGCCTCGGACATGACCATCGTCATCCTGACCAAGCGTCCCTTGAATTTCAACGCGCCGGACGGTCTCGACATCGTCGTCGACGAAGCGCCGGACGGGACCACCCTCGACAGGGGCACCGCCCACCTTGCATCGCGCGGCGACGGCGTCCTGGGCAACATCAACGTGCCCGGGGAGACGCGCATCAAGGTTCTCGGCACGATCGTCAACGCGAGTTCGGGCAGTGCCGTCAACACCGGCAACCTGGTTCTCGAGGCGGCACAGGGCGGCATCGGCGCAGGCATCAACCCGCTGAACGACATGCCATACCCGACGCTCGGCCTGGCCTTGAGAAGCGGATCCACGCTCACCGCCCGGGCGCAGAACGGCGTGTCGATAGACTTCACCGGCGATGCGCTGATCGACACCGTCTATTCGCCGCAGACCATCAGGCTGACCTCCGACGGGTCGATCCTCAACGCCAATGGCGACCTGCTGATCAACATCCTCGGCAAGGAGGTCCTGCTCGAAGCCGACGGTACGATCGGCAGCACGCTCGCGGCTCTCAATGTCGGCAACGGTATCGACGGCGGCATCACCGCTCGCGCCGGCGGCCTGATCAACCTCTTCGGTTCTGCCGGCCACGCCTTCGTGATCAAGGAAGCGACGTCCGACACCGGTTCGGTCGCGCTGACGGCCGCGCTCGAAGGCGTGATCGACGGTGATGTCAACGCGCCCGGCCGGATCAGCCTATCTTCAGGTCTTAGGATGGTGATCTCCGGCAACGGCGCGGTCGAGTCCTTCGCCGATGCGATCGAGGTCTCGGGCGCGTCGCTGAAGATGATCAACGGCGCGACGATGATGGCACAGCTCGGCCGTGTCGTCGTCGACGTCACCGGCGATGCGCTCGTGACTGGCATCGAGAGCGGCGTCGGGCTGGCGGACGCGGTTTCCATCACGGCCGGCGGTCGCATCTTCGCCGGCACGCTGGAAGACCGGGTCGACATCACCGCCATGGCCACCGGTGCCGGCGTCTATCTTCGCGCCGGGCTGGGCATCGGCGACAAGACCCAGGCGAACGAGAAGTGGCAGGACGCCACCGGCGACGTCGCCGGCAGCGCCAACCTGATCACCGACACGCCCAACCCGCTGCGCCTGCGCACCAACACGCTGGATGTCGCAGCCGCCGGGTCGATCTATCTCGAGACGCTGACCGCCATCACCGCGGCGACGATCGTCGCCAATCCCGGCGACATCCACGTCTGGGGTTCGGACGACTTCCACGGAAACCTGATCTCCGCGACGGGGCTGGTGTTCTTCGACGTCAACGGCGACCTCACCATCGACCAGCTGCGCGCCGGCTCGTTCGATCTCAGCGCCGCCGGCACGCTCGTGCTTCCCGACGTGGAGGTGGCCACGGAGGCCGTCCTGCGCGCGGGCTCGCTGATCGTGAACATCACGCAGGTTCCGGCGGGGCCGCCCCGGCTGAAGCTCACGCTGACGGGTTACAAGGGCGGCGTTGGAGACAGCGCGCTCGTTTCGGTGGACGCGCCGGCCGGCCTCGAGATCGGGCAGTACTTCTTCACCGAGGGCGAGATCGACACGACGGCCCGTTTCGTCTCCATCCTCGATGCCTTCGTGCCGGGCTCGCTCCTGCTCGGGACGCCGCTCCAGACGCTGCTGTGGGAGAACAGGACGCCGCTGCCGCAGTACCGGCAGAACGTCCAGCTGTTCCAGCCCGGCTTCGCCTTCAACGTGACCCTCGACGACTTCCGCACCACCACCAACGCCTTCGTGGTGAAGTACGATGCGACCGCGGAGATCATCGATGTCCTGGGCGACCTTCCCTATCCCGGCGCCAGCCTGATCCGCGACACGATCCGCTCGATGTATCGTCTGGAGTTCGCCGACGGCATCGACGGCGGCTATGTCGTCGATGATGAGGACGAGGAAGAAGACGAGGGGGAAGAGGGCGGCGAGCAGGCGAAGTCGGGTGCGCCGGTCGGACCCTACGTTGCGGCCAGCGCTCTGCCTGCCTTGAACCTTCAGGGCACGCAGTGAGGCGCGCGGCAGGGCGAACGGGTGGTGGAGGCGTTGTGTTGAAGGACGTGGGGCGTGAGATGGCTGGACGATCGGCGGCAACACCGGGCGCGCCTGTGCGACGCGGAAGCGCCGCCCGGGGCAGGGCGGCGCTGCTTGCCCTGGCGGGCCTCCTTCTGTCCGGCACCGCTTACGCTCAGGACCCGACATCGACGCTCATTCAGCAGCTCGAACAGCGACTCGACGAGTTCGAACGGCAGAACCGCGTCGAGCAGCAGGGCGACCCGGTCGTGACCGACCCGCTGCGGCGAGCCGAACTGCCGGCGCCGGGCGGACCGACGATCACGCTCCTGGACGTGGAGTTCGAGACAGATTCCGAATTCATCACCGACGGCGAACTCCGCGTCATCGCGCATGAATACATCGGCCGCCCCATCGATTTCTCCGAGATCGCGCGTCTCGTTCGGGAGGTGAACGATCTCTACGCCGAGCGCGGTGTCGTGACGGCCAGCGCCGTCCTGCCCCCGCAGGACCTGTCGAGCCGGGTGCTCAAGGTGCGTCTCGTGGAAGGCAAGCTCGGCAGCATCGCCGTAGTCGGCGAGCGCAGGACGCGCGACGAGCTCATCCTGGACCGTGTCCGGCTGGTCAAGGGCGACCGCGTCGTGGACGTTCCGACGGCCTCGCGTGACATCACCTTCTCCAACCGCACCAGTCTCATGCAGATCCGCATGCTGCTGCAGCCCGGTGCCACCTTCGGCCTGACCGACATCGCCCTCGGCATCACGGAGCCGCCTCGCAACCAGCTCACGGCCTACATCGACAACCAGGGGGTCGAATCGACCGGCGACGTGACGGGGGGGCTCATCTGGCGGCATTACGGGGCGCTGGGCCTGGACGACAGCCTGCTGGCCTTCGTGACGCGTTCGCGCGGCAGCGTGTCCGGAACGCTCAACTACGATCTGCCGATCAGCACCTTCGGAACCCGGCTCGGCCTCGGCTATACCGGAACCGGCACGACGGTGGTCGACGGTCCTGCCGAATTGCTGGACGTGACGGGAGAGGCGCACGCCGGAACCGTCACGCTGTCCCAGGCCCTCGTTGCAAGCACGAACTGGCTGGTCCAGGCCAATGCCTCGGTGTCCTATGGCAGCTCCAAATCGAACATCGGTCCCGTGCCTCAGGTCGATGCCCTGACCACGCGGGTGGTGGTCGGCCTGCCGATCAGCTACACCGGCGAGCGCCACAATTTCTACGTCCAGCCACAGATCGTGTATGCGCATGTCGAGGACCAGCTCGCGCCCGCCGGGATCAACGGTCGCGACCTCGTTCTCTACACCGGCAACGGCGGAGGCATGCTCGCCTTCAACGAACGCTACAGCGCACATGTGCGCGGCGCGTGGCAATACACGCGGGAGGAACTGCTTCCGGGGAACCTGCTGTTCAATGTCGGCGGACCGACGACCGTTCGCGGCTACCCGTCCGACGGCGTCGCGGGCGACAGCGGCTACTACGTGCAGGCGGAACTCGCCCGTCGGTTTACGGACGGACTCCAGGGCCTCAACGCCTTCCTCTTCGCCGACGTCGGCGAGGTCTTCTCGACGTTCCCGGATCGGACCACGCTCGTCTCGGCCGGCCTCGGCCTGTCCTACGACATCGGCAGCCAGGCGACCTTCGAACTGACTGCGGCGTTCCCGATACTCGATGCCGTCGCGGACCAGTCCGACGTAACGGTATACGGACGGCTCACCGCACGGATGTTCTGACTTGCGGCTGCGCCTTGCGCTGGCCGTACGTTCGGCCAGTCGCGCGGCGCGCTTCGTCCGGGGCGACCGGGTCCTGGGGGCCGGTGCGCACCTTTCCGACCGGTCTCAGGCCGCGGCGCTTTCCCTGGCGCGGTCGAACACGAGGTTCTCCGCCCGGTCCCGCGCGGCGGCGGCGCAGTGCTCGCGATACTTCTGGAACCCCCCGATGAACATGGTCAGGCCCTGCGGCTTGCCCTTCACGTTGGCGCCGACCCACCAGGTGTTGGCCTTGCGGATGAGCGACTTCTCGGCCAGCATCGCCACCAGATCCATCCAGGCATCCTCCACGCGCGCCGATGGCTCGACACTCCTCAGGCCGTTCCCGTCCATGTAGGCGATCAGCTCGGCGATCCAGTCGACGTCGTGCTCGGCGATGGTGATGAGGTTGGCCAGCGCCGCCGGGCCGTTCGGGCCGTTCGGCGCGAAGAGGTTCGGGAAGCCCTCCAGCATGATGCCGAGATAGGAGCGCGGGCCGCTGGCCCATTTCTCCTTCAGAGTCCGGCCGTTCCGCCCCACCACGTCGAAGGCCAGCAGTGCACCCGTCAGCGCGTCGTAGCCGGTGGCGAAGATCAGGATGTCGAGTTCGGTCTCCCCCGCTTCGGTGCGGATGCCCTTCGGCGTGATCTCGACGATCGGATCGGCCGCCACGTCGACCAGATGGACGTTCGGCCGGTTGTAGGTCTCGTAATACTCGGTATCCAGGCAGGGCCTGCGGGCGAAGATCGGGTAGCCTTTCGGTTTCAGGGCTTCCGCCGTTTTCGGGTCCGTGACGATCTGGCCGATCTTCTCGCGCACGAAGTCGGCCACCTGGTCGTTGGCCTCCTGGTTGGACAGGAGGTCGGCGAAGGATCCGAGGAAGGTGTGCCCGCCATTGATCCAGGCCTGCTCCATGACCTGCCGGCGCTGCGTCGGCGGCAGGCTGAAGAAGGGCCGCGTCGTTGCCGGCCGGGTGCCGCCCGTCGGGTTGTTGCGCATCGCCTCGCGCATGGCGCGGTAGTGGCGCTTCATCTCGGCCACGTAATCGGGCTCCAGCACGTGGTTGCGCATCGGCAGCGTGAAGCTCGGCGTCCGCTGGAAGACGAACAGTTCACCCGCCTGGCTGCCGAGCGTCTGGATGATCTGCACCCCGGTGGAGCCGGTGCCGATCACCCCGACGCGCTTGCCCTTGAAGTCGACGGGCTCGTGCGGCCATTTCTGAGCGCGCAGCAACTGCCCCTCGAACCGCTCGATCCCCGCGATATCCGGATCCTTCGGCACCGACAGCGGGCCTGTCGCCATGACGCAGAAGGGTGCCTCCAGCACCTCGCCGCCATCCGTCGTGGCCCGCCACAGCTTGGCCTCGTCGTCCCAGGTCGCGCGCGTCACGCGGGTGTTGAAGAGATAGTTGCGGCGCAGGTCGAGCTTGTCGGCCACGAAGTTCGCGTAGGCCAGGATTTCAGGCTGGGCAGCGAACTGCTCGCTCCAGGTCCATTCCTGCTCGATCTCCGGCGAGAAGCCGTAGCTGTAGTCGACGCTCATCAGGTCGCAGCGCGCGCCCGGATAGCGGTTCCAGTACCAGACGCCGCCGACGTCGCCGCCGGCCTCGACGCCGACGACCACCTTGCCCATCTCGCGGAACTTGTATGTCGCGTACAGACCGGCGAACCCCGCGCCGACGACGATCACGTCGATCCGCCGCGCGCCCGTGCCACCGACCGATGTTTGCATTTGCGTGTCCATGGCAGTTCTCTCCTCCCCATGCCGATCCGGCGACCGTTTGGGCGAAGCGATCGCCGCCCCGCCACCGGAACGGCAAGCCTGCCCGCCGCTGCGGTCTCGGCGCGTCTGACCTGATCCGGCAACCACCGGCGTTCTGTTGAATTCCAGCCTCGGCGACACCCTCCCGGGCCACCCTCGGCGACGTCGTAGGCAACCATCCAACCGCGGCCGGACCAAGTCAACGACATCGCGCATGCGCAGGGATCATTCATGGATGTGAAAGACCCGGGGCGCCTGACTGCCTGTCCGTGCAACGGGCGGGGCGGCTGTCCGTCGGGGCTCACGAGCGGCAGGGAGATCGTGCGGGGCACGAATTCCCGGTGCGAAAGGTTGCGCCGGACTGTCCCGTTTGCCGGATGCGCGCGAACCCGCTAAGCACGAACGAGCCCTGGAGCGAACGATGACGACACCACCCGCAGCCCCCACGTTCGGCGCCCTGAAGCCCGGTCCGATCGCCTCGGGCTTCCTCGCCCTCGCACGGCGCACGGGGCAGGGACGCGCTTCCGCGCTGCTGCGCTCGCTGTGCTACAGGCTCGCCGGCGGACGGTCGGGCGGACCCTTCGACCTGACGGTCTTTTCAGGCCAGTCGGTCAGGCTCCATCCGAAGGGGAACCTCTGCGAGAAGCGTGTCTTCACCAGTGATCGCCATTGGGACGTTCCGGAGCGGCGGCTGGTCGAGCGGGCGGCCGGCGAGGCGGCCGGCGCGTTCCATTTCGTCGACGTCGGCGCCAATGTCGGCCTCTATTCCCTCCATGCCCGAAGCGCTGCGGCCGCTGCCGGTCTTCCCCTTCGGGCGGTTGCCATCGAGCCGCAACCGGAGATGCTGCGCCGCCTGCGCTTCAACATCGAGGCGTCGGGCGCTGGCGGCGAGATCATGGTCTGCCCCTGGGCCGTCACGGGTACTCCGCAGACGGTCCATATCGACGCGGAAGCCGGGAACTACGGCACCGGACGCATCGTCGAGCATGGCGGCGGATCGACCGTCGAGGTCGCCGGCCGGCCGCTGGTCGACGCGCTGGACGAGGCGGGGCTCGATCGGGTGGATGTCTTGAAGATGGACATCGAGGGCGCGGAGTTTCCAGCGCTCGAAGCCTTCTTCGCCACCGCTCCGCGCGAACGCTGGCCCCGCTACGTCATCATCGAGGCGGGGAAGGGATCGCTCGACCAGCCGGCGATCACGCTTTGCCGCGACAGGGGCTACGCGGTAGAGGGCCGCGGGCGGCTAAACGAGCTGCTGGCGCTCGAACGGACCCTGTAGCTCCGGCCAGACGGTCGAGATAGGCTGCGAGTTCTCCAAGCACATCCGCCCATTCGCCCGGCCTTTGCTGGTGCATCAGCGTCACGCTTTCGTACCAGCGGCTCGCCGGTCCCTTGGACGGCCAGGCCCAGTAGGATGGCACCGACAGCAGCCCGGCGGCCGGAATGCCGAAGGTGCCGGCGATGTGGAGCACCGAATTGTCGATCGTCACCACCGCGTCCGTGGACGCGAGGCTCGCAGCCAGGGCACCGACGCTGGCCTTCGTGTCGATCGTGTCGAAATGGATGCGCCCGCCCAGCGACGACTCGAGAATTCGCCGTTCCTTCGGCGTCACGCCGTGCTGGGCGGAATGGAAATCGGCATCGAAACGCGACAGCAGGCTGGCCAGTTCGGTCGTGGGGATGTTGCGGTAGCGGCCCTGCGTCCGGTTGGTCGTCTTCCAGGAAATCGCCACCTGCGGGCGTTCGCCGCCCATCCTCGTCCGCGCCTCCGGAAGCGTGAACGGCGACCCGGCGATGGGGGCGAAGTCCGCCTGCGATCGCACCACCAGTGCCAGAGCGTCGCGCGCCGGCAGGAAGGCCGAGCAGCGTCCGGATAGGCCTGCGAGATCGCCCTCCTTGTCGACGATCTCGCACCCGGGAAAGTTGGCCCGCATCACGTCGCCAAGGCGCGCGTCGCAGGCCAGCACCATGGGCAGCGCGTGCACCTGCTCGAGCCGCTTCACCACCTTGGCGCACAGCAGTTCTCCGCCGAGGCTGGCCTTGAAGTTGAACCAGACCAGCACCGGCTTGCTCGTCGGCATGCCCGGATGCCAGACCGGAAGCCCTAGCTCGGTGACGAGCGCCACCGGATGGTTCGGGTTCTCCACGCAGATGGCGGCGCCGCCGGGCGCCATGCCCGGCGCATGGGCCAGCGGATCGAAATCCGCGCCGGGATAGCGCGGCCAGCCGCGCCCGACGTCGCCGAACTTGAAGTCGATCCAGTCCGTCATCTGCCGCGCCTTGGCGCCATGGCGGCTGTCGCCGACACTGGCGAATGCGGCGCGGGCGGCGGCATAGTCGCCCTCGTTGAAATGGCTGTCAGCCAGCGCGATCCGCAGGCGGTCGGCCGTGGTGCCGGCGCGACCGTCGAGCAGGCTGATGGCGGCCTCCGCCGGGGCGCGCATCAGCCGGGAGCCGAGACCGCGGAAGATGGCTTCGATCAGGCGTCGCATCGCATCACCGCCGTCCGCATCCCGCTCGTGCCGGCCGTGCAATCATGTGTCGCGCTCGCCGGTGAACGGGTTGACCCTGGCCTTGCGGCGGAAGAGCCCGCCGTCGCGAATCTTGTGGAACGTCCGGTAGACCCCGAGCGCGCCCGGAATCTTGTGGATGGTGTCGGCGAAACCGTCGCGGCGTTCCTCCGTTGCCACCGGCTGGCCATCGAGAAAGGTCGCGGTCGCGCTCGCCACGGCTTCCACGTTTTCCGGCCGGAAGAACTCTGCATGCCCGCCATGCACCCAGATTGCCTCCACCGGCCCGCTGAACGGCCGCTCCCAGCCGGGCCTGCCCCAGCGGATCGCGCGATAGGCGCGCAGCCGGCTCTGCTTGCCGAACATGAACAGCAGGCGTCCCTCGAATGCCGCCATGCGCGGCGTCGCATGCTCCAGGATGATCATCCCGAGCACCGGCTTTCCTGCCGCCGACAGCAGCCGCTCCAGCCGCTCGGCGATCCAGCCGCCGCGGCAGTTGCCGCCGAGATAGCATGGACCCGTCGGGTCGAGCGACAGGATCTCGGCCGCATAGTGCCGGGCGAGCCGGTCCAGCATGTCGTCGGAGGGCGGAAACAGCCGCCCACCGGAATAGAGACCGAAGAGCGGCTGGTCCGCATCGAGGTGCGGCGCCAGGCTGCCCATCTCGCGCGCCGGACTGTTGAAGCACCAGAACAGCGGAATCCTCGTCCCGTTCGTGTTGACGGCCTTCATGGCCGAACCAGGCCGCAGCACCGCAATCGAGCCGAGCGCCATGACGCTGGCGAGCGAGCGGGCGTCCGCCGCCGAAAGTCCGTCTTCCACCGGAACTGCCGTCATGTCCGTGGGCTCGGCTTGGGGCTGCGCTTCGTCGACCGCCCTGGCCATCGCCCGCACCGTGGTGATCTGCCCGAGCATCTCCTCCGGCAGCTTTCGCCCGAACGCCGCTTCCACCGCGAGGAAGACACGCACCGCCGACAGCGAATCGCCGCCGACGGCGAAGAAGTCGGCGTCGAGCCCGACTTTCGGCAGTTCGAGTTCTTCCGCCCAGATCGCCGCGATGGTCTGCTCGGTGCCGCTCGCACCGTCCGCAGCGGCGGCCACCCCGCCCGTCTCGTCGGCCGGGCCGGAATCGAGACGCGAGAGCGCCATCCGGTCGATCTTGCCGATCATGTTGCGCGGCAGGTCGTCGACGATGCGGATACGGGCCGGCACCTTGAAGGCGGCGAGCCGCGCCCGCAGGAAGGTGCGCAGCTCCTCGGGCCCCACCGTCCTCCCGTCGCGCAGAACCACGGCGGCGGCCACGTCCTCGCCGAGCGTCCGGTGTGGAACGGCATAGCAGGCCGCCTGCGCGATGGCCTCGTGTGTCATCAGCGCGTCGTCCAGTTCCTGCGGGTTCACCTTCTCGCCGCCGCGATTGATCAGCTGCTTGATGCGCCCGGTCAGGAACAGGTCGCCGTCCGGGTCGAGATGACCGAGGTCACCGGTGTGGAACCAGCCGGCGCGGAACTGCTGTGCATTGGCCTCGGGATCGTTCTCGTAGCCGGCAAAGACGTTGTCGCCGCGCACCGCCACCTCCCCGGTCCCGCCGACCGGCAGCGTCTCCCCCGCGGGTCCGACGATCCGCAGTTGCGGGCCGCAGCTGCGCCCCACCGACCCCGGCTTGCGCAGCGCCGGTGGCAGCGCCGTCGAGGTGATCAGCGGGCCGGCCTCCGTCATGCCGAAGGTCTGGAGGACGGGAACGCCGAACGTTTCCTCGATGTCCTGCATCACCTGCGGCGGCAGGGCCGCGGCCACCGAGCGCAGCAGGCGCAGGCTGTGCGGCGCCACTGCGGTCGCGTTGCGCCGGGCATGCACGACGAGTTCGTTCAGCGTCGCCGGCACGCCCTGAAACCAGCTCGGCCGGACGACGGGAAGCAGCTCGAAGAACCGCGCCGCGTCGAAACCCGGCGTGCAGATCAGCGTCCCGCCCGAGAGGAGCGGCGCGAGCAGGAGATCGACGAGCCCGCCGATGTGGAACTGCTCCCACATGGCCAGGCAGCGGTCGGACGGCGACAGGCCCATCGACCGCGCGACGTCGCCAGCCGAGGTGCAGACGTTGCGATGCGTCAGCGGCACGGCCTTGGCGCGACCTGTCGAGCCGGAGGTCAAGAGCACCAGCGCGACGTCGTCCGCGGCCGGCTGCGGCACGTTGCCGGGCGAACCGCTCACGCCATCGATCGCGCCGTCTGAGGCAAGCCGCAGCAGCGGCAGCGCGAGCGCCCGCGCCGTCGCCACCGCCTCGCCCTCGTCGGTGGCCGACACCAGCAGCGCGTCGAGCCGCGTCTCGCGAAAATAGGCCTCGTACTCGGCAGCCTTGTAGGTCGGGTTGAACGGCAGCGCCGCGCCCGCACAGGTGACGCCGAGCAGCGTCACGGCCATGTCGAGGCCGTTCGGCAGGACGATGCCGACGCGCGGCCGCCGGCCGGCGCCCGCCACGCCTGCGAGAACGGCCGCGATGGCCTCCACCCGCGCCAGAAGGGCGTCGTAGGTCAGCTCGCTGCCGCCCGGCTCCATCAGGGCAATGGCGTCGGGCGCTCGACCGGCGGTCAGGCGCAGTGCGCTCAGGATGTCGGACGACGAGGAGGGAACGGCCTCGATCGTCTGATGGTCGCCAAGGCTTTGTCCGTGCACGTTCCGATCTCCTGCCGTCTTCCTGAAGGCTCATCTCGAAGTGTTTTTGAGCAATTTTAAGTATATTTTATTCTCATAGATGCATCTTATGCGCGTATGATCGGTACAGGATCATGCCCTTCCAGTCGGGCGATTGTCGATCGCACTGCTCATGTGCCGTTACTTCAAAACGAGTTTTCGCCATAGCCATGCGAATGTAGAGGGGCTATCAGGACCGGAACTTTCGTGGGTGACCGATGCGCCGGCATTTTGCAACACCATATTTTCGTGAGCTGGAGCAGAGGATCGCGCACCATGGCGGGATGCTCAACGCGCATCTTCATCTGGATCGCGCCGGCACCGTAACCGGGGCAGATTTCCGGGCGATCAGGCTTGAGCGGCTTGCCTGACGAGATCGGGGAGTCGCGGTATCGGCTGGTGGGCGGGTATGCCGAGGCGATCGCCGAGATATCGGAAGA
>NZ_JAOAOQ010000073.1 GCF_030398385.1 Aquibium sp. ELW1220 | reverse complement strand
TGCGCTCCGTCGCCGACCGCCTCCTCAACGTCGCCTGCGCCATGCTGAAAGCCGGAACCTCCTTCGACCCCTCCCGGGCAACCCAGAAAACCTCTTGCTAAACGGTGGGGAGTCCCCCCCCGAGCGGGCGCACCGGATGCCGGCCCGGTTTCGATCCGCTGGAGCAGCTTGCGCAAGAGCAGCCTGTCGGCGCCGTTCTGCGCGCCCTTGATCGCAGTCAGGAAGGCGCGCCGGGCCGCCGCGATGTCGCCGGCCCTGGCCGCAATTGCTGCCTCCGCCGCGTGGAACGGCTGGTAGCCGTCCAGTTCCGGCCGCAGGGCGCCGACGATCGCCGCGGCCACCGCGACCTTTCCCGTCTCCGCCAGCGCGACCGCATGGTTGAGCCGGACGACCGGAGTGGGCTCCATCGTCAGCAGAACGGTGTAGAGCTGCACGATCTGCGCCCAGTCCGGTTCCAGGTCGGCCATCTGGCACGCGCTGATTGCCGCCTTGATCTGGAAAGGTCCTGCCCGCCTGCGCAGCAGGGCCGTCTGCAGCAGCGCGCGTCCCTCGGCCAGCCGGCCGGCATTCCAGAGAGCGCGGTCCTGTTCGGCCGGTGGCACCGTCGCGCCATCCGCTCCGATCCGCGCGGCCCGCCGCGCATCGGTCAGCAGCATCAGCGCCAGCGCGCCCTCGATCTCGGCCTGGCCGGGACGCAGCTCCAGCAGCAGCCGCGCGAGGAACGTCGACTCTCCGCAGAGGTCGCGCGGTTCGGCAGGGCCGGCGGTGTAGCCGGTCGTGAAGATCAGATAGATCGTGGTCAGGACCGTGCGCAGGCGGTCGTCCCACTGGTCGCTGTCCGGCACCGAGAAAGGAATGCCGGCCGACGCGATCTTGGACTTCGCCCGGCTCAGCCGCTGCCCCATGGTCGTCGGCTCATCGAGGAAGGCGCTGGCGATTTCGAACGTCGAGAGTCCGCAGACGGTGCGCAGCGTTAGCGCGACGCGGGATTTCTCCTCAAGCGCCGGGTGGCAGCAGGTGAAGATCAGTCGCAGCCGCTCGTCGGGAATGTCGTCGTCGGCCTCCTCCGTCGCCACGATGGCGAGCCGGGCCAGCGCCTCTTCCCGGCGGCTGCTTCGCCCCTCCTTGCGCAACTGGTCGAGCGCCTTGCGGACGGCGACCGTGAGCAGCCATCCCTGCGGTGAAGCGGGAAGCCCCGAGCGCCCCCAGTGGACGAGCGCCGACAGTCCGGCTTCCTGCAGCGCGTCTTCCGCGCGCTGGAAGCTCCCGAGCCGCGCCACCAGCGCGGCCATGAGCCGCCCCCGGTCCTGCCGCACCACCTCGCCGAGCGCGCGGGTGACGGCCATCGCCTGCGGGGCGGCGTCGGCCATCAGCCGTTGGCCGGGTTGTAGTTCATCAGCGGCCGAACCTCGATGGTGCCCCAGGCGGCAACCGGCACCAGCGCGGCATAGCGCAGCGCGGCGTCGAGATCGGGCACCTCAATGACGTAGTAGCCGCCCAGATGCTCGCGCGTCTCGGCGAAGGGTCCATCCATCGTCTCCACCTTGCCGCCGCGCAGGCGCAGCGAGGTAGCGGAATCGGAGCCCTTCAGAGCCTCGCCAGCGCGCAGGATGCCGTCGGCCCGGGCCTTTTCGTTGAAGGCCGAAAAGCCCTCCATCATGGCCTGAAACTCGGGTGTGCCGAACACTGGCAAGGAGTCAGGGGCGGAGTAGATCAGGAGCATGTATTGCATGACGGTATCCTCAAAGACCAAGGGAGTTGACGAGCAGGCAGCCGGTCGCGACCAAGGCGGCCAGCAGGCTGGCGGAATTGCCGACGATCCGCAACGGGTGTGCCGGGTCGGTGGCCGTCAGGCCGAAGGGATGGACGATCCGCCCCGCCACGAGGAGGGCTCCGGAGACGTGCAGCCACAGCGGGGCTGCGCCATTGCCCTCGGCGATGACCATGAGGATGAGCACGACCGAGACCCATTCGACGAAATTGCCGTGCTTGCGGATGTTCTCGAGGAGGCTGGTGTTCCCGCCATCCCCGATGGAGATTTTCAGCCTGGCGCGTGTCGCGCTCACGCGCAGCCACAGAGCGAGGTAGAGAAGGGCCAGCGGCAAGGCGTACAGGCCGGTGACTTCGAAGAGCATGGGACGTCCTCCGTGATGTTGCGACATCCCAAGGACGCTGCCGGCCGCCGGATTTCGACATTGCCGCTCCGCGAGGCGGCTTCTTTTCTTCCGTTGACGCACATCCCATCGTCCCTTGTGCCTCGATCCGGTGATCCTTTGCCGCAAGGTTAGCGATTGTCGAGCCGGTCCTGCAACCGGCTTCGCCCGCATGCCGCCGCGCAGGCCCGGCCACGGCCGATCGCAGGGCCGTAGGGGACTTTCGTCGTGGAGCGTGCTCGTTCGCGCAGCACGGGCGGCTCCAGCGTCGCCACGCCCCGCCTCTTGCACCGACGCGGCTCTGGCCAAATCGCCCGGGTCGGCGTGGCATAATTGCCATGGAGACAAGATTCTCTGGCTTAAGCCGTTAGACCAGACTTGCCCCGCGAAAGTTCACATGTTTACTGTCCGCGTCAGGGAGCGACGCCATGTCCACGAGAAACGATTCCGCCATCTGGTCCGGCCTCTTCACCATCTCGCCGGATTCCGGCCAGACGCTGCAGGCGCAGATCCGCCAGGCGATCGTGGCGGCCATCCTCGATCGCCAGATTGCCGCGTCGATGCCCCTGCCCTCCTGCCGGATCCTCGCCGAGAAGCTCGGCGTGGCGCGCGGCACCGTCGTGCTCGCCTTCCAGCAGCTCGTCGACCAGGGCTTCCTCGTGGCGCGCGAGCGCCGCGGCCATTTCGTCAATCCGGACGTGCTGACCACCCCGACGAAGCCTCTGGCACGCCAGGACAACAATGCCCCCGGCGGCCTCGACTGGAAGGCGCGCCGGCAGATCGCCGCCAGCGACATGCCGCCGCCGATGAAGATGGAGAACTGGATCAAGTCCTCCTATCCCTTCATCTACGGCCAGTTCGATCCGGGCCTTTTCCCCACCGCCGAGTGGCGCGAATGCAACCGCATGGCGCTCGCCGTGCTCGAGATCCGCAACTGGGCGGCCGACATGGTCGACCGCGACGACCCGCTGCTCATCGAGCAGATCCAGGCCCGCCTCCTGCCGCGGCGCGGCATCTTCGCCAATCCCGACGAGATCATCGTCACGCTTGGCGCCCAGCACGCGATCTACATGCTGGCCACGCTTCTGATGACCAGGGGCTCGCGGGTGGCGATGGAGGATCCGGGCTACCCCGACGCCCGCTCGATCTTCCGTCTCGCCGGAGCCGAGATCGACCCCGTCCGTGTCGATGCGGAGGGCATAGTGACGCGCGAAATCCCGAGCGAATCCAGCTTTGTCTTCGTGACGCCCAGCCATCACTGCCCCACCATGGTGCCGCTGTCGGAGACCCGCCGCCGCGAATTGCTGGCAATCGCCTCGCGCAACGACCAGATCATCATCGAGGACGGCTACGACAGCCAGTTGATTGACGAGGCGCCGCAGCAGGCGCTGAAGAGCCTGGACCGCACCGGCCGCGTCATCCATGTCGGCTCGATGTCGAAGACGCTCGCGCCGGGGCTGCGGCTCGGCTATATCGTCGCCTCCGCCGACCTCATCGCCGAACTGCGCGCGCTGCGCCGATTCATGCTGCGCCATCCGCCCGCCAACAACCAGCGCGCGGTCGCCCTCTTCCTGTCGCTCGGCCACCACGATGCGCTGGTGCGCAAGCTCTCGACGGCCTTTGCCGAACGCCGCAAGCGGCTGGTGTCGGCGATCTCGGCCTTTCTGCCGGACTGGAACGCGACCGACAGCGCTGGTGGAACCTCGGTCTGGCTGGAAGGGCCGCAGGGCACCGATTCCGAAAAACTGTCAGAAGCCGCCGCGACCCGCAGTGTGCTGATCGAGCCGGGCGCCCGCTTCTTCGACGGCCAGTCGCCGCCCCGCCGCTTCGTCCGTCTCGGCATCTCCTCGATCGCCGTACAGCACATCGAGCCCGGCATCCGCGAACTTGCGACCGCGATCGGCCGCCGCCCCGCCGCGGCCTGACGCGGCGCCCACGGCTAGCCGCTCGTGGCTCTAAAGCCGGCAATCGCTGGCTCAATGTTGTGGCCCAACCACGCGACATAGTTTGTCGTGCACCGAGGCGCCGGACCAAAAAAAACAGGCCAGCTTCGGATGCGGGGAACATCGCTTCGGGAGTGGCGGACATGAGCTTGACGGCCGAGCAGCGCGACAGCGCGGATCAACAGCGCAATAGAAGGTCGGGGGGCCGGGAGGCGCGCCGCGCGATGCGGGCGGCACCGCTCGCAGAGGACGTGCGGCCGATCCGGGCGGGAATGGAAGGCGGACGCTACGGCGTCCTCTCGCGAGGCGACCTCGAGAGTATCCACGAGGCCGTCCTCACCGTCCTCGAGACCGTCGGTTTTGCCAATGCCATCCCCTCATGCATCGAGGCGCTGACGCGCGTCGGCGCGGAGTACGGTGCCGACGGACGCATTCGCTTCCCGCGCAACCTCGTGCTCGACACCATCCGCTATGCCGCGCGCGATTTCACGCTCCACGGCCAGGACCCGAAACACGACATGGTCGTGCAGGGGACCCGGGTGCACTACGGCACGGCGGGTGCGGCAGTGCACGTGGTCGACGTCGAGAAACGCGAATACCGCGAATCTCTTCTGCAGGACATCTACGATGCCGCGCGGATCGTCGACCTGATGGACAACATCCACTTCTTCCAGCGCCCGATGGTGCCGCGCGACGTCGTCGACCCGCTCGACATGGATTTCAACACGCTATACGCCTGCGTCTCGGGCACCACCAAGCATGTCGGAACCTCGTTCACCGTGCGCGAGAACGTCGCGCCGGCGCTGGAAATGCTCTATGCGATCGCCGGCGGCGAGGAGAACTTCCGCGCCAGGCCCTTCGTCTCCAACTCGAACTGCTTCGTCGTCCCGCCAATGAAATTTGCCGAGGACGCCTGCGGCGTGCTCGAAGCCTGCGTCGAAGGCGGCATACCGATCCTGCTGCTCTCGGCCGGCCAGGCCGGCGCCACGGCCCCGGCTGCCATTGCGGGCGCCGTCGTGCAGGCCGTCGCCGAGGTGCTGGCCGGGCTGGTCTACGTCAACGCGCTGAAGCCCGGCCATCCTGCCATCTTCGGCACCTGGCCCTTCGTGTCCGACCTGCGCACCGGGGCGATGTCGGGCGGCTCGGGCGAGCAGGCGCTGCTCACCTCCGCCTGCGCCCAGATGGCACAGTTCTACAATCTGCCGGGCGGCTCGGCCGCAGGCATGGCCGATTCGAAGCTGCCCGACATCCAGGCCGGCTACGAGAAGGGCATCACCAACGTCATGGCGGGCCTGTCCGGCCTTAACCTGGTCTATGAATCGGCGGGCATGCACGCCTCGCTGCTCGGCTTCTGCCTCGAAAGCCTCATCATCGACAACGATATGCTGGGCCAGTGCCTGCGCTGCGTGCGCGGCGTCGAGGTGACGGAGGCGTCGCTCTCCATCGACGCCATCTCCGACGTCTGTCTCAACGGTCCCGGCCACTATCTCGGTCACGGCCAGACGCTGCAGCTCATGCAGACCGAGTATGTCTATCCCGCCATCGCCGACCGTTTCTCGCCCAAGGAATGGGTGGAGAAGGGCCGGCCGGACATCCTCCAGCGCGCCATTGCCGAAAAGCGGCGCATCCTGTCGAGCCACTTCCCGCGGCACGTGCCGAAGGCGCTGGACGAGCGTCTGCGCGTCCGCTTCGAAAACATCTATCTGCCGCGCGGCTCGATGGGCCTCTGAGGCAGAGGGCACGACCGCAACAGACGGCGCCGCGTCAGGGCAGCCCTTGCTGCTTCTGACGGGAGAAATAAGCCTGCCGTATCCGGTCGTAGCATTCGCACGACCTCGCCTCGAGCTTGGCGCGGTCGGTCACGGTGAGATTGCCCCTACTGTAGTCGATCGCGCCGGCATCCATCAGCTCGCCGCAGATCATGTTGATCGTGGCCCGCCGCAGGCCGAGCGTCTTGGCCATTGCGTCCTGCGTCAGGTAGAAGCTCTCGGCCTGCATCCGATCGCTGGTCTGCAGCAGCCATCGCGACAGACGCTGGTCGGCCGGATGGAGGCTGCTGCAGGCGACCAGTTGCATCAGCTCGATCGTGTGCGCCTGGCCGTAGCGCAGCATCGCGTCGCGGACCGACATGAACCGCAGCAGCGCCTGATCGAAGGCGGCGATGGGAACCCAGAGGGCTTCTCCGGCCACCAGCACCACCGACCGGCCGAGCGCCGTGCCGCCGCCGAGCACGATCGCATAGCCGACGAAACCCTCATATCCGACCGATCCCTGCTGGACCGACCGCCCGTCCCGCATTTCGGCCATGATCGCCACCACGCCGCGCTCGGGAAAAACGGCGTGCGTGACGTGGGCTTCGTTCTCGTATATCACCTCCCCCGCCTTCATACCCCGATGCTGCGAGTGCTCGGCAATGTGGGCCAGAGCATCGGGAGAGAGTGAAGCAAGGATCCGGTTCCGGAACACGGGACTGCTGGGACCTCGGTGCGACGCGTACGGTGATTCGAAACTCGTCGCCCGTACTTTGCACGGTCGACAGTATCCGTCCATATTTACAAAACGTTAACCAGTTAAGTCATAGGTTTCGCTATGTACGATATCGGTCATAAATCCCGAAATATTTTTCGAGACGACCGTCGTCCGGACGAGGCTGACCAAGCAGATGCACCGACGCGCGATGAAACTGCTGGCCACGACTGCGAGCGACATATCCGCTCGTAGCACTGATCTGAAAACAGGGCGACACCGTACGTGTAAGGTCGTTGCCGGCAAGACTTAAGGCGGGGGAAGCCGATGACAAGTGCTGTGGTGAAGCGGTCGATGCGGGAGCGGATCCTCGGTGCCGACGTGAACGCCACCGAAGGATCCTACGCGGCCTTTGCCGACATGGCCGACGCCTATGTCGCCAGCACGCTGGAGGCCATCAGCCAGATCGACGCCGCCACTCTCGGTGCCGATCCGGATCCCACCCTGGTCGCACGGATGGCCGACATCCGCGCCAGGCTCGATGGTCTCGACGAACTGATCGTCACGCTGCGGGAGTTGCAGGCCCGCGCGGCTGCCCAAACACGACCCCGCTGAAACCAGTGGTCGCGGCGCTGCCCCCTGCTTGGCAAGGGGAGCGCGAGATACGACCAATGACGTGGCAAGCCTCGGACCTTTGTCGGCGCAGGATTTTCGCTGCAGAAACCCCTGCGTCAGTGGTTGTTCCGGGGGATGCCCTTCTCCTGCGCGATCCGCTGGTAGTTCACCGCCGGCTTCAGCACCATGCCGCCGGAAAGCTGGTCGACGATGCCGCGCTGGATTTCCTGCCACGGCGTCTGGTGGCCGGCGAAGGGGAAACCGCCCTTGGCCGCGAGTTCGGCCCGGCGCTGCGACAGTTCGTCGTCGGAAACGAGGATGTCGGCCGTGCCCTTCCTGAGATCGATGCGGACGCGGTCGCCGCTGCGCAGCAGCGCGAGCCCGCCGCCGGCGGCAGCCTCGGGCGAAGCGTTGAGGATCGACGGCGAGCCCGACGTTCCCGACTGCCGGCCGTCGCCGATGCAGGGCAGCGAATGCACGCCGCGCTTGAGAAGCGCGGCCGGAGGCTGCATGTTCACCACCTCGGCGGAACCCGGATAGCCGATCGGTCCCGTCCCGCGCATGAACAGGACGGTGTCCTCGTCGATGCCGAGCGAGGGATCCTCGATACGCGCGTGATAGTCTTCAGGCCCCTCGAACACCATCGCCCTGCCTTCGAACGCATCGGGATCGGCAGGATCCGACAGGTAGCGCAGGCGGAACTCCGGCGAGATCACCGACGTCTTCATGATCGCGGAATCGAACAGATTGCCCTTCAGGTTGATGAAGCCCGCGTCCCGCTTCATCGGCGCGGCGACAGTGAGGATCACCGCCGGGTCCAGGTTCTCGGCGTCGCGGCAATTGTCGCCGATCGAACGGCCATTCGCCGTCAGCGCGGCGGGGTGCGGCAGAAGCCCGGCCTTCATCAGCTCCGCCACGACCGCGGGCACGCCGCCGGCGTGATGATAGTCCTCGCCGAGAAACTCGCCCGCCGGCTGCAGGTTGACCAGCAGCGGAACATGGTGGCCGACCCGCTGCCAGTCGTCATTGTCAAGCGGAACGCCGAGATGGCGCGCGATCGCGTTGAGATGGATCGGCGCGTTGCTCGATCCGCCGATCGCCGAGTTGACCACGATGGCATTCTCGAACGCCTCCCGCGTCATGATGTCGGACGGCTTCAGGTCCTCGTGCACCATGTCGACGATGCGCTTGCCGGTGTGCCAGGCGATCTGGCCGCGCTCGCGGTAGGGCGCAGGAATGGCCGCCGAGCCCGGCAGCTGCATTCCCAGCGCCTCGGCCAGGCTGTTCATCGTCGTGGCCGTGCCCATGGTGTTGCAATAGCCGACCGACGGCGCAGACGACGCCACGCGGTCCATGAACTGGTCGTAGTCGATCTTGCCCTCGGCCAGCAGTTCGCGCGACCTCCAGACCACGGTGCCCGAGCCGGTCCGCTCGCCGCGGTACCAGCCGTTGAGCATCGGTCCGACCGACAGCGCGATTGCCGGTATGTTGACGGTCGCCGCCGCCATCAGCAGCGCGGGCGTCGTCTTGTCGCAGCCGATTGTCAGCACCACGCCGTCGAGCGGGTAGCCGTAGAGAACCTCCACCAGCGAGAGATAGGCGAGGTTGCGATCGAGCGCCGCCGTCGGCCGCTTGCCGGTCTCCTGGATCGGATGGACCGGGAACTCCAGCGGAATCCCGCCCGCCGCCTCGATGCCCGCGCGGACCCGCTTGGCGAGCTCGATGTGGTGGCGGTTGCAGGGCGAGAGGTCGGAGCCGGTCTGGGCGATGCCGATGATGGGCTTTCCCGACTGCAGTTCTTCGCGGGTGAGACCGAAGTTCAGATAGCGCTCGAGATAGAGCGCGGTCATCCCCGGGTCGTCCGGATTGTCGAACCACTCCTGCGACCGCAGTCTCTTGCCCTCGTTGCTCGAACCGTTGCGACCGCTCATCGACGCCTCCCTCTTTCTTGTGTGCCTAGCGATAGTGCAGGCCCGCCGTGCGGGCAAGCGCCATCCGGGGGACATGCGGGGGACCGCTGATGGACAAGTCGAAGGCGCTGCGCTAGTCCAATCGGGACCGGGGAGAAGGAGCAACGCATGGCCATGAATCTGGAAGGCCGGGAGACGATCGGCGCTCCCATCGACAAGGTCTGGGCAGCGCTCAACGACCCGGATGTCCTGCGCGAGTGCATTCCCGGCTGCGAGAGCCTGGAAAAGTCCTCCGACACCGAGATGGCCGCGACCGTGTCGCTGAAGATCGGGCCGATCAAGGCCCGCTTCGCTGGCGCCGTGACGCTGATGAACCTCAACCCGCCGCACTCCTACACCATCCAGGGCGAGGGCAAGGGCGGCATCGCCGGCTTCGCCAAGGGCGGCGCCGACGTGGTGCTGGAGGAGACCGGCCCGCAGGAGACCCAGCTCTCCTACACGGTGAATGCCGATGTCGGCGGCAAGATCGCCCAGCTCGGCAGCCGCCTCATCGCCTCGACTTCGAAGAAGCTGGCGGGCGAGTTCTTCGCCAAGTTCAACGAAGTCGTCTCGAACCGCTGACGCGGCTTCATCCCTTGCGGTAGTTGGCCGGCCGCTTCTCCAGGAAGGCCTTCACGCCCTCCTTGTAGTCATCCGACATGCCCGCCTCGCGCTGCAGCCGGCGCTCCAGCTCGAGCTGCTCGTCGAGCGAATTGGTCGAGGCGGCCTGGATCGCCATCTTGGTCAATCCGTAGGCATGGGTGGGGCCGGCCGCGAAGCTTTCGGCCAGCGCGCAGGCTTCCGCCATCAGCCTGTCGTCGTCGACCGCCTTCCAGATCAGCCCCCACTGCGCCGCATCCTCCGCCGACAGCGGCTGGGCGGTCAGCGCCAACGCCTTGGCCCGCGCCTCGCCCAGCAGGTGCGTCAGCCAGTAGGTGCCTCCGGCATCGGGAATGAGCGCGATCTTGGAGAATGCCTGTATGAACTTCGCCGACCGCGCCGCAAGCACGATGTCGCAGGCAAGCGCGATGTTGGCACCGGCGCCGGCCGCCACGCCATTGACGGCGCAGACGATCGGCTTTGGCAGGGTCCGCATGGCGCGGATCAGCGGATTGTAGTTCTCGTGAAGCGTCTTCCCAAGGTCTGGCCGGTCGCCGCCCATGTCGTCGACGTCGGACAGGTCCTGCCCCGCGCAGAACCCCCGCCCCTGGCCCGTCAGGACGATCGCACGAACATCGGCGCTGCGGGCACATTCGTCGAGCGCCGCGCGCAGTTCGGCGTGCTGCTGACGGTTGAAAGAGTTGAGCCGATCCGGCCGGTTAAGCGAAATCACGCTGTAGCCATCCCGCCGATCGTGCAATATTGTCGCTTCGCTCATATGCATGCTCCTCCTCGCGCCGGACCGACCGGCCACTGCCGCGGCAACCATGGACCGGATGACGTCCGAGTCTCAAGGGGAAGCCGGCGGGTGACAGCGGACCGTGCGAATGGCGCGACGCGGATCGCCCGGTCTGGCGGGATGGCGGATACCGGCTGGCAGGAGTGAAGGCAAGTCCAATGGCGGAGACGGGTTACGAGCGACCAAAGCCCCGGGCGCAACTGACGGCAGACCTGTTCGAAGGCCTGTTTGCAGGGTGCAATGGCGAGACCTACAGGGCCGGCCATCACCTCTTCATGCAGGACGACGTCTCCGACCGAGTCTACGGCGTGATGGCAGGCGCGGTCGAGATCGCGATCTACTCCGAAAGCGGACGCAAGCTCGTCGCCAATCTCGAGACGGAAAAATGCGTCTTCGGCGAGATCGGCGCGCTCGACGGCGGGCTGCGAACGGCGACCGCCACCTGCCTGACCGACGCCACGCTCGTTTCTCTCTCGCGCCGCCAGCTCATCGACCGGATCCAGCAGAACCCGCAGCTTGCCACGACGATGATCTGGCTGCTGTGCGCAAGGCTGCGCTATGTCAGCGCCGAACTGGGCGACCAGGCCCTGCTCAAGATCGAAGCGCGTCTCGCCAAGCGGCTCTCATTCCTGTCGAGCCTGATCGAGGACGATGGCGGCTGGATCCACATCTCGCAGTCCGACCTCGCCGAATTCCTCGGCGCCACGCGGGAATCGGTCAACAAGACGCTGACCGACATGCGCAAGGGCGGCGTCATCGACGTCAAGCGCGGCGCGATCAAGATCCTGAACACCCGCGCGCTCGAAAGGCTGGGCGCCGGTCCCGACGACTGACAGGCACGCGCCTTCGCGCCGTCATGCCCGGCGGTAGCTGCCCGGCGATGTTCCGACCGCCTGCTGGAAGGCGCGCACGAAATGGCTCGCGGTCTTGAACCCGGTGGCGACGGCCACCTCGTTGACCTGCATCTTCGTCGTCTTGAGCAGCACCTTGGCCCGTTCGATGCGCTGGCGCAGCACATAGGCATAGGGCGGTTCGCCGACGGACTTCTTGAAGGCCCGCGCGAAATGGAACCGGCTCAGGCTGGCGACCGCGGCCATGTCGTCGAGCGATACCTCCGCCCCCAGCCTGGAATCGACGAAATCGAAGACGAGCTTCAGCTGCGCGCCCGATAGCCCTCCGGACTGGCCGGGCGTCAGCTTGAGCGCGCCGGTCTGCATCTGCGCGACCTCGATGGCCGTGAGCAACCCGAGCGTCTCTGCATAGAGCCGGTCTGGCTCCTGATCGCTCGCCATCACCGCGCGCATCTTTTCGAGCGTGCCGCGCAGCCGGCTGTCGTCGAAATAGACCATCGGGAAACTGTCCGTCGCCCGGTACAGGCGCTCGGTCTCCGTCGCGATCTCCTCGGGATCGAAGTAGAAGGCGGTGAAGCTGTTGGTGCGGTCGACCGGCGCCGCGAAGCCGGAAATGGACGTATGGCGCGGCAGATATGTCAGGTTGTTGCGGAGGTCCTTGCGCTGGATCGGCCGCATCCCGTCCACGACCATGCTGCCGTCGGAGAGCAGGAGATCGTGCAGGCACAGGTAATGCCGGTCGCAGGTCAGGCTGAAGCTGTATTCGCTGGCGCCATTGATGCGCGAGAATTCGACCGAAAAGCCGCGCCAGTTCTCCGTCCGGTGAACGTCCGGAAGCCTCGCCTCGGGGCGGAATGAGAATTGGAGCATAGCGTCTCGATTCATGGCGCTTCCCAGCGGCTCCTCGCGTCCTCGGAAGTGTTTCCAAGGAAATCCTAATCTAACCGAATATCCGCAATAACTCCGAATTCAAGATGAAGTTGCATTCGCTTGCGCTTTTTTGTGCGGGATCGGTCCCTTGGAGGCTCCGAACCGGCAATATTAACGGTTTCGCGCGCCAAACGGACACACCGCGCCCTCGTTGCCGCTCTGCCGGTCGTGAGCCGGCATGATTCGCAGGTCACCCAACGACGATGTCCGCGCAAGCTGCGCGGACATCCCGGACGACGGAAGGGTTGCGCGGTACGGCGGCGGTCAGAACTCTTCCCAGCCGTCCGCTTCCCTGGCTGGTTCGGGCTTGCGCAGCGCCGCGGAACGGCCCGCGGAATAGCTCGGCCGCGCCGCATGCTGCGAACGGGATGGCGTGCCATGCATGGAGCGGACGTTGTCGTGCCGTGACGCGGAGGACAGATGGCGGCCGGCACCGACCTCGAACCGGCCGACCAGTTCCGCCATCGCCTCCGCCTCCCGGCTGAGCGAGACGGCAGCCGCGGTCGACTGCTCCACCATCGCGGCGTTCTGCTGCGTCGACTGGTCCATGTGCCCGATCGCCACGTTGATCTGGGCGATGCCGGTCGACTGCGCCTCGGCCGATGCCGCCATGG
>NZ_JAOAOQ010000072.1 GCF_030398385.1 Aquibium sp. ELW1220 | reverse complement strand
GGCTCATAACCTGAAGGTCGTAGGTTCAAATCCTACCCCCGCAACCAAATTCCTGAACGATATCAGATGCTTGAACGCCGCCCTCCGGGGCGGCGTTCGCGTTTCCTGCTCCCGTGGAAGCACCGTGGAAGCAAGAGGGGTCGAAGTTCTTCATAGTAAAGCGAAAACCTCGAACGTGCATATTGATGGTGTCCCACCGCGTTCTCAATTCGCCTTGGTCAAGCCTGATCTTTCTGCCTTCATCTTGCGTGCCGGGCTCTCGGGTTCTCTCCGCGGTCGTCGCGATGGACGCCGCACGTTTGCGTTCAGAGTTGGGTAGATCGAAGTGGTGTGCGCGGTTTCGGCCGCATAACGGGGAGCGCTCTTACCCTCGGCAGCGTCACGTTTCTTCGCACAGCAGAAATCGAGGATGGGCCTGTTCGTGCGCACGATCGGCTTGGCGCGGGCCCGGACGAAAATCGGCATGCCCAACCTCGCCTACAACCTCACGGCCCCGCCGTCACCAGCGTTGTGAGCGCGCGCCGACGGGGCCGTGGCCTCCGTCGCGCCAGACGTCTCGTTGTTCTTCCAGTCCATGCTCTACTCCCCTTTCCGAGAGAAATAGCGCTCCAGATTTTCTCAAGGATCCGTGCTTCAGCCCAATGTAGCGGTGGGGCAGAGCGGTCTAGTAGCGCTGGCTTTTCTGATCTTTATCAAGCAAACGGCATGAAAAGTCCTGTGCCGGGATGTTTGTTCAGCCGCTGGTTACGACGGTGAGCCTCGCGTCGCCGCCCGAGTAGTGCGAACTCCATCCGTTTTCGTAGAGGATGAACACGTGGTCGTTGTGGGAACACCCGCGCAGCACACAGGTTTCGAGGCACGCACCGGATACGCACAACTCGACGCTCGGGAGAACGGGCGGGTCATCCCATAGAACTTTGGAGGCTACCATGTCCGCTTCCTAACGGCGGCAGTGGCATTTTTCCAGCGGCAAAGCCTATCCGGAAGGCACGGCCCCGCAAGATCGTGGGTATTCCGATCTTCGACTTGACGCGTCCGCAGCGCTCTGGCTTTTCAGGGGGGGCACTGCGGCCAAGGGGATCCGATGATGCGTCGACGCGCGATTTTGCACATCGGGACGGAGAAGACCGGCACCACCGCGATCCAGAACAGGATGCGAGCGGCGGCGCCTCAACTCGCGCGGCAGGGCGTGATCTTTTCCGAGGTGCTCGGGCCCGGCAACCACACCCACCTGGTCGCGGCCTGCATGGAAGACGACGTGTGGGACCGGGTGAAGGCGAACATCCTCGCCACCCACTTGCTCCAGCCGCCAGCGTTTCGGGCGCGCCTGCGGGAGGAGTTCGCGCAGGCGCTGGCTGCGGCCGGCGACTGGCACACCGTTATCGGATCCTCTGAACTCATCCACAGCCGGCTCCTCCTCCCGTCGGAGATCGACAGGCTCTTCGAGACGTTCCGGCCCCATGTCGACGAAATCGAAGTGGTCCTGTTCCTCCGCCGTCAGGACAGGCTGGCCCTGAGCCGGTTCAGCACGGCGCTCCGCGGCGGCTTCAGCGAATTCGACGCAGTGTTCGGCAGCATCGCGCCGTCGAACTATTTCCGCCTGCCGCCTGGACACGCGATCGACGACATGGTCGACTATTTCGACTATCGCCGGCTGATCGAACGCTTCCTGCCGCATCTGCCGATCGAGAAGATCAAGGTGGTGCTGTATCCGGAGGACATGAACGCCGGAACGGATTCGGTTGCCGAATTCATCCAACTGGCCGGGCTGGATGCCGCGCTGGTCGAGGGCCCCACCGACCGAATGAACCTTCCCATGCCGGTGGAGGCGCAATACGTCATGAGCGAGGTAAACAAGCTCCTGCCGATGAGCTTCCCGTCGGGACGGCGCAACCTGCACCTCAAGAAGCTGCATACCGAGATCGAGGCCACCGTCCACGGCACTCGGCGGCAGGTGCGGCGCGCCGACGCCGAAGCCTTCGTGGCGCGCTACGGGGAAAGCAATGAGTGGGTTCGCACGATCTTCTTCCCTGAACGGGAGTCGCTATTTTCGGACCGGTTCAACCAGTATCCGGACGAGGTCGATTACAGTCGGCTTCGAACCGAACTGGCGGGCGAGGTCCGGCGGTTCCGGCAAATGGCTTCGTCCGTGCCGCAGGCCGAGGTGCGACTGCACGGCCTGCTGACGCGGGCCAAGCGATGGCTCTGGCCTCAGAAGCTCGCCGCCCGTTAGTGTGTTGTCTCGAAATAAGGTAGGCATGCGTCTCTCGCTGTGATTTTCTGGTGGAGATGTTCGCTTGGGAGGTTGTGATCGGCTGGGATCGGCAGTTCGGATTGGACTGAGTGATGAGGAGCGCGCTGAACTTGAGGCACCAATGCTGGGTTTCCTGCGCAATGGCCTGACGCGGGCCAAGCTGCGGCGTGCCGTGGCTCTCGCCTCCGCAGGCAGGCATACCGAGGCCGAAGCCGCATATTGCCGCGCGCTCCGCTCGGAGAACTTGCGGGCCGAGGCGCTAGCAGGGCTTGCGCGGCTGGCGCATGCGCAGGGCGCATTGCCGCAGGCGGCGGAACGCTGGCAGGAATGCCTCGCCGCTGCAGGCCCCGGAGCGCGGGCCGACTGGGTGCCTCAATTGGTCGCCATCGCTGGCCTTCTCGACAATCTCGACGATGCGGGGCGGCTGCTCACGCAGGCGGCCGACCTCTTCCCGGACAGGGTCGAGCCCCAGGCCGGCCTTGCCAGGGTGGCCGCCGCGCGCAGCCTCTGGAGCGACGCTGCGGATCGATGGGATGCGGTCGCCGCGCGCTTCCCCTGTGCGATGACCGCCGCCGACAGCATCGCACATGCGACGTCTCTCATGCGATGCGGGCGGTTCGAGGCGGCGGATGCGGTCGCCACCGCACTCATCTCCGCACATCCGGGGCGTGCGGAGGTTTGGCGCCTGCATGCGCGTATAGCAGCCACTGCGCTCGACCAAACCATGGCCAGAACACGCTGGATTGAGGCCCGCAATGGGTTTCCCGCTGCTACGGAAAGGGTTCCGGAACACCGCCGCCTGAGCAGCCTGTGGGAGGACGACTATTCCATGCTGGCGGATGCCGGGACGGACGCCGCGAGCGCCCTGTTCCGGCTGAAGATGCTGCAGGCCTATCAGTTTTCCAACGAGGCCGCCGCCGCCGCACGGCTCTGCATGGTCGCGTATCCGGGCGAGGTGGAGATCCAGCTTGCCGGTCTGCGCGCCCTGCACGGCGCCGCCTCAGGGCCTGGCGAACTCGAAGAAGCCCGCGGCATCGCCATCGAACTGCGCGAACGTTTCGCCCGGTCGCGCGCGGTACGGCTTGCGGAGCTCCAGCTCGCGGCTAGGCTGCGCGACACGAAGGCCGTGACGGCAGCGATCGCGGGCTTCACCGCATGCTTCGGCGACAGCGCCGATGTGCTGCCGTTCCGATCCTGGCTGGCGCAGGAGGAGGGTGATTTCGACGCGGCGCGGGCCTTCGACGCGGCCCATACCGGACAGCGGTTCGTTCCGGCGCTGCGCAGCGACCTGGCTCCGCCGTCTGTGATCGGCCCGCGCGAAGCTCCGATACTGCGCGACAGGATCATCGTGCTGACGCATGCGAGGAACGAGATCGGCTTCGTCCGCTGGTTCCTCGACTGCTACCGGCGCCTCGGAGTCGACTGGTTTTACGTCATCGACGACGGTTCGACGGACGGCACCGCCGAAGTGCTGCTCGCGCAGCCGGACGTCACCGTCTATCGCAGCGAGGCAGCCTACGCGATGTCGAACGACGGCGCCGCCTGGATCAACCAGTTGCTCGACCTGCACGGGGCGGGCAACTGGTGCGTCGTCGTCGACCTCGACGAGCAACTGGTCATGCCGGAGCTTCGGGACCGCAGCCTGCGCTCGATTCTCGACGAGATGGAGGTGAATGGCGAACACGCCATGGCAGGGTTCATGCTCGACATGTTTCCCGAGAGCATAGCCGCGGCGGCAGGCTTTGCCCCGGGCGACGACCCGCTGGCGATCGCGCCCTGGTTCGACACCGACTATTTCTTTCCCGGCCACTGGCAGGCACCGTTGTCCTGGGCGGGTGGAGGCGCTCGGGCGCGGCTTTTCGGGCAGCGCCACAACTGCATGGCCAAGACGCCGATCGTGCGCGGCGGCGCGGGCCTGCGTTACCTGTGGAAGCATCACGTCTCGCCAACGCGCGCCAGTGCCCGCTCCTGCTCGCTGCTGCACTATAAGGTCCTCCAGAACGTCGTGCGACTACGCAATGGCGACGTCGAGAGCGACCGGCACGTGAAGGACAACCTCTGGCTCGGCCATAGACGGCGAGGGGACCGCATTGCCGATGTCATCGCGCAGCTGTCGCCGCAGGACCCGCTCGTCGGCGCTACGTCCGCCCGGTTCCGAGATGCCGCGCAACTCGCCGATCTCGGGCTGCTGCCGCATCTCGCGAACGCCGGCGACAGGGGCGATCTGCCGGCGGCCTTGACGGGCGCAACGGAGGAAACCCTCGTGGAGGCCGTGCGGCTGGCGGTCTCGGCCACCCGGCGGCAGGACTGGCGCGAGGCTGCGCGGCGGTGGGAAGCCTGTCTGTCGCGACCGGACGCCGGGACGAGAGCGCTTTGGCATGCGAGACACGGCCTTGCCCGCCTGCGCCTAGGCGAGACGGCGGCCGCGAAGTCGTCGTTCCGGATTGCGCTGGCGCAGGAAGCGGAGCTCGACGATCTCGCCGACGGGCTTACGCTGGACGAGGCGACAGCCGTCGGGCTACCGGTTCGGTGAACGCCGATACGCACGGCCGCTGCTGTCACGGCACGACCCGTTGCGGAACGATGTGGATGGTCGGAAAGGTGACGCTACGACATGGATGAGCGCGAAGAAGCGGGCCCGGACGAGGCGGTCCGCGAGAACCTGCTTTCGCAGGGCCGTTATGCCGAGGCGGTGGAGGCGTTCCGCTCGGCTTCGCTCGAGCACGCGGTTCTGCTCGGCCGGCGCCTGGCAAGCCACAATGCCATTGCCGAGGCGCGCACGCTTTACCGGAACCTGTGGGAGAGGCCCAAGCGTCCTTTCGAGTGGTTCCAGCTGCGGGTGCTCATCCCGCTGGTGTTTCACGAAGACGAGCGGCAGCGGAAGTACATCTCGTACCGCGAGGTGGTGGAGGCCCAGTTGCCGGCGATCAAGCACCCGGGCGGACGTACCAACCTCGTGCAGGCGCTCCTGTGTGCGGATCTAGCGCTGCAGGACTACGACGCCTTCCGGCAACGGGCAGAGCCGTTCAGGGGCGCGGAAGGCCTGCCACCCTTCCTTGCCAGGCTGGTGGCGTTGCTGCCGCGGATCGAGGAGCCGGCCGACGTCGCGGATCGGCGCGAAAAGGTCTTTGTCATCGGCCTGTCCAAGACCGGCACGAAGTCGATCACGCAGGGCCTGGAGATGATGGGATATACCACTGCCCACTGGTCCAATCCCTTCACCCGAGCTCTCATCGACGAAGAGGATTTCGCGTTGTTCGACTGCTGTTCCGACACGCCGGTAAGCTTCCGCTTCGAGGAACTTGCTGAGCGGTTTCCCAATGCCCGCTTCATCAACACCGGCCGACCCGCTGAATCCTGGGTCGCCTCGTTTCGCAACCATTTCGTCCGTCATCACGGCGTCTCCGACCTCGAGGCCGTGCGCCGCAGGTTCCATCCGCGCGGGCCGCTCTTCCACGGCCCGCTCTATGCCCGCATCAATGACCGCCTCTACACCCGCTACGGCAGCCTGGAGGAAGCCTACCACGCCCATGGCGAGCGCGTGCGGGGCTTCTTCGCAGGCACCGCGCGAGACCGTCTGCTCGAATTCGACCTGTTCCGCGGCGACGGCTGGGCGGAGCTTTCCCGATTCGTCGGCCGGCCGGCCCCGCACGAACCCTTCCCCTGGATCGGCAGGGCGCCCGGCCGCGAGGCGCCGGCGACGGGCTGAAGCGTCGGCACCCGCCTGGGCGACGGGGTGTGCGTACGCTCACGACCGCGAGAGGGCGTCCAGATCCTCGTCGCGCAACGGGCCAAGCACCCGCTGAGCCATTGCGGGATCGGCCGTGCCGAATTCCTCGTTCAGCAGGCGGATGGCATTGAGGATCGACAGGTTGCGGGCGCGGTAGCGCTGCGGCTGCGCCAATGGCCTTTCCAGCCCCTGCGGGCCCGAACTCAGGCGCTTCACAGCCGCTCCGGTCCATGAAAAGAGGTGGCGGTTCGGCGAGGGGGAGGGCACGGGCATCCAGGGCGGACGCTTCCAGCGCTGCCACGGACCCTCGACCTCCAGCCGCTTCAGCAGATGCGACTTGTCTTCGAGCCCGTAGGGGAAGGCGGGATCGAAGCTTTCACCCGCGAAACGGTGCAGCGCCAGCTGCGGCTCCTCCTCGTGGACAGGAAGATCGGCACGGAAGAAGTCGGCATTCTCGGAGACCCTCAGCATCGGCACGATGCGGCAGGGCAGGTCGGGCCTTTCCGCACAGCTGTCGGCGAGCGCATCGAAGGCAGAGCGGTCGAAGATGCAGTTCGAATCGAGCGGTACTGTCCAGTCGGCGAGGGTGGCGCCCCATTGCAGCGCGACGTTGCGGGCGCCGTTGACGTTCATCGCGTAGCGGACCTGGTTGGAGCAGGCCCAGATGCGGGCATGCGTCTGGAGGTGCTGGCTCAGCCGTTCGAAGCGGTCCGACTCGAAGAATCCCGGCGTGTCGAAACCGCTCACGCTCCAGCCGGTAGCCGCATATTCGTCGCCGGAGAAGGGGATGCGGACATAACGGGCGCCGAACGTCTCCAGCATAGCGATAATCTCTCGCTCGCGCCCGGGCGAAAACAGGCGGTTGATGACGTAGAGCTTGCGGCAGTTGTCCAGCTCCGGCTCGTTGTCGAGGATGAAGCGGAGGTTCTGCAGCGTCTGGTCGTGCGCGTGCCGGGGCAGGAGGTCGTTGCCGAGGATGCGGATCACCGCGAAGGAGGCCGGGCGGCAGACGCTGGACGCCAGGAAGGCCGCGCGCGGCGAGCCTTCGTGCCGTCGCTGGGCCAGCCGCCGCGACAGGCGTGCGGCCGCCGTCAGCGCCGCCCGCAGGCCCCCCTTCGATGCGGACGGCGCGGGATCAGCCATCTCCAGCCTCCGGAAGGCCGGACTGCGAGCCGAAGCCCCGCCTGTACGCAGGACAGTTCACCAAAAGATCGTCATGGCCGCCCATGCCCGCCACCTCGCCCTTGTCGAGGACGATGATTCGGTCGCATGCGCGGATGGTGGAGAGCCGGTGCGAGATGACGATGACCGTCTTTTCCCGGTTCCGCAGGCCGGATGCTTCCTGGAGCTCGAACTCGGTGCCCGAATCCAGTCCCGACGTCGCCTCGTCGAACAGCATGATCGGCGCGTCCTTCAGCAGCGCGCGAGCGAACGCGATGCGCTGGCGCTGTCCGCCGGAGAGCGTCGGCGCACCGCTGCCCAACCGCGTGTCGAGGCCTTCGGGGAGGGTGGCCGCGAATTCGGTGACTCGGGCTGCATCCGCCACAGCATGGATTTCGGCTTCAGACGCGCCGACGCGGCCGAAACCTATATTCTCAGCTATCGTGCCGTCGAAGATCGACACGTCCTGGCTGACATAGGAGACCATGTCACGCACGACTTGCCGGGAGAGCCCGGCGACGGGCTGGTCGTCAACGAGGATGGCGCCGCCATGAGGTTCGGCGAATCGCAGCAGCAGCCGCGCGATGGTAGACTTGCCTGAGCCGGACTTGCCGACGATGGCGACCTTGCTGCCGGCGTGGATGCGGAAGGAGACGCTGCGCAGTCCGGCGAGCTTCCGACCGTAGCGGAAAGATACTTCGCGAAACTCGATGGCGGCCGCGGGCGGCATCGCCTCCGCAGGCGCTCCGTCGACGTCGGTTTCCCGATCCTGCGTTTCGATCAGGCGGTAGAACGCATCGACGGCGACAAGTTGGCGGCTTAGCTCCAGGTTGAACTGCGCCAGCCGACGCGCTGGCTGGTAGGCGAGCAGGAAGGCGGTGAGGAAGGCGGCGAACTCGCCCGGCGTGCGTCCGAGCCGCAACGCTTCCCACCCGGCATAGACTAGGAGCAGCGCGATCACCATGCCGCCTAGCCCTTCCATGATCGGCCCACTCATAGCGACGGCGCGGTTGAGCTTGTTGCTGCGACGCTCCAACTGGTCGACCACGGCCTCGATGCGCTTCGTCATGACGGGTTCGAGCCGGAATGCCTTGATGACGGCGATGCCGGACAGCGCGTCGGTGAAGGCCGCGGTGGCGCCGGCGGTCAGCTCCGCCTCCTGCCTGGCGATATGCCGGATGCGGCCGGCCATCGACCGGATGGCGAAGAAGGCCACGGGCGCCACGACGAGCGCGATGGCCGACAGGGTGGGTGCCTGTATGACCATAACTGTGGCTAGCGCCGCCAGCGTCAGCACGTTCTTAATGAGGTTGGTGGTGATCAGCATGAAGGCGCTGGCCGCCGCGCGCGCGCAATGCTGGGTGAAGCCCGCCGCCTTGGCAGCGCTGCGCTTATCGAACAGCGCCAGCGGCGAGTGTACGAGAACGTCGAACTGGCGCTTCTGGAAATCGGAGACGATGCGGGTCTTGATGGCGTCAAGCCCGGTCTGCTCGAAGTAGATCGCGGCGGCGCGGACCAGGAAGATGGCAAGCACAGCAGCGGCGATACCCCAGACTGCGGCGAAATCGGGTTCCTCGAAGACGAGGTTGACCAACGCGCGCATCAGCCAGGCGAGCAGGGCGGTGGCGACGGCCCCGACGGCCATCCAGACCAGCGAGGGGACGAAGGAGCGGACGCGGCCGCGCAACACGTCCAGCATAAGCTTCCAGGCGAGGGCAGGGGCCGCATAGGGCCTTGACGCCGCTGCGCCGCCCGACCCCACGTCATCGCCCTTTTTGGAGACTGCCATGTCCTCTTCCTAGCGGCGGCAGGGGCATTTTTCCAGCGGCAAAGCCTATCCGGAAGGCACGGCCCCGCAAGATCGTGGGTATTCCGATCTTCGACTTGACGAGTCCGCAGCGCTCTGGCTTTTCAGGGGGGGCACTGCGGCCAAGGGGATTCGATGATGCGTCGACGCACGATCTTGCACATCGGGACGGAGAAGACCGGCACCACCGCGATCCAGAACAGGATGCGAGCGGCGGCGGCGCAACTCGCGCGGCAGCGCGTGATCTTTTCCGAGGTGCTCGGGCTCGGCAACCACACCCATCTGGTCGCGGCGTGCATGATTTCGGTCCTGGTCAACGGGTTGACGGTGTCCACACCCCGTTTGCAGCCTGTTATGTACCCGTTTTCAGGACTGGCCGAGGAACAGGTAGAAGGGTTCGATGATGCCGAAAGTCGCAAGCCGCAGGAAGGTGCAGGCCATTATGAAAGCGGCTACCGGTTCCTTCAGCATCACCCCTGCACCGCGATAGGCGGCGAAACGGGGGATCACGTCGCGCAAGTCGAGAGCTCTTGCAGATGATGTGCGGCGCGGTACGAAAAGCAGCTCCGGTATTGTAAATCATTTCCCCAAGCAGCGCGGGATCGGGCGCGCGCCGCGAATGCGGTAATTCCGGTCGAAAGGGGGGCCAATCCCGCAGGCGAGGTCCGAGCCCAGCCACCTATTCCCGCATCGTCATTTCGGCACCCAGGCTTTGGGTTTGCTTGGGCATCGGGGCTGGTTCGAACTCATAGAGCCGCGACCGAAAACCCATTATAGCCCCGATCCGGCCGACCGACCATCCCATCGAGCGGACAGCGACCACGGGAGACGCTTTGCCGAAGACCGGCACCACCAGTAAAAGTGCGCCGGTGACAAATTTCAGCACCGAGACAAGGAGCGCCGACAATAGGACGTCGGCGGTCAGAGTGGGATTTTTCATCACGAAATGATTGTTGGATTGGGAAGCGCCGCGGTGGAACTGATAGGCCAGCGTAAGGCGGTCCCGGGTCATGGTTTCATAAACAAGCGCATCAGGCGACCACACAATCTTGGCGCCTGCTGCACGCATTGCCTTGCAGAAGGACGCGTCGGATCCGCCGGTATAAAGCTGCCTCTCGTCAAATCTGATGTTTTTGGGTTTCATCCAGCGAAGCGCGCAAAGCCAGTTGTTCGTTACGACCGTCACCGGAGCGCCCTTGGACGCAAGCTTGGCCGACTTGGCATTCTTCCGGTTCATGCGCGCGGCAAGGCTGTCGTTGATAAACGCTTCGAAAGGCGTGGCCTCCTGCGGCGGTGCAGCGACCAAGACCGGACCGCCCACCAACTGTGCGCCTGTTTCACGCCAGGTCGCAACCAATTTTGCCAGCCAATCATGCTTGACGAATTCGTCGTCGTCAACAAAGCACATGGCATCGAAATCATTAGCAAGCGCATAGTCGAGCGCGGCGTTCCGTGCCACCGGGATGCCGCGGCGCGGTTCGAGGACATAGGTCAGGCCGGGTATGCTGCCCATGAGAGGATCAAGGCACGGGCGAGCTGACCCGAGGGGGTCGTTGTCCACGACAAGAACCGAGTAATCCGCGCCTTCGGGAGCATCCAACGCTGCGAAGCTTTGTAGAAGGGTACCGAGCAGCGGCCCCCGCTTGTAAGTGAGACATGCAACAAGGATACGGGTTCTGTCGGTCGATGGCTCCAAATCTGTTCCGATTTGCCCGCCAGCACCCTTAACAAGACAATGTTTCATAACTCCTCTAATATACGACAGCGTTGGCTGGCTAGGCAGGAAATCTATTACAGCCTGACCTAAAGCGTGTTGAGTGATATGAGCAGGTTGTGATTCCGTCGGATTTGCGAAGATTCGATGGAGAGCACGATGCCCTGGACTGATGTCACCCGGTGTTACTATGCCCGCGAGGCGGCCCGCTACGCAAGTGAGCGACGGGGCATGGGAAATGATCGCGTCCTTGCTGCCTGGACTGAAGCCGGTCGGACGGCCGCGGTTGGCGAACCTGCGCGAGGTGGTTAACGCGATCCTCTACATGGCTCCGACGGGTTGCCAGTGGCGCATGCTGCCCAAGGACTTAGCTCCCTTCACTACAGTGTAGAACTATTTCTACGCCTGGCGCGACACCGGCGTGCTGCGCGCCATCAACAACACCCTCGTCATGGACGCCCGGCAGTTGGAAGGCCGGGAGCACGCTGCACGACACAAGGCTGGCTGGGGGCGGCAAGATCGATTCAACTGGGCGAACCCGACCAAGGAAACGCCCAATGTCATACCGAGCCATTACCGGCCTTCTGGAAATTCTGCGCCCCGAGATCGATCTGAGCAAGAGGCGTCTTGAAGCGCTCTGCCTGATCGTCATCGGCATGGTCAGCGCACGCACCGTGAACCTTGGCCATCTGGCGTGCGAGCGACCGGGGGCCGTAAAGACTGCATCGACATATCGTCGGCTCCAGCGCTTTTTCCAGCATGTCCGTTTTGACGAGGACTGGGCGCTGCCGCTGCTGGTCCGGCTTCTCGGCCTGGGCGAATCGTGGCTGCTCGCGCTCGACCGCACCAATTGGCGGGTCGGCAAAAGCGGCCAAGCAAGATGCTGCGTGATGCAGATGCGCCTCATGTCCCTCGTCGAATCCATCGCCAAGGTGATCGGTGTCTGCAGCGTCGCCGTTATGTCGCGAAAGACAGCCTGGTCGCGGGCGGTAGAAAAAACCAGATCAATGGCTTACGCATAAGGACGCAGTTCCGGGCGTTTCAGTCGCTGCAGACATCATCCGGAGCCAGGAACTCTTGAACTCGTCACGCGATATCGCCGTCAACCGGCAGGCCACTTGGAGAATGTCGGGTGGGAGCTTTGGACGTGACAGGTGCGCTTTGCTGACCATCATCGCAGCTAATGGCCTCTGCAACAGGCTCTTTGCGCTGCATAGTGCGGCCGCTCTTGCCGCAGATATCGGCCATCCCCTGCGAGTCGTGTGGACGCGGAACAGGGCCCTGGGCGCCCGTTTCGAAGACCTCTTCGAAGTGCCCGACGCGTTTTGTGAGATCGTGACCCTTGAGCGCCGCGTGCTTCGGCTGAGCGACCGACTTCGCGAGGAGGCGTGGCGTTACACCCGTTGGCCACCCTTGAAGCGAGGGACGAGCGCACACGACGTGATCGCCTTGGGTAAGCAGGGGTTCGATTTCCGCCAGATAGGGCAACAACGAAATCCGACGCTTCAGGCGTTCACCCTGTTTTATGGGCGCGAGCGTCCGTTTTTTCGGTTTCGCCCAGTTGCCCACCTTCAGACCCGTATCGACGCGGCCGTGCCCGAGGTCGACTCGCACATCGGCGTTCACATCCGGCGCACCGATCATCTACCATCGCGCATGTATAGTCCGAACGGCTTGTTCATCGACGCGATGACAAGAACGGTCGAGACGGACCCCGAAGCCCGCTTCTTCTTGTGTACGGATTGTCCGCGGGAGGAGGTCCGGCTTTCGGAGGCTTTCCCCGGTCGCGTTGTAACTGCGCCGAAGCGCAGCCTCGACCGCGGGCAAGACACCGCCATCGAGGATGCGGTGGTGGATCTGTTTGCCTTGTCTCGGTGCAACCGGATCATCGGATCGTTGGCATCAACTTTTTCGCAGGCTGCCGGACGTATCGGGGAAATTCTGGTCACACACCTGAGCAATGTTGACAGGCCCCCACTCTACTGGCGTGAGAGGGACTTACCCCGGGGTGTAACGCCCCCGGATTGAAGGGCTGTCGACTTGGACGCCATTGGCGTCAGTTGCACTCGGCCTCGGTCACGCGCGTCGACAGAGGCGAGGACCGCGGTCAGGCTGCTTTCGCCGTGACGGTGGAGCGGCGCCAGTTCCACGGCAGGAGATCGATCAGCCGGCCCTGCGCAGTATCGGCGATGCGGGCGAGCACGTCGGCGAGCGAGGGTGCTTGCGTGCCGCAGTAGTCTGTAGTTCATGCAGATGGCAGTTCAGCTCTATCTACCATCGCCGGCTCTAGGGCCGGCGGTGGTTCTGTGTGTGGCCGGCAGTGTCGACTTGCCGCTCATCCGGTCGAGCAGCAGCTGGACCAACACGATCAGGAGATCCTCTGCCGTCGGCTCTAAGGGCACGCCCCGATCCATTCATGCCCCGTTCAGAGGCGACGGATTATCAAGGCTGCATGAAAGCTTTTCTCGCTTCTCTGCAGCGCCTCCTGCCTGCGCTTATGATCCTGGCGGCGGCGGCGCCTGGGCATGCGCAGATGCTGATGGCCACGCCCTCCGTTTCGATTCTGGTGCAGCCCGTTGCCGCTGATTGCGGCGCGATCGGGCGCTTGGTCGCCGCCAACGAAGGCGGCACCGTGCGCAGCGCCGTCGCGGAAATCTGCGGTGGACGCATGGTTTGCGTCATCGTCTACACCTTGCCCGCCCAAGGCGGGCAACCGCCCCGTGTCGTGCGCACGCGAAGATCTGCGGATATGAAAGTCGCGGCTGAAACGAGAAACCAAAATTACCCTGCCGATTTCTCATGCGACTGACTCACCGCCCCTCTGTCATCCAATCGTTGCGTTTGTAGGCGGATGAAGCGGTGCCGTGTTCGTCCGGATCGGAAACCCGTCCGGCAGCCGGAAGGTATTGGCGGGCGTCAGCAGCAGTTGTGCCATATCGGGCCTTTCGACGCTGGCCAGCGCGCGCAGGCATCCTGCGGCGACACTGCCGGCAATGCCTGTGACTATGCCGCCAAACCGCAAAAGCCGCGCCGCGCGCCCCGTGGGCACCGCAGCGCCATCATCATCTTGGGGCAAGGTGCCTCTCCTGTCAGTGCGGAACCCGGGCGGTTTGCTGACGCAGCCGACGCAGGTGCCACCGATTAATGACCGGGGCAAGGACATAGTCATAGGCGGCCGACGCGACCTGCCGGATACCCGGCAACCCTACGACCCTCGCCAACCACCGATACTTCGTAAGCGCGATCAGCGCCACACGGTTTTTCCGAGTTGACAGGATCGCCCGCTCACCAGCGAGCCGCCTTGACGCGGTTCGGCATGAAGTGCGATCGGATTGCTACAACGGCCCTGGCG
>NZ_JAOAOQ010000071.1 GCF_030398385.1 Aquibium sp. ELW1220 | reverse complement strand
CGCCTCGAGATGGGCACGCCCGTCCTTCGACAGAAAACCACCGCGAATCATGCACCCAGCAGAATCGCTCGCCAAACGATCGTCAACGCCATTTCTTCGGGGGTTCGGGGAGTCGGGGTATTACTGATATCGGCGGACGGTGCGCCCCGGGGATGGACACACCGTCCGCCGATATCAGTAAACTGTCCCCGCATTTCCCCCCCGCGCCGCGCGCCTTCAGAACGGCAGCCGGGCATTCTCCTTCACCTCCTTCATGACGAAGAAGGTGCGGGTCTGGCGTACGCCGGGCAGCGCGATCAGCTTCTGGCCGTGCAGCTTGTTGAAGTCGGCCATGTCGCGGACGCGGATCTTCAGGAGATAGTCGAAGTCGCCGGCCACGAGGTTGCAGTCGAGCACCTCCTTCAGCTCCAGAGCCGCGCCTTCGAAGGCCGCGAAGCTCTCGGGCGTCGAGCGGTCGAGCACGACGCCCACCATCACCAGCGCGCCGAGACCGACGGCCCCGGGCGCCACCTCCGCGCGCACGCCGGTGATGAAGCCCTCGTCGAACAGGCGCTGCGTGCGCCGGTGGCAGGTGGCGGGGCTGACGTTCACCCGGGCCGCCAGATCCGCGTTGCTCAGCCTTCCCTCGGCCTGGAGGGCGCGCAGGATGCGCAGGTCGACACGGTCGAGCGCAGCCATGGAAGAACCTTTCGTCATCGGAAGCCAGGATGGAATTTTCCGGAGATTTCTTAGCCGTGAAGCCTCTCTGCGGGAAGTCGGGCCGGCAATTTCGGAAGCACATTTCGCGCCTGTTGCCTTAGGATCCGCGCCGAAACCGCCATGGAGCCCCCGATGTCCCTTCTCGACAAGTTCGAACGCTACCCCCTCACCTTCGGCCCCACCCCGATCGAGCACCTGCCGCGGCTGTCGGCGGCCATCGGCGGCGACGTCGAGATCTGGGCCAAGCGCGACGACTGCAATTCGGGGCTGGCCATGGGCGGCAACAAGCTGCGCAAGCTCGAATACATCGTGCCGGACGCGATCGCGTCGGGCGCCGACACGCTGGTGTCGATCGGCGGGGTGCAGTCGAACCACACCCGCATGGTCGCGGCGACCGCGGCCAAGATCGGCATGAAATGCGTCGTCATCCAGGAGAAGTGGGTGCCGCACTACGACGCCGTCTACGACCGCGTCGGCAACATCCTGATGACCCGCCTGATGGGCGCCGACTCGCGCCTCGTCGACGACGGCTTCGACATCGGCATCCGCAAGAGCTGGGAAGACGCCATCCAGTCGGTCAGGGACGCGGGCGGCAAGCCCTATCCGATCCCGGCCGGCGCCTCGGTACACAAGTTCGGCGCGCTCGGCTATGTCGGCTTCGCCGAGGAAGTGGCCGAACAGGAGAAGGCGCTCGGCTTCACCTTCGACTACGTCATCGTCTGCGTCGTCACCGGCTCCACCCAGGCCGGCATGATCGTCGGCTTCGCCGCGCAGGACCGCGCCGACCGCGTCATCGGCATCGACGCCTCGGGCACGCTCGACCAGACGCGGGCGCAGGTCCGCTCGATCGTCGACAACACCGCGGAACTGGTCGGCCTCGGCCGCGCCGTGCGCGAGGACGAGATCGTCATCAATCCCGACTATGCCTACCCCGCCTATGGCGTCCCGTCCGAGGAGACCAACGACGCCATCCGGCTCGCCGCGCGCACCGAGGCGATGATCACCGACCCGGTCTACGAGGGCAAGTCGATGCAGGGCATGATCGACCTGGCCCGAAAGGGCTTCTTCCCCAAGGGCTCGCGCATCCTCTACGCCCATCTCGGCGGCGCGCCGGCCATCAACGGCTACAGCTACTATTACAAGGAAGGCTGAGACCGGCCGAACCGGAGCGGGCGGCCGGGACCGCCGGCCGCCCGCTACTCCGCCGCGATCCGGCCCTCCTCGGCGAGCGGCGTCTCCACGTCGACCAGCATGCCGCCCGCCATCAGCAGTTCGGCGAAGCGGCCGCCGCGGGAAGCAAGCTCGGTATAGGTGCCGGTCTCGGCGACGCGGCCGTTCTCCAGGAACACGATCAGGTCGGCATTGCGGATCGTCGAGAGGCGATGGGCGATGATGAAGGTGGTGCGGCCACGCCTCAGCCGGTCGATCGCCTGACGCACCTTCTCCTCGGTCTCCACGTCGAGCGCGCTGGTCGCCTCGTCGAGCACGAGGATCGGCGCGTCCTTCAGCACGGCCCGCGCGATGGCGATGCGCTGCCGCTCGCCGCCCGACAGCCGGTTGCCCCGCTCGCCGGCCAGCGTGTCGTAGCCGTCGGTCTTCTGCAGGATGAAGTCGTGCGCCGCCGCCGCCGCTGCCGCGCCGTGCACCTCCTCGTGGCTCGCACCCTCGCGGCCGAAGCGGATGTTGGCCTCGATCGAGCGGTCGAACAGCCCGGCATCCTGGTAGACGGTGGCGATCTGGCGGCGCAGCGAGGCGCGGGTGACGGCGGCGATGTCGATGCCGTCGATGAGGATGGCACCCCCGTGCGGCTCGCGCACCCGCTGCAGCAGGCCGATCAGCGTCGACTTGCCCGAGCCCGTCGGTCCGACGATGGCAACCGTCTGCCCGGCCGCCACGTCGAAGGAAACGTCCTCCACCCCCGCGCCGGTGCCCGGGAAGCGGAAGTCGACCTGCCGGAACGACACGTCGCCGCGCACCTTCGGAAGCTCCGTGGCGCCGGCCGGCTCGTCGCGCAGGTCGGCCGCGTCCTCCATGCGGTAGAAATCCTCGAGCTTGGCGCGCGCCTCGAAGATCTGGCTGAAGAAGGCCGTCACCTGGTCGAGCCGGCCGATCAGAAGCGTGGCAAAGCCGGTGAAGGCGATCAGGTCGCCGACGCGCAGTTCGCCGCGCTCGACGAGCACGGCGCCGATCATGATCACGGCGATCATCGACAGCGTCGCGGCAAAACGGTTCAGCGCACTCGCCAGCGCCCACCAGTCGAGCACCGGGTTCTGCGCGGCGATCAGCGCGGCCGCATATTCGCGCAGCTGCCGCGCCTCGTCGGCCACCCGGCCATAGCCCTGCACCACCGCCACGTTGCCGACCGAATCGGACACGTGCGAGAAGACGCGGTGGTAGTGGCGCTCGACGCTCGCCTGGCCCTGCCGCGTGCGCGTCATCACCAGCCGGTTGATGACGACGTAGAGCACGCCGAGCACCAGGAGCACGAGGAACATGCGCCGGTCGAGCGTGAACGCCGTCGGCACCAGAAGCACCAGCGACACGGCGGTGGCCATGTGCTGGCGCATGAACTCCAGCCAGAGCGTGAACATCGCCTCCAGCGCCCGCAGCAGCGTGTGCTGCGACACCGAGGTGC
This sequence comes from Aquibium sp. ELW1220, assembly GCF_030398385.1. Classification (GTDB taxonomy): domain Bacteria; phylum Pseudomonadota; class Alphaproteobacteria; order Rhizobiales; family Rhizobiaceae; genus Aquibium. Next base: position 13,001 of record NZ_JAOAOQ010000071.1, on the reverse strand, counting down.
CGCGCGCCTGGTGCCAGGCGAGCGGCATCGTCATCAGCCGCTCGTAGGCCTCGGTCATCACCACGGCGCGGCGCTTGTGGGCGAGCCGGTCGGCGCTGCGCGCTACCAGCACGAAGGCGATGATGTTGAAGACGCCGAGCCCGGCCCAGAGCGCGACCGACTGGCCGACGCCATGCTTGCTCGTCGCGGCATCGACGATCCGGCCGAAGGCGATCGGCTCGACGATGGCGACGGCGGCGAGCACCACGTTGGCCGCGCAGATGAGCGCGACCTTGCCGCGCTCGGCGGCAAGCAGGCGCAACGTCCGCCAGTAGATCTGGATGAGCGACATCGTGAAAACCTCAGGCCGCCTTGGGGGACGCAGGAAGGAAGGTGCCGGGGAACGCCGCGGGCTGGTCGGCCAGCAGCGGCCTTCCCTCCGACGGCGCGACAACGACCGTGACGTGGTGGTCGCCCTCGGCAGTGACGGGGAAGGTCCCGTCCGTTTCGGCACCGTCGAGCGTGATCGAGGGCACCGCGCCGCGCCGCACCTCGATGCGCCAGCTCGCGGCACCGAGCCGCAGCACGGCCTCGAAGCCGTTCCAGGCCGGCGGCAGGCAGGGCGCGACGGTGATGCGGTCGCCCGCCCGCCGGATGCCCAGGATGCCCTCGACGGCGGCGCGGTAGAGCCAGCCGGCCGAGCCGGTGTACCAGGACCAGCCGCCGCGTCCGTCCTGTCCCGGTCCGGCATGAATGTCGGCCGCCACCGCGTAGGGCTCGAGGCGGTAACGTTCGGCCGCCTGCGCATCCAGCGCGTGGTTGATCGGGTTCAGCATCGAGAACAGCCTGTAGGCGTCCTCGGACTGGCCGAGCCCGGTCAGCGCCAGCACCAGCCAGGCGGCCGCGTGCGTGTACTGCCCGCCGTTCTCGCGCACGCCCGGCGGATAGGCGCGGATGTAGCCCGGGTCGCGCTTCATGTCCGTGAAGGGCGGATCGAACAGCTTGACGATTCCGGCCTGCGGATCGACGAGCTGGCGCAGCGCGGCGGCGACCGCCATCCGGCCGCGCTCCTCGCTCGCGCCGCCCGACAGCACCGCCCAGGACTGCGCGATGGAATCGATCCGGCACTCGTCCGACAGGCGCGAACCCAGCGGCGTGCCGTCGTCATAGGTGGCGCGGCGATACCACTCGCCGTCCCAGGCCCTGCTTTCCAGCGCCGAACGGAGCCGCTCGGCATGGGCCGTCCACTCCTGCGCGCGCTGCGGATCCGAGCCGGCGACGAGCGGCGCGAAGTCGCGCAGCGCCTTCAGCAGGAACCAGCCGAGCCAGACGCTCTCGCCCTGCCCGTTCTCGCCGACGCGGTTCATGCCGTCGTTCCAGTCGCCGCCGAGCATCAGCGGCAGGCCGGAGGCGCCGGTGCGGGCGATCGCGAGGTCAAGCGCGCGGATGCAGTGCTCGCGCACCGTCACGCGGCCGGACGAGACGCCCGGGCGGAAGAAGGCATCGTGCTCGCCGGGCTTCAGCGCGGCGCCCTCGATGAAGGGCGTCGTGTCGTCCAGGATCGAGGCGTCGCCCGTCACCTCGATATAGCGGGCAACGGCATGCGCGAGCCACACCACGTCGTCGGCGATGCGCGTACGCACGCCCGGTCCGTTCGGCAGCCACCAATGCTGCACGTCGCCTTCGGGAAACTGCCGCGAGGCGGTGTTGAGGATCTGTGCGCGGGCCAGCGACGGATCGTGCAGCAGGAGCGCCAGCGTGTCCTGCAGCTGGTCGCGGAAGCCGTAGGCGCCGCTCGCCTGGTAGAAGGCCGAACGCGCACGCACGCGGCAGGCCAGCACCTGATAGGCCAGCCAGTGGTTGACGACGTGGTCGAAGGACGGATCGGGCGTCGCCACCGAAAGGGTCCGGCCGAAGCCGTCCCATTCGCCGCGAACCTGCCGCTCCCGCTCTGAAGGCGCAATCCCGCGGTGCCGGCGCACGAGGTCGAGCGCAGCCGCCCGCGAACCCGCGTCGCCGAGCAGGAAGGACACGTGCAGCGTCTCGCCCGGGGCGACCTCGATGTCGCGCGCGACCACCGCGCAGGGGTCGCGGCCCGCCTCGACGCGCCCGGACGGCATGGCGCCCGCCAGCACCATGTCCGGAAACCGCACGTCGCCGCGGCCGAGGAACTCGGCGCGGTCGCTGCCGAGAGCGACGTCGGCCACGTCGCTGCAGAGGAACGAGACGCGGTCGCTGAAGTCGATGCTGAACGGATTGCGGGCGGTCAGCACGCCCTCGCCCCACTCGATGCCCGGCAGGATCATCGCCGCCGTCTTCGCCCGGCGGTTGCCCAGCACCCATTCGGCATAGGCATAGACCCGCAGCCGTGCCGGCTCCGGTCCGTCATTGGCGATGGCGAGCGTCGACACCTTCACGGGATCGGCCGGATCGACGAGCTGCGTCAGCTCGACGGCGAGGTTCCCGTGCCGGCGCGAGAAGCTCGACAGGCCCTGGGTGTGGCGCGCGACGTAAGCCGCGCCCGGATCGCGCAAGACGCTCGCCGTCGGCGCGAAGGCCTGCCCGGTGTCGCGGTCGACGATGTAGATGCCCTCGCCCGGCCGATCGGTGACGGGGTCGTTGGACCATGGCGTCAGCTGGAAGTCGCGGCTGTTGCGGCTCCAGGTCGCGGAGGCGCCTTCGGCCGAGACCTGGAAGCCGAACGCGTCGTTCGCCACCACGTTGATCCAGGGCTGCGGCGTCCACCGGTCGCCGTCCAGATGCACGACATAGTCGCGCCCGTCCTCGTCGAAGCCGCCGAAACCGTTCCAGAAATCCAGCGTCTCCGACAGTTCTGAGGCGCGGTTCGAACCGGCCGCCGGCAGGAAGCCCGCCTCGCGGCGCGGCGCGGCGAGCACCGGGCGCTGGCGCGCATGTTCCATCGCCAGCGTCTCGGCGCGCTCCAGCTGCTGGAAGATCGTGCCGTTGCGGGCATTGAGCAGGACCCGTGCCGCCGCCACGATCGTCTTCAGCGTCTCCGCCTCGAGACGGTCGGCGCGGAGCGCGAAGATGTGATGGCTGCCGCCATCGGCGCCCTGCCGCAGCCTTTCGGCCGAGCAGAGACGCTCGAGTTCCTGCTGGAAGTCCTGCGCATAGCTCGGCAGTTCCTCGTTGAGCACGACGAGGTCGAAGATCACGCCGCGCGCCCGCAGGTAACCGTGCAGCCGCAGCGTCGTCGCGACCGGTTCGACATCGTCGGGACCGCTGACGCGCAGGACCACGACCGGATGGTCGCCGGATATCGACGCCGGCCACAGCAGCGTCTGCGATCCGAGACCTTCCGCGATGACCTCGGGGGCCGCGCGCAGTTCCGGATTGGCGAAATGCAGGAAGCCCGCCAGCCGTTGCGCCCCGGCGGCCTCGATCAGCGACAGGCCGTGATGGCGGGTCTGGATCTGCGAACGGGTCCAGGCGTGCGCCGCCTGCCGGTCGAAGGCTTCCTGATCCTCGAGCCGGATCGACAGGTCGTCGGCTTCCGCGCGGGTCGGGGCAACGATGGTCCAGAACGTCACGACCGTCTTCTTGCCGGCCGGCACCCGGACGCGGCAGCGCAGCGCCGCCACCGGGTCGAGGACATAACCCTGGCCGCCGCCCAGCACGGCGTCCGGCTGCATGGCCGCCGGATCGGCGATGGTGCGGCCGCGTCCGAGGAAGGCGCGGCGGTCGGTCTCGGCCTGGCGGTCGAGGATGATGCCGGGCTCGGCGGTGGCGAAATGCACCAGCACCGGCGTGCGGTCGCCCGGCGAACGCGGATTGCGCGTCGCGTGCAGCCGGCTGCGGTCCGGCGACAGTTCCGTCCGCACGAACATCTTCGAGAAGGCCGGGTGCGAGGCGTCGCCCGCCCGGTCGCCGAGCACGATCTCCGAGAAGGTTGTCAGGTCGATCAGCTTCTCCTCGGGGCCGTCATTGACCAGCGTGACGCGGCGCGCCTCGCCGTCGATCTCGCTCAGCACGACCACCTCGACCTCCGAGCGGAAGGCGCCGATCCACTTGCGGAAGGTCGCCTTGTCGTCTGCGAAGATGGTTTCCGCACGTTCGGCGGGATGGGCCTTCGGCGCGCCGGTGGCCGACCACCATTCGCCCGATGCCACGTCCGACAAGAGCACGAAGCTGCCCGACCGGTCCTCCGACGGATCGCCCGCCCAGCGCGTCACGGCCACGTCTCCGCACCGGCTGTATCCGGTGCCCTGCGCGGTGACGAAGACGCCGTAGCGGCCGTTGGAGAGCATGTTCGCCGCATGGCGCGCGGTCAGCGGATCGCCGAAACGGCGCAGGTCGGCGCCGCGTCCGGCGGACGCCTGCTTGATGCGGGTCGGCGCCTCTTCCTCGCTGCCGACGACGTTGATGATCTGGCGCGGCGCCTTTTCCTGCAGCAGCAGTTCGGCGGCCTCGATCAGCGGATCGGCATGGAAGCGGTCGCGCATGCGGCCGTTCATGATGGCGTTGCCGACGGCGACGATCGACATGCCCTGGTGGTGCGCCATGTAGTTGCGCACCGGGATGTGGGTCTTGCCGGCCGGCAGCCGTTCGGGGGTGAAGTCGACGGCATCGACATAGCCATACGCGCCGAGCGCGCCGAGGCGGCGAAGCTCGCGCAGGTTCGCTGCCGCCTTCGCCGGCTCGAACTGGGCGGCGAGGAAGCTCGCATAGGGCGCAACCACCATGTTGTCGGCCAGGCCGCGCTTCAGGCCGAGGCCCGGCACGCCGAAGGCCTGGTACTGGTAGTTCATGTCCTGGTCGCGAGCACTGTAGGCCGCTTCCGAGATGCCCCACGGCACGCCGTTCGATCGCCCGTAGGCGATGTGGCGACGGATGGCGAGGTTGCTCGACTGGTTGAGCAGGCCGCCGAGCGGCTCCTTCATCACCAGCGGCGGCATCAGGTACTCGAACATCGAGCCCGACCACGAGACGAGCGCGCCGCGAAGCGCGATCTCGGTGAGCGGCCGGCCGAGCCGGAACCAGTGCTCCGTCGGCAGGTCGCCCTTGGCGATGCCGAACAGGCTGGTCAGGCGCGCCTCGGACGCGAGCAGGTCATAGCAGGCCTCGTCCAGCTCCTGGTCCTCGACGCGGAAGCCGATCGACAGCAGCTTCCGGTCCTTCCGGAGCAGGAAGGAGAAGTCCATCTGCAGCGCGAAGCGGCGGGCGCGCTCGGCGATCGCCAAAAGCGCGGTCCGCAGCTCGGCGATGCCGTGCTCGTCGAGTTCCACGTCGGCCACGTGGGCCCCGCAGGTCGTCTCCAGCGCGATCGCCCAGTCGAGCAGCAGCCGGCTCTTCTGCGACCGCGTCTCCTCGTTCAGCGCGAAGGCGAGCTTGCGGATGTCGGCGGCGATGACCGGCAGGTTGACGACGCCCATCGATGCCGTCGCCGGTTCGGAGAGGATCGCGTCGACCGAGCGGCGCATGCCGTCCAGCCTGTCGCGCAGCCGCTGGCGCATGGCGCGCAGCGAACGCCGGTCGTCGGGCAGGTCGGCGAGCGTCTCCTCCAGCACCCGGATCACGTCGGAAATGCCGGCCAGATCGCCGTGCAGATGGATGGCCGGCGCCTCCGCCCAGGTGCGGTAGGCGGCCGCCAGCGTCAGCAGGTGACCGGCGAGGTTGCCGCTGTCGACGCTGGAGACGTAGCGCGGAGCCAGCGGCACGAGCGTGCGCGTGTCGTACCAGTTGTAGAGATGGCCGCGAAACTGCGGCAGGCGTTCGAGCACCGATAGCGTCCGGTCGCAGCGCTCGACCGCTTCCGACAGGCTGATCCAGCCGAAGTCGCGGGCGGCGATCACCGAGAGGAAGTACATGCCGACATTGGTCGGCGAGGTCCGTGGCGCGACGACGGGGGTCGGTCCTTCCTGGAAATTGTCGGGCGGCAGCATGTTGTGCTCGGCCGTGACGAAGGTCTCGAAATAGCGCCAGGTCCGCCGCGCGGCGATGCGCAGCTCGGTGGTGACCTCGGGCGACATCGCCAGGCGTTCCTCGCTGACGAGCGGCCGGCTCACCGCCCAGGCGATCACCGGCGACGACAGCCACAGCAGGGAGAAGGCCGCGGCAAGCCACACCGTCGGAGCGCCTGCCAGCGCTGCCGGCACCAGCGCCAGCGCCACGACCGGCGCCACGCCCCACATGCTGGCGACGTGGTAGGCGAGCCCGCCGCGGGCGCTGCGCGCCGTCTGCGAGGCCGTGCGCCATTCGAGCAGGCCGCGGCGGCTGAAGGCCATGCGGTAGGCCGTGCGGAGGATGGCGTCGGCCATCGAGCAGGCCTGATGCGCGGCGAACGCGACGGAGAGCACGACCTGTCCGGTCGCGGCCAGGAAGTCGCCGGTGGCCGCACGGGCATGGCCGCGATACGAGGTCTGCCGCGGCCGCACGATCAGGGCGCGGATGACGTCGACCGTCGGGGCGAAGAACAGGCACAGCATCAGCACGGCCTGCCACAGCAGCGCCTCGCGCAGCGGCAGGAAGGTCCACGCCGCAGACGACGCGCCTATCCAGGCGATCGGCATCAGCGAGCGGCGCAGGTTGTCGACCATCTTCCAGCGCGACAGGCCGGGAATGCCCGACGACGGCGCCACGAGCAGCGGCAGCAGCTGCCAGTCGCCGCGGGTCCAGCGGTGATGCCGTGCAACGTCGACCGAGTAGCGCGTCGGGTAGTCCTCGACCAGTTCGACGTCGCTGGCGAAGCCGGCATTGGCCCAGGCGCCTTCCAGAAGGTCGTGGCTCAGCACCGTGCCTTCCTCGATCCGCCCTTCCAGCACCATGCGCATGGCGTCGACGTGGTAGAGCCCCTTGCCGGTGAAGCTGCCGCTCTCGAACACGTCCTGATAGACGTTGGACACGGCGAAGACGTAAGGATCCATGCCGCGGTTGGCCGAAAAGACGCGCTGGAACAGCGAGGCCTCGTCGCCGGTCGTCAGCGAGGGCGTGACGCGCGGCTGCAGGATGGCGTGGCCCGAGACGACGCGGCGGCGGGCGGCGTCCACCACCGGCCGGTTCAGCGGATGCTGCATCTTGCCGACGAGCCGCCGCACGGCGTCGCGGGTCATGCGCGTGTCGGCATCGAGCGTCATGACGTAGCGCACGTCGGTCGGCAGCAGCGGGTCGTGCGGCATGTAGGTGGTGTGGGCGTCGCCGCGCAGCAGGGCGTTCAGCTCCTCGAGCTTGCCGCGCTTGCGCTCCCAGCCCATCCAGCAGCCCTCGCCCGCGCTCCAGACGCGGCGGCGATGCAGAAGGAAGAAGCGCGGCGCGCCCTCGCGCGGATGCTTGCGGTTGAGCTCGGCCACGCGCTCGCGGGCGAGGTCGAGCAGTTCCGCGTCGCCCTCGGCCTGTTCGACGCGCGCGTCCGGCCAGTCCGACAGGATCGCGAAGTGGATCTCGCCGTCCATGTTCGACAGGTAGTGCACCTCGAGGTTGCGCACCGCCTCGTCGATCTCGTCTCGCGTGCCGATCAGGGTGGGAACCACCACCAGCGTGCGCGCATCGGCGGGAACGCCCGCCTTGTACTCGTAGCCGACGAGGCTGCGCGGCGGGGCCAACAGCGCGGCGAGCGCGTTGAACAGCCCGAGCGCCGCCTCGCTGGCGGGGAAGGCGAACAAAACCAGCATCAGCGCGATCGCACCGCCGGTCATGCCGACGCGGTCGAGACCGCCGGCCGCCGCCGTCAGCATCAGCACCATGACGGCCAGCACCGGAACGGTGATCCCGATCCAGCCGGTCCTGGCGTAGAATCGACGGAAGCGATGGCCGAGCGGCGAGCCGATGCCGCAGGCGCGCTCGAGCACCGGCCTGTCGCTGCCCACCAGCAGCCGTCCGACGTCGCCATGGCCACCGGCCGGCGCGCGCTCGGCAGCCAGCGCCACCGCCTTCGCGGCGACTTCGGCCTCGGCCATGCGGGCCTTCTTCGAGATGACCTCGACGGCGCCGCGGTACTGGTCGCGCGAGGCGAAGTCGAGTTCGGCAAAATCCGTCCCGTCGCGCAGAACCTGGTCGACGGTGCTCAGCCCCTCGAACCACAGCGTCCAGTCGATGTCGTTGACGCGGCGCAGCCCGCGGATGGTGACGCCGGCGGCCGTGTTGCCGGCCGACAGGCGCTGCTGCTCGGCCGCCGCCGCCTGCTCCGGATCGGTGCCGATCCGCTCCAGTTCGACGCGCAGCCATTCGAGCGCCGCGCTGGCGTTGCGGGCGCCGTCGCGGAGGCGGAAGACGATCTGGCTGGAAAAGGCCGTGTCGCGCAGGTTGTCGCGGCGCAGCCGCAGCTGGCCGATCGGATCGCCATCGGCATCGGTCGCCAGCCGGTCGGCGAACAGGTTGGCGACGCGGCGCTCGCGGTAGCTGCGATAGGTGTCCGCCGCGACCCGGTCGAGGTTCTGCAGCAGGACGTAGCGCAGCAGCGACGGCAGCGCCCAGAGTTCGCCGATGAACAGCGGCTGCACCGTCTGGTAGCCGCGCACGAAGGCCTCGAAGCGCGTCGCGCCGATGACCCCGTCGCCATGATTGGCGAAGGCCCATGCGATCGCCAGGGCGCGTGGCGCCGCGCGGCCGTCGGGCAGCGTGCTCTGCGGCAGCTGGCGGTAGAATTTCTTCGGAAGGTCGCGCCTCACCTGGCGGACGGCGTCCTCCACCACATAGGCGTTGTCGAGAAGCCACTGCGCGGCCGGCGGCAGCTGCTCGTCCACGATGCGCGCCTTGTCCATCGCCTTGACCACGGCGTCGATGCGCCTGGCCGCACCGATGGTCTCGCTGCCGACGTCGACGATCCGCGGCGGCGGAAAATTCCCGCCCTCGCCACGCGCCATCTCGGCGCCGAGGCGTTCCAGCTCGATCTCCTCGCGGGTCGGCTGGCGATGAAAAGGCTGCCGCCCCGCCTGGGTTTCAGGTCGAGCGTCTGAGAGACGAACCGTGCCGGTCCGAATGGTCATGGATGATGATTCCGTAAGAGATCGCATCGGCTCCAGCCAAATTTTGGACCGACGCTAACGGGTATTTAGCGCAGTTCGTTGCGCTGCAACATCCGGAGGTTCGACACTAATTGTTTCAGTCCGCTAGGTGCCGTGCAGCGCAATATCCGGCCTCTCCTGCTGCCTTTTTCGGGCGGTATCGGAGGCTCGGGCTGCTTCGGCGGGCAGGCTTTTCCTTGCGGCCGGGAACCGGTAGTGCTTGGCCACCGGAACCCTCTGCCAGCGGAGACCGCCATGTCACGTGCCTTCCATCTCGTCGACGTCTTCGGCGTCGGGCCCTTCTCCGGCAATCCGCTTGCCGTCGTCGCCGATGCCGAGGGTCTCTCGTCCGAGGAGATGCAGGCGATCACGCGCTGGATGAACCTCTCCGAGACGGCTTTCCTGCTGAAGCCTCACCATCCGGATGCCGACTACCGGGTCCGCATCTTCACGCTTTCGCGCGAACTGCCCTTCGCCGGGCACCCCACGCTCGGCAGCTGCCACGCCTGGCTCGCCGGCGGCGGCAGGCCGCGACGGCCGGGCCTGATCGTGCAGGAATGCGGCGCCGGGCTGGTGAACGTGCGCGAGGCGGACGGTCTTCTTGCCTTCGCTGCGCCGCCGCTGCTCCGCTCCGGCCCCGTCGCGGCCGACGATCTCGCCGAAGCCGTCGCGATGCTGCGGATCGCCGCCTCCGACGTCGTCGAGTCGCGCTGGATCGACAACGGCCCCGGCTGGATAGGCATCATGCTCGCCTCGGCGCAGGCCGTGCTGTCGGTCGAGCCGGCCGGCCACCACCCGCGTCCCCTCGATGTCGGGCTCGTCGGGCCGTACCCGGACGGTGCCGAGGCCGCTTTCGAGCTGCGCGCCCTGTTCACCGGCCCGTCGGGCACCATCGTCGAGGATCCCGTCACCGGCAGCCTCAACGCCTCGGTCGGGCAATGGCTGTTCGAGAGCGGCAGGGCCAGCGGCGGCTATGTCGCCGCGCAGGGCACCCGGCTCGGGCGCACCGGCCGGATAGAAGTCACCCGGGACCGCGACGGGACCGTCTGGGTCGGCGGCAGAACCACGACGCAGTTCTCCGGGCGGGCCGTTTCATAGCGTTTCCGACGGCCCGGCGACGGACGCCGCCAGGGGATGGACACCTCGCCGCCGATATTCGGCCGCATTCCGGGAGCAGCGTCCGCGCGCTTTTCCAAGGGAACCCGTTGGGGGTTCCGACGCATCCAGACGGAGTTATTCCATGAAGCTGATCCTTGCCGCCTCCGCGGTCCTTCTCGCCGCCGCATCCTTCGCCCATGCCGCCGACGCACCGGTCCTGCGCGATGCCGGCCCGACGGGCGGCGTGCGCATCGGCGTGCTCGACTGCCGGATCGGCGGCGGCGTCGGCTATGTGCTCGGTTCGGCCAAGGAACTCGACTGCGTCTTCAAGCCGAGCCGCGCCAGCCGTTCGACCGACTATTACACCGGCACGATCCGCAAGCTCGGCGTCGACCTCGGCTTCACCACGCGCGGCCGCCTCGTCTGGGCGGTGTTCGCACCGACCGCGGGCTACCATGCCGGGTCGCTCGGCGGGCTCTACCGCGGCGCCACCGTCGAAGCCACGGCGGGCGTCGGCATCGGCGCCAACGCGCTGATCGGCGGCACGTCGGGCTCGGTCCATCTCCAGACCATCAGCGTGACCGGCCAGGTCGGCCTGAACCTCGCTGCGACCGGAACCTCGGTAACGCTGACGGCTTCGAACTGAAGCCACAGACGTTCGGCTGGCGGCGGGGCCCGGTCATCCGGTGTTCCTCGCCAGCCATTCGCGCCACTGCTTCTCGTCGCCGCGGAACACGTTCAGGTCGATCCGGCCGTCGACGCCCTGCGAGAGGCCCGATCCGGAATACTGCCAGAACACCCAGTTGCGCTGCGGATAGACCTTCGAGGGATGCTGCGCGACGGCCCGCACCCAGAACGGGTACTCCGTGAACTCGCCCTTCAGGTTCTCCTCGTAGAAGTCGGGCGTGGCGTAGACGATCGGCTTCTGGCCGTAATGCTTCTCCACCTTCTCCATGAAGACGCGCATCTTGGCGATCACGGTCTTGCGGTCGGGGCGCTTCTTGCAGTCCGACAGGTGGTTCCATTCCACGTCGAGCACCGGGGGCAGCGCGCCCTTCACCTTGGGCACGTTGCGGATGAACCAGTCCGCCTGCGAGGCGGCGTCGCGGCACCAGTAGAAGAAGTGATAGGCGCCGCGCGGCACGCCCGCATCCGCGGCGCGTGACCAGTTGAGCATGAACATCGGGTCGAGATGGTCGCCGCCGTCGGTCGACTTGATCCAGACGAAATTCGCGCCCTGATTGCGCAGGGTCTTCCAGTCGATCTCGCCCTGCCAGCGCGAAACGTCGACGCCGTGCACGGCATGGTCGCGCGGTGTCTTGGTGCCGAAATTGATCGGATGCGCATCGCGGAAGCGCTGCGGCTTCACCACCTTGTCCTTGAAGGCATTCAGCGCCGGCGACGGAATCGGGGCCGACAGCAGCGCGGTCTCGACGACCGGCGCGGCCTCCTCCTCGGCGAGCGACAGGATCTCGGGAACCGCCTGGGCCTGTTCCCCGGCAGCCGGCGCGTCGGCCCTGGAGATCGAGCTCGTCACCTCGTTCGAGGGCCGCGGGACGAGATCCTCGAATCCGGTCCTCGACGTGCACCCGACCAGCAGGGACAGCGACAGGAAGGCGATCGCGGGCGATGAATAACGCATGATACGCGGGACACACGGCTGACTGAACACGCGGCGGCCGACAGGGCCAGACCTTCCGCATTAGTGAACGGTCAATTACCAACAAAGTCTGAATCCGAATGATTCGGACCGGCTGATTCCCGCATCCGGCGCGGAAATCCCGCCTCACGGCTGCGTGATCCGTTCCTCCCGCCCCGTGCCCCCTCCCCGTTAACCCCATCGCAGGCTGCCAGAGTCCATCCTGCCGCCTGCAACGGAAAGCCATTCCCATGGTCAGAATCGTCGATCTCGACAAGGCACGGCGCGAGCGCGACCGGCGCAACCGGCCGCACCGTCCGCCGGGCCGGGTCCGCACGATCCTCATCCGCATCCTCGTCGCCATCGCAGTGGTGGCGCTGCTGGCGCTCGCCGCCAACTGGCGCTCGATCTGGCCCGCGGCGACACCGGGCGGCGGCCTCGTCGGCCTCTACCTGCCGCCGTCGACGCGGGGCGGCAGCGCGGATGCGGCCGTGCCGGCTCCGACCGTCGAGGTCGCGGCCAGGCGCTTCCCGCTCTGCGGCTCCGGCGCGCGGATCGACTGCGTCGTCGACGGCGACACGATCTGGCTCGCCGGCACCAAGATCCGCCTCGCCGACATCAACACGCCGGAAGTCTCCAGCCCGCAATGCGCGGCGGAGCGGCGGCTCGGCGAACGCGCGACGCTCCGGCTGCAGGTCCTTCTCGAGGCCGGCCCCTTCGAGCTTCGCGCCGACGGCCGCGACGAGGACCGCTACGGCCGCAAGCTGCGCACCCTCGTGCGCAACGACCGCTCGCTCGGCGACACGCTCGTCGCCGAAGGCCTCGCCCACCCCTGGAACGGCCGCCGTGAAAGCTGGTGCGGGTAGAGCACGCCTCGCCCGGCACTCCTCGCCTCTCCCGCATCGCGCCGGCAACGCCGCCCCCATCCTCCATCCCCACGACGTGGGGGGAGGTGCCGAGCGAAGCGAGGCGGAGGGGCGCGCCGGACCACACCCGAAGCTGTCGAAGCAGGCACGACCGGCATGGCCAGGCAGACGGCAACACTCCCGCGCATCGACGTCCGAAGGATCGGCATCGGCATAGCCGTCGCCACGCCTTGCACCCGGCATCCCCCCCTCCGTCGTCGCTTCGCGCCACATCCGCCGCTCCCCGCCGTCGTCGCTTCGCGCCACATCCGCCGCTCCCCCCCTACGTCTCCAAACCTCCCTGTACCCTTTTCCCGCGGTTTCTGGATGCACGCCGTGGGTCGCGCGAAGTGAAGCGGAGCGGAACGGAGCGTGACCCACGGGCGACGGCCCGAATCGGCGTAGCTTTCCCGAACCGAG
>NZ_JAOAOQ010000070.1 GCF_030398385.1 Aquibium sp. ELW1220 | reverse complement strand
CCAGACAGATCCCGATCGAACGTCTGCTCCATCGACTACGCGAGCCGCCGCGACGACGGCGCGCAATTGCACATCGGAAGCTATGTTAGCGCGTATGGGGACAGGCCCGAGGATGACGGCGCCGGCGCGGCGGCCGGAGCCTCAGGATGGGTCGACCGCCGCCGGTCCCCACACCGCCAGTTCGTTGCCGGCCGGATCGGCGAAGTGGAAGCGCCGGCCGCCCGGAAAGGGGAAGATCTCGCGCAGGATCGTCCCGCCGGCGGCCTGCACCTGCGAAAGCGTCTCCTCGATCGCGTCGGAGTAGAGCACGGGCAGGGGCTTGGCGACCGCCGCCGCGTCGGCGTCGAAACCGCCGTCGAGGCCTTCCTCGAAGGCCGAGTAGGTCGGCCCGTAATCGGTGAAGGTCCAGCCGAAGGCCGTGGCGTAGAAGGATTTCACGCTGTCCAGCGTCCCGCCCCGGGCGGGCATCTCGAGGTAGTCGAGCTTTCCGGTCGTCCGCATCGTCACCTCCATATGTTCGCGATATGTTCTACAATATCCCGTGCCCGCGTTCAACCGGCTTCGTCGGCGTCCGTTCGCTTGGCCCTCTATGCCCCGCGGCACTGCCGGCGCTCGATCGAGCCGTCCATCGCCTTGATCTCGCCGATCGCGCGGCTGCGTTCGCGCGTCCAGGGCGTGCGCATGTCCGGCACCATGGTGCCGGCGCCGGGCACCACGTAGAACGGCCGGCGCCCCGGCACCAGCGGGGTGGTGTCGCGGGGCAGCCCGTGCGAGGCGGCGAGCGCGTCGCGCCAGGCGATCAGGTCGGCGCAGGGCGTGGTGTCGAAGTTCATCGAGGACACCACCTCCTCGTCCAGCACCGGTGCGACGCCGGTGCACCCCGCAAGAGCGAAGAAGGGCAGGACGAGCAGGGTGCGTGGCATCATGGCTGCGGACTCGACGGCGCGGGGTTGGCGAGGTCGCGGCCGGGCGCGCCTCCTCGACCGGAAGCAGATACCCCGCCGCGGCAGCGAAGGCTAGTCCGGCAGCACCGCCACGTCGAGCAGCGCCGGGCGCTTCTGGAAGCGCACCACGTTCAGCGCGCTGGCGATGGCGCCGGGCAGGTCGGCCGGATCGGTCACCCGCCGGCTCCAGCAGCGGCTGGCCTCGGCCGTCCGGGTGAAGCTCGGCGAGGGCTTCAGCGCCGTCAGCGGCATCTCGTTGGCGCGCGAGGCGAAGCCGTTCGGGTAGAGCCCGGTCACCGAGGCGCGCACCGCGCCCCATTCCTCGTTGTTGACGATGATCACCAGCACCGGCAGCGCCAGCGCCTCGGCGATCTGGTGGCACGCCGTCGGGTTGGCGAACATGTACGAGCCGTCGCCCATCACCGCCACGCAGACCCGCTCGGGGTCGGCCAGCTGCGCTCCCATCGCGCAGGGAAAGCTCCAGCCCAGACCGCCCGAATGCGGTTCCTGGAACCAGGAATTGCGCTCCGTGCGGCTGATCACGCCGAGCTGCGCGCCGAGTTCGGAAAACACGCTGGAGCGGATGCCCTCCAGCGCCTGGCCGAGGCACAGGCTGACATAGTGCTTGGTGATGCCCCGCGCCGTCTCCGCCGCCTTCTCGCGCAGCGCCCGGCGGGTGCGGCCGGAAGTCTCCGCAAGCCGCGCCCGCCGCGCGGCAATCGCCGTCTCGTCGCGGGGCAGGGCCTCCATGGCGGCAAACAGCGCCGGCAGCGTCAGCGCGTTTTCGCCGGCGATCGTCACGTCGGAGCGGAAGTTGCGCACCGGAAACCGGCTGAACAGCGGGTCGGGACCGATGTTGATCACCCGGGCGTCCTCGCGCAGTTCGTGCCGGTCCGGCCACCACGGCGCCAGACTGTCCAGGATCACCACCACGTCGGCCTCGGCCAGCGCCGCGCCCGGGTCCCAGCCGACATGGCAGGGATGCTCCGTCGAGATCGCCAGGTGCGTCGCCCACCAGGACGACACGGCGATGCCCCAGCGCTCCGCCCAGGCGCCGAAGGCGGCAAAGCTCGCCTCGTCGCCCGCGCCGCGCTGCGCGATCACCAGCGGCCGCGCGGCGGCTGCAAGCATCGCCGCCGCCGTCTTCACCGCGGCCGGGTTCGGCGCGCCGGCCACCGGCTCCATCGAGCGGGGACGGTCGATCGCGCCGGCCGGCAGCGGCTCGCACAGCGTCTCTCGCGGCAGCGACAGGTAGATCGGGCCCTTCGGCGTCGATTCCGCGATCGCCGAGGCGCGGTCCAGCAGTTCCACGATCTGCTCGGGAAAGCGCAGCTCGTATTCCCACTTGCAGGCCTCGCGCACCAGCGCCGCCTGGTCGCGCATCTCCTGGCCCCAGCCGATCGGCACCGTGCGCGCGCCGAAGCGGTCCTTCTCGGTGATCGGCGTGCGCCCCGACATGATCAGCATCGGCACGTGCTCGCAGGCGGCGTTGATCGCGCCGGTCGCGCCGTTGGACAGCCCCACATTGGTGTGCAGCATCACCGCCTGCGGCCGGCCCGAGATCAGGTAGTAGCCATGCGCCATGCCCATGGCGGCGTGCTCGTGCGGGATCACCAGCGCCTGCGGCAGGGGGATGCCCCTGGCCTTCGCCTCCGCCAGCCCCTCGATGATCGGCGGGAAGTCCGTGCCCGAATTGGCGAAGACATAGTCGACGCCGAGCACCTTCAGCCGCGTGAAGATCGCGCCGCCCGCCGTCATCTGGTTCTGTTCGAGCATGCCGACCTCCCTGCACTGCACGCCCCCGTGTTACGACGGCCACAACCCCGCGTGAAGCCCCAAGGTCGCGGCGGCGGTACCCGCACTGCCTGCGATATGGGCGCAGCGCTGCCGGTTTGCCGGGCAGACCCCATGTCGGCGGCCCGGAACGCGGCCGAAATCCTGCCCCGACGACTGGCACGGCGCTTGCTGCTTGGCTGTGGTCATTCAGACGAGGGAAGCCAGACCATGAGTGCAAGCGCGGCCGCCGGCCTGCCGATCGTCGACGTCTCCGGCCTGTCCTCGGCCGATCCGGACAGGCGCCGCGCCGTCGGCATGGCGCTGCGCGCGGCCTGCCTCGACAAGGGCTTCTTCTACTGCACCGGCCACGGCATCCCGGCCGGTCTCGTCGAGGCGGTCTTCGCCGAGACGAAGCGCTTCTTCGACCTGCCGATGGAGGCGAAGCGCGCCGTCGACAAGGCGAAGTCCTACGCCAACCGCGGCTACGAGCCGCTCGGCGGCCAGACCCTGCAGGCCGGGGCGAAACCCGACCGCAAGGAGGGCTACTACATCGGCCTGGAACTGCCCGAGGACGATCCCCGCGTCGTCGCCCGCAAGTTCAACCACGGCCCCAACCAGTGGCCGCAGGACCTGCCGGGCTTCCGCCCCGCCATGCGCGCCTACCATGCCGCGATGCTCGATCTCGCCGAGCGGCTGATGCGCGGCATCGCGCTGTCGCTCGATCTCGACGAGAACCATTTCGCCGGCTTCGTGCGCGATCCGCTGGCGATCCTGCGCCTGCTGCATTATCCGCCGCAGCCGGCGGAGGCCGGAGCCGATGATTTCGGCGCCGGCGCGCACACCGATTTCGGCGGCCTGACGCTCCTGCTGCAGGACGACGTCGGCGGTCTCCAGGTCTTCGACAACGCCAGCGGCGGCTGGATCGCGGCGCAGCCCATCCCCGGCGCCTTCGTCATCAATCTCGGCGACATGATCGCCCGCTGGACCAACGACCGCTACCGCTCGACGCTGCACCGCGTCGTCAACGCGTCGGGCCGCGAGCGCTATTCCGTGCCCTTCTTCTTCACCGGCAACCCGGATTTCGAGGTCGCCTGCATCCCCACCTGCCTTTCGCCGGGCGAGACGCCGAAATACCCGCCGATCCGGGTCGAGGAGCATCTCCAGGCCATGTACCGCAAGACCTATGCCGCGGCCTGACCGCGTCCGGCGCGGGACGGGGTGCTAGGCCGGTGGCGGGCACGGTCGTCCTCATCCACGGCGCCTGGCAAGGCAGCTGGGTCTGGACGCGGCTGGCGCCCCGGCTGGAAGCCGCAGGTCTGGCCGCCGTCGCCGTCGACCTGCCCGGCAACGGCGCGGACGGAACTCCGCCCGAGACGGCCTCGCTCGATCGCTACGTCGCCCACGTCGGCGCCATCGTCGCCGCGCAGTCCGGTCCGGTCGCCCTCGTCGGCCATTCCGGCGGCGGCGTCGTCGCCACCGCCGTCGCCGAGCGGTTCTGTGAGCGGGTGGAGCGCGTCGCCTACGTCGCCGGCATGATGCTGCCGCCGGGCATGGGCTTCGGCGATGTGCTGAACGACATGAAGGCGGCGGAAAAAGGCCTGCTCGGTATCGGCCCCCACCTCGTCTGGTCGCCCGATGGCCGCGTCTCGTCCGTCCCGGTCGAGGCGGCGGCGGACGTCTTTCTCAACGAACTGCCGCGCGACGAGGCGCTGCGGCTGGCAAAAGGGCTGACCCCGCAGGGCGAGGGCGGCCGTGCGATCTCCACCGCGTGGACGCCGCAGCGCTTCGGCACCCTGCCGCGCCTCTACGTCGAATGCGTCCACGACCGCTCCGTCCTGCTGCCCGTCCAGCGCCGCATGCAGGACCTCGTCCCCGGCGCCGCCCGCGTCACCCTCGACGCCGACCACGCCCCCCACGTCAGCCACCCCAGACGCCTCGCCGACGCGCTGGTCCCCTTCCTGAAGGGCTAGCCCGGACGCTCGCCCCGCCCGGCAGGGCAGAGGGGGGCGCGACAGAACGCGACGCTTGCGCTACCGCCGACCCGCCGCGATC
Source organism: Aquibium sp. ELW1220 (assembly GCF_030398385.1). Classification (GTDB taxonomy): domain Bacteria; phylum Pseudomonadota; class Alphaproteobacteria; order Rhizobiales; family Rhizobiaceae; genus Aquibium. Next base: position 12,864 of record NZ_JAOAOQ010000070.1, on the reverse strand, counting down.
CTCCTCGACTGCCGACTGCCGACTGCCGACTGCCGACTGCCGACTGCCGACTGCCGACTGCCGACTGCCGACTGCCGACTGCCGACTGCCGACTGCCGACTGCCGACTGCCGACTGCCGACTGCCGCGCCTCACACGCCCCGCAAATCCTCCGGCAGCAGCGCCTCCGGCATGTTCTGGTAGGCCACCGGCCGCAGGAAGCGGCGGATGGCGAGGGTGCCGACCGAGGTCGTCGAGACGTTGGTGCTTGCCGGGTAGGGCCCGCCATGCATCATCGAATCCACCACCTCCACACCGGTCGGGAAGCCGTTGGCAAGCAGCCGGCCGGCCTTGCGCTCCAGCACCGGCACCAGCTTCGCGGCCAGCGCCGTGTCGGCCGCGTCGAGCTGCAGCGAGCAGGTGAGCTGGCCGTCGAGCCCGCGCGCCACCGCCATCATCTCGTCCTCGTCGCGCACCTTCACCAGCACGCCGAGCGGCCCGAACACCTCCTCGGCCAGCGCCGGGTTGGCGAGGAACGTCTCGCCCGAGACGGCGTAGAGCCACGGCCCGACATTGCGGCCCGCAACGCTCGACGCCACCAGTTCGCGCACGCCGTCGGTGTCGCGGATGCGGCACTGGCCGGCCTGGAAGGCGCTGGCGATGCCGTCCGACAGCATGGTCTGCGCCGCGATCTTGCCCATCGCCTCGGCCGCCGTCGCCTCGAAGGCATCCGCCTCCGGCCCGTCGATCACCACGCCGAGGCCGGGATTGGTGCAGAACTGGCCCACCCCCATCGTCAGCGAGCCGGCCCAGCCGGCGGCGATCTCCGTCCCGCGCGCCTTCACGGCGTTGGGCATCAGGAACATCGGGTTGACCGAGCCGAGTTCGCCGAAGAAGGGGATCGGCTCCGGCCTTGCGCAGGCGAGGTCGAACAGCGCCCGCCCGCCCTTCAGCGAGCCGGTGAAGCCGATCGCCTTGATCAGCGGATGCTGCACCAAAGCCTCGCCGGCCTCGCGCGTGTTCGACTGCACCAGCGAGAACACGCCCGGATGCACGCCGCATTTTTCGATCGCCTCGAGGATCGCCTCGGCGATGATCTCGGCGGTGCCGGGATGCCCCGGATGGCCCTTCACGACCACCGGGCAGCCGGCCGCCAGCGCCGAGGCCGTGTCGCCGCCGGCCGTCGAGAAGGCGAGCGGGAAGTTCGAGGCGCCGAACACGCCGACGGGGCCGAGCGCGCGCTGCACCATACGGATGTCGGGGCGCGCCGCCGGCTTGCGGTCGGGCTGTGCTGCGTCGTGGCGACGGTCGAGGAAGTCGCCCTTCTCGATGTGACCGGCAAACAGCCGCAGCTGGCCGGCCGTGCGGCCGCGCTCGCCCTCCAGCCGTGCCGCCGGCAGCCCGGTCTCGGCCGTGCCGATCTGCGTGATCTGCGGCCCCCGCGCCTCGATGGCGTCGGCAATCGCGTTGAGGAACGCGGCGCGCTCGGCCCGCGAGGCATAGCCATAGCTCCAGAACGCCTCTTCCGCCGCCTCGGCGGCGCGGTCGACATGCGCGGCCGTGCCGGCGGCGAAGCGGTGCGGCGCGCCCGTCGCCGGCTGCGAGGAGAACGTCGCGTCGCCCGCGACCCATTCGCCCGCGATGAGGTGCTTTCCGCTCGGCTGATAGCTGTCGGTCATGGTCTTCCTTTCCGTCTCTGTCTGGCTGTCCGGCGGAAGGGGCTAGTCGTGGAACGGATCCGTCACGATGCGCCGGCCCAGCATGAAGGCATCCGCGACATGGACGAGGGGGGAGGCGTCCACGTCGCTCTCGCCCGCCGCGAGAAGCTCGGCGAAACGGGCATAGATGCCGTCATACTCGGCTTCCGCCGGCTGGTCGACCGCCCGCCCGTCGATTTCGAGCGCAGCACCGCCGGCCGAGAGCGTCAGCGTGCCGTCGGTCGTCTCCACCGCGATGTCCCAGGTCTGCGGCCCGGTCTGGCGCCAGTCGAAATCCGCCGTCACCGCAGCACCCGCCGTATCCGCGAAGGATAGCCGCGCGGCGATCGGCGTGTCGCGGTTTTCCGGAAACTCCAGTTCGGCCGAGGTCAGGTGCACCGGCGCGGGCATGATCTCGGTCAGGATCGACAGCGCGTTGATGCCGGGATCGAACACGCCCATGCCGCCCGCGTCCCAGATCCAGGCCTGGCCGGGGTGCCACTTGCGCACGTCCTCGCGCCAGACGATCTCGCCCCGCGTCACGCTGCGCCCCGACAGCCAGGCCTTCGCCTGCGCCACGGCGGGCGCAAAGCGCGAATGCCAGGTGGCAAACAGCGTCCGGCCTTTCGTCCGCGCCAGATCGGCCAGCGCCTGCACCTCGGCCACCGTCGCCCCCGGCGGCTTTTCGAGCAGCACGTCGCGGCCGGCCGAAAGTGCGGCCCAAGCCATGCCGAAGCGCACCTGCGGCGGCACGCACAGCGCCACCGCCGTCACGTCCGGCCGTGCCGAAAGCATCGCGTCGAGCTGCGTGAAATGGTCGAAGCCCGGCAGCCCCGCCCCGCGCGTCACGATCGCCGACAGCGAGAAGCCCGGATGCCGGCCGATCGAGGGGATGTGCTGGTCATGCGCGATCTTGCCCAGGCCGACGATCGCGATCTTCGTCGGTTCAGTGGCTTTCACGGGGCACCTCGTGGCCGCGCGAACCGATCAGGAAATCGAAATCCGCGCCGGTGTCGGCGCCGCCGACATGCAGGTGGAACAGCCGCGCAAAGCCGCTGCCGGGTTCCTTCACCGTCGGCGCCCAGGCCGCCAGCCGCGCCCGGATCGTCTCCTCCGGCACGTCCAGATGGATGCGCCGCGCAGCCACGTCCACCTCGATCATGTCGCCGTCCTCGACGATCGCCAGCGGCCCGCCGACGGCAGCCTCCGGCGCGGTGTGCAGGATGACGGTGCCGTAGGCGGTGCCCGACATGCGCGCGTCGGAGATGCGCACCATGTCGGTGATGCCCTTGCGCAGCACCTTCGGCGGCAGGCCCATGTTGCCCACCTCCGCCATGCCCGGATAGCCGCGCGGGCCGCAGTTCTTCAGCACCATCACCGAGTTCTCGTCGATGTCGAGGCTCTCGTCCTCGATGCGCGCCTTGTAGTGGTCGATGTCCTCGAACACGACCGCCGGCCCGCGATGCTGCATCAGGTGCGGGCTCGCCGCCGACGGCTTGAGCACGGCGCCGTTCGGCGCCAGGTTGCCGCACAGCACCGCGATGCCGCCCTGTTGCGTCAGCGCGCGCTCGACCGGGCGGATCACCTCCTCGTTCCAGTTGCGCACCTCGGCGATCTCCTCGGCCATCGTCGCGCCCGAGACGGTCAGCGCGTCGCCATGCAGCTTGCCGCCCTCGAGCAGCATCTTCAGCACCACCGGCAGCCCGCCGGCATAGAAGAACTCCTCCATCAGGAACCGGCCAGACGGCATCAGGTCGACGATGGTGGGAATGTCGCGGCCGCAGCGGTCCCAGTCGTCGAGCGTTAGCTCGATGCCGACGCGCCGGGCGATGGCGAGCAGGTGGATCACCGCATTGGTCGAGCCGCCGATCGCGCCGTTGGTGCGGATCGCGTTCTCGAAGGCCTCGCGGGTCAGGATGTCCGACGGCTTCAGGTCGTCCTTCACCATGTCGACGATCCGCCGCCCGGTCAGGTGTGCCATCACGCGCCGCCGCGAATCCACCGCCGGGATCGCCGCATTGCCCGACAGCGCCATGCCCAGCGCCTCGGCCATCGAGGCCATGGTCGAGGCCGTGCCCATCGTGTTGCAGGAGCCCGGCGATCGCGACATCGACTGCTCGGCCTCCAGGAAGTCGGCGCGGCTCATCTTGCCGGCCTTGATGTCCTCCGACATCTGCCACAGCGCGGTGCCCGAGCCCACCCGCTCGCCGCGGAACCAGCCGTTCAGCATCGGCCCGCCCGACACCAGGATCGCCGGGATGTCGACGCTGGCCGCCCCCATCAGGAGCGCCGGCGTGGTCTTGTCGCAGCCGGCGAGCAGCACCACGCCGTCGAGCGGGTTGGCGCGCAGCGCCTCCTCCACGTCCATGGCGCAGAGGTTGCGGTACATCATCGCGGTGGGCCGCAGCGACGGTTCGCCCGGCGAAAACACCGGAAACTCCACCGGCAGCCCGCCCGCCTCGTAGATGCCGTGCTTCACCCGCTCGGCCAGGTCGCGCAGATGCGCGTTGCAGGGCGTCAGCTCCGACCAGGTGTTGCAGATGCCCACCACCGGCCGCCCGTCGAACAGGTCCGCCGGCAGGCCCTGGTTCTTCATCCAGGAGCGGTGGTAGATCGCGTCGCGGCTCTCGCCGCCATACCATTCCTGCGAGCGCAATCTCCGCGGCCAGGCCGCCTTCTGGAAACTCATCGGTCGATCCAATCCTTAGAGGGCGCTGACGCGCACGAACTCGTCCCGGCCCGGCTTCGGCGTCACCGCCCAGGCGTTGCGCAGCGGCAGGCCGAAAGGCGCCGCCTCGATCTCGAACACGTCGCCCGGCTCGGTGCGGATGCCGTCGGCAAACGACAGTGTCGCCGTGCCGAACATGTGCACATGCACGTCGCCCGGCTGCCGGAACACGCCGTACTTGAAGTGGTGATGCTCCAGGTTGGCGATGGTGTGCGACATGTTCGCCTCGCCCGACAGGAACGGCTTCTCGAAGATCGTCGCGCCGCCGCGGCGGATGCGCGAGGTGCCGCGCACGTCCTGCGGCAGCTCGCCCACCAGGATCTCCGGGCCGAACGAGGCGGGCCTGAGCTTCGAATGGGCGAGGTAGAGATAGTTCACCCGCTCCATCACGTGGTCGGAAAACTCGTTGGCGAGCGAAAAGCCCACCCGGAACGGCTGCCCGTCGGCGCCGATCACGTAGATGCCGGCGATCTCCGGCTCCTCGCCGCCGTCATCGGCGAAGGCGGGGGAGGCGAGTGCTGCGCCCGGCGCGGCCAGCATCGTGCCGTTGCCCTTGTAGAACCATTCCGGCTGCACGCCCGGCCTGCCGTTCGCCGGCTTGCCGCCTTCCACGCCCATGCGGAACATCCGCATGGAATCCGTCAGCGTCGCCTCGTCGGCCTTCATCGTCTTCTGGTGCATGGCGTCGCGCGTCGCCGCCGAGCCCAGATGCGTCAGGCCGGTGCCGGTCAGGTGCAGGTGCGCCGGGTCGGGATGCAGGATCGGCGACACCAGCCGTCCCTCCTCATAGGCCTTGGCGAGATCGACCGCCGGGCCGAAGCCCAGCTTGCCGATGCGGTCGGCGATCTTCTCGCCGTCGCGGGCGCAGTCGAGCGCCAGCGCGAGAACGCTCGCCGCGCCCCGCACCTCGAAGGCTTCCGTACCCTCGCGGGCGATGACCCTGAGGTCGCCGGCCGGTGTCCTGATCTGGGAAAGCAGCATGGCCGTCAGCCCTTGTTCTTGTTGTAGACGTCGAAAATGACCGCGGCGAGCAGCACCAGGCCCTTGATCATCTGCTGGTAGTCGATGCCGATGCCCATGATCGACATGCCGTTGTTGAGCACGCCCATCAGGAAGGCGCCCACCACCGCGCCGATGATGGTGCCCACCCCGCCCGACATCGACGCGCCGCCGATGAAGACGGCCGCGATCACGTCGAGCTCCAGCGCGAATCCCGCCTTCGGCGTCGCCGTGTTCAGCCGCGCGGCGAAGACCAGGCCCGCGGCCGCCGCCAGCACGCCCATGTTGGTGAAGGCCAGGAAGGTCAGCCGCTCGGTGTTGATGCCCGACAGCTTCGCCGCCTTCTGGTTGCCGCCGAGCGCGTAGATGCGCCGGCCGATCACCGTGTTGGCGGTGATGAAGGCATAGATCACCGTCAGCACGCCCATGGTGATCAGCACGTTGGGCAGGCCGCGGAAGGTCGAGAGCTTGTAGGTGATGAAGACGAGCGCGGCCGCCACGATGGCGTTGCGCGCCACGAAGAAGGCGAAGGGCTCGTCGTCGATGCCGTAGGCGCGGTTGCGCGCCCGCTGCGTCAGGCCCATCCAGACGATGGCCGCGGCCGTCACCACGCCCGCCGCCAGCGCCAGCACGTTCACCTGCCGCACCTCGAAGAAGCCCGCCAGCGCCGCGCCGAACCCGGCGGGAAACACGTCCGGCACGAAGCCGTTGGCGATCACCTGGAATTCGCGCGGGAAGGGGCCGACCGACTGGCCCTCGAGCAGCCACAGCGACAGGCCGCGAAAGACCAGCATGCCGGCCAGCGTCACGATGAAGGACGGGATCTTCCAGTAGGCGACCCAGTAGCCCTGCGCCGCGCCGATCACCCCGCCGACGACGAGGCACACCACGATGGTGACCGGCATCGAATAGCCGTGGTTGACCATCATCACGGCAGCCAGCGCGCCGATGAAGCCCATCACCGAGCCGACCGACAGGTCGATGTGCCCGGCGACGATGACGATCAGCATGCCGAGCGCCATGATGACGATGTAGCTGTTCTGCAACAGAAGGTTGGTCACGTTGACCGCCTTCAGCAGCGTCCCGTCGGTCACGATCTGGAAGAAGATCATGACGACGATGAGCGCGAGCAGCAGCCCGTATTCCCGCAGGTGCGACGCGAGATAGGCGCCGATCCCCTTGGCCGAGCCCGTCCCGCCTGCCTTGTTGACGCCTTCGGCCAGAGCCATCCTCTTCTCCCTAGTCGTTGACGATGAGCGACATGATGCGCTCCTGGCTGGCTTCCGCCGCCGTCAGTTCGCCCACCAGCGCGCCCTCGCTCATCACGTAGATCCGGTCGCACATGCCGAGCAGTTCCGGCATCTCCGACGAGATCATGACGACGCCCTTGCCCTGGGCGGCCAGCTCGTTGACGATCGTGTAGATTTCATACTTGGCGCCGACGTCGATGCCGCGTGTCGGCTCGTCGAGGATCAGCACCTCGGGTGCGGTGAACAGCCACTTGGCCAGCACCACCTTCTGCTGGTTGCCGCCCGACAGGTTCACCACCTTCTGGAACACCGTCGGCGTGCGCGTCGCCAGCGCCTCGCGGTAGCGTTCCGCCACCCGCGTCTCCTCGTTGCGCTTCAGCACCCCGCGCGACGACACCCCTTCGAGGTTGGCGAGCGTCGTGTTGAAGCGGATCGTCTCGTCCAGCACCAGCCCCAGCGACTTGCGGTCCTCGGTGACGTAGGAGATGCCCGCCGCGATCGCCCGCTGCACCGTCGAGACGTCGACCGGCTGGCCCTTCAGCTTCACCGTGCCGGAAATGTCGCGGCCCCAGGAGCGGCCGAAGATCGACATGGCGAGTTCGGTGCGGCCCGAGCCCATCAGCCCGGCGATGCCCACCACCTCGCCGGCGCGCACGTTGAAGTTCGCGCCCTTGATCACCTTCCGCTCGGCCCGCTCCGGGTGCCAGACGGTCCAGTCCTCCACCTCCATCAGCACCGCGCCCGGCCGGCGCTCGTGCTGCGGGAAGCGGTGGGTCATGTCGCGGCCCACCATGTCGCGCACGATCTCGTTCTCGCTGATGCCGGCCTTGGCGTCGAGCGTCGACACCGTCGTGCCGTCGCGGATCACCGTCACCGTATCGGCGACGTAGCGCACCTCGCCGAGCTTGTGCGAGATCAGGATGCAGGTCACGCCCTGCGCCTTCAGTTCCAGCATCAGGTCGAGCAGCTTGCGGCTGTCGGTCTCCTGGAGTGCGGCCGTCGGCTCGTCCAGGATCAGCAGCTTGACGTCCTTCGACAGCGCCTTGGCGATCTCGACCAGCTGCTGCTTGCCGACGCCGATCCGGTCGACGAGCCGCGTCGGCGGCTCCTTCAGCCCGACTTTCGCCAGCAGCTGTTCGGTCCGGTGGTTGGTCTCGCGCCAGTCGACGACGCCGCGCCTGCCGCGCTCGTTGCCGAGAAAGATGTTCTCGGCGATCGACAGCTGCGGCACCAGCGCCAGTTCCTGGTGGATGATGATGATGCCGCGATGCTCGCTGTCGGCGATGTGGCGGAAATGCGCCGGCTGGCCGTCATAGACGATCTCGCCGTCGAAGCTGCCCGCCGGATAGACGCCCGAGAGCACCTTCATCAGCGTCGACTTGCCCGCCCCGTTCTCGCCGCAGATCGCGTGGATCTCGCCGCGGCGCACCTTCAGATCCACCCGGTCGAGCGCCTTGACGCCCGGAAACGCCTTGGTGATCTGGCGCATGTCGAGAAGGATGTCGGCGGTCATCTGTGCTGCCCTGAGAGAAGCGGAAGGCGAGGCTCGCCTTCCGCCTGTGTCGGTCCCGGTCGCCTTACTGCACCTGGTCCTTGGTGTAGTAGCCGCTGCCGATCAGGATCTCTTCCCAGTTGGTCGCATCCACCGAAACCGGCTCGAGCAGGTAGGACGGGACGACCTTGACGCCGTTGTCGTAGGTCTTGGTGTCGTTGATCTCCGGCTCGCCGCCGCCCAGCAGGGCGTTGACCATGCCCACGGTGACGCGGGCGAGTTCGCGGGTGTCCTTGAACACGGTCGAGTACTGCTCGCCGGCGAGGATCGACTTGACCGAGGGAACCTCGGCGTCCTGGCCCGAAACGATCGGCATCTTCAGGTCGCCCGAGCCGTAGCCGACGCCCTTCAGCGCCGACAGGATGCCGATCGACAGGCCGTCATAGGGCGACAGCACGCCGTGCACCTGCTTGTCGGTGTAGTTGGCCGAGAGCAGGTTCTCCATGCGCGCCTGCGCCACCGCGCCGTCCCAGCGCAGCGTGCCGACCTTGTCCATGCCCATCTGGCCGGACACGACGACGACCTTGCCGGAATCGATCAGCGGCTGCAGCACGCTCATCGCGCCGTTGTAGAAGAAGAACGCATTGTTGTCGTCCGGCGAGCCGCCGAACAGCTCGACATTGTACGGGTCCTCGCCGAAGCGCTCGCCCAGCCCCTTCACCAGCGAGCTCGCCTGCTGCACGCCCACCTTGAAATTGTCGAAGGTGGCGTAATAGTCGACATTGCCGCTGTCGCGGATCAGGCGGTCATAGGCGATGACCTTGATGCCGGCCGCCGCCGCGTTCTCCAGCGCGTTCGACAGCGTCGTGCCGTCGATCGCCGCGATCACCAGCACGTCGACGCCCTTGGTGATCATGTTCTCGATCTGGGCCAGCTGGTTGGGGATGTCGTCCTCGGCATATTGCAGGTCGGTCTCGTAGCCGGCCGCCTTGAACTGCTCGACCATCGAGTTGCCGTCCGAGATCCAGCGCGCCGACGACTTGGTGGGCATGGCGATGCCGATGGTGCCCTTGTCCTGCGCGAAGGACGGCACGGCGAAGGCGGACGCGAGAAGCGCGGTCGCTGCCAGCGCGACGTTCAGAAGTCTCATGTTTCTTCCTCCCATGACGGAATGTGCCGGAGCGTGGCTGCCGGACCGGTTCGATGCTGTGCACGGGGAGCCGGCGGACGCCGGATGGGTGTCCTTGGCCGTTCCTCCCGTCGCCGAAGGTCCAGTTGCCCAGAAACTGGTTCCTCCCTTCGGTCGCGCGATTGGCACCATTCGAGCCATGCTCGTCAAATGCATTTACGCCTGATAGTCATACCAGAATCCGTATAATGGCCGGGAGGAGACGATGGACGTTCGCAACCGGGGCTTTTCCGCCCTGCCGAGCCGCGACGATCTCGCCCGCAAGGGGCTGCGGCTGGCGCATCTGCGGCTGATCTGCGCTCTCAAGGAGACCGGCCAGATGGGCGCGGCCGCCGCCCAGCTCGCCATCTCGCAGCCCGCCGCCTCGCGCATGGCCGCCGAGATGGAGGCGATCGTCGGCGTGCCGCTGCACGAGCGCCACGCGCGCGGCATCGCGCTGACCCCGTTCGGCGAGCGCTTCGCGCTGCGCGCCGCCATGATGCTTCAGAACCTCGACGACACCGCCCGCGAACTGGTCGAGATGGAGCGCGGCAACCAGGGCACCGTGTCGATCGGCTCGGTCACCGGCCCGGCGCTCGATCTCGTCCTGCCCGTCATCCGCCGCGCCCGCGTCACCCACCCGGCGATCTCGATCACCGTCTCGGTCGACACCAGCGACCGTCTGGCCGAGGACCTGCTCGCCTCGCGCGTCGATTTCTTCATCGGCCGGCTGCTCGGCGACGTCGACCCGAAGATGTTTGCCCTGACCGAGATCGGCACCGAGCCGCTCAGCGTGATTGCCCGCAGCGGCCATCCGCTGACGCGCCAGGCCCGCGTGACGCTCGCCGATTGCGTCGCCTATGACTGGGTGCTCCAGGCGAGCGGCAACCTGATGCGCCGCACGGTCGAGAACCATCTGATGGCCCGCCAGATCCCGCTGCCCGGCAAGGTGCTCTCCACCTCCTCGCTGCTGCTCACGCTCGCCTACATCAGCCAGTCGAACGCTGTCTCCATGGTCGCCAAGGCCGTGGCCGATTTCTACAGCCGCGAGGACGGGCTCGACGGGCGCATCGTCGTCCTCCCCGTCGACGCCGCCATCAGCGTCCCCGCCTATTCGCTGATCACCCACGCCCAGCGCGCCCTGTCGCCCGCCTCGCGCATCCTGTACGACATGGCCCGCGACGCCGTCGACGGCGCGCGGCTCGCAAGGCGGGACGCCGAAGCCCCGCCCGCCCCGTAGCCCGACGCCCGATCCACGCCCGCCGTCCGCCCGACCACGACCACCAGCCCAACACCGCCAGACCCCTTTCCGGAGACGACCGATGACCGGCCAGACCTCGACCACGCCCTTCTGCGCAGCCATCGACTGGGGCACCACCAACCTGCGCGTCTGGCTGCTCGACCGCACGGGCGCCGTGCTCGGCGAACGCGCCAGCGGCGAGGGCATGCGCGCCTGCATGCCGGACCGCTTCGAGACCGTCATGGAAAGCCACCTCGCAGCACTCGGCGCGGCCCCCGATCTGCCGGTCATCGTCGCCGGCATGGCCGGCGCCCGCGGCGGCTGGCGGGAAGCGCCCTATCTGACCGCACCCGTCGGCCTCTACGCGCTGCACGCGGGCGCCGTGGTGGTCCCGCACGCGAGCCGCGACGTGCGCATCCTGCCCGGCATCTGCCAGCGCCTGCCCGGCCGCGAGGACGTCATGCGCGGGGAGGAGACGCAGCTGGCCGGCGCGGTGGCGGGCGGCCTCACCGACGGCCTCGTCTGCCTGCCCGGCACCCATTCCAAATGGGCCGCCATCGAGGCCGGGCGGCTCGTCTCCTTCACCACCTTCATGACCGGCGAGCTCTTCGCCGTCATCGGCGGCCACACCATCCTGAAGGACACGCTGGGCGAGGGCGGTTTCGCTCCCGCCGACCCGGCCTTCCGCGGCGGCGTCGCGGACATGCTGGCCGAGGGCGCCGCGCTGACCGGCCGGCTCTTCTCGCTGCGCGCAGCAAGCCTGCTCCTCGGCCCCGCCGCACCCGATCCCCGCGCCCGCCTGTCGGGCCTGCTCATCGGCGCCGAGATCGCCGCCGCCCGCGCAGCCCAGGGCCTCGACCGCGAGGTCGGCCTCGTCGCCTCGGGCCTGCAGGCCGAGCTCTACGGCACCGCGCTCGACCTCGCCGGCTTCCGCTGCCAGACCCTCGACGGCGCCGCCCTGGTCCGCCGCGGCCTCCACGACGCCGCCCGCGCGCTCTGGGGTTGACCAGGCGGGATCCGGATCGAGGCCCCGGCCAGGCCGACTTGCCATGGCCGTCGCCGTTGCGGCCACGCCCCTTCTCCCCGTTCCACGGGGAGAAGGTCCCGGCAGGGGGATGAGGGGCGGCGCCGACGTCGATAATACCACGCCCGGCTTCTGCCCGCCCAATTCGTTAAATTGCCGCCGATCCGGTAAACCGGCGCGAAAGAGGTTGCGCCTAAAGCCAGTCCGATGAACGTCACCGGGCTTCCGTCATGATCGGCAATGCGGCCAGCATCGCGCTCTCGGGCATGCTTGCGGAAAGCACGCGCCTGAACGTCGCGGCGAGCAACATCGCCAATGCCCGTACCACCGGCGCGCTCGACCCGGCCGCCGGCGCGGCCACGGCCTACCAGCCGCTCGACGTCGAGCAGTCGGCCACGGCCGGCGGCGGCACGGTCGCCATCGTCCGCCCGCTCATCCCCGCCTCCATGGCCGCCTACGAACCCTCCGCGAGCTTCGCCGACCAGGACGGCTTCGTGGCCTCCCCGAACGTCGACCTCCTCGGCGAGGTCACCAGCATGATGGAAGCCAGCCTCGGCCTGCGCGCCAACCTCGCCGTCTACGAAACCGCCTCCGACATGCTGCGCGCCCTCTACGACCTGGGCGACGAGGCGTAGCGCGGCAGCCCGTATCCGCCCCCCCACCTTCGTCATCCCGGGCGAAGCCGGAGCGAAGCGCAGGCGCAGACCCGGGATCCATGCCTCGGCGTTCGTCGAAAGGCCGGACGACGCAGACGAGGCACCGGTCCTTCTCCACCGTCCCGCCTGACGGCAACCGCCGAGGCATGGATCCCGGATACGTCGTCCTCCGCTGCGCTCGGACGCCGTTCCGGGATGACGAAGGGAAGGGGGGTTGGCCGGAGGGTGTTGCGTCCGCGGGCACTTCATTGCGGCCCCCCCCACCTTCGTCATCCCGGGCGAAGCCGGAGCGAAGCGCAGGCGCAGACCCGGGATCCATGCCTCGGCGTTCGTCGAAAGGCCGGACGACGCAGACGAGGCACCGTTCACCCTCTTCTCCACCGTCCCGCCCGACCGCATCCGCCGAGGCATGGATCCCGGATACGTCGTCCTTCGCTGCGCTCGGACGTCGTTCCGGGATGACGAAGGGTGCGGGCGCGGACATGGCGGAGGGTGCAGCCCCCTCCACGGCCCTCATCAAGTCAGTTGCGCTTCGAGTTGTGCGAGCCTTGCGTTTGCGATGACGACGATCTTTCGCATGACGGCTGTGAGTGCGAGGCGCTTCGGTTTTCCGGCCTCGACGAGGCGCCGGT
>NZ_JAOAOQ010000007.1 GCF_030398385.1 Aquibium sp. ELW1220 | reverse complement strand
GCGGCGCGCGTCTTGCCATGGCCGGCGGCGACAGGGACGGCTTCCCGCTGCCGCCGTATCACGACACGTCCTGACGTGGCCGCGCCGCTGCACCGAACTTCTCCCGGGTCCGACTGGCCGGGCGGCAGAGCCGCCTCCCGGCCCGCTGGCGCTGGCGGAAATACGGGGACAGTTTACCGAATTCGGGACCGCTCCGGCCGAAACATCCGCGCCCGTCGCCCGAATTCGGTAAACTGTCCCCGCATTTCCTCACCAACCGGACGACACACCCCGGCGAAAAGACCGTCCGCGCTGGCCGGATCCGCCGCATTTCCTCTCCCTCTCTGCCCGCTTCTCCCGCACTCGCCATCACCGTCCCGCCGCGCTAGCATCGAGCCATGACCGATCTCCTCGCCAACGATTCCCCTTCCAACGCGGCCGAATTCACCGTCTCGGAAATCTCCAACGCGCTGAAGCGCACGGTGGAGGATGCTTTCGGCAATGTGCGGGTGCGTGGCGAGATTTCCGGCTATCGCGGGCCGCATTCGTCGGGCCATGCCTATTTCGCGCTGAAGGACGACCGCTCGCGGATCGAGGCGGTGATCTGGAAGGGCACGTTCCGCGGCCTGCGCTTCCGCCCCGAGGAGGGCATGGAGGTGATCGCGCAGGGGCGGCTCACCACCTATCCGGGCTCCTCGAAGTACCAGATCGTCATCGAGAGGCTGGAGCCGGCCGGCGCCGGCGCGTTGATGGCGCTGCTGGAGGAGCGGCGCCGCCGCCTCGCCGCCGAGGGCCTGTTCGACGCGACGCGCAAGCAGCTGCTGCCCTTCATGCCGAAGGTCATCGGCGTCGTCACCTCGCCCACCGGGGCCGTCATCCGCGACATCATCCACCGCATCTCCGACCGCTTTCCGCTGCACGTGCTGGTCTGGCCTGTGCGCGTGCAGGGCGAGACGACGGGCGCGGAAGTGTCGGCGGCGGTGACCGGCTTCAACGCCCTGGCCGCAGGCGGACGGATCCCCCGGCCGGACGTGCTGATCGTGGCGCGCGGCGGCGGCAGCCTGGAGGATCTCTGGGGCTTCAACGACGAAGCCATCGTGCGCGCGGTGGCCGGATCGCTGATCCCGGTGATCTCGGCCGTCGGCCACGAGACCGACTGGACGCTGATCGACCATGCCGCGGACGTGCGGGCACCGACGCCGACGGGCGCGGCCGAAATGGCGGTGCCGGTCAAGGCCGACCTCGAGGCGACGCTCGCCGGCCTCGGCGCGCGGCTCAGGAGCTGTTCGGCGCGCGGCATCGACCGCAAGCGCCAGGCGCTGCGCGCCGCCGCCCGCGCCCTGCCCTCCGCCGACCAGTTGCTCGCGCTGCCGCGCCGCCGCTTCGACGAGGCCGCCGCGCGGCTCGACCGTTGCCTCGACGTCGGGCTGGAGCGCAAGCGGGCGCGCTTCGAGCGGCTGCGGCTGACGCCGGCGACGCTTTCGCGCCGCATCGCCGAGGCGACGCGCACGATCGACCGTCTGGGCGCGCGCCTGCCCGCCGCCCATCTGGCGCTGCGCCGCGACCGCATGCACCGGCTGGGCCGCGCCGCCGCGAGGCTCGGGCTAGAGCCACTCCTGCGCCGCATGTCGGCCTGCGACGACCGGGTGGAAAACCTCGCCCACCGCGCCGACCGCGCCGCCGACGTCCGTCTCGCCCGGCTGACCGACCGGCTGGCGCAGGCCGGCCGCCTCAACGCCTCGCTCTCCTACAAGGCCGTTCTGGAGCGCGGCTTCGTCGTCGTCCACGATGCCGCCGGCGCCCCGGTCAAGCGCGCGGCAAGCCTCTCGGCCGGCGAGCAGGTGACGCTGCAGTTCGCCGACGCCTCTACCGGCGCACTCATCGCCGGCGACGGCCCCGCCCGCCCACGCCCCCGCACCGGAAAGGCGGGCGGCGGCGGCCAGGGCTCGTTGTTCTGAGGGGGGCGGGCGAATGGGCGAATAGGGAGTAGCGAATGGCGAAGGGCGAATAGCGAAATGGAGGGTACAGCAGCGCTCCCCACTCTCCCAACTCCCTACTCCCTACTCCCTATTCGCCATTCGCCCCTCCCCCATTCGCCATTCGCCCATCCCCCCGCCTCTTTCGCAGCCGCGAAACGCCACCTGCCCAATCCTTGAGCGATATGCAAAAAACGCAGGCGATCCATGCGTTCGGCGCTCTTGCGGCACTGCAACATGACGCCTATCTGAGCCGCATCAGATTGCAATTGCCCGAAAGAAAGACACCGATCATGAGCATCCTCAAGAACTACCGCAACTGGCGCCGTTTCCGCAGCGCGATCGACGAGCTGTCGCGCCTGTCCAACCGCGAGCTGGACGACATCGGCATCACCCGCGCCGACATCCCGCACGTCGCGCGCCGCGGCCGCTGATCGTCAGGAAAGTACGGCAGGCCGCCCTCCCGCCCTGCCCCGATCGGCCGCCTGTCCCCTCCCGTGAGGGCGGCCGCATCCCGCAGGCACGTCCGGCGGGCCTTTTTCGTTTCGGCGCGGTGCGTTTCGGCCGCTTTGCGCACCGGCACCCGTTGAACCGGAACGCGCCGGCGCGTATCGACGCGGAATGAAGAAGACCATTCTCATCACCGGCGCAGCCCGCGGCATCGGCCGCGCGATGGCCGATCGTGCCGCGAGCGACGGCCTCGCCGTCGTCGCCCTCGTGCGGAGCCGGCCGGCCGCCGCGCCCGGCACCGGCGTCGAGTTCATCGAGGGCATCGACGTCACGGACGCGGCAGCGCTCGCCCGTGCGGCGGACATGCTGGGCGGCCGCCCGATCGACCTCCTCGTCAACAATGCCGGCATCATCGGCCCGGCGCGCCAGTCGACCCTCGACATGGATTTCGACGGCTTCCGCGAAACGCTGGAGGTCAACGCGCTCGCCCCCTTGCGCGTCGCCCAGACCTTCCTGCCCAACCTGCGCGCCGCGCGCGATCGCAACGGCATCGCCCGCATCGTCACGGTCACCAGCGCCATGGGCCGGATGAGCTACGCCAAGTCGGACCAGATCGCCTACCGCGCCTCGAAGGCCGCCGTGAACAAGATCATGCAGGGCCTCGCCACCGATCTGGCGCCCGAGAGCATCGCCGTGCGCCTCGTCCATCCCGGCTGGGTGCGCACCGACATGGGCGGCAGCGACGCCGACATCGCCGTCGACGAATCGGCAGCCGGCGTGCTCGCGCAGGCCCGGGAATTCTCGATGGCGCAGACCGGCAGCTTCGTCGACTACCGGAGCGAAACCATCGCCTGGTGAGACGCCTGCGGGCGCGGTGAAGACCGCGCGGGTGCCGGGCTGCAGGGCGCGACGAAGAGCTTCTTGAAGTGCTGGACCTTCGCGGCGGTGTTGGTGGATTCGTCGAAGAGGACGCCGAACTCGCCCGGGCTGCGCCACCTCACGGTCCCGGTCAGCAGGCCGAGTTCCCGGCAACGGACCTCCACGCGGTCTCCGGCCCAGATTTCCGCGACGGAATCCGTCGAGACGCGCATGCCTCCGTCGGACATGTCGAGGATGTAGCCGCCGAGAAACAGGCACCTCGCCTGGATGTCGGCTCGCAGACACGCCCGATGCCGCACGGCCTTCCGTTTCTCCGCGCCCATGTCCTACCCCGCTGCCGAACTGCAACCGGGGAGAGAACCGCGCCCCAAGGGCAATGTTCCGTTGCCCGCACGCGGGCCGGCGCGTGCGCTGCGGCATGGTAAACGGCGGGTTTACGAGGAGCCGATGGCGGGCGGCACAGGCGCCTGAAGCAAGTCGCGGGCGGGGGGGCCGACCGGAACAGGCCGAACCCGATCCCGATACGGCCGGGACGCGCGGTTCTTTTGTCGGGTGGGAAAATGGTACGGTTGCTCGGGATCGAACCGAGGACCTCCGGATCCACAATCCGGCGCTCTAACCATCTGAGCTACAACCGCACGCGCTTTCGTGCGAAGCGAGTGTGCAATAAGGTCAAACGACCCTGATTGCAAGTCCGCAAACGGCCTTGCGGAGCCGTTCTCGCGACACTGCCGCCGCGCCCGCCCGGGTGGCGCGCAATGGGCAGCGGAGGCGTATATGGAAAAGGCCGGCCCTTGCGGGGCCGGCCTTTTGCTCAGGAGGCGCGCGGGAGGAGGATGCGCGCCCCTGCACTTGGGCCCTGAACGGTTCAGGCGACCTTGAGTTCCTTCATGGTCTTCTCGAAGGCGTCCTTGGCAGGCTTGGAGATCTCTTCGGCCATCTTGGTCGAAGCGGACTGCATGTCCTTCGCCTGATCGACCACCATCTCCATGCGCTTGCGCATGTAGGTGGTCTGCAGCTCGATGACCTCGGAGAGCGACTTGGCCTTGACGAGCGACTCCATGTAGGAGAAGTCGGCTTCGGCGCCGGCGCGCAGCGCTCCGATGCCCTTCAGCGACATCTCGCTGCCGGCCTTCTTCATGGTCTCCATCGCGGTCTCGACGGTCTTCTGGGCGTCCTCGGCGGAGGCCTTCATCTTGGAATAGACCTCCTTCGACTGCTCGACGCCCTTCTCGGCGAAGGCGCGGAACTGGTCGGTGGCCTTGGACGCGTCGAAGGTGGGGAATTCGATGGTCTCGGCAGTCTTGGCGGCTTTCGACATCTGTCTCTATCCTTTCAGGTGGGGACGGGCTGACGCGAACCGTTTGCGCGTCATATGCCCACAATATAGGCATCAATCTTGTGCATTGCAACATTTTTCTTGCAACGCACCATGAGGGCGGCCGGATTAACCACGGAGGCAGAAAACAGTCGCAATGCCACCCGGAATTGTGGACCTTGGCGACGGGGTCTTTTATTAACAAAGCGTTAAGGTCAGGCGAGGCGGCGCCTGTAGATCGGGATCGTTCGGGACATGTCAGCTAGCGAGTATTCGTTCATCGACATCGCGGTGCTCGACGACGTGCGCGGACGTTTTGCCGCAGGCGACGCGCTGGCGATCCTGTCGAGCGACCTCGAAGAGGTCATCTGGGCGAACGGCCCGGGCGCGCGCCTGTTCGGCTATCCCGACATCGAGGCCATCATGGGCGCGGCTGCGGGCCTGGGGCTCGCGCAGAAGCGCCAGATCGCCGCCTCGCCCGGCTATCCCGACATCGGTGCCGACCGCTCGCTGCTGCTCCGCCTCGCCGCCGGCCACACCAGCCGCGCCGTCAGCCTGCTGGCGAGCGCGATCCGCCTGCCTGACGGCGAACGGGCGATCCTGCTGGCCGCTCCGGCGGCTGCCGCCGGCGCGCGCGATCAAGCAGAGATCGCCGCACGGGCGATCTCGGGCTTCACCGAGGCCGGCTACTATGCCGCATACCTGCGGGCGGGCCGGATCGTCGCCTCCGCGCCCGGGTACGAGGAACTCGGCATCATATCGGCGACCGTGGATGCCATGGTGGCCGACGTGACCGATGCGCCCGACCGCCTTGTGAAGCGTCGCATCGCCGCCGCCAATGGCCGCATTCCCGCAGGCATCGCCCGCCTGTCGGACGACCCGGCGGTACACCTCCTCGTCGTCGTCGACGATCCGGAATTCTACCGCGCAGCCGATTTTCCCGACGAGGCGCCGACCCCGACGCCGGACCGGGCGCCTAAGGACGAGCCTGCGGCCACTGCGGCGGGCGGTGCCACGGCCCTGGCCCGTTCGGGACGCGGGGAAGACGCCGCAGCGCAGCGTGACGACACGCCAGCAGCATCCTTGAAGAAAGCCTCCGCTGACGCGGATGGCGCAGCGCAGGCGCCAGACGCGTCGTCCCCGGTGCCGGACGCGGCGGCCGGAGACCGTTCGCAGCGGAGCCCCATCGATCGCTGGTACTTCGAGGGCGACGCGCCCGCCGGAGCCGGCGAGGCCGGGGCTGCGTCCGCCGAGCATGCCGACGGCCCGGCCGGCGATCCCGGCGCGGACGAGGCGCCGACCATGGCCCACCCCGCCGGCGAGCCGGCGGCAGGCCCGGCACCGGGCGAGGAACGGCCCGAACCGGCCGAACCGGTCCGGCAACCGGAACCGGTCGAGGCGGCCGAACTGCTCTTCACCCGCACCGCCGCCCCGGTCCGCTTCGCCTGGCGGACCGATGCGGAGGGGCGCTTCAGCGCCATGTCGCGCGACTTCCTGGCCGCGGTCGGGGCAAGCGAAGCGGCGGTGATCGGCCGCTCCTTCGCCGACCTCGCAGGCGAACTAGGCATCGATCCGAAGGGCGAGATCGAAGGCCTTCTGGCGCGCCGCGATACCTGGTCCGGCAAGACGGTGCTCTGGCCGCTCGTCGGCACGGGATGGCGGACGCCCGTCGATCTGGCCGCGCTGCCGATCTATGCCCGCGACCGCCGCTTCGAGGGCTTCCGCGGCTTCGGCATCGCACGGCCGGCCGATTCCGTCTTCGTCCCCGCAGCCGTGCCGGAACAAGTCGAGCCGGTTGATCCCGAACGGTACACGCCGGAGGAAGCGTCGACGGAGGCGTCCGCCGCGGAAGGCGCGCCCCACCTGCCTGGCCCGGACGACGGGCAGGAGAACGGACGGCCGACGGATGCCGACGAAGGCCCGGTCGAGACCACCGACGTCGCTCTTCCGCCGCAGGAGGTTTCCGGCGAGCAGGGCAGCGCCGGGACGACCGTCATTCCGCTCGACGAGGCCCGCTCGCGCCGGTTCTCGGACAAGATCATCCGGCTGGCCGAACATCGGCCGCCGACCGTCGAGCGCAATCTCTCGCCCGGCGAGCGCAACGCCTTCCGCGAGATCGGCGACCGGCTGAAGAAGGTCACCGAGCCGCGCGAGGAAGCGGCGGAGAGCGCAAGGCCGAAGGGGACTGCCGAGACGATCGGCTCCGCAGCGGCCGCCGCAGGCGAGGAGACCGCTGCGCCGGCCGCGGGGACACCCGCAAGCATCCCGCCCGAGCCGGAAGACAAGACGCCTCCCCGCCCGCAGGAGCCTGCCCTCGTTGAAGACCCCGTCCGCCCGGGAGAGCCGGCTCTTTTCGAGCAGCCAGCCTTCCCCGACCGGACGGACGATGGTCCCGCCCTCCCGCGCTCGACCAATCCCTTCTTCATCGAGGTCGAGGAAGAACTGTCGGAGGAGCCGCTCACCTCCGAGGTTCCGCCGGCGGCCCCGGTCCAGTCAGGAACCCCTGACGGCGAGGAGCCCGTGGCGGAGATCCCGCAGGACGACGGAGCGCAGCCCGAGGCCGCTGCGGCCATCGCCGGAGAGCCGGCAGCGGTCCGCGAACGCGACGCCGCGCCGCCCATGGCAGAGCAGCCGCCGGCTGCCCTGGGGTCGATCGAGCAGGACGCGCGTCCGGCGGCCGACAACGAGAACGGCCACGCAGGCCGGAACGCGACGGGCGGAGCATCGCCCGCCGAACCGCCGCTCGAATCGCTCCCGACCGGCGATAGCCTGCCGCCGGCCGCAGCCGAGGATGCCCCCACCGAACCCGGCGCAGGCCAGGCGGTGCTTGCCCGCCTGCCCCTGCCGATGCTGGTCCACGCCGGCGACGTGCTCCATTTCGCCAACCAGAGCTTCCTCGACTTCACCGGCTATGCCACGCTGGGCGATCTCGAGAACGCCGGCGGTCTGGGCGCGCTGTTTGCCGAACCCGGCGCGGCATCCGACGCGTCGGACGCGCCGGCGCACGCCGCCCTGCTGCGACGCCGGGACGGCACGACCATTCCGGTCCGCGCGCATCTCCAGTCGATCGCGTGGGGGCGCGGCAAGGCGCTGCTTCTCGCACTGCGCCCCGCCGACCAGCCGCAGGACGAGACAGACGATCGTCCGGACTCCGACCTCGCCGACCGCGTCGAGGAGATGCGCACGATCCTCGACACGGCGACGGACGGCGTCGTGGTGATCGCGCCGGACGGCACCATCCGCTCCATCAACCGGCCGGCCGAAGCGCTGTTCGGCTATGATGACAGCGAGGTTGCGGGCAAGCCCTTCGCCGCCCTGCTCGCGGTCGAGAGCCAGCGGGCGGCGCGGGACTACCTGCAGGGCCTGTCCGACAATGGCGTCGCGAGCGTTCTCAATGACGGCCGCGAGGTGATCGGACGCGAGGCGCAGGGCCGCTTCATCCCGCTGTTCATGACCATCGGGCGCCTGCCGGGCGGCAACGGCTTCTGCGCTGTGCTGCGCGACATCACCTCCTGGAAGCGGGCGGAAGAGGAACTGACAAAGGCGCGGACGCTCGCCGAGCGGGCCTCGTCGCAGAAATCGGAATTCCTCGCCCGCGTCAGCCACGAGATCCGCACGCCGCTGAATGCCATCATCGGCTTCTCGGAGCTGATGATGGACGAGAAGTTCGGCCCGATCGGCAACGAACGCTACCGCGACTACCTGCGCGACATCAACCGCTCGGGCAATCTCGTGCTCGACATCGTCAACGACCTGCTCGACATCTCCAAGATCGAGGCGGGCGAGCAGGAGATGGCCTACGAGGCCGTGTCGCTGAACGACGTGCTGGCCGAGACGGTGGCGATGATGCAGCCCCAGGCCAACCGCGAACGCGTGATCATCCGCTCGAGCTTCGCCTCGCGCCTGCCCGAGGTGGTGGCCGATCTCCGCTCCGTCCGCCAGATCGGCCTCAACCTGCTGTCGAACGCGGTGCGCTTCACGCAGCCCGGTGGCCAGGTGATCGTCTCGACCGCCTACGAGGCGTCGGGCGACGTCGTCATGCGCGTGCGCGACACCGGCATCGGCATGTCGAGCGCCGAGATCGAACAGGCGCTGAAGCCGTTCAAGCAGATCAATTCGCTGAAACGGACGCGCAACGACGGCACCGGTCTCGGCCTGCCGCTGACCAAGGCCATGGTGGAGGCAAACCGCGCCCGCTTCACCATCAACTCGGCCCCCGGCGAAGGAACGCTGGTGGAAATCTGCTTTCCCTCCACGCGCGTGCTGGCCGACTGACACAGTCGGTCGGCACGGGGAAAAGAGATCACGAGAACGTGATATCCCGTCCACGGCTAATTGTTGAGCGGTTGCCTCTGATTTAGCTTCACAAATCCTGATCGCTTCAGTTTAGAATTCTTCCAAACTCCTGATATTGCTTCGCAATACCCTTGACCGGACCGTAAGCCTGGGACAAGGAGCGGCGGACGTCGCAGACAAGAGGAGCTTCCATGTCCCGCCTCACGCCAAGTTTTTCCCGCATGGGTCTTGCCGCAGCCGCGCTCGCTTCGACCTTCGCCATCCTGCCGGCCGCCCAGGCTGACGGTGTGGTCAACGTCTATTCCTACCGGCAGCCCGACCTGATCAAGCCCGTGCTCGACGCCTTCACGGCAGAGACGGGCATCGCAACCGAAGTCCTGTTCCTGGACAAGGGCCTGGAGGAGCGGATCGCAGCCGAAGGCGCGAACTCGCCCGCCGACGTGATCCTCACCGTCGACATCGCCCGCCTCGCCGCCGCCAAGGACAAGGGCATCACGCAGGCCGTCGATGACGCCGACATCAACGAGGCGCTGCCGGCCGAGTATCGCGATCCGGAAGGCCACTGGTTCGGCGTCACCAAGCGCGGCCGCGTCATCTATGCCTCCAAGGACCGCGTCGCCGACACCGACATCTCCTATGCCGATCTCGCCGACCCGAAATGGCAGGGCAAGATCTGCGTCCGCTCGGGCCAGCACGACTACAACCTCGCCCTTTTCTCGGCCCTCATCGCGCATTGGGGCGAGGAGAAGACGGAGGAGTGGATGAAGGGCTTCAAGGCCAACCTCGCCCGCAAGCCGGACGGCAACGACCGGGGCCAGGCGAAGTCCATCATGGCCGGCGAGTGCGACCTCGCGCTCGGCAACACCTACTATGTCGGCCTGATGATGACGAACGAGAAGGAGCCGGAGCAGAAGGACTGGGCGAAGGCCATCAACGTGGTGTTCCCCTCGATCGACGATTCCGGCACGCACGTGAACATCTCCGGCATGGCGATGGCCAAGAACGCGCCGAACCGCGACAATGCGCTGAAGCTGATGGAATTCCTGGCGAGCGTCGAAGCCCAGAAGATCTACGCGGCCGAGGTGTTCGAATATCCCGCCTCGCCGGATGTCGAGCCGTCCGACATCGTGAAGTCCTTCGGCGCGCTCAACGCCGACACGCTGCCGCTGGCCGAAATCGCCGCGCACCGCAAGGCGGCTTCCGAGATGGTCGATCGCGTCGGCCTCGACGACGGCCCGGCCAGCTGATCGCCCTGGCGACGAAGGTCGCTTGCATGACGGGGTCCGCGCGGGTAACCGACGCGGACCCTTTTTCTTGAGCGCCTGATGCAGGAAACCAGCCGCAGAGACACCGCCTCAGGCATCGCCCTGCCCGCGCGCGCACGCCGCGAGCGGCACCCGGTCGCGTTCGTCCTGGCGCTCGTCATCGCCGCGATCGTGCTCGTTCCGGTCGCCGTGCTTGCCGCGATCGCCGTCACGGGCACGGGGGCGGACTGGCCCCACCTCGCCCGCAACGTCCTGCCCGGCTCCGCCCGGACGACCCTCTGGCTGCTCCTGCTGGTGGCGGGCGGCACGGCGTCGATCGGCGTCACTACCGCATGGCTGGTGGTGGCCTATGATTTCCCCCTGCGGCGGATCCTGGCCTGGGCGCTGGTGCTGCCGCTCGCGGTGCCGACCTACCTCGCCGCCTACGCCTTCGGCGAGTTCTTCCACTTCACCGGACCGGTGCAGAGCGCCATCCGCGCGCTCTTCGGCTTCCAGACGATGCGCGACTACTGGTTTCCCGACATCCGGACGACGGGCGGCGCGGCCATCGTCCTGTCGTCGGTGCTCTACCCTTACGTCTACCTGACCGCCCGGGTGGTCTTCATCATGCAGGGCCGCAACATCGCCGACGTCGCGCGGACCCTCGGCGCCGGCCCCGCCAAGGTGTTCTTCCGCATCCTGCTGCCGGTCGCCCGCCCCGCCATCCTGGCCGGCGTCGCGCTGGTGCTGATGGAGACGATCAACGACATCGGCGCGGTCGAATATCTCGGCGTGCGCACGCTCACCTTCTCGGTCTATTCGACCTGGCTCAACCGCGGCAGCCTCGAGGGCGCAGCCCAGATCGCCATGCTGATGCTGGTGCTGGTGCTCGGCCTCGTCTGGGCCGAGCAATGGGCAAGGCGCAAGCAGCGCTTCCACGGCGCCCGCGCGACGCAGATGAAGGCCAAGCCGCCCCGCGTGCGCCTCGCCGGCTGGCGCGCCGCACTGGCGACACTGTCGGCGATGCTTCCGGTGCTGGCGGGCTTCGGCATCCCGCTCACCGTGTTCGGCGACTATGCGAGCCGCCGGCTGGACCAGATCGCCAGCCCGGCGCTGCACGCGGCCTTCGTCAACAGCATCGTCACCGCCGGCGCGACGGCGCTGCTGACGGTCGCAAGCGCGCTCGTGGTGATGAACGCGGCGCGCCTCTCCCGCACGGCGGCGATGACGGTCGTTTCCCGCCTCGCGGCAGGCGGCTATGCGGTGCCGGGCACCATCCTCGGGCTCGGGCTCCTGTTTGCGCTGACCCGCTTCGACAACACGCTCGACACCTTCGCCCGCGACACTTTCGGCGTCTCGACCGGCCTGCTCCTCACCGGCTCGGCGGGTGCGGTCGTGCTTGCCTGCACGATCCGTTTCCTGGCGCTGGCCGAAGGCGCCATCCGCTCGGGGCTGGAGAAACTCCCGCGCAACATCGACGAGGCCGCCCGCAGCCTCGGCAGGCCGCCGCTGGCGAGCGCGCGCGAGATCCTGCTGCCGCTGCTGCGGCCGGCCCTCTTCACCGCCGCCGTTCTCGTCTTCGTCGACACCGTGAAGGAACTGTCGGCGACGATCCTGCTGCGCCCCTTCGGCTTCTCGACGCTCGCGACCCATGTCTACGAGAATGCCTCGCGCGGCGTGGTGGAGGACGGCGCCATTGCTGCGCTGCTGATCATCGTCACCGCATTGGTGCCGGTTGTCTTGCTGTCTGGCGCCCTGATGCGCGACGGCGACGCGGCGCTGTAGCGCGGCACCCGCGGCGAACGCCCGCGGCCGAAATCCGGCGACGCCCTGTCCGGCCGCGCAAAAAAAGCGGGGCGTTCTTGCGAACGCCCCGTCGAATTGGGATTGCTGTCAAAACGAGGACTTGAGCGAAACATTGCCTGGAACAGGCGCGGGATTTCTCCCTCAAGTTAACGAGGAGTATCGGGCCGAACCCTTAACGAAACCTTACCCGGTTAAGGAGAGGTTTAAATATTGGACCGGTCCCTTTCAACGAGGTAAATTTCCCGGTTACCCTTTCTTAACCACAGCGGCCCGACCGCTCAGACCTTCAGCTCCGGCAGGTCGCGGAAGAGATCCAGCGCCTCCGGGTTGGCCAGCGCCTCCTTGTTCTTCACCGCACGGCCGTGCACCACGTCCCGCACCGCGAGTTCCGTGATCTTGCCGGACTTGGTGCGCGGGATGTCGCTGACCGCCACGATCTTTGCGGGCACGTGGCGCGGGCTGGCGCCGGTGCGGATCTTCGCCTTGATGCGCTTCTCGAGGTCCGCGTCGAGCGCCACGCCCGGCGCCAGCCGCACGAACAGCACGACGCGCACGTCGTCGTCGAAATCCTGGCCGATGCAGATGGCCTCGACGATCTCCTCCATCTGCTCGACCTGATTGTAGATCTCGGCCGTGCCGATGCGCACGCCGCCGGGGTTGAGCGTCGCGTCGGAGCGGCCATGGATGATGAAGCCGTCATGCTCGGTCACCTCGGCGAAATCGCCGTGGCACCAGATGTTGTCGAAACGCTCGAAATAGGCGGCACGGTACTTGGCGCCGTCGGGATCGTTCCAGAACATCACCGGCATCGACGGGAAGGCTCTGGTGCAGACGAGCTCGCCCTTTTCGCCGCGCACCGGCTGGCCATCGTCGTTCCAGACCTCGACCGCCATGCCCAGACCCGCGCCCTGGATCTCGCCGCTCCAAACGGAGCGCGTGGGGACCCCGAGCACGAAACAGGACACGATGTCGGTGCCGCCGGAGATGGAGGCGAGATGCACGTCGGCCTTGATGCCGGAATAGACGAAGTCGAAGCCTTCCGGCGACAGCGGCGAGCCCGTCGACGAGATCACGCGGACCGACGACAGGTCGTGCGTGCGGATCGGCTCCAGGCCCGACTTGCGGACCGCGTCGATGAACTTCGCCGAGGTGCCGAAATAGGTCATCTTCTCCGCCTGGGCATAGTCGAAGATGACGTTGCCGTCCGGATGGAAGGGCGAGCCGTCGTAGAGCAGCAGGGTGGCGCCCGTGGCGAGGCCGGAGACCAGCCAGTTCCACATCATCCAGCCGCAGGTGGTGAAGTAGAAGAAGCGGTCGCCCTCGCCGATGCCGGCATGCAGCCGCTGTTCCTTGAGATGCTGGAGAAGCGTCCCGCCGGCCGAATGCACGATGCATTTCGGGATGCCCGTCGTGCCCGAGGAGAACAGGATGTAGAGCGGATGCGCGAACGGCAGCCGCGCGAAGGTCAGCGGCTTCTCGTCATGCGCGGCGAGCGTCGCCGCGAGGGTGCGGGCGTCGGGCACGGCGGAAGCGACCGCTTCCGCGCCGCCGAGATAGTCGACCACGATCGTGCGCCGGACGGTCGGCAGTTTCGCCACCACCTTGGCCACCTTTTCGCCGACCTCGATGCGCTTGCCGGCATACCAGTAGCCATCGACGGTGACGAAGACGACCGGCTCGATCTGGCCGAACCGGTCGAGCACGCCCTGTTCGCCGAAATCGGGCGAGCAGGACGACCAGATCGCACCGAGCGACGCGGCCGCGAGCATGGCGGCGATCGTCTCGGGCATGTTGGGCATCATGGCCGCGACGCGATCGCCCGCCTTCACGCCCTCGGCGGCGAATGCCTGCTGCAGCTTCGACACCATGGCGCGCAGCGCGTCCCAGGACAGGCGGTAAGCGACCTTGTCCTCGCCGCGGAACACCATCCCGTCGCCAGCGCCGGTCTTGCGGAGCAGGTTTTCCGCGAAGTTCAGCGTCGCATCCGGGAAGAAGGACGCACCCGGCATCCGCTCGCCGTCGACCAGGTCGCGCGCGCCCCGCTCCCCGATCACGCCGCAGAAATCCCAGACCAGTTTCCAAAACCCCTCACGATCTGTTACCGACCAGTCATGAAGTTGTTCATAGCTTGAGAGGGACCTGCCGGCGCGCTTGGTCCCTTCCGCCATGAATGCCATAAACGGCGAGTGCTCGATGGCATCGGGCGAAGGGGTCCAGAGCGGGGCGGTTCGGGACATGGACATTCTCCAGGTGGGCGATGCGTTATGCATATTGCGCGCCTTGAGGGCAAGACGGCCGAAGGATGCGCGCCAGCGCCATCTGCGGGCCACAATGGCTTGAAAAGGCTCGCAACGCGGCCTGCGCGAAGCGGCCGTCATCGCGCGAGCAGCGCAGGAGACGACGAGGCGCAATGCCATCCAAGGGGGCGAAACGAACGATCTGGGCCATCGCGGCGCTGGCGATCCTCTCCCTCGCCTTCATCGCGCTGATTCCCTACGTCGCGTCGACCCAGATCGTGCGCAACCGCATCGCCGCCGAGCTGAGCGCGTGGAGCGGCTATCGCGTCGTCCTGAGCGGCATTCCGCGCATCCACGTCTGGCCGTCCTTCCACGCCGAACTGGCAGACGTGTCGCTGCAGGAATGGGGAAAGCCCGACGCGCTGCCGGTGCTGCAGTCCGAGCGGGTGCAGATCGAGCTCTCCGCCATCGCCGCGCTCCAGGGCGACATCACCTTCACCAAGGTCAGCCTGCTGCGGCCGGTGCTGCGGGTGTCGGACCAGGACGGCGTCGTCCCCTTCCCCATTCCGCCCCGCGGCGGCCGGATGCTGCGCGCCATCGAGGCGGCACGGGTCGTCGTGGACGACAATCCGGCCAAGCCCGACGCAGCGCGCATGCCCTCCGATCCGCTCGGCTCTCTCGAGCTGCTCGACGGCCGCGTCGTCCGCGTCAATGCCGCCGGCGAACACGAGATCCTTTCCAGCATCACGGGCCGGGCATCGTGGCCGACGCTCGACCGGCCGGCATCGATCAGCCTCAAGGCGATCTGGCGCGGAGAGAGCATCTCCACGGAAGCCAGCGTCCAGCAGCCGCTGGCACTTCTTGCCGGCGGCAACTCGCGCACGTCGGTCTCGCTCGCCTCGTCTCCCCTCAACGGCAGCTTCGAAGGCCTGGTGACCTTCTCCAGGCGCGGCTTCCTCGACGGCGTCGCCAAGCTCTCCTCGCCGTCCCTGCGCCGGGCTCTCGAATGGTCGCGGGCCGACATCACCCCGGGCGTCATCGCCGGAAACGCCTCGATCGCCGGCCGCCTGATCGGCGACGCCCAGCGCCTGAAGCTGGAAGACGCGCAGCTGACGCTCGGCGGCCATCCCGGCAACGGCCTGCTGGAAGTCTCGCTCGCCGGAAAGGCGCCTGCGCTCTCGGGCACGCTGGCCTTCCAGTCGCTCGACATCAGCGCGCTCCTCGGCACCTTCGTGCAGCTTCCGGGCGACGCGGGAAGCTGGAGCGGCCCGATCGAACTGGACTTCGCAAGGAAGCTGCAGCTCGACCTGAGGCTGTCGGCGGCCCGGGCGACCGCGGGTCCGCTCGAACTCGGACAACTCGCCGCCACGGCGCAGATCAATGACGGCCTGGCAGCATTCGACATCTCCGATGCCAGTGCCTTCGGCGGTACGATCCAGGCGGCACTGCGGATCGATCGGCGGACCGACACCGACAAGGCGGAAGTCCGCTTCCTGGCCAGCGACGTCGATTTCAATGCCTTCGGCACGGCCATGGGATTCGGGAGCGCCCTGCCGCAGGCGCGCGCGACGATATCGGTCCTCGTCGGCGGCCCGGCCGACCGCTGGGAATCCATGCTGGCAGCGGGAGAGGGGTCGATCTCGGTCAAGCTCGGACCCGGCTCCGTGGCCTGGTTCGATCCCGAGGCCTTCCGGGAGCGGGCCTCCAGGGGCGGCTTCTTCCCGTTGCGGGAAGTCCCGGCCGGCACCATTCCCTTCGAGTCTGCCGAGGTTCGCTCAACGGTCACGAGCGGTGTGGCGAGACTGGACACCGCCAAGGTGATGCAGCAGAGCCAGGTCATCGCATTCACCGGCATCCTGCCGCTGGTCGGACAGGGCATCGCCCTGTCGGGCACGATCCTGCCCCGCGATCCTGCCGCGCCGGACGGGACGACGGCGCCGACCGGCGCGGCGCCGCTCGCCGCCTTCTTTGTCGGCGGTTCGTGGCGGTCGCCCTTCGTCTCGCCGATCCTGAGCGATTTCCCGATGGAATAGGCGCGCCGGCGCATTCGTGGAGCGGCCACGATACTCACCCACCGCGAATCGCGCTACGGTCGCGCCAGTCGAGGCTGTCAACATGCCAGATGGGCCATGATGATGCCGCTGGCGACCAGCGTCTCGGAGGGCGGATTGCTGCGTTACGTGACGGCCGTGCTGAAGATACTTCTCGTGTCGCTCGTGACCGGCGCGGGGCTGTCGGCGTTCGACATCACTGCCGCCGAAGTGCTCGCCGAGGTCGGCCTCACGCCGGACAACGTCCTCGACATGCTGCAGCGCGGGGTCGCCTGGGCGATACCGAACATCGTGCTCGGATCGATGGTGATCCTGCCGGTGTGGCTGGTGATCTACCTCCTGCGACCGCCGCGCAGCTAAAGCCGTTGGCCCCTCGAAAGACCGGCGGGCCGGAGCCGGTCTGCGTCAGGTGCGCTGCGCCGCCTGCTCGTCGCGCTGGCGCTGCACTTCGCGGCTCTTGTTGACCACCGAGGCGATCAACACACCCACCGCGACAATGGCGATGAGAATGGTGCAGGCGGCGTTGATCTCCGGCGTCACGCCGAGCCGCACCTGGCTGTAGATCTTCATCGGCAGGGTGGTCGCGCCCGGCCCCGAGGCAAAGCTTGCGATCACCAGGTCGTCGAGCGACAGCGTGAAGGCGAGCATCCAGCCGGACACGATCGCCGGCAGGATCACCGGAAGCGTGATGGCGAAAAAGGTCTTCACCGGCGTCGCGCCGAGATCCATCGCCGCCTCTTCCAGCGAGCGATCGAAAGTGATCAGCCGCGACTGCACCACGACGGCCACGAAGCACATCGAGAAGGTGATGTGGGCGAGCGTCACGGTGAGGAAGCCGCGGTCGAGGCCGATGGCCACGAAGAGCAGCAGAAGCGACAGGCCGGTGATGACCTCGGGCATGACCAGCGGCGCGAACACCATGCCGGAGAACAGCATCCGGCCGCGGAAGCGCGTGTAACGGGTGAGCGCCAGTGCGGCGAGCGTGCCGAGCACGGTGGCGAAACTCGCCGAGATGAAGGCGACGCGCGCCGTCACCCAGGCCGCGTCGATGAGGCCCTGGTTGCGGAACAGCTCCCCGTACCACTTGGTCGAGAAGCCGGACCAGACCGTGACCAGCTTGGACTCGTTGAAGGAGAAGACGACGAGCAGGACAATCGGCAGATAGAGAAAGGCAAAGCCCAGCACGATCGAGGCGATGTTGAAGCGTGACCAGGTGGTATTCATCGCGCCGCCCTCACCTGCCCTTTTCCAGCGACCGCGCCTGTGCCTGCTGGAACAGCATGATCGGCACGACGAGGAGCAGCAAGAGGATGACGGCGACCGCCGAGGACACCGGCCAGTCGCGGTTGTTGAAGAACTCGTTCCACAGCGTCTTGCCGATCATCAGCGTCTGCGAGCCGCCGAGCAGGTCGGGGATGACGAACTCGCCCATCGCCGGAATGAAGACCAGCATCGAACCCGCCACGACTCCGGGCAGCGCCAGCGGGAAGGTGATCTTCCAGAAGGCCGAGGCCGGCGGGCAGCCGAGATCCTGCGCCGCCTCGACCAGCGAGTAGTCCATCTTCTCCAGCGCAGAATAGAGCGGCAGCACCATGAAGGGGAGATAGGAATAGACGATGCCGATGTAGATCGCGGTGTTGGTGTTGAGGATGAGCAGCGGCGAGTCGATCGCGCCCGTCCAGATGAGGAATTGGTTGAGCAGGCCTTCGGGCTTGAGGATGCCGATCCAGGCGTAGACCCGGATCAGGAAGCTCGTCCAGAACGGCAGGATGACGAGCATCAGCAGTGTCGGCCGCAGCGACGTCGGCGCGCGCGCCATGCCGTAGGCGATGGGGAATCCGACGGCCAGCGTGATCAGCGTCGAGACCGCGGCGATGGTGATGCTGGAGATATAGGCGTTGAAGTAGAGGGCGTCGTCCGTCAGCCACAGATAGTTGTCGAGCGTCAGTTCGCCGAGACTGGCGATGAGCCCCGACAGACCGTCCTCCAGCCCGAAGACCGGGACATAGGGGGGCATGGCGATGGCCGTGGTCGACAGCGATATCTTGAAGACGATCAGGAAGGGAACGAGGAAGAAGACGAAGAGCCAGAGGTAGGGGACGATGATGACCAGGCGGTTGCCCACGGCCTTGCCGAGCCCGCCGCTGGAGACCGCGGGGGCGGCGTCTGGCCGGTCCGATGCCATCGACTGTGCCATGGCGCTACCTCGTCAGCACGACGCCGGCATCCGGCGCGAAGGACACGAAGGCGCGGTCGTTCCAGGTCAGCTGGTCCTCGCTGACACGCGCGCTGTTCAGCGCGCTCGCCTTGACGACCTGCCCGTCGGCCAGACGGACGTGGTAGACCGTCATGTCGCCGAGATAGGCGAGGTCGAAGATCTCGCCCGCCATGACGTTGGGCGTTCCCTCGGCCGGCTGGCGCGGCGAGACCTTGATCTTCTCGGGCCGGATCGCGAATGCAACCTCTCCCGAACTGACGCTGTCCGGGGCGTTCTCGACGAGGATTTCGGCGCCGCTGGCGCCCTTGATGCGCAGGGTCGCGCCGTCGCGCGACATCACGCGACCTTCGAGCAGGTTGACCGTTCCCACGAAGCCGGCCACGAATCGGGAGGCCGGCGCCTCGTAGATCTCGGCGGGCGTCGCCACCTGCATCACCTCGCCCTTGTCGAGGATCGCGATGCGGTCGGCCATGGTCATGGCCTCCTCCTGGTCGTGCGTGACGACCACGAAGGTGAGGCCGAGATTCTGCTGCAGGTCCATCAGCTCGAACTGCGTCTCCTCGCGCAGCTTCTTGTCGAGCGCGCCGAGCGGCTCGTCGAGCAGGAGCACCTTCGGCCGCTTGGCGACCGAGCGGGCAAGCGCGACGCGCTGGCGCTGGCCGCCCGACAGCTGGTGCGGCTTGCGTCTTGCGAACTGCTCCAGCTTGACCAGCTTCAGCATCTCGGCGACGCGCTCGGCGATCTGCGCCTTGGGCATGCCGTCCTGCTTCAGGCCGAAGGCGATGTTCTGTTCCACGCTCATGTGCGGGAACAGCGCGTAGGACTGGAACATCATGTTCACGGGCCGCCGGTAGGGCGGGATGCCGCGCAGGTCCTGGCCGTCGAGCAGGATGCGGCCAGACGTCGGCTCCTCGAAGCCGGCCAGCATGCGCAGCAGCGTGGACTTGCCGCAGCCCGACGCGCCGAGCAGGGCGAAGAACTCGCGCTCGTAGATGTCGAGCGAGAGGTTGTTGACGGCGGTGAAGTCGCCGAAGCGCTTGGTGATGTTCTCGAAGGAAATGTAGGGCTTGGCGGCCGGATCGGCCCAGGGCGCGAAGCTTCTGCGAATGCTGCCGAGCGATTTCATGTGGTCCCCAGGTTAACCGCTTCCCCGAAAGCGAGGCCCCCGGCGTTGCCGCCGGGGGCCGGATCCTTCGCCTACTGACCCGTCACGACCCGTGTCCAGATCCGCGTCACCAGGCGCTGCGTTCTTGCATCGAGCGGAACGGTGGTGAAGAGCTTGTTCATGGTCTCGTCGTCCGGATAGACGGCCGGATCGCCGATGACCTCTTCGTCGAGCAGGTCCTTCGAAGCCGCGTTGCCGTTGGCATAGAAGACGTAGTTCGAGGCCTTCGCGATCACCTCGGGCCGCATCATGTAGTTCAGGAACTCATGCGCTTCTTCGGTGTGGGGCGCGTCGGCCGGGATCGCCATCTGGTCGAACCACATCTGCGCGCCCTGCTTCGGGATCGAATAGTCGATCGCCACGCCCTGATCGGCTTCGGCCGCACGGTCGCGTGCCTGGAACATGTCGCCCGACCAGCCGACGGCCAGGCAGATGTCGCCATTGGCGAGCCCGTTGATGTATTCGGACGAGTGGAACTTGCGGATCGACGGGCGGATCGACAGGAGCAGTTCCTCGGCCTTGCCGAGATCGTCGGGGCTGGTCGAATTCGGATCGAGCCCGAGATAGTTGAGCGCGGCCGGGATCATCTCGGCCGGCGCATCCAGCATGTAGACACCGCAATCGGCGAGCTTGGCGATCATCTCGGGATTGAAGACCACGTCCCAGCTGTCGATCTTCTCGATGCCGAGCGCATCCTGGACCTTGTTGACGTTGTAGCCGATGCCGGTGGTGCCCCACATGTAGTTGATGGAGTAGTCATTGCCCGGATCGTACTTGGCCGTGCGGTCGGAGACCACATCCCACATGTTGGAGAGGTTCGGCAGCTTGGACTTGTCGAGCTTCTGGAAAACGCCCGCCTGTATCTGCCGGGCGAGGAAGGTGCCCGTCGGCACGACGACGTCGTAGCCCGTGCCGCCGGCGAGCAGCTTCGTCTCCAGGATCTCGTTGGAATCGAACACGTCGTAGACGACCTTGATGCCGGTCTCCTTCGTGAAGTCTTCCAGGATGGAGTCGTCGATGTAATCGGACCAGTTGTAGACGTTGACGGTCCGATCCTGCGCCCACGCCCCGGACGAGACGAGCGCGGCGAGCGCCGTGGCCGCCAACAGATGTCCCTTTAGCTTCATCGCGATTTCTCCTCTTGTCTTGCCCCGTTTCCCGGCTCGCGCGAGTGATGCAACGCGGCCAAGTTTCACTTCATTGAGACTATTGGCGTTTTTGCACTGCGACAAGCGCCAATTTCCGCGCATCGGTCAAAGATAGGTCGTCCGTTCCAAAGGCGTGATTTCGCTCCAGAATGCGACGATCTCCGCTCGCTTCAGATCGCGGTAGACCTTGGACAGGAGCGGGCCGAGCGCCCGGTCGACGAAACTGCCTTTCGCCATCAACTGCAGCGCGTCGTCCATGTCGTCGGGAAGCGACAGTCCTTCCTCGTCGTAGGCGTTTCCCTGGATCGGCGGCGGCGGCACGAGATCGCCTTCGATCCCCTCGACCATGCCCTGGATGAGCGCTGCCATCACCAGGTAGGGATTGGCATCGGCACCGGCGATGCGGTGCTCGACGCGGCGGTTGGCATCGTTGGAGACCGGAATGCGAAGCGCGACCGACCGGTTGTTCTCCGCCCACACCGCGCGGGTCGGTGCATAGGAACCCGGCGTGATGCGGCGGAAGCCGTTCCAGGTGTTGATGAAGAGCAGCAGCGATTCCGGCATGCTCTGGAGCAGCCCCGCCACCGCCGCCTCGAGCTTCCTGCGCCCGCCGGGTCCACCGAACATGTTCTTGCCGGCGGCATCGAGCATCGACGCGTGCACATGCATGCCGTTGCCGGCATATTCGAGGAAGGGCTTGGCCATGAAGGTGGCCTGCAGTCCGTGCGCGCGGGCGCAGCCCATGACGATGCGCCGCAGCATGATGACGTCGTCGGCCGCGCGCAGCGGGTCGTTGCGGTGCTTCAGGTTGACCTCGAACTGTCCGGGCGCCGCTTCCTTGATGATAGTATCGATCGGCAGCTTCTGTGCGTCGGCGGCGTCGCGGATCATGTCGAACAGCGCCGCATGTTCGGCGAGGTCGTCGAGCCCGTACATGCGCAGCCGGTCCGGTCCTGCCGCTGCACCGACCGGCCCCGGCATGCCGTCGCTCCATTCGAGTTCCGGATCGAGCAGGTAGAATTCGAGTTCGAAGGCCACCACCGGGAAGAAGCCCTTCGCGTTGACCTCCGCGACCTTCTTCTTCAGCACCTGGCGCGGATCGGCCATGAAAGGTTCGCCTTCCGGTGAAAACGTCTGCAGCAGGACCTGAGCCGTGCGGCGCTTGGCCCAGGGCACCATCGACAGCGACCCGCGTGTGGCGCGGCAGTAGCCGTCCATGTCGCCGGTCTCGATGTGCAGCCCGGTCTCGCTCACCTCGCGGCCCCATACGTCCAGACCGTGCAGCGACATCGGGAAGTTGACGCCTTCCTGGAAGGCCTTCTTCAGCGCGTCGCCCGGCGCCCACTTGCCGCGCATGACGCCGTTGGGATCGACCATCAGGAACTCGACCGCCTCGATATCCGGATGTCTTTCGACGAAGGCGCGATACTCCGCCTCGTGGTCCGGGGATATGAAACGGGAACCGTCGTCGTCTGCGGGAAGGATTGGCTCAGTAGCCGCGGCGAGCGAAGCAGTGGCGATCGATGGTTCTGTGTTTGTGCCGGCGAGCACGGCGCCGGGTTCCGAGAGGGGCAAGATGAGCCTGTCTTGTTGTTGCCGATTGCTACAGGCTGCCCCGACCGTCACAATTCTGTCAATGGGGCGCGCTCGATCGCGGGATTGCCAGGCACGGGACCGCCGGGGCGCGCGATCGGCGGCCCGCTCAGTCCGGCAGGGGCAGGCCGGTGGTGCCGGGCCGCTGCGGCCGCATCTGGCGCCGGAACTCCAGCCCGATGTGGACGAGCAGCGCGGCGAAGACGATCGAACCGCCGACGAGCGTGCGCTGCGAGGGAACCTCGCCGTGCACCAGCCAGACCCAGACCGGGCCGAGCAGCGTCTCGAACGTGGCGAGCAGCGCGGCATAGGCTGCCGGGATCAGTCGCGCGCCGGTGGAAAACAGCGCCAGCCCGAGACCGAGATTGATCGCGCCGAAGGCGAACAGGAAGCCCATGTCGACGACCGAGACGGCGAGCGTCGCGGCCTGTGTCAGCGCGAAGGCGCCCGCCATCAGGGTGCCGAGGCAGACGGCGGGCGTCATGCGCACGTCGGCGAAGCGGCGCGTCAGCACCGTCGCGAGCGAGAAGACCACGACAATGAGCAGGGCGAGCCCATCGCCGACCGGGGAGACGTTGCCGTCGAGCGAATCCGACACCATGACCGCCACGCCGACGATGACGACCACGATTGCCACCCACGTGGCGAAGGAGATCCGCTCGCGGAAGAACAGGAAGGCCAGCAGGGCCGCGATCAGCGGCGCGCCGGCCTGCATCAGCAGGATGTTGGCGACCGTCGTGTAGGAGAGCGCGACGACGAAGGCCGTCGATGCGGTGGCAAAGCAGGCCGCGACGACCAGTCCCGGCAGGCCCATGACGCGGAACAGCCCGAGCATGCCGCGCAATCCGTCGCGCCACAGCATGAAGGCCAGAAGGAAGGCAGCCGCCCAGAAGGAGCGCCAGAAGACATTCGTCCAGGCGTCGTTCTCGCCCAGGAAACGGCCGATCGTGCCGCCGAGGCTCCAGGCAAGGGCTGCCAGGAAAACGAGCAGGAAGCCCAAGCGCTCCTCGGCCGCCGGAGCGGCGGGCAAAGGCGAAGGAGACGCCTGGCTGCTGGACATTGTCTTGCTCCCGGCGTGGCCTCCCGCCTCGATACGCCATCGCATCCGCTAGCGGCAAACGACCGCGCCGGCCTGATCCAGGCCCGGCTTGTCGTTGTGTCACGTCGCCTGGCCACGGCCTTCATTCGCGGCCCGCCGGTGCCAGCGGAATGTCCGCTGTCGTCAACGCCACGTTTATGGGCTAGACCGCGCCGACGCGACAGGCATCGATGCGGAGGCCATGTCGCAGGGAGATTGCGGAGGAAGACGATGAAGGCAGCCTGGTACGAACGCAACGGCGCCGCGCGCGACGTGCTCACCATCGGAGACATGCCGCTGCCGGAACCCGGCGCGGGCGAAGTGCGGGTCCGGCTGCACGTGTCGGGCGTCAACCCGTCCGACGTGAAGTCGCGGCGCGGCCGGCCGCCGGTCTTCCCCCGCATCGTGCCGCATTCGGACGGCGCGGGCGTGATCGAGGCGATCGGCGAGGGCGTCGCGCCGGGCCGCCTCGGTGAACGCGTCTGGATCTGGAACGGCCAGTGGAAGCGTCCCATGGGCACGGCGGCCGAGGCGATCGTGCTTCCGCAGGACCAGGCCGTGCGCCTGCCCGACACCACCGACTTCGCCTCAGGCGCCTGTTTCGGCATCCCGGCGCTGACCGCCCTGCACGGCGTGCGGCTCGCCGAAGCGGCGCCTGGCAGGACGATCCTGATCACCGGGGCGGCAGCGGCCGTCGGCCACTACGCCACCCAGATCGCGGCTGCGCGCGGCGCCCGCGTCATCGGCACCGCTTCGGCCCGCCGCGCCGACCATGCCCGTGCGGCCGGCGCATCGGAGATCATCGACTACCGGACGGAAAACGTGGCCGAGCGCGTCAAGGCGCTGACCGGCGGCAAGGGCGTCGACGCCATCCTCGACATGGACCTCGCCACCACCGCCCCACTGCTGCCGCAGGGCGTGCTCGCGCCCTACGGCAGGCTCGTCTGCTACGGCTCGAACGTCCCGGCCGACATTCCGGTCTCGTTCACGGCCATGCTCTGGGGCAGCCTGACGCTGCAGCTCTACCTGGTCTATGAGTTGAGGCAGCAGGAACGGGACGCGGCCATTGCAGAGCTGACGGCGATGCTGGAAGCGGGAATGCTGAAGCACACGATCGGGCAACGCTTCGCCCTCGACGACATCGCCGCCGCGCACGAGGCGGTCGAGAGCGGCGACGTGATCGGCAACGTCGTGCTCGAAACGACCTGACGCCTGGTGCGTCGCCTCCCTCGCCCCGGCTCCGGACCGCTTGAATCGCGGTCCGGCGCAGGTCGGCCGGCTTGAAGCATCGCGAGAGGATCACGGACGGCGGTCCGCTCGAACTCGTCACGACAGGTCGTGGCCGACCCTTCCCGTGAGCTTCTCCCGCAGCCGTTGGAAGCCGCCCGGGTGCAGCAGCGCCTCTCGTTCCGCGTCGAACAGTTCACAGGCGGCGCGACGGCTCGTCGCCCCCATGCGCCAGCAATCTCTCAACGACTGCTCCACGGTTGCCCGCGCCTGGATGAAGCGTGTTCGGCACCCTCCGCCGATCTTTCACCAGCGGTCCTTCACGAATGCAGATCCGGCACGCGTGAAGTCGTCGGGAACAGTGCTGCAATTGGAGAGATGTAGTGGCTTCGCGCCGGCCGCCTCTTCGAGCCGGCACGCGGCGCCTGCAGGCGCCGGTCGATTAATCTGCCGCACGTCTTGTTTGAAACGCCATCGAAGCGCATATTCATTGGATAGCGATCCGGTGCCCATCGACAGCGGGGCCTGCCCGTCGCGACCAACTTCACGTCCGTGACCGTATTCCGCTGAGCGGGCCCGGCAACCAGCTGCCTTTCGATCCAGGAACGTACCTCTCTTCCGACCACGATTTCGCGGCGGAACACGGTTGTTGCAGATCGGTTCGGGCGCAGCGATGGCGCAGGCCGTCGCGGGACCACCGACATGACCACGCGCACCACCCAATCGACCGTCCGATTCTCGTCCGCCGTCCGGCTGCCCGGGTTGGACGAACCACTGCCTGCCGGCGACTACCTCGTCGACCAAGACGAGGAGACGATCGACGACCTGTCCCGGATCGCCTGGCGCCGGACCGGCGCCTTCATCCATATTCCAGCAATCGGATCGGGGTCGCTGACCCGGCAGATGCTGCCCATTGCCCCTGCGGATCTCGAAGCCGCGCTCGAAAAGGACCGAACATGACCGTCTCCCCCCTGAAGGTCGCCGTGCGCGACGCATCGACGGCGCGCCGCGAGCCCGCCACCCACCTCTTCGCCGTCGGTCAGGCCGTGCGCTTCAAGGGAGGCTTCGGTCTGAAGGCGGGCCCGACCGAGATCTTCCGCGTGACGCGCACGCTGCCGCCGCGCGGCAACTCGCCGCAGTACCGTATCCGCAACGAAGAGGAGCGGCATGAGCGGGTGACCTCTCAGGACGATCTCGAAGGCGTTCCGTCGACGCCGGACCAGGATACGCTCATCGAGCGCACGTTCGGTCATGGGTGAAGCAGAGAACATGCCGGCTTTCGGCAGCCCGTCGTCGCCAAGCGTGGCCGAAGGCACCTGCCTTGCGCTACGCCGGCCGCCCGGGACGAGGATGACAGGGTCATGACGCTCGAATTCCCCAACCGGAGCCGCAGTTTCGACGACAGCCGGAGGGCCGTGCGCTTCAGCGGCTACGACGGCATGTTCGAAGTGCGGTTCTTCATCGAGGCTGATGCGCTGTCGCCGCGGAACGTTTCGCAGACCGCCGACGTTGATCTCGAAGATACATGCCTTGCCGCCTTCGATGCGCAGCGCCCGTCCATCCAGGATGTCGCCCGTTCGATCTACGCCAGCACCCGACGGGTCAGCTATACGCTCACGTCCGCCGATCTTCGATAGGACCGTCCCGCTTGTACATTCGATATGGCTACGAGATCACCGTGACGTGCCAGCAACCGACCGCGCTCGTGTGTCTGCTGTCGGTTCATGACGACCGGGCCGGAGATATCCGGGTTCCGGAATCCACCTTCACCATGCCGGAGGTGCCGACGAGCACCTATCGCGACCTCTTCGGCAACCGCTGCCTCAGGTTGGTGGCCCCGGCGGGCGACCTGACGATCTGGGGAGATGCCACGATCGAGGACGGCGGCCTGCCCGACAGGATCGTTCCGTCGGCACGGGAACTCCCGGTGCCGGAGTTGCCCGACGATTGCCTCGTGTTCCTCATGGGCAGCCGCTACTGCGAGACCGACCGGCTCAGTCAGATAGCCTGGGACCTGTTCGGCAACGTCACTCCCGGCTGGAGCCGCGTCCAGGCGATCTGCGATTTCGTGCACGGACACATCCGCTTCGACTATCAGCAGGCGCGTTCGACAAGAACCGCGTTCGAGGCCTATCACGAGCGCGTGGGCGTCTGCCGCGACTTTGCCCATCTCGCGGTCGCGCTCTGCCGCTGCCTGAACATCCCCGCCCGCTACGTCAACGGGCATCTGGGCGACATCGGTGTCCCGGTCGTCGATCCCATGGACTTCAGCGCCTGGATCGAGGTTTTCCTCGAGGGCCGGTGGCACACCTTCGATCCGCGCAACAACATCCCGCGCATCGGCCGGATCGTCGTGGCGCGCGGTCGCGATGCTGCCGACATTCCGCTGATCAATTCCTTTGGCCCTCACCTCCTGAAGGGCTTCCGGGTCTGGACCTACGAAGTTGCAGCACCCGGCGGGGCGCCGGTGCAGACGACAGCCTGACGCCGGACACCGCCGGCGAGGGTTCTTCCCTCACCGGAAGTCGAACGCGCTCAGTCCGGTCACCATCTCGTCGAGCCCGAGCGGGCGCGTCACCGGCGGTTCGGCGCGGGCGAGGCAGCCGGATCGCTCGCAGAGCCGGCAGGCGGGTCCGACCGGCGTCGACGGCACGGATCCCTTGATCATGCCGGGGGTCCCGCCAGGCAGCGCCGCCGAATAGACGATCTCGTCGCGGAAGCCGATATCGCAACCGATCAGGAGCGCCGTGCGGCGTGGGCGCTCCGAGAAAGCGCCCTGCGGCCCTTCCAGCGTCCGCGCGACGGTCAGAAATTCCGCGCCATCCGGCATCTCGACCGCTTCGACCAGGATCTGGCCGGGCTGCATGAAGGCGGCATGCACCGGCAGCTTGGGACAACCGCCGCCGAACCGGCTCTGCGGGAAACCATGCGCACCGGCGCGACGAAAGCGGTTCCCGGCATTGTCGACCTCGAGCATGAAGAAGGGGACGCCCGCCGCCCCCTGGCGCTGCAGCGTCGTCAGGCGATTGGCTGCGTGCTCGAAAGAGACGCCGAAGCGGGACTTGAGCACGTCGATGTCGTAGCGCGCGCGCAGGGCCGCCGTCTGGAACGCGGAATAGGGCATCATCAGTGCGTGCGCCGCATAGCGGCCGAGTTCGAAGCGGGCGAGCCGCCGCGCCTCGTCCGAAGACAGCTTGAGCGACTGGATCTCGCCCGCCACCGCCACCGTCATGCGGATCAGACAGGCCTCCATCGCGATCTCGCGCAACTGGTCGAAGGGCGACAGCCGCTCCGACAGGAACAGGCGCTGCGAGTGGCGGTCGTAGCGGCGGCGCCAGTTCGGCATGGTGGCGACCGGCAGCACGCGCACGACGATGCCGTATTCGCGCTTCAGCCAGGCCTTCAGCGCGCCGGATAAATCCTCTCCCGGATCGAGTAGCCCGTGGAAGGCTTCCACCTCCTCCTCGATCCCGGCGAAATGGTTGGCGCGCCGCTCGAAGACCTCGCGCACCTCGTCGATCGGGAGCCGCGCCGAAGACAGCGCGGTTGCGCGCCCCTCGCGCGCGAGCATGTCGGTCAGGTCCGACAGGCGTCCCGCCTGTTCGCGGTAGGCGCGGAAGAGCTTGACCATCGCCGCGGCGGCATTAGGCGCAGATTCGGCCAGTTCGAGCATCTCCTGGTCACCGGGCAGTTCGCCGGCGAGCAGCGGGTCGGCGAAGACTTCCTTCAGCGCGGCGACCGAGCCCCCTGCCTCGCCCTGCAGTTCCTCGGGATCGACCTTGTAGACCGCCGACAGCTTGAGGATGAGCTGCACCGTGAGCGGTCGCTGGTTGCGCTCGATGAGGTTGAGGTAGGACGGCGAGATGCCGAGCCCTTCCGCCATGGCCGTCTGGGTGAGCCCCTTGGCGTTGCGAATGCGTCGGATGCGCGGACCCGCGAAGATCTTCTGCTCGGCCATGTCAACGTTCCACATTTACAACTTTGACAATTTTACAGCCGGCACCTGTCAATCGCAAGACAGCTTCACCCGATTTTTCCGAACGAAAAGCGGTATTTGCTCGTTCTCTTCGGCAGCGCAATGTAAATCCAGTCGCATCAACGGCGGCAATGGAAGCGCTGCCAGATTTACAACTTCGGCTTCGGAGACAGCCATGACCGACTTTTACAACCTCGTCCCCTCCGCCCCCGAGGGCCGGTTCGACGGCATCGAGCGCCCCTATTCTCCGGCGGACGTGAAGCGGCTGCGCGGCTCGGTGCAGATCCGGCACTCGCTGGCGGAGATGGGCGCCAACCGCCTGTGGAAGCTGATCCATGAAGAGGACTTCGTCAACGCGCTGGGCGCGCTGTCGGGCAACCAGGCCATGCAGATGGTGCGCGCCGGCCTGAAGGCGATCTACCTTTCCGGCTGGCAGGTCGCCGCCGACGCCAACACCGCGTCCGCCATGTATCCGGACCAGTCGCTGTATCCGGCCAACGCCGCGCCGGAACTCGCCAAGCGCATCAACAAGACGCTGCAGCGCGCCGACCAGATCGAGACGTCCGAGGGCAACGGGCTGTCGGTCGACACCTGGTTCGCGCCGATCGTGGCCGACGCGGAAGCCGGCTTCGGCGGGCCGCTCAACGCCTTCGAGATCATGAAGGCCTTCATCGAGGCGGGTGCTGCCGGCGTGCATTACGAGGACCAGCTGGCTTCGGAGAAGAAGTGCGGCCATCTCGGCGGCAAGGTGCTGATCCCGACCGCCGCGCACATCCGCAATCTGACCGCCGCGCGCCTGGCCGCCGACGTCATGGGCACGCCCACGCTGGTGATCGCCC
Source organism: Aquibium sp. ELW1220 (assembly GCF_030398385.1). GTDB lineage: Bacteria > Pseudomonadota > Alphaproteobacteria > Rhizobiales > Rhizobiaceae > Aquibium. Next base: position 171,107 of record NZ_JAOAOQ010000007.1, on the reverse strand, counting down.
GTACCGACGCGGAGGCCGCCAAGCTGCTGACGTCCGACATCGACGAGCGCGACCAGCCTTTCGTCGACTACGACGCCGGCCGGACGGTCGAAGGCTTCTACAATGTCAAGAACGGCCTCGAGCCCTGCATCGCGCGTGCGGTCGCCTATGCGCCCTACTGCGACCTGATCTGGTGCGAGACCTCCAAGCCCGACCTCGACCAGGCCCGCCGTTTCGCCGAAGGCGTGCACAAGCATCACCCCGGCAAGCTTCTGGCCTACAACTGCTCGCCCTCGTTCAACTGGAAGAAGCACCTGGACGACGCCACCATCGCCAAGTTCCAGCGTGAACTCGGCGCCATGGGCTACAAGTTCCAGTTCATCACGCTGGCCGGCTTCCACCAGCTGAACTACGGCATGTTCGAACTCGCACGCGGCTACAAGGATCGCCAGATGGCCGCCTATTCCGAGCTTCAGGAGGCCGAGTTCGCCGCCGAGGTGAACGGCTACACCGCGACCAAGCACCAGCGCGAGGTCGGAACCGGCTATTTCGACGCGGTGTCGATGGCCATCTCCGCCGGTCAGTCGTCGACCACCGCGATGAAGGAATCCACCGAGCACGACCAGTTCCGCCCGGCAGCCGAATAGAGCCGAGCGGCCCGCAATCGAGGAAACGCCCGCAGGGCAGAAGAAGGACTGGAGAACCCCAATGGCTCCCAACACACGCGTCAAGGAACGGGCCGAGGAACAGGCTTCGGCCATGAACTCGGACCAGCAGGCAATGATCCGCATGGTCGCCAACGACCTGCACCGCCTCAACCAGTCGGTCATGAAGGCCGTCGAATCAGGCGTTTCCGTGGAACTCGTCCGTTCGGCCCGCCATCACGGCGGCAACGGCAACTGGGGCGATCTCCTGATCCCGGTGATCGTGACCCAGGGCCACGGCTGATCCGACGAATCCGAGGCTGAATTTCAAGGGGCCGGACGCAAGCGCGTCCGGCCCCTTTCTCGTGTCATTCCCTATAGATGCCGTCGCAAGACGGCGGCGTACCCCAAGTTGCGGCGGACTACACCCTCAGGTTGCGCAGAGGCTCGGTTGTATAATATTGCCATCGACGGCCACCTGCGGAACAAGAACTTGAGTTCTTTACTCATGATATCGCACAGATCTACTCCGCGCAGCTTGACGAAGGCCTCAATGTTGAGGGATATCGTTTCCGAGACGTCCAAAGGTCGCAGAAGGTTCTTCCATTGCGATTTCGACTTGCCTTTTCTTGGATTTATCTCCTAGAAAGACAATACAAAATTCAACCTGCCGTTGCGATCTTGCGCAGGTTGGCGCGCTTTGAAGTAGATATCGCAAACTCGGCCGTCACGGAGTTTTCAAAGGATGTCGAGAACCAACGGAATCAATCGCTCGCTGGTCCTCGTCGTCGGCGAATCGACGATCAATTGTGTCGTCGTATCTCGTGTGGTGGAACGCATGGGCCTGAAGGTGAAGTCGGAACGTCCGAACGTCGCCGCCGTCACCCTGCTGTCCATGGAGCCCGCCATCGTCATACTGGACGGGGGCGCGCAGAATCGCGATTGCGATGTCTTGCTCCACGACCTGCGCGAGCAGCGCAATGCGTCGGCAGGCCTCTTTCCCGCCGTCATCCTCTTGTCGACGGCCATTCACGGAACCGAGGACATGCCCATCGCGCCCGTCGTCGACATGGTGGTCGCAAAGCCGCTGACGGTGGATCGGCTCCAGCCGGCGATCGAAAGCCTGCGGGCGCGAAATGGCGATTTCGCGAGGCCCGTGGCCTGAGCCCTTCCCATCAGCGGTGGCGAGTGGCTATAGTCGGGCATTGCTCTTCAAGAACTGGTGAATGATGCCTCCCGAAAAGAAGGACTTACGGAACGCAGGCCGTGGGGCCCGCGCACGCGCTCCCGCATTCGTCAAGAACCTGCGCGGCGTCAAGAACTGGAAGGAAACCTCCACCTGGCTCGAATGGCGCCAGATCGAGGACATCGAGTGCATCACGCCCGACCAGGCCGGCGTCGCCCGCGGCAAGATGATGCCGTCGAAGAAGTTCACCTCGAACACGTCGCTCGCCCTCCCCTCCGCGGTCTTCATGACCACGATCTCCGGCGGCTATCCGGAGGACGGCAACGGATTCTCCTATCCCGAAGACGATGGCGACCTGAAGCTCGTCCCCGACCTCTCGACCCTGTCGGTGGTGCCGTGGGAAAGCGACCCGACGGCGCAGGTGATCTGCGACCTCGTCCATCAGGACGGTCGCTCCGTGGAATTCACGCCGCGCAATCTGCTGCGCCGCGTGGTGGCCGCCTATGCGCGCCGCGGCCTGAAGCCGGTGGTGGCGCCGGAGATCGAGTTCTACCTCGTTCGCAAGAACCCCGATCCCGACTATCCGCTGACGCCGCCCGTCGGCCGGTCGGGCCGGCCCATCGGCGGCGGCCAGGGCTATTCGATCGCCGGCGTCAACGAGTTCGACGAACTGATCGACGACATCTATCATTTCTCCGAGGCGCAAGGGCTCGAGATCGACACGCTGATCCACGAGGAGGGCGCCGGCCAGCTCGAGATCAATCTGCGCCATGGCGATCCGATCGAGCTTGCCGATCAGGTCTTTCTCTTCAAGCGCACGATCCGCGAGGCGGCGCTGAAGCACGACACCTACGCCACCTTCATGGCCAAGCCGATCCAGGGCCAGCCGGGATCGGCCATGCACATCCACCAGTCGATCCTCGACAAGAAGACCGGCAGGAACATCTTTTCCGCCGAGGACGGTTCGGAATCGGACGCCTTCCTGCACTTCATCGGCGGCATGCAGAAACACATGCCGAACGCGCTGGTGATGATGGCGCCCTACGTCAATTCCTATCGCCGGCTGACGCAGGCGGCATCCGCGCCCGTCAACACCAAATGGGGCTACGACAACCGCACCACGGCGTTCCGGATTCCGCGTTCGGACCCCGCCGCCCGGCGCGTCGAGAACCGCATCCCCTCTTCCGACGCCAATCCCTATCTGGCCCTCGCCGGCTCGCTGGCCTGCGGGCTGATCGGCCTGATCAACCAGGTCAAGCCCGACGCCCCCATCGGCACGACCGCGAACGAGGACGAGATCGACCTGCCGCGCGGCCTGCTCGAAGCGGTCGAGCGCTTCGAGAGCGACACGACGCTCCGCGACATGCTGGGCAGCGGCTTCGTCTCCACCTATGCCGCCATCAAGAAGGCCGAGTTCGAGACCTTCATGGAGGTCATCAGCCCATGGGAGCGGGAATTCCTGCTGTTGAACGTTTAGGTCGCCTCGTCATGGCACCGGTCGGCCGAGCCAGGTGCTCGGCCGCTTGCCCAGGATGGCGCGGAGCAGTTTGGGATCGTCCCACGGGACGTCGTGATGCACCGTCGTGAGGGCCGCGCTCGCGCTGTCGCGCTTCCATTCCTGAGGAAAGAACGCAACCTCGACGCTGGAATCTGCAGCCGGCGGCGTCCATTCGCCGCCCGCGAGAGAAGCCTTCAGCGCGCGGGCCGGATCGACCCCGATCAGCGGCGCCAGATGCAGGATCTGCGTCGGGCGGGGGTTGCACTCGAGGAGCTTGACCGCGCCGTTCTCCGCGACGACGAAATCGAAGGACAGGAAGCCGCTTGCCTTCATCCGGGCGACCATGCGGGCCGTTGCATGCTCGATCTGCGGATGCCTGCACACCGTCGTGACGCTGGCTGGCCCCATTCTCCCGGTGGTCGCGCTCACCATCCCCGACACCACCGACAGCGCGCGCCCTTCCAGCGCGCTGGCGCAACTCATCGCCGGACTGCCGGCGACATACTCCTGCACGAGGAAGGAATGTCCCTCCCCGAACCAGCTCCGCCGCAGCAGCCTGCGGCGAAGCGACTTCGATCTCGTGTACCGTGAACTGAATTCCGCCCAGGTCGTCCTCAGCGCCGCCGCATCCCGGCACAGCACGACCCCTGCCCCGCCAGCGCCATGCGATATCTTCAGGACCACCGGATACCCGAACGCCGCTGCGGCGGCTTCGCAAGTCTCCAGGCTGTCCACCCCCCTGTCCCGAGGACAGTCGACCCCCGCCTCCCGCGCCATCGCCAGGGTTGCGAGCTTCGAGTAGCGCTGCGTGAAGGTCTCGATCGACCCCAGCGATCGCCTCAGGCACTGCATCAGGTCGGCCGACAGGACCGGCGCATGCGGGCCGAGCCAGCTTCCGACCACCGACACCGCGCGCTCGTCGCAGGGCACGACGATGTCTGGACGGAAGGAACGGAACGCCCGTTCGACACTCGCCCGGATCATCGGCTCGAAACGTCGCGCCATCAGGGTGTAGCGCGCATCGGCATGCGAGGACGCCAGGATCAGGCTTCGGGGAAGTCCAAGGACGCCGACGTGGAAACCGGCCGCCTTCAGGTATTTCGGCAGGCGGCAACTGCCCGGGTGGCTCGTCTGGATCGTGAAAAGCAGGATGCGGGGCGCCTTTTCGGCGGATAAAGCGTCGCTCAAATGGTCATCTCCGGTCAATTCCTGCGGGCTGGACCGCCGTCGAGCAGCCAGTCGATCACCGCGTCCGCGACCTCCGCCGGCTTGCCTTCGTGGACGAAGTGGAACGTCGCGATTCCGGGAGCCGAGTTGACGTCCAGGATCCAGTGATTGTCGGCAGCCGCCGGCCTTCTGTAGTCGGCCACCATCACGTCGAGTGCGGTGATGGCGAGCCCCGGAAAGGCGGCGATCGCGCGCTTTGCCTCCTCGGCATAGCTTGGATGTACGTCCGGCGGTTCGCCGATGCTGCGCCCGCCCTTGGAGACGTTCGACACCAGGCTGAGCGGGACGTACCGGCCTTCGGCCGGCACCGAGGACAGGTCGAGCCCTTGCCGCTCCAGCACGTCGGGGTGCAGCAGCGGTATCGCGATTGTCCCCCACGATGGCACGTTGCCCGCCAGGATCCACGCGTTCTCCGCCGCGATCAAGTCCGCGACGCTGCTGCGGCCATCGCCGGTGACCGCGCAGGGTCGAACGATACGTGTTCCGACAAGCCGGCCGCCAACGAAAATGAAACGGACGATTTCCCCCGACAGATGCCGCTCGACGAACACGTCGTCGCCCGACGTGGCGATCACGCCGAAAGCGTGGTCGAAATCGGCCCGGTCGCGTATGGCCGGGAAGACATTGAGGCCGGCCCAGCCGTGAACGGGCTTGAGGCAGACTTCGGTGCTGCTGGAATCGAAATATGCACGGGCCTCCTCCGGCTCCGTCCGCCGAAACGAGCGGAACGGCGCGACGGAACATCCTGCCGCGCGCAGAATCTCGGCCGACGCGGCCTTGTCGGACGTGACATGCACCGTCTTTCCGTTGACGTGCCGCCAGCGGCTGAGCGGCACGTTCTCGCGGTAGATGATCGCTGCCCTGCGTGCCAGATAGATGCGCCCGCCGATCCGCATCTCCAGCCAGGGCGCCCGCGGTTCCTTCCACCGACGACGGAAGGGAATCATGCGCGTCTTGATTCCACGCTCGCCGGCGACGAACGCGAGGCAGCCGCAATTGGGGTCCCCTGCCCACGCGAGGCGATGCTCCAGCGGCATTCTCGAAGCAAGACTGTTCAAAGGGTTCCTCGGGAGGGACTGCGGGCGGACGCGGCTGGGGAAAACCGGCGCAAGCTAATGCGCCAGCCCGGGGCTTTTTCCAATCCCTATTTTCGGCTGGCCAAGGCAGAGGCCAGGGACGAGCACCAATGCCGAAAGCGACCGTCCGGTGCTGTGGACAGGGATCGGCGCGACGGTTATCGATGAGGCACCATGACCTACGCCTCCCCGATCTCCCCCGGCTATTCCTGGTACGAGCACACCGTCGGCGAACGCCCGCGCTATCCGGCGCTGGACGGCGACCGGCGCGCCGACGTGGTGGTCGTTGGCGGAGGCTTCACCGGACTGTCCGCCGCCGCCCATCTGGCGAAGGCAGGCGTTGGCGTCGTGCTGATCGAGGCACACCGTTTCGGCGACGGCGCGTCCGGCCGCAACGGCGGTCAGCTCGGCACCGGCCAGCGCGCCGGCGCGGAGGAAATGGAGGCAGAGCTCGGCTTCACCCGCGCCAAGGCCCTGTTCGACGTGGCCGAGGAGGCCAAGGCGCACCTGCTGGAATTCGCGGAGGTCAATGCGATCGACATCGATTTCCGTCCGGGCCACCTCAACGTCACGCACAAGCCGCGCGAACTCGCCGAGTATCGCGTCCACGCCGAGGCGATGGCGGAGCGCTTCGGCTATCCGCACCTGACCATGATGGACGCGGCGGAAGCCCGCGAACGGCTGGGCTCGGACCATTATGTCGGCGGCGTGCGCGACGCGGGCACGGGGCACATCCACCCGCTCAAGCTCACCGTCGGCACCGCGCGCGTGGCTGCGGCCGCCGGCGCGCAGCTCTTCGAGGAGACGCCGTCGACCAGCATCGCCGTTCAGGGCGGTAAAGTCGTCGTGTCGACCGCTCGCGGCACCATCACCGCCGACAGATGCCTTCTCGCCACCAATGCCTACGGCAACGACCTCGAGCCGAAGAGCGCGGCGCATATCATGCCGATCGGATCCTTCATCGGCGCCACCGTGCCGCTCGGCGGCGACAGCCCGATCCTGCCCGGCGGCGAATCCGTCTCGGATTCGCGTTTCGTGGTGCGCTATTTCCGTCGGGCGCCGACCGGCGAACTCCTGTTCGGCGGCCGCGAGATCTATGCCGTCGACGACCCGAAGGACATCCACAAGGGTATCCGCCGCCAGATTGCCGAAATCTACCCGACGCTGAAGGATGTCGAGATCACCCATTCCTGGGGCGGCTATGTCGGGATCACCCTGCCCCGGACACCTTTCGTGCGCGAGGTGATGCCGGGCGTGATCTCGGCCGGCGGCTATTCCGGCCACGGCGTCATGCTCTCGAATTTCGTCGGCAAGCTCTATGCCGAGACCGTCGCCGGCAACCGCGACCGGCTGAAGCTGTTCGAGGATCTCAAGATCCCGCCCTTCCCCGGCGGCCGCCGCTTCCGTGCCCCGCTGCTGTTCCTGGCGCTGAACTGGTACGCACTGCGCGACAGGTTCTGATCCGCCTCCCCTCCTTGATCCGAATCAAGGCTCCTCGCGCCCGTTCAATCCATGCTGCTCCCTGCGCCGCTCCGGCTGGCGTTGCGAGGGGGGAGACATCATGACGAACTTGCCGCAGGAAGCGCCGCCGGCACGGCAGACGACGGCGCAGGCCATGCCGCGGGTCCAGGCGCTGAGCGTGGACGATCTGCGCGACTGCCTTATGCGGGGGCTGTCCGACTTCGCCCGCGCGCCGCTCTACGGGCTATTCTTCGGCGGCGTGTTCGCCGCCGCGGGAATCGCCATCGTGCTGGGACTGACGGCGTGGGACATGCCCTGGATGATCTACCCCTTCGCCATCGGCTTTCCGCTGCTCGGCCCCTTCGCCGCCGCCGGTCTCTATGAGGTCAGCCGCAGGCTCGAGGTCGGCCGGCCGCTCGACCGGGCGCAGGTCCTCTCGGTGGTCTGGGCGCAGCGGCGGCGGGAAATCTCCTGGATGGCCTTCGTCATGCTCTTCGTGTTCTGGATGTGGATGTACCAGGTCCGGCTGCTGATCGCGCTGTTCCTCGGCCGCATGTCGTTCTCGACCCTGGAGAAGTTCGCGACGGTCGTCTTCACCACCGAACAGGGCTGGATCTTCCTGGCGGTCGGTCACGTCGTCGGCGCGGCGCTGTCGCTGGTCCTGTTCTCGATCACGGTCGTCTCGATCCCGCTGCTGATGGAACGCGAGATCGATTTCGTGACCGCCATGATCACCAGCGTCAAGGCGGTGCTGGCTAGTCCCGTCCCGATGCTCGGCTGGGGCATCTTCGTCACGGTGGCGATGCTGGTCGCCTGCGCGCCTTTCTTCCTCGGCCTGCTGATCGTCCTGCCGGTCCTCGGCCACGCGACGTGGCACATCTACCGGCGCGCCGTGCCGGTTCCAGCCTAGCCGCGCTCAGGCCGCATCCCATTCGACAGGCAGGTCGAGGACGCCGCGGAAGGCCCAGCCGCCGATCCGCACCGGCTCGCCCGCGCGCAGGCGAAGCCCCGACAGGCGGGCAAAGAGCGTCGGCAGCGCCACCTCCGCGACCATGGCGCGCGAGGCCCAGGCGCCGGCGCAGAAATGCGGACCGGCGCCGAAGGCGATGGATTTCGACGTGTCGCGACCGATGTCGAACCGATCCGGTTCCGCAAAATGCGCCTCGTCGCGGTTGGCCGAGCCGAACATGAAGAACACCCGGTCGTCCGGCTCGAAGCGCACCCCGCCATAGTCGTGCCCGACCGCCACCCGGCGCGGCGACATGCCGATCGGCGCCATCCAGCGGCAGTACTCGTCGAAGACCTGCATCCAGCCTGCCGCGCCGCTTTCCACTTTGCGCCGCTCTTCCGGATGCGACAGCAGCGCCCAGACCGCGCCGGCGATCGCATCGCGCGGCTCGTTCTGGCCGCCGCTGATGGCCAGCTTCACGTTGGCCCGCACGCTGTCCATCGCCATGCCGCTCGACAGCAGCACCGACAGCAGGCTGTGATCCGGCCTGCGCGCCAGGGTGGGCGCCATCTCGTCGATCGCCGCATCGATGCCGGCCGTGGCCGCATGGCAGCGCGCCTCGACGTCGGGGACGCCGGCGTAGTTGGCGATGCCGTCGATCATCGCCTGCGACCAGGGGCCCATGTCCTCGACGCGCATGCAGGCCAGGCCGGTCACGGACTTGAGGCATTCGGCAGAGAAGCGCAGGGCGAAATCCCTGACCAGGTCGGCCGCACCGCGCGGCGCGAGATCGTCGACGACCGCATCCGCATGCGCCTTGAACCGCTCGCGCCAGACGTCGCGCACCGTCTTCGGCGACACCGTCGGGAAGATCGCCTTGCGTTCGGCCATGTGCGCTTCCCCGTCCTTGCGCATCATGTTCTGCCCCATCAGCCGGTTCATCAGTCCGCCTGGCTGGTGCGACGAGAAGACCGCGACGTTCTTCTCGCAGACGAAGATGTCGTTGCGCCGCGTCATCAGCGTCGCGCCCAGTTGCGGCACGAAGGCGATCGGCGCCTCCGCGCGCATGCGCCGGAGCGCCGGATAGGGATCTCGTCCGAAGGCTTCGGGATCGATCGGGAAATGCGGTGCATCGGACAAGGCGGCGTTCCTCCCGCCGCCATGTTGCCGAGCGGGAAACACCATGCAAGCGTCACGTCATCCCGGCGTGAGCGGCCAGAAGAACAGGATCGCCGGCACCGAGACCGCCACGATCAGGATCTCGAGTGGCAGGCCCATGCGCCAGTAATCGCCGAACCTGTAGCCGCCGGGGCCCATGATGATGGTGTTGTTCTGATGCCCGATCGGAGTGAGGAAGGCGCAGGACGCCGCCACCGCCACGCCCATCAGGAACGGGTCCGGCGAAACCTGAAGCGCGTTGGCGACCTCGATCGAGATCGGCGCCGCCACCAGCGCGGTCGCCACGTTGTTCAGGAAGTCCGACAGCGTCATGGTCACCACGACGATGATGGTCAGGATCGCCCAGGCCGGAAGCGCCGACGACTGCGCCACGATCAGGTCGGCGATGAGCTTGGTGCCGCCGCTGTCCTCCAGCGCGATGCCGATCGGGATCAGTGAGGCGAGCAGCACGATGACCGGCCATTCCACCGATTCGTAGACCTCGCGCGGCGACAGGATGCCGAGCAGGGCATAGGCGCAGACCGAGACGGCGAGCGCGATCGGCAAGGTGGTGAAGCCGGCCACGGTGACCGCGATCGCGGCGGCGAAGAAGCCGATCGCCGCCAGCGCCTTCTCCCGCTTGATGACGTCGAGGCGGCGGTTTTCCAGCGGCAGGACGCCCAGCCACTCCATGACCTGCGCTACCCGCGCATGCGGACCGAGCAGCAGCACGACGTCGCCGGGCATGACGGTGAGCTGGCGCACCCGTGTGCGGAACCGCTTGCCCTGCCGCGACAGGCCGAACAGGGTGACCCCGCGGCGGTACTGCAGCCGCAGGCTGTCGGCCGTGCGGCCGGCCATCCGCGATCCTTCCGGCACGATGGCTTCGACCAGTGTCAGCGACTGCCCGGTGACGCCGCCATGCGTGTTCTCGGCATAGGGGTCGAGCCCGGCCGCGCCGACGAACCCCTCGATCGCCTTCGTGGCCCCCTCGATCACCAGGAGGTCGCCTTCGCCCACCGTATGGGACATGGCAAATCCCGGCAGCCGCTGTCCGTCGCGGACGAGCCCGAGCACGGTCACGTCGTGCTCGTCGCCGATCGTGTAGAGTTCCGCCACCGTCTTCCCGATCGATTTCGAAGCTTCCGGGACCTTGGCCTCGACCACGAAGCGGTCGGAAGCCGCTTCCTTCGGCTCGGTGCCGGCTGACCGCGCGATGAGGCGCCAACCGGCGATGGCGACGAACAGGATTCCCGCGACGGCGCAGATGAGCCCGACCGGGGTGAAGTCGAACATCCGAAACGGCTCGCCGGTGGCCCGCTCGCGGATCTGTGCGACAACGATGTTGGGGGGCGTGCCGATCATGGTGATCATGCCGCCGAGAATCGTGGCGAAGGAGAGCGGCATCAGCGTCAGCCCGACGGCGCGCTTTTCCTTGCGCGCGGCCTCGATGTCGAGGTTCATCAGCATGACGAGCGCGGCGACGTTGTTGATCACGGCCGACAGCGCCGCTCCCAGGACCGCCATGACGCCGATGTGGACACTGACCGACCGCCCGGCCGACAGCGCGATGCCGGCGACGAGTTCGATGGCACCGGCGTTGATAAGCGCCCGCGACACGATGAGCACGAGGGCGACGATGACGACCGCGTCGTTGCCGAAGCCGACGAAGGCCTGCGACGGCTCCACCGCGCCGCCAAGCACCGCAGCGATCAGCCCGCCGAAGGCAACGAGGTCATAGCGGACCCGACCCCAGACGAGCAGGACCAGCAGGACGCCGAGGAGCCCGAAGATGAAGATCTGCTCGCCGGTCATCTCGTGTCGCCCCCGAATTCGCCGCGCCTCAACGCCGGGATTGGCAAGTCGTTCCGGACGGTTCCTTCGCCTTTTTCAGATGCAGCGTCCGCCGTCGACTTCGAGTGCGACACCGGTGATGAAGGCCGCCTCGTCCGACGCGAGCCAGAGCGCGGCATTGGCGACGTCGAGCGGCATCGACAGCCGGCCGAGCGGGATGGAGGCGCGGAACTGCGCCCGCTTTTCCGGCGTGTCCTCGCCCATGAAGGTTGCGAGCATCGGCGTGTCGCCGGCCACCGGGCACAGGCAGTTGACCCGGATGTTTTTGGGCGCGAGCTCGACCGCCATCGATTTGGTGGCGGTGATCGTCCAGCCCTTCGAGGCATTGTACCAGGTGAGCCCGGGGCGCGGCCGGAGCCCCGCCGTCGAGGCCGTCGTGATGATGGAGCCACCGCCCTGCCGCTCCATGATCGGCACCACCAGCCGGGCCGTGTGGTAGATCGCCTTCATGTTGACCGCGGTGATCAGGTCTAAGATGGTCTCGTCGACCTCCGTCAGCGGCCCGTTGCGGTGCGAATAGCCGGCATTGTTGACCATCACGTCGAGCCGGCCGAATTTTTCCATGCAGGCGGCGACCATTCTTTCGATGTCGGCCGCCATCGTCACGTCGGCCGTCACCGGAAGCGCCGCCTCGCCGATCTCGCCCGCCACGCGCTCCGCGCCCTTCGAGTTCAGGTCGGCGACGACGACCTTCGCCCCCTCCTCCGCAAATCGTCTTGCCATGCCTTCTCCGAAGCCGGATGCTGCGCCGGTGATGACGGCGACCTTGTTCTCGAGACGCAAGATTGTACTTCTCCCATCCGTGTTGTTTCCGCTTCGACGATCCGGGAGCCGGCTCTCAAAGGTCCTCAGGCTTCAGGCCTGTTTGCCGGCCGATGCGCGCAAGCATCTTTGGTCCGATTTCTTCTCTGTCATGGAAGGCAAAGACGACGTTGGGCCATCCCTCCTTCGCGAGCACGCGGTGCGATCCGCTTTACCGCTTGACGGTTCAGCCGATGTCGGCAAGCGCGTTTAGCACTCGCCGAACCTGCGTGGCTGGCCACGGGCTCATGCCGCGACGACAAAAAACGCACCGACCTCCGGTACGTCCTCACCGTGCTCGATCCGATCGGCGAGGGTACGCAAGGCAAGAGCCTCGACTTTACCACGTGCCTCCTCGCGGGTATCCCCGTAGGCAAGCACCCCGGGCAAGCTCCCGATCTCGGCAATCCAGCGTCCGTCGTCCTCGCGTTCCAGTTCTATGCGCAGCATCTGACCGCTCCATCCATCTGCCCGGCGAACGTCCCGGGGTCAGCATACGCGCGAATCAACCGTGGTTGAAGACGATCGTCTTGGTCGCACTCATGTCGTAGAGCGCCTCGAAACCCTTCTCGCGGCCGTGGCCGGACTTCTTGAAGCCGCCGAAGGGCAGCTCGATGCCGCCGCCGGCGCCGTAGCCATTGACGAAGACCTGGCCGGCACGCACGCGTTTCGCGACGCGGTGCTGCCGGCCGCCGTCGCGGGTCCAGACGCCGGCGACCAGGCCGAAATCGGTGCCGTTGGCGATGCGGATCGCATCCGCCTCGTCGTCGAAGGGCGTGACGGCGAGGACCGGTCCGAACACCTCCTCCTGCGCGATCGCCTTCGCCGGGTCGACGGAACCGAACAGGGCCGGAGCGAAGTAGTAGCCGCCGGAAGGCGCATCGGCGGCGACCGAGCCGCGCGCCAGCGCCTCTATGCCTGCCTCCTCTGCGGCGGCAACCATGCCCGCCACGCGCTCCTGCTGCCTGCGGTTGATCAGCGGGCCGAGATCGAGATCGGCGTCGTGCGGACCGGCGACGAGCTTCGAAAAGCGTTCGGCGAGCCCGGCGGCGACAGTCGCGTAGACCTCGCGCTGGACGAGGATCCGGCTGCCGGCCGAGCAGGTCTGGCCGCCGTTCTGGATGATGGCGTTGACGAGCACCGGCATCGCCGCGTCCAGATCGGCGTCGGAAAAGACGATCTGCGGCGACTTGCCGCCGAGTTCCATGGTGACGCCGCGGTTGTTGACGGCCGCCGCCTGCTGGATCGCGGTGCCCGTCAGGGTCGATCCGGTGAAGGTGACGTAGTCGACCGCGGGATGCGCCGAGAGCGCAGCACCCGCGTCGCGGCCGTAGCCGGTGATGACGTTGAACACGCCCTCCGGCACCCCCGCCTCATGCGCCAGTTCGGCGATGCGGATGGTGGTGAGAGAGGCATCCTCCGCGGGCTTGACCACCAGCGTGTTGCCCATGGCCAGCGCCGCGCCCGCCACCCGGGCGAGGATCTGCATCGGATAGTTCCACGGGATGATGCCCGCGACCACGCCATGCGGCTCGCGCAGTGTCAGCGCGGTATAGCCGGGCAGGAACGGGATCGTGTCGCCATGGATCTTGTCGCCCGCCCCGCCGTAGAACTCGTAGTAGCGCATGGTGGCGACGACGTCGGCCCTGCCCTGGCGGATCGGCTTGCCGGTGTCGCGCGATTCGAGCGCGGCGAGTTCGTCGCCATGCTTCTCGATCAGCAGCCCGAGGCGGGTCAGGCAGCGTCCGCGCTCGACGGCCGGCATGCGGCTCCACGGCCCCTCCTCGAAGGCGCGCGCCGCCGAGCGGACCGCGCGATCGACGTCTTCCGCCGCGCTTTCGGGAATGGAGGCGAAGACCCTGCCATCGGAGGGCGAAGCGACGTCGATGCGCCGTCCGGACGCGGAATCGACCTGGCGACCGCCGATGAAATTCATGAAGGCCAGGCCTTCCGCCACCGTGCGAGAGATATGCGTGCCCATCCTGCCTGCTCCGTTTGCGCTTCCCAAGAGCCCCGTCTTATGCTGCACTGCAGCAGGGGCTCGTCGACGAGACATGGTGAAAGCCTTGCCTTCCGCGGGTGTCAAGCGCGTTCCCCGGTCGCGATCCGGCTGGCCTTTCGGAATGGGTCGCTCTGGCCTTTCTAAATCGATTAGATTATAGCCTCCGTTAAAGACGCTCCGGGAAGCACCAAACCATGACGAGCCAGATCATCCCAGTCGAGCCTTTCGACTTCATCGCTTTTGGCGCGACCGGCGATCTCGCCGAGCGAAAGCTGCTGCCCGCGCTGTACCAGCGCCAGATCGCCGGACAGTTCTCCGAGCCGACCCGCGTCGTTGGCGCGTCGCGTTCCAAGCTGACGGATGCGGAGTATCGTGAGTTCGCCCGCAAGGCGATCGTCGACCACGTTCCGGAGAAGTACATCGACGCCGAGGAACTGGACCGCTTTCTCGCCCGCCTGTCCTACGTGGCGGTCGATGCGCTGAGCGGCCAGGGTTTCGACGACCTGAAGAACGCGATCGGCGACAGCGACCGGATCCGCGTCTTCTACATGGCCGTGGCGCCGTCGCTCTTCGGTGCCATCTGCCTCAAGCTGAAGGAGCATGCCCTCGCCTCCCCGCAGGCCCGCATCGTCGTCGAGAAGCCCATCGGCCGCGACCTCGCCTCGGCTCAGGCGCTGAACGACCAGATCGGCCAGGTCTTCGCCGAGCACCAGATCTTCCGCATCGACCACTATCTCGGCAAGGAGACGGTGCAGAACCTGATGGCGCTGCGTTTCGCCAACGCGCTTTACGAGCCGCTGTGGAACTCCGCCCATATCGACCACGTCCAGATCTCGGTGGCCGAGACCGTCGGGCTCGAGGACCGCGTCAGCTATTACGACAAGGCCGGCGCGCTGCGCGACATGGTGCAGAACCACATCCTGCAGCTGCTCTGCCTCGTGGCCATGGAGGCGCCAGCTTCGATGGACGCCGACGCGGTGCGCGACGAGAAGCTGAAGGTGCTGCGCTCGCTGCGCCGCATCAACGGCGGCGAAGCCTCGAAGGTCACGGTGCGCGGCCAGTATCGCGCCGGTGCGTCGTCCGGCGGCGCGGTGCGCGGCTATGCCGACGAACTCGGCGGACAGAGCGGAACCGAAACCTTCGTGGCCATCAAGGCCGAGATCGCCAACTGGCGCTGGGCGGGCGTGCCCTTCTACCTGCGCACCGGCAAGCGGCTCGCCACGCGCGCCTCCGAGATCGTGATCGAGTTCAAGCACATTCCGCACTCGATCTTCGGCGAGCAGGCGGGCATGGTCTATGCCAACCAGCTGGTCATCCGCCTGCAGCCTGACGAAGGGGTCAGGCAGTGGATCATGATCAAGGACCCCGGCCCGGGCGGCATGCGCCTGCGCCACGTGCCGCTCGACATGAGCTTCGCCCAGTCGTTCGGCGTGCGGAACCCGGATGCCTACGAAAGGTTGGTGATGGACGTGGTGCGCGGCAACCAGACCCTGTTCATGCGCCGCGACGAGGTCGAAGCCGCCTGGCGATGGATCGATCCGATCCACGCCTCATGGGAGGATTCGGGCCAGGAGCCGCACGGCTACACCGCCGGGACGTGGGGCCCCTCCGGTTCGATCGCCCTGATCGAGCGTGACGGCCGGACCTGGCACGACCCGCAATAGGCACAGGAAGGGAGACGCGCCTTGGACTGGAGAGAATTCGCCACGCCGCAGGAACTCGCCGAAGCGCAGGCCGATGCCGTGGCAGAGGCTCTTCGCCAGGCCATCGCCGAACGCGGCGGCGCCACGCTCGCCGTCTCCGGTGGCACCACGCCGGTGCGCTTCTTCCGCGCGCTGTCGACGCGGGCTCTCGACTGGTCGAAGGTCGCTCTCACCCTCGTCGACGAGCGCTACGCTCCCCCCTCGTCCGACCGTTCCAACGAACGTCTCGTCCGCGAGAACCTGCTGCAGGGGGCCGCGGCCGATTCTCATCTCATCGCCCTCTACAGCGAGGCCGACAGCGTGGAGGCGGCAGCGCAGCGCGCCGACCTGCGGATGCTGGAGATCCTGTTTCCGATCGACGTTGTCGTTCTCGGAATGGGCACCGACGGCCACACCGCGTCGTTCTTTCCCGACGCCGAGAATCTCGACGAACCGCTCGATCCGCTCACCCGCCAGGCGGTCTTCGCCGTCCATGCGGGAAGCGCTGGCGAGCCACGGCTGACGCTGGCGCTGCCGCGCATCGCCAGCGCCCGCATGCTGCTCCTGCACATCGAGGGGCGCGCCAAGCGCGACGTCCTGGAGGCGGCGCTGGCGGAGCCGGAAGCGCGCCTGCCGGTGCGCCGCGTGCTCGACGCCGCCGAGACCAAGCCGATCGTCTACTGGGCCCCGAGCCAGGAAGAAAAGCCATGACAGCCGCAAGCGCCATCGAGGCCATCACCGACCGTATCCGCGAGCGTTCCAGGCCCACCCGCGAGACCTATCTCGGCCGGCTCGACGAGGCCGTCGGCAAGGGCGTCAACCGCTCCGTCCTGTCCTGCGGCAACCTCGCGCACGGCTTCGCCGCCTGTGCGCCGCACGACAAGGCCGCACTCGCCGGCGACCAGATCGCCAATCTCGGCATCATCACCTCCTACAACGACATGCTGTCGGCGCATCAGCCCTTCGAGACCTTTCCGCAGCTGATCAAGCAGGCGGCGCGCGAGGCGGGCGGCGTGGCGCAGGTGGCGGGCGGCGTGCCGGCCATGTGCGATGGCGTGACGCAGGGACGGCCAGGCATGGAGCTTTCGCTGTTCTCGCGCGACGTGATCGCCATGGCGACCGCCATCGGCCTGTCGCACGACATGTTCGACGCCGCCGTCTATCTCGGCGTCTGCGACAAGATCGTGCCTGGCCTGGTCATCGGTGCGCTGACCTTCGGCCATCTCCCCGCCGTCTTCATTCCCGCCGGGCCGATGACGACCGGCCTTCCCAATGACGAAAAGGCGCGCATCCGCCAGCTCTACGCCGAAGGCAAGGTCGGCCGCGCCGAGCTTCTCGAAGCCGAATCGAAGTCCTACCACGGCCCCGGCACCTGCACCTTCTACGGCACGGCCAACTCCAACCAGATGCTGATGGAGATCATGGGGCTGCACCTGCCCGGTGCCTCCTTCGTCAATCCGGGCACCCCCCTGCGCGACGCGCTGACGCGGGAGGCGACCAGACGCGCGCTTTCGATCACCGCGCTCGGCAACGACTTCCGCCCGGCCGGCCGCATCATCGACGAGCGCTCTGTGGTCAACGGCGTGGTCGGGTTGCATGCCACCGGCGGCTCGACCAACCACACCATCCACCTGATCGCCATGGCCGCCGCAGCCGGCATAGCGCTCACCTGGCAGGACATCTCGGACCTGTCCGACACCGTGCCGCTGCTCGCCCGCGTCTATCCGAACGGTCTCGCCGACGTGAACCATTTCCATGCCGCCGGCGGCATGGGCTTCCTGATCCGCGAACTGCTCGACGCCGGCCTGCTGCACGAGGACGTCGAGACTGTCTGGGGGACGGGCCTCCGGTCATACGCCGTCGAGGCGAAGCTGACGCCCGACGGTTCCGTCGCGCGCGAGGCGGCACCCGCGGCGAGCGGCGACGAGAAGGTGCTGGCTCCCTTCCCGAAGGCCTTCCAGCCGACCGGCGGTCTCAAGGTGCTCGAAGGCAATCTCGGCCGCGCGATCATCAAGACCTCCGCCGTGAAGCCGGAGCGCCGCGTGATCGAGGCGCCGGCGCTCGTCTTCGATGGCCAGGAACAGCTCAACGCCGCCTTCAAGGCCGGGGAACTCGACCGCGATTTCGTCGCCGTCGTGCGCTTCCAGGGACCGAAAGCCAACGGCATGCCGGAGCTGCATCGCCTGACCACCGTGCTGGGCGTCATCCAGGACCGCGGCTACAAGGTGGCGCTCGTCACCGACGGACGCATGTCGGGCGCGAGCGGCAAGATCCCGGCCGCCATCCACGTCACACCGGAAGCCGTCGAAGGCGGCAAGATCGGCCGCATCCGCGATGGCGACGTCATCCGTGTCGATAGCGAGACCGGTCGGCTCGAGGTCCTGGTCGATGCGGAGGAACTGGCCGCACGTCCCGCCCCGCAGCCCGACCTGTCGCACAACGGCTACGGGATGGGGCGCGAACTCTTCGCCGGCTTCCGCGCGATGGCGGGCCGGGCAGACCTCGGCGCCGCGGCGTTCGGCTGACGCCGGGCGCAGCCGCAACCGAAACATCACGCCGCGCCATTTCCACGCGCCTTGGCTGCACTAGATCGGTAGACATGGCCGATCCTGCTTCCCGCGAGCCCTGCCGCTCTCCCTCCTCCGATGACGGCCGGACGCAGCCGGAACCACGCCGCCCGCTCGCGCGCCAGGTGGCGATCGTCACCGGCGCATCCTCCGGCATCGGCACGGCAATCGCGACGGCGCTTGCCGCGGCCGGCGCCTCCGTCGTCGTCAACCATCGCCCCAATCCACGATCCGCAGCCGAGGCGGACGCGGTGGTGGAGGCGATCCGCCGAGCCGGCGATACGGCAAGCCCTTTTCCCGCCGACGTGACCAATGAAGCGGAGATGGACGCCATGGTCGAAGATGCCGTCGAGCGCTACGGCACGCTGGACATCATGGTGGCGAACGCAGGCATCGAAAAACCGGCGCCCATCGCCGAGATGACCCTCGACGCCTGGCGCGATGTGATCGACGTCAACCTTACCGGCGCCTTCCTCACCGCGCGCGCCGCAGCACGCCGGTTCCTCCGCCAGGGGCTACGCCCGGACGTGTCGCGCGCGGCGGGCAAGATCATCTTCACGAGTTCCGTGCACGAGTTCATTCCCTGGGCCTTCCAGGCGAACTACGCCGCATCGAAGGGCGGCGTGATGCTGCTGATGAAATCGCTGGCGCAGGAACTCGCGCCGCGCCGCATCCGCGTGAATTCCGTTGCGCCCGGCGCGATCCGCACGCAGATCAACGCCGAGGCCTGGCAGTCCGACGAGGCGCGCGAGGCGCTGCTGGAACTCATCCCCTACGGCCGGATCGGCGCCCCCGACGATATCGGCCGGGCCGTTGCCTGGCTCGCCTCCGACGATGCCGACTACCTGGTCGGCACGAGCCTCGTCGCCGACGGCGGCATGAGCCTCTATCCGTCCTTCCGGGGAGCAGGCTGATGGCGGACGCGCTCGGCACCGCGGCCTCCCGCTCACAATCCAAGCCGCTCGAGGATTACGGCCTGATCGGCAACATGGTCTCCGCAGCGCTGGTGGCCAGGGACGGGTCGATCGACTGGCTCTGCGCCCCGCGCTTCGATTCGCCCGCCTGTTTCGCCGCCCTGCTGGGAGGCCCCGAGCACGGACGCTGGCTGGTCGCGCCCGTTGAGCCGGGCCGGACGACGCGACGCTACATCCCTGACACCGCGATTCTGGAGACGCGCTTCGAGACGGAGGCCGGCGTCGTCACCCTGACCGATTTCATGCCGCTGACCCATGACGAGGACAAGATCGAGGTGGTCCGCATCGTCAGTGGCGTCAGCGGCGCCGTGCCGATGCAGATGGAGTTCATCCTGCGCTTCAACTACGGCGAGGCCGTGCCCTGGGTGCGCCGCCGCGACTACGGCCTCAGCGCCATCAGCGGACCCGATGCGGTGGAACTGCATTCCCGGGTACCGCTGTCGGGCCGCAACATGACGACGCACGCGGATTTCGTCGTGCGCGCCGGCGAGGACGTCGCCTTCACGCTGTCCTACCACCGCTCCCACAAGATGGCGCATTTCGTCGAGGATCATGCCGAGAGCCTCCACCAGACAAGCCTCTGGTGGCGGGAATGGTCGCGGCGCTGTACCTACCGGGGCGCGCACCACGACGCCGTGATGCGGTCGCTGATCACCCTCAAGCTCCTGACCTATCTCCCGACCGGCGGCATCGTGGCGGCGCCGACGACGTCGATCCCCGAGGCCCTCGGCGGCAGCCGCAACTGGGATTATCGCTACGGCTGGATCCGCGATTCCACGCTCACGCTTTATGCCCTGCTCGATTGCGGATACCGCGAAGAGGCGGCCGCCTGGCGCGAGTGGCTGCTGCGCGCAGCCGCCGGCCACCCGCAGCAGCTGGACGTGGTCTACGGCATCTCCGGCGAGCGCTGGCTGCCCGAGATCGAGATACCCTGGCTCCCGGGATACGAGAACAGCCGCCCCGTGCGCATCGGCAACGGCGCGGCCGACCAGCTGCAGCTCGACATCTACGGCGAGCTGATGGATGCGCTGCATGCCGCCCGCGAGGCGGAGCTGAGTTCGCTGGACGAATCCTGGCAGTTCCAGAAGGCGCTGCTCGAACATGTCGAGGCGGTGTGGCAGACCCCCGACAACGGCATCTGGGAGGTACGGGGGCCGCCGCGGGCCTTCACCCATTCGCGCATGATGTGCTGGGTCGCCTTCGACCGCGCCATCAAGAGCACGGAGCGGCATGGCCTCGACGGGCCGGTGGAGCACTGGCGCACCGTCCGCGACGCCATTCGGCGCGACATCGTCTGCAACGGCTTCAACCTGGAGAAGAACAGCTTCGTGCAGCACTACGGCGGAGACGCGCTCGACGCGTCGCTGCTCCTCATGCCGCAGGTCGGCTTTATCAAGCGCGACGATCCGCGGCTGGCCGGCACGGTCGCCGCGATCGAACGCGAACTGCTGCATGACGGCTTCGTGCTGCGCTATGCGACGGAAGAGGTCGACGACGGTGTCGGCGGCCGCGAGGGCGCCTTCCTGGCCTGTTCGTTCTGGCTTGCCGACGCCTATGCCATGCTCGGACGGATGGACGAGGCCAACACGCTTTTCGACCGGCTGCTCGGGCTGCGCAACGATCTCGGGCTGCTGGCGGAGGAATATGATCCGGTCGCCCGCCGCCTCGTCGGCAACTTCCCGCAGGGCTTTTCCCACATCGGGCTGGTCAACACCGCCTGCAACCTCGCCGGCGCGGAGGGACCGGCCGACCAGCGTGCGCGGCGGGTGGCGCCGCGGAACGGCCACGCGCGGAAGGCACCGGCGGCCGCCAGGACGCGAAGCGGCCCGTAGAATCGCGGCCACCGGATGATGACGGATGGCGAAGGCGGCAAAAGCGATTGCCGCCCGCCGCCTGCCCCGTTACATATCCTGGCATGAAGAAGATCGTGCTCCTTGCCCTCTGCGCTCCACTAGTCCTGTCCGCATGTGGCGGTTCGCCCTACCGCGTCGAGAGCCGCGACCCCGTCCCCCAGGATCCGAACGTCATCACCCAGGACCGACTGGACGAGATCATCCGCGAGCGGCAGCGCGACGCGTCCCGCAGCGGACGCTGACCTCCGGGACCGAAACGGCGGCAGGATCAGTAGGTCGTGCGCCTTTCTTCGCTCGGCGGGCGGCCGAACTGGAGCCGGTAGCTCTGCGCGAAGTAGGAATGCGAGGTGAAGCCTGTGGCGATGGCGACGTCGAGGATCGGCAGGTTGGTCTGGCGCAGCAGCTCGCGCGCCCGCTCGAGCCGCAGCCGCATGTAGTAGCGCCCCGGCGTCATATTGAGATGGCGCAGGAACAGCCGCTCGACCTGCCGCACCGACAGGCCCGCCGACTTCGCCAGTTCGACCGCCGATAGCGGCTCGTCGAGGCGCTCGGCCATCAGCGCCACGATCTTCTTCAGCTTCTCCGACTTTCCGGTCAGATCGCGTTCCGGCCCGACCCGCTGGCGGTCGGTGGCGCCGCGGATACGCTCGTGATGGAACTGGTTGGCCACCTCGTTGGCGACGCTCGCGCCGAAATCCGCGCGCACGATCTCCAGCATCAGGTCGATCGACGTGGTGCCACCGGCGCAGGTGTAGCGCTTGCGGTCGATCTCGAAGACGTTGCCGGTGCACTGGATGTCCGGAAACCGTTCCTGGAAGCCGGCCCGGTTTTCCCAGTGGATGGTGCAGCGATGGCCTTCGAGCTGTCCGGCCTCCGCGAGCAGGTGCGCGCCCACCGACAACGCGCCCAGCGACCCGCCTTTTCGTCCCCAGGAGCGCAGCGCGCCGAGCACCCGGCTCTTGCCGGGGAATTCGGTCGCCAGCCCGACGCAGACGAAGAGGATGTCTGCCGCCGGCATGTCGGAGACGGAATAGTCCACCTTCAGCGGCAGTCCGTTGGAGGCGATCACCGATTCGCCGTCCACGGAGACCGTCGTCCAGGCGTAGAAATCGCGGCCGATGAGCCGGTTGGTGGACCTGAACGTGTCGATCGCCGCCGCCAGCGAAAACATGGAGAACTTGTCCACGAGCAGGAAAGCGAACTGTCGGACGGGATCGACGCTATCGGCCATGGAATCCGGTTGTACAGGAGGAAACGGTCCGGGGCGAGGACGGCAGCGCCGTCCCGGCCGCGTCAGAAGCGCGGCGGCTCCACGCCGGCCGTGCGGCAGGCGGCCACCAGCGTGTTGGCCATCAGCATCGCGATCGTCATCGGGCCGACGCCGCCCGGCACCGGCGTGATCGCGCCGGCCTGACTGGCAGCCTCGTCGAAGGCGACGTCGCCGACGAGGCGCGTCTTGCCCTCGCCGCGCTCGGGCGCATCGATCCGGTTGATGCCGACGTCAATGACGGTCGCGCCGGGCTTCACCCAGTCGCCCTTGACGATCTCCGGCCGGCCGACCGCCGCGACGAGGATGTCGGCCGTCCGGCACAGCGCCGGCAGGTCCTTCGTTCGGCTGTGGGCGATGGTGACCGTGCAGTTGGCCGCGAGCAGCAGGTTCGCCATCGGCTTGCCGACGATATTGGAACGGCCGACCACGACGGCGGTCAGGCCCGACAGGTCGCGACCGCGCACCCGCTCGACCAGCAGCATCGACCCCGCCGGCGTGCACGGCACGAAGGCGGATGCGATCTCGCCGGTGCCAAGCTTGCCGACATTGACGAAATGGAAGCCGTCGACATCCTTCTCCGGCGAGATCGCCTGGATCACCCGGGCGGAATCGATCTGCCTGGGCAGAGGCAGCTGCACGAGGATGCCGTGAATGGCAGGATCGGCGTTGAGCTGCTCGATGAGCGCGAGAAGATCGGCCTCGGCTGTGTCGTCCGGCAGTTCGTGCTGCGCCGAGTGGAAGCCGCACTCCTTGGCCTTGCGCGACTTCGAATTGACGTAGACCTGGCTGGCTGGATCGTGGCCGACGATCACCACCGCGATGCCCGGCGTCACGCCGGTCTCGGCGATCAGCCTCGCCGCACCGTCCTTGACGGTCGCGACGACCTCCTCGGCGACCTTCTTGCCATCGATCACGTCCGTCATGCCGCTTCCTCCTGCCATGCCTGGTGAAGGTGAGCCTTATCCGACATTTGCAGCGATCGTAAGCGCGTCAATGCGCCCTTCGATGACGTTCTGCCGCAAATGGCTTCAGAGGAACCGGCGGCGGCCGCGGCTCTCGGCGAGGTCACGAAGCGCGACGCGGAATTCGCGCAGGCTGTCGCGGATCTCCTCCATCGCGCTCCTGTCGCCGTCGCTGCCGGACGCGGCCTGGGGGGCGGCTGCGGGCGCGGCCTCGCGGCGCACCTGCGGCTGGGGCTGCGGCTGCGGAGCCGCAGGCTGCTGCCAGGCCTGCTGCTGCCAGCCCGACGCCTGCGGCTGCGGGTAGCCGTACGGGTATCCGGGCTCGGCCATGCCGGGCTGCTGCGCCTGGCTCCAGGCCGGACGCTCGGCGTAGGGATAGGGCGGCGCGGCGCGCGGGTCCATCGGCTGGGGCGCGGGATATTGTGCCGGTGCCTGCCCGTTCCAGCCCTGGGGATGCCCCTGATAGGGCGCGTAGCCCGCAGCCTGGGGCGGCATCTGAAGTGCGGCCGGATGGCCATAGGCCTGCGATTGCATGGCGGGGTGACCCTGCGCCGGGGCATAGCCCTGTGGATAGGACGGCACCGGCGGATAGCTGGGGGACTGCGGGTACGGCGCATATCCCGTGGCCGGGCCGGCCGGGTACATCCATGCGCGCTGCGGCTCGGCCGGATGTGGCGCCTGCATCCCCTGGGGATAGGGCGTGAGGTTCTGCGGGGCCGGGAAGCGGTCGGCCGGCATCGGGTTGTCGTTCGGAGTCCAGCCCATCGGGGCACGTGCGTGATGCATGTCTGTCTCCTCGGCCAGGGCGGCCGTCTCTTCGGGGCGGTTGTCGTCCTGCGCATCGCGGCGTGCGCTGGCGGTCATATCGTCGGCGTCTTCTCCGCGGCGCAGCAGTCGGGCTGCCGCGCGCGGGAACGGCGCGCGAGGCGGCGGCTGCGGCCTTTCGCCGGCACCGTCGGCCCGCAGGCTGCCGACGACGCCGCGCGCCGCGCCGATGCCGACCCCGGCGCCGAAGCCGAGAAAGGCACCCAGAAGCGTCATCATAGTGCGCGACGGGCCCGACGGCTCGAGCGGCGGCGTGGCCTTCGAGATCACGCTGACATTGGCGGTGTTCAGGTCGCGCTGCTGGCCGGTTTCTCCCGCGCGCAGCAGGAAGCCCTCGTAGACGGCCCGCTTGGCCGTCGCCTCGCGCTCGAGTTCGCGCAGCGTCACCAGTTCGCCGCTCAGGCCGGCCTGCCGTGCCTTCAGCTGCGCAAGTCGGGCCGCAAGTTCCTGCTCGAGCTGCACGGCGCGGCGCAGTTCGACCTGGATCGAGGAGGCGACGAGCCGCAATTCCTGCTCGACGCGGCCGCGCGCCGCATCGACCTGCGCATCGATGGCGACACGCTCCGGATGCCGTGGACCCAGGCGCGTCCCGATCCGGTCGGCCTCCTGGCGCAACAGCGAGTACTGCGTCCGCATCTCGGTCAGCACGGGCGAGTTCATCTGTTCGGGAAGGTTCCCGGCCAGCGCGGCGTCGACCGTGATCGTCCGCGCCGAATCGGCCCGCGCCTGCAGTTCCAGCGTGCGGGCGCGCGCGATCGAAAGCTGGTCGTTCAGCTTCACGATCTCGTCGTCGGTGATCAGCCGGCCCTGCGCGTCGACGATGTCGTTTTCGGACTTGAAGGTCTCGACCTTCCGTTCGGCCTCCTCGACGCCGTCACGCAGTTCGGTGAGGCGCGCCGCGATTTCGTCGGAGGCCCTCCCCGCGGCACCCGCCTGGATGGAACCGTAGGTTTCGAGGAAGACGTCGGTCAGCGTGTTGACGATGAGCGCCGACTTGTCGGGGCTTTCGGTGCGCGCCGTCACCGCGACGACGAAGGTCTTGCCGCCGCGCACGACGTCGGTCGCCTCGCCGAGATGCTCGATGGCGAGCGCACGCCTGCGCACCGACGGGTCGCCCGACGCGCCAGCCGTGGAGAGAAGGGCGCGAAGGTCGCTGAGGAAGCTGAACGGTCCGCCGCTGCGGGTGCCGTTGAACTCGGGATCCCTGTCGAGCCCCAGCGTGTCGACCACCTTGCCGAGCACGACTCCGGACCGGAGCACGCGAACCTGGTTCTCGACGACCGCGAGCATGGCCTCGGCCGACAGGCCGCCGTCGGTGAGTTCGTTCTGGACGATGCGGAGCTGGCGCGGGTCGATGATCAGCTCGGTCAGCGCGACGTACTGCTTGGGCGTCGATAGCGCGATGGCGGCCGCGAGGGCGGCACCGCACACGGTGGCCGCCGCGATGATCCAGCCGGAACGCAGGACGCCGCGGACGACCTGCACGGGGTCGATGAGAGGACGCCAGTAGGAATCGCCCTGATCGGGAGCGGACTGGTGCGCCGGGCGAATCGCCCGCGGCTCCCGATCCGTTTCGACCGGTGCCGAAACCGACGGCGGGACGGGCGCCGCGGCCACGGGCGGCGCCGGTTCCGAGGTCTCCCGCTTCGTCGTCCGGTCCATATTCACGACCTGAGGGGTTTCCGGCTCCGGCGACGGCTCCGGCGACAGTTCGGGCGGAGCAGCGGATGCACGGCGCCTGGCGCCGGACGCGAAGAGGGCCTGAAGCTCGCGCTCCTGCTCTGCGAAGGGTTCCGGCTGCGACGTCTCCGGTTCGGGCTTTTCCTGAGTCTTCCGCGCCTGCGCCAGTGCAGCGACCAGCGGACTTGCTGCGGCTTCCCGCCGCGAGCGCGCTCGCCGGTGGCGCTCCGAAGCCGACATCGTCCCGTCGTCGGACTGGCGGCGGCCGTCCGCGATCGTCTCGGCCGGCGAAGCCGGAACGAGGCTCAGGAGGGAACCGATCCGGTCGCTCCGATCGCGGTTGTCGTGGTCAGGCATGACGCGCTGCATTTCCGAAACGGGGGTGCGCGGGGGGCACCTTTCGTTAAGGCAACCTAAAGAGGTGTGGGAAACAAAAGGTTAACGAGCGAGCGCCGGGTCGCCCGAAGAACGGCATGGAAGGCGGGAAAACCCTGTCCTGCAGCGCCACACGAGGAGTTAAGGTTTATTCGCTAGCCTGCAGCATCGACGATCAACCCCATCGGGAACCCGCATCGTGACATGGGCAGGCGGGGTCCACGAAACAGGCCCCATGCAACGGATCATCCGCTTCCTCGCCACAAAAAGCGGCCTGTTGCGCGACTACGCGACGGCGGTGAGCGGGTCGGCCGGTCGCCTGGTCTTTTCCCTGATCTATTTCGTCGCGCTCGCCAACACGCTGTCGATCGCGGAGTTCGGCCTGTTCGCAACCGCATCGGCGGCCGGCGTGATGCTGTCGCGTATCCTCGCATTCGGCTTCATTTCGGCGTTGTACAGGGCTGCGACGGTCAAGCCATTGCTGCTCGGCGTCTTCACGGGCGGCTTCCTCGCCATGGCGCTGCTGTCGCTGCCCGTTCTCGCGGCCGCCAGCTATGCCGTCTGGCTGGTCTTCTTCGGCGGCGAGATGGCCCTCGGCGTCTTTGCGCTGCTGATCGTGGCCGAGACACTGCTCTGGCGACCGGTCGAGGCGATCATCATCGTCAACAACGGAATGGGCCGCTTCGCCCGGGCGGCCTTCCTTGCCATCCTGACGACAGCACTTCGCGCGCTCGCCGCTCTGGCTTTCGCCTTCTGGGCGACACCCGACCTTGCCAGTTGGGCTGGCTTCTACCTTGCCGCCAACGCCCTGTCGCTCGCCATTGCAGCCGCGTTCTTCTATCCGCGCCGGCGCATCCGCTTCCGCATCCGGCTCTACCTGCGCCGGCTCGCCGATTCGGTGTATGTCGCCGGAGCCGAGATGATCTTCTATCTCCAGATGGAGATGGACAAGCTGCTCGTGCTGGCGATCGGCGGGCCGCACCTCGCGGGCATCTACGCGATCGTCATGCGTCTCATCGACCTGACCGCCATTCCGATCCGCACCTTCACCATGATGCTGGTCCAGCGGATGATGCGGACACCCGAGATGCTCTCGCGCCGCATGCTGAGATTCGGCCTCGAAGCCGGCGTGTTCGCGGTATCGACCGCGGGGCTTCTCGCGCTCGCGCTCGCGCTTCGGATCGAGCCGACGCTGCTCGGCAAGAACGTCGCCGAGGCGGCGCCGCTGGTGCTTCTCGCGCTCTTTGTCCCCGGGCTTCGCAACCTCGTCGAGTACCAGGCCGAACTGCTCTTTGCCCGCGGCCAGACGCTGCTGCGCGCCGTCAACCTCGCCTTGCTGGCGGGTCTCAAGGCGCTGCTGCTCACCACCGTCTTGCTGCACGCAGGAGACACCGCCCCCATGGTGCTGGCGCTCAACGGAGCCTTCGCGCTGCTGTACCTCGCGTCAGCGGCGCTGACCTACTCGGCAATGAGGATGCCACCGCGGCCCTTCTGAGCGGATGCTCAGGCGACGAGCCGGCGGATCGTCGTGATGTCCGTGCCGATGAAGGACTGCATCCCGACAGCCACCTGATGCGGCGCGAGATTGTCGAGAAAGTCGCGCATGTCCGCCTCCGACATCCGCGGTCCCGTCCAGTAGACGCGGCAGAGTTCGTCGCCGGACAGGAAATGGCCCTGAAGGGCGGCCACCTCGGCGGCGTGGCGGCCATAGATCATGCATTCCGAGAACATCCGGCGCGAGGCGATACCGGCCACCCAGTGACGCCCGGTGACCTCCTCGATACGGCGGCACATCGCCTGTGTCGAATCGCGCCGCCAGGCGATCAGCGTGGCGATATAGTCGTGCGGCGACACCTCGGGACCCGCGATGCCGAGAATGCGGCCCGCATGCGCAGACCAGTCGCGCTGCTCGCTGCCCGTCCGGTCGACCAAAGCGTCCTCCCGGCGAAACAGCCGCATGGCACCGTTGCGCCAGAAGTGCCCGCAGTCGAAAGGCCGCACGAAGGCGACGTCGGAATCGCAATAGACGAACGCCTCCTCGGGTGCGTGCAGGGCAATGGCGATGCGCCTCAGCTGCTGCACGTGCCAGCCGCGCAGCGGCATCGTGCGCAGGCTGAGCCAGATCCGGCGGCGAAAGCGGCTGGTCGGATCCCGGAACGACCGCAGCCAGCCGGGCAGGAGATCGTGTTCGTCGACGACCACCCGGTTCGGCCCCTCGAGCTGCCGGAACAGCGCGACGTCGGAATGCTCGACCAGGATGTAGTGGCGGGTGTAGCCCGTCACGCGGGCGTCGATCGTATCGCACAGCAGCCGGCAACGCTCGAAGTCGGGCCCATAGCTCGCCGTGACGATGGCGGTCGGGGCATGCGGCACGGGCTCGAAGAGGCCGGTCAACGCGAATCGCCACCGCTGGACAGCTTCCGACCGAGGACGCGCATCAGAAAGAGTGGATTGCCGATGATGTAGCGGCGCCACAGGCGCAGCGGCTCCACGAGCAACCGGAAGAGCCATTCGAGGCCGAGACGACGCAGCTGAAGCGGCGCGCGCGGGATCGTCCCGCTCATGAAGTCGAGAAGCGCGCCCACGCCCAGGGCAAGCGTGCAGTGCTTTTCCGTCAGGTGCTCGGCGATCCATCGCTCCTGGCGCGGCACGCCCATGGCCACCAGCAGGATGTCCGGGCGAACCGTTTCGAGCCTTGCGAGAATGACCGGTCTGTCGGCATCGGCGAAGTAGCCGTCCTGCACCATGACGATCTCGTGCTGTGGCGCGAAGGCGCGCAGGTGGGTCGCCGCGAGTTCGACATTGGCGCGGGAGGTGCCGATGAGCCCGATCCTGAGCGGAACCGTCTGCGAGGCGATGAACGCGGGCACGAAATCCGTCCCGTTCAGATTGGCCGGAAACGGACGCCCATGCAGCACGCTCGACGCGATGTCGACGCCGATGCCGTCCGGAAAGACGACGAAGTCCCCGAGCGTCTCCCTGAAGGTCGCGTCGGCCGTCGCGAGATTTGCCACATGCGCGTTGAGGAAGGCGATCTTCGTGAAACGTCCCGCCCGGATGCGTTCCCCCAGAAAGGCGATCGCCTGCTCCTGGGTCATCGGCATGACGTCCACGCCGAGAATGGACCGTTCCGTCGGCAGCGGCGAACGCGCCGCTCTCTCCCGTTGCTCCGCCCGGATGCTCATGCCGCGGCCGCCCCGCTGGCCGCCGCTGCGCCGATCGCCCCGAGACCGCGCGCGATCCTCTCGTCGAGGACCTGGAGCTGGGCGGCATGGAAGGCGCGTCCGTCGACGTCCCCGACGCGGTCGGCGGCCATGGCGGCAAGTTCCGCCGCGAAGGTCGCCGGGTCGTCGGCCACCCGGCAGTTCGACGGAAGATGCGCGATGCCCCGCAGCGAGCGGCTCGTGGCGACACAGGCCAACCCCTGCTCGAAGGCCTCGATCGTCTTCAGCTGGACACCGGTACCGGCCCGGGCGATCAGCGGCACCACTGCTGCACCGCGCACGAAGCCGACGGCATCCGCCACGCGGCCGACGAATTCGACGCCGGGCGGACAGGCAAGATCGCCCGGAATGCTGCCTGCGATGCGCGTGCGGAAGTTGCGCGGCAGCCAGGGCGTCACCTCGCGCAGATACCATTCGAGGCCGATCCGGTTCGGCTGCCAGGTCCAGGTGCCGATGAGCGCTGCGTCGCAGACGATTTCCCGCGCACGGCCGGGCCGGGCCGCGGACGCGCGGGTGACGAGCGGCAGGGCGGCGGAGCGGTGATCTCCCGGCACGCCCAGCGCCGCGCGATCCTCTTCGGCCAGCGTATAGACGAAGGCTGCGCGCGCGCAGAGCCGTTCCTCGACGGCCCGCACGAGACGCGCCTCGCGCCGGAACAGCGTGCGCTGAACGATATCGCCGACCGCCAGGGCATTCTCCTCGGCGGAGCGATGTTCGACATTGTGCGCGACGAAGATGGAGGGACGATCCGTGAACAATCCTTCGAAGGCGCCGGCGAACTGCGCCGCGTTGAGGACATAGGCGTCGTAGGGTTCGGCCTGCTTCAGGGCGGCGCGGATGTCGGCCTCGCTCGCGGCACGGAGTTTTGCGGATGCGAAGGTCAGCCCCGACAGTACGGCGCCGGCCAGCCAGCGCATCTTCTGGAGCGCACCTGCGCCTTCCGTCCGGACATCAACCTCGCCGAGCGAAATGGTGTTGTCGGGATCGGACGGCGTCTTGCCGGGCCACGTGTAGCCGAGCACGGTCACCCGCGCTCCGCTGCGGCGCAGGGCGGCGATGATCGCGGCGTTGGCGATCTCGTATCCGGTCGTCGGGTCCCCATCGGGAACCAGCGAGGTGACGAAAATCAGATGCATCATGTCCGTCCGAGTCCGGCCGTGCCTAGCAAAGGCAGGTGAAGTCTCGCTTAAGGCCACGCAACGGGCATGCCGCGGGGGTGTCCGGACCGCGCCGCCCCGCCGCCTTCCTCGAACAGTGCTTAACCATGTCTTAACGGCCCACTGTCTTTATGGCCCGATCGCCCGAAAGATCCGCGGATGCAGCCCGTCTCCAGTGCCAGCAACGTCACCGTGGTGGCCCGATCCCCCGGACTCCGCTCCGGCGAGGTCGAGGTGGTCGTCACGCTGCCCACCTACAAGCGGCCGGAACAGGTGCTGGCGACGCTTCAGTCTGTCATCGGCCAACGGACCTCGCGTCGCTTTGCGGTCGTCGTCATGGAAAATGACGCGGAATGGCACGCCGGCGCCGATGCCGTCGCACCCCTGTTCGAAAACGGGACGGCGCCGGGTCTGCTCATCATCGCCCACGACCGCGGCAACTGCTGTGCCTACAATGCCGGATGGGCAACCGCGCTCGCCGAATTCCCGAACCTCCGCTTCATCCAGGTGATCGACGACGACGAGGTCGCGACGCCGGACTGGCTGGAAACCATGTGCCGCAGCGCCGGGTCGCTCGGTGCCGACATCGTCGGCGCACCGCAGGTTCCCTTGTTCCACGAGCCGGGTCACGAGCACTGGGCCGATCACCCGGTCTTTGCCCCGCCCTACCGGGAGACGGGCGTCGTTCCGGCACTCTACTCCTCCGGCAACCTGCTCATCGCGAGGCGCGTCCTCGACGCCATGCCGCGCCCCTTCCTCGACCTGTCGTTCAACTTCACCGGCGGCGGCGATTCCGACTTCCTGAGCCGTGCGGCCATGCGCGGCTTCACGCTTGGCTGGTGTGCGCAGGCGCCGGTCATGGAAACCGTACCGGCGCGCCGACTTAAGCCCGACTGGATCCGCTCCCGCTCGCTGCGCGAGGGCGTGCTGTCGACCTGGGTCGAGAAGCGCAAGCGGGGCGGATCTCCTGCGGCGAGGCTGCGGGTGGCCGGCAAGAGCCTCGCGCTCCTGGCGGCCTCTCCCGTTCGCGGCACCATTCGCTTCGCGCGCACGGGTTCGCTGTCCAACGGGCTCTACCCCTTCTACGTCGCGCTGGGACGCCTGCTGGCGGAGTTCGGATACGCCAATGAGCAGTACCGCCAGGCCGAAAAGAACTGAGCCCGTGTCAGACGCCGCCCTCCTCGACCGCCGTGGCGTTGCGACCCTGCTGGCGATGCTGCTCTTCGGCATCACCATCATTTCCTTCCGCCCCTTCTCGCCGATGGCGGCAGAATCGACGGGCGGCGATATCGTCAACCAGCTCGGCTTCGGCGCCGTCGGCGGATTGTCGCTCTTCTGCCTTCTCGCCTTCGTGGACCGGAAAGTGCTCGCCAGCCTGGTCGGCTTCTGGTGGGCTCTGCTCCTCGGCCTGTTCCTCGTCTCGGTGGTCAACGCGGCCGACCCGTCCTCGGCCTTCCGGACCGCGGTCTTCACCCTGATCGGCGTCCTTGCCATGCTGGCGGTGCTGACCGTGCCGAGGGATGCAGACGCCATCTCGACCGCTTTCGCGGTGACGGGCCTCGCGATCGTCGGCCTGTGCTATGCCGGGCTGGTCGTCTATCCCGACATCGCCATCCACGGCACCGACTCCACCGAGCCGCAGCATGCCGGCCTCTGGCGCGGCGCGTTCTCGCACAAGAACGTCGCCGGCCCCGTGATGGCGGGGCTGAGCTTCGCCGGGCTTTATCTGATGCGCCGGGGATGGCGCTGGTCGGGCGGACTGCTCCTCGTTTCCGCCGTCGTCTTCCTCGCCCATACCGGCTCGAAGACGACGACGGGTCTCGTTCCGCTTGCCTTCCTGCTGGTCATGGGGCCGAGCCTCGTCGGCCTTCGTCGCGCGGTGCCGCTGATCTTCGCGGTCGCGCTCGTGGTGGCCGCTGTCGCCACCGTCGGGATCGTCGTGTCGCAGCCGCTCTGGGACCTGTCGCAGCAGGTATCGCCCGGCCTGACCTACACCGGCCGCACGACGCTCTGGACGTTCCTGCTCGAGATGATCGAAAAGAAGCCGTGGTTCGGCTACGGCTACGAGAGCTTCTGGGGCACGCAGGTGGTGCAGCTCCAGGACAAGCCCTTCGACAGCGACTGGGACATCCGCGGCATCGTCCATGGCCACAACGGCTATCTTGACGTGGCGGTGCTTATGGGCGTGCCCACCCTCCTCGTGGCAGTCGTCGCCTTCCTTATCGTGCCGATGATCGACTTCCTGCGCGTCCCCCCGAACCGCGAGAACGTGTTCCTAGCGGACTTCTTCATGATGACGCTGATGTTCACCGCGTTCAACGCCTTCCTGGAGAGCTTCTTCTTCCGGCGTGTCGATCCGGTCTGGCTATTCTTCGTTCTTGCGGTCTTCGGGCTGCGCTACGTGTCGCGCTTCACCATCCCCGGCAACGTTGCGCCGCAGAAGCGCCGGACGCGCCGGATCGTCGACTGGGCGGGGCTCCTGCAGCCCGCGTGGTCGAGGACCGCGCGGAACCACTGACCCCAGGGTGCATTGACGGTCAGAACTTCCTTCTCAAGGAGACCCGCAATGTTCTCGACCGATACCTGGCTCAGGATCGTCTGCGCCATCCAGGTCAACGCCATGCTGTTCGGGCTCGGTGCCGTGACCGTCCTTTCCATTCCTGCCCTCGCGGATCAGGCGATGATCCTGATCCCGGCGGTCGTCGTCGCAAGCTTCGTCCTAGCGCCGGTCATCGGCAGCATGATCGCATCGCGCATGCGCGTCAGGAACTGGAGCAGGCGGGGCTGGCGCGAGGGCGATGCGATTTCCGGCTAGCGCGCCCGATCCCTTCGCACGTCGAACACGACGCCTTGCGTGAGCCACCGCGCCGATGTTACGCGCGGACAAACGGAAGGATGCGAACATGAGCGCCAGATTGATACTCGTCGGCTGCGGAAACATGGGCCACGCCATGCTCGACGGCTGGCTCCGATCCGGCCGGCTGATGCCCGGCGAGGTATTCGTCGTCGAGCCGAACGAAGCGCTTCGCGACCGCGCCTACCGCCTCGGCGTCGGCACTGCGGCGTCGGCCGGCGAACTTCCAGCCGATATGGACCCGACTCTCGTCATCCTCGCCGTGAAGCCGCAGGTCATGCGGACGGTGGTGCCGGACTACGCGCGCTTCGCCGCGCGTTCGGCCTTCCTCAGCATCGCCGCCGGCGTCCCCATCGCGACCATGCAGGATATCCTGGGCAGCGACGCCGCAATCATCCGCTGCATGCCCAACACGCCCGCCGCCATCGGCAAGGGCATGATGGTCACCTTTGCCAACGCCAACGTCAATGACGAGACGAAGGCCTTCGTGGCGGAGCTTCTGGAAAGCAGCGGTGCCGTGGCCGAAATCGACAGCGAGGATCTGATGGACGCGGTGACCGCCGTGTCGGGGTCCGGCCCGGCCTACATCTTCCACTTCATCGAAAGCCTCACCGCAGCCGGCGAAGCTGCCGGACTGCCTGGCGAGACGGCGAAGCTGCTCGCGATGCAGACCGTCTATGGGGCGGCATGCCTCGCGCAGGAAAGCGGCGAACAGCCCGGCCGGCTGCGCGAGCATGTGACGAGCCCCAACGGCACGACCGCCGCCGCGCTGGCGGTGCTGATGGGCGAGGACCGGCTGACGAAGCTCGTGACCGAGGCCGTCGAGGCCGCCCGCGCCCGGTCGGTCGAACTGGGCAAATAGCCGGCTCCGGCTGTCGCGCAACGAGGGGATCCCAGCGATCCGCGCATCGGCGCGGAACCGACGGCGTCCCCCAGGAAGACGGCGCGCAGTTGGTTCTGCCGCAAGGTGGACCGGAACACCAGGCGGTCAGGCTTGTTGAGCAGGGAACCCCCTCGTCCCGCGAGACAGCCCGGAAGGACCGCCCATGTCCCCTCCCGAACCAGCAAGTCCTTCGACCACCACCCCGCTGGCCGGCGAAAGATGGCCCGCCAGCAAGGTGGGCCTGCTGCTCCTGGCCATCGTCGCGGTGATCATCATCGGGGCTGCCCTGCGTGCGGCAGCGGTCGTCATCGTGCCCCTGGTGCTCTCGTTCCTCATCGCCCTGATGGTCGCACCGGTTGACCACGTGGTCCACGAACGAATGCCGCGACGCCTGAAGTGGCTGGGGCATGTCGCGGCAATGGGCGTCATCATCGTTGTTCTTGCGGTTTTCGCGGGCGGCGTCTGGGTGGCCGCGCAGAGGGTCGTGGCGCAGTTCCCGCAGATCTCCGAGGAACTCCAGGCGATGGCCGGTCTTGCGGGGAGCGGCGGCGGTGCGACGAGCGGCAGCAGCAGCGGCGCCGGGACGGCCGCGGCCGACATCGTCGACGACATGACGGGCGCTCAGGACACCGCCGCGGACGGCGGGGGCGACAGCCAGCGCCTCGCGCTGCCGGACTTCATCACCCAGTTCCGCGGCGCGGGCGGGCAGCTCGGAAGCCGCATGGCGGACTGGGCGACCGGGTATGCCACATCGATCCTCGGCTCGACCGGGAGCGCCCTCGGCTCGATGGTCCTCATCTTCTTCTTCGTGCTCCTGATGCTGATCGAGGCGCCGGCCTGGCGTACCAAGGTCTCCCGCATCCTGGCATCCGATGAGCGGGACCGCATGCTGGACTCCTTCAGCGTGATCGCCCGCCAGATGCGCCGCTACCTGCTGGTCCGCATGATCCTGGGCCTCATCACGGGCGCCCTCTACGCCACCTGGCTCTGGCTCTTCGACGTCGATCTGCTGATCGTCTGGGCGCTGCTCGCCTTCCTGCTCAACTTCATCCCCACACTGGGGTCCCTGCTCGCAGGCGCTCTTCCGGTCATCTACGCCCTCGTCCAGAAGGACTTCTCAACCGCGCTCCTCATCGGCGCCGGCATCCTGGTGATCGAGCAGGTGATGGGAAACTACGTCGATCCGAAGGTGCAGGGACGCCAGCTGTCGCTGTCGCCCCTCGTGGTGCTGGTGGTGCTCCTCATCTGGGGCTGGGTCTGGGGCGTCGCGGGTGCGCTGCTCGCGGTCCCGGTGACCATGTCGCTGGTGGTCATGTTCGCCCACGTGCCGCGACTGAGGCCGGTGGCGCTCTTCCTCAGCGACGAGCGGGACTATCATGGCCTGGACCGCATCGCGTCGAGCGACTGAGAACGGACGTTCAGCCCTCGCCGTGGATCATGGCGTCCTGCGCCTGGCGCAGCGCGTAGAGCCTGGTGGTGGTGTCGGGCGTGGCGTTGTCCCGGGTCAGCAGTTCGCCCTTCTTCACCCGCCCGGTGACGCGGCCGCCTTCGAGCAGGCCGACCGGGATGGCCTTCGCCGCGCGCGCCTCGCCCGCCAGCATCGTCCAGGAGCGGTAGCAGGTCTCGCCGATCGCATCGAGCGGATCGCCGGGCGCGAGGTCGCGCTTGGCGACGGCGCAGACCTCGGCGACGGGGCGCGGCAACGGCACCATGTCGGGCCGGCCCGTCAGCATGATGCGCGCCGCCGTCAGCGGCACCTCGAGCGAGGTCAGATGGTAGGGACGGTGAAAGGCATAGTAGGGACCCGTCCCCACATGCAGGTCGTCCATCCGCTCGATGATGCGCGGATGCGTGGCCTCGACGACCACGAAGACCCCCGGCGCGACGCCCTTGCCGACCGTGTAGTCGACGACCCCCTTCTTCGACAGAACGCCGCCATGTTCGCGCGGAATGAGAACTTTCGCCAGTTCGTCGCGGCCGGCGTTCGGGCCATGCATGCCCGGCACGTCCGGCACGAGGCCGGTGGCGTTGGCGATCGCGCACATCTCGACCATGGTCTTCGATCCGTCGACGAACTCCACCAGCATGCGCGGGTTCATGTTCCGGCGGGCGGCTTCCTCGGCATAGTCGTCGGGCACCGCGTCGTGGTTGAGCGGGTTGTTCTTGCCCTTGCCGGCCGAAACGATGGTGTAGCCGAGCGCGGCGGCGAACTCGATCAGCTCCATGCAGGAGGACGGCTCGTCGCCCGCACCGACGGAATAGATGACGCCGAGCCGGTCGGCCTGCCGCTTCAGCCACGGCCCGATGGTGACGTCCGCCTCGACGTTCATCATGACGACGTGCTTGCCGTGCTCCATCGCCATCAGGTCGAAATCGGCGGCCACGCCGGGCTTGCCCGTCGCGTCGATGACCACGTCGATCAGCGGGTTGGTGACCAGCCGCTCGTTGGACGTGATCGCGA
The DNA here is from genome assembly GCF_030398385.1 of Aquibium sp. ELW1220. Taxonomy (GTDB): domain Bacteria; phylum Pseudomonadota; class Alphaproteobacteria; order Rhizobiales; family Rhizobiaceae; genus Aquibium. The sequence continues at coordinate 134,505 of NZ_JAOAOQ010000007.1, read as the reverse complement.
TGCGGCCGGACTCGATCGCCGCCGTCACCTTCGATTCGGTGTCGGCCTCGCAGGCCATGGCCTCGTCGCCATAGGCGATGCGGATCGCCTCGCGCGCCGTGTGCGGCCGGCGGGTGGAGATCGCCGCGAGGTGGACGCCCTTCATCAGCATGCACTGCGTGACGAGATCGGTCCCCATCTCGCCCGATCCGATGACGCCGATGCGCACCGGGCGCCCCTCGTCGGCCCGGCGGGCGAGGTCGCGGGCGAACCCGGTCAGGGCGACGTTGGTCATGGAATGCGATCCGGCTGTTGGCGATGGCTTGCCGCTGATAGCAGATGAGACGGCGGTGGTGTCAAACAACGAAGCCGTGCGCCCGGCCCGGGCGCACGAAGATGGAGGTCCCCGTCGGGCGACTTTGTCGCCGATGCGCACAGGAAAGAACGCTACATTGGGATGGGCCGGGGATGGGCCGGCGGGAGTCCCCTCCCCACGGCGCCGCTTTTCCGCTAGGCCTCGAAGAATGACGCGCACGATACGCTTGGCCACCTCCGACCTCCTGTCGCTCTGCCGGACGGCAGCGCTCGCGGCGGGCGCGAGCGCCGACGCAGCCCTGTCGCTCGCCCGCGCCACCACCGAGGCCGAGGCCGAAGGAAACCGCGCCGTCGGGCTCGCCCACCTGCCCTTCTATCTCGACGCGCTGAAGCAGGGGCGGATCGACGGCATGGCCGAGCCGAGCATCGAGCGGCCGCTGCCGGCCGTCATCCACGTCGATGCGCGTGGGGGCACGGCGCATCTCGGCTACGACCGGGCGCACGACCTGCTCGTGCAGGCGGCCCGGACCTGCGGCATCGGGCTGTTCGCGCAGAAGAACGCCTATACCTGCGGATCGCTCGGCACCTTCGCGCGACGGCTTGCAGCGGAAGGCCTGGTCGCGCTCGCCGCCACCAACGGCCCTGCGCTGATGACCGTGCCCGGCGGCCGGGCCCCCGTCTACTGCACCAATCCGCTGGCCTTCGCCGCACTCATGGCGGATGGCGACATGCTGCTGATCGACCAGGCCTCCAGCCAGACCGCCTACGTCAAGGTTCGCGAAGCGGCCGAGCGCGGCGATACCCTGCCCGCGGGCTGGGCGATCGACCCGGACGGCCGGCCAACGACCGATCCGGACGCGGCCCTGAGAGGCGCGCTCCTCACTTTCGGCGGTTCCCGCGGCGCCAACGTCGCCTTGATGGTGGAGGTCCTGTCCGCCGGCCTGACGGGCGCCAGCTGGTCGCTCGACGCGCCGTCGATCACGCAAGGCAGCCGCTCGCCCGGCACCGGCCTCCTCGTCATCGCCATCGAACCCGCAGCCTTCGGCCCGGGTTTCGGCGACCGTCTGGCCGGGCATGCGCGGCGGCTTGAGGCGGCGGGGGTGCATGTTCCGGGACGCGCCAAGGCAGCGGCCCTGCGACGCGCCGCGTCGGAAGACATCGACGTCTCGGCCGAAGCGGTGAGCCAGGTCCGCTCCTACCTGCAACCGAGCGCGGTTTCTGGAGCCATTTCAGAAGCTTGAGCCGGCCGGCGGATTCTAATCGTCAGGAAAGGGCCGCCACAACCAGACGCTCTTTCGCTTGCGCCAGCGCAAAGCTTTCGTTGGCATCGGACGGCGGGGCGCGCATAAGGAGGGTACACCTTCGCAATGCACAATGGCCATCGATCCGGAACCGCCCTCTCGCCTCGCTTCATTCGCCGCGCCATGGCAATGGTTGCTTCTGGCCGCCCTTTCGCTCGTCATCGCGGTCATCCTCGAAGTCGCAGCGCTTCCGGCCGCACTCCTCATCGGTCCGATGATCGCGGCCATCGCCGTCGGCGTTTCCGGCGCCACGATCCGCCCTGCGCCGTCGCTGTTCGTCGCAGCACAAGGCATCATCGGCTGCATGATCGTCAGCGCCATCGAGCCCGCCCTCTTCAGGACGCTGCTGTCGGGCTGGCCGATCATCCTCGCGGCGGTGCTGTCCACGCTGGCCGCCTCGAGCATTCTCGGCGCCATGGTCGCGCGCTGGGGTTCGCTGCCCGGCACGACTGCGGTATGGGGTTCGGCGCCGGGCGCGGCGAGCGCCATGGTGGTGATGGCCGACGCCTTCGGCGCCGACGCCCGCCTCGTCGCCTTCATGCAATACCTGCGCATGATCATGGTCTCGATCTCGGCTGCCCTGCTGGCGCGGATCTGGGTGGACACGGGCGATCTCGCGCATGAGGCGATCGAGTGGTTTCCGCGGCTCGTCGTGCCGGACTTCCCGATGACGCTGGCGATCGCCGCCATCGGCGCCTTCGGCGGGCGGATGAGCGGCATTCCGGGCGCGACGCTGCTCGGCCCGCTGGTGCTGGGCATCCCGCTGCATCTGGGCCTCGGCCTCGACCTGCAGTTGCCCGAATGGCTGCTGGCAGCGAGCTACGCTTTCATCGGCTGGACGATCGGCCTGCGCTTCACGCGACCCGTTCTGCTGCATGCCGCGCGGTCGCTGCCCCAGATCGTCGCCGCCATCGTCGTCCTGATCGGCTTCTGCGCGGCGATCGGCGCGGTGCTCGCGGCGACCTTCGACGTCGATCCGCTCACGGCTTTTCTCGCCACCAGCCCCGGCGGCATGGATTCGGTGGCCATCATCGCCGCCGCCTCCGGCAGCGTCGACCTGTCCTTCGTCATGACGCTGCAGATGACGCGATTCCTGATCGTGCTGCTCGTCGGGCCGCCGCTCGCCAGGGCGATCGCCCGACGCATGAGCCGCGGCTCGTCTTGATGACCACGCGATAAAGTCCTATCTCGCAGTCCCACGTGCCTTTCAGAGGATGTCGCGCCAGTGTCCGGTTCCGTTTCCCGTTTCCTCGGCGACAGCCCCCTGCGCGTGCTGCTCAAGCTCGCGGTCCTGTCGTTCCTCGTCGGCTTCGCCATGCATGCCTTCGGATGGATGCCGATCGACGTCTGGTATGCGCTGCGCGATGCAGCGCTCGACATCTGGCGCATGGGATTCGACGCGCTGGGCAATTTCTTCAGCTACTTCGTGATCGGTGCCATGGTCGTCGTGCCGATCTTCATCCTGATCCGCCTCCTGAGCTTCAGGCGCTGACGGGTTCCCTCTCGCTCGCATCCGCAAGGGCGGCAGCGACCTCGAACAGGATGGCATGGCGCTCCGCAAGCGCCGGCACGTCGTTCGAATAGCCGCCGCCGATCACCGCGCAGACCGGCACCCCGGCCTGCCGGAAGTGGCCGAGCACGGCCTGGTCGCGCCGACGCAACCCCTCGTCCGTTAGCCCCAGCTTGCCAAGCCGGTCGGCGGCATGCGGGTCCACCCCCGCATTGTAGAAGACGATGTCGGGACGGGCGTAGAGCGACAAGAGCGGCAGCAGCGGCTCCAGCTTGGCCAGATAGGCAGCGTCGTCGGTGCCGTCGGGCAGGCTGACGTCGAGGTCCGAAGGGATCTTGCGCGTGGGGTAGTTCCTGTCCCCATGCATGGAGAAGGTGAACACGCGCGGCTCGGCGGAAAAGACGTCCGCCGTCCCGTCGCCCTGGTGGACGTCGAGATCCACCACGAGCACCCGTCGCACGGCGCCCTCTGCCAAAAGGGCATGCGCGGCGACGCCGACGTCGTTGAAGGTGCAGAAGCCGGCGCCCTGCGCCCTGCGCGCGTGATGGCTGCCACCGGCCGTGTTGCAGGCAAGGCCGTTGGCGAGCGCCAGCCGCGCGGCAAGCAGCGTGCCCGACGTCGCCAGATGCGCGCGCCTGGCCACCCGCTCGTCGACCGGAAAGCCGATCTCGCGCTCGATCGCGGCGGGAACGCTGCGCGTCAGCACCTGCTCGACATAGATCGGATCGTGGGCGAGCGACAGGAGATCGGCACCGACCGGTTCCGGCACGTGCAGGTGGGAGGAATGGATGAGATCGCGCTTCCTCAAGGCATCCATGAGAAAACTGTACTTGCCCATCGGAAAACGATGATGTGCCGGAAACCGGGCGTCGTAATCGGGATGGTGGACGATATCGATCGGCATCCTCTTCTAGCTAGGTCTGGGTCCGGGCGAAGAAAAGGGCCACGGCCGCACTATCGTCGCACGACGCCGCGGAATAGAACGCCTTCGACGATCGCGGGAAGATGACAATGAATGCTGGCGTCGAAGCCCCCCCGGCCCTGTCGGCGACAGGTCGGCCTTTCACGGTGACCAACCGGCTGGTGCTGTCGATCGCCGTGCCGATGACGCTGGCCTACCTGACGACGCCGCTGCTCGGAATCACCGATACGGCCGTCGTCGGACAGTTCGGCGACGCCGCCATGCTCGGCGGCCTCGCGGCCGGCGCCATCGTCTTCGACCTCGTTTTCTCCACCTTCAACTTCCTTCGCTCCGGCACGTCGGGCCTCGTCGCCCAGGCCTTCGGCAGCGGCGACAGCCGTGCCGAGCAGGCCTGGTTCTGGCGCGCCTTCGTGCTGGCCATCGCCATCGGCATCGTCCTGGCGCTCGCCGGACCGGCGATCGCATGGGCCGGCGCGCTGTTCATCGACGGCGGACCGGCGGTGAGCGAGGCGATGACGAGCTACGTGATCGTGCGCCTGCTCTGCTCGCCCTTCGCCCTCGCCAACTACGCCATCCTCGGCTACGTGCTCGGACGCGGCGAAGGCATGCTCGGTCTCTTCCTGCAGATCGTGCTCAACGGCGCCAACATCGTCCTGTCGATCTGGCTCGGGCTGGTCCTCGGCTGGGGCCTCGAAGGCGTCGCGTGGGGCACGGTCTGGGGCGAACTCATCGCCTGCATCATCGGCCTGGGCATCGTCTTCCGCCGCTTCTCCGTGCTGCCGAGGCTGTCGCTGGACATCATTCTCGACCGGATCGCGCTCAGGCGCATGCTTGCCATGAACGGCGACATCATGATCCGCTCCTTCGTGCTGCTCTCCGCCTTCGCGCTCGTCGCCCGCCAGGGCGCGCAACTCGGCACGCTGACGCTTGCGGTCAACGCCGTCCTGATGAACTTCTTCCTCGTCGCCGGCTATTTCCTCGACGGCTTCGCCACCGCGGCGGAGCAGCTGGCCGGGCGTTCGGTCGGCGCCAGGCAGCGAAAATCCTTCGTCGATGCGATCTGGCTCACCAGCCTTTGGGGCTTTGCGATGTCGGGCGCGGTGGCCGTTCTGGTGATCCTGTCCGGCGACGCGCTGGTTGCCTTCATCACCACCGCGCCTGGTGTGCGCGAAGAGGCAGCGACCTACCTGCCCTGGGCGGCCCTGACGGCGGTCTCCGGCGTGCTCGCCTTCCAGATGGACGGGGTCTTCATCGGCGCCACCTGGTCGCGCGACATGCGCAACATGATGGTGCTGTCCTTCGCGCTGTTCCTCGCAGCCCTGTTCGTGCTGCCGGGGCTCTACGGCAATCACGGCATCTGGGCGGCACTGCACGTGTTCCTGATCGCGCGGGGCCTGAGCCTGTCGGCGATGGTCCCCTTCCGCCTGCGCCAGACCTTCCCCGCGTCCGCCTGATCAGTCGAGCGGAACCGCCGCCCAGTGGGCGACGCGGCTGTCGCGCAGGGCGGCCGGCGATGCCGCGCCCTCGCGGTCGAGGATGGCCGAAAACCCTTCGACGATCCGGCCGGGCAGCGCCGGGCCGGCATAGATCATGCCGGTATAGAGCTGGACGAGATCGGCCCCGGCGCGGATCTTCTCGGCAGCGGCCTCCGCTGAATCCACCCCGCCGACGCCGATCAGCGCGGCATCGGGGCCGAGCCGCTGGCGCATGCGCGCCAGCATGGCCGTCGAGCGGGAAAACAGCGGCCGACCCGACATTCCGCCTGCCTCCGACGTCTCGGGAGCCGACAGGCCGGCCCGCGACAGGGTCGTGTTCGAGACGACGACACCGTCGATGCCGTGCGCCGCGACTTCGGCGGCGACATCGTCGAGATCCCCCTCGTGCAGGTCCGGCGCGATCTTCAGGAAGATCGCGATGTCCGGCCTCGCGCTCGCGGCACGCGCGGCCGAAACCCGCGACAGGAGCTGCGCCAGCTGGTCGCGGCCCTGCAGGTTGCGCAGACCCGGCGTGTTCGGCGACGAGATGTTGACGGTGAGGTAGGAGGCGACCGGAGCGAAGCGCCTGATGCCGATCTCGTAGTCGGCGATGCGGTCCTCGGCATCCTTGTTGGCGCCGATGTTGACCCCGACGTTGCCGCGCGCCGCCGGCAGCGACGACAGGCGGGCAAAGGCCGCCTCATGGCCCTCGTTGTTGAAGCCGAGGCGATTGATGACGGCACTGTCCTGCGTCAGGCGGAAGATGCGCGGCCTGGGATTGCCGCCCTGCGGCAGGGGCGTCACCGTACCGACTTCGGCGAAGCCGAAACCGATGCGCAGCAGCGCAAGCGGGACTTCGGCGTTCTTGTCGAAGCCGGCGGCCATTCCGAGCGGATTGGGAAGGACGAGGCCGGCCACGCGCGTCTCGAGACGCCGGTCCGCCTTCGGCCGACAGCCGAGCGGCGCGCCCGACTTCAGCGCCGCGATGGACAGCCCGTGCGCCGTCTCCGGATCGAAGGCGAAAAGCGCGCGGCGGCCGATCGCCTCGACCAGCCCTCTCACGCTGCCAGATCCGGAAACAGGTGGCGCCCGTCGGCGTCGAGCGGCAGCGGTCTGGCCCAGAGCGCGGCGCGCGGGTCGAGCGGAGCGTAGAGGTGGGGGAACAGGGCGCCGCCGCGCGACACCTCCCATTTCAGCGCCTCGCCGAGTGCTGCGGCGTCGACCGCCACCAGCAGGAGGTCGCCTTGCCCGGCGAAATGCTTCGCCGCCGTCTCGACGACCTGGCCGGCCGTGGAGAAATGGATGAAGCCGTCGGCGAGATCGACGGGCGCGCCCTCGAAAAGGCCGCGGTCCTCGGCCTCCCGCCACTGCGCCGCCGGGCAGATCTTGTAGATGATGTCGGTCATGCGCGCTCTATAGGGCGAGTCCGGCGGGGACGGAAGCCGGCGATGGCCGCAAGCGTCCCAATTCCGGCGCATTGCCGTGCCTCTCCTTCCAGAAATCACCATCGGAGGATGCCATGCCGACGAGACTTGCCGCCGCAACCATGCTCCTCGCCCTCGCCGCGACCGCAGGCGCATCCGCGCAGGAAGACCGCTATGCGATCGAACGCACGGAAGACGGCTATGTGCGCCTCGACACGCGCAGCGGCCAGATGTCGCTCTGCTCGGAGCAGTCGGGCCAGCTGGTGTGCCGCCTCGCCGTCGACGACCGCGAGGCATTGCAGGACGACCTCGACGCGCTCCAGGCGCGGCTTGCGGCCGTCGAAGAGCGTCTTTCCGCGCTCGAGGGCGTTCCCGCAGCCGGCCTGCCGACCGAGGACGAATTCGAGCAGGGGCTGAGCTACATGGAGCAGTTCTTCCGCCGCTTCATGGGCATCGTCAAGGAACTCGACGGCGAGGCGCCCGCCCCCGACCGGACCTAGCGTCAGTCGCCGGCCGCAGCGACGTTCGGCATGGCGACGGACCTGCGCGTCGCCAGGTCGAGGATCACGGCCACGACCTGCGCGGTGACGACCGGCGCCCCGTCCGGGAAGCGCGAGATCTCGTGGTGCAGCTGCAGGGCCTTGCCGCCCGTCGGAGCCGGGCGCGAATGGATCAGCAGCGCCTCGCCGGCCTTCGCCGGCCGGTGATGGGTGAGCTTCATTTCAAGCGCTACACGGCCGTAGTTGCGTTCCCGTAGCGTCGCGATGCCTACGCCGGCGACCTCCCAGACATGGGCCGCGCCATCCGAGAGGCGGCCGACGAAGCCCTCGGCGAGGAGTTCGCCGGCCACGTCGCACTGCATCGGCTGGACGATCGTCCGGCTGGACACAAGACCGCCCCGCGCGAGCACCTCCTCCGGCAGCATCGGCTCGGCCGGCTCCGGCGCGATGCCCCTCGGCAGGGCCGGCGCGATGTCGCGTTCATGGACCAGGTGGCCGGGAGCCTCGATCCCCGACGGCGCGTCGAGCGCCGTGGCCGCGATCCTGCCGGTCTCGATGTCGTCGAGCACATGGACGGCAAATCCGGCGAAGCGGCCGTCGGCGACGATCGCCGAGCGCATCCGCGCGATACCCCCGGCATGGAGCTCCGAATGGTAGCGCACGTGGCGGGTGCGCGGCAGCGGTCCGGCCATGTCGCCGCCGTTCATGCCGGCGAAGAAGCGGGCCGCCTCGTCGAAGCGCTTGAAATAGAACTGCACGTTCATGTGGGCGTTGTCGTCGCACTCCCACGTGTTGACGAAGGAGCGGTGGCTCTCCACGAAGCCGGTCATTGCCGGACCCTCGTCCTCGCCCCGGTCGTCGTCCCGTCCCGCTGCATCGCCGCCACCGCATCCCCTCCGCGCAAAGATCGTCGCAATCCCGTTTGCACGGCGCGGCGAATGGCGCAACCGCGGGCGTTTGGACCAGAAGGCTCAAGGGCGCCCGCGGCCGGTTCGGCGGTCAGGCGACTTCGGCCAGTTCCAGTTCGCCCTCATGCAGGAAGCATGTCCGGGAAAACAGCTTCAGGTCGGCGGGGTTCGGCAGCCGCACGTCCGCCAGCCCGGGCATGCGCCTGTCGTCGCGTTCGAAGGCGCGATCGATCTGCGAAATCAGCACGATGATCGCCCCGGTGTCCCGGGCATGCGCGCCGAGCGCGGCGAGTTGGGCGCCGAGTTCGGGCGTCGACCGCTTCTGGTCGAGAAGCTGCAGATAGTCGATCACCGCGAAGGCCGGGCACGCCTCGGCGCGCAGCCGGGCGACGACATGGGCAGCACAGATCTCGTCGGACGTGTCGATGACCAGCGGGATCTCGCCTTCACCCGCGGCGAGACCGAGGGATGCGAGGCGGTTGCGCACGTCGGCATCGGTGTATTCGAGCGTGAAGAAGAAGCTCCGCCGCCCGGTTCCGGCGGCGGCAACCGCCAGTTCGAGCGCAAGCAGCGTCTTGCCCTGGCCGGGACGTGCGCCCAGCAGCAGCATGTCTCCTCCGCGCAGTTCGCGCAGAATGCGGGTTGCCGGATCCGACCGGGCCGCGAAGGCCAGATGGCTCCAGCTGCGAAAGCCGCTCTTGCGCGCGATCGCGTCGAGCGCCTCGTTCAGGGGAATGCCGCGCTCGCGCGACATCGATTTGGCCTGGCGTTTCAGCCTGTAGATGGGGGCAGACAGCTTCATCGTCGCTTCCTCGTCGAGCGATGTCGCAACCCCTCCTCATGCAGCGCTCGAACGCGAAAGGTCCGCAGGATCGTCGCTCTGCATGCCGGATGCTGCCCCGTCGGAGGGAGGAGGCTCGAGCCAAGCCCGAATCGAATCTATCGCGGAGCCGCTGCTCCCTGCAAGGCCAGCCGGCCGCGTCGTGCGGCGACGGGCGGGCGCCGTAGCCTCGTGTCTACACGAAGGAAAACGCGACGGAGACGGCGAAGAAGCCGCACGCGATGTTCAACGCCAGGCGGGCAAACTCGGCGTAGACCTCGCTCATCATCGCCGAGAAGTTGCGGTTCCCGCGCTCGTCGGACGGACGCCAGCGCTCGTCGAGGTGAAGCCAGACCTCGGTTCGCCGCGGCGGCTGGCGGTGCGCCACCATCGCCTTGCGGGTCAGGATGCCCGCCATCAGGAGCGTGCAGATCGCGCCGCAGCGGAAGGCCAGCGCTGCGTCGAAGGCGAAGGAGAGCATCATCAGGACGATCGCGAGGGCGCCGAAGCCCACGGCTCTGCCGATGCAGACGAAGGCCACCTGCCGAACGGGCTCCACGGCATCCTCCTTTTTCGGGTTTGGAGGTCTGAACGGTGCGCGGACGGAAAGGTTTCGGTCCAACCGGCAGGAAACGCCTGCGGAATTCAGGCTTCGCGGGGTCGGCAGCCTCCTTACTGCTTGAAATGCGACCGCAACGCCGCATAATCGACTTCCCGTCATCCATCGACAGAACAAGAATCGGATACGGGACCCAGGGAGGACGGCCAGTGTCATCGGGCCTGAAAATCGTGATCGCCGACGATCACCCGCTGTTTCGCGGCGCGCTGAAACAGGCGCTCGCAAGCGTGGCCGAGGATCCGGTCATCCTGGAGGCGGGTACGTTCGCCGAGACGAAGGCGATCGTGGCCGGCAGCGACGACATCGACCTCGTGCTGCTCGACCTGACGATGCCGGGCGCCAGCGGGCTGTCGGGGCTGGTGGCGATCCGGGCAATCAACGTCGGAGCGCCCGTCATGATCGTCTCGGCGCATGACGAGATCGAGACCATCCGCCGGGCGCTCGACCTCGGCGCCTCCGGATACATCTCCAAATCCGCCAGCATGGAAGAGATCCGCAAGGCGGTGCAGACCGTGCTCGACGGCGGCGTCCATGCGCCGGCCGACGGCGATCTCGGCACCGAGACCGACCCCGAGATCGCCGACCTGATCCACCGGCTGCACAGCCTGACGCCGCAGCAGGCCCGGGTCCTGTCGATGATCGCCGAGGGCCTGCTCAACAAGCAGATCGCCTATGAACTCGGCGTCTCGGAGGCCACCGTCAAGGCGCATGTCTCGGCCGTGCTTCAGAAGCTCGACGTCGACAGTCGCACCCAGGCGGTGATCCAGCTCTCGCGCATCGCCACGGACGCGATCGCCGCACCGGCGACCTGAAGAAAACCGCGCAACCGATTCGGCGTGCTGCTATTCCGCCGCCGGGGACATCTTGCGGCAACGCCGCAGCACGGTCCGCAGCGCGGCCGGCTTCACCGGCTTGTTGAGGAGGACGACGTCGAGCGCGGCTGCCTTCTCGCGCACCTCGCTCGACCGGTCGGCGGTGATCAGCACGCCGGGCACGTCCCGGCCATAGGCCTCGCGCAGGCGCCGGATCACGCGGATCCCGTCGTCGCGGTCGAGATGGTAGTCGGCCAGGATCACGTCGGGCGGATCGCCGAGCGCACCATCCGAGACGTCCGGCATCGCGCCGTGGGTCGTCACCCGGCAGCCCCATCCTTCCAGGAGGAGGCGCATGCCGTCGAGGATGCGCGGCTCGTTGTCGATGCACAGCACGTCGAGGCCGGCCAGCGACTGCCCGCCTTCGGCCGTGCGCAGCGGCGTGACGACGGCTTCCCTGGCCATCGGCTCCGACACCGGCATGATCACCGAGAAGCGGGTCCCGCGGTGCTGGTGCGACAGGATCCGGATTTCCAGGCGCAGCACCCGGGCGATGCGGTCGACGATCGACAGGCCGAGCCCCAGGCCCTGGGCCTCGCGCATGCCTTCGTCGAGGCGCGTGAATTCGCGGAAGACGGTGTTGAGCTTGTCCGGCGCGATACCGATCCCGCTGTCGAGAACCTGGATTTCCACGAGTTCGCCCCGCCGCCGCGCGCCGATCAGCACGGTGCCCTTGCGTGTGTACTTGATGGCGTTGGAGACGAGATTCTGGATCAGCCGTCGCAGCAGATTGCGGTCGGTCGTCACCGTCAGCGACGACGGCACGATGCGCAGCTGCAGCCCCTTCTCCCGGGCCATGGGCTGGAAATCCGTGCCGATCTGGCGCAGCAGCCCGTCGAGCCGGAACGCGGTCTCCTTCGGTCGCATCGCGCCGGCGTCGAGCCGCGAGATGTCGAGCACCGCGCCAAGGATCATCTCGACCGATTCGAGCGCCGATTCGATATTGGCCGCTGCTGCGCCGGTCGGCCCCTTCCCTGCCTGTTCGAGGAGCGAGGCGCAGTAGAGCCGGGCAGCGTTCAGCGGCTGCAGGATGTCGTGGCCTGCCGCTGCCAGGAAGCGGGTCTTTCCGAGATTGGCCTCCTCGGCCAGCATCTGCGCCTGCGCCAGTTCCTCGTTGACGCGAAGCAGTTCGGCGGTGCGGCGCGCGACGCGCTGTTCCAGCGATTCGTTTGCGCTCTTCAGCTCGACGTCGGCACGCACCCGCGCGGTGATGTCCGCATAGGTGGCGACGATGCCGCCGTCCGGCATCGGGTTCGAGCGGACCTCGAGAATGCGGCCGCTGGCCTTGAGCTCGATCTGCCAGGGGCTGCCGAAAGTGTTGAGGCGTTCGAGCGCCAGGCCTTCGGAGCCGTGCTCGATGTCGCCGCGCTGCGCCAGATGGTCGAGCACCTGTCCCAGCGACACGCCGACCTGGCCGAGCTCGTCGGGCAGGTCGAGCAGCAGCCGATACTGCCGGTTCCAGCAGATCAGCCGGAAATCGCGGTCGAAGACCGTGACCCCCTGCCCCATCTGGTCGAGCGCCGTCTGCAGCAGGTCGCGGTTGTGCTGCAGCGCCTCGGAGGCGTCGTCGAGCAGCTTGTAGGCGTCCTTGACGGTCTTGTCGCGGCGCTGGAGCAGCAGCGACAGGACGAGACGGGCCGACGAGGACCCGACGGCGCTGGTGAGAAGCTGTTCCGAGAAACGGATGATCGCCATGTCGGCAGGCTCGCCGCCGTCGATCTTGCGCCCGCGCTTCTGCGCGTAGCTCTCGAAGGAGCGTTCGGTGCGCTCGGCACCGAGATAGCGCGAGATCGTATCCTTGAGGTCGTCGACGGTGGCGGTGGTGCGGAACCGGCGCAGGCTGGGCATCGGGCTGACCTCGCGCGGGACGAAGATCGACGCCTGGATGCGTTCGAGCGGTCGCGCGGCCCGCGACAGCGAGCCGAGCACCAGCCCCAGCGTGTTGACGAGCAGGCTCCAGAAGACACCATGGTTGAGCGGCTCGGCGACGACCCCGAACAGCGCCCGCGGGCGCAGCGCCTCCAGCCCGAACGGCCCGTGGACCACCAGCGGGAGATCCGCCGGTGCGAGCGAGGGCAAGAGCAGCGTGTAGGCCCAGACGAGGATGCCGCCGGTCATGCCGATGATGGCGCCGCGGCCGTTGGCCCGCCGCCAAAGCAGACCGCCGAAGAAGGCGGGCGCGAACTGGGCGATGGCGGCGAACGACATCAGCCCGATCGACGCCAGCCGCGTGTTGTGGGTCGTCTCGCGGTAGTAGAGGAAGGCGGCGAACAGGACGAGGAAGATCGCCGCGCGGCGCACGTTGAGGATGATCTGCGACCAGTCCTCGTAGCCCGTCCGGCCCGAGCGGATGAGACGGCGAAACAGGAGCGGGATGACGAGGTCGTTGGAGATCATGATCGACAGCGCGACGCTCGCCACGATCACCATGGCCGTGGCCGCCGAGAGGCCGCCGATGAAGGCGGCCATGGCCAGGAGGTCGTTGCCCGCCAGCAGCGGCAGCGACAGGACGTAGAGGTCGGCGCTCGTCTGGCTTCCGACGGTGACGATGCCGGCAAAGGCGATCGGGATGACGAAGAGATTGATCAGGACGAGATAGATCGGAAAAAGCCACGTCGCCGTGCGCAACTCGCCGGGCCCCCGGTTCTCCACGATCATCACGTAGAACTGCCGCGGCAGCATGATGATGGCGAAGGTGCTGAGCAGCGTCAGCACGAACCAGGTGGCGAAGGAGGTGGGGTACACCGATGCGGCCGCGACCTCGGCATTGCCGCGCACCGCCTCGATCAGGTCGGCCGGACCGTCGAAGAACAGGAACACGACGAAGATGCCGACGGCGAGGAAGGCGGCGAGCTTGACCACCGATTCAACCGCGACCGCCAGCACGAGACCGTCCTGGTGCTCCGTCGCATCGGCATGACGCGTGCCGAAGAGCACGGCGAAAAGCGCGAGCAGGATCGCCACCAGGAGCGAGATGTCGCCGATGAAGAGATCGATCTCCGGCGGCCGGCCCGTGTAGTGCTCGACCATCAGGCTGACGGAATCCGATATCGCCTTCAGCTGCAGCGCGATGTAGGGGATCGCCCCGACGGTGGCGATGATCGTCGCGATCGAGGCGACCACGAAGCTCTTGCCGTAGCGGGCCGCCAGGAAATCGGCGATCGAGGTGATCTTCTCGGCCTTGGAGAGCCGCACGATGCGCTGGAGCAGCTGGTAGCCGAACAGGAACACCAGGACGGGGCCGATGTAGATGGCCAGGAACTCCAGCCCGCGCTCGGAGGCGAGGCCGACCGACCCGAAGAAGGTCCACGAGGTGCAGTAGATCGCCAGGCTGAGCGCGTAGATGTAGGGACGCACGCGCTCCGGATTCCGCGACGCCCTGCGATCGCCCAGGCTCGCGATGACGAAGAGCAGCGTGACATAGGCGATGGCGATGATGACGACGACCCAGCCGCGCATTCACGCTGTCCTCCCCGGCGCGATGTTGCGACAACTCCGGTCGAAAAAGCAAATCGGACTTGAGCAGACGCGGTCTGTTGCACGATTTTCCGGTCCGACCGAAGGACGTTTCTTCTTGCACTGACCGGCGCTATATCTTCGCCCGCAACAAGGGCCGCGCCCGGGGCTGCAAGCCGGGCAGAGTGAGGGGATATGCTAAAGGAATTCCAGGAATTCATCTCGAAGGGGAACGTGATCGATCTTGCCGTCGGCGTCATCATCGGCGGCGCCTTCGGCCTGATCGTCAAGTCGCTGACCGACGACATCATCATGCCGATCGTCGGCGCCATCTTCGGCGGCGTCGATTTCTCGAACTACTTCCTGCCGCTCGCGTCCGGCGTGACGGCCACGACGCTGGAGGCTGCACGCGAGCAGGGCGCGGTCTTCGCCTATGGCAACTTCGTCACCGTGGTGATCAACTTCCTCATCCTGGCGTGGATCATCTTCATCATGATCAAGGCCGTGAACCGGATGCGCCGCACGATGGACAAGCCCAAGGCGACCCCCAACCAGCCGGCGCCGCCCCCTGCGGACATCCTGCTTCTGACCGAAATCCGCGATCTTCTGGCCAAGCGCGACGATCCGACCCGCATCGCCTGACCGGCCCGGCGCGGCGGATCGGTTTCCGCCGCGCTGGCCTATTGCGAACCGGCCCATGGCGGGCGTAATCCGGCGCCTTTCGCAAACGGATGATGATCGCCATGAGCCTCCTCCAGGATATCCGCGCCGAAACCCGGCTCGCGCCCGACAGCGGCATTTCCGCGATCATCGACTATGGCCGCGGACGTCCGGGCCTCATTCCCATGTGGGCGGGCGAAGGCGACCTGGCGACGCCGGATTTCATCACCCGCGCGGCGATCGCCGGCCTGCAGGCCGGCGAGACGTTCTACACCTGGCAGCGCGGCATGCCGGAGCTGCGCCAGGCGCTCGCGAACTATCATCATCGCCATTTCGGCCGCCCGGCCGCCGCCGAGGAGTTCCTGGTGACGGGATCGGGCATGCACGCGATCCAGATGGCGCTGCAGGCGACCGCCGGCGCCGGCGACGAGGCGGTGTATCTCTCGCCGGCCTGGCCGAACTTCGCCGCCGCGGCCGGCGTGATGGGCACGAAGCCGGTTGCGGTGGAACTGTCGTTCTCCGACCGTGGCTGGACCCTGGACGTCGAGCGGCTCGCCGCCGCGATCACGCCGAGGACGCGGGTCCTCTTCGTCAACTCGCCGTCGAACCCCACCGGCTGGACCGCCGACCGGAAGACGCTGGCCGACATCCTGGCGCTCGCCCGCAGGCACGGGCTCTGGATCATCGCAGACGAGATCTACGCCCTGTTCCACTATGACGCCGGCCGCGCGGCCTCGTTCGTCGACGTGATGGAGCCGGAAGACCGCGTCATCTTCGTCAACAGCTTCTCCAAGAACTGGGCGATGACCGGCTGGCGCGTCGGCTGGATGCGGGTTCATCCGAGCCTGCAGCAGACCTTCGAGAACCTGATCCAGTATTCCAATTCCGGGGTGCCGCAGTTCCTGCAGCGCGGCGCGGTGGCAGCACTCGACGAGGGCGACGACTTCGTCGCCGGGCAGGTCGAACGGGCGGCGACGGCACGCGAGGTGGTCTGCCGCATCCTCGGCGCCACCAACCGGGTGAGGCTCTCGCCACCGGCGGGTGCCTTCTACCTGTTCTTCGCCGTCGACGGTCTGCCCGATGCACGCGCCGCAGCAGCCGAGATCGTCGACAGGGCCAATGTCGGCCTCGCCCCCGGCACCGCCTTCGGCGCGGGCGGCGACGGCTACCTGCGGCTCTGCTTTCACCGGCGGCTGGACGAAGTGGAAGAGGCAGCCGATCGCATCGCCGGCTGGATCCGCGATCGCTGAGAAACAATCGCTAAAATTGCAGAGGCTGACTTAACGGCACTTCAGACCATTTCTGCGCATAGTCCGCTCGTTGGCGCACCGGGACGTGTGCCGGGACAACAGGCGGATTTCTCCAATGGCTGTGCTCGTCACGGGTGGCGCCGGCTATATCGGCAGCCACATGGTATGGGAATTGCTCGATGCCGGCGAGGAGGTCGTCGTCATCGACAACCTGTCGACCGGTTTCGAATGGGCGCTTGCGCCGGAAGCCGCCTTCTACAAGGGCGATGTCGCCGACAGGCGGCTCGTCCGGCGGGTCATCCGCGAGCACGCGGTGGATGCGATCATCCACTTCGCCGGCTCTGTCGTGGTGCCCGATTCCATCTCGCAGCCGCTGTTCTACTACGAGAACAACACCTGCAAGTCGCGCGCGCTGATCGAGCATGCGGTGGCCGGCGGCGTCCGCCACTTCATCTTCTCCTCGACTGCCGCGATCTATGCCGCCGGCGACGCGCTGCCGCTCGACGAGGAGGCGCTGGTTGCGCCCCAGACGCCCTACGGCATGTCGAAATTCATGGTCGAACTGATGCTGCGCGACGTCGCCGTCGCCCACCCGCTCGACTACGCCATCCTTCGCTATTTCAACGTCGCCGGCGCCGATCCGAAAGGCCGCACCGGCCAGTCGACGAAGGGCGCCACGCACCTGATCAAGGTCGTCTGCGAGGCCGCCCATGGCCGCCGCGAGCGCGTCGACGTCTACGGCACGGACTGGGAGACCCGCGACGGTACCGGCATCCGCGACTACATCCACGTCTCCGACCTGGCCCTCGCCCATCGGCTGGCGCTGCAGCGCCTGCGCAGCGGCGGCGGCAATCTCGTCGCCAATTGCGGCTACGGCCGCGGCTATTCCGTGCGTGAGGTGATCGACAGCGCCAGGCGGGTCTCGGGACGCGACATTTCCGTCGCCTTCGCGCCGCGCCGGCCGGGCGATCTCGCCTCCGTCATCGCCAATGCCGGGCGCGCCCGCAAGGAACTCGCCTGGACGCCGCGCTTCGACGCCATCGACGACATCATCGAGACCTCGCTCGCCTGGGAAGACAGCCTGTCGCGGAAGAACTCGGCGGCCTGAGGAGCAGCGGCTCGCCGCAGGCTGGCCGCGTGACGGCCGGGCCGCGGCGGCGTTTCCGCAAGCCGCCCGCGGGGACGCGCGGCCGCCGGATCATGCCGCGCCGGCCTCGGCGGAGCCCGGACGCATGCGCCAGACGGGAACTTCGGCGCCGCTTCCCGCTTCACCGGACACCGGCCACGCGCGCTTGTGCCTCGAGGACCGGGGCTTGCTGGCGCCGGAGCGTGCGGCCATCATGGCCGCGATGCCTGAAGACCTGCGGAGTGACGACGATGCATGATAGCCTCTTCAACACCCTGCTGCACTGGACGACCCGCTCGATCGAGTTTGCCGGGATTGCCGCCATCGTGCTCGGCATCGCGCTTGCCACCGGCAAGTTCGCGCTTCGCCACATCCTCGGCGGCCAGCAGGACATGACGTTCCAGCGCTACCGCGGCGACGTCGGACGCGCGATCCTGCTCGGGCTCGAATTCCTGGTCGCCGCCGACATCATCAACACCGTTGCTGTCGACCCGACACTGGACAGCGTCGTCGTGCTGGCCGGGATCGTGCTCATCCGCACCTTCCTGAGCATTGCGCTGGAAGTCGAGATCGAAGGCCGTTTCCCCTGGCAGTCGCGCGGAAACGATCAGCCGCCGAGATAGGGCTGTCGCTTCGGCAAGGGCGTCAGCCGGATCACGCAGGCGCCGTCTCCGGCGCTTCGGAACTCGATCAGGTTGGTGCCGTCGTCGGACCAGAGCAGCCTCTGCGAGGGCGTGTGCCTCTGCGACACCGGATCGCCGAGACGCCGCGACAGCGCTTCGGCTGCAGCCGGGCAATCGCGCACCGGATCGACCGGCCGCAACTCCACCATGCCAAGTTCGCCGGCCCTGCTGAAGCCGAGCCGCGCATGGGCGGCGATCCCCATCGTCTCGATCTCGACCGAGAGGAGCATCCTCAGCCGCGACCGGCCGACCGGCTCGTCGAGGCGCACGAGGTCCGCCGGCGCCGCCAGCCGCACCGCATGCGTGGTCATGCCCCAGCGCGTCCACTCCCACTCGGCCCGGGCGGGCGTGGTGATGACTGCAGCGAGTGCGATGATGGAAAGGAGACGCGACATGGCCGCTGCAATGGACCTTTCCGCAGGCGGATGCACCCGTCATCGCCTCTGGCGGTGAACGGAACCTTCGCCGGATCGATCGGATTCGAACGGACCGCCGGACCGGCGTATGCCGGCCGGGCGCTTGGCTCACGCGCCCGTTAAGATTGCACCGACTTCATTCAACGCACGGCAAGGTTTCCGCGCGATCATGCGCCGATGATCGGACGCTCGCCACAGAAGACGACCCCCCGCCCGGCGCCCGCGCGCCGGCGTTCCCGCTCTCTGCCGGTGCTCCCGGCCGTCCTCCTGCTGTGCGGCGGCACCGGCTACCTGCTCGGCGGCCTCGAACTCGGCCATGTGGCGCAGCCGGTGCAGGCGGCGCAGAGCTGCCGCATCAAGGGCAATGTCAGCATCGCCACCGGGGAGCGGATCTACCACGTCCCCGGCCAGGCCGATTATGAGCGGACGAAGATCCGGCCATCCTACGGCGAACGCTGGTTCTGCTCGGAAGCGGAGGCCCGCCGGGCCGGCTGGCGGCGCGCCACGAACTGAGGACGCCGTTTCACGCCGGCGTCGACCGCATGCACGCCGCGATTGCGGCCCCGTCGCGCGGCGCCACCGGTAGGCGCCGCTGTTTCGACCTGGCTTTTGCCCGGTGGTCCGAACCGCCGGCCACAGGCTTGACACGCGGGCATCGCGGTGGTGTCAGACGGAACGTTGCGGCCCCGGCGCCGCTCGACCTGGAGCGCCTGGCCCGATGCCGCGTGTCGCCGCGATCACGATGGCTTTCAACGAGCCGGAGTTCCTGCCGCTCTGGCTGGAGCATTACGGCCGCATGGTCGGCCACGACAATCTCTATGTCGTCTCCTTCGCCGACCGCGTCCAACGCGCCGACAGCTCCCGGCGTCATCAGCTGATCGATCTCCCGGACGTGGACTTCGACGAGGTCAAGCGGGCGGCGATGATGAGTTCGCTCCAGTCGATGCTCCTGCAAAGCTATGACTGGGTCGTCATGAGCGACGCCGACGAACTGATCGTGCCGGATTCGGCACGCTATGCCGGGCTCGCCGACTACCTCCGGGCGAAGGCCGACGAACCCTATTTCAACGTCGTCGGCTTCAACGTGGTTCAGGATCGCCGGCACGAGCCGGCCCTCGATGCGAGGAAGCCACTCCTGCGCCAGCGCAGCTGGGTCCGCTTCGACGCCGTCTACTGCAAGCCGCTCCTCAGTCGCGTGCCGCTGATCTGGGGTCCCGGCTTCCATGCCTGCGACCGGCCGCGTCGGCAGACCGACGATCTGTTCATGTTTCACCTGCGGGCGGCGGACGAGACTGTCGCGCGCACGAGAAGCGCGCGGCTGAAGAGGCTGAGGATGTCGCAGAGCGATGTGAAGGCCGGGCACAGCCGGCATTTCAGCCTCCACGTCGACGAATACCTCGCGCACGTGTTTCCCGACCCGGGCGAATTCGCAACCGCGATGGACGGATTCGACCCGGCTCCGGACATCGACCACCTGCGGCGCGTTCCGGAGGATTTCCATTACCGCGGCAGGCTGTGCCGCCTGCCGCCGCGATTCGCCGACGTCATCGCCCCTGCCCCGTCCAGGCCAGGCAGACTGCGCCACCGTCTTGGACGGTTCTTCGGTTCCGGAACCTGATCGCCCAGAACCCGCGCAACGCCGCCTTTGCCCGTTGACGATGAGCCGTCCACACGACGACCGCAGCGCGAACACGCGAAGATGCCGGTAAACGAAAAGCAGGGTTGTCGGAGATGCAGCGGGACGAATGGTGCTGCCAGAGAGGATTGAACTCTCGACCTCTCCCTTACCAAGGGAGTGCTCTACCACTGAGCTACGGCAGCGATCCGTCGATTGCGGTCGCCTTCTTGCATATCGAAATCCGAAGCGCAAGCGTAGTATGACACGCATGCACGCATCTGGGAATCGGGCGCACGCCATGGTGGACGAGGACGGACGGAAAGCGGCGCAGGGCGGCGCGGGGACAGGCCGGGCGGAGAACGCCGCGGCCGAGCGCCGCAAGGCGAGGCTGGCCGAGCAGCTGCGCGCCAACCTGCAGCGGCGCAAGCAGCAGGCGCGCGCCCGCCGCGCCGGTGAAGCCGACGAACGCAAGGGTCTGGACGCCGAAGCCGACGGCTCGAAAAGCTGAACGGTCGAATTTCCGCCGGTTTCTGGAAGCAAAACGGATGTCGGGGACAGGCTTTCCTTGAAGGAACGCGGTCATTGCTCTAGGAGCGGCCAATTCAGGCGTGGGGCGCAACGGCTCCGGCCTCGTTGCGCTCATCGCCGGAAGGACAGGACATGGATCGAATCAGGATCGTCGGGGGCAACGAACTCAAGGGCGTGATCCCGATTTCCGGCGCCAAGAACGCGGCGCTGCCCCTGATGATCGCCTCGCTTTTGACCGACGACACGCTGACGCTGGAAAACGTGCCGCACCTGGCCGACGTCGAGCAGCTGATCCGCATCCTCGGCAATCACGGCGTCGACTACACCGTCAACGGCCGCCGCGAGAGCCAGGACACCGGCTACTCGCGCACCATCCACTTCACCGCCCGCAACATCGTCGACACCACCGCGCCCTACGATCTCGTGTCGAAGATGCGCGCGAGTTTCTGGGTGATCGGCCCGCTTCTGGCACGCATGGGCGAGGCGCGCGTGTCGCTGCCCGGCGGCTGCGCCATCGGCACGCGCCCGGTCGACCTGTTCATCGACGGGCTGCGTGCGCTCGGCGCCGAGATCGACATCGACATCGGCTACGTGGTGGCCAAGGCGCCGAAGGGACTGGTGGGCAACCGCTACGTCTTCCCGAAGGTATCGGTCGGTGCGACCCACGTGCTGATGATGGCGGCGTCCCTTGCGCGCGGCGAGACCGTCCTCGAGAACGCCGCCCGCGAGCCCGAGGTCGTCAACCTCGCCGACTGCCTGAACGCCATGGGCGCGCGCATCACCGGTGCCGGCACCTCGACCATCACCATCGAGGGCGTGACGTCGCTCAAGGGCGCCCGCCACCGCATCATCCCCGACCGTATCGAGACCGGCACCTACGCCATGGCGGTCGCCATGACGGGCGGCGACGTGCTGCTGCAGGGCGCCCGCTCCGACCTGCTGCAGAGCGCGCTCGACATCCTGACCCAGACGGGTGCGCACATCACCCAGACCAACGAAGGCATCCGTGTCGCCCGCAACGGTGCCGGCATTGCGCCCGTCGACGTGACGACGGAGCCGTTTCCCGGTTTCCCGACCGACCTGCAGGCGCAGTTCATGGGCCTGATGACCATGGCGACCGGGCGCTCGAAGATCACCGAGACGATCTTCGAGAACCGCTTCATGCATGTCCAGGAACTCGCCCGCTTCGGCGCCCGCATCAGTCTTTCGGGCCAGTCGGCCATCGTCGAGGGCGTGTCCAGGCTGAAGGGCGCACCGGTGATGGCGACGGACCTGCGGGCCTCGGTTTCGCTGGTCATCGCCGCTCTGGCGGCCGACGGCGAGAGCACCGTCAACCGCGTCTACCACCTCGACCGCGGCTTCGAGCGGCTGGAGGAAAAGCTTTCGCGCTGCGGCGCGACCGTGGAGCGGATCTCCGGCTGAGGGCCGCCGGGCAGCCGCGCGAAGCTGTGGAACGGTCGCCCGATCGCCGCATTGCATGATCGGACGAGACCGCCTAACACAGGGCCGATACCGAACGATCGGACGTGAGTTCATGCCTCCGCTGAAACTGCTCGCCCTCGATGCCGAAGACCTGCAGGTGATGTCGGCGCACCTCCAGGATGCCGTCCTGCGGGTGGGCGACATCGATTGGCGTGCGCAGGAGAACCGGGTGGTGATCGCAATGAACCGCTTCGTCTGGGAGGCGCCGAAAAAGCTGTTCAGCCGGCACGACGAGCGCCGCCGCGCCGCGCTGCACTTCGACCGCGTGCTGGCGGTGAAGACCGCCGGAATCGACCGCGACAAGCCGGCCGAGGTGCTGTCGCTGCTGGCGGTCCGCTTCGAGGAGACGGACGCGCCGGCAGGCCATGTCGATCTGGTCTTCTCGGGCGGCGCCACGATGCGCCTCGACGTCGAGTGCATCGAGGCGAGGATTGCAGACATCGGTGGGGCGTGGGAGGCAACCTCCCGTCCCGCGCACCGCGTCTAGGCTCGGCTGGATACGCGAATGGCCATCACGCTCCTCTCCACAGCCCCGGACTTCGAAGAAAGCTTCGTGTCCTTCCTGTCGACGAAACGCGAGGTCTCGGAGGACGTCGACCAGACGGTGCGGACCATTCTCGCCCGCGTGCGTGCCGAAGGCGACGCGGCACTCGTCGAGTACACCAATCGCTTCGACCGCAACGGCTTCACGGCGGCGAGCCTGGCTGTGACGCAAGACGAGATCGCCGAAGCCGTGGCCGGCGCCGATCCGCGGACCGTCGAGGCGCTGTCGCTCGCGCGCGACCGCATCGCCTCCCACCATGCCCGGCAGATGCCGGCCGACGACCGTTATGTGGATGCGATCGGCGTGGAGCTCGGCTCGCGCTGGACGGCCATCGAATCAGTCGGCCTCTACGTGCCCGGCGGCACGGCGAGCTATCCGAGTTCCGTGCTGATGAACGCGGTTCCGGCCAGGGTGGCCGGGGTCGAGCGCATCGTCATCGTGGTGCCCGCGCCGGACGGCGTGCTCAACCCGCTGGTCCTCGTCGCCGCGCATCTGGCGGGCGTCGGCGAGATCTATCGCGTCGGCGGCGCGCAGGCCGTGGCCGCCCTCGCCTACGGAACCAAGACCATTCGCCCCGTCGCCAAGATCGTCGGCCCCGGCAACGCCTATGTCGCGGCGGCCAAGCGTCAGGTCTTCGGCACCGTCGGCATCGACATGATCGCCGGCCCGTCCGAGGTGCTGGTGATCGCCGACGCGGAAAACGATCCGGACTGGATCGCCGCCGACCTGCTCGCCCAGGCCGAGCACGACACGGCCGCGCAGTCGATCCTGATCACCGACGACGCAGCCTTCGGCCGCGACGTGGAGGAGGCCGTCGAAAGGCAGATCGCCACCCTCCCCCGCGCGCAGACCGCGGCCGCCAGCTGGCGCGACTTCGGCGCCGTGATCATCGTGCCCGATCTGGAGGCGGCCGTGCCGCTGGCCAACCGCATCGCCGCCGAGCATCTCGAACTGGCCTTCGCCGACGCCGAGGCCTTCGTGCCGAGGATCCGCAATGCAGGCGCGATCTTCATCGGGCGGCACACGCCCGAGGTCATCGGCGACTATGTCGGCGGTTCGAACCACGTGCTGCCGACGGCGCGGTCGGCGCGCTTCTCGTCGGGATTGTCGGTGCTCGACTTCGTCAAGCGCACCTCTCTCCTGAAGCTCGGACCCGACCAGCTGCGCGCGCTGGCGCCCGCAGCCATCGCGCTCGCCGAGGCGGAAGGGCTTGGCGCGCATGCGCGCTCCGTCGCCATCCGCCTCAATCTCTAGGAGCCTGCGGTGGGCGCGGACGGCGGAAGCAATCATCGGCTGATCGACGTCGAACTCGACGAATCGATCGGCCGGTCCACGCCCGACGTCGAGCACGAGCGCGCCGTCGCCATCTTCGACCTGATCGAGGAGAACGTCTTCCACCCCGTGGGCGACGAGAATGGCGGCCCCTACAGGCTGAAGCTCTCGCTGGCCGATTCGCGCCTCGTCTTCGCCGTCTCGCGCGAGGACGGCAGCGCGGTGGTCACGCATATCCTGTCGCTCACGCCGTTCCGCCGCATCGTGAAGGACTACTTCATGATCTGCGAGAGCTACTACGAGGCGATCCGCTCTTCCACGCCCTCGCAGATCGAGGCGATCGACATGGGCCGTCGCGGCCTGCACAACGAAGGCTCCCAGACCCTGATGGATCGCCTGTCGGGCAAGATCGAGGTCGATTTCGATACGGCGCGGCGGCTCTTCACGCTGGTCTGCGTGCTGCACTGGCGCGGGTAGCCAGGCGTGGCCGACACGCCGCCCAGCGATCAGGCCGTGCCCGGCGCACCCTCCGGCCGGGCGCCCAAATCGGTGCTTTTCCTGTGCGGCATGAACGCGATCCGCTCGCCCATGGCCGAGCTGATCGCGCGCCGGCTGCTGCCGGGCGTCTATGTGGCATCGGCCGGCGTGCGCTCCGGCGAGCGCGATCCCTTCGTCGACGCCGTCCTGGCCGAGCAGGACCTGTCTCTCGGGCAGCGCCTGCCGCGCCTGCTCGACGATCTCGAGGACGGCTATTTCGACCTGATCGTCACCCTGGCGCCCGAGGCGCACCACGCCGCCCTCGACATGACGCGCGCGCTCGCCTCCGACGTCGAGTACTGGCCGATGCCCGACCCTTCCACCGCCAGCGGCACGCGCGAGCAGATCCTGGCGGCCTACCGCGACGTCCGCGACCGCCTGGCGCGGCGGATCGGCACGCGATTCGGCGTCGACGGCAAGATGACGGCCGGGTGAAGAACGAGGTTCACAATCCGGGCGTAATCATATAGGTTCCGCGCAATTCCCGGCCCGGACCAGCTCCGCGCCGGGCGTTCTCTCATGAAAAGGTATCGAATGCCGAAGGAAGAAGTCCTCGAGTTTCCGGGCACCGTGACGGAATTGCTCCCGAATGCGATGTTCCGGGTGAAGCTCGAAAACGAACACGAGATCATCGCCCACACCGCAGGCCGCATGCGCAAGAACCGCATCCGCGTGCTGACCGGCGACAAGGTGCTCGTCGAGATGACACCCTACGACCTCACCAAGGGCCGTATCACCTACCGCTTCAAGTAGGCCGCGCCGCGGCTTCATGCGTGCGCCAGCCGCGCCGACAGGATTTCGATGAGCGTTTTCCAGAAGCTGGTGCTCGCTTCGGGTTCTCCCCGCCGGATCGAACTGCTCCAGCAGGCCGGCATCGAACCGCACCGGATCTGCCCGGCCGACATCGACGAGACCCCGCAGCGGGCCGAGCAGCCCCGCTCGCTGGCCAAGAGGCTGTCGAAGGAGAAGGCCGAGAAGGCCCTTGCCTCGCTGTCCGCAGAGGAGGGATGGGAGCGCGATGCCTTCATCCTGGCCGCCGACACGGTCGTGGCGGTGGGGCGCCGCATCCTGCCGAAGGCCGAGCTGCTCGAGGATGCGACCGGCTGCCTGCGCCTGCTCTCCGGCCGCTCGCACCGCGTCTACACCGGGCTTTGCCTGATCACGCCTGCGGGCAAGGTTCGCCAGCAGCTCGTCGACACGCGCGTGCGCTTCAAGCGTCTGTCGCGCGACGAGATGGAAAGCTACCTCGCCTCAGGCGAATGGCGCGGCAAGGCGGGTGGCTACGCCATCCAGGGACTTGCCGGCACGTTCGTCGTCAAGCTGGTGGGCTCCTACACCAACGTCGTCGGCCTGCCGCTCTACGAAACCGTCTCGCTGCTTGCTGGCGAAGGCTACAAGGTTCACTTCAACTGGGTCTCGGGCCTGGGAACCGCGTGAGACGCCGATGACGGACAAGCCCACCGCAAGCGTCACGCCGCTGCGCCCCCGCGTCAAATGTCCCGAATGCGGCAAGCCCTCGTCGCGCGAGACCTATCCCTTCTGCTCCACCCGCTGCAAGGACCGCGACCTTAACCGCTGGCTCTCGGGCGCCTACGTCATCCCGGGCGAGCCAGCCGACATCCAGCCGGACGACCGCCGCGGCGGCGACGAGGAATAGGCCCTCTCGCCTGCCCGAGGCCGCTGCAGCGCCCCGCGTCATCGCCGAACGCGACATCGAGCAGCGCCAGAAACCGCATCTGCGCAATCCGCGCCTCGCCAGCCCGCCCGTCGCGGCGACAGAGGCCGCCCGCCCGACCTGTCCATCGACGCGTCATCCCGCAGGAACCCGCCGACGCCCAGCCTCGTCGCCAGCGGCCGCCGCGCCGAACAATGCCGGGCGAGCATCGCCGGCGCCTCGCCTTTTTGCTTTGACCTCCAGAGACTTGCGGCGAAATCCGGATTCGGCCCGGCAGCCACGGCCCGCGGCGCCGTGCCGCCTGCACGGCCTCCTTCCGGCCGCGCCGGGCGGCTTCGCCGGGCCTTCCGCAAGGGCCGCCGTTTTGCTGTCGGATTTCTGTCATGGGATGCTGGACACCGCGATTTTGCGTGCTATAACCCACGCGCTTTCGGGCGGTGCCCGAGACGAAATGACGGCCCTGCCGTCACGCCCAGGTAGCTCAGTTGGTAGAGCATGCGACTGAAAATCGCAGTGTCGGTGGTTCGATTCCGCCCCTGGGCACCATTTCCCTTTATGCCCCCAGAAACTGTAGATCGACGCAATGTCCTGCCTTTTTGGCAGTGTGCGGAGAATTGCGCATCTAGGTTGCTGAAAATCTGCGTACGCAAGAATACTACCAGAAGTTTGCGGCAAATCGTTTGAGACTCCTGCACCGCAGCAATCTCGGGACATGAGATGAATCCGCCGGGGCAGCGGCTTGCTCCGCCTACACTCGCACACGGTCCTACACCGCCCTTGGCCTGCTCGTTCGCAATCTCCGATTGTTGAGATGCCCAGTTGTCTTCGAAACGACATGCGGGACGTCTGATTCGACGACAGCGACTCCACCGACGCGATCGCCTCTCGAGACGTAATCCATCAGGCTATCTCGATCGTCATCGAATGCACGCCGGTCGCGGGCAAGGCCTCGGTACTGTGGAGTTCGGTCTCCGAGAGCACTCCCATAAGATTCGGAGAAGGCACAGCGTGATCGCCAGATCCATGCACGCCGCCCCGGGTAGACAGCAGCGAGATCGGCATTGCCCGTCCGTCGGCTCGCCGCGCTTCCCAGAGCTTCCAGAGGAATTTCGGCGTCGCGTTGCGGCTGCCGTGGTGGCCCACCTTGTAGACGTCACAGTTGCGGATGGCGTTGGCGATCCGGCTCCGCTTTCTGTCGAGGTGCTTCCGGATGAAGTTCCAGCTCTCGATCTGCGCGTCGCCGGGAAACAGGAAGGACTTCTTTCCGACCGTCACCAGGAGTACGAGACTGGTGTTGTTCAGCGCCTTGTCGAGGGACGTGACCAAAGCCATTGTCGTCTCGATGTCGGCGTCGCGCATGCGATCGATGATCCAGCCATGCCAGGCGCGCCGGCCGCGATCGACGTATTGTTCGTCGAAGATGGGACGCCGCTCCAGGTCAGGGTCGGCGGACTGGAGAGCGTCGGCCATCCTGAGCCAGAACTCCTCATGGTTCGCCACCTGCTTCCTGATCTCGGGCCATTGCTCCAGATCTGGCGGACCGAGCACATCGATGCGCACACCGGGAAGAATGTCGTTCAGTTCGGGATCGTCGCCGGCCTTCAGGTAGCGGGCCCGGCCATCGAGGCCGAGCCGTGCAAGGGTTTCTACCGCCTCCTTGTTGCTGATGTTGAGACTGGCAATCCGCGCGATTTCAGCGAGGTCGCCAAGATGGGAGGCCGACAGCGGCCGAATGTCGTCCCGATCGGGCAGCGCCTCCCGGCGCGCCATCCGCTCGAGTATGGCGTCGATCACCAACTGGCCCGTAGCGAGGCCGCGCCGGGCCATTGCGCTGTCGGCGGGGCTGGACTCGGGCAACCCGGCCGGCGGGGCGCCCGGTTCCTCGGTCCAGGGCTGAAGGACGCGCTTCGGCTCCAGCGCGGCGAAGATATCCCCGCTCTTGCCCTTGAAGCCGCATATGTGGTCTGCGTGGCGGTGGGTGGCGACCAGAACGTCGAGCCTCGAGTTGCATCGCCGAGCCACGTCCGCCGCCACCGCGGCCAGATGGTCCGATTCCCGCACGTCGCCCGGTGCCCGGAAAGTTCCGCAGTCGATCAGCATCCAGCGCGTCGCCGCATCGCGATAAGCGAATTCGAGCAGGAAGCAGTCGCCGAAGCCGACGTTGTACATGTGGATCGACACGGAGACCGGTCTCTTGCGTCTTGCCATTGTCGCCACTCAGCCGGTGAACAGGCCGGCACGGGCCAGGTGCGCGTTCAGTGCGCGTCGGCTCTCGCGCCGCTCGCCACCGAGTTGGTCTCGCGGCCATAGGTACTCGAGAACGCCGTTCTGCCGGCTCGACGAAATGCGGTTGTGGATGTGATACTTCAGCGTCCCGAATTCGTCGAAGATCAGCGTTCCGCCGCCGGCGAGGTCCACCGTCTGGCGGTCGAGGATATGGTTCCCCGGCATGACGAGGTTGCGCTCCGGATCGCGCCCCGACTTCGCGGCGCAATCGATGATGTATTGCAGGTCGTCGCGATCGGCGTTCTTCAGGATCTGAACGTACTCCACGACCGTCTCCCGCAAGATGTAGCCATCCGGCCCGACCCGCCAGCAGGGTCTGACGGAATTGACCTGGGTGTAGATGCGCGGGACGAGCGCCAGCGCATACTGATTTTCCCAGATGAGCCGGAACATGGCCCCTTTCGACCACCGGTTCTCCTCGACATTGCCAAGTCGAAACCGGATTTCGCGCCCGTCAACAAGGCCCGACCTCCAGACGTGGTTCCTCTCGTCCGACGACGCCTTGATGCCGAATGTTTCGAACTGGCGCAGAATTGTGTCGCGATAACCAAAGCTATCGTCCGGGCAGATCTCCGTATCGGCGGTAAGAATGGCCGAGAGGAAGTCCCTGAAATCGATATGGACCGGCGGCAGGTAGTCGATCGCCCGGATCAGCAGCGACAGCAGGTGCTGCGCCGCCTTCGCGCCTTCTTCCGCGACGCGGCCGATATCGACGTTCACCGCCCCCCCCAGGACCGGCGGTTTGCCGCCTCTGTCCACGACCGACCCTGCCGCCTTGCCGGTCTTCGCCCGGATGCGGTTCGCCCAGACTTCCGTAAAGCTGTGAAGGATGACGGCCACAAGGACTTCACCCAGATCATGCGGCAGGTAATAGTTCTTGTTGCGGTACCGGCTTTCGTCCCGCGGAAGAGCGATCGATTCGCGCAGGGCGGCGCGCGAGCCGCTCGACCTCGCCTGACCGAGCTGCTCGGCGAGTTTGTAGAGGTAGCTGTTCTTGCCGCCCTCTATGAACTCGAGCACCTTGTCCAGGGGAAACACCGGCTGGGTTGGCGCTTCGCCCTCCGGCGTGGCTCTGATGCCGGTCCGGAAGGATTGGCGGATCATCTCCTCGCTTTTCAGCACCGAGAGGAGCGCGACGATGTCCGCAAAACCTTCGTGGAAAGCTCCCTGGTCGACTGAGGAAGGGCGGGTAAAGCTGCCGCGCATGCCGTCGAGGATGGCGTGCGTCGTCTCGTGGGTGATGATATCGCGGGAAAGGCACAGGAAGACGCGCCTGTCCCGGTCGCTCTCGTCATTGACGCGTTTGCGCAGGAAATGGCCGAAGGCCAGGCACTCGTCGCGCCGGGAATAGTAAGCATTGGCAATTTCGGCCGCGTGCGGCAGGAGGCGGATCTGGTGGCTCTCGAATCCCCATTCCACCTGCCGGCCGAGCGCACGCTCGAATTCGAAGAGCACCGACGAGGCCGTGGCGAAGACGTTGATCTGGTGCGCATGCGGATCGTTCGCCAAGATGGCGTCGCGAAGGCCGTCGACCGAGCCGTATTTCTTTTCGATCTCCGCGCATGGAGCCGGCTTGTAGAGCGTGTCGCTCGTGGCGTCGTAGTCGACGACCTCGAACCGGTGGCTGCGCGGACCGTCTTCCAGCAGTGCGTGGGGAATGCGCACCGTGGTCATCAGAATCTTGCCGTGCTCGTCCCGGATGGTCGGATCCTGCGCGACGATCGGGAAGATGTGAAACCCGGTCGGCGGCCCCGCCGGGGTCTCCGTCTTTGCGGGCTTCTTGCTCCTTGGCGTGGCGCGCGGGGGGATCATCCGATCAGCGCCAGACGGTTGCGGATTTCTTTCACCGCGCCTGGGGCGTGGACGCGCAGGAACTCCTTGCGGGTGGTCCTGGGTGTGGCCAGCGTCGAATCGTCCCTGATCCGCACGGCAGTCGAACGCAGCACGTCGCGGATCATCGCGATCGGGAGACGGGGCTTCTTGCCCGCCTGCACGGCTGCGGACTGCATGAGCGCGATGACACCTGCGGTGATCGGCGCGGCCTGGCTGGTGCCCTGCATCACGCGCGAAGACGCATTGTCGGCGCCGATGCCGCTGGATTTCACCCAGGAACCGGGCGCGAAGATGTCCGTGCCGAATTCAGTATCGGCCGTCTTTGCCATGCGCTGCGTGTAGATTGTCAACTGGTCGGGCTTTGATGCGCTGGTGAAAGGACTCCCGAACTCGGGGCCCAGCGAGCAAGGCTTGTCGGCAGAATTGCACGGTTCGTCGTAGACGGCGCCGACGCTGATCGTTTCGCGCAGGATGGCAGGAAAGCACATGCCTTCGACAGCGTCGTGCTGCGTCGCGTGCAGCCCGTAGTAGTTTCCCGCCGACGCGACGACGGGAATGTTCATCGCGAACAGGTCCTTGACCGCGAGCGTCATGGGATCGTTCTCGAGCCCCGCATCCGATTGCAGATTGCGGTCGTTGCCCATCGACAGGCACACGACGCTGATGCCGAGCGCCTCGGCGTTGGCGAGCACCCATTCGAGTCCCCGGATCATGCCCTGCCGGATCGAATCGCTGGTGTCGGTATCGTCGCCGCGCATCACCTTGACCGGCACGATGCGGCATTGCGGGGCGACGCCCGGATGGATGCCGTGGGCCGCAATGGCGCCGGTCACATGCGTGCCATGGCCATGAATGTCCGACACGACGTCGGATGCGCCCGTCCCCGACAGATTGACACGCCCCGCCACGCGGGCTTCATTCGGCAGGAAGTCGCGGTGATCGAGGTTGCAGCCGGTGTCGACGACGGCGACGACCGTGCCCTGGCCGAACAGGCCCAGGGTTTTGTGAACTTCGCGGAACTGCACGAGAGCATCCGATTCGTGCAGCGCCAAGTGCCCTCCCGGAACGGGACCTGCGGAAGGCAACTGCACGGGACGCGGCGGCATGTGGAAGGTCATCGTCGTGCTCCTCCGGAGTCCGGCTTCAGCCGGGTTCAGGCCGCGGCTTGTGGCTCTCGACAGTTCGGACGGTGACGCCCAGGGACCACAGCCAGTCGATCACCGCGGAATGTCCCACCGCCGTATAGACGCCTCCGCCGCCGCAGAGCATTCCCGGCAGGTGGTCGGCGACGGCGAGCGCCCGTGACGTGATGCCCACAAGGGCCGCGGGCGGCTGAAAGGAAACGCCGTTGATGTCGACGGCGTTCGGCGGATACCAGAAGAC
This sequence comes from Aquibium sp. ELW1220, assembly GCF_030398385.1. Lineage (GTDB taxonomy): Bacteria > Pseudomonadota > Alphaproteobacteria > Rhizobiales > Rhizobiaceae > Aquibium. Next base: position 103,111 of record NZ_JAOAOQ010000007.1, on the reverse strand, counting down.
CGGCCCGCCGCTGTCGCCATTGCATGTGTCCACCGGGAACGGGGTGCCCGACGGCCCTTCGGATCCCAACGCGAACTCGCGGAAGCCCTCGCACGCGGTCCCGCCGAATGTTCCGCGACTGCAGAAATGCGTGCCGATCCGGATCAGTCCCTGTTGCAGCACATGCGGCAGATCGCCGGTTTCCGTCACGCCGAAGCCCGCCACAAGCAGATAGATATCGCCCGCGTCGCGCACCTGGTGCATGCTCGCGAAACGAACCAGGTCTTCCGGCTTGTGCGAATCGGCATTGCGCGAAAACTCGGCGTCGTCCGAAGAGAAAACGAAGAAGACGGCGAGATCCTTGCCCGGCTGCGCTTCGGGCGGCAGCGCGCAATCGTAGCCAGGATAGCGTGCGGGATAGCGGACCGCACGCCACTCGCCGGCGATCGGCTGCCCCGGAGCCAGTTTGTCGAATGTTTCCTTGGTCACGAACCGATAGGTGCCCAGCACGCCGCAGCTGCAATGCGCGGCCGTCAGCACGACGTTGCGGCCGAGAAGCCGGATGCCCGTGCAGACACTGTCCCTGGTGCTGGCGGGCGTCGCGCGGAAGCTGATCCGTACCACGGTGTTGTGCATGCCGGAGGGCACGTCATCGCCGTTGACAACCAAGCCGCCGAACTCGCCCAGCAGCCCTGCCTGGTCGATCGCTGCGGTGTCACCCAACGCCATCGTCCGGAAGCGGTCCGGCGCGTCCGCCACCTGCGCCGACGCGCCGGTCGCCGCGCCGAAGAAGACGAGGACCAGCCAGACCGGCAGGTGAGCAAGGAACGTCCCGCGCCGCACCGTTCACTCCCCCTCCGCCATTATCTCCAGGCATTCGCGCCGGCCTTCCGGTGTACCGTTGATCGCGTCGTCTTCCAGGCAGTTCGACAGCCGCTGCAGCGGCGGGGGCAGGTTCGCGGCGCGGCCGCCTCCTCCCTCGATAGGCAGCGCCACGTCGATCTCCATTGCCCGCGCCGCGGCAGGGATCTGGCCCGCCGCCACCGCCTGGTCGAGCGTGGTGGTCCTGCGCATCTGCTCCAGCGTGCGGATCAGTTCGGCATTGGTCTGCCACAGCGCGCGGCGGTTCGCGGCCTCGTTCTGGAAGATCGACAGGGTCGCCGCCGGGATGGAGAGCGCGACACGCGCGGCATAGAGCGGGATCTCGACCGCCGCGTTAAGTTCGCTCGGCTTGTCCACCGCGACGCTGTCGATGATGCCCGCCTGGAACTTGACCCTGGTCTCGGCCTTCACGAACAGCGCGCGGTTGACGCCCAGCGCGAAGATCGGGGCCCGGTTCGGCATGGTGATGTACTCCGTGCCTGCGAGGTGCCAGGCCTCGCGCGGATTGCCCGGATCGCGCTTGCGCATCACCTTGAGCCGGTGCGAGATTTCCGGCCGGTAGAGCACGCCGCGCTGCATCAATTGGCGGGCATTGCCGAATTCGGTGGCATAGGCGTCCGCCGGAATCGGGTCCTTTACCCATGTGGGCGCATTGCAGACCGACGGCGCCCAGTCCGGCACGAACGGATCATCGCGGTTGTCGACGTAGACGCAGTATCCGAATTCCCGCAGCGCCGCGTTGAGCGCCTTCATTTCCGATTCAACGAAGGGATCGACCTCGATCTTCAGGAATATCAGGGTCTGTGCTTCCTTGACCTGCGCTGCCGCGTCCCTGCGGAGATTGGCCAGTTCGTTGGCGGCGGACGCGGCGACCAGGTCGCCGGTCGCGCGGATCACCGCTTCCGCGATCGGCCGGCTCTTGTCGTCGGCGCGCGTGTAAACCTGCTGCAGCAGACCGGTCGGCGTCCGTTCGACGGCGATGCGGTCCTCTGCGAAATGGGAGAACAGGAAGTCCAGGCAGAAGGTCTCGCTGCTGTCGGCGACGATGCGCTTCGGTTCGGTGACCGTCAGATCGAAGCGTTTCGGAGCCACGGTCGCGGGAGCAGCCGTGACCGTCACTTCGACCACCCGCTTCGGCAGATGGTAGGCGCCGGCGTTCACGGTGCAGACGCCGTGCGCCACATCGTCCGCCGAGACGGTAGCAAGCATGGACTGCGTGCAGCCGCTGGCCATGGACAGAGCGAGGAGCAGCGCGATCGGGAACCAGAACGGCCGCATCAGAATCGTGCTCCATCGGCCAGACCCAATGCGGTATTGGCGGCGGCAAGCTCGCCGCAGATCGAGGTGAGCTTCGTGTCGTCGGAGATCAGTCGCGTCTCGCCGCTCAATCCGTAGTCGGCCAGACCTTTGACACTCGACTGGTCAGGTATGGGATTCGTGATTGTCCCGAGCTTGAGCGGACTGGCTTCGCCCTCTTTGATGTTTGGTGCGGCGGTGTAGTCCGCATTCGCGAGGTACTCGATATAGGCCTGCTGCGCCTTTACGAGGTCGTTCTGCGCCTCGATCAGTTGCCGCCGCGTGTTGTTGTTTTGGACGGTGGCGACGATGGTTTGCGACGGAAGGGCGATGATGCCGTAGACGATATCGAGCGGGATGTTGATGAAGCCGGCCGCCTCGCTGCCCTTGGTGATGCACACGTCGGTCAGCACGCCGTCGTCGAACACCAGCGCCGTGCGCCGCGTGGCGAAGGCGGCACGGCCGAGGCCCACCGAGATGATCGGCGAGATGTTCTCGAACGGCATGTAACGGACATGGGCCAGCCGCCAGGGGTCGCTGCCCGGATCCCTGCGCACGTAGATCGACACCGGATAGTCGGCGCGAGGCCGGTAGAACACGCCGCTCGACGGCTGCGGCACCAGATAGCGCTGACGCGCCGCATGATCGGCCTTGGGCGAAGGATGGTGGCGCACGGTCGCGCCTGGCGCAGAACAATAGCGCGCGGCAGAAACGGCATTCGTGTCGAACGAATAGTCGCCGAGCACCACGCAGAGCCCCAGCGGGCCGATCGAATCGTTGATCTCGGCGAGTTCGTGCTGATCGAACGGATCGAAGGCGAGGTCTCGCACGATTTCACTTTTGTCGGCGGGCTTGCCCAGCGTGACGCGCCCGCCTTCGAAGCCGGGATTTCCCGAGATCAGGATGAAGGCCGTGCGGATCAGCTTGCGCACGATGTTGGCCGTCTGGTCGACGGCCTTCGAGGCTATCAACTGCAGGAAGGGTGTAGCGGTTTCCGTCGTCGTTGCACCGGTCGACGTCAACCTGGTCTTGGTCACGTAGACGAGATCGTCGGCGAAGGCGCTGGCGAGGTGATCGAGGCAGAAGGTGTGGCGGTTCTCCGCCACGCGCTTCGGCGCCGGATCGAGCTGGATCGAGTGGAAGGCGCCTTCGCGGTAGACCTTGATTGCCAGCAGCGATTTCGACAGCGAGTAGGAGCCGAGCCTGGTGGTGCAGCGGACGCGGTCGAGCTTCGGTGCTTTGGAGTCGTCGGCGGCCGACAGCATCGCCACCTCGACCAGGGATTGCGAGCCGATCACCTGACAGGAACTCATCGACAGGGCCACGGCCACGACCGCGCCGATGCGCCTGGCGAGGGCCAGGACGGCGTTCATTGCCCGCTCCCGCCGGCACTGGCCGGCTCCGACGGGCAACGCAGCTCGTTGACGGTCCCGCGCATGACGGCGCGGCTCACCGCCGGATGGCTTTCGGTGAGCGGGGTGCCGTCCGCCGGATCGCGCCCCGGACGTTGCGCCAGTTCGTCCCACACCGGATCGCCGCCAGTGAAGCAGGCATAGAAGACGGTGACCGCCTTGATGCTGTCTTCGGCCGCCGGCGCGGGATCGTATCCGCACAGCGTCGTCTCGTAATTATCCGGCAGCGTGCACTTCGTCTCGCGCTGGCAGGCCGTGCGAAGGCCGAGCGTCGCGTCGCACAGCCGAGACGATCCCTCCGACGCGTGGATATCGCCGAAGCCTGCCGCCATGATGTGGATCGCCGGGCGATAGCTGCCGGCCAGCGCCTCGACGGCCGTCTTCAACTTCGCTGCCGCCGCCATAGCGTCCGGTTCGGCGACGAGTTGCTTGCGGGCGTACTCGGCTTTTTGCTTGTCGTCGTCCTTGGCGTTTGCCGCGAGGAGCAGGCCACCCGAAATTCCGTTCGCGCGATCCGTGAAGTACCTGACCCAGAGATGCACTTTGTATTCCATGTCGAGCTTCGTTGCCGCGGCGCCGATCGCGGCCGCAAATTTGGCATCCGCCCAGGGCGGTTCGTAGTGGCCGGATACCATCGTGGCCACGCTCGTCACCACCTCGCCAAGGCTCGCGGCCGCCACATCGGGCGAGAGGTGGCGCAAACGGTCGATCACGGCCTTGATCAGTGCCCTGTGGGTCTCTGCCGCCTTGTCGTCGACCGGTGTCGTGCTGTCGTAGAGGGCTTTCAGCCTGTCCGCTTCCTTTTTCAGAAATGCGATGCTGCCCTGCCCCCGCAGCCGGTCCAGTTCGGTGGAGAGGCTGTCGAGTTCCTTGACCAGATCGTCGGGAACGTCGCCCTTGAACCGCTTGGCCTGGATGCGCAGCGCCTCCGCCTGAGTTCGGAATCTGGCGACGGACGTTGCGCTCTGCAGAGCATCCAGGGCGCTCGCGATCGCCTCGGCGGCCGCTTCTGCGTCCTCCAGTTTCCCGGCCGAAATGGCCGTCTCCAGCCTATTCTGCGCTTCAGCGGCCGCCTTCATGAACAGGGACTGCGGTGTCGGTGCGTCGGGCTGCGCCTCGCCCTGCGTCATCGGTCCGGCTTCGGCAACCGGCGACGCGCCAGTGGTCTGCGCCATCGCGACTCGTGGCTGCAAAAAGTTAACCGGCAGCATCAGTAGAGCTGCAGCGAAAAAACGATGCCACCCGTCCATGATATTCCCTCACCCAAGAGGTTAATACGACATCGTTACTGCGATCAAGCAGATTGTTAACAAATCATTTCGTCGAACACAAAGCGCATGAAGCACCACTTCAATACACGGACGTCGACAGAAGAACGGAGGAACAAGATATTGAAATACAAAAGGAATCGTTGTGTCTCGGATAGAGATGCAATCGATTCACGCATACCTGGACAGCCGGCCTCAGGCCGGAAACAAGCAGCACCGCTCCGAATTTCAGGACGTCGGGACACGGTTCATCATGGCATAGAACCAGGAAGCAGATCAGAGCAGGCGGCCTCAATGGCTCGTGCGGGCCGGACTCTGAAGCAGTCTCTCCCGAAGCTGGCTGCCGTCTCGGGAAACCTACGAACAACCAACACTGAGACGTAGGGGGCGAATCTGAACGATTGCGCCGTGCTTCATGCATCGGCAAATTTTGGTGCCTCAACGGTCCCGCTCGCCTTGCCGTCATGCCGCGCCGCATCGATTGCTCTTTGCGGTGGACGCAGGCGCTTGGTTCGATCTAACTCGTCGTCCCAGCCGTCGTGGCCCGCGCGTCGGGCGCGGGCGCACAGCAGGAAGATCACGTGCCGCATACCGCCATCCTCATTGCCGAGAAGTGCTGGATTTCGGCGCGCGTTGCCGAGGCCTGGCTGCGGGCGGGGAACCGGATTGCGGAGGTCTGGTGCTTTGCGGCGGACAATCCTCTTCTCCACCCCCCGAAAGGCCTGCTCGGCCGCTTCTTCCCCGAATGGGACCTGGTCAGGCTCCTGGCGCAGCGTCGCGTGCCGGTGCGCCTCTGCCCGCCGCTGAAGCGCTGGGAAAACGCAGCCTCAAGGGCCGACGCGGTGGGCGCGGACGTGCTGGTGACGCTGATGACGCACCAGATCGTTCCCGCCGCCCTGCTGCGGCATTTCGGTGGCCGGGCGGTGAACGTCCACCCGGCCCTGCTGCCCCGCTACAAGGGCCCCTCGCCGCGCATCGGCATGCTGCTCGACGGCGAGGCCGATGCGGCCGGCGGCGTCACGCTGCATGCCCTCACGCCCGGCATCGACGAGGGCCCCGTCATTGCCAGCCGCGCGGTGCCGCGCAGCCAAGCCCGGTCCTATCACCACTGGGACGCGCTGCAGGCGGTCGCGGCGGGCGAACTGGCGGGCGGCCCGCTCCTCGACTACCTCTCCGGCCGGCTTGCGGCCACAACCCAGGTGCCGGGAAGCGGCAGCTATCGTCGCCCGACGATGGCGGAACTGACCATCGGGCCGGCCATCGATGCGGCGAAGGCGCGCCGGCTGTGCGAGATCCTGGGCGACACCGGTGGCCTCCACTGCATCGGCCCCGGCGGGAAGACCGTGCTCGTGGCCGGCTTCGGTCGCCATCTCGGACCGCCGACGGGAGCGTCCCCGCGGCTTGATCCGTTCGGCGTCGAGATCGACGTGAGCGACGCCCGGCTGAGGCTGCGCCGCCGCAATCCGCTGTCGAAGGCGGCGATCTGGAAACGGAAGCTCGCGGCACTGCGCGCAGCCGCCGCCGCGACGGACCCGGCCTGACATGCTGCCGGCGCTGCATCTCGCCTTCGAGGACGGCACCACCCCGCACGAGGTCCGCATCCGCCTGTCGGCCGGCGCGCGACCGGTCGGCACGATCTTTTTCCGGTGTGAGGCCGTGCCGCTCGTCGCGAACGCCGATGCCCTGCTCTGCCTCGGCCTGATCCCGGCCATGGAAGTCGGCGCGCCGCTTCGTGTCGAGGGCACCGTCGATCCCGCGCTGCTTGCCAATGCCGAAGCGATCCAGGACCTGCTGTGTTCCTGGTATCCGGCCTATCGACGGATTCCCGTGCAGGCCGAAGCCGCCATGCGATCCTATCCGGCCGGTCGCGGCACTGCCCTGTTCTATTCAGGGGGCATCGATTCCAGCCATTCGCTGGCACAGGCGAAGGACCGCCTCGACGCGCTCGTCACCATCGTCGACGCGTCGGCGCCCAGGCGCAGCGGCCCGGGCGGCGAAAGGCTCGTTTCCGCGCTCGGGCAGGTGGCCGTTTCCTACGGGCTCCAGCCGATCATCGTCGAGACCAACGTCCGGGCCATGATGCAGCCCTTTCTCGGCTGGATCGAGTTCCACGGATCGGCCATGGCCGCGATCCGCCACCTTCTGGCAGATCGGTTCGAGACCGTGCTGATCGCCTCGTCCGGCGACGAGACGGCCTGGTTCACGCCCTGGGGATCGCATCCGGCCCTCGACCCGCTGCTCGGAACAGCCGGCGCACGCATCGAGCATCACGGCCTCGTCAAGCGGCTGGACAAGGTCCGGACGATCCTGACCGAGCCGCCCCTGATGCAAAGGCTCCACGTCTGCAATTCCGATCCGCGCGTCAATTGCGGCCGCTGCACCAAGTGCCGGTTCGCCATGGCCTGCCTGACGGTGCTCGACGCGGCCGGCGATGCGCCGACCTTCCCGCGTGACCGCGACGATGCGCCCCGGCGCTTCAGGATCGTGGATGACGCCATACGGTCTGAATATGCCCATCTCCGGGATGCCGCGGCCGCGACCGGCCGGTGCGAAGGCCTGGTCGGCGACGTCGACCGCGCGCTCGCCGCCTATGACGGGTCGAAGCGGCGGCGATCGTTCTTCGACGCCGATTCGCTGGCGGTGCGGCTCAAGCGCGCGAAGCACCGGGCGCGCTATTGGCGGGCCTCCCGGTAGGGACCATGTCTTCGGGCACCTTGCGCCGGTCCGGATAGAGGCGGCGGCATGCGAGGCAGGACGTCCTGACGTCGCATCCCTCGACCCAGCAGGCGATCGGTTCCCGCGCATCGATGACGACGCGCTCGAGGTGATCCGAAAGGGAGCCCTTCAGGTAGATGAGTTCGCCGGGTATCGCCGTGGCGGAGAGATGTCCGGCCAGGTCCTCGACCCGATCGAACGTGACCAGCCGCCCGCCCGATTCGGGCTTCAGCCGGTCGACGCTGGCGCTCCGCGAACCGACGAAGATCACCCGGTCGGCGATGTCGAGCGCCTCGCGCGCGACGTTCAGATATTTCGAGCGCGTGGTCCCGCCGATGTCCGAGATGGTGCCGACGACGATGGTCTTGCGCCCGGCCCGGGCGCCGCGGACGATCGCCAGGCTGCTGGCGAGGCTCCACTGCGGCGCCTTGTAGGTATCGGCGACGATGGTGCTGCCATTGACATAGGCGTGGACCTGGTCGCGCCACGGATAGGGCGGCCAGGCGGCGATGGCCCTGGCACAGTCGACGGCCGGCACGCCGAGCCCCCGTCCGACGGCGAAGGCGGCAAGCGCGGCAGTGGCCCAGCGCGCGCCGAGCATCTGCGTCTGCACGACCGTGACGCCCGCCCCGTCATCGATTTCCAGGCGCAGCCGGTCGGGAAAATCCCCGTCGCAGGAGACGAGCCGGATGTCGGCGCTGCTCGACCGGCCGAAGGTCACGACCCGCGCGGCGCTCAGTTCCTTCATGCCCAGGATCAGCGGGTCGTCGGCATCGAGGACGGCCAGGCCGCCCGGCGGCAGCAAGGCGACCAGCCGCCCCTTCTCGGCCGCCACCGCTTCGCGGGTGCGGAAGTTCCGGTAGTGGTCGAGACCGATCGTGGTGACCACCGCGACGTCGTGGCCGAGGAAACCGGCGACCGGGTCGATCGCCCCCGGCGCATGGCCGCTGACCTCGGCAACCCAGCAGCGGTGCCTGCGCCGGGCGCGGGTGAGGTTCTTGGCGATGGCGCCGGCGGTGTTGAAGCCCACCGAGACGTGGGCCGGCGCCCGTGTGCCGAGGACCAGCGCGATCAGCCCGACCGTGCTGGACTTGCCCGCACTGCCGGTCACCGCCACGACATGGTCTGGCCGCATCAGGCGGCGCCACAGAACCGCCGCACGGGCGCGCTGCCAGTGCCGGAAGGTCCGGAGCCTGGACGCCACCGCCGCCCGTGCCAGCCGAAAGTTCGTCCAGTCCAATGCCAAACGCTCCGTTCGATGGTGGCGCCGCAGCGCCCGAGACCGGGTGACCGCCGGCCGCTTCGCCGCGATCCGGCAGCGTATTTTCCTGTTGCCGGCAGAGGCACAGGCGACATTCGACCGTGCCTCAGTTCAAGGTCGCGATCCTCCTGCGCAGATGCGGGCTACCCGGTTGAAGCATCTCGAAAACGCACATCTCATCAAAGCGGCGGGAGAAACAAGGCTTGATCGCGATATCAGCTTGGCGAAAGCTCCTTTTCGGGGCATGGACGTCAGTCGTGCTGGTCGTCCTTCGGCCTGCGACTTGCGGCTACGACCTGCGACGGGTTTTCGAACGGATGTCTTCTGCGATCTGCCAGCCTGCTGACGTCGACAACGCCGAGCGTTCCGTTCCGCTATCCGCGCGGACCGTCTGCGCCGCACCCGGCGGCCACCATCCGATGTCGAGCCCCGGATGACGCAGCCCGAGACGCGGCGATGGCCAAGACGCCTGTTCAGCACCTGGATCGAAAAGCCGGTCAAGCATCGGATCGCCGTGCTGGCGAGAGCACGGAGCCGGTCCGAATTCATCTGCATCACCGGCAGTTCCGGCAAGTCGACGACGGCCACGCTCCTCGCCCATATCCTGGCAAGCCACGCGCCGACGGAAAGCCAGGTCTTCGCCAACACGCTGCCCGCCATCCAGCGGTTCCTGCGACGGCTGTCGCCGAAGACCCGGCTCGCGGTCCTGGAGACGGGCGTCGGCCGGAAGGGCGACATGGATGCCCTGAGCAGCCTCGTGCGTCCGACGGTTGGCATCGTCACCCTCGTCACCCGCGAGCACTATTCCAGCTTCCGCAGCCGGGAAGGGGTGGCGGCGGAGAAGGGCAAGCTCGTCGAGGCGGTCCTGCCGGGCGGCTTTGCCGTGCTCAACGCCGACGACGATCTGGTGGCGGCCATGGCCGGACGAACCGCGCAGCGTGTGGTGACGCTGGCGCGCCACGCGCCGGCCGACTACAGCGTCACCGCCGGCTTCGAGCCTGGTTCGCCCGGCCTGCTCGTGTCCATCGAGGGGCCGCGCGGCGCTCTGTCGGTGCGGACCGCGTTTCTGGCCGAGCATTTCTGGCTCGCCTGTGCCGCCGCAGCGGTCACGGCCCTCGAACTCGGTGTCCCCGCCGCGCTCGTGGCCGAACGAATCGAGGATTTCGAAAGCGTGCAGGATCGCTTCAGCCTCTTCGAGACGAACAACGGGCCACGCTTCGTCCTCGACACCGCCAAGGCGCCGTGGGACACGCTCTTCCTCACCATCGACGCCTTCGCGCGGCTCGACGGCGGCTTCAAGCGGATCGTGCTCGGCCACATCTCCGACTATCCCGGGAACCCGACGCCGAAATACCGGGATGCCTACCGGAAGGCGGCGGAATGCGCCGACCAGGTCATTTTCGTCGGTGAAAACGCCCACCGTTCGAAGGCAGATGCACAGGCCATTGCGAGCGGACGCTTCAAGAGCTTTCCAACCGTCGAGGGCGTGGCGGCCTTTCTTCGGGAAACGGCCTCGGCCGGCGATCTGATCCTGCTCAAGGGTTCGCGCAACCTGCATCTGGATCGCATCGCACTTGCATGGGATCATGAGGTGAAGTGCTGGAACGACAATTGCGGAATGAGCGGCAGCTGCCAGGACTGCGGCCTTTATGAGCATCCCTTCGCCGATCACGCGCGCATCCGGAAGCAGAAGCGGCGACCGCGATGGTTCCGCCGCTGGTCCGGGACCTGGTAAGGCGGAGAGCCACGTGAAGGCATACGTGATCCATCTGAAGGATGCGCCCGGCCGATTGCCCCAGGTGGAGCGCCTGGCGCAGCGGCTGCCGATCCCGTGCCAGATCCTCGACGCCGTGGCGGGTGCGCGTCTGTCCGATCGCGAACGCGATGCGGCCTATCGCCGGACGATCCACTGGCCGCCTTATCCGTTCCGCCTGTCGAAGGGCGAGATCGGTTGCTTCCTGTCGCATCGCCTGTCGTGGCAGGCCATCGTCGATGAAGGGACTGCCGGCGGCCTCGTGCTGGAGGACGATGTCGAGGTAGACATGGCGCGCCTGCCCGCGGCTCTGGAACTGGTGAAGCGGTTCGCCTCTCCGGGGGACATCGTGCGTTTTCCCAACAAGTTCAGATCGGCCGCGGGGCAGGTCGTGGCGGCAGCGGACGGGCTGGAGATCGTTCGGGAAAATTCGCCGGGGCTGAACATGATGATGCAATGGATCGGCCGCGACGCCGCGCGCGAACTGCTGGCGCGGACGGAACGATTCGACCGGCCGGTGGACGTCTTCGTCCAGATGCGCTGGCTGCACAGGCTGCCGGTCTACGCGCTGCGACCCGTCCTGATCCGCGAGATTTCCGGCCAGCTCGGCGGGTCGACCATCCAGGCGAGCAACAAGTCGCTGCTCCGCGAGGTCGCCCGCGGCGTGTCCCGCACCGCCTATCGCGGCTTCACCCGCACCCGCAACCTGTTCGTCTAGAGCCACGCCAGCCGCGGTAATGCGGTGGGGGAAGCCATGAAGCGCCTGCCCGGCAAGATCGAGAAATACCTGCGCTACTGGCGCTGGCGGTTTGCTGCGCAGGGCCTGCCGATGTGGTGGCATGTCGGCCGCCCGAATTTCGGCGACGACCTGACGCCGGACCTGTTCCAGCGCCTGTCCGGCGTTCCCGTCCGCTTCGAGCCGAGGCGGACCGCCCCGCACGTGCTCGGCATGGGAAGCATTCTCCAGAAGGCGACGGCCGCGTCCATCGTCTGCGGCAGCGGCCTGATCGAGCCGGTCGCGACGCGCCTTTTGGCGAGGGCGATTTCCGTGCGCGGCGAACTGTCGCTGCAGGCCTTTGCATCGCCGCCGGATGACGTGCTGCTGGGCGACCCGGCCGTGCTCGTGAGCGAAGTCGCGACACCGGCCGCACAGAAGCGCCATCGGTTCGGATTCGTCCCGCACGTGCGGTCCGTCGACCGCTGGCAGGCCTGGAACGTGAAGGGGCACAAGCTGATCGATCCGGCCGCACCGGTTTGGAAGGTCGTCGACGACATCGCCTCCTGCGAGACCATCGTGAGCCAGTCGCTGCATGGCATCATCGTCGCCGACGCGATGGGCGTGCCTAACGTATGGGTGGCGCCGTCGGATGCCATGCGCGGCGGACGCTTCAAGTTCGACGACTACTTCACCACCATCGACGCGCCGAAGGACCCGGTGCCCGAAAGTCGCGACCTCTTCTCCGACCCCAGCCGCTTCGCGACCACGCTGGGGCACTATCGCTTCGACAAGCAGGCCTATCGGTCCCGCCTTCGGGCAGCGCTCCAGGAGATCGCGGCAAGCCTGCAGGCGACGTGAAGGCAAGCGCTATCGCCGGAACTCCATCGGGACCCAGATCATCACCTTCGGAGGCCGATCCCGGTCATACTCCATCGGCAGGGCCTTGGCCGCCCGCGCATTGCAGCGCGAGCAGACGAAGCGCAGCGTGTCGATCGACCGCCCCTGCCCCACCACCCTGGCCACGTCGCGGGCGCGAAGGTGGCCGACATGGCGGCAATGTCCGCATTCCACGCGGATCAGCATGTCGTGGCGGGCGGCCCGCCCCACGGTGTCGATCGTTCTCGTCATTGAGAACAAATGAAGAACAAAAAGCCGTCAGGTCAAGGGGTGCCCGAGACGTTCTGGTGGCGATCGGGTGAGTATCCGCAGGATGGGCCCGGTCGGACCCACCCGAGACCGATGGCGACCCGCGGCGATCCTAGGCGAAGGGCACCGCCGTGGTGCCGGGCGGCAGCTTGGCCTCGTTGTCGGGCTCGACATGGATGATGACACGGACCGACGGAACCTCGGCCTGGAGCGCCGCCTCGATCCGGTCGCAGATGACATGGCTTTCGCCCACCGTCATGGTGCTGTCGACGACGAGATGGAACTCGATGAAGGTCGCGCGGCCGGCGATCCGTGTCTTGAGATCGTGCACCTCGAGTGCACCCTTGGAGTTCAGCGAGATGATGTCGCGAATCCTGCGGGTGTCGTCGGGATCGGCGGCCACGTCCATGAGGCCCTGCACCGACTGGCCGATCACCTTCCACCCCTGCCAGAGGATGTTGAGGGCGACGATGATGGCGAGCAGCGGGTCGAGCACGGCCCAGCCGGTCACGATCGCGCCGACGAGGCCGATGATCACGCCCACCGAGGTGACCACGTCGGTCATGATGTGCCGACCGTCGGCCTCCAGGGCAGGCGATCGCTCCCGCCGGCCGGTCCGGATCAGCACCGCCGCCCAGGCGGCATTGGCGACGGCCGCCAGGCCGTTGATCGCGAGGCCGAGCGCCGGTTCGTCCATCAGGCGCGGCGTCTGCAGGGCCGCCCAGGCCTCGCGCATGATCAGCAGGCTGGCCAGCACGATGAGTACGCCCTCGGTCACCGCCGAGAAGTATTCGGCCTTGTGGTGGCCGTGCGGATGGTCGGCGTCGGCCGGCTTGTGGCTGACGCGGATCGCCCAGTAGGCGGCGCCAGCCGCGATCACGTTGACGATCGATTCCAGTGCATCCGAATAGAGCGCGACGGAGCCCGTCACCCGCCACGCGGCGAATTTGAGCGCCATCACGCCGAAGGCGACGAAGATCGAGGCGAAGGCGAGCCGCCGGATGCGCTGCTTGACGGGCATCGTCAGTGTCTCCGCGGCGCGCCCGAAAGGCGGGCGTCTCGACTCACGCCGCCTTCACCTTGGCCTTGCGCGGCAGGTGCGCCACCACGTTCTCGATCATGCGCATGCCGGCGTTCTGGCCGAGCGACATGATCGATTCTGGATGGAACTGGACCGCCGCGATCGGCTCGCGCTTGTGCTCGAAGGCCATGATCACGCCGTCTTCGGTCTCCGCCGTCACCATGAACTCGTCGGGCAGCCGCACCGGATCGGCGAAGATCGAGTGATAGCGGCCGACGGTCACTTCCTTCGGCAGGCCCGAAAAGACGACGCCCGGCTTCGTCACCCGGATGCGCGACGGCTTGCCGTGCATGGGGATGTGCAACTGGCGCAGTTCGCCGCCGAAGGCCTCGGCCAGCGCCTGCAGGCCGAGGCAGACCCCGAAGATCGGCAAGGCGCGGCCGCGTGCCTTGCGGATGGTCGACGCACAGTCGAAGTCCTTCGGCGAACCGGGACCGGGCGACAGCACGACCAGGTCCGGCTGCACCGTGTCGAACACCTCGTCGGCCACCGGCGTGCGCACCGTGGTGACGATGGCGCCGGTCTGGCGGAAGTAATTGGCGAGCGTGTGGACGAAGCTGTCCTCGTGGTCGACGAGCAGGATGCGGACCCCCTCGCCCACCCGCGCCGCCTCGCGCTCCTGGCGCGCCGCATTGCTCGATCCGGCCTCGCGGATCGCCGCAAGCATGGCCGAAGCCTTGAGCTCGGTCTCGGCCTCCTCCTCGTCCGGCATCGAATCGTAGAGCAGCGTCGCGCCGGCCCGCACCTCGGCGATGCCGTCCTGGATGCGGATGGTGCGCAGCGTCAGGCCCGTGTTCATGTCGCCGTTGAAATGCACCATGCCGATCGCCCCGCCATACCAGCGGCGCGGGCTCTTCTCGTTCTGCTCGATGAAGCGCATCGCCCAGAGCTTCGGCGCGCCCGTGACGGTAACGGCCCAGGCATGCGACATGAAGGCATCGAACGCGTCCATTCCCTCGCGCAGCCGACCCTCGATGTGGTCGACGGTGTGGATCAGCCGCGAATACATCTCGATCTGCCGCCGTCCGATGACGCGCACGGACCCGGGTTCGCAGACCCGGCTCTTGTCGTTGCGGTCGACGTCCGAGCACATGGTGAGTTCGGACTCGTCCTTCTTCGAGTTCAGGAGCTTCAGGATCTGCTCCGAATCGGAGATGGCATCGTCACCGCGCTTGATCGTGCCGGAAATCGGGCAGGTCTCCACCCGCCGGCCCGAAACGCGCACGAACATCTCCGGCGAGGCGCCGATGAGGTATTCGCCCTGTCCGAGATTGATGAAGAAGGAATAGGGCGACGGGTTGATCGCCTTGAGCTTGCGGCAGATGTCCGACGGCGCCGACTTGCAGCGTTCGAAGAACATCTGGCCAGGCACGACCTCGAACAGGTCGCCGCGGCGGAAGCTCTCCATCGCCTTGCGCACCAGCTTGGCATAATCGCCGGGCTCATGGTCGCCGCGCGGCGGAATGGTGTCCGCCTGCCGGAACGGCTCGGCCACACTGTCGCGCGGCAAGCCCTCCGTGGAATGGTCCCCCAGAGCGAAGTCGTAGCGGTCGTGCCAGGCCTGCGCGGTGTAATGGTCGACGACGAGGATCTCGTCGGGCAGGAACAGCACCAGATCGCGCTGGCCCGGAGCGCGCTCCAGCTTCTGCTCGACCGGATCGAACTGGAAGGCGAGGTCGTAGCCGAAGGAGCCGTAGAGGCCGATATTGCTGTCCTCGCTGCTGCGGAACAGCGAGACGATCGCGCGCAGGACGGTGAAGACCGAAGGCACGCGGCTGCGCTCCTCCTCGGCGAAGACCCGCCCGGGCTGGGCGATTTCGATGCGGATCAGGCGCGGCCCCTGCTCGGCGATCGCGATGTCGGCAAGCCCGTGCAGCGCGCCGGCGATGATCGGCAGCATGGCCTCGCCGCGGCTGTTCAGAGCCTCGATCCGCATGGCGCGACCGATGGCGCTGATGGAGATCGGTGGATCGATGATCGCCGTGTCCCACCGGGTATAGCGGCCCGGATATTCGTAGTTGGAGGAGAAAACGGCCCCCCGCCGCTCGTTGAGCCCTTCGATATAGGTCTCGATGGCGCCCTCGTAGGGCGTGGCCGTCCGCCGCCTCGTGACGGCGACGCCGCCCGCGGTGACAAAGCGTTCCGACCCGTCGGCGCGAAGTTCCGTCGTCATTCCCGTTCTCCGTTCATCCCGCTGGGGCACTCCGGGCGGAAAAGGAAAAGGCCGCTCGGACATTCCGTTGCGGCCATTCGAGTTACCCACGCGCGCGCGTCGATGGCCGCTAGATTGCGGGCCGCCACCAGTTCGCGATCGTCGACAGGTTGATCATGGCTGCATGCTTAGCCGCGGAATCCCGGCCGCGCAACAAGGATTCTTCAGGTGCCGGCGCGACCGTCCGACCGGACCGGCCGATCCTCTCCCGGGGGACCTTGCCTGCGCAGCCGCCAGGCGCGCAGCGCCGTCACCACCAGCCACGCCAGGCAGGCCCAGGAGACGCCGAAGGCCCAGCCGGCCGCGACGTCCGAGGGCCAGTGCACGCCGAGATAGACCCGGCTGGCGCCGATCCCGACGGTGAGCAGCAGCGCGACCCACAGGACGTAGCTGCGAACTGCCAGTCCGTCGACGAAACGCACGATGACGGTCGCCAGCGTCAGGTACACCACCGCACTCATCGATGCATGCCCGCTGGGAAAGCTCGGCGTATGCACGCTGACCAGTTGCTCCACCAGATCCGGCCGCGGCCGGTCGTAGAGAAGCTTCAGGCCGTGGGACAGCGACGTCCCGAGTGCGATCGACAGAAGGGTGTAGACGGCGGGGCCATACCGTCGCGATACGACGAGAAAGCCGGCGACGGCCACGACGATGAGCGTCAGAAGCGGATAGCCGCCAAGCGCGGTGAGCTCGATCATGAACTCCTCGAACCAGGCCGGCCCGAGCGGGTCGGAGATGTCGGCCGGATTGCGCAGTGCCAGCAGCAGCCAGCTGTCGAACCTGTCGAGCTCGGCCTCCGAGACCTCGTCGGCAATCTGCAGGAAGGCATAGACGCCGAAGCCGAAGAGAGCGGCGATCGCGACTGGAAGACTTGCGATACGCGAGTCCCGCATGCCTCGGACGAGGCCATTCAGACCAGCTGCCTTGCTCACCCCGTCACCTCGGCGGCCGCCTTCCTCACCCGCTCCATGTCGGGCTCGAATCCCAGCGCGCGCTCCGCCCTCAGGAGCGCCATCCGGGAATGCTGGCCTGCGGCCTCCCTGCATCGACCTCCACCCTGCCTCGCCAGGACGGCGAACGCCTTCTGCAGGCGGATCTGGACTTCGACCAGACCCGCACCGTCCCGCGCGATCGGGGTGAAGACGTCATCCAGCAGTTCCTCGGCCGTCAGCGCCGGCACGTAGATGCACGGAAGTTCCGGTTTCGCGCGCTCTTCGGCAACATCCCAGTGGATCAGCAACCGGGTCGCCCGGGAGATCACGTCGATCGCCGTTCCGGGATCGTTGATACCGGGCGACAGCGCGCGCGACGAGATCTCGGCGAGGACGGAGAAGCCGAAGCGCGGATCCTGGTCGAAGCTGCGTTCCTTCCCCAGCGAGAAGGCAAGGCGGAGCGCTTCCAGGTCTTCCTCCTCCGGTTGCTTCTCGAGGTAGGCCACCGGCCGGGTGGGATCGACCAGCGTGCCGGGTATGGCAGCCAGGCTGATGGTCGTACCCTTCGCCCGGGCCCATGCCGCCAGGGCGGGTGCGTCGATGTGCCGGACATAACCGACCGCAGGGATGTGGACGGGATGGATATGGCCTTCCCGACGCGCCGAACCGGCCACGAGTGGAGTGCCACCGAGGTTCGGCCGTTCCAGCCATGCGCGAAGCGCGTCTTCGATCGCCAGTTCGACCTTTTCGGTGGTCTCGTTCACCCGCCCCAGCCGCACCACGTAGTCGATCCAGCGCACGAGCGTCACGACGATGATCAGGACGACGATGAGCGTGAAGACGAACAGCACGAGCCGACCCCGCTCGCCCTGCAGGTTCATCGCCAGGGTTATGATACCGGCCAGGCTGAAGAGGAACGACCCGAGAAACGCCGCAAGCACGTTCTGCGACGTCGTATCCTCGATCATCAGCTTCGTCGCGCGCGGCGTCACGCTGGTGGTCGCGGCCGCATAGGCCGAGACCATGGTGGTCAGAGAGAACGTGGTCACGGCCAGCATGCTGGACGCGAGGATGTTGAGGATCTGCGCCACCGAATCGGCGCCGAGCTTGTCCGCCAGTCCGGGGGGAATGATCGGCGCCGCCAGAATGGCGACGAGCGGCGCCAGGATCGCCAGAAGCGATATCAGGGCCGCCCTGAACCAGAGTTTGCGCCCCAACAGGGAGATCAGCCAGGACCAGCGCGACACCATTCGTTCAACCCTCGATTTCAGGTCGAACCTAGGGCATCCGCCGCATTTTCATAGCCCGGACGTCTTTGCCAGGGCGATCGCGGCCCTGCCGGTCAGAAGAGCCCTTCGATATGGCCCTGCTCGTTGAGGAAGATCTTCTCCGACGACGGGCTTCTGGGCAGACCCGGCATGGTCATGATCTCGCCGCAGATCGCCACGACGAAGCCGGCGCCGGCCGAAAGCCTGACCTCGCGGACGGGTACCGCATGCCCGGTCGGCGCACCGCGCAGGTTCGGATCCGTCGAAAACGAATACTGCGTCTTGGCCATGCAGACCGGCAGATGCCCGTATCCCGCCTCTTCCCACTGCCTCAACTGGTCGCGCACGCTCTTGTCGGCAATCGCCTCCGAGCCGCGGTAGATGCGCTTCACGATGGTATCGATCTTCTCGAACAGCGGCATCTCGTCCGGATAGAGCGGCGAGAACTGCGCGGCACCCGATTCGGCGAGCGCGACGACCTTGTGTGCAAGCTCCTCGATGCCGGCCGAGCCAAGCGCCCAGTGCTTGCACAGGATCGCCTCCGACCCCTGCCCCGCCACATATTCCTTCATGGCGGCGATCTCGGCGTCGGTATCGGTCGTGAAGTGATTCATCGCCACCACCACCGGCACGCCGAACTGCTTCACGTTCTCGATGTGGCGGCCGAGATTGGCGCAGCCCTTCTTCACCGCCTCGACGTTCTCCTTGCCGAGGTCCTCCTTCTTCACGCCGCCGTTCATCTTCATCGCCCTCACGGTGGCGACGATGACCGCTGCCGCCGGCTTGAGCCCGGCCTTGCGGCACTTGATGTCGAAGAACTTCTCCGCGCCCAGATCCGCGCCGAAGCCCGCTTCGGTGACGACGTAGTCGGCGAGCTTCAGCGCCGTCGTCGTGGCGATGACCGAGTTGCAGCCATGCGCGATGTTGGCGAACGGGCCGCCATGAACGAAGGCCGGGTTGTTCTCCAGCGTCTGCACGAGGTTCGGCTGCATGGCGTCCTTCAGCAGCACGGCCATGGCGCCATCCGCCTTGAGGTCGCGGGCATAGACCGGCGTCTTGTCGCGCCGATAGGCGACGATGATGTCCCCCAGCCGCTTCTGCAGGTCCTTCAAGTCCACCGAAAGGCACAGGATCGCCATCACTTCGGAGGCGACGGTGATGTCGAAGCCGGCCTCGCGCGGGTAGCCGTTGGCGACGCCGCCGAGCGAGCAGATGATCTCGCGCAGCGCCCTGTCGTTCATGTCCATCACGCGCCGCCACACCACCCGGCGGGTGTCGATGCCGAGCTCGTTGCCCCAGTAGATGTGGTTGTCGATCAGCGCCGAAAGAAGATTGTGCGCCGTGGTGATGGCGTGGAAGTCGCCCGTGAAGTGGAGGTTCATATCCTCCATGGGCACCACCTGCGCATAGCCGCCGCCCGCCGCGCCGCCCTTGACGCCGAAATTCGGTCCGAGCGAGGCCTCGCGGATGCAGGTGATCGCGCGCTTGCCGATCCGGTTCAGCCCGTCGCCGAGGCCGACCGTCGTCGTGGTCTTGCCTTCGCCGGCCGGCGTGGGGTTGATGGCGGTGACGAGGATGAGCTTGCCGTCCTTGCCGCCCTTCTTCGAGGCGATGAACTCTGCCGAGATCTTGGCCTTGTCATGGCCGTAGGGAAGAAGGTGCTCGGACGGAATGGCGAGTCTGGCGCCGATCTCCATGATCGGCTTCTTCTTCGCTGCACGCGCGATCTCGATGTCGGACTTCACGTCGGCCATTGCGTCTCCCCCGCATTCATTTCTTGTCGCGGAGATCCTCCTTCCGCGTCGGCGCGATATGAGCGCGGCCGCGCCGGTCCCGCCGTCCTAAAACAGCCGCCCAATGCACCGATTGCGACAGCTTGCCGTGAACGCCGCAGCCCGAAGGCCGCAATCGCGGGAGCAGCCGTCAGCCGACCTTGCCCCACATCTCTCCGGCCTTGATCGCCGCCTCGACGCGGTTGCGGACCTGAAGTTTCTGCAGAATGTTCGTCATGTAGTGCTTGACCGTCTTTTCCTGCAGGCTGAGCGATCGGCCGACCTCCTTGTTGCTGAGGCCCTTGGCGACGAGCCGCAGGATCTGCTCCTCCCGCGCTGTGAGATCGGCAAGCGCCTGCGTGCCGCCGGTCCGTGTCCGCATGCCGACGAGAAGGCGTGCCGCGAGGCCGGGGGCGACGTAGGACTGTCCCATGGCGATGCTCTTGGCGATCCGCACCAGGTCGGGTCCGCCGACGCCCTTCTGGATATAGCCTGACGCACCGAGATCGAGCGCGCGCACGATGTCGTCGTCGGCTTCCGAAACCGTCAGCATCGCGATACGGGTGCGCGGTACTACATCGGCGATGCGCCGGGCAGCCTCCAGGCCGTTCCCCGGCATGGAGATGTCGAGAATGATCATGTCGGGCTTGTGCTGCATCGCAAGCTGCACGGCCGTGACGGCATCGCTTCCCTCGGCCACGATGTCGAAGCCTCCATCGTCCTCCAGCGTGCGCACGACGCCGCTGCGGTAGAGCGGATGGTCGTCGACGACGATGACGCTGATCTTCTTATTCATCTGTCTCTCCGGTGCCGAACGGCAGCGACATCCACATCTCCACCTGCGCGTCCGGTTTCGCCGAGAAGCCGAAAGTGCCTCCGAGCACCTCCACCCTCTCGCGCAGCCCGACCAGGCCGAGCGGCCGCTTGCCGTCCACCAGGCAGGGACAAACGGCAGGTCCATTTGTGAGCATGATGAAAAGTTCTCCGTCGCGGGTTTCGCATATGATGGACTGATCGCGTCCCTCGGCATGCCTGTAGGCGTTGTTGAGCCCTTCCTGGACGAATCTGTATGCGCAATATTTCATAGAAGACGCGATGAACCCGTCGATTTTTGCAATTTCCAGCGTGACCTGCGTTCCGGTCCGCCTTTCATGCGCCTGCACAGCGCGTCGAAGCACTTCGCCGAACTCCAGTCCGCCGATCTCCGGCAGCGAGAGCCCGGCGCAGATGTTGCGAATCTCCCGCATCGCCTCGTCGAGCGTCTGCTTGATGGTGGTGCATTCGGACTGCCAGGCGGGCGGAACGTCCTTGAGGCTGCTGATCCGCAGGGCGGCAAAGCCGATCAGCTGCGCCGGACCATCGTGCAGGTCGGCGCTCAGCTGCCGCACGTGGCGCTCGTTCATGGCCAGGCCGCGCGAGGCGGCGCGCTGGACGCGGATGCGCAGCTGCCGGTTCACCTCGGAGACGCGCTCCGCCTCGTGGGTACGCGCCCGCAGGTCGCGCCGCTGGCGCTCGATGGTCCTGCTGGCCTGGTGCACGATGCCGAAGAGGGACGTCCCGATCAGCAATGTCGTGCCGATGGTGATCGCCAGCACCACCAGCGTGGCCTGGCGCAGCGTGTCGACCAGCGCTCCGGCGTTTTCGTAGAATTCGGCGACGCCGAGAATCTTCCCGCTCCACGGATCGCGGATCGGCGCGTAGACCTCGAGCAGCGGAACGCCGAGATCCCGCTCGAATGCGCTCTCGTCATGGTCCAGTTCCTCGATCTCGGCGGCCAGTTCGCCCTGCAGCGCCCTCTCCAGGGCATCGAACATCTCGAACTGCCTGCCGATCAGGTCCCGGTCCGGCGAATAGGCCACGATCCCGTCCGGCCTCCAGAGCTTGATCGAATGGATCCGCCCTCCCAATGCGCCCATGGACAGCATGCTCTCCAGCGCGTCGCCCGCGCCGATCGGCAGGCTGCCACTCTCGTCCACCTCGCGAACGATGGGAAGCAGGACGCCATCCATCACGAGCGCGGTCGCGGACGCGGCATTCGTGATCGCGGCTTGCGTGATGATGCGATTCACCACCGTGCCCACCGTCAGGCCCGACAGCGTCATCGCCAGGATGACCGCGATGGCGAAACGTGCCGACAGGCCCATGCGGCCGAAACGGCGCGTGAGGGGGGGCGACGTCACGGCGTCAGATTTCCCGATCATCGCGACGCTACCGCACTCACGTTCGACGCCTTTCCTGCACCGCTTTTCCCGCCCGCTCCTGCTGAAACCCTTCCGTGCGCGATGCGCCGGTCAGGCGACACGGTCACCACCTGCGGTCGGGCGTCCAACCGGTACATGGGTTACCGTCAGCGGCGCAAGACGGCTCGCAGCACGTCGCGAACGCCGATGGAGCCGATGAAGCGGGTCTGTTCGTCGAAAATGGCGACGGGCGCGGTCTGGGACTGGTGCATGGCGTGCATGACGGTCTTGAGCGACGTGCCCGGCTTGGCCCAGAACACGGGCGGTCGGTCGCGCGGCAACGTCTCTACGTCGTCGCAGGACGACCAGATCGCGGGTTGCCCGTTGTTTTCCGCGGCGACCACCATGTGGTTCTCGTCCAGCTGGAAGCGCGTGGTCTGTCTCCGGTCAAGCCAGACCCAGCCGTCGCCCGCCTGCACGAGGTCGCGGCGGTCGCGCATCACGTTCCAGGCCGTCAGCACCGAGAGCGGATTGACGTTGGCGATGAAGTCGCGGACGTAGTCGTTGGCAGGCTTCAGCACGATCTCCTCGGGAGCGCCTGACTGGACGATGCGGCCGCTCTCCATGATGGTGATCCGGTTGCCGATTTTCAGCGCTTCCTCTAGATCGTGGCTGACGAAGACGATGGTCTTCTTGAGATCGGCCTGGAGCTGGAGCAATTCGTCCTGCAGCTTCGTGCGGATGAGCGGATCCAGCGCCGAGAACGGCTCGTCCATCAGCAGGATCGGCGCCTCCGTGGCGAAGGCGCGCGCCAGCCCCACGCGCTGCTGCATGCCGCCCGACAGTTCGTGCGCGTACTTGCCGGCCCATTGCGACAGGCCGACGAGTTCGAGCTGCGCCTGAACGCGCTCGCGCCTTTCCTTCTCCGGCACACCGGCCAGTTCGAGGCCGAAGCCGACATTCTCGGCCACCGTGCGCCAGGGCAGGAGCGCGAACTGCTGGAAGACCATGGCCACGCATTCGCGGCGGACCTTGCGCAGCATGTCGGACCCACACGAGACCACGTCGGCGGACCAGTCTCCGTCGTGAACGACCACCTCGCCGCGCGTGACCTTGTTCAGGCCATTGACTGCGCGCAGCAGCGTCGACTTGCCGGAGCCGGACAGGCCCATCAGCACCGAGATCTCGCCTTCCTCGACGGTCAGGTTGCAGTCGGCGCAGCCGAGCACCGACCCGGTCTTTTCCAGGATCTCCTGGCGCGTCGCGCCGCCGTCGAGCAGCGCGAGCGCCTCGCGCGGATCGTCGCCGAAGACGATGTCGACATGCTTGAATTCGACCGCCGTGCTCATCGCGTCTTCCCCTCCCCGATCCGGGCGACACGATCGAGGATGATGGCGAGCACCACGATGGCGAGGCCGGCTTCGAGACCAAGCGGGATGTTGACCGTGTTCAGCGCCCGCACGACCGGCTTGCCGAGGCCGTTGGCGCCGATCAGGGCCGCGATCACCACCATCGACAGCGACAGCATGATGCACTGGGTGAGACCGGCCATGATCGTCGGCAGCGCGGCCGGCAGTTCCACCTTCCAGAGCAATTGGCTCTTCGTGGCGCCGAAGCTCTCGCCCGCCTCGATCATCGGCTTCGGCACCGACGTGATGCCGAGATAGGTGAGCCGGATCGGCGCCGGCATGGCGAAGATCACCGTGACGATCATGCCGGGCGCGATGCCGAGGCCGAACAGGATCAGCACCGGTATGAGATAGACGAAGGTCGGCAATGTCTGCATCAGGTCGAGCAGCGGATGCAGGATACGGTAGACGCGCTCGCTGTGCGCGGCCCAGATGCCGATCGGCACGCCGAGCGCCATCGATGCCGCCGTCGCTCCGACGACCAGAACGATGGTCTCGCAGGTTTCCTTCCAGAGGCCCTGGTTGATGATGAAGAGCAGGCCGAGCGCGACGCCGGCCGCCAGCTTCCAGGACGCCTTCAGCCACCAGGCGAAGCCCGCGATCAGCGCCACCAGCAGCACCGGGGGGACGGCGAGAAGGATGTCGACGAGCCCGTCGAGCAGGAAGGTGAGCCCGTCAGCGATGGAATCGAAGAACCACTCGAAATTGTCCGTCAGGAAGTCGAAGAACTGCTTGCCCCATCGACCGATCGGTATCTTGTAATCGGCGACCCACTCCGAGACCGGATCCATTTCGAGCTACCCCCATGGTGGCTATGGACGAGACGGCGGCCGGACTCCGGTCCGGCCGCCATTCCGTTCGTCATATGAAGCGAAAACGGTTCACATGCCCAGCGAAGACTTCACGGCGGCCGTCGCATCGCCGCCCTCCAGCGTCGTCACGCCGTCGAGCCACGGCGCGACCGCGTCCGGATTGGCCTTCAGCCAGGCAGTCGCCGCATCGGCGGGATCCTTCCCCTCGTCGAGGATGGCGCCCATGATCTCGTTTTCCATCTTCAGCGAGAAGACGAGATTTGTGAGCAGCTTGCCGAGGTTCGGACACTCCTCGACGAGACCCTTGCGCACGTTGGTGTGCACGGTGGCGCCGCCGTAATTCGGGCCGAACACGTCGTCGCCGCCCGACAGGTAGGCCATCTCGACATTGGCGTTCATCGGGTGCGGCTCCCAGCCGAGGAAGACGACGTCTTCCTTGCTGCCGGCCGCCTTCTTGACTGCCGACAGCATGCCGGCCTCGGAACTCTCGACCACCTCGAACCCGGCAAGGCCGAACTGGTCGCCAGCGATCATGTCGAGGATCAGGCGGTTGCCGTCGTTGCCGGCCTCGATGCCGTAGATCTTGCCGTCGAGCTGGTCCTTGAACTTGGCGATGTCGGCGAAGCTCTGCAGGCCCTTGTCGAAAGTGTATTTCGGCACCGCCAGCGTATACTTCGCGCCTTCGAGATTGGTCACCAGCGTGACGACCGAGCCGTCCTCGCGATAGGGCGCGATGTCGGCCTCCATCGTCGGCATCCAGTTGCCGAGGAAGACGTCGATGTCGCCGCTCTTGAGGGAGGCATAGGTGACCGGAACGGACAGGATTTCCGTCGAAGGCTCGTAGCCGAGCGCCTCGAGCAGGACCGATGCGGTGGCGGTCGTGGCGGTGATGTCGGTCCAGCCGACGTCGGAGAACGTGACTTCCTTGCAGCTGCCGGCATCCGCGGCCAGCGCGCCGGACGACAGTGCCGTGGCCAGCCCGAAGGCGAGCGCGGTGGTCTTTGCGAGCTTCATCCTGGTAACTCCCCTTGTTCGGCTGCGCACGAGGACGGATCGTCCTCGGCTCGGCAGTCCATGGCGGAAGCCAAACATCATTTCGGCGGCGTTTCAAGCCGCATACCGCCATGTGCTGGCCAGCTTACGCCAACGACCGCCGCAGACACAGTTTGCCGTGGATGACCCCCGGCCTCAGCGACTTCGCATGAACGGCGGACTCCCCTCCCCGCGGAATCTGCGCTTAAAGGCGCCATGGCCAAGCTCTACTTCCACTACGCCACCATGAATGCCGGCAAATCGACGATGCTGCTGCAGGCGTCGTACAACTATCGTGAGCGTGGCATGTCGACCATGCTCTTCGTGGCGGGCCACTACCGCAAGGAGGGCGCGGGCTACATCTCGTCTCGCATCGGCCTGGAATCCGACGCCCGCATGTTCCGGGACGGCGACGACCTTTTTGCCGCCATCGCCGAGCGCAACGGCCACGCGACCGTCCACTGCGTCTTCGTCGACGAGGCGCAGTTCCTGGAGGAAGAGCAGGCATGGCAGCTGGCGCGGGTGGCCGACCGCCTCGGCATCCCGGTCATGTGCTACGGCCTGCGGACCGATTTCCAGGGCAACCTCTTCACCGGCTCTCGCGCGTTGCTGGCCATCGCCGACGAACTGCGCGAGGTCCGCACCATCTGCCGCTGCGGCCGCAAGGCGACCATGGTCGTCCGGCTCGGTTCCGACGGAAAGGTCGCACGCGAAGGCGATCAGGTGGCGATCGGAAAGGACGTCTACGTCTCGCTCTGCCGCCGGCACTGGGAGGAGGAAATGGGCCGGTGGAGCGCGGAGGATTTCATCGGCTTCGCCCGCTAGCCCAAGGCGAATTTCGCCTTTGTTACCGCGATTTAATGGAACGAACGGTCTGGCGGAACGTACTTCCGGTCTAGGGACATCGCTTCGAAAGGCACACCCATGAAGAAGTTCACATCAGCGCTTTGCGCCACCCTGGCGTTCGCCATGACGGCATCCATCGCGCTCCCGGCAACTGCCGCGCCGGTCTTTCTTCCGAAGATGCAGGCGCAGGCAACGGACGCCGACGTCATCCAGGTTCAGATGAACCGCAATGATCGCGAACGTCGCTTCGAGCGGCGCCAGGATCGGCGGGAAAACCGCTTCGACCGTCGCGAAGACCGTCGTGAATCGCGCTTCGAGCGTCGCGGCAACTACGCTTACTACAACAAGCACCGTGGCTATCGCGAGCGGCGCCCCGGCTATCGCCAGCACAACGGCTTCTGGTTTCCGCCGGCAGCCTTCATCGCCGGTGCGATCATCGGCGGTGCGCTGAACAACAACAACACGGTGCGTTCCGGCGGCAGCGCCCACATTCAGTGGTGCCACGACCGCTACCGGTCCTATCGTTCGTCGGACAACACGTTCCAGCCCTACAACGGCCCGCGCCAGCAGTGTAATTCGCCCTATAGCTGATCGCCGGCACGCCTGATGTCATGAAGGCCCGCCCCTCGACGAGGGGCGGGCCTTTCTTCGTTCGGGGAGCATGTTCCTCCCTGTCCGACGATGACGACTTTCAATCGATACGAACGATCCATATATTCGCGTCGTCAGTAGCGCTGAGGCGGAGGGTGACCATGGCGACGTTGCAGAATTTCGATGCGGAGATCGCGCGGACGAGGCGGGTGGTCGACGACATGCGATCCCGCATCGAGCAGTCGGGAATCGTTCTCGAGAAATTCGCCACCGCTGACAAGGCGATCGGCGATGCCGATTTCGACATCGAGAATGCCCGCATCCAGGACGTCCTGAAGCAGCAGAAAGTCATGGAAGGCAACATTGCCGACCTGATCATCGGGCTGGAGGATGCCACCAACGTCTTCGGCTCCGAGTTCGAGAGCATGAAGAACTACACGGGCTGGGAGAGCTTCGTCGGGATCTTCTCCAAGCAGAGCCAGCAGCGCATGCGCACGGAGCGCGTCCGCAACATGTCGCTCGCCGGCAACCTCCAGGAACTGCTCGCGAAGTCGGACACGATCGTCGGCATCCTCAAGGCCCAGAAGCAGGTGCTCGACCAGCGCTACGCCACCTCGGAAGCGAGCCTGTCGCAGGTCATCGAGCGCCGCAAGGGAACGATCGCCAACCTGACCGCCACGCAGAAGCGCATCGAGGAGCTGAACCCGATGCTGCTGGACATCGAGAACCGCATCGCCGCCTCGACCGACCAGACGCAGCGCACCGATCTGGAATCCGAACGCTCGAAGCTCGCCACCGAGTACAACGAGCGCCAGGCCAAGGAGCAGGAACTGCTGGCCGAAAGCCAGACGCTGGAGCGCTACACCTCGATGTTCCAGACCTTCGTGGACTCGCTCAACAACCAGATCGCGGCGCAGAACACGCTGATCAACAAGCTGACCATCGACACCGAGCAGCGCATCGTTCTCTACAAGGCGCTGGAGGACTCGCTGAAGACCGCCGCGCAGCAGGACGTCGCCCACAAGATCAACACGCTGGGCAGCCAGGTCGACACGACGGCCGAGCAGACCATGGCCGGCATCGGCGCGGCGGCGCAGAAGCACATCGGCGATCTCCTCGAACTGCACGAGAAGAACATGGTCGCCACCGCGGACATCCAGCGGCGCAAGAAGCTCGCCGACGATGCCTTCGCGCGCCGTTTCGACGAAGTCCTCCGAAAGCACAATGCCGCCGACTACGTGAAGACGGGCGCCTGAGGGAAAGGCGGCCGGACGCATAGGATGGCGCAGCCATGACACCCGCCGACACGGCTGCCAGCCGCTATTTCGATGCCATCGCGGCTGCGCTTGCCGGCCTCGACATCTTCCTGCGCGACGAGCGTTCGAAGCTGCAGGCACATGGCCTGGTGGCGCAGATCGTTTCGGAATATATCGTGCGCTTGGAAAACTCCTTCGCCTGCTGGCGAAACCGGCTCGGCTTCACCGACAGCTTCCGCATCTCGCGGGCAGAAAGCGGTTTCCCGGTGTTCCAGAACGTGCTGGAACTGGAAAACGACCGGCGCACGGCCGACAAGCGTCTGGCGGCCATTCCGCAGCCAGTCGAACTGCGCGCCGAGATGGTCGACTTCATCCTGCGCCACAAGGAGTTTCCAGCCACCCTCCAGCGCATGATGGCAGAGCGGCTCTACCTCGAAGAGGCCAGCACCGGGCTCGTCTTCGCGCCCAATGTCCTGCCCAAGACGGTCCGGGTGTCCGTCAATCCGCGGACCGGCCGGCCCTTCTATCTGGTCCACTGGGGCGCCTTCGACGGCGCGGCCAACCTGCCGCTGGTCTACATGGCGATGGTGGAGGATTCCTCGCCGGACCTCGTCGGCATGCTGGTGACGCGCGACGGCAAGCTGAACGACAAGGTGCCGATCCCGCTGCCTGTCGAAGGCCTGCTGAACCCGTCGCTTGCCCGTCGTTTCGACGATTTCGCCGAGAAGAACTCGGCCTATTCGTTGTCGCCGGCCACGATCGCCGGCAATCTCGACAAGGATTTCGAGAACCTGCACCCCAAGCAGCTGCGCCGCGTCGTGCTCGGCCCCTTCTATTCGGCCGGCATCACCGAGCATAATCCGACGGTGGCGGCGGTGCTCGACAAGGTGCGCCGCCCGCAAAGCGCCTGGCTGCTCACCTGGACGATCCAGGAGGTGTTCTCGAAGACGGAGAAGCCCGCGCGGCGGGGCTTGTGGTCGAGCGAGCCCGCGCGAGAGGAGTTCCATCTCGAGACCGACGATCTGGAGGCGGCGCGCCAGGGCGTTTCCGCCTACGAGAAACACGCGCTGATCCCGCACGAGGCCTATCAGGCGCTTTATGCCGCGGGCGAAGCGCAGAAGATCTTTTCGGGATACAAGGTCCACATCCTGTCGGGCTCCGGCGTGATCAGCGATGTGTAGCAGCCCGCCGGGAGGGGAGTGACGCATGGACGCCGGCCTGACGACGATCACGGAAAAAGACATCGAGAAGCACCGCGCCGTCGCGCAGTCGATGGTCACGCGCATCATCGTGCTGGAAGATGACGGCGGCCGCTCGGCGACCGCGCTCGCCGGCACCGGCCGGCGTTTCGTCTCGACCGTCTCGACGGGTGCGACGCGCCGCACCCGCGAAGTCGAGCTGTCGAAGACGATCGCTTCGCTGCGGCCGGGGGATCAGATGCTGTCGATCCCGCAGCACACGCTGCTGTTCCGCGCCCGCCGCGGGCTGGAGGTGTCGCTGGCCATCGGCGACGTCTTCGCGCAGGCCTCCGACCTCGAGAGCCTGCAGGCGAAGAACCTGCAGTCGCCGCTGCAGGGCGAGGATGCGACCCGGTACAAGAAGCTCCTGTCCGCTTCGGCCTATGTCGCGGCCTTCGCCTTCGCCTCCTACCTGCTTCAACTGGTCGACGGCGAGAGCGAGCCGGTGAACGACACCGCCGAGCCGGACTTCCTGTTCGACACGCAGCAGGACGCGCTGAAGTCGATGGTCTCGGGTCTCGACAAGGCCATCGCCGGTGCCGGAGATGAGCAGGAGATGACGGCGCGCGCCCGGGCCTTCGCCCGCGAGGCGATCGAAGGTCTGCTTGCCCGCAAGGCCCGGTTCGACGGCCTGGGTGCCTTCGAGGACGCGCACATCCGGCTCGATGCCGACGACTTCACGCTCGACGGCTTTGACGTCACGCCGGGACAGAAACGCAAGCCGTTGTCGATGACCTTCAAGAAACCGGAGGACATCGTCGGCAACCAGATCGCCAAGTACCAGGCGATGCGGCTGGCCAGGATGATCATGGCCTATGATTTCGACCGCCAGATGAACCCCTTCGTCGAACTCGGCGGCTTCCTCTTCACCTTTATCGGCGACGGCGCGCCCGGCACCGGCAAGACCATGCTGATCCAGATGACCGCCGGCCTGATCAACGACTACTGCCAGGTCGCCGGCTATCCCTTCCACTATGAGAATTTCGGCGTCGACCAGATCTCGTCCTACCAGGGCAAGTCGGGCCAGAACTGTCGCCAGTTCGTCAACAACGTCATCAACCCGCGCGCCATCGGCTTCGGCACCATCGACGACATCGACCAGGTGGCGGCCAAGCGTTCCGATGACCGCGCCTCGGCCGGCCAGCGCGAGATCACCGGCGTGCTGATGGCGGCCTTCGCCGGGGCCGAGACCGTGGTGCGGGGCAACTGCTCCTTCGGCATGTTCTCCAACTATCCCGAGAACGTCGACGACGCGCTGCGCCAGCGCGCCGGCGCCCGCTGGCTGGTCGACGGGCCGCAGACCCGCGACGACTACATCGACATCTTCGTGCTGCTCGCCGGCAGGAACCACCAGATCCCGCTCGGCGACCACGCGCTCCTGCAGAACCAGTCGATCCAGAAGGCGATATCGGTCGCCTACGAGGAGCACTCGAAACCGCAGGAAGAAGGCCTCCAGAAGGTCTATGACCGGTTTCTCGACCAGTTCGGCGAGCCTCGCACGATGACCGACGTCGGCACCTACCTGCACATGATCCGCGAGGTCGAGCCGCGCTTCACCGGCCGCGCCATCAAGAACGTCACCGACGCCATCAAGATGCGCGCCATGGACTTCGACCTGCCCGACGCCTGGTTCGAGGCGCCCGATGCCTTCCTGCACAAGCCCTACGACGAGAAGAAGGCGATGATCGAGGATCTGCGCGGCCCCTTCTCGATGGCCATGGTGATGCAGGAAATCAATCGCTACGCCGACTCGGAATTCCGCTACTCCGATCGCTCCGACGACACCGCCGTGTCCAAGATGGTCCGCGACGCGAAGCTGCGCGAGCGGGCGATCGGCGAGATCGAGGGGCTGAAGGCGAAGGGTTTGTGGGGCTGACCTCCTGCTCCCCGTTCACGGGAAGAAGGTGCCCCGAAGGGGCGGATGAGGGGCGCGATGCGTGGCGAGAACGCGAGGAGGACGAAGCGTGCCCGATCTCTTCGGCAGGTCGAGAACGATGCGGAGGACGTGTTGTGGAACGAACTGCGCGGGCGGCGGCTCAACGGCTGAAGGTTCGTCAGGCAATTGCCGATCGGACCGTACTACGCCGACTTTGCCTGCCGGCAGGCCAATCTGGTCGTCGAGGTCGACGGCAGCCAGCACGCTCGCCAGCCGCGGGACCGGTTTCGGGACGAAACGATGAATGCGAATGGGTGGTCTGTGCTGAGGGTGTGGCACGCCGACGTGCTGCGTGACCGAGCGTTGGTCATCGATACGATCGTGGCGGCCGTCGAGGGGCGACTTCGCGAACGCATGGTCGGTCACGACGTAAGGTTCCTTCCGGCGGTTCGCGAGGTAGAGCCATGACCGACAACCTTCGCGCCGCCCCTCATCCGCCCTTCGGGCACCTTCTCCCCGTGAACGGGGAGAAGGGGAGTTCGGCGGGCGCGGATCGCGATTGCAAACGCGGATCCGCGGCCTTAAATTCTGGCGTGGCTGGCTAGAAAGGCAAGGACATGCGTGAAGTCGGAACGCTGGAAGCTCGCAACTCGCTGAGCGCGCTCTTGGAACTCGTCGAAAAGGGCGAGGAGATAACGATCACGCGCCACGGCAAGCCGGTCGCGCGGCTGGTGCCGCCTGCGCGGACCGAGGAGCAGAAGGCCAAGGCAAGAGAGGTCGCGCGGGCAATCATCGAAATGCGCAAAGCAGTAAAACCCGATCCCGACGGACTGACGATTCGCGACTACATCGAGATGGGTCGGCGCTATTGACCATCGTCGTCGACTCCTCCATCGCTTTGGCTTGGTTCCTGCCCGATGAGAACAGTCCTCTGGCGCTTGATGTCCTTATGCAGGTGACCGAAAGCGGGGCCCTGGTGCCGCAGCACTTTCAAGTCGAATTCGGAAACGCGTTGGTGATGGCCGTCCGTCGCAAGCGGATCGACCGGGATTATCGGCGCCGGACATTCGAACGCATCTCGGGTCTGGAACTGACGATCGATCGCGCAGGCGGTGACAGGATGTGGACCGATACAGTCGAACTGGCCGATGAGCACGGGCTAACGCTTTACGACGGGCTCTACCTGGAACTCGCCCTCCGCACGGGACTGCCGCTGGCAACTCTCGACAAGCGACTCGCAAAGGCAGCGCTCGACATCGGCCGGCTTCGCAAATGACAGGTTGGCAAAATCCGACATGAACCTGCTCCGCGATAGCGAACTCATCTACGGCCGCCTGCTGACGGTGGAGGAACCTCACCTCATCGCACGCTACAACAAGGCGCTCACTGCCTTCGGGCTGGCGCCGACGAAGCTCGACAGCTTCGAGATCGACCGTACCGGCTTCTCGCCGCAGGTGGCCGAGGAGTTCGGCGACTTTGCCTATCTCGACCCGAACGGGGTGAACCGGCGTTTCATCGTGCTGACGCCGTCGCAGATCGAGCTTCCGGTCGTGCACACCGCATTCTCGAACACCTCGCAGCTGATGTTCGAGTTCCTGTCGCGCAACCGGCGCGCCATCGATGCGCTGACCATCAAGGACGTGATCTACGGCGAGATCGAGGACAGCGTCGCCAGGGTGGACGACATCGAGGACCTGCTGTCGATCAACCAGGTCGAGTTCAAGGTGCTGTCGGCCGAGGACGTGCTCGGCAAGGCCGCGGAACTGGGCCGCCTGGCCGACCGGCTGAAGCAGGAGCCCGAGGCCTGGCGCGATTCGGCCATGCTGGAGAAGATGGTGGAACTGGCGAAGGTCTGCGGCGACATCCGCGAGAACGCGCTCGTTCCCGACCAGGTCATCTTCCGCCACAATGCCTTCTGGACCAGCCATTTCGGCGGGCTCTACGTCTTCGTCGATCCGGACATGACGACGGTGATCTCCGACCCGTCGGCGCCCGGCTTCCGCCGCTCGCGCCCCTGGCAGGTCAGCTACCTGTCGATCCACGACGCCGAGCGGGTGTTCCAGTTCCTGCTCTCGACCGGGCGGCTCGACCTGCCGCGCGCCTCCTGGCTGGAGGCGTCGGGCTATCTCGAGCATCGCGCCGACATGACGATCCGCACCCTCGTCTGCCGCAACGATCCGGCGGTCGATCTGACGATGGCCGACAAGGTCTGGCTGCAGACCTGGATCCACGGCCACGCCAATCTCGTCAACAGCGACGGGGTGTTCCCGTTTCTCAACGCCATGAAGCGGGAGGTCGGGCGCACCGGCCGGATAAACCTCGACGAGATCGAACCGGCAAGGCGGTTCCTCGTCGTGCGCGCCAAGCCCGAACATCCCGATGCCTGGCTGACCAACATGCTGATCGCCGACTTCGTGCCCGACGACTTCATTTCGCGCTACGTCTTCAACAAGCAGGCCTTCTACGCAGACTACGAGACGTTCGAGCCGAACTGGCGGCGCCACGTTGTGGAGATGCTGAAGACCGCCTATCTCTCCGACAAGGCCGGGCTTCGACGGAAGCTCTACGGACTGACGGACTAAAGCGTGTCGCGATCTTCCAGATTCGCGCCGCACGCTTTAGGTCTCTGTTTTCGCGCATGTCTTTCACCCGAAACCGGTGCCCGCTTTCGGGAGACATGCTTCAGGGGGTAAGAATGCTGGATCCGATCGTCGACTTCTTCTCGCGGGTCTTCCAGGCCATCGGCCGCGGCATCGGATGGGTCATCGGCATCCTGCTGTGGCCCTTCCTTGCCGCCAGCCGCTGGTATGCGCGGCGGGGATGGCTGATCAAGGGTCCGATCGGCATCGCCCTCCTCGTTCTCCTGGGCCTCTACGCCAACTTCTTCTACCAGACGCAGCGCTGGGCCGGTTTCAATCCCGATTACGTCGACGCCTACCAGCTCGACCAGCGCGCGGTCTCGGCCGGCGAACAGATCACGGCCGCCGGTGCGGGCGACACGACCCGGACCTGCGGGCGGTCCGCCATCGCCGACGTTACCGCCGACCTGATCGACTTCAACGTGAACCAGAACGCCTGGATCTCGTCGATGCTGCTCTACAAGACCGGCTTCTTCGGCATCGATTGGGACAGCACGCCCTTCTTCGACAACGAGGCGTCCTTCCAGCGCGGGGTCAACCAGGCGATCCGGAGAACCACCGTCGAACTCGTCGATACGCTCGGCCGCGTGCGCGGTACCTCGCAGATCGATTCGAACCTGCAGGACGCGCGCGGCAACATGCAGTTCGACGAGTCCACCTGGTATTTCGGCGTCAATCCCTTCGGCCCGAAGACGCCGACGCCTGCCTTCTATCGCTCGGCAATCCGCGACCTGCGGGTGTTCAACGAACGCCTGGCCGGATGCAACGCCGTCTTCGACGCGCGCGCCGACAATCTCATCCAGTTCCTCGACCGCATCGCCAACGACATCGGCTCCACCTCCGCGATCCTGCGCGAGCGCTCCGAACTCTACAATCGCGGCTGGTTCGACGTTCGCGCCGACGATCGCTTCTGGTTCGCCTATGGCCAGTTGTATGGCTACTACGGCATCCTTCATGCCGCGGGAGCCGACTTCGAGGATGTCATTGCGCAGCGGTCGATCAAGCCGCTGTGGGATGCCACGGAGGACCAGTTCCGCGCGGCCCTGCGGATACAGCCCTTCATCATCTCGAACGGCGACGAGGCCGGCTGGATCATGCCGACCCATCTCGCCACGATGGGCTTCTACGTGCTGCGCGTGCGGTCCAACCTCGTCGAGCTTCGCTCGGTGCTCGATCGCTGAGAACGCCGCGCGGCAATCCAGTCGTTCCGCAGCGCATCAGCCCTGCCCCGTCCCCGCGGGACGGGGCTCGGACGCGATCGAGGCCTGTCGCATGCGATTCCGGCATGCTGTGATACGGCCGGCATCCGACTATATCATTTTCGTTTTCATTTCATTTTCTTGGACAATTTTCCGGAATACTTCCGGTCACCTCGCGTGAAATCGCCCCATCGACGCTTTGTTTCGCGGTTTCTTCAGCTCATGGCCGGGGACGTTATTTTGTATTTCGGCACAAGGACAGCGCAAGAGCTCTGCCCGGCGCGCTACCTTTCACATTCAAGTAGAGCGACGCCAGCAAAATCATGTCACGAATTCCGCTCGCATCAAAGCCTATTTTTTCTTCGTGATAACAATTTTACGATACTCCGAGCGATTAATAAGAATTTGATCGCACTATTTGACAAGAAAAGTCGAATATCAGGACGTCTATAGACATTTAATATCGAACTATTGAACCGACCAATACACATATATCAGGAATATGGCCGCCGGGGTTTGATCTTCAGCATAATTTGCTATAGGATCACGAAAAATATCCGGAAGGAGTCAACATTGAATGACTTGGCCGCGGTGAAGAGCCGCGACGTGTCGCTTGCGCCTGCCGAAGCGACCGAACGTCCTATGGTGCTGTTCGAGGAGGTGCAGAAATCCTACGACGGCGAGACGCTTGTCGTGAAAAATCTCAACCTGAGCATTGCGCGCGGCGAGTTCCTGACCATGCTCGGACCGTCCGGCTCGGGCAAGACCACCTGCCTGATGATGGTCGCCGGCTTCGAGGCCGCCACCAATGGCGAGATCTATCTCGATGGCCGCCCCATCAACAGCGTGCCGCCGCACCAGCGCGGCATCGGCATGGTGTTCCAGAACTACGCGCTGTTCCCGCACATGACGATCGCCGAGAACCTGGCCTTCCCGCTCAGCGTCCGCGGCCTCGGCCGCGCCGAGCAGGAAAAGAAGGTGCAGCGCGCCCTCGACATGGTGCAGATGGGCGACGGTTCCTTCCACGGTCGCCGGCCGACACAGCTCTCCGGCGGCCAGCAGCAGCGCATCGCGCTCGCCCGCGCGCTCGTCTTCGAACCCGAGCTCGTCCTCATGGACGAGCCGCTCGGGGCGCTCGACAAGCAACTGCGCGAGCACATGCAGTACGAGATCAAGCACATCCACGAATCGCTCGGCGTGACGGTCATCTACGTCACCCACGACCAGAGCGAGGCGCTGACCATGTCGGACCGCGTCGCCGTCTTCAACGACGGCGTCATCCAGCAGCTCGCGCCCCCGGAAGTGCTCTACGAGAAGCCGGAAAACAGCTTCGTCGCCCAGTTCATCGGCGAGAACAACACGCTGCACGGCCGCATCCGGTCGATCAACGACGGCATCGCCCGCGTCGAGCTGACCGACGGCGAAAGCGTCCACGCGCTCGCCATCAATGCCGGGCCGGGCGAGCGCACGCAGCTCTCGATCCGTCCCGAGCGCGTCGAGATTGACCCCGACGAGAGCGTGACGGACCACACCGTCACCGCCCGTGTCGAGGAGGTCATCTATCTCGGCGACCACATCCGCACCCGCATGACGGTGGCCGGCAATGCCGACTTCATCGTCAAGACCCGCAACCGGCTCGGCGCCCGGCGCTTCAAGCGCGGCGAGATGGTCCGGGTCGGCTGGGCGACCGAGGATTGCCGCGCGCTCGACCGCGGCGAATAGGCGCCGACACGCCTCGCAAACAGGGTCCGCCGGCGGCCTTGCAATTCATGACAGTGGTGGCCGGACGCAGCCTGCCTGCGCACCGCGTCGAAATCGATTCAATGCACGGAAAGGTGTCAACATGAAACGCACACTCATCCTCACGAGCACCGCGGCCGCGATCGCCATGGGCGGAGCAGCCGTCGCGCAGGACAAGCAGCTGACGATCGTCTCCTGGGGCGGCGCCTACTCGAACTCGCAGGACAAGGCCTATCACGAGCCCTACGAGGAGAAGACCGGCGTCGAGATCGTCACCGAGGACAAGTCGGCGAACGGCCTGGCCGGCATCCGCGCCCAGGTCGAGGCTGGCAACGTGACCTGGGACGTCGTCGATCTCCTCCAGGCGGACGCCCAGCGCGCCTGCGACGAGGGCCTCGTCCTGCAGATCGATCCCGACGAGTGGCTGGCGCCCGCGCCGGACGGCACGCCGGCCTCGGAGGACTTCGTGGACGGCACGATCGGCGAGTGCTTCATCCCGCAGATCCTCTACTCGACCATGTTCGCCTACAACACCGAGGCCTTTCCCGACGGCGGTCCGCAGACCGTCGAGGACATCTGGAACGTCGAGGCCTTCCCCGGCACGCGCGCGCTGCAGCAGATTCCGCAGAAGAACCTCGAATGGGCGCTGATCGCCGACGGCGTCGAGCCGGACCAGGTCTACGAGGTGCTCGCCACGCCCGAGGGCCAGGACCGCGCCTTCGCCAAGCTCGACGAGATCAAGGACAGCGTGATCTGGTGGTCGGAAGGCGCCCAGCCGCCCCAGATGCTGGCCGACAAGGAGGCCGTGATCGCGACCGCCTACAACGGCCGCATCTTCAACGCGCAGGCCAACGAGGACCAGCCCTTCGAGATCATGTGGGACCACCAGATGTTCGAGACCGACGGCTGGGTGATCCCCGTCGACACCGGCAACGAAGAACTGATCAAGGACTACATCCGCTTCGCCACCGACACCCAGCGCCTCGCCGACCAGGCGAAGTACATTTCCTACGGTCCGGCCCGCAACTCGTCCGCGCCGCTCGTCGGCACGCTCGAAGGCACCGACATCGACATGAAGCCGCACATGCCGACCAGCCCGGAGAACCTCGAGACCGCCATCCGGTTCGACGTCCAGTTCTGGGCCGACTACGGCGATTCGCTCGAGGAGCGCTTCAACGCCTGGGTCGCAGGCTGATCTGCGGCACCTGACATGGGACGGGGCGCACAGCGCGCCCCGCCTCTCCACCTGACGAGACCGCAAGCGGGAAGAGATCGATGGCGACCAGGGAACAGAGATCGAAGGCGCCGCTGGTGGCCGCCGACGGCACCCCGCTCAAGGAAGCGCTGCGGCGCTCCCAGGCGGTCGAGCGCCGGCGCGCGTTCGCGCTGGTCGCGCCGCTGCTGGTTTTCATCCTGCTGGTCTTCGCCATTCCGATCGTCGCGATGATCTGGCGCTCGGTCTACAATCCCGAGATCCGCGAATACCTGCCGCAGACGGCGGCGGCCCTCTCGTCCTGGGACGGCGAGGACGTGCCGCCCGAGGCGGTGTTCCAGGCGATGGCCGCCGACATGATCGTCGGCGTGGAGAACCGCACCATCGGCCGCGCCGCCGCCCGCATCAACCGCGAGATCCCCGGCGCCCGCTCGACCATGATGCGCACCGCGCGCAACGTCGACGCGTGGTCGGCGCCCTATCGCGAAAAATTCCTGGAGGCCGACGAGGACTGGGCGAGCCTCGAGTTCTGGCACATCCTGCAGCGCGAATCCCGCCTGATAACCCCGACCTACTACCTCCTCGCGGTGGACTACGAATACAACGCCCAGGGCGAGATCGCGCCGCGGCCGGAGGTCTACCAGGTCTACCAGTCGCTGTTCTTCCGTACCGCCTGGATGAGCATCCTCATCACCGGCATCTGCGTGTTGCTCGCCTACCCCATCTCCTACATGGTCGCCACGCAGCCCGTACGGATCGCCAACCTGCTCCTCATCCTCGTGCTGCTGCCGTTCTGGACCTCGCTCCTGGTGCGAACCTCGGCCTGGATCGTGCTCCTGCAGCAGCAGGGGGTGATCAACGAGCTTCTGGTCTGGGCCGGCGTGATCGACACCGACGGCCGGCTGCGGATGATCTACAACCGCATCGGCACGGTGGTGGCGATGACGCACATCCTTTTGCCCTTCATGGTGCTGCCGCTCTATTCCGTGATGAAGACAATCCCGCCGTCCTACCTGCGGGCGGCCAAGTCGCTCGGCGCGCATCCGTTCCGGGCCTGGTGGTCGGTGTATTTCCCGCTCACCGTGCCGGGTCTTGCGGCCGGCTGCATCCTCGTCTTCATCCTGGCGATCGGCTACTACATCACGCCGGCACTGGTCGGCGGCGACAGCGGCATCTTCATCTCCAACCTGATCGCCGACAACATGCAGGGATCGAGCGCGCAGTTGAAGCTCGCGGCGGCTCTGGCCACCATCCTGCTCGTCGCGGTCCTCCTCGTCTACTGGCTGTTCAACCGGCTGGTCGGCGTCGACAAGCTGAAATTCGGTTAGGAGGCGACGATGGCCGTTCCCACCTATGCGACGACGTCGGAGCGCATATGGTACTATGCGTTCCGCGTGATCTGCGGGCTGATCTTCTTTTTCCTCATCGCCCCCATCATCGTCATCATCCCGCTCGCCTTCAACGCGCAGCCCTATTTCACCTTCACCCGCGAGATGCTGTCGCTCGACCCGGACGGCTATTCGCTGCGCTGGTACCGCGATCTGCTCGGCTCCAGCGAGTGGCTGAACTCCATCGCCAATTCCTTCATCATCGCCATCGCCTCCACCATCGTGGCCACGGCGCTGGGGACGGTGGCGGCTCTGGGGCTCAACCGGCGCAACATGCCCGCGCGCGCGCTGATCACCGCGATCCTGATCTCGCCGATGATCGTGCCGCTGATCATCACGGCGGCCGCTCTGTTCAGCTTCTTTGCCCGTATCGGCCTGTCGAACACCTATCTCGGCATCATCCTGAGCCACGTCGTGCTGGGCACGCCCTTCGTGGTCCTGACGGTCACGGCATCCCTCGCCGGCTTCGACCAGACGCTCATCCGCGCCTCCCAGAGCCTCGGCGCCAACCAGACGCGCACCTTCTTCAGGGTCATCCTGCCATTGCTGCTGCCCGGGGTCATCTCCGGCGCCTTGTTCGCCTTCGTCACCTCGCTCGACGAGGTGGTGATCGTCAACTTCATGGCCGGCCCCGCGCAGACGCCCATGACGGTGCGCATGTTCTCGGGCCTGCGCGAAGAGATCAGCCCGACCATCCTGGCGCTCGCCAGCCTGCTCGTGGCCCTGTCGATCCTGCTTCTCGCGACCCTGGAAATGATCCGCCGCCGCAATGAGAGGATGCGCGGATTGTCGCCCGGCTGAACCGGTGGACGACGCCGCGTCCGCCTTGCCTTTCCGCCCCTCCTGCCGCTACGATGAGACGATATTGTTTTGTTTCATAACATTCCGGGAGGATATCTCATGGACGCATCGGGTCAGGTCGCAATCGTCACCGGCGGTGGTTCGGGCCTTGGCGAGGCGACGGCGCGCGCGCTTGCCGCGCGCGGCGCCAGGGTCGCCATCTTCGACGTCGGCATGGAGCGGGCCGAGAAGGTCGCAGCCGACATCGGCGGCATCGCCGTCAAGTGCGACGTCTCCAGCGCCGAGAGCGGGGAAGCCGCGTTCGCGACCGTTGTCGAGAAGCTCGGCTCGCCGCGCATCCTCATTAACTGCGCCGGCATCGCCATCGCCATGAAGACCACGAGCAAGGACGGTGTCCACCCGCTCGACATGTTCAAGAAGGTCCTCGAGGTTAATCTCGCCGGTTCCTTCAACATGATCCGCCTCTTTGCCGGCCTCTGCGAAAAGTCCGAACCGCTGGAAGGCGGCGAACGCGGCGTCATCGTCAACACCGCCTCCGTCGCCGCCTATGACGGCCAGATCGGCCAGGCCGCCTACTCCGCCTCCAAGGGCGGCGTCGTCGGCATGACGCTGCCGATCGCCCGCGACCTGTCGCGCGCCGGCATCCGCGTCTGCACCATCGCACCCGGCATCTTCAAGACGCCGATGCTGGCCGGTCTGCCGGAGGACGCGCAGCGCTCGCTCGGGCAGCAGGTCCCCTTCCCGTCGCGCCTCGGCGAGCCGGCGGAGTATGGCGCGCTCGCCTGCCACATCGTCGAGAACCAGATGCTCAACGCCGAGACCATCCGCCTCGACGGCGCCATCCGCATGGCGCCGCGCTAAGGCGCACCATGCCATGGGGGAGGAGGAACGGAAGGGGCCGCTCGCCGGCCTGAAGGTCATCGAGATGGCCGGCCTCGGGCCGGTTCCGCTCGCCGCCCTGATCCTGTCGGAGATGGGCGCCAGCGTGCTTCGCGTCGACCGGCTGAGGGCAGCGCCTTCCTTTCTGAACCTCCCGCCGGAGCTCGATCTCGACCGCCACGGCCGCGAAACGCTGCGGGTCGACCTGAAGGCGCCCGAGGGCATCGCCCTGATGCACGACCTCGCCGCCGGTGCCGACGTCCTGATCGAGGGCTTTCGGCCTGGCGTCATGGAGCGGCTTTCGCTCGGCCCTGACGAGCTGCTGGCGGCCAATCCCGGCCTCGTCTACGGCCGCATGACCGGTTTCGGCCAGGAAGGTCCGCTCGCCCAGCGCGCCGGTCACGACCTGACCTACCTCGCGATGACGGGCATGCTGCACGCCATCGGCCCGAGCGACGGCAGGCCGGTTCCGCCGCTGAACCTCGTCGCCGACTATGGCGGCGGGACGATGTTCCTGATCGCCGGCGTGCTCGCCGCCCTCTTCGAGCGGTCGCGATCGGGTCGCGGTCAGGTGATCGACGCGGCCATGATCGATGGCGCCTCGACGCTGGGGAACCTTCCCTATGCGCTCCTCGCGGCCGGCCTGTGGCAAGACCGGCGCGGCTCCAACCTGCTCGATTCCGGCGCGCCCTTCTACGACACCTACGAAACGGCCGATGCGAAGCATCTCGCCATCGCCTGTCTCGAACCGCAGTTCTTCGCCGAGTTCGCCGGCCTGCTGCCTCTGGAAGACCGTTTCGTCGAGGCACAATACGACCCGCGTCTCTGGCCGGAGATGCGCGCCGCAATCGCCGCCCGGGTGGCCACCAGGACCCGGGACGAGTGGTGGTCGATCTTCGCGGAGACCGATGCCTGCGTGGCGCCCGTGCTGTCGATGGCCGAGGCGCCCGAGCATCCGCACAACGTCGCCCGCGGCACGTTCAGGCGCGACGGCAGGCTCGTTCGCGCCGCGCCGGCGCCCCGCTTCTCCCGGACACCCTCCTCGCCCGCATCGCAGCCCTCCCAGCCGTCACGCGCGGCCTCTTTGCCGCCGGCTCTCGAAGCCTTCGGCATATCGCCGGCCCGCTCCGAGGCCCTTGCCAGGAGCGGCCTGATCGCGGGATAAGGTGACAAAGCCGATCCGCTTTTCGGAACGTCGACGAAGCGGATGGAAGGAAGCTGCC
This sequence comes from Aquibium sp. ELW1220, assembly GCF_030398385.1. Lineage (GTDB taxonomy): Bacteria > Pseudomonadota > Alphaproteobacteria > Rhizobiales > Rhizobiaceae > Aquibium. Next base: position 61,094 of record NZ_JAOAOQ010000007.1, on the reverse strand, counting down.
TGCCGGAGATCGAGACATGGCCGACGAGAAGAAGGACGTCCTGCGCCCCACCGATGAGGAGGCCATCCGGCTCGCCCGGCGGCTGCTGCGCGTCTCGCGCTACGGTGCCCTGGCCGTGATCGAACCGGAGACCGGCGCGCCATCCGCAAGCCGGGTCGCAACCGCGACCGACCCCGACGGCTCGCCGCTGATCCTCGTCTCGACACTGTCGACCCATACGGGAGCGCTCGCCGCCGATCCGCGGTGCTCGCTTTTGCTCGGAGAACCGGGCAAAGGCGATCCGCTCGCCCATCCCCGGATCACGATCTCCTGCCTCGCACACAGGCTCGACCGCGAAAGCGACGACGGCAAGCGCGCGCGCCGTCGCTATCTCAACCGCCACCCGAAGGCCGAGCTCTACGTCGACTTCGGCGACTTCTGCTTCTTCCGGCTGGATCCGCAACGCGCCGGCCTGAACGGCGGGTTCGGCAAGGCCTACGCACTCACCCGGCGCGACCTTCTGGTCGACCATCCGTCCATCGGCGAGATCGCTGCGGCGGAACAGGGTGCGATCTCCCACATGAACAGCGATCACCGCGACGCCGTCGAACTCTTTGCACGCCATTTCGCCAGAGCCGGAGTTGGAAACTGGATCATGACCGGCCTGGACGTGGACGGATTCGACCTTGCTTGCGGCGATGATTCGCGTCGCGTCTTCTTCGACGAGCCGCTGACAGGAGCGACCGCCATGCGCCAGGCACTGGTTTCGATGGCCCGAGCCGCCCGCGACAGCAGCCAATAGGCATTTCTTGCCCGCCGCGAAATGAAATTGCCGGACAGTGCTTCCCCAGGGAAACGATCTGGATTAACTTTTGTGGTATCGGCGATACGAGGATCAGCCGGCGCTGAACGCCGGAAACCTCTTGCGCCCGAAAAGCGCGACGGGTGCGTGGGCTCGCAGGAGGCGGTGTTTGGGAATGGACGACTTGCGCTTTTACGCGGACGAAGCTTCCGTGTTTCTAGCTGCCTTCTCCAACGGAAAGCGCATCCAGATCATCTGCGAACTGCTCGACTCGGAACTGCCCGTCGGTGTCATCGCCCAGAAAGTGGGATTGAGCCAGTCGGCCCTGTCGCAGCATCTGTCGCGGCTGCGCGGCCTCAGGCTCGTCAACACCCGGCGCGACAAGCAGACGATCTACTATTCCTGCAGTTCCGACCAGGTCCGCCGGCTGTTCGGAACTCTGGACGAGATTTTCGTATCGGCAAGCCGGAAGGCCGGCGTGCCGGTCTGAACGGTCGACGCGCCCACGTCCCGGGCTCCTTGCGTCTTCGGCCTCTACCCCCGTCTTGACCTCGCCTGCCGGCCCGTCCAGACCTGTCGCCGGCAACAGGACAGGGCTGACCGGCATGAGTGTTTTGAGCAAGATTGTGCAATCTGGACGACCAGCCGCGGTTCTGCATCTCCGTGCCTGAGATCATCCGCATCGACGACGCGGATGATCCGCGGCTCGCGCCCTACCGGCAGATCCGCGAGCGCGATCTGGTCGGCCGCCAGCACCGCTTCATCGCCGAAGGGCGGGTCGTCCTGAACGTGCTTCTCGGACACGCGCGGTTTGAAGCCGAGTCGCTGCTTCTCCTGGAGAACCGGGTCGATGGCGTTTCCGATCTGCTCGCCCGCGCGCCGGATGGGCTGCCCGTCTACGTCGCGTCCCAGCCGATCCTCGATGCTGTCGCCGGCTACCATGTCCATCGCGGCGTGCTCGGCGTCGGGCGGCGAACCGACGCGCGCGATCTGGACGCGTTCGTGGCCGCCCTGCCCCGGCGTGCCCTTGTGCTGGTGCTGATCGGCATCTCCAACCACGACAATGTCGGCGCCATCTTTCGCAACGCCGCGGCTTTCGAGGCGGATGCCGTCCTGCTCGACGAGACGAGCTGCGATCCGCTCTACCGAAAGGCCATCCGCGTCTCGGTCGGCGCCGTGCTCAAGGTTCCCCACTGGCGTGGCGGAACGGCCGAGGCGCTCCTCGCCCGCCTGGCGAATGCCGGCTTCGACTGCCTGGCGCTCAGCCCGCGTGGCGCCAGGGACATTGCGGAACTTGCGCCGCAGGAGCGCACCGCGCTGCTCTTGGGCAGCGAGGGAAGCGGCCTTCCGGCCGACCTGCTCGCCAGGCTGACGACCGTCCGGATCGGCATGTCCGCGGGCTTCGACAGCCTCAACGTCGCGACCGCTGGCGCCATCGCGCTGCACCGGCTGTGGCGGGGTGCTGGCAAGGACGGCGCGTCGTGACGTGACGTGACCGGAAAAGCAGGCCTCAGCGGGCGGCGGAGGCCTGCTTGAGCGCGCGCACCCGCTCGGCGAGGCTGGTCGGTCGCCGTTCGCCTGCGGGCTTGAGCGGCTCGACGATGTCGGCCGCCAGCGCCACCGTGATCGGCGATTCCGGCCCGTCGAGCGTTTCGGTCAGCCGCACGACCTCGGCGGCGAGATCGTTGATCTGTTCGCGCAGCAGAGCATTCTCGCGCCGCTGCAGGTCCCAGTCCTCGGACTTGTCGCGTTCGTAGACGGCGAGGTCCGCCTTCAGCTTCTTGTTCTCGCGCACCAGTCTGGTGAGGCGCTCCTGCAACTGGTCGCGCTCCTCGTTCAGCGTGCCCATCGCCTTTTCCACATCGCCGCCCGTCGCGCCGGACAGCAGTGTCGACATCTGCAGCGTCAGGTCGGCGAGGTCGGCCTCCAGCTTCACGCGCTGGCTCTCGGAAGCCGACAGCCGCTCGTTCAGGTCGTTCTCGCTCGTGGCGCCCGAGCGGGCGTGCTCGCGCAGCCGGGCGAGATCCTTCTCGCGGCGATCGAGGCGCTCCTCGCGGTCGGCGATGGTCGATTCCATGCGCTCGATCTTCTTTTCGAGCTCGGTGATCTTCAGCCGCTCGGCCTTCAGGAGGTCCTGGTTCTGCTTGTTCTCCGCCGTCGCCTCGCGCAGCTGGCGCTCGACGTCACGGCGCTTGCCGCGCAGCGCGTTCAGGTCGTCGGAAACCCGCTCGTACTCCGCCTCCCGCGCCACCAGTTCGATCTGGCGGCTGCTGGAATTGAAGGCCGCATCGTCGTAGAGCCGCCCGAGCTTGTCGAGTTCGAGCGCCTTCTCGTCGATCCGGCGGGTGGCCTCGTCGAGCCGCCCCGACAGCACCTGCAGCTGTTCCTCGCGACGCCTCAGCTCGGCGCGCAGTTCGCTGCCCTGCGATTCCATCGCAGTGATCGCCGCGTTCTTCTCGCCGATCTCGTCGGTCAGTTCCTTCAGCTGCGCCTGGTGCCGGTTGATCTCGACGATCTGGCTCGACGCCTTGTCGCGGAATGCCTTGATGCTCATCTCCAGTCGCCGCGTCGACATCGCGAATTCGGCGCGCATCCGATCCTTGTCGGCCTGGATTTCGTTGAGCGAGAGCGGAACCGATGCCTCTATGCGCTTGCGCGTCAGCAGCACGGCCCGACGCCACACCGCGGGAGCGATCATCAGCGCCAGGAATCCCGCACACAGGAAACCGAGCGAAAAGAACAGAATGGATTCGATCACGCCGAACGCCCGCCCATAGCCGCACTGGACGACCCAGATGTGCCACAAGGGCACGGTCCCGATCCATCCCGGAAGGCCTTTTACTTCGCCTTAAGGTTAAGCGCCAGCGACGAAGGTCGTTCCCTGCCGGGCAGGACCTGTCCTCAGAACGGGTTCCAGGTCGGGCGCGACGTGACCTTCAGGTATCCGATGTTGACGCCGAGCCTCGCGCCGACGCCCGTCCGCACCGGAATGAGCAGCACGTTGCCGTAGCGCATGACGTTGAAGCCCACGCCGGCCACGACGTAGGCCGACCCCGCAACGCCCACATAGCGGTGATAGATCTCGTCGATCGTGTTGAGGTCGTAGACCAGCATCATGGTCCGCGAGCCCTGCCCTCCGAAATCCCAGCCGATGGAAGGTCCCTGCCAGAACAGCGTGTGATCGCCGGCATTCTTGGTGAACAGCGTTCCCTCGCCGTAGGTCAGCCCGCCGACGAGCGCGCCCGATCCCTCTTCGCCGAGGATATAGCCGTTGGGTACGCCGTAGCGTGCGAAGATGGTCTCGATCGCCGCCGCCACGCCTCCGGACGCGGCGCCGAAGAAATCGTGGCCCTTGTCGATGATCTCCTGCGCGGTGAACTCGGAGTTCGCGGACGCGGGGACCGGCTCCGCCTGCGCTATGGCGAACGCCAGTCCGAGCGCGACGAATGTCCGCGTTAGGAACCGCGCCAGTTTCGAGAGTGTCATATCCATACTCCGTCGGCAGCTGCTGCCCGGGGCAGAGCGCCTTCCGTTGATGCCCGTCCACCCGATCGGCCTTCCAGAAATCTAGGCCCAAATCGTTTTCCTTTCGTTAAGCATCTTTCGACACTCGACCGCGCTTCCCCGCAGCGCCGCGTTGCTCCAGTCGGCATTTCTTGCGACGACGGCTCCCTTGTGTAACGTCGAGGCTCCGGCAGCTTTTTTTGATTCGACCGCCGTTCCGCTGCCTTTCAAGCCGCCGTACCGAATGTGCTGGAGACCCGAATGTCCGAACTGTTTTCCCTGTCCGCGCCCGATCTGGCGGCTCTTCTGTGCAGCAGGGTCTGCCACGACATCATCTCGCCCGTCGGTGCCCTGAACAACGGCCTCGAACTCCTCGACGAGGGTGGCGCCGACGAGGACGCGATGAAGCTGATCCGTGCCAGCGCGCGTACCGCCTCCGCACGACTGCAGTTCGCGCGCATCGCCTTCGGCGCCGCGGGCTCGGCCGGGATGCAGATCGACACCGGCGATGCCGAGTCGGTTGCCACCGCCTATTTCCGCAACGAGAAGCCGAACCTCGAATGGGCGGGCGGGCGCGCCCTGCTGCCGAAGAACAAGGTGAAGCTGCTTCTCAACCTGCTGCTCATCGCCGCCGGCGCCATTCCGCGGGGCGGCACGATGAAGGTGGAACTCTCGGACCTGATGACCGAGCCGAAGTTCACGATCGTCTCCACCGGCCCGATGGTGCGCGTCCCGCCGAAGTTCCTCGAACTGCACTCCGGCTCGCGGCCCGAGGAGCCGATCGACGCCCACACGGTCCAGCCATACTACACGCTGCTACTGGCGCGCGAGGCAGGCATGACAATCTCGATCCATGCATCGGCGGAGGAGATCACGCTTTCTGCGGCGTGATCGCTGTCCTTCTCGACCGACAGTTGCCTTGCCTTCAAGTTTAGCGATCGGCTTCGCCAATTTTTTCACTGTTTCGCATAGTCTGCATCCGGGGCCAGTAGAGGTTACCGCATGATGCGGTCGCGACGCAGGGAAATGTGGACATGAAACGCTGCATGATCGTTGATGATTCGAGTATCATCCGAAAGGTGGTCAAGCGCATCCTGGGCGGCCCGGACCTGGCCGTCGTCGAGGCCGGCAACGGCCGCGACGCGCTCGACATGTGCGCGGCCGAGCTTCCCGACGCGATCATCCTCGACGGCACCCTCCCCGATATGCAGGCGCCCGAGTTCATTCACGCGGTCAAGGCGCTTCCCGGCGCCAGGGACGTGCGGATCCTCGTCTCGATCCTGGAGTTCGACATCGGCGCCATCATGCGGGCCAAGCGGGCCGGCGCGAACGGCTACATGCTGAAGCCCTTCAACCGCGCGCAGCTTTTGGACCGCTTTCGCGAGCTGAAGATCGCGGCCTGACCCTTTCGCCCCTTGACGCGGCAGGACCGCGCTCGTCCGAAAACGAAAAGCGCCCGACGATCGGCCGATCGCGGGCGCTTGTGATTTCGATCGAACGGGATCAGGCGCTGACGCGCACGTCCTCGGGTTCGCGCAGCACGTAGCCGCGCCCCCACACCGTCTCGATGTAGTTCTGCCCGCCCGACGCCGCGTCGAGCTTCTTGCGCAGCTTGCAGATGAACACGTCGATGATCTTCAGTTCCGGCTCGTCCATGCCGCCGTAAAGGTGGTTCAGGAACATTTCCTTCGTCAGCGTGGTGCCCTTCCGCAGCGAAAGCAGCTCCAGCATCTGGTATTCCTTGCCGGTCAGGTGCACGCGCTGGCCGCCGACCTCGACGGTCTTGGCATCCAGGTTGACGATCAGGTCACCGGTCGTGATCACCGACTGCGCATGGCCCTTGGACCGGCGCACGATCGCGTGGATGCGGGCGACCAGTTCGTCCTTGTGGAACGGCTTGGTCATGTAGTCGTCGGCACCGAAGCCGAGACCGCGGACCTTGTCCTCGATGCCGGCCATGCCCGAAAGGATCAGGATCGGCGTCTTGACCTTCGACAGGCGAAGCGTGCGCAGCACCTCGTAGCCGGACATGTCGGGCAGGTTCAGGTCGAGGAGAATGATGTCGTAGTCGTACAGCTTGCCGAGGTCGACACCCTCTTCGCCCAGATCCGTCGTGTAGACGTTGAAGCTCTCCGACTTGAGCATCAGCTCGATGCTCTGTGCCGTGGCACTATCGTCTTCAATCAGCAGGACGCGCATTTCAATCCCCTCTTCTGCAGCCGAGCCGGGTGTGCCGACATGCCGGCCCGGGAGCAGTCGTTACGTGACTCGAAAGCTGCCACGAAATGGTTAACAAAATCTGATTCCGCATGGCAAGCGCAATCATCCGTCAGAAGTGTCAAAGGCACCTTGTTGAATCCAAACATGAATCATCACGTCAGGTCATTAAGGTTCAAGCTTAAGAAGCGGCAGTAACCGACTCTGGCGACTCGCCTTGTCGGTTTCCGGAAAAGGCACTCGGCTTTTTTTACCGCCCCTTAAGCCCTCGACCGTATGATTAACGGTGCGCGTAAACGAATGGTTACCGGCACCGAAAATCCTTAGGATTTCGTTGCCCTCGGCCGTTGACGTGCGGAGGCGTGGGTCGGGCGTAATTTTTCCGGCGGGGTACGCGTATTCGGGAGTAAGCGGACATGAAGTCACGTGGAAATCTGGTTCGCCTGAAGCAGTTCCAGGTCAATGAGAAGCGCCGGCAGCTGTCGCAGCTGGACATGATGATCGCGGAATTCGACCGGATGGCCGCCGAACTCGACGCGCAGGTCGCCATCGAGGAGAGAAAGTCGGGAATCACCGACACCAATCACTTCGCCTATCCGACCTTCGCCAGGGCGGCCCGGCAGCGCCGGGACAACCTGAACAATTCCCGCCTCGACCTGCTCCAGCAGAAAGGCGCTGCCGAAATGGCGCTCGCCGAGGCCGAGACGGAACTGGCAAAGGCCGAGCAGCTCGAGAACCGGGACGCGCGCGTACGCGATGCCGAAGCGGACCTGCGCCGCGCCGTCGCGGGCTGATCCCTCGTCGTCGGCGGTTCGCCAGCCGGCGTCGACTTCCCCGCTTCAGGTCCGCTTCCGCAGCGGACCGTCTTCCTCTATAGCGCGCCGATGCGCCTTGCCCCGCCCATCCTGCTGTTCGTCGCCACGGTCGCCTTCGCGCTGGGCGTGACGCTGCCGCTGATCCGCGTCGAACGTCTCTATTTCTTCACGGAAGAGCCGTCGCTCACGGGCATGGTCGCCGCGCTCTGGCAGGGCGGAGATCCCCTGCTGGCCATCATCATCGCGCTCTTCTCGATCGCTTTTCCCGCGGTGAAGCTGATGCTGCTGCACGTCGCCGCCCATTCGGGTCGCGCCGCACACGACCGCCTGCCGGCCTGGCTGCGCGGCTTGTCGAACTGGTCGATGCTGGATGTGGTTCTGGTGGCGCTGGTCATCTTCGCGGCCAAGACGAGCGGCCTTGCCGCGGCCTTCACCAAGCCCGGACTGTGGTTCTTCGCGCTGTCGGTGGTCCTGACGGTCGCGGTCTCGGCGCTGCTGCGACGCGAACAGTCCGGCAGCTAGCGCATCGCCTGGACGAGGTCGCCGCTACCGATGTCTCGCCACGAGGGCATGGGTTCGGGAGGGAATGGAAGGGTGCTGCCAGCGGAAACTCGACGCCTGCTGGTGCAAATCCAAGAGAATCGCGTCGAGCGTCAGTGGCGATATTGCTGGATACGTGTGGTGCGAAGGCCGGCAAGTCCGTATTCGTCGATCGAAGCCTGCCAGGAGAGGAACTCCTCGACCGTGAGCTTGTAGCGCTGGCAGGCTTCCTCGAGGCTGAGAAGACCGCCCCTGACCGCGGCGACCACTTCCGCCTTGCGGCGGATGACCCAGCGACGCGTATTGCTCGGCGGCAGGTCTGCAATGGTCAGCGGGCTGCCGTCTGGCCCTATGACGTACTTGACCCGCGGTCTCACCAGATCGGTCATTTTACTCTCTACACCCGACACAAACTCGGCACCAACAGACTGCACACTACCGGTGTAGCTTTAAAAATTGGCTAAGCAGCCGGTAATTGAATCGTAACGAATCGGGACTCTCTAAAATACGAAGGATTCGCCTCCGGGCGACCGCCTTCTTGCGCGCGATGCTGGCATCCCGACGGTTCTTGACCTATCTGTCGGGGATGGGCATTGGACCCGCGTGACGGGCAACAAGGAAGCGAACGAGCCGATGAACAGCCTGGACCTTCCCGGCCGGCCGGAAGACACCCGCGTCGTCGTAGCGATGTCGGGCGGCGTCGATTCATCCGTCGTGGCCGGCCTCCTCAAGAAGGAAGGCTACGACGTCGTTGGCGTGACGCTGCAGCTCTACGATCACGGCGCCGCGGTCCATCGCGCCGGATCCTGCTGCGCGGGCCGCGACATCGAGGATGCGCGCCGTGTCGCAGAGACGCTCGGCATCCCGCACTACGTCCTGAACTACGAGCAGCGCTTCCGCGAAGCGGTGATCGATCCCTTCGCCCGCAGCTACATGTCGGGCGAAACGCCGATCCCCTGCGTGTCGTGCAACCAGACGGTCAAGTTCGCCGACCTGCTCGGCACGGCGCGCGAACTGGGGGCGGAGGCGCTCGCCACAGGCCACTACATCCGCAGTCGCTCCAACGGCTCCCACCGCGCACTCTACCGGCCGCTCGACGCCGACCGCGACCAGAGCTATTTCCTGTTCGCCACGACGCAGGACCAGCTCGACTACCTGCGCTTTCCGCTCGGCGGCCGCTCCAAGCCCGAAGTCCGGGCCATGGCCGAGGAGATGGGCCTGTCTGTTGCCGGCAAGCAGGACAGCCAGGACATCTGCTTCGTGCCGCAGGGCAAGTATTCCGACATGATCGCCCGGCTGCAGCCGAACGCCGCCACGCCCGGCGACATCGTCCACATCGACGGACGCACGCTCGGCCGCCACCAGGGCATCGTCCACTACACCATCGGCCAGCGCCGCGGCATCGGCGTCGCATCGGGCGAGCCGCTCTACGTCGTGCACCTCGATCCGGTCGGTGCGCGCGTCATCGTCGGTCCGCGCGAGGCGCTGGAGACGCGCCGCATCGCCTTGCGCGACTTCAACTGGCTCGGCGACACCCCGGTCACCGCGCTGGCGGGTGCCGACCTCGAGGTCTACGCCAAGGTCCGCTCCACCCGGCCTCCGCGTCCAGCCGTCCTGCACGTGGGTGCCGACGGACAGGTTGAGGTCGAACTCGCCGATGGCGAGACCGGCGTGGCGCCCGGCCAGGCCTGCGTGCTCTATTCCGACGACGGCAACGACGCCCGTGTGTTCGGCGGCGGCTTCATCGAGCGCACCCGCCGCTCGGGCAAGGCGGAAGCCATGCTGGCGACGCTCGCAGAGATGCCGGCGGCCTGACGACCGGCCGGCTTTCCGGTCGCCACAGCCGTCGATCTTCTTGTGTCTGTCAGGCTGCGTCCGCCGGACCCCGGTGCTTGTTCCCCTTCCCTCGATCGCATAAGATAGCAATCCAGAGTTGCCAAAGGCAGGGGATTGAACGGGCATGATCGGTCGGGAGATTGTCTCCGTGCTCATCGCGCATGCGGTCGGCAGCATTGAGGCTGCCGAGGCCTTCCTCGACCCGTTCCCGCACATGTTCTTCCGCGACTTCTTCCCGGTGGATTTCTACGCCCGGCTGCTCGCATGCTTTCCGCAGGACAGCGCCTTCGATCGGCTGAATGCCGAGGGAACCCGCCTGGCGCTGCGGCTTTATGGCCCCCAGATCGAGCGGATCGAAACGGAGCGGCGCGACCTGTGGTCGGCGGTCGCCGCCGTCCTCGTCTCGCCGGCAATCGAGGCGGCTGTGCGGGCAAAGCTCGCGGACGGCCTCGAGATCCGCCGCCGCGGCGACGGGGCCGCCAGCATGGACGACGTGAAGACCATCGCCAGGCCCGTGCTCTACAAGGACGTCGACGGCTACGAGATCAAGCCGCATCCCGACACGCGCAAGAAGGTCGTCACGATGCAGCTCTACTGTCCGGCGGACGACAGCCAGATGGATCTCGGGACGACGCTCTACCGCGCCTCGGCCAAGGGGCTGCTCAACCCGCGCTCCTATTTCCTGGAACCGGTCAAGACGCTCCCCTTCGCGCCCAATGTCGGCTACGCCTTCGTGGTGCTGAAGGCGTATCATGCGCCGTTGCGGATGAGCTGGCACGGCCGGCCGAAGATCGAGGCGCCTGCGGGCAAGCCGCGCATGTCGATCCTCAACACCTTCTACAACGACGAGGCAGCCGGCTTCTGACCGGCCGCGCGCATCCAGGGTGCGGCGCGGCGGGCTCCTGCCCGCCTGCACTCAGTCGTGAATGACGCTGCCGGCAGTGAGGATGCGCAGCACGGTGATCGCTTCCTCGCCGCTGGTTCTCGGCTCGGCCCGGGTCGCGATGCAATCGATGAAATGCTCGAGTTCGCGAGTCAGCGGCATGCCGGTGTTGTCGAATTCGACATAGGCGGGCTCGTTGGCGGTGAAGGCCCACTGCCCCGAATCCTGCCAGACGGCGTGCCGGTAGACGGCGAGCTTGCGCGGCCCCGGCTCCACGTCGTCGAAGACCGCCATCGCCTTGGTGCCGACGACGGTCAGCCGGCGCTCGCGATAGGGATTGAGCCGCGAGGTGAAGAGGTGCCCGCGCACCCCCCCGGGAAAGCGCATGTGGAGATGGGCGAAGTCGCTGAGATTGTCGAGGATCGCCGCCCCCTCGCCGCGAACCTCCAGCGGCGCCTGTCCGGTGATCGCCAGGATCATCGAGAGGTCGTGCGGCGCCAGATCCCACAGCGCATCGTTCTCGGTGTGGAACTTGCCGAGCCCGAGCCGGTGCGAATGGATGTACTTGACCTCGCCGAGTTCGCCGGCGTCGATCAGCGATTTCAGCTTCTCGAAGGCCGGATGGAAGCGCAGCACGTGGCCGACCATGAAGACGCGGCCGTTGGCCTTGGCCGCCGCGACCGCCCGTTCGGCGTCGGCCACCGTCAGCGCGATCGGCTTCTCGACGAGCACGTCCTTTCCGGCTTCCACCGCCGCGATGGCGAACTCGGCGTGGAACTGCGGCGGCAAAGCGAGCACGATCGCATCCACCTCGTCGCAGCGGATGAGGTCTTCAGGGGCGATCGCCAGGCATTCCTGTTCGGAAGCAAAACCTTCGGCACGCGCGGCGTTGGCGTCGGAGACGGCGTAGAGGGCGTCCAGCGACTTCAGGGTCCGTATGTGATTGCTGCCCCAGTAGCCGCAACCGAGGACTGCTAAACGTGGCGCCATGTGCGAAAATGTCCGAAAGAATCTGGCCTGACATATCGGGCCGCCAACCGGAACTCAACCCCCGTGCGGCCGCGGGCGATCAGGGCCGGTGCGGGACGCGACGCGAGGTTGTGGCGACCGGGCACCTTCAGGCGGGCCCGAGATGCCGCAGGAGCGTGCCGATGTCCTCGATACGGCACAGTTCGGTCCCGGGCGTCATGGCGGCTGCGGCGCCTGCGGCGATGCCGAAGCGGAACGCTTCGCCGGCGTCCTTTCCCTCCATCAGCAACCAGACCATGGCCGCCAGGAAGCTGTCGCCGGCGCCGACCGCCGAACGCACCCGCACGGCGATGGTCGGCAGCCGGAGCACGCCATCGCGGCTGGCGAGAATCGCCCCGTCGGCACCGAGCGTGACCGCAACCATTTCGGCCGCTCCGCTTGCGACGATGTCGGCGGCCACTGCACACGCCTCGTCCGGTCCCAGCCTGCGGCCGGCGAACTGCTCCAGTTCGCTCAGGCTCGGCTTGGCGAGGAACACCTTCGCGCGTTCGAGCGTCGCCTTCAGCGCGGCACCGGACGTGTCGAGCACGAAGCGGGCGCCGCGCCGTGCGGCCGCATCCGCTGCCCTCGCATAGAAATCCTCCGGCGCACCGGCCGGCAGGCTGCCCGAGCCGACCACATAGTCGCTGTCGTGGTCGGCCACGACGGCAAGCACCGCCTCGAGACTGTCCGCCGCCACCGCGGGCCCTTCGGGGACGAAGCGGTACTCGAGCCCGGTCGAGGTTTCGTGGACGATGAAGCCGAGCCGCGTCTGGCCCTCGATCGTGATACGCCGTGTCGCGACGCCCTGCTCGGCGAGCAGCCGGTCGAGCATTTGGCCGACCTCTCCGCCCGCCAGATAGACGGCCTCGACCGCGCGGCCGAGCTTCGCGGTGACCCGCGCGACGTTGATGCCGCCGCCGCCCGGATCGAAGCGCCCGTTGGCGGTGCGCACCTTGCGCACCGGCCGGATCACCTCGGCGTCGCCGGAGACGTCGACGGTCGGGTTGAGCGTAAGCGTGAGAACCTTTGCCATGCCAGTCCCTAATTGTCCGATGGCTGACGAACACCGGACGCCGCCTCGCGTTCCGCCGCCGTGCCATCGTTGAAGCCTTGCCACATCCGCGGCCGCAGGCAAAACCGCAAGTCAGGCCGGGGCATGTGCTGCAGCCTCGGCCGCCGCCACGACCCGTTTCACCTCGACGAAACTGTCCGGGCTGACCGAGATCGAACTGATGCCGCAGTCGACGAGGAAGGCGGCGAAATCCGGATGGTCGCTCGGCGCCTGCCCGCACAGCCCGATCTTGGCGCCGGCCTTCCGCGCAGCCGCGATGACGCTCGAAATCATCCACTTCACCGCCGGATCCCGCTCGTCGAAGAGGTCGGCGAGTTCGCCCGAATCCCGGTCGACGCCGAGCGTCAGCTGCGTCAGGTCGTTGGAGCCGATCGAAAACCCGTCGAAGCGTCTGGCGAACTCCGCCGCCAGCACGACGTTGGACGGGATCTCGCACATGACGTAGACCTCCAGTCCGTTCTCGCCGCGCGTCAGTCCGTTCTCGGCCATGACCTCCAGCACCTTGTCGGCCTCGACCGTCGATCGGCAGAACGGGATCATGACGACCACGTTGGCAAATCCCATCTCCTCGCGCAGCCGCCTGATCGCCCGGCATTCGAGCGCGAATCCCTCCCGGTAGCGCGGCGAGTAGTAGCGCGCCGCGCCGCGGAAACCGATCATCGGATTCTCCTCGGCCGGCTCGAACTGCGCGCCGCCGAGAAGCCCGGCATATTCGTTGGTCTTGAAATCGCTCATCCGCACGATGACCGGGCGGGGATGCAGTGCCGCGGCGATGCGGGCGAGCCCGCGCGACAGCCGGTCGACGAAATACTCCGTCTTGTCGGGATATGCCGCCGTCAGCCGCTCGATCTCCGCCCGGGCCGTCTCGTCGCGCAGCGCGTCGAAACGAACCAGCGCCATCGGGTGGACCCGGATGTGGTTGGAGACGACGAATTCCATCCGCGCCAGCCCGACGCCATCGGCCGGCAGCCGCCACCAGCGGAAGGCCGCCGCCGGATTGGCGAGGTTGAGCATCAGCTTGGTCCGGGTCTCCGGCAGGTCGTCGATGCGGATCGTCTCGGCAGTGATCTCGGCCGTTCCCTCCAGCACGAACCCTTCGTCGCCTTCCGCGCAGGACACGGTGACTTCCTGCTCGTCATGCAGCACCTGCGTGGCATTGCCGGTGCCGACGATCGCAGGCAGGCCGAGTTCGCGGCTGACGATGGCGGCGTGCGAGGTGCGCCCGCCATGATCGGTGACGATCGCCGCCGCCCGCTTCATGATCGGCACCCAGTCGGGATCGGTCGTCCCCGTCACCAGCACCGAGCCGTCGACGAAGCGGTCGATGTCGCGCGCATTCTCGATGATGCAGACGCGGCCGGCGACCGCCGCGCTGCCGATCGCCAGCCCCCTGGCAAGCGTCCTGCCCTTTCCCGTCAGGCTGTAGGATTTCAGCGACCCGGCGCCGGCGCGCGACTGCACCGTTTCCGGCCGCGCCTGGACGATGAAGAGGTCGCCGGTCTCGCCGTCGCGGGCCCACTCCATGTCCATCGGGCAGCCGTAATGCGCCTCGATCGTCACCGCCCAGCGTGCAAGCTGCAGGATTTCCTCGTCCGACAGGACGAAGCGCGCGCGCTCGGCCTTCGACGTCGGCACGTTGCGGGTCGGCTGCGCGCCGTCGCCGTAGATCATCTTCTTTTTCTTCTCGCCCAGCGTCTTGTGGACGATCGGTTTCAGCGCCGGATCGGAAAGCAGCGGCTTGAACACCTGGTACTCGTCGGGATCGACCGCGCCCTGCACGACGTTCTCGCCGAGACCCCAGGCCGCATCGATCACCACCACGTCCGGAAAGCCCGTCTCCGTGTCGATCGAGAACATGACGCCCGCCCCGCCGAGGTCGGAGCGCACCATCTGCTGCACCCCCACCGACAGCGCCACGGCCATATGGTCGAAGCCCTTGGCGATGCGGTAGCTGATCGCCCGGTCGGTGAACAGCGAGGCATAGCAGCGCCGGCAGGCGTCAAGCAGCGCGTCGGGTCCGCGGATGTTGAGGAAGGTTTCCTGCTGGCCCGCGAAGCTCGCGTCCGGCAGGTCCTCGGCGGTGGCGCTCGAGCGCACCGCGACGTCCACCGCCGGCTTGCCGGTGCGGATGCAGAGCGCCTCGTAGGCCGCGCGGATCGCTACCTCCGTCTCCTGCGGCCAGTCGCCCGACAGGATCAGCGCACGCACCGCCTGACCGGTATCCGCAAGCGTCGCCCTCCCGCCCGCAAGGTCGGCCAGCCGCCCACGAACCGTTGCCTCGAAACCATTGGCGGCGATGAATTCGCGATAGGCCTGCGCCGTGGTGGCGAAGCCCGGCGGCACGCGGATGCCCGCAGGCACAAGCGTTGCGATCATCTCGCCGAGCGAGGCGTTCTTGCCGCCGACGCGGCCGACGTCGCCGCGTCCGATCGTCTCGAAGGTCACGACCGGCGCTTCGCGTGCTGCAGTGTCCAAGCTCATGAAATCCTCCCGGGGCGCGTTGCCGATGCCCCGAGACAAGCCCAGGCGGCGGCACGAGGCATTGATTCCCGTCAAGTGCCGCTAACCCCGCACGCCTTTGACCCGGATCAAGGTGGCGGCACCCCGCCTTGCCTACCAGAGGACGAACGGGCGCCACGGCACGCAGCATCGCGACCGCCGCCCGAGGAAACGGAGAACGACCATGAAGGCCGGAGACATCATGACGGCGGGCGCCGCCACCATCGGCGCCGAGGCGAGCGTGGCCGATGCGGCGAAGATGATGGTGCAGCATCGCGTGAGCGGCCTTCCGGTCGTCGACGCCGACGGCAGGCTGATCGGCATGGTCAGCGAGCGGGATCTGCTGCGCCGGGCGGAACTCGGCACCGAAAAGCACCGGCCGCGCTGGTTCGACCTGTGGGTGACGCCCGGCGACGCCGCCGACGACTACGTCCATGCCCACGGCCGCACCGTCCGCGACGTGATGAGCCCGAAGGCCGTTTCGGTCTCGGCCGAGACGCAGCTGGAGGACGTGGTCTTGATCATGGAGAAGCGCGGCTTCAAGCGGCTGCCCGTCCTGCGCGACGGCCGGATCGTCGGCATCATCAGCCGCGCCAACTTCCTGGTGGCGCTGACGCACCGGCTCTCCGACGGGCCCGCGCCCGCCGCCGACGACATCGCCGTGCGGCGCACGATCCTGGACGAGATCGAGGACCAGACCTGGAGCGGCCTTGCCATGGTCGACGTCGAGGTTGTCGCCGGCCATGTCCATCTGCGCGGCACGGTCACCGACGATCGCGTCCGTCGTGCCGTCGTGGTGGCCGCCGAAACCGCGGCGGGAGCGCGGCCGGTGACCGACAGCCTGACGGTTGTGCCCTTCACGCCCGCCGGCGTGTGAGGATTTCCGGCGCCTGTGTGCAGGCAGCCCCTGCAAGACAAGCGCCGGCGCCCTCCCACCGCAGCTTTGCGGGGAGGCACGGCGGGGCGGCCGGTGGGCAAGACGTTTGATGCGGCGCGAGGCCGGCGACGGTAAACGTCACGACGTGTCGGGTGCCGGCAGTGCTTCGGCCGGACAGCCGTCGGCGCATGCGTGCCCGCACGGCGCCATCGGCGCGCAGGCCTTCCGGGCGGTGGCGCGGGTGGCAAAGCGCGCCCGGCGCCTCGCCTGGGCCAGGTAGGCGCGCAGGATTCGCGCCAGCTTGCGGAAATCGGCGGCGAGCCGCGCGGCGCGGTCTTGCGGCTGCGACGAGGCGACCAGGGCAGCCGCGCCGGTCGGCAGGCCGGTGAGGTAGCGTCGCGCCACCGACTCGGCATGCGCGAGGCCCCCGAGCACGGGAAGGACCATGGCCAGCGGCCGGCCGGCGACGCGGTCGGCGAGCCCGGCCAAAAGGACGAGCAGCGCCAGGATTTCTTCCAGCACCTCCTCCCTCAAGCCCATCGCCCTGTCCTCCGTTGTTGACGCGCACAGTATCGGCGCGGCGTCGGGGGGTGTGGACAGATTTTTTTCGAAGCGATCGATTTTATCGCGAGTGGGGGCGGATCGCGGCCGCGAACACGACGCGTTCGCGGAATGGGTGGTCGTCACGGCGACGCAATGCCGGGCGGAGAAACGGGAGCACGTCATCGCCCCCACCGTGCCACGCTGGGCCGCGCCCCCGGATCATGGACACAGCACCGAGGCGACGCCGTGTCTGCCCGGAGGCAGCCCACCCCACGCCCCTTATCCCGCAACCGCCTGCCGCAGACGGACCGCGCGCACCGACCGTTTCTGCACGACGACCCATCGTCGCGCGTTCATGGACCCGATTGCCCAAGACCCCTTCCCTTCGCGCTTGACAGCGCCCGCGACCGCCCACTATATCCGCCCAGCCTCGGCGCAAGCCGGCGCGGCGCCCCGCCTCGCGGCGTCGCTTCGAAGGGGCGGAGTAGCTCAGTTGGTTAGAGCAGAGGAATCATAATCCTTGTGTCGGGGGTTCGAATCCCTCCTCCGCTACCATTCCTCTCTTCGTTGCCTGATAAGGCTTCACCGTTGCCCCGGTCCTTCCTCCGCAGTCGCGCCTGAACTGCATGAATTGGCGGATGGCCAGCCAGACCTGATTGCTTTCGACGTCCTTGGCCGCAGCAAGCAGGCAGCCCTTTTCTCTGCGCCGTCTTCTCTGCGCCGCCTTGCCTCGGCCCATGGAGAGCCGGCGGGCTGGACGGCATTCACGATCGGGTTGCGCTGGAGCCGAGATCAGTGATCTTGCGCAAGGCCGATGTCGGCGACAACAGGTGCATCTTCCCCTCCTGACACCGCCAAAGCCGCCGCGCTTTCCCGTCTCGCCGCGGTCCTGCGCGGCACCATGCTCATCAGCAAGACGGCGCTTCGCAGCCGCTTCAATCTCGTTTCACGAGCCATTGCAGGGTGGCGGTTCGTTTCACGGGACCGTTGCCGCGAGCCCAGCCGGCACGCTGGTTGCCTGCATGTTTTCCGACCAGTCGAAAGAGAAAGCGCTCGATCCCGCCGGTCACGGCCCTGGTCTGCCCTCTCCAGAAGAGCAACCAACGCTCCCCTTTCACGAACCGGAGCCCGGCCATCAAGCCGGGGAACTTCTCACTCCTGCCTGAGTTATGTTGCATTGCAGCATGAACGTGCGGCGAACAGCCGTCGGATGATGCTGATCCTGATGGGTGCCGGCGGCGACTGCCTGCACTTCGATGTCGGCGCGTTCGCAGCAAGGCTCCCGACCACGACCCCATGAACAGCCACGAAGGATACCCCATGACTCTCCGCCAGACAATTCAGGCAGCCCCGGGCAGGACGTCCGAGCTGATCACGAAGCTTGCTGCGACGTCGAACCAGGCGTTGAAGACCCGTGAGAGCCTGTTCGCGCAGCTCAGCGACGAGCTCACCCGCTATGTCGAACTCGAAGAGCAGCATTTCCTGCCGCTCCTTCGAAAGCACTCCGAAACCAAGGATCTCGCCGCCGATGCCCTGAAGGGGAACAAGGATCTGCGGGCTTCCTTGAAGAAGCTCTCCGATATGCCGAAGGACCAGGATGAGTTTCTCGCGGAGCTCGACGGGCTGAACAAGAGCTTCCAGCAGCACGTTCGAAACGAGCGCAAGGAGCTTCTCCCCGCCGTTCTCAAGGCCTTCAATGATGAAGAAGCAGGTGCCTTGGCAGCCAACATCGAAGGCGCCGTTGCGGAGGCCGACAAGGCAAAGCGCGACGAGAAGCGTGAAGAGGCCGCGCTCGCCAGGCGCCAGGTCGAGAAGGCCGAGAAGGCGGCCGCTGCCGAACGTGCAGCAGTCCGCGCTCAGAAGGCGGCGCAGCGCACGTCCCGCGAGGCGACCGAGAAAGCCGTCGCCACAATGGCACGGGGTACTGCCTCGGTGCAGGACGGGGCTCGCCAGGTGACGGAAAACATCACGCAGCGGACCGAGCAGATCGCATCGGACACGCACGATGCGATGAACGTCTACAGCCAGTCTTCGCAGAAGATCCTGGAGGCGGCGAGTTCCGCGAAGGCGGTGTCCGAAATCTACTCCGTCTGGCTGGAGTGGCTCGGCAGCGCCGCGCGCATCAACGCCGAAGCCTCGCAGGGGCTCATACAGTGCCGGAGCCTTCAACACGTCGCGGAACTCCAGAAGGAGTTCGCTGCAAACGCGATGCGGAACTGGGTGGAGGGAAACGTAAAAGTCCTCGACATCGCGCAGCGCAACTCCAAGCAGGCGTTGGGTCGGCTGGATGGTCGACTGGGCAAAGCGGTGACGCGGTCCGGGTTTCCCGGAGGCGGTCTGGCGTAAGTCAGGCGACCATATCGAAATCGTGCGTGGTGGCATAGGAACTGGCCTTGGCCCCATCCGGGAGGATATGCCCGATGGGGCAGAAGAGGCGCTGATGGTTGAACCTGTCGGCCCTGCGAAGGCACCGGATCGGCCTGCGCGAGACCTCACGCCTCGCAAGACCATCGCCGGCTTCACGGCGGCCGATCCTCTCGCAACCGTCGCTGGCAAAACCCGGGACCGGGGGGCGCGCGTACTGGCTCGATGAAGATCGCGACCTTCAACATCAACGGCATCAACGGGCGGCTCGACAATCTGCTCGACTGGCTTGCGACAGCCCAGCCCGACATCGTCTGCCTGCAGGAACTGAAGGCGCCGCAGGACGCGTTCCCCCAAGAGGCAATCGCTTCCGCCGGCTATGCTGCGTCCTGGGTAGGGCAGAAAAGCTGGAACGGGGTCGCCATCCTCTCGCGCATCGGTGAGCCGGTGGTCACACGCCGCAGCCTTCCCGGCGATCCGGCCGATGCCCAGGCCCGGTACATCGAGGCGGCGGTCGCGGGTATCCTGGTCGCCTCGATCTATGCGCCGAACGGCAATCCCCAGCCGGGGGCAAAGTTTGCCTACAAGCTCGCCTGGCTGGAACGACTGAGGAAGCACGCCACGGCACTGCGCAGACACGGCGTGCCGATCGTGCTCGCCGGCGACTACAATGTCGCGCCGACGGATCTCGACATCTACCCGACCTCATCCTGGAACGACGATGCGCTGATCCACCCCGAAAGCCGTGCCGCCTACCGCAGGCTCGTCGGCCGCAGTTGGCTCGACGCGCTGCGCCATCTCCACCCACGCGGACGTGTCTACACATTCTGGCACTACAAGCGCATGCGCTGGCAGCGCGACGCCGGCCTCAGGCTCGACCATCTCCTGCTGAACCGTGAACTCGCGGACAGGCTCGTCGAAGCCGGAGTCGATCGCGAGGTTCGGGGTCGGGAAGGTGCCAGCGATCATGCGCCGGTGTGGGTGAGGCTGAGGAAAATCTGATCAGCCAAGGCCCGTTGCACGATTTCTCGATCTGCAGTGCGGATCCATGTACCCGCACTGTCCGGCTGGACCCTACCGCAACTTGCAGACGTTGCTTACCGTGACAAGCAGGCTTCAGCTGATTCTGAGCGCCATCTTTCACGCACCATCTTGGCGGCGAAAATGGCAAGCCGGGCGGGTTTGACATCAACCACGGCTGCAGTGCCCTTGGACCCGGCTTCATGATCATGCGCGGTGCCGATGGACAAGGAGGCGATTGCTTCCGGCCTCGTTATCGCCGACGACACTCCGGTCTGACATGCAACGTTCCCGCAAGCTTCCGCATTGTGGGCGTGCTATGGTGGTATCGGCTCGTCGCATTGCGCTGGTCCGCCAGCGCATCGCCTGCCGGGTCCCGGCCAGGCGCGGCCCCACCTCCCTCGGCGGCGCATCCTCGTCCTTTCGCACGCGGTGCGCTTCGCCCTCATCTGGAGAATTCGAATGCTGTTGCCCAAGGGTACGATCGTCGCCGTCGCAGACGGCGAGAAACTGAACCTGTTCCGCAATGCCGGTGACGAGGCGGCCATGAAGCTCGAGGCGGTGCCGCACGAGGCCATCGCCGACGATCCGGGGACCAGCACCGGACGGCACACGAGCGCGGCCAATCCCGATCACGGGCAGTCCGGGGAGGATCAGTTCTCCGCCGGCATCGTCCAGCACCTCAACCAGCAGGCGCTCGGCGGCAAGATCGAGAACCTGGTCATCGTCGCCGCACCGCGTGCGCTGGGCGAGATGCGCAAGCACTATCACAAGGCGCTGTCGGCGGTCCTGCTGCACGAGATCGCCAAGGATCTGACCGGGCACTCTCTGGCCGACGTCGAGAAGGCGCTTTCGGCCGGCTGACGGCAGCGGCGACCCGTTGCAGCCCGCCCGCCCGGTGAGCGACCTTCGGCCCGGCTCCGGCAACCCCGAGCCGGTATTGCGCCGGTCGATCGGTCCGTTCCAGCTCACGCTCTACGGCCTCGGCAGCATGCTGGGCTCGGGCATCTACGGATTGATCGGCCAGGCGGCCGGGCTGGCCGGAAACGCGGTGTGGCTGGCTTTCCTCGTCGCCATGGTGGCGGCACTGCTGACGGCGCTGTCATACGCCTCGCTCGGATCGCGCTATCCGCGGGCCGGCGGGGCGGCCTTCGTCACCGAGCGCGCCTATGGCATGCCGCTCCTCAGCTTCGTGGTCGGGCTTGCCGTCGTCGCCTCCGGACTGACGTCGATCGCGACGCAGTCCCAGGTCTTCGCCGTCAACCTCGCTTCGATCGCCGGGCTCGCCGCTTTGCCCGCCTGGACGATCGCCATCGGCTTCCTGATGGTCCTGACGGGACTGGTCGTGCGCGGCATCCGGGAATCGATGTGGGTCAACGTCGTCTGCACGGTGATCGAGGCGGGCGGGTTGCTCCTCGTGATCGCCGTCGGCATCCCCTACTGGGGCTCCGTCGATCTCCTCCAGACCCCCGGTTCCCCGAACGGGGACGTGCTGATCGTGCTGGTCTTCCAGGGCGCTGTGCTGACCTTCTTCGCCTTCATCGGCTTCGAAGACATCCTGAACGTCGCCGAGGAATGCCGCGACCCGCAGCGGACGATCCCGGTCGCGCTGGTCACCGCCATGGTCGTCGGCGCCTCCATCTACGTCGCCGTCGCCGTCAGCTCCGTGTCCGTCGTGCCGTGGCAGGAACTCGCCGCCGCGCCGGGTCCGCTGACGGAGGTCATGCGCCGGGCGGCTCCGTCGATACCTGTCGCGGTGTTCGCCGGCATCACCCTGTTTGCGGTCGCCAATACCGCTCTCGTCAACTACGTCACCAGTTCGCGGATGGTCTATGGCATGGCGCGCCAGGGCCTTCTGCCTGCAGCAATGGGCAGGATCGGCGCGCGGACCCGAACGCCCGGTCTGGCGATCCTCGTCCTTTTCCTCCTGCTCGTCCCGCTCGCCTTCTTCGGCAGCATCGCCGAACTCGCCTCAGCGTCGGTCCTGATGCTGCTGGTCGTCTTCGCGGTCGTGAACGGTGCCCTGCTGATCCTCCAGGGGCGCGTCGGCGAGCCGAAGGGCGGCTTCGAAGTGCCGCGCTTCGTTCCGGCGCTCGGGACGGTCATCTGCCTCGTGCTGATCGCCGTCAGGCTGGCCGGCGGAGACTGGAAGGCTCCTGCTCTGGCGGGAGGCTTGCTCGCCGGGATGATCGCGTTCCATGTCGTGCGGACCCGGATTGCACGTTGCGCAGCCTGATCCGGCCGGGGGGCGGAGGCGTAGCGCTGCTTGCGGCCGCGGCGATGAGGTCACCCGACCGTCAAGGTCGAACGCCCGCTCGCCAGCAGCCGTGCCATCGCGTCCGTGATGGCGTGCTCGTCATAGGGCTTGGGGAAGAAGCGGCTACCGTCGGGAAGGCTGCTTTCCTCGAGGATGGCTGCCCCGGAGGCGACGATCAGCTTCACGGGCGGCCACCGGTCCCGGATGTAGTGGGAGAGCTTGATGCCGTCCATCGTGCCGGGCATCTGGACGTCGGTGAACACCAGGTCGATGTCGGACCGTGCCTCCAGGATGCGGATGGCTTCGTCCGCGTCGCATGCCTCGAGGACTTCGTAGCCTGCGGCCAGGACCAGATCGACGGCGCCCATGCGGATGATCGTGTTGTCTTCGACCACCAGGACGACGGCCTTGTCTTTTTTCATGAGAGACTCGAGATGTGTGAGACGGGACCGCGTCGACGCCGTTCGGTATAGCGGCGGGGCGGCGATTTGGTTCCTAGGCGGCTTTCGAAACGTCGGTCGGCAGACCCGCGCCCTGTCGGTGGCTGATCGTCACGGCGGTGCCGGGGCCTGCATCGCCCAAGCGGATTTCGCCCTGCAGGTTCCGGGCGAGCGCCTCGACGATGCCGGTGCCGAGCCCGGCCTTGGGGGCATCGGTCCCCAGGGGCATGCCGATGCCGTCGTCGGTGATCGACAGCGTCCAGTCCTTGCCCGACGATCGATACGCGATCACGATCGTTCCCATCCGGTCGTCGGGAAAGGCGTGCTTGAGGGCATTGATGACGAGTTCCGTCACGATCAGCCCCAGACTGACGGAGAAGTCCGGCTCGACGACGCTGTCGTCCACCTCGACCGCGATGGACAGCCGGTTCGGGTCGGAGATCATCGAAGCGCCGAGGCTCTGGCAGAGCTGCGTGAAGTAGGCACGCAGTTCGACGCGGCCGCCGCTGGAGGTGGAGAGCTGGCGCTGCAGCGCCGCGATCGACATCACCCGGTGATGGGCGTTGTGCAGGTGGCCGCGCGCTTCGACCGACTGGACCCGGCGGGCGCTCTGCATCAGGACGCTGGCGATGATCTGCAGGCTGTTGGCGACCCGGTGCTGCACCTCCTGCAGCAGGATCGCCTTGTCGCGGATGAGATCGTCCTTCAGCCGGGTCTCGGCGCGCGCGTCGGTCACGTCCGTCACGGCAAGCAGGAGGCGGATGCGATCCAGGTCGCCGTCGTCGAGCGTGCGGGCGTTGACGACGAGGTTCCGCGTCTCGCGGCCCGGCCGCACGAGGTCGATCTCGTAGGCTTCGATCCGCGCGCTGCCCGATGCCGTCGCCCGCAGCAGCGAGGCGAGCCTGGGCATGTCCCATTCGCCGGCACCGATCTCGCACAGACGTCTGCCGGTGACCGTCGAGGGATCGACTTCGAAGGCGCGGCAGAACGAAGCGCTAGCCGCAACCACGTTCTGATCCTCCGACAGCAGGAGCAACGGCTCGTTGGACGAGACCACCACGGCGAGTGTGCTCGCGGCCTCATAGTGCATGGTGGAAGTCTTTGGCACGGAATGGCCCTCGAGGGCCGGAGACCCGCGGAGCGGGTCATTACTCGGCAACATGGCGAGCAGCCGGACAAGGCGGGCTCGACGAAGGCAGTCTATCACGACCAGCCCCTGCCGGTCCCATCTAAAGTTGCGAAAGGCCCTCCTGCGCCAAACTGAAGGCCCGGAGAAAGATCATGAGCCTTGCCGCAGACGCGCTCGCACGGACGCCATTCGCGTCCTATGCGAGGAACCCCGGGATCTCGCCCGACACGATGGTCAGGCTGTGCTCGCGGCCGTCCAGCGGCACGCGGGCGGCGGCATCGGAGGGCGGCAGGGTCACGCCGTCGAGGACTGCCGACCAGCTGCGCGAGGTCCGTCGACCCGAATTGTCCACCCGGATGTCGCAGCGCGTTCCGTCGATGCGCAGCGTGGCCTCGAAGCCCGGCCATGCCGTGGGGAGGCACGGATCGACGACGAGCACGTCACCCTCGCGGCGAATGCCAAGGATACCCTCGATGCCGGCCCGGTACATCCAGGCGGCGGAGCCGGTGTACCAGGTCCAGCCGCCGCGACCGACATGCGGCGCCACGGAGTAGACGTCGGCGGCGACGACATAGGGCTCGACCTTGTAGCGGTCCGTCGCCGCGGGCGTGCCGGCATGGTTGATCGGATTGAGCAGCGAGAACAGCTCGTGCGCCTTGTCGCCCGAACCGGATCTGGCGAAGGCGAGGATCGCCCACATGGCGGCATGGCTGTACTGGCCGCCGTTCTCGCGCAGGCCCGGCGGGTAGCCCTTGATGTAGCCGGGATCGCGCGGCGTCTGGTCGAAGGGCGGCGTGAACAGCAGGGCCATGGCGTCGTCGCGGCGGATGAGGTGCCTGTCGAGCGACGCCATCGCGGTTGCAGCCCGCGCCGGGTCGGCGGCGCCGGACAGGACGGCCCAGGACTGGGCGATGGAATCGATCCGGCATTCCTCGCTTTCGGTCGAGCCGAGCCAGGTGCCGTCGTCGAACGTCGCGCGGCGGTACCACTCGCCGTCCCACGCCTGCGCCTCGATCGCCTGCCGCAGCGCGGTGGCATGCGTCCGCCAGCGGTCCGCACGCTGCGGGTCCCGCCCATCTGCCAGCGGTGCGAACAGGTCGATGGCGCTCGCGAGCAGCCAGCCCAGCCAGACGCTCTCGCCCTTGCCGCCCTCGCCGACGCGGTTCATGCCGTCGTTCCAGTCGCCGGTGCCCATGAGGGGCAGGCCGAGGCGGCCGGTGAGGTCCAGGCACTGGTCGAGACCGCGGGCGCAGTGCTCGAACAGCGAACCTGCTTCGGCCGACTGCGCGGGATGAAAGAACGCGTCGTGCTCGTGGGGTCCCAGGTGCGGACCGTCGAGGAACGGCACGCTTTCGTCGAGGATCGCGGCATCGCCCGAAGCCTTCACGTAGGTCGCCGCCGCGTAGGCCAGCCAGACGCGGTCGTCCGAGATTCGCGTGCGCACCCCCTGCCCCGACTGCGGCAGCCACCAATGCTGCACGTCGCCCTCGACGAACTGCCGGCCCGCCGCGCGCAGGAGATGGCTGCGGGTCTCTTGCGGCCGCGCGAGGCTCAGCGCCATGCCGTCCTGGAGCTGGTCGCGGAAGCCATAGGCGCCGCTCGACTGGTAGAAGGCCGAGCGCGCCCAGATCCGGCAGGCGAGCGTCTGGTAGAGCAGCCAGCCGTTGAGCATGATGTCGGTGGCGCGGTCGGGCGTCTTCACCTGGACCGCCTGCAGAACGCCCGTCCAGTGATCCGTCACCTCCCGGAATACGGCGTCGAGATCGGCCGCGCGATAGCGGGCGACCAGCGCCTGGGCTTCCTCCTGCGTGGCGCACTGCCCGAAGAAGCAGACGATCTCCGCCGTTTCGCCCGCGGCGATCTCGATCACCTGCTGCAGGGCCGCGCAAGGGTCGAGGCCGGCGCCGGTCCTGCCGGACAACCGGCCTTCGCCGGTGAGCGCGCGCGGCGCCGAGGGATGGCCGTAGCGGCCGAGGAACTCTGTCCGGTCGCCGGTCCATGCGGACTGACGCCCGCCGAGATCGGCGAACGCGGTGCGGTCGGGCGACGCGATGCTCCAGGGATTGCACGCCAAAATCGCGCCCGTATCCGGATCGATCTGCGTCACCAGGAACGGCGCCGTGGCGCTGCGCGCGACACCGAGCACGAGTTCGGCAAAGCTCGTGACGGAAAGGCGGCGGGTCCGCCCGGAGCGGTTATCGATGGTCAGGCGCGAGACCTTGATCGGGTCGGAGAGCGGCACGTATTGCAGGAGATCGAGGGCGATGCCGTTCGCCTCGTGCTGGAAGCGGCTGTAGCCGAAGCCGTGGCGCGCCACGTAGGTGCCGCCGTCGCGGATCGGCTGCGCCGTCGGGCTCCAGAACTCGCGCGTCTCCTCGTCGCGGACATAGAAGACCTCCCCGCCCGGGTCGACCACCGGGTCGTTCGACCACGGCGTCAGCTGGTTCTCGCGGCTGTTCTGCGCCCAGGTGTAGCCGCTTCCCTCGGCCGAGACCTGGAAGCCGAAGCCGGGATTGGCGACGACGTTGATCCAGGGCGCGGGCGTGGTCGCGGCGCCTTCCAGGATCGTGACGTATTCGCGGCCGTCCTCGTCGAAGCCGCCGAGGCCGTTGAAGAACTCGAGCGCCGGCGCAGGTACCGCGACCGTCCTGGACTTCGGCGGGACCGGCTTGTGCGGCACCTGGACCGGCGGGCGGTCGTCGGCGTGGGCGCGCATCTGGTCGAGCTGCCCGGCGATCGCGCCGCGGCGGGCCGAGTAGGTGACGCGGGCGATCGAGCGGAGCAGGCCCAACGCCTCCGCGCTCATCAGGTCCGCGCGCAGCGCGTAGGCCGCGCCCTGCGCGAGCACGGCGCCGAAGCGCGGCCGCGACTGGCTGGTGCGCACGGCGGTCTCGATGGCGACCTGCAGGTCCTGCGTGTAGGAGGACGAGCGCTGGTTGACGATCACCAGGTCGACGGCGAGGCTCTTCATCCGCCAGTACTCGTGCGCGCGCAGCAACTGCCGCACCTGCGCCATGTCCTGCGGGTCGTCGATGTCGAGCAGGACGATCGGCAGGTCGCCCGAGATGCCGAGATGCCAGATGCCGGACTGCGAGCCGGCGCCGCGCAGGATCGCTTCGGCGGGGGAGCGGTGGCGTGCGTCGGCGTAGAGGATCGGCGCAGCAAGCCGCTGGAAGTCCGCCGCCTCGGCGGCGTCGACGTCGAGATGGCGCAGCTGGACCTGCCCCTGCGTCCACGCCAGCGTCCGCGCGCGCTCGAAGGCGCTGCGGTCGTGGTGCTTGTCCATCAGGTCCATCAGTTCGGCCCGCGACGACGCGACGATGGTCCAGTAGGCGATGCGCGCGACCTTTCCGGGCGCGATCCGCACGGTCTGGCGCAGCGCGAAGATGGGATCGAGAACGGTGCCGACCGTATTCGACAGCGCTCCGGGTGCCGCCATCGCCTGGGCCGAGTGGATCGAGCGGCCGCGCCCGATGAAGCGGGCGCGGTCGGTCTCGTATTGCGGATCGGCGACGACCTCGCCTTCGACGACGGCGAGATGGGCCGCCCATACCTGCGGCTCTGCCTCGGAGCGCGGGCGACGCCGGGCGACGAGCGCCCCGAACTCCGCGACATGCTCGGTTTGCACGAACATCTTGGAGAAGGCCGGGTGCGCCATGTCGGAGGCCGGCGGCGCCAGGACGATCTCGGCATAGGACGAGATCTCGACGTCGCGCGCGCGGCGCCCGCCATTGCTCAGGGAGACGCGGCGGACCTCGCAGTCGTCCTCACCGGAGACGAGGACCTCCATGGTGGTCGTCAAGGCGCCGCCGCGGCGGATGAACCGGGCATGGTCCTCGTCGAAGACGACTTCGCGCGTCTCGCCTTCGGCGCACAGCGGCTGGGACCCGGCCGACCAGACATCGCCGCTCTGGAGATCGCGCAGGAACACGTAGGAGCCCCAGTCGTCGCGGGTGGGATCCTCGCGCCAGCGCGTCACGGCGATATCGCGCCAGCGGCTGTAGCCCGCGCCGGCGGCCGTCAGCATCAGAGCATAGCGGCCGTTGGACAGGAGGTGGGTCACCGGCGGTCCTGCGGTGGCGGCGGTGACGCAGCGCGACGCGGGTGCTTCCACATCGGCGGTGGCCGGCGAGACCCTGACCTCCTCGGCCTTCGGATGGCCGGTCACCACGTCGCGCGGCATGCGCTCCTGCAACAGCAGTTCACAGGCCTGGATGATCGGCTCGCGATGGAACCGGGCGCGCATCTCGCCCTCGTGCAGCGTGTTGGCGATGGCGACGATGGTCATGCCCTGGTGGTGGGCCATGGAGGTGCGGACCACGGCGACGTCCCTGTTCTCGGGAAGCCGCGACCGCGTGAAGTCGAGCGCTTCGTAGAAGCCGTAGCGGCCGCCGGCACCCATTTTCGCCATGCGGGCATAGTTCTCGCGCGCGCCGTGGGGGTCGACCATGGTGGCGAGCCCTGTCGCATAGGGCGCGATCACCGCGTTCTGCGACAGGCCGCGCTTCAGGCCGAGGCCCGGAACGCCGAAGTTGGAGTACTGGTAGGTCAGCTCCATGTCGCGGGCGTTGTAGGCCGATTCGGATATCCCCCAGGGAATGCCGAGCGAGCGGGCATAGGACTGCTGGCGCTGCACCACGAGGCGGTTGGTCTGTTCGAGCAGGCTGCCGGCGGGGGCGCGCAGGACGAGCGACGGCATCAGGTATTCGAACATCGAGCCGGACCACGAGATCAGCGCCGAGGCGTTGGCGAGCGGCGTCGCGGCGCGGCCGAGGCGGAACCAGTGCCGGGTCTCCACGTCGCCCTTGGCGATGGCGAAGAGGCTGGCCAGCCGCGCTTCCGAGGCGAGCAGGTCGTAGCAGCTCGGGTCGAGGCTGTCGTCGGCAAGCGAGTAGCCGATCGACAGCAGCTTGCGCTCCGGATCGAGCAGGAAGGCGAAATCCATCGCCATCGCCATCTCGCGGGCATGGCCGGCAAGCCGCTCCAGCCGGACGTCGAGCTCGTCGCCGGCGAGCCGGTCGCGACCATGTGCGGCGATGGTCGTCTTGAAGGTGTCGATCCAGAAGAGGATGTCTGTCGCGTCGTCCTCCGCTTCGGTCGAAACGAGGGCCCGCGCCGTGGCGGCGGCCTTGTCGGCGAGACGCGACAGGACGGGTGACAGGGCCTCGAGCGTCTGCGGACCGGCGATCAGCGCCTCGATCTCGTCGAACGTCCCCGAGAGGAGAGCGGCACGGTGCCCCGGCTCCACGTCGAGCGATCGACGCGCCATGAGGACGGCGTCTGCCATGCCCAGACGGGCGTTCGGCGCGACCGGCCTTCCAATCCACGCCTCGCAGGCGTTGGAAAGCACGATGAGGTGGCCGGCGAGATTGCCGCTGTCGACCGACGAGACGTAGGCGGGTTCGAGGACCCGCAGGTCCTGCGTCGCGTACCAGTTGAAGAAATGCCCCTTGTGCCGCGGCAGCCTGCGCAAGGTGGCAAACGTGGCTTCCAGCCGCTCGACCGTCTCGGCCGTTCCGGCCCAGCCGAAGTCCCGCGCGGCGACGGTGGAGATGAGATAGAGCCCGATGTTGGTGGGCGAGGTCCGGTGGGCCACGACCGGCTTCGGATCCTCCTGGAAGTTGTCCGGGGGCAGCATGTTGTCTTCGGGCGTCACGAAGGTCTCGAAGAAGCGCCAGGTGCTGCGGGCGATCAGGCGCAGGTCGCGCGCATCCGGATCGGTGGCCGAAAGCCGCGTACCCGCCTCAGGTGACCGGCTCGTCCAGAGCGCGAGCGCCGGCGCGGCAAGCCATGCCACCGCGAAGGGCAGGACCAGCAGCCAGGACGACGGCGCGACCAGCGCGGCACCGACGGTCGCCGCCAGACCGAGCAGCGTGCCGGAGGCCATGCGGCGGTAGAAGCCGGCGAGATCGAGCCGCGGGCTCTCCTTCGACTGCGCGGCCGTGGTCCATTCCAGCAGGTGGCCGCGCGTGACGTAGATCCGGGTCAGCGTCCTGACGATGGCATCGCCCATCCGCCAGGCATGGTCCGGCAGGAAGACGATGGACAGGGCGCTCTGCGCGGCAGCGAGCCTGAGGTCCGCGGCAAGCGTCGCCGCGTGGTGGCGCAGATGGATGCCGGTGCGGCGCGGCACGGCGGTGAAGAGGATCGGCAGGAAGGCCGGCGTCGCGATGGCAGCGAGAACGAGCAGGGTTCCGGCCACCGCAGCCGGCAGTGGCATCACCCAGGTGAGCACGAGGGCCAGGAGCGTGGATGGCGCCAGCAGTGATCGCCGCAGGTTGTCCAGCATCTTGCCCCGGCCGATGGAGGGCAGAGCCGACGTACCGCCGCGTCGCGCCGCCACCCAAGGCAGAAGTTGCCAGTCGCCACGCGTCCAGCGGTGCTGGCGCTTGGCGGCGACGTCGTAGCGGGAGGGGAACTCCTCGATGACCTCGACGTCGGACGCGAGGCCGGCGCGGGCGAAGACGCCCTCGAAGAGATCGTGGCTGAGCATGGCGTTCTCGGGCACGCGCCCCGACAGCGAAGCTTCGAAGGCGTCGACGTCGTAGATGCCCTTGCCGGTGTAGGTGCCCTCGCCGAACAGGTCCTGGTACACGTCCGACGCAGCGGCCGCGTAGGGATCGATGCCGCCCGGGGCTGAGAAGACGCGCTGGAAGATGGAGCCTTCCCGGCCGACGGGAAGCGAGGGCGTCACGCGCGGCTGCAGGATGCCGTAGCCGTCGACCACGCGCTGTTGTTCATCGCTGAAGCGCGGGCGGTTGAGCGGATGCGCCATCTTGCCGATCAGGCGGTGCGCGGCATCGCGCGGCAGGCGCGTGTCGGCGTCGAGGGTGATGACGTAGCGCACATCGGCCGGCAGCTGCGGCGGGCTCCCGCCGACCGGCAGGAAGGTGGTTTCGGCCGCACCGCGCAGCAGCCGGTTGAGCTCGTGCAGCTTGCCGCGCTTGCGTTCCCACCCCATCCATTTGCCTTCGGCCGGGTTGAAGACGCGGCGTCGGTGCAGGAGGAAGAAGCGGTCTCCGCCCGCAAGCGGCTCGTGGCGACCGTTGAGGCGGGCGATCGCCTCGGCGGCAATGGCGAGGAGGCGGGCATCGCCCTCCGTCTCCTGGCGATCCGCATCCATACCGTCGGTGAGGAGAGCGAAGGCCAGGTCGCCGCCTACGCCGGACAGGTGATGCACTTCGAGGCGCTCCACCTGCTCCAGGAGGTCGGCTTCGCTGGTGAGGAGCGTCGGAACGGCGACCAGGGTGCGCAGCGACGGCGGAACGCCGTGCTTGAGCGCGAGCCCCGGAAGGATCGTGGCGCCGAAGCTCCAGGTCATTGCACGGTTGACGAGGGTGGTCGCCACCTCGGTCGCTGGCAGGAAGCCGACCAGCGCCGCGAAGAGCAGCCAGAGGCCGTCGAGGCCGGAGCGCGACAGCAGCCACAGCGCGACCGCGAGCAGCAGCGCCGTGACGAACAGGATCGACCCGATATAGCCGCCGATGCCGAGGCGCGTGTTGAAGCGGCTGATCCGCAGCCGGGCGGGCGCCTTGAACCCGATCGCCCGCTCGAGGGCCGGGCGGCCACGGGCGATCAGGTGGAAGCCGGGATCGCCGGCGGGTCCGGCGTCAACCGCGCGGCCCGCCTCGGCCTCAGTCCGGCGCGCGGCGTCGAGCGCTTGGTCCGCGATCTCGAGCTCCGACAAGGCCGAGCCCCGCGCCAGTTGCTCGATCGCCTTGCGGTAGAGGTCCCGCGTGGGGAAATCCATGTCGGCGAAGGCGCTGTGCGCGCGCAGCCGCACATCGACGAGGCTGACGCTCTCGAACATCTCCGCCCAGTCGATGTCGGAGATGAGCCGCATGGAGGTGACGATGTTGCGCACCGTGACGTTGGACGCGCCCTGCCTCTGCTGGGCGTGCTGCACGACGTCCTCGACCGACACGCCCTGAAGCGCCAGACGCTCTTCGAGCCAGCCGAGCGCGGGCGTCGTCGCCGGATCCTGGTTCCTCAACTGCTTGGCCAGATGCGCGGCAAAGACTTCCGACAGCGCTTCGGGCGAACGCGAGGCGATGTCGGTGTCGAGCGCGGTCTTGCCGGAACCCGACAGGAGAAGCTGATCCGACAGGGCCGCCGCATCCGCGCGGTCCGCCCGGCCCACCGTCATCTGGTCGGCGAGCCGGCGCAGGTTCTCGACGAGGACGATGCGCAGCGTGATCGCCACCGCCCACAGCTCGCCGATGGTCAGCGGCTGAACCCGCTGGTAGGCAACGAGGAACTTCCGCAGCTTCTCGCGCTCGAACAGGCTGTCGGTGTGTGCGACGAAGGCCCATGCGATCCCGAGCACCCTCGGATAACCCGCCAGCGGTCCGTCGGCGAGCTTCGGCAGCTGCCGATAGTAGCCCACGGGAAGATCGTCCCTGATCTCGCGGATCTGCTCTTCGACCAGGTGATAGTTGTCCAGCAGCCACTCGGCCGCGGGAACCACCCCCCTGCCGCTTTCCAGCTCGGTCGCGGTCGCCCTGTAGGCCGCGAGCAGGACCGCAGCATTGTCGTCGAGCCTCGTGTGCAGGGACAGGACGGCCGGCGGCCTGTCGGTCACCGACTGCGCGACGGCCAGGCTTTCGGCGTGCTGTTCGAGGCGTTCCTCGCTGAAGAGTTCCTCCCTCACCGGCGCTCCGTCGTTCCACGGCGGTGACGAGAAGCGAAGCCCCAGGAGGCGATGGACAATTGTCAAAGCGTGCCTTTCCAGCCGATGCGACTGCGCCGGAACCGGCGGATTGTCTGGAGGCCTCGTGAGGTGGAGGCCTGGGCCGGGTGCGAGGTGGAGGGTCACTCCGCCCCGGCGATCATGGCGCCGTCAGTGGCGCCACTCGGACGGCGTCGGCAGGTCGCCGGTGACGTCGACATGGGCGGAACTGCTCGCCGGGGGCAACTGCTTCTCGGAGAAGCGCAGCCGCAGGCGCCTTCCGTCGTCGGTGAGGAGATGGAGGTCCACGCGACCGAACACCAGCCGCAGCGCCTCCGGCGGCATGCGCAATTCGCCGCCGCCGGTCACGCCGCCCGGCTTGGTCAGGAAGCCTTCGAAGTCATAATCCGCGCGTGCAAGGATCTCGTCCTCGCATTTCAGGTCGCCTGCCCCCCGAAGGACACCGAGATACTGCATGTGAGCGTTCCTTCCGTTGGGTTACACAGTGACGAAGCGCCTGAGCGCCGTCATCGTTCCGTTGCCGCGAGAAATCGTCGGCGAAACGGCCAGCAGGTCGCCTCGCTGCAGGCGCGCAGGACGGCGATTCACCGGAAATCGGCCGCCGTCAGAACGTACATCGTCCGGCGGGCGCTTCCGTAGAGTTCGCGCGCGACGTCGTGGATCGTCGTGCGCGCAGCGTCGAAGGCGGCAAGGAAGCCGGCTTCGCCGCCGGTCGCGGGCGGAAGCGCGTCGGTCTCGACGAAGAACGGCACCTCGATCATGCCGTCGTGGCCGACGAAGCGGACCCGATGCCGGACGTCGTCGTAGCTGCGGCTGTGGTTCGGAAAGGCAAGCGCCATGACGGTATTCCTCTGTGGAGACGGGTTCGCCTGCTGAACCGGATTCGGTCGCGGACCCGGCAGCGTTTCTGCTGGCTGGTGGCGTAGGGTCGCGTCAGCGTTCTTCCGAAAGCAGGTGCGGACGCGGAGCGGGCGACGCCAGCGCCGCGTCGTATGCGCGTGCCGGTCCACGATGCCCGTTCCGTCGAAGGATTTGTATCTGCGGCCAGGTTTCGACTGCCGCCTGTCTATATATGGTGGTTTCGCCGCCTGATTACAGGAGCGCCTGCGATACAACTGAAACAATCGGCGTGGGCCGGCGGCCACATCTGCGGAGGCTCCCTCCGAAGACGATGTCTCTTGCCCGCTGGCACGCCCGTTTGCGGAATGATGTATGTCAAGGCGCCGCCCCCCGATCGGCGCCAAGGACAAGGTGGCATCACGCGTGGAGACGAACGCGCCAAGCCCGTCGTCCAGAGAAGGCCGCTCATGCATGCCGAAGAACCGCCAGATCGAGTTGACCGCGCAAGCCGGGGATGAGGGCGACGTTTCGTCGGAAAGTGCCGCAAACGCCCTGGTTCGCCCGAAGACCTATGCGCTGGTTTCCCCGCCTGCCGCTCCCCCGTCGCATGCCAGGCCATCGGCATGGCGACGCCGGGCGTGGTGGCTGGGGCTCGTCGCCGCCGCCGCCGGAGGCGGCTGGCTGTTCCTTGCCCAACCCTGGTCGGCCGGCATCCCGACCGTCATCGTCGAGGTCGTGTCCGCCGAGCCGGTGACGCGCGTGCTCGCGGTCAACGGCAGGATCGCCGCCCTTCATTCGGTCGACGTCAAGTCCAACGTCGCCGGCACGCTCGTCGCTCCCCTGGCCGAGGAAGGCGATCTCGTCGAGCAAGGTGCCGTCCTCGCGCGCCTCGACGACACGGCGCAGCAGGCGGCGGTCCGCCAGGCCGAGGCGGCGCTGGATCAGGGGCTCGGCACGCAGCTTCAGGCGCGCGAGGCACTCCTGCGCGCGGAATCGCTCGCCTCGACCATCTCCCGCGTCACGCTCGACGACGCTCGCCGGGCCGTCGAAACGGCGGATCAGGAGGTCGACAGGCTTCGCGCCGTCGTCGATCAGGCGCAGTATCAGCTGACGAGGTACAGCATCGTGGCGCCGATGGCGGGGACGATCCTCACCCGCGGCGCGGAGCCGGGCCAGGTCGTCGACCTCTCGACCCAGCTTTTCTCGCTGGCCGATCTCAGGGAGCTGGTCGTCGAGACCGACATCGACGAATCCTATGCGACCCAGGTGAGGCCCGGCATGCCCGCCCTGCTGCAGCTGACGGGCGATCCGCGCATCCTGCAGGGCGCCGTCAGCTTCGTCGCGCCCATCGTCGACGCCGCGACGGGCGGGCTCGCGGTCAAGATCGCCTTCAGCGAGCCGCAGCAGGCGCCGGTCGGCCTCACCGTGACCGCCAACATCGTCGTCGACAGGCGGGAAGCCGCGCTGTCCGCGCCCCGCAGCTCGATCGACAGGTCGGTGACCGGGCCGGCCGTCTTCGTGCTCGATGGAGGCCAGGCCCGTCACACGCCCGTCGGCATCATCGACTGGCCGGCGGACCGCCTGATCGTGACGGACGGCTTGCGTCCGGGCGACGTGCTCATCGTCGACGCGGCCGACCTCGTCGATGGCCAGGCGGTGAAAGTGGCGGACCGCTAGCCATGCTCTACGCGCTCAAGATATCCACCCGCTACCTGACGGCGAGCAAGGCGCAGACCTTTCTGCTGGTGTTCGGCGTGGCGGTCGGCGTGTTCATCTTCATCTTCATGAGCGCGCTGATCGGCGGTCTGGCCGAATTCATCCTGTCGCGCACGGCAGGCGACCTCTCCCACGTGACGATCGAAGCGGAGGCCCGCGATCCCGACCTCCTGCTGCACGACGCAAAAGGCATCGTCATGCTCGTGCGGGAGAAGGACTCCTCGCGGGAGGCACGACTGACCAGCACCGACGCCTTCCTCCCCGTGATCGAACGGCTGGACGGCGTTACCGCGGTCTCGCAGCAGATCACCGGTGGCGGAGTGCTCAGGCGCGGCGCGCAGACGGCGCAGGTCAGCGTTACCGGGGTCGAGCCGTCCAAGGTCTCCGCCATCATCGACCTGGCGAGCTACCTCGTCGAGGGAAGCGTCGAACTGGGGGCCGGGAAGATTCTGATCGGCAAGAGGCTGGCGCAGGACATGAACCTGCGCCTAGGCCAGTCGGTCCGGCTCCTGGCCGACACCGGCATCGACCAGTCCCTGGTCGTCACGGGCATCTACGAGATCGGTTCGGGCGGACCGGACCGTCGCCAGGCCTATGTCAGCCTCGCCACCGCACGGACACTCTATGCGATGCCGCAAGGCATCTCGAAGATCGAGATCAAGCTGACGGACCTCTACGCCGCCGATGCGACCGCCAGGCGCATCGAGGCGATCACCGGCCTGCCGGCGACGTCCTGGACGGAGAACGCCGCCCAGTTGCTGGACGCGCTCGAGGCGCAGGCGCAGACAGGTCTCATGCTCAAGTCCTTCGCGCTGATCACGATCGTCATCGGCGTCGCCTCCGCGCTCCTGCTGTCCACTTACCGCCGCAGGCCGGAGATCGGGATCATGCGCGCGATGGGTGCGCCGCGGTCCTTCGTCGTCTTCGTGTTCGTGATGCAGGGAGCGATGATCGGACTGGCCGGCGGACTTTTCGGGGCCGGCGTCGGTTACGCGGTGCTTCTCGCCTTCCCCTCCCGCGACGCATTCCAGCCGGGCAATCTGCCGATCGACATCGCCCAGGGCGCCTACGGCGTGGCCATTCTGCTGACCGTCGTCAGCGCGACGCTCGCGGCGATCCTGCCGGCACGCGCGGCATCGCGGGTCGACCCGGTGACGGCGATCGGCCAATGAGCGAGGTGCTGGTCGACGTGCGCGATCTGTGGAAGACCTTCGGCGAGGGCGAGGCGGAAACGCGCGTCCTTCGCGGGCTCGCCCTGACATTGGCCCGCGGCGAGATGTCGGCGCTGCTCGGCCCTTCCGGGTCGGGCAAGAGCACGCTCCTGACCATCCTCGGCACGCTGATGCAGCCGACCTCCGGCAGCCACTGGATGCTGGGCGAGGACCTTGCGCGGGCGAGCGACAAGGACCTGACCGACTTCCGCAACCTGCACATCGGCTTCGTCTTCCAGTTCCACAACCTGCTGCCAGACTTTTCGGCGCTGGAAAACGTCATCTTCCCGACGGCGGTGCGCGAGGGACGCGAAACGGCGGCGGCGCGGGCGCGCGGGCGCGACCTCCTGGTGCGCATGGGCCTCGCCGATCGCATCCACTTCCCCTCGACCAGCCTGTCGGGCGGCCAGAAGCAGCGCGTCGCGGTCGCGCGGGCCCTGATGAACCGGCCGGAACTTGTCCTGGCGGACGAACCGACGGGCAATCTCGACCGGGCATCGGCGAACCAGGTGATGGACCTGATCGGCGAGATCAACCGCGACGAAGGAACGACCTTCCTGATCTCGACCCACGACGAGAAGATCGCGGCCCGGTGCCGTCGCCAGATTCTGGTCGGCGACGGCCAGGTGACCGGCTAGCGACCGCAGTTTTCGAAACACTGGGCTGGTAGCGACCCTCCGCGGCGCGCTTCGAAAACGACTCCCCTCAGGCGGCCGGTGCCGGAACACCGACCGTCGGCCACCAGATGGCGACCAGGCCGAAATAGATCAGGATGAGCCAGAACGCGGCCAGGAGGAGGATAACGCTCACCGGGGAGTAGCCCCAGCCGCGGCTGTAGGGATAGACCGGCACCGTTGCGGCAAAAAGCACGATGAGGATCAGGAGTACGAAGAGTCCCAAGTGACTGTCTCCGCTTGCTTGCTCTGTCGGACGTCAGACCCAGTAGCCGGCATAGCCGTAATAGTCGTGGAACCGTTCCTCGTAGGCCCGGTCGACCGTTTGCGCCGGATCAAATTCCGGAGCGTTGCGGATGCGGTCCCTGGTGAGATCGGTCGTCACGACCCGCTCGTCCCAACTCACCGCGCGGAACGACTTCGGTGACACCAGCGTCTGCTTGCCGGGCCACCAGTTCTTCGTATCCACGACCACATAGCGAAGCGTCCAGGTCTCCGCGTCGAGCAGGAAATCCTCGACATAGCCGATGTCGCCGTCCGAGGCGTGGATGTAGTAGCCGGTCACCTCCGCCACGGATCGCAGATGCGGATCGCCCCGGTTCACAGCCTCGGGGACGCCGCTTCCGC
Organism: Aquibium sp. ELW1220; assembly: GCF_030398385.1. GTDB lineage: Bacteria > Pseudomonadota > Alphaproteobacteria > Rhizobiales > Rhizobiaceae > Aquibium. Next base: position 23,549 of record NZ_JAOAOQ010000007.1, on the reverse strand, counting down.
CGCTGCCGGGCGAACCGGCAGGATCGCCGGCCGGGATCGGGGCCAGCATGCCGGCGGCGGCTGCATAGGGAGGACCGAACCAGTAGGGCTGCCAGCCGTAATGGCCGAACACGTCATTCTCCTGCACCCGCGAGACGGGTGCGTCGGTGTCGATCGCGGGACTGTCCTTCACCTTCTGGCGGCTGATGCCGACGTTCAGGAGCCTGGTCGCCGGAACCGGCTCAGCGCAGGCCGCAGGGGGCAGCAGCACCTTACGGCCGGACAGCCAGCTTCCCGTGTCCACGACAAGCCAGCGGATCGTCCAGTCCTGGTCGTCGAACAAAAGGTCGTCCACCGCACCGATCTCGCCGTCGGTGGTCGAGATCGTGTAGCCGGTGAGGCTGGAGGCATTCCAGAGCATGGCGGGGATCCTTCTTCGTTCCTTCAGAACGCCCGCTCCCTTCATCCGTTCCGAACGGTGAAGGATGCAGAACCGGTCCGCCCCAACCTGCTGCTGGGGTCCTCCCTGGTCGGGCGTGCAGGCAGACCGGCGCGGACATGCCGGGTCCGGGAACTCCGGCAATCCAGGCCGAACCGCCGGTTACCGGATCGATGCCGGCGCCACCCGATCGTTCCCGCCGCGCCGGTCGCCGCGGCAGCGCCGAACGGCCGGGCTCAGGCGCCCTCATGCCTTGACACTCATCCGCATATCTTGTTTGGTCATACGACCAAGCAGGACATTCGTCCGTCGGCGACGCCCTCGCCGGTCGACGTGCAGAAGCGCCGGGAGGCCATCATTCTCGATCGATATAATCCCCTCGCCGGCTGGCAGGTCGACCGCCGCGAGATCCACTTCGTCGGACGCGACCTCGAACGCCCCGAATGCATCATCGCCGAGCGCGACGGAACCTTGTGGAGCGCCGACGGGCGCGGCGGGGTGGTGCGCATCGACCCCGACGGCAGCCAGACGCTGGTCCTCCAGTCGACCCGTGCGGTGAACGAGGCAAGCTCCTTCGAGGACCGCTACGTCAACACCGCCGGCAGCCTGCCGAACGGTCTCGCCATCGACACCGACGGCTCCTTCCTGATCGCGAATTTCGGGACCGATTCGCTCGAGCGCATGACCCGCGACGGGACGACGACGACGCTACTCGACCGGATCGAGGGCCAGCCGGTCGGCAAGGCGAACTTCGTCACGCGCGACAGCAAGGGCCGGCTCTACCTGACCGTCACCACGCGCATGGTGCCCTGGACGCGGCACGTCGAGACGATGAGCCACGACGGCTACATCGCGCTCATCGACGAGCGCGGCGCGCGCATCGTCGCCGACGGGCTGTGCGGCACCAACGAGCTGCGCTTCGACCCGGACGAGCGCTTCCTCTACGTCGCCGAGACGACGGCGCGGCGCATTTCGCGATTCGAGGTGCGCGACGACGGGACGTTGTCGGATCGCGAGACCTACGGGCCGGAAAACGTCGGCGGCTTCTGCGACGGCATCGCCTTCGATGCCTTCGGCAATCTGTGGAGCACGCTGATCATGGCCGACCGGCTGATCGCCCTGACGCCGAAGGGCGAGGTGCTCGTGCTGCTCGACGACGGCGATCCGGCCGGTACCAAGGCGCTCGACGCGGCATGGGCCGCAGGAACGGTCACGCCCGAGATCATGGCCGGCGCCACCGGGACGCTTTGCCCGTGGATGGCCAGCGTCACCTTCGGCGGCCCCGACCTGAAGACGGTCTATCTCGGCAGCCTGCGCGGCAGCCGCATCCCGGTGTTCCGCTCGCCGGTGGCGGGCCTTCCCCTGATCCACTGGTAACGGAAGGCCGCGCGCCCGCGAGGTAGCGTGGAAAAGGCCGCGCGTCCGCGGTGGCCGCCCTCCTCCTCCCGACGGGAAACGGGTCCCTCGCGGGACCCGTCCGGCAGTCGATCATGCCGCGCGGTCTACTGCTTCGGCGCGTGCTCCCAGATGTATTCGCTCGGGTCCGGAACCCGCGAGATGAATCCGAACTTCGCGAAGTGCTCCACCTCCTTGGCCCAGGCAGCTGCGTCGAAGCCCGCTTCGAAGGGCTGGATTTCGCGCGTCGCGATGAATTCCTTCGGCAGCTGGGTCTGCTGGCTGTCGATCTCGCGCACCTTGTCGGGGTTCTTGTTGGCGTAGTCGTAGGCAAGCGTCATCGCCTCGTTGAAGCGCTTCAGCAGGTCGACGTTCTCATCTGCCCAGGTCTTGTTGGAAGCGAAGAAGACCGCTGCCGAATTCTGCACCGCATTGTCGAAAACCTCGCGGAACTCCCGGTAGCCCTGCTGCACCGCCAGCGTGTAGAACAGACCGATCGGAACACCAGCGTCCACCGTTCCGGCCTCTATCGCCGCCAGCACGCCCGGGAACGGCAGGTTGACCAGTTCGACGTCGTCGCGCGTCATGCCGGCCGCCTCGAGCGCCATCAGCAGCGCGGTGCCCTGCGGGCTGGCGATCCCCGGCAGTCCGATCTTCTTGCCCTTGAGCTCGGCCATGGACTTGATCGGGCTGTCGGCCTTGAGCATCAGCCCGAACGTTGGCGTCGGGTTCTGGTCCTGCGCGTTGAGCACGGCCACGACCGGCATGCCGTTGGCGACCGCCGCCGTGAGCGGCGCGGCACCGGTCATGGCCACGTCCTTCTGGCTCGACATCAACTGTGCCAGCGCGCCGTCCGGCGAGGCGCCGACATTGATCTCGACCTTGATGCCGCGTTCCTTGAAGTAGCCGAGCTCGTCGGCGATGTAGAGCCCCTGGAACTGCCCGACCGGCGAGCGCTCGACGCGCACGGTCGTCAGGTCCTGGGCCGAAGCCGTGGCCAGGGCGCCGAAGCCCACTGTGCCAGCGAGCACGAGGCCAAGTGCCGTCCTGCGGTTCATTCTGAAGGTCTGCATGGTCAATCTTCCTCCCTTTGATCTGGTCGCCCGGCCCTTCCGGCCTTCGGACCGTTGAAGACGCCTAGGCCATGATCTGGCCGAGGACGCGGTTGCGGTATTCCACGAAGCGCGGATCCGACTTGGTGCGGATCTGGTCGCGGTCGTAGCCGAGGTCGATGTCGACGCAGTCGACGACGGTCGCGGGCTTGCCGGCCAGCACGACCACCCGGTCGGCGAGGTAGACCGCTTCGTCGATGTCGTGCGTGACGACGATGACGCTGATCTTCAGCCGCTTGCGCAGGGCCAGCACGAGGTCTTCGAGCCCGAGCCGGGTCTGCGCGTCGAGCGAGCCGAAGGGCTCGTCCATGAGAAGGATGTGTGCGTCGTAGGCGAGCGCCCGGGCGATCGCCACGCGCTGCTGCATGCCGCCCGAAAGCTGCCAGGGATAGCTCTCGGCGGCATTCTCCAGCCCGACGTCGGCGAGGCAGGCGAGCGCGATGCGGTTGCGCTCGGCCTTCGGCACGCCGCGCCCCTCGAGCGGGAAGGCGACGTTCTCCAGCGTGCGCATCCATGGCATCAGCGAGCCGCGATAGTCCTGGAAGACGAGGCCGATCTCGGCCTGCGGTTCGGTGATGACGATACCGCCGACGCTGACGCTGCCTTCCGATGGAGCGGCGAGCCCTGACAGGCAGCGCAACAGCGTCGTCTTGCCCACCCCCGACGGACCGACGATGCAGATGAAGGCACCCGGCTCGACCGTGAGAGTGAGATTGGACAGGATCGACAGCGTGCCATAGCTCTTGCCGAGCCCGCTCACCTCGAGCCTCTTTGCCTTCGACAGGGTGATCATGTGCGGCCCGTTCATTGCCCGTGTTCCCTCGCTCAGCCCGTCGCCCGGCCCGACGCGTCCGCATCCTGGAAGTACCAGGCGAGCAGCCAGCGTTCGATGCGCAGGAACAGGGTGCTCAGCAGGTAGCCGAGCAATCCGACGAGCAGCGTCCCGGCCCAGGTCTCGGCCATGGCGAAGCGCTGCTTGTTCTCGTTGATGTAGAAGCCGAGCCCGGCGCTGGCGCCGAAGAACTCGCTGATGACCATCAGCACCAGCGCGACCGCGATGGCGATGCGCACGCCGGCCAATATCTGCGGCAGCGCCGCCATCAGAAGCACCCGGCGGAAATAGAGGAGGCGTGGAATGCGGAAGGCGCGTGCCGTGTCCACGAGTTGCGGGGAGATGCCGCGCACGCCGTCGATCGTGTTCAGGCACACCGGCCAGAAGCAGGTCAGCGCGATGATGAAGATCTTTGGCGCCGAGCCGATGCCGAGGGCGATGATGACGATCGGCACGATCGCGGCCGGCGGAACCGAGCGCAGGAAGTTGAGGGTGGGCGTCAGCGCGCGCCGCACGGTCGCGTATTCGCCGATGAGCAGCCCGCAGAAAACGCCGAGCAGCACGGCGAAGAACAGCCCGGCGCCCATGTTGCCGAGACTGGTCGCCATGTCGCCGGGCAGGCTTCCCGTGGTGAGATCGCGCCAGAGAACCGACAGGATGCGCGACAGCGGCGGGAAGTAGAAATTCGTCGAACCGGACGATCCCACCAGCCAAAGCAGGAAAAGGCAGACCGGCAGCCACCAAAGCGCCGCGATGTCCAGGAGGCGCCGCGACAGGGCGCGTCTTGTCTTCGTCATGGCCATCACTCCCCCTTCCCGCGGCGGTTCCAGGCAAGCAACCGGTTCTCGACCTGCTCCCACAGCGACGTCAGGATCATGCCGAGCAGGCCAGCATAGAGGACGTAGGCGAAGGCCACCGCGACCTGGTTGTTGATGCGGGCGAGCGAGATCTGCTGCCCGAGGCCGGTGATCGGGATGATCACCTCCGTCCCGACGGCCACGAGGATCGACACCGACGTCGCGATCCTCAGTCCGGTGGCGATGAAGGGCGATGCGGCCGGCAGGATCACCTTGAAGAAGCGCAGACGGAAGGGGATGCGGAAGCTCCGGACCGTGTCGACGATGGTCGGCTCCATCCGCCTGGCGCCGTAAATGGTCTGCAGCAGGATGGGAAAGAAGCAGGCGATCGAGATCGACACGATCTTCATCTGGGCGTTGGCGCCGATGACCAGGACGAGGATCGGCAGGAGCGCGACCACCGGAAACGAGCGGCCGAAATCGAGCAGCGTGCGCGTGGCGCGCTCCACCGCGCCCGACATGCCGATGAGAATGCCGAGCGGGATCGCCAGCACCGCGGCGCACAGGATCCCGGCGACCGCGTCGCGCAGCGTGCCGGCCAGCGCCGCGACGAACTCCGGCCGGGCCCAGATCGCGACGAACTGGGTCGCCACGTCGCTCAGCGGCGGCAGGACGTCCGGATTGAAGGTGCCCATGGCATCGCCGAAGGCCCAGAGGGCCAGCACGGCCAGGGCGACCGCCGTCTGCTGGATGAGTGCCATCAGTCCGCTGCCCCTCCCCGGCCATGCCGCACCGGACGAAGCCGGCACGAACTCAATATTGATTGGTTGTCCAAGTAATGACGCCGATCGGCAGTGCTGTCCATGATTTTGCGAGACACCGCTTCCTCCCTGGCGCGTCAGCCGAGCCGGGCGGCGATGGCGGGCCAGGCGCGCTCGCCCGCGAGCCGCCCCGCATCCGCGGCGCCCGCGGGGATGTGGCTTTCGATCGCCGTCGCGTAGCTCGGCCGGCTGCGGCAGTGCGACAGCCAGGCGGCGACCGCCGGATACCTGCCGGTCCAAAGGTGCGCCATCCCGAGCCGATCGAGGCGGTCGACATAGGCGGTGAGGGCAAGGTCGGAAAGCGAGTAGGCGCTGCCATTGAGCCAGATCCCGGCGTCGAGTGCGGCCGCCATGTCGCGCAGCATGCCGAGCAGCACGTGCAGGGCGCCATCGACGAAGACCGATTCCACCCCGTTCTCCATCAGGTCGCGGCGCTTCGCGGCGGTCTGCGGATTGGGCGTCGAGGCGAGCCATGCCTCGATCTCGGCCGGTGTCCGCCGGGCCCGTTCCTGCTCACGGATCAACGTGGCGAAGGTCATCGAGTTGACGGCCTCGTGAATGGCCAGCGTCCGAACCAGCCAAAGCCGCGTCGCGACCTCCGCCAGGGGTTCGCGCGGCATCAGGCCACCGCCGGCGACGCGGTCGACATATTCGACGACGAGGCTCGACTCGCGCACCACGAGGCCGTCGTGGACGAGGGTCGGGACGACCGCGTCGGGGTTCAGCGCGCGGTACTGCGGCGTCATGTGCTCGCCCTTCGTCAGGTCGAGCAGGACGCTCTCGCAGGCGGTCCCGGTCTCGGCGAAGACGAGGCGGGCCTTCTGCGAGCAGACGCTCGTCGCAGCGTGATAGAGTTTCATCATCGTCCGCCCCGGTGAAAGCTGCGCGTGTCGCCCGAATACGCCCGAATCCGCTCTCAGTAGCCGATCGTGAAGCGCTGCCTGACGTAGCGCGGCATCTCGATCTCGTCGGCCAGCGCCAGCGCGAAGTCCTCGAAGGAGATCGACGTCGGCTTGCCCTCGGCCGTCAGCAGCATGTGGTCCTTGCCGTAGCGGAACTGTCCGGTGCGTTCGCCGGCGATGAAAGCGCGCGGCGGCGAGATGAACGTCCAGTCGAGATCCGTCGTCGCCTTCAGAAGGTCGAGCAGATCGCCCCCTCGCCGGGAATTCGGCTTGGCGAAATCGGGAAAATCGGGATGGTCGACCTCCTGCACACCGTCCGGATGCAGAAGGCTGCCCGCGCCGCCGACCACCACGTAGCGCTTCACGCCCGAAGCCTGCACCGCGGGCACCAGGACCTCGGGAGCGAGGTCCACGAAGCGGACCGAACTCACCACCGCATCATGGTCCTTCATCGCGTCGGCGAGCGACGCCTGGCTCCCATCCGTTCCCTTCGCCGTGACCCGCTCGTGCGCCGGCACGTTCTCGGGATGCCGGACGATGGCGGTGACCGTGTGGCGGCGCCCGAGCAGCTCCTGCAGCACGCGCGAGCCCGCCTTTCCGGTCGCTCCCACCAAGGCAATCTTCATGTCGAACTCTCCTCCGGTTGAAAGACGGCGCTGCCGTCAGATCGGCTCTGCGGCCAGCGTGATCATGGCGACGAGCATGCCCTTGTGGTCGGCCTCGGGCGAATGGTTGATCTCCCACTCGCCGACCTGGATGGATCCCTGGCTGATCGCCTTGCAGCGCTCGAAGCGCCGGCCGTGGAACGACTGGAACGCATCCTTCCAGTCATCGCGGCGGCCGAGCTCGTCGGCCAGAACGACGGCATCCTCGATTGCCATGCCGGCGCCCTGCGCCAGATGCGGCGTCGTGGCGTGGGCCGCATCGCCGATCAGGATCACCCGGTCGCGGAACCAGGGCTCGTCGACGAAGACGACCTCCATCGGCTTGTAGACCACTTCCGCCGGGTCGCTGATCGTCTCGCGCAGCTCGGCGATGATGCCGCCATAGTCCTTCAGCCGGTCGCGCATCAGCGCCGGCAGCTGGTCCTCGGGCATGCGCGGATTGCCGGGCTCGGCCGACGTGACGAACATGTACATCGTGTCGTGCGACAGCGGGCACAGCCCGGCATTGCCGTTCGGCGTCGGATAGGCACAGAGGTGATCCATCGCCTCCGGCCGCGGAAAATTGTGGCGCCAGACGGCCTGGCCGGTGAAGCGCGGGCGATAGCGGTCGCCGAAGAGAAGTTCCCGGACGCGGGAGTACAGTCCGTCGGCGCCGACCACGATGTCGTAGCGACCGCTGCGCCCGTCGGTGAAGACGACGTCGACGCCTTCGGCATCGGCCTCGATCGACGCGACGCTGGCCCCGAGCGTGACACCGGCGCCCCGCTTGCGCGCTTCGTCGACGAGCACGTTGTGCAGCGCCAGCCGCGACACGCCGAGATTGGCGGGATAATCCGGGCCGGCCAGGCGCAGCCCCGGCAGCTTCGCGAGCAGCCTGCCGTCCGGCCCGTAGAGGCAGGGGTTCTCGAATGGAAAGGCCGCATCGAGGTAGCGGTCGACGATGCCGAGATCGGCCATGGCGCGAACGACGTTGGACTGCTGGATGATGCCGACGCCGTAGACGGTCCACTCCTGCTTGACCTCGACGATGTCGACGGCGACGCCCCGGTCCCGCAGACCGATCGCGAGACAGAGCCCGGCGATGCCGCCGCCGACCACCAGCACGCTTTCGACACAAGCCATCAGATCCTCCCGCGATGCCTTCGCGAAATCTTGTTTATACGACCGACCAATTTTGGTAAAGGCCTTTGTGGCAAAGGGACACGTCACCATGAACCGGCTGGAATCGCGGTGCGCGATGCGCGTCGAAGCCCGCGGCCCGAACCGGCTGCTCCCAAGGAAAACCGGATTTCGTGCCGGCGAGACGTCTCCCAGCGCTCCGAAAGCTCAAGGCTTCGCCTTTGCGATGTCGCGACGCACGCGGCCTGGTCCAAACCCGGCTCGCAACGGCATATGCGCACGTTCTCCCATTGCGGATTCGATGCTTAACGGTGGATATTCCGCGGATCGTTGCCGTGATTCACCGATTGCTCTTAGGGTCGGCGGCGACGCGCCGATGCGGGTCGGCGGCATGACAGCGAGGCCGGGCGGCGCGCCCGAGGACGACGGACAGGTCGATGGGACCCGGCCGCAGGCAAGAGAGGATACGCCATGACCGTCAAGTCAGGTGCTGCAGCCAGACCGGCCGCGAAGCGGCAGCAGAAGCAGTCGACGGACAACACCCGCGACAAGATTCTCGACGCGGCGGAGACGCTGTTCGGCGACCGCACGTTCGATACCGTCTCCCTGCGCGACATCACCCAGCAGGCCGACGTGACGCTGGCGCTTGCCAGCTATCATTTCGGCACCAAGGAGCGGCTGTTTGCCGAGGTGGTGGGACGACGCGCCCACATCCTCAACCAGATGCGGCGCGAGCGCCTAGCCGCGATCGAGGCCGACGGCCGGCTCGACACCCGCAGCATCGTCGATGCCTTCATGCATCCGCTGTTCGAGCAGATGGCAAGCGGCCTGCCCGGCTGGTCGTCCTATCTCCTCATCCTCGCCCAGCTGGGACAGACGAACCGCTGGCTGCACCTGCTGCACGAGAATTTCGACGATACCGCGGAACTGTTCCTGTCCAAGCTGGAGCCCGCCCTCCCCGCCGTCTCGAGGCCCCTGCTCATGCGCGGATTCTCCATGGTGCTGGTGGCCATGCTCCAGACTCTGTCGCGCAATCGACGTCTGGATGCGCTGTCGGGCGGTGCCGTGACGGCGGACGATCTCGACGCCGCTTACGACGTGCTGCTTCAGTTCGTCGTCAAGGGACTGGAAGGGCTCGGCGAGGCCTGATCGCGCTTTGACACGACGCCGGCGGATCGCTATGGATTGGTCGACCGACCAATAAGGCTTTCCGCATGGCTTCCTCTCTCTTCTCCCTCCATGGCAAGGGCGCGCTGGTCACCGGCGCGCATCGCGGCATCGGCCTCGCCGTCGCCCGGGAGCTCGGCCGGGCCGGTGCCCGCGTGGTCGTCTCGTCCATCGACGAAGGCGGCCTTGCCGAAGCCCGGGAGTCGCTTGCCGGGGACGGCATCGACGTCACGGCGATTGTCTGCGACGTGGGCGACGACGGCGCGCTCGACCGTCTGGTCGCTGCGGCGGAAGCCTTTCTCGGCCGGATCGACGTGCTGGTCTGCAATGCCGGCATCAACCCGCATTTCGGCTCGCTGACGACCGCGACCGACGAGGAATACGATGCGATCATGCGCATCAACCTGCGCAGCACCATGCAGCTCTGCAACCGCGTCATCCCGGGCATGGCGGCGCGCCGCGACGGATCCGTGATCCTGACCTCCAGCATTTCGGGCCTGCGCGGCAACGGCAAGATCGGCGTCTATGCGCTGTCGAAGGCCGCCGTCGCGCAATTGGCCCGCAACTACGCCGTCGAGTTCGGACCGAACGGCGTCCGCACGAACGCCATCTCGCCGGGGCTGATCGACACGGAGTTTGCCAAGCCTATCACGGGCAATGCGGACATCCTCGGCCCCCGCCTCCTGAAGACGCCGTTGCGGCGTGTCGGCACGGTGGACGAGGTGGCCGGTGCGGCGGTCTTCCTGGCATCGCCGGCGGGCGCCTTCGTCAACGGCCACAATCTGGTCGTCGACGGCGGCACGACGATCGGCGACTGAGCGCCTCAGAAGTCGGCGCGCGGAACCGCGACCGCGTAGTGGCGCACCGCCGGCGGCTCGGCAAAGAACGGACCGACCAGCGCCCGCCATTCCTGGAAGAGTTCGGAGCCGCGGAAGTCGACCGTGTGGTTTTCCAGCGTCTGCCAGCGGATGACCGCCTCGTAGAGAGACGGCTCCTCGATGCAGCGCTGCAGGTGCAGGCCCAGGCAGCCCTCGGCGCGCCGAAACACTTCGACTGCCTTGCCGACCGCCGCTTCGAACTCCGGTTCGGAACCATCCTTCACGCGGATGGAGGCCACTTCGATGATCATCCTTCGGTCGTCCTTCTTTCCATCTACCAGGCAAGTGCGCCGCCATCGACGCGGAAGTCCGCACCGGTGACGTAGGTCGATTCGTCGGAGGCAAGATAGACGGCCATCCAGGCGATGTCTTCGGGTTGGCCGAGCCGGTCGAGCATCAGCTTCTCCTTCACCGCTGCGACGAATTCGGGTTTCTCGAGGACGGGCTTCGTCGCTCCGGTGACGATCATCCCGGGCGAGATCGAGTTGACCCGGATGCCGTGCGGAGCGCCTTCCATGGCGAGCTGTCGCGTCATGGACAGGACGCCGCCCTTGCCGGCGGTGTGCGCCAGCGCCGCCGAGCCCTTCAGCGCCACATAGGCGTTCACGGAGGCGAGATTGACGATCGAGGCATCGCTGCCGCCGGCGGCGAGGTGCGGCCAGGCGGCCTTGCACATCAGGAACACCGTATCGAGCTCGCCGGCCAGCGTGCGCCGCCAGTGACGCTCGTAGTCCATTTCCTCGATCCAGACGAAGTCGGCGACGGCTGCCGCGTTGACCAGCACGTCGATGCGGCCGAATTCGGCGCCGATGCCGGCGACGAGGTCGCCCACCGCGCCTGGATCGGTCAGGTCGGCCTGCCGGATGGCAAAGTCCAGCCCCTCTTCCTTCAGTTCCGTGCGTGCGCGTTCCAGCGCGGCGCGGTCGATATCCACGGCGGCGGCGCAGGCGCCGTGACGGGCAAACATCTTCGCGCAGCCCTCGCCGATGCCGCTGCCGGCGCCGGTGACGACCGCGACCTTGCCGGCCAGCCGATCCGAGAGTTTTCCGCGCGCAGGTGCCTGTCTGGTCATGCCGGCCTCTCCCTCAGCCGCCCGCGACCATCTCGGCCAGCCGCGCGTAACCGGGAATGTGGATCGAGGTACCGCCATCGGCGACGATCGTCTGGCCGGTGATGTAGCGCGCCTCGTCGGAGACGAGGAAGGCGACGGTGTGGGCGATGTCCATCGGATCGCCGAGATAGGGCGTGAGCGTCTCCTCGGTGACGATCTCGATCAGCCGCGGCGGCAGGTTGCCGAGCGCCGCCGCCGATCCCGTCAGGCCGGGCAGTACGGCGTTGCAGCGGATGCCGCGCTTGCCGTGCGAGGTGGCGATCGAGCGCGTCATCTGGATCACGGCCGCCTTCGACGCGGAATAGGCGGCCTGGATGACGTTGCCCTGGAGCGCGAGATTGGATGCGGTGTTGACGATGACGCCCGCGCCCTGGCCTTCCATGATCCGCAGCGCCTGGCGGCAGCACAGCATCGTGCCGCGCACGTTGACGCGGAAGGTGATGTCCCAGACCTCGGTCTCCATCGACGCCATGTCGAGATCGCGCCGGGCGAGATCGGGCGTCAGGATGGCGGCGTTGTTGTCGAGGATGTCGAGCCGCCCGTACCGCGCCACGGTTGCCTCGAACAGGGCTGCGACAGAGGCTTCCTCGGCGAGGTCGACGGCGACGGCCATCGCATCATGCCCGTCGCGCGCCAGCCCGTCGGCGACCGCCCGGGCACGGGACGGGTCGATGTCGGCGACGACGACGGCGGCGCCGCGCGCGGCGAGCACTGCACAGGTCGCCGCGCCGATGCCGCCGGCGCCGCCGGTCACGATGGCCACGCGACCCTGAAGGGATGACGACATGGATTTCCTCCTTTGGCCTAGACGGCAATCTTGAAGACGCGGCGGGCGGTCAGTTCGCTGATCTGCCGTCGTTCGGCGTCGGTCAGCGGAATGGCCAAGTATTCCTCGACCACCGCCTTCTGGTCCTCCATGGGGTGGTCCGCAGCGAACATGATGCGGTCGGCGCCCAGGATGTCGATGGCCGCGCGCATCGGCGCGGCGAAGTTCATGCCGCTGGTGGCGACGGTGAAATTGGTGCGGAAGTATTCGCTGGGCTTGCGGGGCAGAGGCGTCCTGCCGGTGACCCCGATCTCGAACGGGTAGCGGTTGTCGATGCGCTGGAGCATGAAGGGGATTCCCTCGCCGAGATGCCCGAGCACGATCTGCAGCTTCGGGAAGCGCTCGAAGACGCCGGCCGCGATCATGCGCAGGGCATGTGTTCCCGTTTCCACCGCATAGGCCCAGCCGACGGTGAAGCCGGTCATCGCCATGAGCCCGTCCCAGAGGCCGGCACCCGGTTCGCGCGGGTGGATGTAGAGCGGCACGCCGAGCGCCTCGACTGCCTCCAGCAGCGGGCAGAACTTCGGGTCGTCGAGATATTCATCACCGGTGTGAGAGTTGACGATCAGGCCCTTGAGGCCGAGCTTCGTCACCGCGCGCTCGAGTTCCTTCGCGGCCTCGGCGGGTGCCTGTGGCGGGGCGACGGCAAGCCCGGCGAACCGGTCCGGATGCGCCTTGATGGCCCCGGACAGGCTGTCGTTGGCCAGCCGCGCGAGCGACAGCGCCGTGTCAGGATCGAACTTCTGGACCCCCGGCGCCGAAAGCGACAGGATCTGGATGTCGACGCCGTCGGCGTCCATCTCGGCGATGCGGCCGGCACCGATGTCGAGCAGCTTCGGCATGAACGGACCTGCGATCGGCCCCGATTTCATGCTGGGCACGCCGCCCGCCAGACGGCGCAGTTCGTCCACCACCTCGGGGATGATGAAGCCTTCCTCCACAGAGATGAGTCTCGTCCTGGTCTGCGTCACGTCGTTCCTCCCGACCGCGTCGTCGTCCTCCCCGCACGAGGGCTGGCGAACGGGCGGCACGCTAAACCAGCCTCCGGACGGGTTCAATCAAATTCTGGTTAGTTGTATGACCAAAATTTTCTTGAATCAGCATCGGCGGTCGCCTATCCAAGGCAGGGATCCGAGACGGCCTGAGGCCGCGTCGCCAGCCAGGGAAGAAACGTCCATGTACGAGCGCCTGATATCGCAACTCGCCCATGTGCGGGTGGTCACGCCGAGGATCGAGGAGTCGCTCCTCTTCTACAAGGAAGTGCTTGGACTGGTGGAATCGAGCCGCGACGGCAGCTCGGTCTTCCTGCGTGGCTGGGGCGAGCATTTCCATCACAGCCTCGAACTGGTCGAAGGACCGCAGCCGGCACTCGGCCACATCGGCTGGCGCGCGCAGGGGCCGGAGCAGCTCGACGCGGCGGTGAAGCGCATCGAGGCGGCCCGCGCGGGCATCGGCTGGTTCGACGGCAATGCCGGCCACGGCAAGGCCTACCGCTATCGTGGCCCCGGCGGTCACGAGCACCATCTGTTCTGGGACGTCACCCGTTTCAGGGCCGAAGGCGACATGGCGCCGCTGTTCCCCAACCGGCCGCAGCGCTTCAGGCCGCGCGGCGTGGCGGCGCGCTCCATCGACCACGTCACCATCGCCACGGCCCATCCCGAGAAGGATGCGCACTGGTATCGCGAGACGCTCGGCCATCGCTACATGGAAGCGACGGTGGCCGATCCGGAGGCGAATTTCGGCGAGTTCGTCGTCTTCGGCATGACCACCGTCTGCGAGCGCTCGCACGACATGGGTCTCGTCGCCGACTTCTCCGGTGCCCAAGGACGCGTCAACCACATCGCCTACTGGGTCGACCAGCGCGAGGACCTGCGCCGTGCCGCCGACGTGCTGCTCGACGCAGGCATCGACATCGAATTCGGCCCGGGCCGGCACGGCATGGGCGAGCAGGACTATCTCTACTGCCGCGAGCCCGGCGGCATGCGCATCGAGCTGAACTCCGGCGGCTACCACAATTACGAGCCGGACTTCGAGACGGTGCGCTGGACGCCGAGCCAGGGCTCGAACGTCTACTACAGGAACCTCAAGATGCCGCATTCCATGCACGAGAGCTTCCCGCCCGTGGACATGTCGCAGGCGGCCGATAACATGGCGAAGACCACGCTCTTTGTCTGAACTCCCGATCCGGCCTCCCTCCAGCCGGACACCTTCGAGGCGGAGATCAGCGCATTTCCGCCTCGAACTTTGTCCGGCTTGCAAGGATGCGGGCGTCGTGCGCCTCGAGCCAGCGCAGCATGCCATGGACGAGCCCGACGAACTCGCGCCCCATCGGCGTCAGCGCGTAATCGACGCGCGGCGGCACCGTCGGCGTCACCGTCCGCTCGACCATGCCGTCGCGCTCCAGCGCGCGCAGCCGAAGCGTCATCATGCGCTGCGAGATCGCCTTTTCGGCCGATAGCGCGGCGATCAGGCGGCGCAGTTCCGCATGGCGGAAGGTGCCGGCCGACAGCACGAGCAGGATCAGCGTCGACCAGCGGTCGCCGAGCCGCGCCATCACCTCGCGCACCGGCGCGTCGCGATCGTGGTCATGTTGGTCCATGCGGCGCGCGAGGTCGGCGAGGCGCGCGCCGGCTTCGAACCCGGGGAGCCCTGCGGGCTCGACACGCAGCGCAGCGGCGAGCGCTTTGATCTTGGCCTGTCCGGCCGCACTCAGATCCGGCTCCTGCCGTGACACGTCCAGCCCGCGCTCCGACAAGCGGCGCTCCTCCACCCCGTCTTTCGATGCCTTATGGCGCGATACGGGCGAAGCCTCAAGCGCGGCTCAATCCTGGAAGTCGCCGCGGCGGATGATCTCGACCAGCGTGTCGGACGCGTCGAGGAAGAACAGCGCCATGGCCGGCTGCTTGACGCCGTCAAGGCGCGGATCGTCCTCCGCCTGCATCGGCACGCCATGGCCGCGCATGATGCCGACGATGCGCACGCCGCGCGCATGCAATGTCTCCGCGGCGGCCTGCACGTCCTCCACCGAGAAGGCGATGTGCTTGGTGCCGTGGGTGAGAAGGTCGGTGTTGGGCTTCAGCCGGTCCGCATGTGCCGGCACGGCGCCTGCCTTCTGGAACAGCTCGATGCGGAAACCGTCGCGCTTCAGGAAAGCCACGGTCGTCCCGATGCCTTTCAGCTCCGCCTTGAAATCGAGCTCGAATCCGAAGACCTCCGACCAGAAGGCGACGGCTTCGTCCATGTCGCGGACGCTGATGCCGACATGACACGGACGCAGGTCCGGAAAAAGTCCGTCGGCCATGGCTTACCCTCCCCCTCTCGAAACTCGGTGCCGCCCGGCCGATCCGCGATCGGCCCGGGCGGCTGTCACGGAGCAATTGCCCGCAAGGCTCAGGCCGCGTTCTTGCCGCCGTAGCGGCGCACGCGGATGTCAGCCTGTTCCTTGTGGCCGGAGAAATTCTCGATGGCGCAGAGCCGCGAACAGTATTCGCCGATCATCGCGCTCGCCTCGTCGGTGACGACCTCCTGGTAGGTGCAGGTCTTGAGGAATTTTCCGACCCACAGACCGCCGGTGTAGCGCGCTGCGCGCTTCGTCGGCAGCGTGTGGTTGGTGCCGATCACCTTGTCGCCATAGGCGACATTGGTGCGCGGGCCGAGGAACAGCGCGCCGTAGTTGCGCATGTTCTCCAGGAACCAGCGCGGCTCGTGCGTCATCACCTGCACGTGCTCCGACGCGATGCGGTCGGCTTCGGCGAGCAGTTCCTCGCGCGTGTCGCACAGGATGACCTGGCCATGGTCGCGCCAGGCGACGCTGGCGACGTCGGCGGTGGGCAGGCGCTCCAGCTGGCGCTGAATCTCGGCTTCGATCTGGTCGGCGATACGTTTCGACGTGGTCAGCAGGATCGCCGGCGAGGTCGGCCCGTGCTCGGCCTGGCCGAGCAGGTCGGTGGCGCAGATCTCGGCGTCCACCGTGTCGTCGGCGATGACCAGCGTCTCGGTCGGGCCGGCGAAGAGATCGATGCCGACCTTGCCGTAGAGCTGGCGCTTGGCCTCGGCGACGAAGGCGTTGCCGGGGCCGACCAGCATGTCGACCGGCTCGATGGTCTCCGTGCCAAGACCCATCGCCGCGATCGCCTGGATGCCGCCGAGCAGGTAGATCTCGTCGGCCCCGGCCATGGCCATGGCCGCGATGGTGGCGGCGGGCGCGACGCCGGCGAGCGGCGGCGTGCAGGCGATGACGCGCTTGACGCCCGCCACCTTCGCCGTCAGCACGCTCATGTGGGCCGAGGCGACCATCGGGTAGCGGCCTCCGGGAATGTAGCAGCCGACGCTCTCGACCGGCACATGCTTGTGGCCGAGCCGGATGCCGGGCAGCGTCTCGACCTCGATGTCGGTCATCGAGGCGCGCTGCGCCTCGGCGAAGCGCCGGATCTGCGCCTGCGCGAATTGGATGTCGGTGATCACCTCGTCCGGAAGGCTGGCGATCAGCGCGTCGATTTCGGCCTGGGACAGACGGAAGCGCTCCGGCGTCCATCTGTCGAACTTCTCCGACAGCTCGCGCACGGCCGCGTCGCCGCGCTGCGCCACGTCGTCGAGGATGGATTCCACGGTCGCGCGCACCTTGCGGTCGGCCTCGAGCGTGTCGGCGGCATCGGCGCCGGTCTTCAGATATCGGATCATGATTTCCTCCCGCCGCGCATGCGGCTCGTCCTTCTCATTCCGCAGTCCAGCCGCCGTCCACGACGATCGCGCTTCCCGTCACCAGGGACGCCGCATCGGATGCCAGATAGACCACCGCACCCATCACGTCCTCGACCGAACCGATGCGGCCGAGCTTGATCTTGGCCAGCGTCGCCTCGCGGAACGCGGCGTTCTCGAAAAACGGCTTCGTCATAGGCGTCTCGATGAAGGTCGGGCAGATCGAGTTGACGCGGATGCCCGCCGGCGCGAGTTCCACCGCCATCGCCTTGGTCAGGCCTTCGATGGCGTACTTCGAGGCGCAGTAGATCGTGCGGTTGGCAGCACCGACGAGCCCCATCTGCGAGGACATGTTGATGACGGATCCAGGCCGCTTCCCGGCAAGCAGCCGCTTCACGAAGGCCTGCGAGAGAAAGTAGGCCGCCCGCAGGTTCAGCCCCATCACCAGATCGAAATCCGCGACCTTTGCCTCCGCCATCGGTCCCGGCTTGTTGGTGCCGGCGTTGTTCACCAGGATGTCATGCGCCTCGCCGGTCTCCATGAACGCCGCCGCCGCGTCGAGATCGGTCACGTCGAGCGCGACGGCGGTCGCCTGTTCGCCGCGCGCGCGGATCGCTGCGGCAGCCTCCTCGACTTCGGCGCCGGTCCGGGCGACGAGCGTGACATGCGCCCCGGCCTGCGCCAGCGCCGACGCGCAGGCGAGACCAAGGCCGCGCCCCGCTCCGGTGACCAGCGCACGGCGCCCGTCGAGGCGCATGCTCGGCATTTTCGGCAGTTCCATTCTCATGCTCCGGTTTTCGCGTCCCACCGCTCTACCGCGTGCGCGAGGTCGGGCGCAAACCGCCCGTCCGTCAGGATGAATGCCATGCGGCAGATCGTGTCGGTCCGGTTCGTCCAGGCATGGATGGTGCCGCGCTGGACGACGACGTCGCCCTGCTTCAAATGAACTTCGCTGTCGTCGAGCAGCAGCACGATCTCGCCCGACAGGACGATGCCGTAGTCGATCGACTCCGTCCGGTGCATCAGCGGATGCCGGCCCGCCTTGTGGTGCTCGGCGTTCTCGGCCAGCCCCACCGCCGAGAACAGTTCGCGCGCCTGGTCCTTGTCGAGCCTCGGTCCCTCCAGCCCCTCCGGCGGCATGTCGACGATCCGGATCACCGTGCCGTTGCGCGGCGGAGCGGTGTCGGTACGGCCGAGCGTCGGCTCGTCGAAAGTCGGCTCGATGACGGCGGGCATCCGGGCGGTGTTCCAGATCTCGTGGAAGGCGAGGCCCGCCTGCATCGGACTGCGGACGATCACCGGCGGCTCGCCGTCGGTCAACACCACCGCCTTGCCCTGGCCGTCATGCCCGGTCACCACCCGTCGCACGGGAACGTAGCTCATGCGGAGGCTCCATGCACAGACCGGCCCGCGGCCAGCCCCAGCGCCCGGGCGGCGAGATCGGCGGCGGTTCCATCGTGCCGGAAGCCGAGACGGTCGGCGATCGGCGTGTAGAGGGCCGGGTAGGATCCGAACTGTACCTCCAGCCCCGGATTGGGCGCGTAGCTGACGCGGCCCCGGATCGCCTCGCCGAAATGCGCGGCAAGCCCGTCGATGACCTCGTCCATGGAAAGTCGCAGCGCCGGCAGGTTGAAGGCGCGTCGGGCACCGAGGCTCTCGAACGGCAGCCCTGCCGCGTGCAGCAGGTTGTCGACGCAACGCTCGCGCGACATGAACCATGAGGTCGATGCGCGCGAGACCGGGCACTCGAAGTCCTCCCCGGCAGCGAGCGCGTGGAATATGTTGCTGAGATAGGCCGAGAGATGGCCGCCGGCCAGGCGCGGCCGCGCCACGATCCCCGGCAGGCGCAGGGCGACGCCGTCGATCGTCCCGCGCCGGGCATGGTCGGTGAGCAGCGTCTCGGCCATCAGCTTCTGCGCGCCATAGCTCATCGTCGGCAGCGGGAGGGTCTCGTCGTCGACCCTGTCGGTCGGCAGCGGCACGCCGAAGACGCCGATCGTGGAGGCAAAGACCAGACGCGCCGGCCGCGCCTGCGCGGCCACACGGTCGAACAGCGAGATCATTGCCGCGCCGTTGGCCGCCCAGCCGGCGGCGTAGTTGCGCTCGGCAGCGCCGCCGGGCACGGCGGCGAGGTGGAACAGGACGTCGACGTCCCGCTCGAAGATCCTGTCGAGCAGGGCAGGATCGGCGAGATCGCCCGTTACCGCCCGGACCGCGCCCTGCCCTGCGGCAGAGCCCGTTGCCGACGGCGCCAGCGCGTCGACCGCCACGACCTCGGCGACGGGCTCCTCGCGCCCGGGCAGCCCGGCCGTTTCGAGCCGCTCCACAAGTGCAGAGCCGACGAACCCGCCGGCTCCGGTGACGACGATCCTCATTCGGCTCTCCTCCCGGCGCATGACGCGCCCTTCTTGATTGGTTGACCAAATAAGGGAAATCGCTGGCGCTGTCAACGATCATCGGTGCCTCAGCTGCCGGTTCGTCGCGCGCGCGTGAACCTGTCGCCGTGCGAGGAGGAAGACGCCTCGCGAAGGCACTGGCGTCGCCGGCGGGGCGGTCAGGCTTGACAAGGTTGGTCAGTTGACCAATTAGTCTCCGGCATTGACGCCGAGCGCCATCGGGAGGCAAGCACCATGTTCGAACCCTTTCCGGGAAACTACGTCTGGAACCTCTCGACGAACCTCGCCCTGATGTGCGGCGGCAACATCGGCGAAATCGACGAGGCCTGCCGGCCGATCCGCGAGGCGGCCGCGAAGGGCGAGGATGCGGGCACGGCCCTGTTCTTCGATTCCTGGGTGAAGGTGGCGCACCAGGTTCTGGCCAATGGCGCGGCGGACGAGGCGAAGGGCCGCGCGCTTTCCGCCGGCCTGAAGTACCAGCGCGGCGCCGGCTATCTCCTCGCCGCCGAGCGGATGCAGTCGCGCGACTATGCGCCGCGCTGGGAGGCCTACCGCAGGGGCCTCGACATGTTCCGCCGCGGGGTGGAACTGCAGGGTCTCGCCTGCGAATTCGTCGACATCCCGTACGAAGGTGCGAGCTATCCCGCGTTGTTCGTGCCGGCGCCCTCACCCGACGGGCGGCCGACGCCGGTGCTGGTCTCCTGCAACGGGCTCGATTCGATGAAGGAGCAGATCTTCGGTGCCGGCAACCCGGCGGCCTTCGCCGCCCGCGGCGTGTCCACGCTGGTCATCGACCAGCCTGGAACGGGGGCTGCCCTGCGTCTGGGCGGTCTCGTCGGACGGCACGATTCGGAGGCCTGGGCGTCCTGCGCCGTCGACTATCTCCTGACCCGGAAGGACGTCGATCCGAAGCGCATCGGCATCTTCGGCCTGTCGCTCGGCGGCTATTTCGCGCCACGGGCCGCCGCCTTCGAGAAGCGCTTCGCGCTCTGCGCCGTCATGGGAGCCAACCACGACTGGGGCGAAATGCAGCGCCGCCGCATGGCGCGCGAGGGCGACCGGCCGGTGCCGCATTACTGGGACCACGTGATGTGGGTCTTCGGCAAGAAGACCATCGAAGAGTTCATGGACTGGGCGCCGGCGATGGACCTGAACGGCGTGGTGGAGAAGATCACCGTTCCCTTCCTCGTCACCCACGGCGCGGGCGATCGGCAGATCCCCGTCGAATACGCCCACAAGAGCTACGACCAGGCGGTGAACAGCCCCAGGCGGGAACTCAGGATCACCACGGCGACCGACTTCGAGGTCGAGCACTGCGGCGCCGACAACGGCACCGTGCTGCGCGACTACATCGCCGACTGGGTGAGCGAGACCTTTTCTGAGATGTAAGGCGTCACGCCTCGTCCCAAGGGTTCACGACGCGCAGGCCGACGCCGCGGAACGGCGCCACGTCGCGCGTGGCGACGGCGAATCCGTGCTGGATCGCAATGGCGGCGATCTGTGCATCCGGCCCGGCGATGGCGATGCCCCGCGACCGCGCCTTGCCGAGGACGGTCGCGTAGATCCGCGCCGCATTCTCGTCGTAGGGCAAGATCCGATCAGGAAAGATCGCGTTCGTCAGGCTGTCGAGCACGAGTTCGAGAGTTTGGCGGCGACGCCCCACCGGCATCGTGGCCAGGCCGGCGAGCGCTTCCCCGACACTGACTGCGGAAAGAAAAAGCTGCTCGGGGGGATAGGTGTTGAACCATCGGGCCACCACGGGATTGCCGTGTGGCCTGATCGGCTCAGACAGGACGTTTGTATCAACCAGGATCATCAGCGTCCGGCCCGTCGAATTCAGGGCTGCCGAAGTCGACCGAGCGCGCCGGCGTCATGTCCCGCAACGGCTCGAACTCGCCTCCTGCCTCTCTGATCTTGCGCCCGAGTTCGAGAAGCGCGGTGCCCAGCCCGACCTTCGGCTGCTGCCCGAGAGCGTCCTGCAGGATCGACCGCACCTCCGCCTCGGCGCTGCGACCATGCTGCTTGGCGCGCCGTTTCAGCGCCTTGTGAATGTCGTCGGGAATGTTGCGTACGGTCATCGCCGCCATCGGCGCCTCCTCGTCTGACATCAAGCCAAGGGAAATGATATCACGAGCCTCCCGCCGAGGGAACAAACATGTGCCTTCTTCCCGCCCGGCATCGTGCAGGCTAGGCATTGGTCAGTCGACCAATAACGTCACAGGGAGGATTGCATGGGCGCGAAGTACGACGTCATCGTGATGGGTGCGGGCCATAATGGCCTGACGGCCGCGGCCTATCTCGCCAAGGCCGGCAAGAAGTTTCTGGTTCTCGAACGCCTCGCCTGGCCGGGCGGCGGCGTGGTGACCCGCGAGATCAACACGCCGGGCTACCGCCACGACCTGCATTCGAGCTGCCACATCATGATCCAGGGCAACCCGATGCTGACCGAGGACGAACTCGGCCTGATCGGCAGGCACGGCCTCGTCTACAATTACTCCGACGTCCCCTATGCGTCGATCTTCCCCGGCAACGAAACGCTGATCACCTACAAGGACCTCGACCGCGCCTGCCAGGAGATCGCCAGGTTCAGCGAGAAGGACGCCGAGACCTATCGCGGCTTCGCCCAGCGCTCCATGCAGATGATGCCGATGTTCGTGTCTGGCCTCTACGCGCCGCCGCTGCCCTTCGGGCCGTTCATGGCGATGCTCGATCCCTCCGACGAGGGCCGCGAGATCCTCGACGCGATGAACCGCTCCTCGCTCGACATCATCGACGACCTGTTCGAGGACGATCGCGTCAAGATCCACCTTCTGAAGCTCGTCACCGAGAACCTGCAGCTGCCCGACGAACTCGGCACCGGCATGGGCATCTACCTGATGCCCGGCATCATCCACACCTACGGCGTCTCGCAGCCGCTCGGCGGCTCGGGCGGGCTCACCGACGCGCTGGTGCGCTGCCTGGAAGCCCATGGCGGCGAACTGCGGCTCGAGGCCGAGATTGCAAGGATCACGGTGTCCGGCGGCAAGGCCTCCGGCGTGGTGCTGACCACCGGGGAGGCGTTGCAGGCCCGTGACGCGGTGATCGGCTCGATGCACCCGCATCTCCTGGGCAAGTTCGTCGACGGCGTGCCGGAGCCCGTGCTCAAGCGTGCGAAGCGCGTAAATTCCTCGACGCAGAGCCTGTTCGTCAGCCATTACGACCTGAAGGAGCGGACGGCGTACCATGCCGGCGAGGAGATCACCCGCTCCACCATGCTGGAATATTTCCCCTACGACCGCCTGTCGGACCTGCTCGACGACTTCGACCACCTGCGGCGCAAGCGCATCCCGCCGCGCCGGCTGCTGGGCGGCGGCGACGAGACGCATGGCGATCCCTCGCGCGCACCGGCAGGCGCCGGCATCTTCCACTCGATCACCATGGCGCCCTATGCCATCGCCGGAAAAGGCGCGGCCCACTGGGACGAGATCAAGGAGGAATACGCCGCCGAGACGCTGCGGCAGCACCAGCCCTTCATCTCCAACCTCACCAGCGACAACATCATCGCCGCCACCCACTGGTCGCCGCTCGACATGGAGCGGTCCTCGCCCAACTCCTTCGTCAACGGCGACATGCATGGCTGCGCACCGTTCCTCTATCAGACCGTCGGCCACCGCCCGACGCCCGACCTCGGCCAGTACACCGTGCCGGGCGTCGACGGGCTCTATCTCGTCGGCCCCTTCATGCATCCGGGCGGCGGGGTCTTCGGCGCGGGTCGCGCGACCGCCATCAAGATGTTCGACGACATGGGCATCGATTTCGACAAGGCGATCCGCTGATGACGGCCCCTACCGCGAAGAAGTCCGTCGGCGTGAGGATCGTCGACGGGTCGAAGAAGGAGCTGATGACCGTCTCGGGGATCGAGTGCGACGGCGACATGCTGGTGATCAAGGGCAAGATCTTCGGCACCATGCCGATGACGGCGAAGCTCTCGCCCGAGGAGGCGCGCAATGCGCTGAAAATGCTGTCGCCGAAACTGGTCTGGTTCCTGCTGACCTTCCTGTTCCGCTCCACGAAGGCGGATGCGGGGAAGCCCGCAAAGGGATAGGAAAGGTGGAGGCTGCCACTCCGTGGCAATGCGGTAAGAGCGCCCTCCCTCCGCCTGTAGCGCAGGTGACCCACGGTCCTATGCGGTAGCTCAAGTCAACCCCAGCCCTCATCAAGTCAGTTGCGCTTCGAGTTGTGCGAGCCTTGCGTTTGCGATGACGACGATCTTTCGCATGACGGCTGTGAGTGCGAGGCGCTTAGGTTTTCTGGCCTCGACGAGGCGCCGGTAGAAGTCGGCCAGCACGTTCTTGCCGCGCACGGCGGTCAGGGCGGCGAGGAATAGCATGGGTTTGAGTTCCCTTCGCCCGCCGCTGGTGGTGCGGTGCTTT
>NZ_JAOAOQ010000069.1 GCF_030398385.1 Aquibium sp. ELW1220 | reverse complement strand
GTGTGGCTCGCGCGATGTTGTCGGCAGGATTGGCCTAAGCAACCGAATCCTACGCCAAATCAACCGCTTATGCTACATCCGCCAGCCTTGCGAAAACGCCGTCATGAATAAGACGGGCTAGACTACGTCGTCGAATCCGCGCCATGGGAATGGCCGCATCTCGAGGACGATCTCGAAACCGGCAGCGGCCCGATGGACGCCATGTTGCTCGGACAGCGCCTGCGCCTGCTTGCCGCCTTGCTCGGGGCACTGCTGCCGCCGGAAGACTGTTGTTTCGACGACTGGAACGCCGGTCGTGACGGTGCGCGGCCAGGCGGCACGTCTTTCGCGCGGCAGGCCGGCGCGGTGCGCTTCGGCTCGCCGCGGGGGTTTTGCGACACGTCGTAGGGCGTGACCGACGGGACGAACTTCATCATCCGATCCGGTGAACCGGGCGTGAAAACTCACGCCACGGGGCCGCTCCGTCGCGCCCCCCTCTGGGCTGCCGCCCATCTCCCCCACGAGGGGGGAGATTACTCGCGCCGCCGGCTTCGCCAATCGCCGACGTTGGAAGGGTGAGCGCTGACGCGACAACTGCCGATCTCCCCACCTGTGGGGGAGATGCCGGCAGGCAGAGGGGGGCGCGAAGGAACGCGACGTTTCGCTTGCGTCCTCAAACCTCGTCCGCAGTCGTCCCGACTGCCCACTCCCTACCGCCGACCGCGCTTACGAAAAATAACTCTGCAGCGGCCGCACTTCCAGACTTCCCGCCTTCAGCGCCGCGATGGCCTCGGCCACCGCCGCGGCGCCCGCCATCGTCGTGTAGTACGGCACCTTCTGCATCAGGGTCGCGCGGCGGAGCGATTTGGAGTCCGACACCGCCTTCTGGCCGTCGGTCGTGTTGAACACGATCTGGACCTGGCGGTTGCGGATCGCGTCCTCGATGTGCGGGCGGCCTTCGAGCACCTTGTTGACCTTCTCGGCCTCGACGCCGTTTTCGCGCAGGAACCGCGCGGTACCACCCGTGGCGAGCACCTTGAAGCCGATGCCGGCCAGACGCTTGACCGAGGGCAGCACGGCCGCCTTGTCCTCGTCGCGCACCGAGACGAACAGCGTGCCCGAGCGCGGCAGGTCGACGCCGGCGCCGAGCTGCGCCTTGGCGAAGGCCAGCGCATAGTCGGTGTCGAGCCCCATCACCTCGCCGGTCGACTTCATCTCCGGGCCGAGCAGCGTGTCGACGCCGGGGAAGCGGGCGAAGGGGAAGACGGCTTCCTTGACCGCGATGTGGCCGAGCGCGCGCGGGTCGGGCTTGGCGCCGTAATGGGCGAAGGCCTCGTCCAGGCTCTCGCCGGCCATGATGCGCGCGGCGATCTTGGCGATGGGACGCCCGATGGTCTTGGCCACGAAGGGCACCGTGCGCGAGGCGCGCGGATTGACCTCGAGCACGTAGATGTCGCCGTCCTTGACCGCGAACTGCACGTTCATCAGCCCGCCGACATGCAGCGCGCGGGCCAGCGCTGCCGTCTGCCGCTCCAGTTCGTCGACGAGGGAGGGCGACAGCGAGTGCACCGGCAGCGAGCAGGCACTGTCGCCCGAATGGATGCCGGCCTCCTCGATATGCTCCATGATGCCGGAGACATAGGTGTTCTGGCCGTCGCACAGGCAGTCGACGTCGACCTCGATGGCGCCCGACAGGTAGGTGTCGAACAAAAGCGGGTTCTTGCCGAGCAGAGTGTTGATTTGGCCGGTCTTGTCGTTCGGGTATTTCTGCTTGATGTCCTCGGGCACCAGCCCCGGCACCGTGTCCAGCAGGTAGGACTGCAGCATGCCTTCGTTGTGGATGATCTGCATGGCCCGGCCACCCAGCACGTAGGACGGCCGCACCACCAGCGGGAAGCCGAGTTCGCCCGCCACCACGCGGGCCTGCTCCACCGACCAGGCGATGCCGTTCTTCGGCTGCATCAGCCCGAGCCTGGTCAGAAGCTTCTGGAAGCGGTCGCGGTCCTCGGCCAGGTCGATCATGTCGGGCGAGGTGCCGAGGATCGGGATGCCGGCCTTCTCCAGCGCGTCGGCGAGCTTCAGCGGCGTCTGGCCGCCGAACTGCACGATGACGCCGACGAGCGTGCCCGCCGCCTGCTCGGCGCGCAGGATCTCCAGCACGTCCTCGGCCGTGAGCGGCTCGAAATAGAGCCGGTCGGAGGTGTCGTAGTCGGTCGACACGGTCTCGGGGTTGCAGTTGACCATGATCGATTCGTAGCCGGCGTCGGCCAGCGCGAAGGCGGCGTGGCAGCAGCAATAGTCGAATTCGATGCCCTGGCCGATGCGGTTCGGTCCGCCGCCGAGGATGACGACCTTCTTCCGGTCCGAGACCTGCGCCTCGTCGGCCGGCGCGCCGGCAAACGGGCTCTCGTAGGTCGAGTACATGTAGGCCGTCGGCGAGGCGAACTCGGCCGCGCATGTGTCGATGCGCTTGTAGACCGGGTGCACGCCGAGCCGCCGGCGCAGTGCCGCGACGTCGTCGGCGTCCTTCCTGACCAGCGAGGCAAGGCGGGCGTCGGAGAAGCCCATCGACTTCAGCATCCTCAGGTTGGCCGCGTCCTGGGGCAGCCCGTGCTCGCGCACGCGGGCCTCCATGGCGATGATGGCGCCGATCTGCTCCAGGAACCACGGGTCGATGGCGCACATGGCGTGCACCTCTTCCAGCGAGGTGCCCATGCGGATCGCCTGCGCCACCATGCGCAGCCGGTCGGGCGTCGGCGTGCCGAGCGCGGCGCGGATGGCATTCCTGTCGTCGCCGCTGTCGCCGCCCGCACTGATGCCGGGGATCTCGATCTCGTCGAGGCCGGTCAGCCCCGTCTCAAGCCCGCGCAACGCCTTCTGCAGCGATTCGGCGAAGGTGCGGCCGATCGCCATGACCTCGCCGACCGACTTCATGGCGGTCGTCAGCACCGGATCGGCGCCGGGGAACTTTTCGAAGGCGAAGCGCGGGATCTTGGTGACGACGTAGTCGATCGAAGGCTCGAAGGCGGCGGGCGTCGCGCCGCCGGTGATGTCGTTTTCCAGCTCGTCCAGCGTATAACCGACGGCGAGCCGCGCCGCGACCTTGGCGATCGGGAAGCCGGTGGCCTTGGAGGCGAGCGCGCTACTGCGCGACACGCGCGGGTTCATCTCGATGACGACGAGGCGGCCGTCGGCCGGGTTGACCGCGAACTGCACGTTCGAGCCGCCGGTCTCCACGCCGATCTCGCGCAGCACCGCGATCGAGGCGTTGCGCATCACCTGGTATTCCTTGTCGGTCAAGGTCAGCGCCGGCGCCACCGTGATCGAATCGCCGGTGTGGACGCCCATCGGATCGATGTTCTCGATCGAGCAGACAATGATGCAATTGTCCGCCTTGTCGCGGACGACCTCCATCTCGTACTCCTTCCAGCCGAGCACGCTCTCCTCGATCAGCACTTCCGTCGTCGGCGAGGCGTCGAGGCCCGAGCGGACGATGTCGAAGAACTCCGCCTGGTTGTAGGCGATGCCGCCGCCGGTGCCGCCCATGGTGAAGGAGGGGCGGATGATGGCGGGCAGGCCGACGACGTCGAGCGCCTGGGCGGCGATGCCCATGGCATGGCTCATGTAGCGCTGCTTGCGGTCGCCTTCGCCGAGGTTCCAGCGGGTCTCAAGATCGTCGAGCGCGGCGTCGAGATCGTCGGGGTCGGAGGCTTTCAACTCGGCCCGCTCGGCCTCGTGGCGCTTGCGGTCCTCGTCCTTCACGGCGCTGGCGTTGGCGAGCCAGGAGCGCGGCGTCTCCAGCCCGATGCGTGCCATCGCCTCGCGAAACAGCGAGCGGTCCTCTGCCATGTCGATGGCTTCGGCGTTCGCCCCGATCATCTCGACGCCGTAGCGCTCGAGCACGCCCATGCGGCGCAGCGACAGCGCCGTGTTGAGCGCGGTCTGCCCGCCCATGGTGGGAAGCAGCGCGTCCGGCCGCTCGCGCGCGATGATCTTGGCCACCACCTCCGGCGTGATCGGCTCGATATAGGTCGCGTCCGCCAGCTCCGGATCGGTCATGATCGTCGCCGGGTTGGAGTTGACCAGGATCACCCGGTACCCCTCCGCCTTCAGCGCCTTGCAGGCCTGGGTGCCGGAATAGTCGAACTCGCAGGCCTGGCCGATGACGATGGGTCCCGCGCCGATGATCAGGATGGAGGAGATATCGGTGCGTCTGGGCATGGTCGTCAGGGCTTTCTTTTTGCGCGCGCCGGCGCGCCGCGGCAGGCTGCTTGCGCAAAGCGCCGGAACGGGAACGGCCCGGCCGGTGCGCAAGGGAGAAGGGTATCTGGCTAGGCGCGCCTTATAGGGGAGGAAACGGGGTGAGGGAACCCCTGAAAACGGCCATCGCTTTCCCGGCCGCACGCGATGGGAAATGCGCACGACGCCAGAGAGAACCGCGTCGAAAATGCCGTGGATGACGCCTCGCGGGAGGTTGGCCGGCGTGGCGAAACGGTCCAGGCTGGCACGCTAGGAGCAATGTCATGACGTTCGACGACATCATCAGGGACTTCGCGGAGTCCGACACGGTTCCCGAGAAGGCCATCAACGCGGCACTCGCCGAGCCGGAAGGCTTCGTCGATGCGGCGATCGCGTTGATGGATCGCGTCTCGGTTGCCGACGCGTCCAGCCACGAGCACGACGCGCTCTGCGTGCTGGCCCACGTGCTCGCCGAGATCGGCGACCGGCGCGCATTCCTGCCCCTCTTGCGCCTGGTGGCGCATCGCCCTGGCGAAGATCCGTTCGGCGACGCCCTCACGTTGACCATTCCCGTCGTCCTGATCTCGCTGATGGGCGAGAATGCGACGGCGCTCGAAGGGCCGATGCTCGACACCGAGGTCGACCAATTCGCGCGGCATGCCTGTTTTCGGGCCTGGACGCATGCGGTGGTGACGGGTGCGATCGACCGCGCGCACGCCCAGGCGTTCCTTGCCGCCTATCTCGAGCAAACCCGGCTCCCGCGCCATGATTTCGGTCTTTCCTCCTGGGCGGATGCCGCGACGACGCTGCGGTTCGGCGATCTGAAGGACGTCGCGCGGCGTCATCTGCCGGTGCGTGTCCCCGGCAAGCCGGCATGGTTACAGCCGGACCCCACGTTCCAGGATTTCGAGGCGATGCTCGCCAAGGCCGAAGAGAACCCGGATGCAGCCGAAGGAGAGGCGACCCTCAAACCGTTCGCGTCGACCATCGCCGAGCTGTCGACCTGGCACGGCTATTCGGAGGAGTTCCGCCAGCGACGCGCCGATATCGAGCGGCGGAAGATTCAGGACTTGATGGAGGGCGGGCGACGGGAGGCGCAGACGGTCCAGGAGAACCCCTACCGCCATGTCGGCCGCAACGATCCTTGCCCGTGCGGCAGCGGCAAGAAGTACAAGAAGTGCTGCCTCGGATGACGGCCCGGGCCATGTCGCAGGCCGCGATGTCGTTTGACGGAGCGGGGTCGCGATCCGGGTGAGCGGTCCCTTCTCCGAACCGCCCGCAATCGGCTGACCGGAAGGCCGGTCGCGCAGCCTACGCGGCACCCTGGCTGCCAATACCGAACCGCGTCAGGCCGGACTTCCGAGGGCATCTGACGAGGGGCTCGCGCGCACGCGTGACCGCGCATCTTCCATCGGCGCTCCCGCCTCGGCCGCGGCGGCGCTAAGCGGCGTCTGCGCCGATGGGTCGGGCCGGCGCCCTCGTCATTCCGCTGATCTCCCGATGATCGTCCCGCCAAGCCATGCAACCGCACACTGCGGCAGGCAAGGGTCGCAGCGACGCTACGACGCGGGGGCGGAAGGGTCGGCGTGCTACTCGGAGAAGGGCAGGGCGTCGAGGATCTCGAAGCGCTCGCCGGAGCCGATGCGGATGAGGTTCAGTTCGGCCTCGCGGGTGAAGCGGAATTCGCCCCGCGTGTTGGTGCCGTCCGGCTGCCCGCCGCGGAAGCGGATCAGGCGCTCGCCGCCGTCGGGCCAAAGAATGGTGATGTCGGCGTCGTCCGCGGCGAGGCGCAGGATCCTGACCGCGCAGCGGGCCATCGGCTGGCCGACATAGCGGGCGCAGGGGATCTCGGCCGTCTCGCCCTCGGCAGGCGGAGGGGCGGGCTGCGTCGGCTCCACCGGCTGCGCCTGCGCCACCGTCTCGACGGGGCGGGGCTCGGAAAGTGGTTCGGGCGCGACCGGAGCCGGCACGGCTGCCGGCGGTGGCGCGACCGTCATCGGTGGCCGTGCGGTCTCCGCGGCGGCTTGCGCGACGCCCGCGGCTTCGGCTGCCCGCTCGGTAGCGGCGGCGACGGGCGAGGCATCGCCTTCCGTGGGAGCGGTTCCGCTGGCGGTCCCGACTGCGGCGGGCAGGTCCGGAATTGCGACCGCTCCGGTCCCGTCTTCGGGACGGGCAGATGCGGGCCCGGCGTCGCCTTCGGAAGGAACGGCGCCGGCCGCGGCGGCGGCTATGGGCGATTCGGCCGGACCGGCGATGGTTGCGGCCGGGCCTACTGCGCGGGCAGATGCGGGCTCGGGGTCGCCTTCGGACGGAACGGCAACGGCCGCAGTGGTGGCTTCAGGCGATTCGGCCTGAGCGGCGGCGTCGGGCGATCGTTCCGGGGCGGGCTCGGCTGCGGTTCCCGCGGGCGGGCGGCTCCAGGAGGGCAGGAGTGCGGCGAGCTGTTCACGCAGGGTCCGCGGCGCCTCGCCGGTCTCGTCCGGACCTGTGGCGGGTTCGGAAGAGCCAGTTGCTGCGGCGCCCGGCGTCGTGCTGGCGTCTTCGGGTTCCGGGACGGCCGGGGACGCGGGCGCGAGATCGTCTGGGACGTCCGACGGCAGCGCCAGAGCGACGGCAGGCTCCTGCTCGGCAACGGTTACCGTCTTCGGCGCAGCCGGCGGCTCCACGGCGGGCGACGTTTCCTGCGCCGCCGATGGAGACGAGCCCGGGGCGAGCGCCGGGAGCGGGGCCTGCGGCGTGGCAGCTTCGGCCGCCTCCGACTCGATGGCCGCCGGCGCGTCCTGCCGGGCCGGCGCGGCGTCTGCAGCCTGCATCGCGGCCGTGTCCGGCGACGGCAGGGCCGCGACCGTCGCCCCTGGCGCGGCGCCGGGCTCCGGCTCGTCGGCGCGGGGCGGGCGGGGCGAGGGCACCGGAACGGCGAGCGCCGCCTCGGCGGGAGCCTGCGTGCCTTCCGCGCCGGGCGCGGTTTCGGCGTCGAAGGCGCTGTAGACTTCGGACGAGCCGGGATCGGCGCGCGTCGCGAAGGCCAGCGCGAGTTCCGCCGCGGAGCCGTCGATCTTCTCGGCCTCGCGCGCGGCATCGAACGACGACGGTCCGTCCGGGGCCGGCGCCAGCAGCGCCGTCTGGAGATCGGGTTCTCCGCCGGTCGTCGCCGGCGCCGCATCGGCCAGCGGATCCTCGGGCATCGGCAGCGGATCGGGGAGGATGCCGACCGTGATCTTCGACGGGTCGATCACCGACGGACCAGGCAGCGCGGCAGGGGCTTCCGCCTCGGCCTCGTCGTCGCGGGGCGACAGCAGGTAGCGCGCGGGCGCCCAGCCGACGAGCCCGTCGAGTTCCGGCACCTCGATGCGGCACCACTCCGCGTTGCGGGAGGTGGAGCATTCCAGACGCGTCACGATGGTCCCGTTCGGGATGCGGGCGAGCACCAGTCCGATCGGGGACGCGGTCGCCCGGACGTTCAGGAGGTCGTTGGCCGACAGTCCATACACGATGGAAACGATCGTCTCGATGACGTCGCTGCTTGTCGGCGGGGCGGCCGGGGCGCCGGCCTCCTGTGCCTGCGCCGCGATCAGGCCGAGGGCGAGCAGCGCGCCGGGGGCGAAGAGCGTTCTGGTCAGGGACTGGCGTAGCGGGATGATCATGAGCCGTTCTTGAGGTCGAGCCGTTTCCTTAGGCGACAGCGGCGATCGAGAACAGGCCGAAAACGCCGCAGCCGGCCCGGCGACCGCCACACGGCCGTTCCCGGGCCGCTCATCGGGCGAGTTCCCGAACCAGGCGGTCGGCGCGGGCCACGCTGGCCTCGGCGATCGGCACGGCCCCATGCTGGGCAGAGCCGGAAAGAAGCACCAGCGCGTTGCGGCAACGGTCGAGCGCGGCCTGCGCGAGCGTCTGGTGGCCGGTCTGGCGCGCGCGTTCCGTGTCGGCCTCGCACGCCGTGTTCTCCACATAGCCTTCGAAGTCGGGCCAGAAGGCGATGCCGGCACGCGCCTCATCGACGAGTTCCCCGGCGCGGCGAAGCCGGTCGGCATCGTGCGTCTGCCGGACCGCAAGCACGAGCACGTAGGCGAGGCCGTTCGACGCGAACGCCATTCCGGCCGCGTGTCCTGCCTCCTCGTAGAGGGCCAGCAGCCGCGCCTGCGCATCGATCGCGGCTTCGATTTCCGTCCTGCCGTCCGCCTGCACCGCGAGGGCAGCGGCGGAGCCGGCATAGTCTCCGAAGACTTCCAGGAAGGGACCCGGATTAGCGGCGGCGGCGCCCCATGCCTCCCATGCCCGCACGACATCGGCGAGCAGGCCGGTGCCTTCGCGCAGCAGGGCATGGTCGTGTGCGGCCTCGCCCGCGGCGGCGATCGACCGCCCGAGTTCCAGCCGGATGCGTTGCCATTGCGGGTGGTCGGCCGGTATCTTCGACTGCAGGGTGCGGAATGCGGCGACGGACTCTCCGAGCGCCGCCGCATCGCGCGTCCTGCGCGCCATAATGGCCCCGGCCCGGGCCTGCTCGAACGCGACCTGCAGCGCCAGCTCCGGGTTTCCGGCGACATGCGGATCGGTGCCGAGGGCGGCGAGGATGGTCCGCGCTTCGTCGAGAGCGGCGTCGTCCGCGGCCCGGCGGCCGATGGCGATCAGCGTGAGCGCCAGATGCCAGTCCGCGTCGCGCGCGGCGGCGGCATAGCCGGACTGCCGGAAGACGTCCCTTGCGGCGCGCTGCATGTCCTGCGCCGCGGGCAGGGCGGAGGCATCGCCGAACCGCTCTGCCCATTCGAGCGCGATCCGCGCGCGCAGGCTGCCGATCTCGGCGCCGATCAGCGGAAACCGGCCGGCGTCGAAGATGCCCTCGGCCAGCGCGGCGATCTCGCCTGCAGCGGAAAGCGCATCCGTCGTGTTCTGGCGCTGTGCGGCGTCGAAGGCGATGGCGACCGAGCGGACGACGTAGCGGGCGGCGAGAACGTCGGTCTCCGCCCGGTCCAGCGTCGCGATCATGGCGGCCAGGTGGCCGACGAGTTCGGCCATGAGCGCCGGCTCGGGGTTCGCGCTCCACATGTAGTAGAGCGCCTGGGCCATGCGAAAGCGGGCCTCGGCCTCGACCGCGGCGTCGCCGCCCCGGCCTGCCAGTGCGGTCGCGCGTTCGAAGGCCGCCTTGGACACGGCGAGATCATCGACGCGGTTCGCCCGCAGGGCAGCCTGCCCCCTGGCGCGGCCGAGGTCGAGGACGATCCGTGCCCTGAGCGACGCGTCGAGATCGGCACTGTCGGCTTCTGCCTGATCCAGAAGGGCGCCTGCCTCGGCCAGCGGGCCGGCGTCGCCATCGCGCTCGGCCTTCAGCATCAGGATCAGGCCGAGCTTGTGGCGTAGCGACGCCTGTCCGCCCGACGAACGAAGACCGCCGCCTGCCAGTGCGGCACGGGCGAGTTCCTCGGCCTTGCGCAGCGAGGCTGCCGTGCCGACGATCTCGGCATGCACCAGCCACGCGCCGATCTCCTCGCCGAGCAGGCGCTCGGCGCGGGCGGGATCGATCTCTCCGGCGATCAGCCGCGCTTCGCCGAAATCACGTGCGGCGTCGTCGAAGCGAAACAGCAGCTTCCTGGTTTCGGCGCTGCGCGAAAAGACCTCGGCATCCTCTAGGATGCGCGCGCGCAGGGTGCGCAGCTGGTCCTGTCTCGCGTCTCGCAGCGCTGCAACCCGCGCCTTTGCCTCGTCGCGAAAGTCGCTGGCGGCATTGAGCGCGCCTTCCAGCTCGGCGGCATCGGCAAGCGCCGAGAGGCGCCGGATCTCCGGGTCGGGATTGTCCAGCGCCCGACGCTCGCGGCTCAGTGTCGCGAAGCGCTCGATCTCCGTCTTCAGGCGCGCCTCGATGCGGTCGGGATCATCGGCCGGATCGACGCCCGCCGCCTGCAGCATGGCGTAGACGACGCTCATCGGCACGTTCCCGGACTGCGCCAGGTTTTCGGCCCGCGCGCGCTGCGGATCGGGCAGCGCGGCGATGGTGACCAGAAGCCGGCGGCGTTCGCCCAGCACCGCCGCCTCCGCCGCCTCGCGCTCCGGCGGTGGGGCGCCGAGATAGAGCAGGCGGCGCAGACTTTCGTTGACCCAGGGACGCTGGCGTCCGCCGGTCTTGAGATAGACCTCCTCGGCGACCATGCGCATGACGGTGCCGAATTCCTCGCCGCCCATGGCGTCGATGTGGCGCAGCAGGGCTGCGGCATAGGGGCTGTGCCCGCCTTCGGCACCATCGAGGGCGGGCCGGCCGGGTTCGGCGGCGAAGCCGATCACCATTCCGAGACTGTCCGCCGGAGCGTCGCTTCGGCCGATGGCGCGCGCGCCCCGCGTTTCCGACAGTCCGCCGGCCGAAACCGGTTGCGCCTGCGAATCAGGCGCCATGCGCAGGACGGCGCCCGGCGGGAACGGATTGTCGCGGCAGGCATCGAGCAGCAGGATCGTCACCGCGACCGAGCGGCGCAGCCGTTCCAGCACGTCGGACAGGGGCACCAGACGTTCTCCGGCGGCGTCGAGCGAGGCGAGATCGGCGTCGGTGGGAACGAGGAAGTTCTCGCCGCCGGCTTCGATGCCATGGCCGGCATAGTAGAGCACGGCGACGTCGGCGCCCTCCGCGTCCTCGGCGAAACGTTCGAGGTCTCGGCGCATGGAGCGGGCGTCGCGGTCCGTGCGGCGGATCGAATCAAAGCCGAGATCCGACAGCAAGGCTTCGACGGCATCGGCGTCGCGTGTCGGATTGGCGAGCGCGGGCAGGGTCGCGTAGTCCGCATTGCCGATGACGAGGGCGACGCCGCGCATCGCCTCCGGTTCCGCCGCAGCCCGGAGCGGAAACGCCAGGAGAGCCAGCACCGACAGCAGCAGCCTTACGGCGGCGCTGATGTCGTATGGCATGAGCGGCCACAACGGGCCGTGCCGTCTCGGCGTCATGTCGTAGCTCCTTCGGCCCAGCCGAACTTCACAAAGGATTCCGGCAAGATCAAGAGCGCTCGGGCCGGAACCGAGTTGCCGCGACGCACGTTTCCGTGGCCGGCGCCTGTACGCCGAAGGAGGAGCGACGATGGAAACCGACAAGACGTCCACGCCGGCCGGCCGCGAAGCCGCACAAGACCTGCACGAAAGCACCAGGCGCGAGGAGCGGCGGGTGGAGGAACGCAAGGGCGACCACCTGAAGAAGGGCGAGGAGCGCGTGGAGGAACGTTCGCGCAGCTCCGATGGCCGAAGCGTCGAGGAAAAGCAGCGCTAGCCGGTTTCGGCATGGCATCGGCGGCGACGGCCTCATATCCGTCGCCGCCGTCGTGCCCCGGCCCGTGAGGCGACCCGAATCCCCCCGGATTGTGCCTCGACCGCGGCCCGTTCCCCGCCACGACCGAACCGATAAATGCTTCGCCGGCTTCACGCCTTGCGCTGGATCAAGGCTGGCAGGGTGGCCGAGATTCCCTGTGACACCCGGCAACGGGCGGGATATCTGTAGGGCGACTGGCCTGCCGGCCGCCGGACTGTCGCAGCGATGGCGGCTTGACCAAGGGAGAGAGTGACGATGCGCTGGAAGGGCAGGCGGCAGAGCTCCAACGTGGAGGATCGGCGCAACGATGGCGGCGGTCTCGGCCGGAGCGGTGGAGGCTTCGGTCGCGGTGGCGGGATGCGGATCCCGGTCGGGCGATCGGTCGGCGGCGGCGGCATCTCGGGTATCATCATCCTGGTGATCGTCTTCTTTGCGCTGCGGGCATGCGGCATCGATCCGCTCGAGATTCTCTCCCAGATGGACGACGGAGGCGGTGCTGCCGGCGGGACGCGGGTGACCACCAGCCAGGGCTCCGACGAGATGGCGCAGTTCGCGGGCGTGGTGCTGGCGGAGACGGAAGACGTCTGGCACGGCATTTTCCAGGCTGGCGGCGCGACCTACCAGGAGCCGGCCATGGTGCTGTTTTCGGGTCAGGTGCGCTCGGCCTGCGGTTTTGCGTCGGCCGCCAGCGGCCCGTTCTACTGCCCGGGCGATTCAAAGCTCTATCTCGACCTCGATTTCTTCGGTGAGCTCGAGCGCCGGTTCGCCGCATCCGGCGACTTCGCGCAGGCCTATGTGATCGCCCACGAAGTCGGCCACCACGTCCAGAACATCATCGGCGTGCTGCCGGAGTTCAACCGGCAGCGCCAGACGATGTCCGAGGTGGAGGCAAACCGCATGTCGGTGCGTGTCGAACTCCAGGCGGACTGCTTCGCAGGCATCTGGGCGCATTTTACCGAGCAGAAGGGCCTGCTGGAGAGCGGCGACATCGATGAGGCACTGAACGCGGCCAACCAGATCGGCGACGACACGCTGCAGAAAAACTCCCAGGGCTACGTGGTCCCCGACAGCTTCAACCACGGGACGTCGGCCCAGCGTCGCGAATGGTTCGGGCGCGGCCTCGAGGCGGGGCGGGTCGACGCCTGCGACACGTTCAACGCCGACCTCTGACCGAACGCCGATCGGTGCTGCGGCAGCTTCTCGACGCAGCAAGCTGCGTGGGTTTGCAGAAGACGCAACCCATGGATATTTGTTCAGTCTTCATTAAGCCTGTGGTTTAGGCTCGACTTAATCGCGTTGAGCTAAGTCTTTTGCTGCGACGATACGAGCAAAGGGCTTGGCATGATCCGGAATCTGCTGGCGCAGCTTTCACGCGATGAACGCGGCAACTTCGCGATCATAGCAGCGGTCGCGATGGTTCCGCTGGTGCTCGCCGCAGGCGTCGCCATCGACTTCTCCTCGATCAGCAACCGTCATTCGGAATTGCAGAACGCGCTGGATTCGGCTGCGCTCGCGGTGGCGCGCGAAGGCGACACCATCAGCGACGACGAGGCGCTCGACATCGCCAGGTCCTTCGTGGCGGCGAACTTCCTCATCGAGCATGGCGGCCTGAAGGTGATCCGGACCGGTACGCGCGTGACCGTCGAGGCGACGGCGCGGCAGGAGCTGCATTTCGCGGGCGTGCTCGGCTACGAGGACTGGCGGGTCTCTGCCTCGTCCTCCGCCGACATCGCCTTCAACCGCTACGAGATCGCGCTGGTCCTGGACACGACCGGCTCCATGGCGGGCGGCAAGCTGTCCGCGATGAAGGACGCAGTCCTCGGACTCGTCGACACGATGGCGTCGCAAATCAAGGACACGGAGAAGCTGAAGTTTGCCGTCGTGCCTTTCGCCAACTTCGTCAACGTGGGGAACCAGCATGGCCCGACGTTCAAGAAGAACGGCAAGGTCAAGAAGAAGACCGGCGCCGACTGGCTCGACCTCCAGGGCAAGGCCGACTTCCCGCAGACCGAACTTCCGACGGGACTGAGCCGGTTCGAGCTGTTCCAGCATCTCGGCCAGACCTGGAAGGGCTGCGTCGAGACGCGCGACCCTGCCGGCAAGGATCTCGACGTTGCCGATGTCACGCCCAATCCCAAGAAACCCGAAACGCTGTTCGTGCCGGCCTTCTCGATCGATGAACCGGAGGGATGGGGATATTCGAACAGCTACATCGTCTCGTCGGCCGACCCCCTGGACAAGTCGCCCGCGGGACAGCTGAAGAAGCTTCAGAAGTACGGCATTCCCGACGCGTCGCTGCTGGACCCGCTGGACCCGTCGTCAAGCTGGCTGCCGGTCGCCGCCAGCTCGTCGAGCGGCAAGGGGCCGAACAAGGACTGCCTCGCGCAGCCGATCCAGCCGCTGACCAACGATTACGATGCGATCAAGAAGATGGTGAAAGGCCTGCAAGCCAACGGCACAACCAACATCATGGAGGGCGTCGCCTGGGGCATGCGCGCGCTCTCGCCGGAGCCGCCATTCACGGAAGGCAGCGCCAAGGCGCCGGGCATCGAGAAGATCATGATCGTGCTGACGGACGGTTCGAACGTCTTCGGCAACAACGGCACCGTGTTCGGTTCGTCCTATTCGAGCAACGGCTATCTGGTCGACGGACGGATCGGCATCACAGCCGGCTCCTCCTGGGACACCAACAAGCTGATGAACGCCAGGACCCTGGCCGCGTGCGAGAACGCGAAGAAGGCTGGGACCGTGGTCTACACGATCCGGCTCGAGGAGCCGGACGTCAAGACGGGCATGATGCTGAAGGAATGCGCCACCAGCCTGAACCACTTCTTCGACGCGCCGTCGCGCGGCCAGCTCGACGACGTGTTCAGGTCGATCCGCGACGACGTGGTTCGGCTTCGCATCTCGTCCTGAAGCCCGGAAGCGCCGACGGGGATGCGATGCCCCCCGTCTGCGCGCCCTGTCGGCCGGATCAGCGTTCGGCCAGCGCCGGCTCGCCCTTGCGCTCGCGGATCAGGTTGATGAAGCGCCGGAAGAGGTAGTGCGAGTCCTGCGGGCCGGGAGACGCCTCGGGATGGTGCTGGACCGAAAAGACCGGCTTGCCGGCGACCGAGATGCCGCAGTTCGAGCCGTCGAACAGCGACACGTGCGTTTCCTCGATCCCCTCCGGCAGCGAATCGCCGTCCACCGCGAAGCCGTGGTTCATCGAGACGATCTCGACCTTGCCGGTGGTGTGGTCCTTGACGGGATGGTTGGCGCCATGGTGGCCCTGGTGCATCTTGACGGTGCGGCCGCCGAGCGCCAGCGCCAGCATCTGGTGGCCGAGACAGATGCCGAACATCGGCACGTCGGCGTCGAGCAGGTCGCGGATCACCGGCACCGCATATTCGCCGGTCGCGGCCGGGTCGCCGGGGCCGTTCGACAGGAACACGCCGTCGGGGTTCATGGCCAGGATGTCCTCGGCCGGCGTCATGGCCGGCACGACGGTGACTTCGGCGCCCAGGCCGGCGATCAGCCGCAGGATGTTGCGCTTCACGCCATAGTCGATCGCGACCACGTGCATGGAGGGCTGGCTCTGTTCGCCGTAGCCCTCACCCCAGGCCCAGGGGGTCTCCTTCCAGGTGGAACTCTGGCCCGAGGTCACCTCGCGGGCGAGGTCGAGGCCGACGAGGCCCGACCATGCGGCAGCCTGCCGCTTGAGCGCCTCGACATCGAAGACGCCGTCCGGCGCATGGGCGATCACCGCATGCGGCGCGCCGAGATCGCGGATGCGGGCCGTCAGCGCGCGCGTGTCGATGCCGCTCATGGCGACGATGCCGCGGCGCTTCAGCCATTCGTCGAGGCCGCCATTCGAGCGGTAGTTGGACGGCTGGGTCACGTCGGCGCGGAAGACGGCCCCGACCGCGCCGGCACGGGCGGCAGGCGTCAGGTCCTCGATGTCCTCGGCATTGGCGCCGACATTGCCGATGTGCGGGAAGGTGAAGGTGACGATCTGCCCGGCATAGGAGGGATCGGTGAGGATTTCCTGATAGCCCGTCAGCGCGGTGTTGAAGCACACTTCCGCGACCGCATGGCCCGTGGCACCGAGCCCGCGGCCTTCGATCACGGTACCGTCCGCGAGCACGAGCAGGGCCGTGGCTTTATCCGCGCCCCAGGGCGCCGTGGTTGCGATCATCAGATGTCTCCGTCAGGTCGAGAGGCGCAGCGGTCTTGAAACTGCCCGGGCAATGGCTCATATGCCCGTGCTGAAGACCGCGAACGGTCGGGTGGGCGACCAGTTCCGCGCGCTCAATATATGTCCATGCAAGGGCCGGACAATAGGAAAAACGCCCGGGGCGGTCAATCCGCGGGGCCGTGTCCGAAGAGAAAAGCTTTCGTCAACGAAAACAGCAGCTTGTTGTCCCAAAATTCGAATTGCGTCCGGAAATCCGCGGCGCTAAGGTCCGCCGGCTGCCAAGGGAGTCTCTATTCCGATGCGCGAGAAATTCGCGGAGACGCTGAAACAGGCGCTCAAAACGAACGACAAGCGACGTATCTCCACGGTTCGCCTGATCCAGACCGCCATCAACGATCGCGACATCGCCAATCGCGGCGCCGGGCGCGACCCGGTGAGCGAGGAGGAGATCGCGCTGATTCTGGTCAAGATGATCAAGCAGCGCCAGGAATCGGCGAGGCTCTACGAAGAGGGCAACCGCCTCGAACTGGCCGAGCAGGAACGCGAGGAAATCGGCATCATCCGCGATTTCCTTCCCCGGCAGCTCGAGGAAGAGGCTGTCAAGCGGGCCTGCGCGGAAGTGATTTCCGAAGTCGGCGCCGACGGCCTGCGCGACATGGGCCGCTGCATGAACGCGCTGCGAGAGAAGTATCCGGGCCGCATGGACTTCGGCAAGGCGAGCGGCATCGTCAAGGGGCTGCTGCAGTAGCGGTCGGAGGCGGGCTGTTGTGGTGTTCGCCCGCCACCTGCACGACCGCGGCGACAAGGTGCTGTCCTGGCTGTTCGCACGGGCGAAGCAGTTCGTCGAGGGCCATTGGCGGGAGGTCGAACGGATCGCGGCAGCCGTGCTGGTGAAGATGGCGTTTTCCGCGGGGGGCGAGGAACTGATTGTGCCGCAGCCGCGGCCGACTGCGGTGACCCGGCCTCGTGAAGGTGTCCGGTACAACCAGTTGAGCCCCGGGCCGACGGCCGGCTCCGGGTGGAAGCGCGACAGGGGCTTTCATCCTCGGACGTGTTGGACCCGAGTTACGCCTTTGCAAAGCCGGCCCGGGCACGCTATCTGTTGATCATCAACGCAGGCACCTCTGAATTGCTGTCGCATCCTGAAGGCCAGATCATCGAAAGTTTCCGCGGGCGGTTCCTGAACCACGCGGGCTGCCTCATCGCGTGCATCTAGCCCTGGCGCGGCCATGAGCCGTCGACCGGGGGCCGGAAATCCAAAACCAGATCGCATTCGGTTCTGATTCCGGGTCCGCCACCGCTGGCCCGGTGGAGATGCACAATGACAATACAGTGTTCGACGCTGCCTGCCGCTGCCTATGACCGCCGTTTGGGGAGACTCACATGAGAGTCCTCATCCTGGGAAGCGGGGTGATCGGGGTCACGTCCGCCTGGTATCTCGCGCAGGCCGGACACGAGGTAACGGTCATCGACCGGCAGCCCGGACCCGCCCTCGAAACCAGCTATGCCAATGCGGGAGAAATCTCGCCGGGATACTCCTCGCCGTGGGCAGGGCCGGGCATGCCGCTGAAGGCGATGAAATGGTTGCTGATGAAGCACGGTCCACTAACGATCCGTCCGCGGCTCGATCCGGCGATGTGGTCGTGGGTGGCGAAGATGCTGCGCAACTGCACGTCGGCACGGTATGCCGCTAACAAGTCGCGGATGGTGCCGATCGCTGAATACAGCCGCGATTGCCTGCGCGATCTGCGGACCTCTACCGGGATCGCCTACGACGAGCGCATGCAGGGCACGCTGCAGCTGTTCCGGAGTCAACATCAGCTGGACGGTATCGGCGGCGACGCGGAGGTCCTCGAGCAGTTCGGCGTACCGTTCGCAGTCCTCGACCGTAACGGTTGCGTCGGTGCGGAACCCGCGCTCGCCCACGTTCCGGAGAAATTCGTCGGTGGGCTGCGGCTTCCTGGCGATGAGACAGGCGATTGCCACACCTTCACTGTGAAGCTGACGGAGCTGTGCGCGCAAAGCGTCGAGTTCCGATATGGCGTCACCGTGCGAGGACTTCTCCGCGACGGAAATCGGGTCCGTGGCGTCCACACCGACGCGGGAGAATTCTCCGCGGACGCGGTCGTCGTCGCGCTCGGAAGCTACTCGCCCTTCCTTCTCCGTCCGGTCGGCATCCACGTGCCCGTCTATCCGGTGAAGGGGTATTCGTTGACGCTCCCTATCGCCGACGAGACCGCGGCTCCTGTCTCGACGGTTATGGACGAGACCTACAAGATCGCGATCACCCGTCTCGGAGATCGCATCCGCGTCGGGGGGACGGCCGAGATTTCCGGCTACGACCTGTCCCTGAGACCGTCTCGGCGCGCTCCGCTCGAGCATTCCGTCACCGACCTCTTCGGCGGCGGAGGGCGGTTGGAAGAAGCCGCCTTCTGGGCCGGGCTGAGGCCGATGACGCCCGACGGCCCGCCGATCATCGGGGGTACCCCGATTCCAGGCCTCTACATCAACACCGGACACGGAACACTCGGCTGGACCATGGCCTGCGGCTCGGGACGTGTGCTCGCCGACATCGTCTCGGGACGGACGCCCGACATCGATGTCACGGACCTCGGCATCGGGCGGTATCGGACATGACGGGGGACGCGAGACAGGTCGAGGCGCTCCTTACCGTCGACCTCGACGCGGTCGTGTCCAACTGGAGACTGCTTGCAGGGATGGCGGGACGCGCCGAGTGCGCGGCAGTCGTCAAGGCGGATGCCTATGGCCTTGGGGCCGCCCAGGTCTCGGCGGCTCTCGAGGCGGCAGGATGCAGGACGTACTTCGTTGCGCACTCCAGGGAGGGGTTTGAACTGCGGCGGACGCTGCGACCGAACTCCCGCGTGTTCGTCCTGAACGGCGCCCCGGCCGGAATGGAACGCCAGCTTGCCGAGGCGGCGCTGACCCCTGTCGTCAACACGGTCGGGGACCTCGCTGTCTGGCGCTCATGCGCTGCGGCGACGGGCAAGCGACTGGCCGTCGCGCTTCAGCTCGATTCGGGCATGGCCCGTCTGGGACTCGCCCCTGAGGATATCGAAATCATCGCGGCTGACGAGAGCCTGCTTCACGGCCTCTCTATCGAACTTGTCATGAGCCATCTTGCCTGCGCCGACGAGGAGGGCCATCCGGCCAACGAAGCGCAGCGGCTCAAGTTCGAACGTCTCCGGGCACGACTGCCGGGCGCGCCTGCTTCCCTTGCGAATTCGTCAGGAACGTTTCTCGGCAAAGGATTTCATTTTGATGTCCTGCGGCCGGGCGCCGGGTTGTGTCTCGTATGTGGTGGAAATTCTCTGGCGACGTCCTCCGAGCGGGATGATTTGCGCTTGATCAAGCGGCGAGGTCAAGGGTCATGGGCTCGATCGCCTTATCGAGGGTTTGCCA
>NZ_JAOAOQ010000068.1 GCF_030398385.1 Aquibium sp. ELW1220 | reverse complement strand
AAAACCCGCTTCGTTGGGGTCGACATCAATGATTTCAATGATTTAGACCCCCTGAAATCAAAACAAAACGGAAAAATCAAACCGGAAAAAACACGCGAAAACCGGGCAGCGGCGACAGCGCTACCCAGAACCCCGCAATGGGGCTCCTAGCCCCGCCCCCCTACGCTCCACTGCGCTTGCGCATGCTTGCGCCGATCTGCGCTCCTGCCAGCATCAACCCGACCAATCGCGTAGATTCTTTCAGCACGCGAGGGTGCTGGTCGGTCCATGCCGTGTGCGCTTCGTCGCGCAGCATTTCGACGGGGACCGCAGGGCCCCAGAGTTGCTCGATCGGGAAGCGAGCCTTGCCCTTGCGCTTGAATACGCCGTTGCCGAAGCGGTTGACCACGAAGGCCGAGCGGTAGGTCTGTGCCCTGCCCCAGACCTTTGCACGGACGCCGTAGGAGAACTGCTTCGCGCCGAAGACCGACAGCGGCAGATGCCGGCCGGAGCCGGACGTGGTGGTGGTGAGCGTGGCACGCGTGGCGCCCTTGAAACGCATGGCGGCGTTCACCGCGCCGCGAGGGATCGACGACTGCCGGCTCAGAGTGCGGCGCATCTGCGTAAAGGATTTGCGGCCTTCCTTGTTCAGCGCCATCGAGAAGGCGCGTCGGGCCTCACCCTCGCCAAGACGATGGCAGGCAGCCTCGAAACGAATGCGCACGTCGTCGGCGTCGAGAAGCACGACACGCATCGCCGATGCCTCCGAAACAGAAACGCCCGGAGAGGTGATCTCCGGGCGGAATTCCAAGCGTCCAATATCGGAACTTTTAGCCGCGTCGCGAGTGATCGTCAAGCCTTTTTGCGAAACATATCAACATGATAAGTCCTTCGTGCTGGCGCGAAACGTGGCGTAGCGCTGTCGGGTGGACAAGCCTCATCTGAGGCGAAACACACGCACCAGGGCATTCAACGCGACGCGAAGATTGCCGATGTCGTCGTCGTCCGTGTGCCGCACGTCCTCGTCGGCGCAAATCACCCGGTAGACCAGAAACGTGGGCCGGCGCCCTGACAACAGCCGATGTTCGCGATCGCAGTCATCGAGGGCTGCGGTGGCTTCGGCAAACCGCCGCTTCACGTTCTCGATCACATCGAGCACGGGTTCGCTCGGGCTTGCGCCAAAGATCCCCTCGTTGATGAGGAGGCCCGCGACAGAGCTCGGGCTCGGCATCGGCAAGCCCACCGTCACGTTGTGCTGGCGGTAGAGCGCGGCGAAAGCGACACCGGCCTGGTATTGCAGATCGCTGATCAGCCCGGTGAAGGCGAGCCGACCGAGCGCCGAGCCAAGCCGCTCGTCCCTCGCCCGCTTCGTTGACACGCCATAGTGGCGGCCGCGTGCATCGAGGGCGACAGACATCGCTTCGCGTTCCGTCTCCTCGCGCACACGCTTGCCACAGGGATAGCGCTTGCCCGCTTTGCGTTTGCGTCCAGGTGCCATGGCTCAGATCCCTTCCTGCTGGTGGTGATGGACGACCTCCTGGAGGACGGCGGCATAGCCGGCCACGTCGAGGATCGAATCCTGGTG
The DNA here is from genome assembly GCF_030398385.1 of Aquibium sp. ELW1220. Lineage (GTDB taxonomy): Bacteria > Pseudomonadota > Alphaproteobacteria > Rhizobiales > Rhizobiaceae > Aquibium. The sequence goes on along the minus strand of NZ_JAOAOQ010000068.1, from coordinate 17,780 downwards.
CGCTGGATCGTGTGCCAGGCGGGCGAGCTTCAGGTCGATCAGGCAGAGCACGACCTGGGCGGCCGACACGGGCGTGCCGAGCGTCAGCGACCAGCGGGCAGCGACGGACGCCATAGAGGCGGCCGGGTCGCCATAGGTCCTGCGCCGTCCGGCGACGACCGACGCGGCATTGCGGAGCATGGTCTCCCCGTTCATCGCACACCTCCGTCGGTCTCGATCGCCCAGAGCAGGATCGCGATGGCATCAGCCTCGTTGTCGTCGGCCGGACTGAACCCACGACCACGAACGGCGGCAATGACGGCCGCCTTGTCGGCGTTGCCCTTGCCGGCGATGAACCGCTTGATGGTGCCGACCGGCACGCCCTGATAGGGCACGCCCCGCAATTCCGCCCAGGACGACATGACGGCCAGCAGACCGCCATAGACGTGGGCCGCGTCGGTGCCGACATGGCGACGGACTTCCTCGAAGAAGATGGCGCCGATCGGACCCGCGGCTTCCTCGGTCGCGGTCAGCCAGTTGGTCATGCGCAGGAAGCGCATGCCGCCGCCTTCGTAGCGACCAGGCCGGAACGACACCGTGCCGCTGGTGATCAGCCCGGACGTGTTGCGGATGGCAAAGCCGGTGGTGGTTCCGAGATCGAGGGCGAGGGTCGCGGTTGTGTGACGTGCCGGGGCCTCGGCCAACGGTACGAGGGGTGGGATTGCATCGCGGCTTGCAATGCGCAGAGTCGCTACAGCCATGGACGGTCTCCTTCTTGGGTTGGCTGTTTTGGTGGAAGACGACGGTGGTCTGGTGCTTGGCGGTACGGGGCCGCCGTCGTCGGATTGAGATTTTGGGGGCAAGAGGCCCCGCGCGCGGAACCCCCCGGGGGTGGGAGTGGGAGAACACGCCTTGCGGCGTTCTCCCCCACCCCCGTAGGGGGTGGGTTCACACCACCCAGTATTGTTGCTGCAATCAAACCATTGTGATGATTGAATAATTTCCAGTTTCGGACGCCCAAAACTCCCTGTACGGCCCAAACTGGTTGACGAGTACTGGAAGCAGTTCCTGCGCAATCTTGCGGAGGCAGTTTCGGAAACGTGCTGAAACTGGCTGCATCGGGATCGTGCGAAGGCCTGCGGCCGTGTGACGGGCCAGTTGCGGCAAGTCCCGGATTCCGGTCTGATCTGGCCTGCACGAAGTTCCGCGAAAATCGCTCTGTCGGGGTATTCATGGCCGCTCCCCATCGGGATAGACCCAGACAAGGGGGTTCTCGACCTCGAGCAGCGCCCCGGTCTGGGCGGATTTGTAGTGGGTGGGCAGCACGGCAATGCTGACCGGTGACACCTCACCAGTGTCCGGATCCACCTCCTCGCCCTCCACCGGAAAGACCATCCCCTCGACGCAAAGAAAGCCAAAGCGCGACCGCGATGCACCAAGCCCATAGGGGGAGCCGTCGCGCAGGAACTTGATGAAGCCCTTGGTGGCCTGCACCCCGATCCGGTTGCGGATCGCGTCCTTTCCACCCAGTCCGGCCGCATTTTCGAAGGCTTCAGCGAACTGGTTGATCGTGTAGAGCCGGCCCCTGGCAGCCTCATCAAGGAGAAGGCCGAGGATGACATCCTGTTTGCGGACACGCTCGGCATCGAACTTCCCGCCAACCTCGGCGCGCACCAGACGCTCGTTCATCGGGTTGATCTCGACCCATTCGCCGTTGACCTTGTCGACCAGCTTGGCGTCCAGGGCCGGCCCGTTGCGCAGTTCGATCTCCAGGCGGCGCTGCGAGCTGTCCTCGTCGGGGCGGTGCAGGATCAGCCCGGTGGTATAGAAACCGCGCAGCGCACTTGCGCCCGACAGCGCCAGGAACGGGTCGTCCTTGACCTGTTGCTTCGAGAGCTTCTTGGTGTGGTGGACCAGCACCACGCCGCAGTCCTGGTTGATGTGATCGCGCAGGACCTCCACCCGGTCCTTCAGGAAGAACATCATGGCGTCATTGTCGTTCTCGCCGCCGCCATCGGGACCGCCGTCGAAGAGATTGCGGATCGGGTCGATGCAGATGATGTCGACGGGATCGGTGGGGAATGCCCGGCGGATCGCCTCGGCCACGCGCATGCTGCCCTCGGTATCGAGCAGCATCTTCAGCTTCGGCGTGGCGACCAGATTGTCGCGGGCACCCGCGATGACCAGCTTGGGAAGACTGATCTGCTTCATGCGCTCACGCAGGTAGTGGTACTGGATCTCCGCCTGCAGATAAAAGATGCGCAGCGGCCGTGGCGGCGTAAAGCCGAGGAAGGGCTCGCCCGCCGCCATGTGCACCAGAAGCGAGATCAGGAGGTCCGACTTGCCGACCTTCGGCGCGCCGCCCAGCACCAGCAGGCCGCCTGGTGTCAGCACGCGCGGCGCGATGATGTCCTGCGGCATCGGGCTGTCGTCGTCGATGAGAGCGCCAAGCGTGAAGACGGGCATCTCGTTTGGCGCCGGGGCGGCACTGTCGAGGCGGATGAGCGGGGGACCATGCCTTTCGACATGCCGGTTCCACAGCCGCTCGGACTCGCGCGCCAGCCGCTCCACCGACCATTGCGGGCGCAGCATGGCGGCGTTGTAGCCACAGATGCCTTCCCAGCCCTCGTCCTTCGACATCCGGCCCTCGTGGACCATGCGGATGAAGTGACCGATCGCAGCGCTGGCGCCCTCGAAGCGCGACCAGTCGTCCTGCGCGCCCTCGCGCACCGGCGTCACCAGCACGTCGCCGACATCCGGCTTGTCATGGGCGGTGAAGTTCGGCTGCAGCGAGATGCCCGGCGCCGGCGGCATCTCGGAGACGGCCTGCGCGAACTCGTCGAGATGGAACTCGATCTGCGGATTGTGCTCGACGATGCGCACCAGCGTCTTCAGGCTGTTCTTGTAATAGACGCTGCCGGCGACACGGATCGGCTGGTGGGCCGAGCGGAAATGCATGTCGCCGCCGACCTTGGCGGCAATGTCGCCTCGCAGCCGGCAGACCCGGGCGATATCACTGGCCTCGACGGGCTCGGACAGCTTCCACCAGACATGGCACTTGTGCTGGCCGTCCAGCGTGATGCCACCGCTTTCGACCACCATGGTCGGCAAACCCAGATGCTTTTCGAGATGCGCGCGCTTGGCCGCGATGTCGCCGGTGTCGAGATCGACGACGACCGTCTGCATCTGCACGACATGATCCGCGCCGGCCTGGCCGGCGGCAGCCACGGTGCCGGGGATCACATAGACGGCCGCACCCTCACGGCTCGCCCAGTGGGCAAAGGTCGCCATCTTTTCCGGCAGAGCCTCGTTGGCCTCGACCCAGATGTTGTGCGGCCGGCCGTTGTAGCCCTGCCCCTTGTCGATGAAGCTGCGGATCGGCACCAGGCCCTCGCAATAGCCAAAGACCATGTCGAGGAACGCCGTGATCAGTTGCGGATCCGGTTCGTCGCCGAACGCATCGACCTGTGAAGGAGCGTCGTTGAAATCGCGCCACGGGTTGAAGTGGACGAGGTTCTCCTGTGGGCTTGCTTCTCCATGGTCATTGCCGGCGCCGGTCTCGGGGGCTTCTGGAATGGTGGTGTCAGGCGTATCGTGATCATTGGTCATGATGTCGTCTGCTCCTTCGAACGGGTTGGGTTGATCGGTGTTCTCGGGGATGTCGCTGCTCATCTGGCCATCTCCCAGCAGCGGTTGGCCCACGGGCACATGCGGCACTCGAAATGATCGCGCTCGCGCGCCAGCCGCGGCAGCAACTCGCCGGCATCGGTGGCGCTGAGAATGCGCACCGCCCGGTCGCTCATGCGCTGGGCAAGCTCGGCGTCGAACGCTACCAACTCGTGGTGAAGCTCGGCGGTGTCCTTGTTGATGGCGGTGAACAGCGCGGGGTTGGATGCAAGGCCAGGCACGCTGGCATCCATGTAGGCCTGGTAGAGCGCGATCTGGGCGGCGTAGACCGGCTTTGACCTGGTGACGCCCTCCTTGACGCAGGCCCGCCAGTTCTTCGTGTTCATGGTCTTGCATTCCCATAGCGCGGGAACGGCGAGCTTCAGCACTCCGGGCGCACCAGCGATGATCCCGTCGACATGGCCGCGGATGCGGCCGCCGGCGACGGAAAATCCGAACTGCTCGCCGTCCGGGCGGTTGCCCTTGCGGGTGTAGAGATCGATGCCGGCGGCGCGCAGCCACTGGATCGCCAGATCCTCCAGCGCATGGCCCATGGCGAAGATGCGCAGCGTCTGGCCCGCGAAGTCGGCGCCATCATCCTTTGGCGCCCCGGCGAACTCGAACTGCAGGGCGCGTTCGCAGGCATGGCCGATGCGCGAGCCGCCGAGATAGTCGCGGCGGGGACGTGAAGCGTTCTCGGTGGTAAGGGCAACATCGACGGCGCTGTTCAACAGCTCCGCGACGTTCGGTCGACGATTGAAGTCCAGCATCAGAACGGCACCTTCGGTGAGTGTTGTTCGGTGGCGGCGGCGATCTCGCGCATGGCGTCCTGGAAGCCGCCGATGGCGACTTCGATGAGGGTGAGGACCTGGGGCTCGGAGAGATCGGCGAACCGGGTCTGCCAGCCGATCTCTTCCATGATCTCGGCCACCATCTTCATGGCCTCGCGCATGGCGGCTTTTTCCGCGTCGGTGAGATCAACCATGGCGGACGATCTCCGCGCCCGTTGCCAGAAGAAGGCCTGACAGGTGATGGAGCAGAACCAGACCGACGGGCGCGGCCGGCTCACAGGATCTGGCTCCTGCCAGCCAAAGCCACACGTCGGTCGCCGGCAGACGCCGCAGAGTTCGAAGCGCGGATGCCAGCATCTGAAGCGCGCGCTGGCGGATGTGGGTGATGGCGACATGAAGCTCCTCCATCACGCAGCCGCCGCAAGCGCGGCCTTCTCGGCGCCGAAGACGAGGTTCCGGATCCGATCGCGGTTGAAACGGAACGTCAGCAGCGCGGAGGCCTGGTAGCGCGTCAGGCTGAAGTCGTGTCGGAACTCGGCCGACAGGTAAGCGAGCTGTCGCTCGGTCGCCGGCTGGCGCAGCCAGTTCCGGGTCTTGTGGGCGCTCTCGTCGGTCTCGTTGGTGTTCAGCCAATCATCGGCCGCCGCGAGGCAGACCATCGCTTCGCCGACGGCAAGCAGCCTCGCCCGCTTGCCCTGAGCTCCGCCGATGCCATAGCTGCGGCCATTGAGGGCGAAGACGCCCGCCCAGGCGTTGAAGCCGTTGGCGACGAGGGCCGCACCATCGCCGTGCAGGTCGACCCATTCGAAGCTCGATCGCTTCAGGAGGTCGATCTCGGTCATCATGAAGCCCGACAGCGGAATGACGTCGGCGCCCTCGCCCGCCTCCGGTTCGTCGCGCGGAAAAACCTCGCCGCAGAGCGGACATTCGGTCACGGCGATCGGGATCTCCGCCTTGCAGGACGGGCAGGTTTTCGTCGGAGCCTCGCCGGCCATGGTGTTGCCGTCGAGATCGACATCCTGTTCCAGCGTGCCGTGGATCAGGCTCGAGGTGCCGAAGTCGAGGACGATGCAGTCGGTCTTGACGACGCCGGGATATTCGGCGGGATCGACGGTGCGAAGACCCCGCCCGACCATCTGGATCATGGTCGACTTGTAGGAGGACGGGCGCAGCAGCACGACGCAGGACGTGGGCGGGTTGTCATAGCCCTCCGTCAGCACGGCGACATTGGCGATCACCTGGATCTCGCGGCGGTCATAGGCACTGAGCGTCTGCTTCCGCTCGCTGCTTCCCATCTCGCCATGGACGAGAGCTGCAGCGACCCCGGCTGCGCGGTACGCCATGACGACATTGGCGGCATGATCGACGGTCGAGCAGAAGACGATCGTCTGCCGATCGCCGGCCTTTTCCTTCCAATGCGCGATCACCGCGTCGGTGACGGGCTGCTTGTTCATGATGGCGTCGACTTCGCTCATGTCGAAGTCGGAGGCGGTCTTGCGCACCTTCTTCAGCGCCTCCTGCACGCCGACGTCGATGACGAAGCTGCGCGGCCGCACGAGATGACCGGACGCGATCAGTTCCCCGATGCGGATCTGGTCGGCGACGTTGGAGAAGACTTCGCGCAACCCCTTCCGGTCGCCGCGGTTCGGCGTCGCCGTGACCCCGAAGATCCGGGCATCGGGATTGGCTTCGCGCACCCGGTCGATGATGCGGCGATAGCTGTCGGCGACCGCATGATGCGCCTCGTCGATGACCAGCAGGTCGAGCGCGGGCATGGCCGACAAGGTGGCGTCCCGCGCCAGCGTCGGCACCATGGCGAAGGTGACCTGGCCGTCCCAGGATTTGGTCGTGGCATCGACGACCGAGGTGCTGACCGTCGGATTGACGCGGGTGAACTTGGCCCGGTTCTGCGCCGTCAGTTCATCGCGATGCGCCAGCACGCAGGCCTTGCCGCCGCCGGCTACCATCCTGCCCGCGACCGCCGACAACATCACGGTTTTCCCGGATGCGGTCGGCGCCACACCCAGCGTGTTGTCGTGGGTGTCGAGCGCAGCCAGGCTGCGCTCGACGAAGAGGTTTTGACGGGGACGCAACAGCATGGCCGACCTCACTGCGCCCAGGTCGGACGGGCGCCGGCGACCGGCGCCGGTGCTGCCTGCTGCGGGGCATGCGCGGGCTGCTGGGGGGCATGAGGTGCGTGAGTGGGCTGCTGGTGCTGCGGCGGCGCGTAGCTCGACTGTTGCGCCGGGGCCGCATAGGCGGGTTGCTGGGCCGCGGCCGCATAGGCCGACTGATGGGACGCATAGGCTGGAGCCGGTGCGAAGCCCATCGGCGCCGCAAGACTCCCCATGGCGGCCGCATAGTCCTTGTGGTCACGGGTCACGGCCTGGCGGATGTCGTTCTTCTCGTCACCATTCGCGTCGGTGCCGAGATCGATGCGCGCCACGAACTCGATGCCATCGAGATCGGCGATGCCCGAGATGCGGCGAGCGTTCTGCGCCTCCGGCGAGTTGTCCTTGTCGGAAAGGCCGCGCGCCGAGTTCAGAATGCCGCGCACGAAACTGCGGCCCATGTTGCCCCAGTCCGGACCCTTCGGGCTGTAGAGCCCGATCATCGACCAGACCTTGCGCCTGGCATACTTCCCCTCGAGCACGGTGTATTCGGCGTCGATGTAGACGGCGCCCGTCTGGCCGCGCTTGGCATAGCCGCCGGTCCAGCCCTGCGACGGATCATCGAAGCCGCCGGGGCGGATGGTAAGCCGCACCCTGGCGATCGTGCCCTTGGGGATCAGGTTGGCGTTCTGCCGGGCGTCGTTGAAGTCGTTCCATGCGTTCGTCATGGGAGAGTCTCCTCTTTCAGATCTTGGCTTGGGGGTGAGAGGCGTCAGCGTCCGGAGCGACAGGCGCCGGGCGGCTGAAGGTCAGACGTTCGAGGGGAGAGCGGCCAGGCTCGCCGATTCTGGCGATCAGGCGCCCGAGATGGGCCTCCTCGACGAGATCGAGACGGCCGGACCGATCCTTGGCGGGATAGCCCCACCGGTTCAGCGTCTGGCAGACGAACACCCGGTGCAGCTTCTTGTCGGCATCGGCCAGTTCCGTCATCGTCAGCACCAGATCCACGACTCCTGGCAGCTCGAGGCCAGTCTTGGCTCCGTCGATCTGCGGCACGAAGATCTTGCGGTTGAAGTCGTCGAGCTTCTCGTCGAGGATCCCGACGAAGAACACGTTCTTCATGCGCGTGTGCTGCAGATGCGTGATCCAGCCGATCATCTCGCGGCCATGCAGGCCGTAGGCGCCGCGGATGTCGGGCTTCCCGCTCTTTTCGGAGAAGGCTTCGGGCTGTTCCTTCGCCCACTGGAAACACAGGCGCCCGGCAACCGTGATCGAGTCCACGAAGATGGTCGCGTACTTGTCGAGCGCACGCGGATCGCCAAACCGGCCGCAGGCCTCGTTGTAATGGCGCTGGCTGTAGGGCCGGCCATCGGGAATGGCCGGATTGGCGCCGCCGATGAACACGGCGAAGTCGCGGCATTCCTCCCAGGTGCGCGGACGGATCGTGTCGCCGCTCCAACCCTCGATGGCGAGATCGCCCGCCTCGAGGTCGTAGAACAGCGTCGTTTCCGGGTTCAGCGTCCAAAGAAGCGACGTCTTGCCAATTCCGCTCTTGCCGAAGATGGCGGCCTTGATGCCGCGTCGCTCGGCGAGCCGCTGGTCGGCGAGAATGATCGGGAGGGTGCTGCTCATGACAGCTTCTCCGTCACGACCACCGTGTCCGTCGCACCCAGGATGGCATCGAGGCACTGGCCGAAGCTCCAATCGGGATGCTTCGTCCAGAAACGGTCCGCCTGGTTCAGGGCCTGCTGCCATTCGCGCAGCGCGCGCCGGTCATGGGCGATCTGCTGACGGCGGATCTCGATGGCGCGCTTGAAACCTTTGCGCGACAAGCTTCGTGTGGCGACAAGCGTCGTGCCATCGAGGTCCATGGCCACGGCGATGGGCAGCTGAAAGGGCAGTTCGGCCTGCGCGGTATCGGCGACCTTCTCGGCCTTGACGCGCAGGGCACGGGCCCGCCCATCGATCCGGCCGACGACACCATCGATCCCGGCCAGGTACTGGCCATCGGCATCGATGTCGTCCCAGCGATCGACGGCAGCCTGCCGCTTGTTGATCGTGCTGCCGGCGATCACGTTGCCGACGATCTCGGCGACAACGTCATTCAGACGCATGGTTCCCATGATGGGCCTCCTGTTCGTAAAGGGTGCTGAATTCGGTGAGCCAGGCCGCCGCGCGGCGGATCGGCACGGTGTCGATGGCGTGGCGCGACGCGGGCGGAATGCGGCGCACGGCTTCCGCGGCATCCGGTTGTTCGCCGACGAGTTCGACGATCTCCTCGATCCGCGCGCAGATTGCCCGGTCATCGACCGTGCCGAAGACCGCGACCTGGCGGGCGCGCTGCTCTGCCGTCAGCGGCTCGGCCTTCTCCGCCTCGAGCCGCTGGACGCTGTCCTGCGTGCGCTTGAGCCGGTCGATGGATCGCTCCAGCCGAGCCTCGGCGGCACGCCGGACCGCAGCGCGCGTCGGTTCCTCGCCCCGTTCAAGCCGCTCATCGAGGGTGCGGCGCACGATGCCCGGATCAGCCGCCTCCGCATCCCGGATCAGGCGGGCGTCGTGAATGTCCCTGTGTGTCAGGCCCAGCTCGGCAATCGTCGGAACCTTCTTCTCGTCGGGAAGAAGGTCGGTGCGCTGCCCCTGGGCGGAAACGACACCCCCAACACGCGCCGCGTCGTACTCGTCGGCCAGCCGCCGCTTGGCACCGGCTTCGATAGTCAGTGCATCGGCCTGCACGCGGTGAGCGGCGGTGACGAGTTCGTCGTGAGCGTTCTTGGCCTTGTGCAAGCGAGCCGTCCGCTTCGCCACGTCATAGACGAGCGAGGCGATCTCTCGCGCTTCGAGCACCTCCGCCGCCGATCGGGCGTTGGCCAACGCGGCGGCCGCCGTCTCGACCAGCCGGGGAAGACTCGACGTGTCCAGGTTCGTGATGGTGAGCGCGTTCATGCGTCACCTCCTGCGAGGATCAGCTGGAACGTCTCCTTGCCGGGATGAACGGTCCGGCAGGGCTCGAAGGCCTTGCGGATATGAGCGGGCCAGGAACCGTACTTGCGCTCCGAAACCTTGAGGCTGACCTCGACATAGTCGCGGGGATCTTCGCCCTCGGCCTTGATGCGCTCGACGAGATCGGCGAGGTCGTGCTGGTCCCACTCGACCTTCTTTGGCAGGTCGGCCACGACCGTGACGTCGCCATCGGTGAAGCGCGCCACGCCGAAATCCTTCTCGGCATCAGCACGCGCCGCCCTGGCGCGCTCGGCATATTTCTGGGAAAGCGCGCCATCGAGCCAGGCCACGGTGAGCCTGGCCTTGCGCAACGCCTCGCCGACGTCATGCTGAAGGCGGGCGAGTTCCGCAGCAGGCAGGGCGACAATCTCCCCGATCGGCAGACGCGCAAGCGCTTCGAGAGTGATCTGGTTGGGGATCATCATGCTCCCCCTCGCACCAGCTTCAGGGCGAACGTGTTCGCCGTGCTGGTGCACTGCCGCCTGTTTTCGTAACCCTCGACTTCCTCCAGGCGGTACACGACCCGGCCGCCGATCTTGATGAAAGCGGGCCCCTCGCCCGTCCAACGCCAGCGCTCCAGCGTGCGCGGGCTGATCTTCCATCGAGCCGCCAGCTCGACCTGGTTGAGATGCGTCACCGACATCTTCGTCTCCTTCGCGTTTGGCCTAATGCCTGCGAAGGACCATCGCCCCGGGCGTGGGAGGCATCAGGGAGACGGGAGGGAGGCAAACTGGGAGTTGGCGAAGAAAGCTGTCCCGAAAATCAAAAAGGCCGCCCCAACGGACGGCCTTTCACCTTGATCGGGAGGATCGGATCAGGGTTCGATCCAGCAGTTGCCATCGTCGAACTTGATGAAGCGACGCCAGTCGTCGCGCCGGCCGAACGCCTTTTTCAGGCTGTTCACCTGGCTCCCGAAGCCGGCCTCTTCGAGGACAACCGCCACTCGGCAGACTGGCGATTTGGACCAATAGGCGTCAAACAGCAGCTGGAGGAGCCGCCGCTGCTTGTCGCCAGTGAAGCGGATTGCCTCACCGCGAAGCCACACGACCCCGCAATCCTCGGAATGGTCGATCGGAAAACGTCGTTGTACCTCGCCGGGGAAGACCCGTGCCCCGAGGATCTGCGGCGAGATAGCGAGCTTGCCCGGCACTCCGACCACGTCCGCCACGCTGACGATCAGGTTGCGCTTGTGCGTTGGCGCCGGCACGCGGTCGCCCGGCGTCGACGTCAACACGACGCGGATCTCTTCTGGAGGACGGCGCTCGAAAAGACCTTCGACCTTGGCCAAAACGGCTGGATCACCAAGGCGCCGGGCAAACCAGACCGGAACGGGGGCTTTTGCCCCAGCAAGCCCGATGGTCCCGAAGTCCCAGGCGAGCCCGTCAATCAACAACTGCGGACGCGGCGATCCAGCACGGTCGAATGCGACCAGCATCCTGGCAATGGCAAGCGGGTAGTCGACGCCGTAGGCGGCAATCTCCATGGAATCAACGGGGATCCACCGACCGACGCTATCGTGGTAACCGTGCTGTTTGCGAACCGCGCACCACTCGGCCGGGATCGGTTCGTCTTCATAGTCGTCCATGGCGGCAAGAACCGGGATGCGCCCGCTTGCTACCAGAAGCCTGGCCTCGAGCAGCTGATCAGCTGCCCGAGGCGCAACTTGCAGCAACGTCGCCCCCTGCACCCTGGCAGTGCGGGTTTCCATCACCTGCAGCAACAGGTCCGCGGCCCCTCTAGTCAAGGAGACTCCCGATTTCGGCCGTGTCGGTCAGGATGCCCCAGCGGCGCAGATACTTTTCACCGATCAGACGCTCATGCGCGGTCATGTCCTTCAGATTGCAGCCATGGGGCATCGTGACGGTCAGCGTCAGGGATTTTCCGTGCCCTCTCTGCGGACCTGGATGGAACTTGATCGTGAACCGGGCCCGCGTGATGATCCATTCAGGAACCTCGGTGGCGATCGGCAAGACATGTCCCGTGCCCCCGATGTCCAGACCGATCCGCGCCTCGGCCATCTCCCAGATCGACCGCTCGGCGCCCGACATGGACTCGAGCGTGATACGCTCGCCACGCTCGCCGATCTCCATCAGGCGCAGTTCCTTCACGGTGACGCTCATGATGCCGTCTTCGTCGTCCGTCGGAAAGTCGAACGGCTTCAGCAGCATGTTGAGATCGTATTCACGGGCGGGAATGTGTTTCCCATCGAAATCGATGCCGAGCAACTCGCGCGCCATGAAGCCGGTCAGATCCTCCCGGTCTTCACGCGTCCTGGCCACCACCTCGATGACGCCGGTGTCGGCCTCATAGGTCAGGGCCGCCTCGAACACCGGCTTCACGATCCGACGTGACAGCCTGCTGTTCGCATCGAACCCCAGCATGTCTTCCGGCCGCCCCTCGCGATAGACGGCGACCTGGACGAGATCACATTCCTGGTCGTCCAGAACGACACGATGCCGGTCGAAGACGTCGACGTGAACATGGGGTGTCGCGAAGTGGTCGCGGATCGCCTTGGTGAAGGCCGCGACGGACATCGGATCCCGGCGGACCGCGCAACCCTTCTGGACCTCGAAACCGCTCCAGGACCGACCGCGGCGGCGCTCATCATTGTAGCGTACCTCTTCGGCCAGCCGGAACCGATCGGGCTCATTCAGGAAAACCCAGAGCGAGCGGTTGTTGGCGCCCTCCAGCATGTCGAACACAGCTCGGTTCAAGACGACGTTCTGCAGGGCATTCTGGCCCGGCTCATCAGCCAGGGCTGCGACACGACCAGCGTCGAGGACGACGCGCTGCTTTTCGTCGTCGGACATGTTGTCGACCGCCTTGATCAGGGGTTCGACCACCTCCGACTCGGGCCGTGTCCAATCGACCGTTGCGAGGGACGTGAACCCGCCGGCCTTGAAATAGTCCTGCAAACGGATGACGGGGGTCTTGCGGAGGAACGCGGCAATGGCAGTCATGGGAGCCCTTTCTTGGCCGGGGGGATGAGGGAATCAGCGGGAAGCGATACGCTGGCGTTCGATATAGACCGAACAAGCCCTCGCGTCTACTTGCGCACTACGATCTTGTTCGGCATAGCGAACACGAATCCTCAGCCAGGAATCTCAAGGATGATGCGATGACCACCTCCCTCGGCGCCAAGATCAAGCGCCACCGCCAGGAAAAGGGATACTCCCTCGACAAGCTTGCCGAACTGACCGACTCAAGCAAGAGCTACATCTGGGAACTCGAGAACCGCGACGCGCGAAAGCCGTCAGGCGAAAAACTGACCCGCATCGCGCAGGCCCTCGAAGTGACGACCGACTACCTCCTCGACGAAAGCGAGGAGCCCGGTGATGCGGTCCTGAAGGAGGCCTTCTTCCGCAAGTTCAGCAAGCTGACAGTCGAGGACCAGGAGAAGATCAGCCAGATGATCGACATGTGGGGAAGGAAGGGTTGAGCCTGCCGACAACGCCAAAGGGCTGGGCGATTCGCCTGACGCAGATCCTGTCGGCGGTCCAGGGAACACATGGGCTGCCGCGCTTCCCGATCGATGTGGCAACGCTGGCGCAGGATTTCTCCAGGCAGGTCTTTCCGAACGCCCCGATCACCATGGTGGACGGGCTGAGCCTCTCGAAGGGCGTGGAGGGCATGCTGACGCCCCACCCCAACGGATCGGGAGAGTGGGGCATCATCTTCAACGAGACCATCCGGTCGCCAGGCCGACGCAACTTCACGCTGGCCCACGAACTCGGCCACTACCTTCTGCATCGCCATGCCAATCCCGACGGTCTGACATGTACCAACCGAAACATGGCAGACTGGGATCAGGGACGAAACAGGATCGAGGCAGAGGCGAACACCTTCGCCTCTTACCTGTTGATGCCGCTCGACGACTTCCGCGCCCAGATCAAGGAACGCACCGTCGACATCGACGTGATGACCGCGCTGGCCGACCGTTATGCCGTGTCTCTGACCGCCGCGATCCTTAAATGGCTGACCATCACCGACAAGCGGGCCATGATCGTGGTCGGCAAGGATGGCTTCATCGACTGGGCATGGTCCAGCGAACCGCTGATCAGAACCGGCATCTACTACGCTGCCCGGCAGTCGCTGATCGAGCTGCCATCGGGCTCTCTCGCCGCGCAGGAAGTGGACGGGGAAACCGGGCGCCACGGTCGCGTCCACCCGGCCGGCGTCTGGGTGGGGTCTGAGCCCGTTCGCGAAATGACCGTGTTCTCGCCGACCAACGAGATGACGATCTCGCTCCTGATTTACCCGGACCGTGCGCCATCGCGATCGGAATTGGCGGAACTGGAAGAGGAACCGACACCCGATACCTTCGACAAGTTCATGGGCGGCAAGGCGGTTGGGTAAAGCGTTCTGAAGGTCCATCTGCGTCGATCGACGTGCAGTACCCACGGGATCGTGCACGACCACTTCGCCTCCCCGCGATTCGCATGGAATGACCGGCGGCGGCGCAGCCACACGTCCGGGCTGGTACATCGCAATTGACGTGAGCTAGATTGCCGTGCGCGTCCGCTGGTTCGCTCATGAGATCTATCCATGGCCTATGCGATCATCCGCGGCGACAATGGCCGCCGCCACGAAGTGGCTTTCGATGAGAGCGAGATCAAGGTCTCGCTGCATGCCAGCAACGAAACAGTCGAGCTGGCAATCGAGGCCGACGATCCGGATCGCCCGCATGAGAAGCGTCGCTTCGTCCTGGTGAACGTCCCCCGGCATCTCTTCAGCAAGGCCATGGCAGACCTCGCGCGACAGGACAGGAAACGGGGACAAGGCATCAACCGATGACGGACGGGACGCCGCGGGAGGTTCTCGTCGGCCTCGTCGAGCGGGTCACCTTCCACAACTCGGACAACGGCTTCTGTGTGCTGCGTGTGAAGGCCAGAGGACACCGCGACCTGGTGACCACGGTTGGTCACGCTGCAATGATCTCCGCGGGAGAATGGATCACGGCCTCGGGCATCTGGCTCAACGACCGCACCCACGGCCTGCAGTTCAAGGCGCATTTCCTGAAGACCTCTGCCCCCTCGACTGTAGAGGGCATCGAGAAGTATCTCGGCTCCGGCATGATCCGGGGCATCGGGCCGGTCTATGCCAGGCGTATGGTCAAGCATTTCGGGACGGACGTCTTCGACATCATCGAGGCTGCGCCCGCGCGTCTGCGCGAGGTCGAGGGCATTGGGCCGGTCCGGGCGGCCAAGATCACCGCAGGCTGGGCGGATCAGAAGGTGATCCGCGAGATCATGGTGTTCCTCCACCAGCATGGTGTGGGGACGGCGCGCGCGGTCAGGATCTTCAAGACCTATGGCACGGACGCTGTGCAGATCATGAGCGAGAACCCTTACCGGTTGGCTAGGGACATCCGCGGCATCGGTTTTCGTACCGCCGACACGATCGCCGAGAAGCTCGGCGTCGAGAAGACCGCCATGATCCGCGTTCGCGCCGGGATTTCCTTCGCATTGACCGAGGCGATGGGCGACGGCCATTGCGGCCTGCCACGGACGCAACTGATCGGGCTGGCGGAAAAACTATTGGATGTGCCTGCCGCTCTTATCGAGAGCGCCATGGTGGAAGAACTTGCCGAGGGCACCGTGACGGCAGACACGGTCGGCGATGCCGAGTGCATCTTCCTGACCGGGCTATACCTCGCCGAGCGCGCAATCGCGGAGCAGCTCAAGCGGATCCAGACTGGTCCCCTGCCCTGGCCGGAAATCGACGCCGACAAGGCGCTGCCATGGATCGAGCAGAAGACGGGCCTCACGCTTGCGGCGAGCCAATCCGCCGCCGTTCGCCTGTCGCTCAAGTCAAAGGTCACGGTGATCACCGGCGGCCCCGGCGTGGGCAAGACAACGATCGTGAACTCGATCCTGCGCATCCTGGCGGCGAAGTCCGTCAAGCTCCTCCTTTGCGCGCCCACCGGCCGCGCCGCCAAGCGCATGACCGAAGCCACCGGCATGGAGGCGAAAACCATCCACCGGCTGCTCGAGTTCGATCCGAAGGCCTTCGGTTTCAAGCGCGGCGACGAAAACCCGCTCGACTGCGATCTGCTGGTCGTCGACGAAAGTTCGATGGTCGACGTGCTCTTGATGCAGTCGCTGCTGAAGGCGGTGCCGAGCACGGCCGCACTTCTGATCGTGGGCGACATCGACCAGCTGCCGTCGGTAGGCCCCGGTCAGGTCCTGGCGGACATCATCGGCTCTGGCGCCGTACCCGTGGTCAGGCTGACCGAGGTGTTTCGCCAGGCGGCGCAAAGCAAGATCATCACCACGGCGCATGCCATCAACGCCGGGCGCATGCCCGACCTGGCGCCTCCTGAAGGCGAAACAGACTTCTATTTCGTCCCGGCAGCCGACCCGGAACAAGCCGTGCTGCGGATTGTGGAACTGGTCAGCAAACGCATTCCGAGCCGCTTTGGCCTCGATCCGATCAAGGACATTCAGGTGCTCTGCCCGATGAACCGGGGCGGCGTCGGCGCCCGCTCTCTCAACGTCGAGCTGCAGGCCGCGCTGAACCCAGCTGGAGACAAGAAGGTCGAGCGGTTCGGCTGGACCTTCGCGCCCGGCGACAAGGTCATGCAGATCGAGAACGACTACGACAAGGACGTCTACAACGGCGACATCGGCATGATCGAGGACGTCGATCTCGACGAGGGCGAAGTCGCGGTCAATTTCGACGGGCGCAAGGTGACCTTCGCCTTCGGCGAGCTCGACACTCTGGTCCCGGCCTATGCCGCGACCATCCATAAGAGCCAGGGATCGGAATATCCGGCCGTCGTCATCCCGGTGATGACCCAGCACTACGCCATGCTGCAGCGAAACTTGATCTACACGGGCGTCACCCGCGGCAAGAAGCTGGTGGTGCTGGTCGGCCAGAAGAAGGCCGTCGCGATCGCGGTGAAGAATGTCGCTGGGCGCCGGCGCTGGTCGAAGCTGGCGGAATGGCTCCAGCAGTCCAAGGTAGCAGTCCTGCTCATGGAGTGAACAATCGCTCAGCAATACGAAGGACGGAGTGCCGCCGGTTGTGCCTTGGGCGGTTGCGGCTTTAGGTTCACGTCACCCATTCCGCCCAAGCAGCGCCCGTACCTAATCGCGCCGCGAATGTTCTGGCTTCGTAGCCCCGGTGCTGATTGCGCTTACGGTGAACCCGCTTTAGCTTGCCTAGCGGAATGGCAGGGAGGACTCCGATGCTGAAATGGGCGCTCGACAAGCTGCAGCATGCGAGGGCCGCATCTATGGCCAAGGACATCATCAAGCGGGACCTTGAACTCATCAACCAGGTCGGTGGAGCCGACAGGCTGTGCATGAGCTACATCGACTACTACCACGGAGATCGGGAAAGACTGATCAGGCTGCGATGCGGGAGGCTGAAGGACGACGAGAAGATGTTCCCTGCGAGCGCCGTCCGTAACGCAGCCATACACTCCATGATGAACGCTAAGCTAAAAATAGAGGGCGGCGCGGCGGACTCGGGAACGGAGAGCATGCTCAAGATCGCCGAGAAAAGCTTCGTCCTCTCATTTCTCCATATCGAGAAAAGTGATCTCGCGCATGTGAAAGAAGACGAATTGGGGGCGGCTCTGGAGCAGTCTATGGCCATTGTGCTTCAGACGCAGGACACGATGGCGGCCTACTCCATCCTGCCGCACAAGAAGGTATGCGATGAACGCCTCCGGCAAGGAGAGGAGGCCTTAGAAGCCTGGCGGCGATACGACCCGCACGACTTTACCTTTGGATGTGACGTAGAGATCAAGACGAGCGAGAAAGGCCAAGGCTGATTGTCAATCGGGCCTTAAATTGCGGGTTTCAGTGAAGTGCACCTCGATAAAGGCAGTGCCAAGCACGGCCGCACTTCTGATCGTGGGCGACATCGACCAGCTGCCGTCGGTCGGCCCCGGTCAGGTCCTGGCGGACATCATCGGCTCTGGCGCCGTACCCGTGGTCAGGCTGACCGAGGTGTTTCGCCAGGCAGCGCAGAGCAAGATCATTACCACGGCGCATGCCATCAACGCCGGGCACATGCCCGACCTGGCGCCTCATGAAGGCGAAACAGACTTCTATTTCGTCCCGGCGTCCGACCCGGAACAAGCCGTGCTGCGGATCGTGGAGTTGGTCAGCAAACGCATTCCGAGCCGCTTTGGCCTCGATCCGATCAAGGACATCCAGGTGCTCTGCCCGATGAACCGGGGCGGCGTCGGCGCCCGCTCTCTCAACGTCGAACTGCAGGCCGC
>NZ_JAOAOQ010000067.1 GCF_030398385.1 Aquibium sp. ELW1220 | reverse complement strand
TCTAGGGATGCGCAGTCGCCTAAGCGCTGCTCCCGTCAAAGCGGCCTGATCGTTCCATCGTCCCGGCAGGGGGACCCTGCGCGAAGAGGCCTGGTGCCGTGCCTGCCTCCTCGAACCCTTGTCTCGTGTACCGACCCTCCTCAAGCGGCTGCAGCGGCCGGGTATCCGGTCGCAGAGAACCGGGTGCCGGTCTTGAGCATCTGATGCAGCACGACGGCGAGCTTGCGCGCGAGCGCTACCCTCGCCTTCTTCATCCCAGCCCGCTTCGCGACGCCCTGCGCCCAGCTCTTCAGCGCCGAGGTCTTCCCTGATCGGGTCAGGATGATGTTCGCCGCCTCGTAGAGGGCGACCCTGACGCCGTGGTCACCCACTTTCGAGATCCGGCCGGTCACGTCCGTCTCCCCCGATTGGTACTTCCTCGGCGTGAGGCCGAAGTGGGCGCCAACCATTCTGGAGGACTTGAACCGATCCGGATCGTCGATCGCCGCAACGAAGGTGAGCGCCGTGAAGGCGCCGACGCCCGGCGTCGACATCAGCGTGCGCACGCGCTCGTCCCGGCGCGACTGGGCGAGAAGACGGTTCTCAATGGCCTTGAACTCCTTCATGATGGCCGCGCGCGCGGCGAGCATGGCCACGGCGACCGTCGTCAGGACCGGGTGGCCGTCGGTGAGTTCACGGACGCGGTCTTCGAAGCTCTTCGGCGTCGTCGGGCCGACCTTGAGGCCGAACCCGCGCAAGATGCCGCGTAGGCTCATCTCGATGTCGATACGCTTGCTCTGCAAGAGCTTGCGGGCGGTCAGCAGAGCCCGGACCTCCTGCGCCGGGACCGACTTGCAGTGTACCGGCCGGAACCAACCCATCCGCATCAGGTGCGCGATGCCGAGCGCGTCCTTTCGGTCCGTCTTAATAGTCATCGCCTTAAAGGCCGAGCGCACGTGACGTGTCTCCAGCAGTTCGACCGGAAGCCCGGCCGCCTCCATCGCCGCATAGAGCCATTGCGAGAGCGGCCCCGCCTCCAGGCCGATCCGCGCCATCGCCGTCCCGTGCTCGGCGAACCAGGCGATCAGCGCCTCCGGCTCGCTCGGGACCTTGGCCTCGCGCACGATGCGTCCCGAGGCGTCCACAACGCACACGCTGGTGCTTTCCAGCGACACGTCCAATCCGGCATACTGTTCCATGGTCGTCCCTCGATGATGCTTGGCGTGCGCGACAGCACGACGCCGGTTGAATGACACCATCAATCTGAAGGACGACCGCCACTCCCGCCAAGCTTCTGGCAGGGAGGGGCTCGACGCCGGCCCGTTACCCCATCTAGCCTGTCTTATTCATGACGGCGTGTTCGCAAGGCTGGCGGATGTAGCATAAGCGGTTGATTTGGCGTAGGATTCGGTTGCTTAGGCCAATCCTGCCGACAACATCGCGCGAGCCACACCCGCCATGACCGACGATACGCTGCTGCCGTTCTCTTTTCCAGCCGTTCGCGCCAAGAAGATCACTGCTGCGTTCGACGGCGGGCGCATCACCTCGGATGGTNTCGGGACCTTGGCCTCGCGCACGATGCGTCCCGAGGCGTCCACAACGCACACGCTGGTGCTTTCCAGCGACACGTCCAATCCGGCATACTGTTCCATGGTCGTCCCTCGATGATGCTTGGCGCGCGCGACAGCACGACGCCGGTTGAATGACACCATCAATCTGAAGGACGACCGCCACTCCCGCCAAGCTTCTGGCAGGGAGGGGCTCGACGCCGGCCCGTTACCCCATCTAGAACATGGTCCCCATGTACATGAGGCTAAAGGATTTCTCTGCCTCTCGCTCTTCATCACTAAGTTTACTCCAGCGCTCCGATTCAGCTGCGTTTGCCCGATTAAAATCGTGGCGCCAGTCGCTGAACAGCCCGCGAAGGCCCCGCCTCTTGGGGTCCAATTTGGAGACCATTTCGTTCATTTGCCGAATTCTTACAACTAAAGTCTTCATAAATTTAGCAGAAATTTCCGGATTATCGTTAATTAGAGCCAGAAAGTTATCATAATGTGAGGCTTCGCATTCCGTATCTGTAACGGCCTTGATGGTTGCAGATCGCGGACCTGGTTCGATTAAACTCATCTCACCAAAAACATCTCCATCCTTAAGACTAGCTACCTTTTTTGCCTTCTTTCCAGTACCGATAATAACGTCGACAGATCCGGTTATGATGACAAACGCGCTATTGCCATCATCACCTTCAGAGAAAATCGTAGAGCCAGCAGGAAAAATCACACGACGCATGTTGATACCATCGTTCTCATAGGGGGGGGGGGGGGGGGGGGGCGGACTGTTCGAAGACGGATAACAGAAGGATTTGGGGCCCCGGCAACGTCTACTACAGGCTCGTAAAGCGCGAAAACGGAATTATCAATTTTTTCTAATTCGGATACCATAACATGTCCATTAGGCGCTGTGATACAATGCACATAAATTGTATCCGTATTGGACCTTTTATTTCCACATATAGATACTCGATGAGATATCGTTTCACACGCTGCGGCTATCTGGGCGGATCTCCCTGGCGGCAGAAATGTCCGAATACATGATTCCGACAGAAGGAGCTCAACCTTGGGCAATCACTGAGGGGCTGGACGCTGCAATGTGGTTCACAGAATGGGCGGGTAACAAAATCGGACGCATCACCATGGAGGGTGAAATAACTGAATTCACTATCCCCACTCCAGGGGCCGTACCCGCCGGGATTGCTTTGGGGTCGGACGGCGCAATGTGGTTTACCCAATTTGGAGCCCACAAGATCGGGCGCATCAGGATGGAAGGCGTCATAACGGAATACGCGACGCCAACCGCTGATTCCGGCCCCCGAGGAATTGCGGCGGGACCGGATGGCGCAATGTGGTTTACTCAATTCAATAAACACAAAATTGGGGGCATAAAAATGGACAGAACAATCAGCAAGTATAATCTGCCGTCGACTAGAGTCGCTCCACAGGGAGTCGCAGAAGGTCCAGATCGTGCAATACGGTTTACTAAGCATGCAGCGAATCGGATCAATTCGATAGGCACCGGCAAATAACATCGATCAGTGGAACGCAACCTACTCAAATTCATCTGGAAGAATTCACGGCTGAAGCAGGTCTGGCTGCTCTTCGTCATCGTCGCGTCGATGCCGTTCTATTTCCTCTCACTCGAGATTCCTAAACAGATCGTCAATGGTCCGATTCAAGGAGGTGGCTTCGACGCGAATGATGAAACGCAGCCCTTCCTGCGACTGTCGCTGCCCTTTGGCGAAGCTATGTTCGGCCGCGAGATCGAATTGTTCGGCGGGCTCCAGCTCGACCGCATCGAGATGCTGGTCGCGCTGTGCCTGCTGTTCATGGCTTTCGTCGTCCTGAACGGCTGGTTCAAGCTTTATACGAACACCTACAAGGGCAAGCTCGGCGAGGAGATACTCCGACAGCTTCGCTACACGCTGCTCGATCGCGTGCTGCGCTACAGGGTGGCCCGTTTCCGCAACTTGAAAGGAGCGGAAGTGGCCTCGGTGATCAAGGACGAGGTGGAGCCGCTCGGCGAATTCGTCGGTGACGCCTATTCGCTGCCGCTGTTCCTCGGCGGCCAGGCCATCACGGGTCTGCTGTTCCTGTTCCTGCAGAGCGTATACTTCGGACTTTTAACGATAGCGATCGTTGCCTTCCAGATATGGCTTATCCCGCGCATGCGCCGCAAGCTGATCCTGCTCGGGCGGCAGCGGCAGCTCCAGGCGCGCAAGCTTGCGGGCCAAGTGGCCGAAACGGTCGACATGGCGCCCGACATCCACGTCAACGACATGTCGAACTACACGCGCGCGCGTCACTTCGGGCTGCTGCAGAATATTCTCGACATCCGTTTCGAGCTCTATCAGCGCAAGTTCACGGTGAAGTACGTCAACAACCTGTTGATGCAGTTCCTGTCGTTCCTGTTCTACCTCCTCGGCGGCTATTTCGTCATCATCGGCCGCCTGGACATCGGCCAACTCGTTGCCGTGATCGCCGCCTACAAGGACCTGCCTGGGCCGATCAAGGGGTTGATCGACTACGACCAGATACGCCTCATGAACGAGGCGCGCTACGAGCAGACGATCGATTCCTTCCGCGACGACGGGCTCATCGCGCCCGAATTGCAGAACATGCCGCAGCAGGCGGTGCCGAGGCTCGAGACCGGCTATGACCTCGATCACGTGAAGCTCGACGACGAAACCGGCCGGACCGTGCTGGAGAATGTTCGCCTCCACGTTAGACTTGGCGATTGGCTCGCCATCGTCACGCAGGGCGACGACGCGGCGCGCGCCGCGGCGAGCGTCTTTGCCGGCGCGCTGGTGCGGCTGGTCCTCCCGACATCGGGCTCCATCCTGCTCGACGGCAAGCCGCTCGACGACCATCCCGAAAGCCTGACCGGCCGGCGCATCGGATACGCCGACAGCAACAACTATTTTCCATCGGGAACCATCAGGGACAACCTGCTGATGGTGTTGAAGAACCGCCCCACCGACGAGAAGCAGCGCGGATCGACGTCCAAGCGGCCCACGACCGGTGGCATGGTGAATCATGTTCCGCCATCGGCCGATGCGGACTGGATCGACTACAAGGATCTTGGTATCGACGACAAGGCGGGTCTCGATGCCCATGTGGCGCGGGTGCTGGATGTCGCGGGGCTGACCCGGCAGATTCAGGATCTAGGCCTGCGCGGCACCGTCGACCCGGCGAAGAACCGCGAATTCTCCGACAAGATCGTCGAGGTGCGGCGTGAGTTCCGCGAGAACGCCGCCTCGCTCGGCGTAGAGGGGATCGTGCAGTCCTTTCACCCGGACCTCTTCAATTCCCAGGCGACGGTCGGCGAAAACCTGCTTTTCGGTACCGCGCTCGATCCGTCCTGGGCGCCGAGCGAATTTCCGCGCAATCCGACGATCCTGGCGATCCTCGAGCGCAACGGCCTGCGGGCGGCGATTCAGGAAATGGGCCAGCGGATCGCCGAGGCGCGGATCGAATTGTTTGGCGACTTGGCGCCCGACTCCAAGATCTTCGAGACCGTGGCCGACGTCACCTATGAGGAGATCGTACGGCTGAAGGAGATCGTCGCAAGGCTGAAGATGGCCGAGCGACAGGAGCCCCAGCGGCAGGAAGTCGCGCCAGAGGGCAAGAAGGGGCCGCAGAAGCTGTCGGATCGAGACGAGGTTTTCCGACTCGCCTTCGACTACTGCGAAGCGCAGAGTCGTTTCGGCGTGCTCGACGCCGAGACCGAAGCGAAGATCCTCGCCGCGCGAAACGACTTGCGACAGGAGATCGCCGGAATGGCGGATGCGCCGGTCTTCTTCCACGATCCCGACCGATACAATCCGACCGCATCCGTGCTCGACAACATCCTGCTTGGCCGTATCTCCTCAACCGTCGCCGACGGGAAGGAAAAGGTGCTGGCGGCGGTCCAGGAACTGGTGGCGCGCACCGGCATCTCGGACGGACTGCTGCATGCCGGCCTGAGCTTCGAAATGGGCAATGGCGGACGGCGGCTTTCCGATCAGCAGCGCCAGAAGCTCCACGTCGCGCGAGCCATACTGAAGAAGCCGGACGTCATCGTCTTCAATGAGGTGCTTGGAGCCATGGATTCCGGCGGACGCCGTGAGATCATGTCGCGGTTGCTTGACGGACCCTTGCCGGACGAGCCGGACTTCCGTCCAGGTTTCGTGGTCGTGCTGCTTGACGACGATCTTGCGGAGCGGTTCGATCGCGTTCTGACGTATTCCAATGGCGCCTTCGTCGAGACGAGGCGCGACGAACCGCAGTCCTCCGAGATGGTGGATGCCGCGAAATGAAGGGACATCTTCATTGAGTACGCTAAAGGACGAGGTCGAGGTTCTGCGCAAGATCCCGCTCTTTGCCGCGATCGATCCCTCGCAGCTCAAGCTTCTCGCCTACGCCTCCGACAAGGTCGAGTACGAAGACGGACAGGTGCTCTTCCTCCAAGGCGACCAGGGCGACGCCGCGTTCATCGTGCTGAGCGGGGTCGCCGACATCGTGTCAGAGACAGGCGGAACCGAGGTGGTCGTGGCACAGTTGCGCGATCATGCACTGGTGGGCGAGATGTCGGTTTTCTGCGATATCCCGCGTTCGGCCACCGTCAGGGCGAATGGGCGGCTCATCGCGCTGAAGATCGGCAAGGGCTATCTGCTGGACCTGATCAAGGAGTTCCCGGAACTGGCGACCCGGATCATTCGCGAACTCGCCTTCCGTCTCGCCAAGACCACCGCTGACCTCGCCGCGAAGGAACGCGCCTCCCTCGCAAGACTGGTGAATCAGTGAGAGAGGGAGAATTTTTTAGTTTTTCTGATCATATAGAGATGCTCGAGCATCAGTTCCAACGACTTCGGGTGGCGGCTTTTTTTCATAGTAACTCGAGGGCGCGTTGCGCAATCGATGCCCTTAACCATTGTAAGACAGTTCCGGGTCGTTCTCGCCGGGCGGACGGCCCGGATTTAGCGTATTTCCCTACTCTTCAGCTGCGCTGCTTATCTGCTACCGTTGAGGGAACCGAAAAAGACAGAATGTAAAAACGGCGAATTATATATAAAAAACCCCCGTTGAGCCGCGGCGAGATCATAAAGAAATGGAATCTTTGAAAAATAAACTTGGGTATTATTTCGATAATTTGCGGATTGGCGTCATCTATAATGGAAACCGGAGTTCTGAAGGTGCAATAATACATACCGTACACAATCCCCGATCGGAAAAATCGTATCAGCCCGTCGCGGAAGACATCGCGCAAGGCCTCAGAAATGTTGGGTTTCGTCACATCCTGACAATCCCTGACGATTTGAACCTGGCTCAACGACTTCGCAGTGAACGCATCAATCTGGCATGGCTGAACACGGCGGGCATCCAGGGTTTGGATGCAGCCGCCCACGCCCCGTCGTTGCTTGAACTGAGCGGCATTCCCTACATCGGCCATAGGCCGCTCAACGTTCTGACGCTTGATAACAAGCATATCTTCAAAGGCTTGTGCACCAGGATGGGGATCCCGACGCCACCCTTTATGGTCTGGGATTGCGCACGGGGATTGCTAAGCCCTGATCGGGAGCCGCGGTTCCGCGAAGCATTCGGCGATTACGCTGGCCCATTTGTGGTGAAGCCGGTAACTGGACGGGCTTCCCTGAACGTTGTCCTCGTGGATAATCTGGGCGGGTTACCCCAGGCCGTGGACGAGGTGCATCGCAAGACACTCAATCAGGTACAGATTGAAACTTACGTCGGCGGTTCCGAGTATTGCGTTTCTGTTTGCGGGCCCACAATCGCACGCGGCGGCCAACTGGAACGGCGGGATGAATTGTTCGTATTTTCGGTCCTGGAACGCGTGCTCGGAAACGACGAAAAGATATTCACGTCGATGGATGTGCGGCCAATTACATCAGACCGTATCAGGCTGCTCGACACGACCGACGGGCCTGTATTCGAGCAGTTATCGCAACTTGCGCGAAAAGTGTATACTGAATTGCAGCTTCGAACCTTGATCCGGCTGGACGTGCGGGCGGATTCCGAAGGCCGGCTCCATGTTCTGGAAGCCAACCCAAAACCAGATCTGAAGCGGCCCGAGGGACCGCGGATCAGCCTTGCCTGTGCCGGGCTGCATCAACATGGAATGCGCTATGAGGATCTGCTTTTGTCACTCATTGCCGACACGTTGTCCCATAATACACACAGGATCGACGGCATGATCGGCCAAATGGAAACTCCCTTTCAATGACGCTGTTGTCAAGACTTGGTCGTGCCCTCAGCATGGCGATGCTGGCGGCCTTCTCGCTCGGGCTGCTCATGTATGTGGGTTGGGGCGATGCCAAGCGTACCCTACCTGGTTTCGAGATCCAGAAAATGACCGCGCAGGGCGAACTCGTCCAGACGACCATGGGCGCTTATCTGCGCGCCGGGCTCCCCCTGGAGCAGTTTCCAGGATTTCGCCAGATATCCGAACCAATTCTCAAATCTGACCCGGATGTAGTTTCTATCGCGGCCTATGCCACGGATGGCCGCCTGGTGTTCAGCGCTGGTAATGGGCCGTTTCCGCGCATCTTGGGGGGGCTGGCCAAGACCGGCTTTGATGTCCGCAATGACGCGGAGTGGCTGCAGGTCGCGCTGCCTCTGAGAAACCGGTTCGAGGAAGTTGGCGAGTTGATCGTTACCATGGCGAAGGAAACGGTGACATACAAAGTATCTTCGGCCTTTCCCCGCTTGATCACGTTCTTTCTGGGCCTGGTTGGGGTCTTTGGTGCTTTCGTGCTCATCATCGCGCCGAGGTCGATCAACAGCAGGATACCATGGATAGGCGGGGCCTATTCGGTGATCTTCGTCATTGCGGCGGTCGCGTTGGTAATCACACTGGTCGGCCTTTATTCTGACGGGGCTCAGTCTAAGGCCAGAGCCCTGGCGAACTCGTTGGCGCAAAGGATCACTCCGGTTGTTAACTACGGGCTGGACCTGGAGGATTTCGTCGGGTTGGACGCAACACTCTCGCAATACCGGAGTATCAACCCGGACATTCAGAACATCGCAGTCATTCTGGATGACAGGATCGTCGTCGATAGCGGTGTGTCCGACATCGGAACGGAATGGCAAACCCGTCCGAACACCTATGAATACCTTGTTTCTGTCGGAGGTTCGGGAAACATTCGCGTGGCGGTTTCGCTGCCGACCGAAATCGTCTTTCGCGAGGTTGTCAGAAGCGCAAAGAACTTCGCGGCGCTGTTTCTCGCATCTGGGCTAATCGCAGGGCTGTTCCTCAGGCTGGCACAGTCGACAGCGCTCCGGGATGGTGATGTAAAATTGCATCGCCTGTTGTTGGTCAGACCGATATTTTTTCTTGCCGTTTTGATCGACAACTTGGCTGCATCCTTCCTGCCTCAACTTCTGGGGCAGGCGGCTGTGGACAGCGGTCTTGGCCAAGGCGCGTCGTCGACGGCGTTCACTGCGTATTTCCTGGCGTTTCTGGTGGTCCTCTTGCCGGTCAACGCATGGGTCGATCGGAAGGGCCCGCGCGGCGCGATCGTACTGGGTGCGTTTTCCGTCGCCTTGGCCAACATTGTAATGGCCGCGACCTTCGATTTTGGCGGACTGGTCCTGGCGCGGGGACTGGCGGGGTTCGGGCAGGGACTTATCTTCATCGGTATCCAGTCCGCGATTATGGCCAATGCCCAGCAAGGACACCTGACCCGGGCAGCGGCCATCGTGGTTTTCGGCTTCAATGGCGGCATGCTCGCCGGGGCGGCTATCGGGTCACTGCTGGTAAACGACATCAACCCGCATGGCGTTTTCTTAGTTGCTGCGGTCACTGCGGTATTATTGGGCGCCTATGCATCATTCGCTGCAAGGTCGCCGGCTCTCAATTCGGGCAATGTGCAAACCTTGGGCAAGATGCTGCGCGATGTTCCGAAGGCGTTCATCAGTTTGGGTTTTCTGCGCGCCTTCCTGCTGATCGGGGCTCCCAGCAAGGCGGTCCTCACTGGAATTGTGATTTTCGCCATACCCCTGGTTCTGAGCAATCTGGGTTGGGCCCCGGAAGATATCGGCCAGGTCATAATGCTCTATTCCGTCGCGGTGCTTGCATCGGCTTTAATATCAGCCCGGATTGTGGATCGGATAGACGGAAGTCGCGGCGCCCTGGTATTCGGCGGGCTGGTCTCTGCGCTGGGTTTGATGCTGATCGGCGCTGGCGAGGTCTGGGGGCTCGGCGACGTCGAACAAGTCTGGACAGTCATCGTGGGGATCGTTTTTCTGGGTTTTGCACATGGCTGTATCAATGCGCCCATCATTACCTATGTCGGAGCGTCCACTGCGGCTGAAATGCTCGGCAAGACTACTGCCGCCTCGCTCTATCGTGTGGTAGAACGTTCGGGGCATGTATTGGGGCCCATCGTCGTCGGCCAGCTTTTATTATCGATGAATGGCGGGATGGTCATGATCTCGACCGCAATTTTCGTTCTCATATCCACTTTGTTGTTCTCCCTGCCAGTAGGGGTGACGCGCAAGACCGAGGGAACATAGGATGAGATGGTTTTTGGCAAGCCTTCTTTCATGGTTGCTGTTCCTGTGGCCTGCTTGGGCGTCTTCCACCCATGAAGCCTTGGAACGTGTTTCCGATTGGTTCAGCGTGCATGGTGACGTTTTACAATCCTGGCAGTTATCTGTTCCGGATGACAAAGACGATCAGCGTGTTGTCGCGGTACCGAAGGATCCTGTGACGGGACCGAGTTACAAGGTAATGGTCATATATCCGCGAAAATCTTCGGCCTATGACTTGGCGATCACAACGATCCTGCAACACTTCTATAGCAAGTCCATCAATGTCGAATTCGTCGTTGCCAATTTTGGTAATGATCCGGGCAAGGGCGCCCAACTGATCACCGAAGCGCAACGGAACCAGTATTCACTGATCTTTGCCATGGGCTCAGAAACGGTCGACTGGCTGCATTCGACCCATCGGGACATCCGGACGCCGGTCGTCACGGTTTGTGCCAAGGATCCCGTCCAACTGAACCAGATGCCCGGCTACGATATTGGGAGCGGCACGAACTTCGCGTTCACGTCCTTGAACCTGAGGCTCGATGTCCAAGTGGAATACCTGCGAGAACTGATTCCGAATCTCAAGAATATCGGGATTATGGTCGACATGAACAATTTCAGCGCGGTTGAGACACAAGCCAAACCGCTCGAAGATGCCGCACGGAAATTGGGAATGAACGCCTTCAGGATCGCGGTCACGCAGGCCGACAAGGCCCGCCAGCAACTCGAGATGTTGCTGCCCCCAGTGGTCGAGGAGATGCGGCTTAACGATCCTGATCTGACCGACAGCATACTCTGGATTACCGGATCCACCAGCGTTTTCAGGGAAATCGAAACGATATCGGAACTTAACCAGGGCGTTCCCGTCCTCGCTGCGGTTCCGGAGGTGGTGCAGTCCGGACTTGGGAGTGCAGTACTTTCGATTGGCGTCAGTTTTCAGTCGAATGCCCAGCTTGCGGCGTTTTACGGAACCGAAATCCTGAACGGAAATGTATTGCCGGGCGAGTTGCCGGTTGGAGTTATTTCACCTCCGGATATTGCTATCAACTTCCGTCGCGCCCGTGCGGACGGGCTCAAGATTCCCTTTTCGTTCTTCGAGGCGTCCAGCTTTGTCTATGACGCGGAAGGCAAACCGGTGCGTGTCAGGGGCCAGGATATTAAGTACTAGTGGTTTCAATTTCCCCCGTATCAGAGCGATTTCAAGAATGAAAAGCGGATCACGTCCCCTTCGGAAGAACGGGCGCGGAGCTGCCGATGTGGGCGGCGGACCATGCGGTTTGATTGGACGGTGAAAGATGCGCATCTCGCTTAAGTTCGGGCTTGTTTTGATGTCGCTACTGACTGTCGCGTTGACGGTTGCAGCGGTTCACCTGCCCTGGCATTTCTTCAGTCGCGAAAACGTTGCTGAAGTCGTCAGACAACTCAATAGCGAGATTGTTTCCGGAATAAATCGAGAAGTCGAAAACCTATTCGAAAGCGCTATCGCAGCTCAGGATATGATCCATGAAACATTGTATGAAGGCGTGATCAACATAGAAGAAAAGCCCAGCCGTGATCGGTTCTTTTTGGCGGTGTTGAACGCGAATCCAAATTTTTCATGGGTCAGTTTCGGCAAGCCAAATGGTGATTTTTATGGTGTTCAGCGACGTGACAGTGTAAACCTACGTGTTGTTGAAAGTATTTGGTCGGCCGAACGTAACGAGGCTCGGCGCGAAGAACAGTATCTTGTCGACGATGGCGAACGGATCAGCAGGACCGTTACAAAGGTAAAGATGAATGATTATTATACACCTAACCGGTCTTGGTACGAGCGTGCGATCCTCACGCCGGGAACAAACATCTGGACAGACATATACATTTTCGCAAATAGCCAGAAGGCAGGGTTGAATACCGCAGTCACGCTGATGAGCCGGGGAGAGGATGGTGGCAATGAAGTGCTTACCGGTGTAATCTCGATAGCGATCGAGTTGGAAGGCATTTCGCGCTATCTCGCGGGGCTGACCTCGGTCCGTTCGGGTGCTGCTTTCATAATCGACCGCGAAGGAAGGCTGATTGCCGTTAAGGAATCCGGTGAATTTCTCCAACCCGTTCCGTCCCCGGAGAAACTGGACCTGCCGCTGTTGAAGGACATCGGTGATCCCATGCTCGAATTGGCGGACCTTGGGTTGGAACAATCTAGCCTAAAACTTCAGGACGTGTCGGGCACCCGCGAAGTTATGGTAAAAGGAGAAAATGGCGATCTATACTTCCTGACTTTGGCGCCCGCCATGCGGCAGGATTGGCTGATCGGTACAATCATACCGGAACGGGACTTTCTATTAAAAATATACAAAAACTACTACAATCTTGCAATTGCTGTGAGCCTGGCGGTGTTCGTGGTCGGGTTAATCGTGACGATAGCGGCGCGCATTTTCCTTGTCCGCCCGATGAAGCAACTGGTTAGCGAGACACGAAAGATCGCGCAATTCGATTTGGATGGCGTTCACCGTGTGCGCAGTTCTATCTTCGAGTTGGATGAACTGTCCGTCGCAATCGAACAAATGAGTCGCGGTCTGGGATCTTTCAGACGATATCTTCCGGCCGATCTGGTTCACATGCTTGTAAAAGAGGGCGTTGTTGCCGAACTCGGCGGTGAACGACGCCAGATGAGCATTATGTTCATGGATCTGGAGGGGTTCACGGGCCTTTCCGAGAGAATGGGGCATCGTGTCTTACCCATTCTAGGTGAATATTTTGGTGCCATGACAAGCGTGATCCAGGTCAACCGTGGGACTGTCGACAAGTTCATCGGCGACGCGGTGATGGCTTTTTGGGGGGCGCCCCATTTCGAGGAAGAACATCCGACCCTCGTCTGCCGTGCTGCTCTTGAATGCGCGGCCCGTATGCAAGACCTGCGCCGTGAATGGGCCAGCCGCGGGTTGCCGGAACTGAAAGTCCGGATTGGCGTAAATTCGGGGCGCGTACTGGTAGGAAACATCGGCAGCGAGGACAGGCTGAATTACTCGGTCATCGGCGATCCGGTGAACCTGGCCGCGCGGCTCGAAGGGATCAATCGTGATTTCGGGACCACCGTGATTATCAGTCAGCACACCTATGAGGCGGCCAAATACGATGTCGTGGCCCGACGTCTGGATGCCGTGAAGATTAAGGGAAAGAAGCAGATGGTCGAAGTTTACGAACTTCTTGCCATGCAGGACGATTCGGGTAGCATTGATGGCTTTGAATGGATTCCGGTGTTCGAACGGGGCCTCGATCTGTTCTTCGGCGGTCGGTACGAAGACGCGGCGGTTGATTTCAAAAAGGTTATAGAAATGCGCGGCGGTGACAGGCCCTCCGAACTGTTTCTTGAACGTGTATACGCCCATGGCCCCCGCGGGGCCGCGAAGCTGCTGCTGGGCGCTCCCGAGACGATTGCACCGTAGTCCACATGTTCGCCTGAGGCCCGCCGAACCGCACACCATCACTACAATCGGGATGCGCGAATGGGCGCATGTCGGTCAAACTTAAAGACCACTGGTATAAAAGGCCTTAAAAGCAATGGGTGGGGAGCGGAGAAGGTTCGACGTCAGGTCCGTTCCCTCCGCCATTTCCTGCCGATTGGACGCTATGGCGCGATAGCTACGCGACCGCCGCCGATCACAGGATCGTCGATCAGGGCTTATCGATAGTACTGCCAGCAACAACCGTAGTTTCAGCCTTGCGCCTTCTGCCACGCTCGAATCCGGGCTCGAGCATTGGCGTAAGCGGAGGAGGTATTGAACTGGATCATGCGACCCTTGGTCCATTGCCCGTTCCAGGCGACGCCATAGAGTTCCTGATCTGATCGGGTCGTGATCGTGGCGATCAGTCCTGCCATCGCGTCCTTGAGACGGACGAGCAGTTCTTGCCAGTTGAGTGTGCTGTAATCGGCGTAGAATTTCTGAGCCAGCAGGCCGAGCTGATTCCATTTGAAGCCGGCCTCGGGAAAATCAACCGGTTCACCCCGGTCGTCGCGATCCAGCCATTTCAGAACCAGCTCGTTCCATCCGATCAGATAGGCCACCAGATCGGCCGGGCTCATGGCGGTTCCGTCGGCATGGCCGTTCATCGTGGCCTCACGTGCGCGGTTTGGCTGAACCTTCGCTAAATCCGCCATCAGATTCTCGAACGTCGTGGTCATGGCAGCCAGCAATTCCGCCTTGGAGGATGGAACAGCCATGTGTTTCCTTCTTTTGTCAGCATCGATCTTTGAAAAGATCCGGCTCTTGTCATTTATCGCCAGATCCCACCGTTGCTCAGAACGATGCCAGGATGCGGCACTAGAGGGCTATGGCGTAGACGTAGTGCTCATCTTCGTCGGGCGTGGCCCGCCACTGCCTCGCACAACAAATTGAAATAGCTGCTTTTTTCTGCGAATCCGCCTGGCTGGCCTCTTGGTCTCCCTATCGGCTACCTTAGTTGCGCCCGGTCGGCGGCGAGTGTCGCTTCTTGCCGAGTAGCCGGAGGCCGGCATACGCACGAAAAAGCGCGGCGGCCCCACACATCTGGTCGTGACGGCAGCTCCAATTGCTCGTGGACGCTTGTTCAACTTCGCTGCGATAGCGAGGGCGGAGCTAAAGCCCTCCTGAAGTCTCTTCGGGATCGAAGCTGTGGTCTCCTGACCCCTCACCGCCGAGGCCCGAAATTCCTTCGCCATATCCGCGATTGTAAGCATCCATCGACAGTATTGCGAGGAAGAGGTCTTTCGATATCGACATTGCTACTTCTCCGCGTCGAAATTGCTAGCGCTCAACGAATTGGCAACCCTATTCTCGGCTTTGATATTTCCGTATCTCTGCCCATCAAGCCTCTGGCCATAGTAGTTGCTCAGCCATGGCAGTAACCCGTCGATTCTTCCCCGGGTCACAGCCTCCCCGGTCAATTCAAGCGTAATACTCCTGAGCGCCACTCCAGATCCAAAGGTCGCTGCGAGATCGGCGGGGTCGACTT
The DNA here is from genome assembly GCF_030398385.1 of Aquibium sp. ELW1220. Lineage (GTDB taxonomy): Bacteria > Pseudomonadota > Alphaproteobacteria > Rhizobiales > Rhizobiaceae > Aquibium. The sequence continues at coordinate 4,798 of NZ_JAOAOQ010000067.1, read as the reverse complement.
CTCGTGCGGTCGTGGGATCGTTGATATCGTCGAACGTCACCAGGCGTGGAAATCGTTCTCGCGGAACTTCGCGAATACCTCGCATATCCTCAAGTCTCCTCGCCCGCTCGAACGTGTCTGGAGCCGGCTCCGGGAAGAACAGCACCAACGCCAACTCCGCCTCGCGATTGCCATGCAACACTGCGAAGAGGTACTTTCCCGGCGCTACTTCAACGAAAGAAGCCTCGCCTCGAGCGCTGGTGCCCATTCCGCCTCGGCCTTCGCCTGGCAACCACTTCGGTCCGCGGCCTGCCCTGACTGCAATCACGCTTCCACCGCTGACGAAGCCACGCGGCGTATCGACTTCGAGGACGAGACGCTGATGCCAGGTCCAGCTGCCGAAACCGAGTGCATCACAACCCGAAAGACCGGGTGCCAATGCTATTGCAGCGGCGGCGCAAATGGCGTGGATGAAGCGCATCAGGCGTTACCTCTGTTGACGCGCGTCGGATTATTGCAGCGTCGATCGCGATCGACCTGGCCGAGGCCCGAAATTCCTTCGCCATATCCGCGATTGTAAGCATCCATCGAAAATATGGAGAGGAAGAGGTCTTTGGATATCGACATTGCTACTTCTCCGTGTCGAAACTGCCGGCGCCCAACGAGTTGGCAACCCTATTTTCGGCTCTGACTGTTTCGAATCTCCGCCCATCAAACTTCCGGCCATAGTAGTTGCTCAGCCATGGCAGTAACCGGTCGATTCTTCCCCTGGTCACAGCCTCGCCGGTCAGTTCAAGCGTAATACCCCTGAGCGCCACTCCAGATCCAAAGGTCGCTGCGAGATCAGCCGGGTCGACTTCTCGTGCAGTCGTGGGATCGTTGATATCGTCGAACGTAACCAGGCGTGGAAGTCGCTCCCGCGGAACTTCGCGAATTCCGCGCATATCCTCAAGTCTCCTCGCCCGTTCGAACGTGTCTGGAGCCGGCTCCGGGAAGAACAACACCAACGCCAACTCTGCCTCGCGACTGCCATCCAACAATGCGAAGAGGTACTTTCCCGGCGCTACTTCAACGAAAGAAGCCTCGCCTCGAACGCTGGTGCCCATCCCGCCTCGGCCTTCGCCTGGCAACCACTTTGGTCCGCGGCCTGCCCTGACTGCAATCACGCTGCCACCGCTGACGAAGCCACGCGGCGTATCGACTTCGAGGACGAGACGCTGATGCCAGGTCCAACTGCCGAAACCGAGTGCATCACAACCCGAAAGACCGGGTACCAATGCTATGGCAGCGGCGGCGCAAATGGCGTGGATGAAGCGCATCAGGCGTTACCTCTGTTGACGCGCGAGGGTTTGTTGCAGCGTCGAACTAGAACGACACCGCCGAGATCGAGCGTGACCATATCAACAGGCTCCGGTTCAGATGATGCCGCGGTGTACTGTGACTCAACTGGCCGACAGCCCGTGATCGTCCGCTGGAGCAAACTCTGCAGCGTGGTACATCGGTGCCGCGCCTGGTCCCGGGGGCCTCACGCCGCAAGCTCATCAGACCGGACATATCTCTGGTCCTGCCCGAAAGCAGCGTCGATGGCACGACCTGAATTTGACAAACGACATTGCTCACGGGGCTCCCGCGCTGATCCAATTGTCTTGTTCATGTGGCCGCGGTTCACCTTGGCCTGCCCCGCAAGATGGATGGCATATAGCCTTGAGCTTGTGAAGCAGAGATAACAATCACGAGTTGATTTTCGACAGCTGAGCTGCGTTCGCTCTGCCGGCCGTCGGCCACACCGGCTACGCCCGCTGCAGGGCGTATAGCTGTTGCTATCCATCCGATACGACCGATACCGGTTCAGGCACAACTGGACGTGAGCGGCAAGCTTCGGCGTCCCGATCGAAGGCGCTGGTTCGGCATCAGCCTCGCTTGCGAGCGATGCCGTCCGGATGCCGCTTCTGCGGGTGTGGGTGAGGGTATGGAGGACCCTCTGGCCGCCACCCCCACGGCACTCCCGTTGCCGCATCGGAGCAATCACAACCTGCGGATCGGCAAGGGAGCGCATCGCCCTTGCTGCGGCAGTCACACGTCTCCGATCCGCAACCGCGGATCGAGGTCGAACTCGGCGGCGAAGAAATCGATCGCGGCGCGGACCTTCGGGGCGAGGAAGCGTCGGGTGGGGTAGATGGCGCTGATCGGTTGCGGCGGTGGTTCGAAGTCGCGCAGCAGGACGGCGAGACGTCCGCTTTCGATCTCTCCGTCGACGAAATGCCAGAGCGGGACGTAGCCGATGCCCAGCCCTTCCAGCACCGCCGCACGCACGGCCTCGGTGTTGTTCACATGGATCGGACCCGAGACCGGCACGGTCACGTCGCCGGCCGACGCCGAGAAGGTCCAGGAGGCCCCTGTGAGCAGCCGGTCGTAGACGATGCAGTGGTGGGCAGCGAGGTCCTCGGGCCGCGCCGGGGTTCCATGCTTCGCGAGATAGCCCGGTGTCGCCACGACGACGCGGCGGGTGGTACCGATCCGCCGGGCGACGATCGAGCCGTCCCTGCTTTCGCCGACCCGGATCGCCAGGTCGATGCCCTCTTCCACGAGGTCGGTGAACCCGTCCGTCATGTGCAGGGCGATCTCCACCTCGGGATAGCGCGCCCGGAACTTCGGCAGGCGCGGAATGACGTGCAGCCGCCCGAACACACCGGCACAGGCGAGCCGGAGAACGCCGGTCGGCTTTCCTTTCCTGCGCCCGACGGCACTCTCGGCCTCCGCCGCAGCTTCCAGCGTCCGGCGGGCATGGGCGTAGAAGATCCGGCCATCATCGGTCAGCGTGAGCACGCGCGTGGTCCGCTGCAGCAGGACGCAACCGAGATGGTCCTCCAGAACCGCAATCTGCCGCGAGACCGTTGGCTGGGATGTGTTCAGATCCCGCGCGACGGCCGTGAACGACCCGGCTTCGACGGTCCGGACGAAGGTGCGGAACAGGCCGAGAATGTCGCTCATTCATGCATTTTGCAAATAAATAAGATCAGAACAAGCCAAGTTATCCGGGGATCGTGAATGAGGCATCTCTGGCGGCACGGACGACGGGATGAACCTCGCCCGCTTCGCTTCAAGGAGAGACACCCATGACCATGATCAACGTACCGGCCCGCGAAGACGTGTCGCCCGCCAACCAGGCGATCTTCGACCAGTTGAAGGGCAAGCTCGGAATAGTGCCGAACCTCTACGCCACGCTCGCCCATTCCGAGCACGCGCTCGCCAGCTACCTCGCCTTCCAGGATGCCCGTTCGTCGATCAACGGCAAGGCCCGCGAGGTGGTCAACCTCGTGGTCAGCCAGGTGAACGACTGCGAGTACTGCCTTGCCGCGCACACGGTCATCGGCGGCATGGTCGGCTTCACACCCGAACAGATCCTCGATATCCGCAGTGGCCGCGCCTCCTTCGACAGGAGACTCGACGCGCTGGCGCGCCTGACCAGGAACATCGCCGCAAACCGCGGCCACGCCGACGAGGGTCTCCTCGCGGCCTTCTTCGATGCCGGCTGGACGAAGGAGAACCTCGTCGACGCGATCGTGGCGATCGGCGACAAGACCGTCACGAACTACCTGCACGGCACCACCCGCGTGCCGGTCGATTTCCCCGCCGCGCCCGCGTTGCCGGACCGGCTTGCGGCGGCCGAGTGAACCAGGTTTCGGGCAACTGCAGAATGACATTGCCATGACCCTCCAGTCCGAACTCGACGTCTTCCGCGCCGGCTGGGAAAGCCGCGTGGGGGAGACCATCGCCCGCCAGATCGCAGGTGACATCGAAGACCTGCGCGCGACCGGCATTCTCGACCGCACCGCCCGGGCGGGCGACATCCTGCCCGCGGCCACCAACCTGGTCGATCAGCATCGTGCCGCCTTCGATCTCGCGGCGCTCGTCGCGGGGAAGCCGGTGATCATCACCTTCTACCGCGGCGGGTGGTGCCCCTATTGCAACCTCGAACTCCGGGCCTACCAGGCGGTGCTGGCCGATATCCACGCTGCCGGCGCCGAGCTCGTGGCGGTAACGCCCGAGCTTCCCGACCATGCGCTGACCACGGCCGAAAAGAACGACCTGTCCTTCGCCGTCCTCTCGGACGTCGGCGGAGAGTTCTCTGCCGCGCTGGGCATCCGCTTCTCTCTGTCGGATGCGGTGCGTCCTTTCTACGAGAAGGCGGGCCATGCGCTGCCCCGGCGGAACGGCGATGGGACGTGGGCACTGCCGATGCCCGCGACCTTCGTCGTCGCCAGGGGCGGGGCCGTCGCGGCGGCTTTCGTGGAGCCCGACTATCGCCGCCGGCTCGATCCGCAGCAGGCGCTGGATGAGCTGAAGGCGATCCGGGCTACAGCCGCGGCCTGAACCGGCTCGGGCGGAGACGGCGCCACTTCTCCGCCCGCCAGCACCATCGAAGTCGGCCTCCGCCTGGCTAAGGCCGCGTCTGCCTGGAACCGGTAGTGCTGACCTTTAGAAGAAGCATTGCGTCGCAAAACATCTTGAAGGAGCGCGCATATTTCTATTGTAGTCAAAGGACGAAAATGTAAGCATAACTGAGAGCGGAGGGTATGATATAGGCATGCATCGACATGAACGATGCGAAGAGTTGAGCGGGTCGAGTGCCTCGTTTCATTTCGGGGCGGCCGAAACCGTAACCTGGAGAACGAGTGCTTTGCGATTACTCGCTAACCCGTCTTATTCACGACGGCGTGTTCGCAAGGCTGGCGGATGTAGCATAAGCGGTTGATTTGGCGTAGGATTCGGTTGCTTAGGCCAATCCTGCCGACAACATCGCGCGAGCCACACCCGC
>NZ_JAOAOQ010000066.1 GCF_030398385.1 Aquibium sp. ELW1220 | reverse complement strand
CGTTCTTCCGATATCTCGGCGATCGCCTCGGCATACCCGCCCACCAGCCGATACCGCGACTCCCCGATCTCGTCAGGCAAGCCGCTCAAGCCTGATCGCCCGGAAATCTGCCCCGGTTACCGGTCGAGGTAGCGGAGATCGTGCAGATGGCGCCGCCACCAGGCATCGAGCGGCGGCTGGGTCAGTCCGTGCTTCAGGTGCCGGTAGTGCTCGACACGGTGCGGCCTGCCGACGGAGAGCCAGGTATTGAGGTCGAAGCTCGGGCCGCCCGGCTCGATCACGCAGTCGGGCGCGACGATCTTGGCCTCGGCGGCGAGCAGCGACCCGATCAGGTCCCGCGGCAGGCCGATGATGTCGGCGTCGAGCCAGAGGTACCAGCCGGCATAGGGCTTGCGCAGCGCGTGCTCGATCAGGTCGTTGCGCGCCATGGCGATGCCGGCGCGGCGCGCGCGCTGGTATCGCGGCTCCCAGCGCCGGTCGCGCGGAATGTCGGGCGCGCTGCGGGCGAGACTGACGCTTCCCATCGAGGCGAAGTCGCGGCCATGGCGGGCGATGAGGCCGGCGATGATATCCGCCGTCTGGTCGCTGCTGCCACTCTCGCCATAGAGCACGTGAATGCGGTCGCGCGGATGGTCGAGCTGGAGCAGCTGCCGGAGGTTCTCCTCGAGGAAGGCCTCCGCGTTGCGCGCCGGGATGAGCACGGTGACGAAGGGCGGCTCGGCCGAGCGCTGCAGCGGCAGCGTCAGGATGGCCTGGTCGACCTGTCGCCGGGCCACCTTCAGGGTGAGACGCTCGTCGCGCCGCAGCTTGCTGCGCAACTCGCGCAGCTGGGCGAGCTTGCGCTGGTAGAGCGACGGCGCCTGATTGGTGTAGTAGCTCCCCTGCCAGCAGTGGACCGACAGGACGCCCGCGCCGTAGTCGCCCCAGCGCGGATCGCCGGCATCGTCGCCGTTCACGGTGACGCCGGCGAACAGATTCGACGAGTTGAGGCAGAGCTCTTTCGGCTCCGGCCAGTGCTCGACGGCGGCCGTCAGGATCAGCGGCCCGGTCGATTCCAGCACGTCGAAATCGCGGCGCGGATACATCAGGGTGCACAGCTCGATCACACGGTCCCAGAAGGGGTGCCCGGCCGGGCTCGCCATGGTGCCGTTGAACCAGAGCGACCGCATGCCGCGAAACCGCGCCGGGAAATGCTGCACCCGCGGTTCCTCGCACAGCACCACCCGCGGCTCGCCCGCGAGCGGCTCCAGCGACGCCATGCAGATGGTGTCGATATCGGTGTAGAGGCCGCCGAAATGCTTGAGCAGGCAGTAGCGCGCCAGATCGGCGCGCTGGACGGGAAGCGAGTAGCCCTCGAACATCGGCAGGAGCTGCGGGAATTCGGCGGCCATGAATCCGTGCAGGTCCTCGTCGGACCAGAACATGTAGCGCCAGCCGGGATTGCAGGCTTCCCAGCTCTTCGGGTCACCCTTTTTGACGGGATGATCCCTGCTGCGCCATGTCTGGTGTATGATGCGCGGAATGCCAGCGGAGACGGATGGTGCCATTCTTGCAAGCAAACCTCGTTGAGGAAGACGGTCGCGTTTCAGGGGCAGAAATCCGGAATGACGGCAATTTTCAAGTCCTTTCGGAACTGCTGGACGGGACGCGCCTGTTTTTGCGAAAGAACCGCGGCGGCGACCGGCGTTCTTCACCGACGGTTGCACGCCTCGATCCCGACGACGTCGCGCGGCTCGTGGACGTCGCGCGGTCGACCGGGCCGGAATTCATTCTGTTTGAGGGCGTGGCCCTGCTCGATGCCATGCGGACGGCCCGCCAGGCGCTGCCGGACATGCCGATCGTCTGCGACTTCCACAATGTCGAGGCGCAGCTCTACAGGGACGTGCGGCTGGCGCGGCTGCCGCGGCCGGCACGGCCTGTCGCGCGGCTGCTGCTGCGGCACCGGTTCCGGGAGGCGGCCGAAGCCGACCGGGAGGCGGGACGGATCGCCGGTTCGATCTGGACCTGCTCGGAGCGCGACGCCGCCGCGGTCCGCGGCATGGTCGAGGCACGGGCGGTGCATGTCGTGCCCAACCCCATCCCCGCCTGGTGCCGGACGGTCGACGCCGGGACGGAGCGCGGCGCGGGACGCAGCGTGCTCTTCGTCGGCCATCTCGGCTATGCGCCGAACCGGCGCGCCGTCGACGAACTCGTCGGCTCGATCATGCCGGAGCTGCGGCGGCGATTTGCCGATGCCGAACTGCACGTCGGCGGCCGCGCGCCGCGCGAGCGGCTGGCCCGGCTGCTCCGCGACCATGGCCACCGGCTGACCGCCGACCCGCCGGACATGGCGCCGCTCTATCGCGATGCAGCAGCGGCGGTGATGCCGCTTCGGCAGGGCGGCGGCACGCGGATCAAGGCGCTGGAGGCGCTGGCGGTGGGCTGCCCGGTGGTTGCGACGGCCAAGGCGGTTGAAGGTCTTTGTCTGGAGGATGGCCGGCATTTTCTGCGCGCCGAAACGACGTCCGACTTCGTTTCGGCGCTGTCGCGGCTGTTTCAGGACCGGGAACTCGGCCCGCGGCTTGCAGCCGAAGGGCGGCTGTTCGTCCAGGAGACCCATGGCGACGCCGAGCGCTCGGAGGCGGTGAGGCGCGCGCTCGCCGACATCGGCGACGCCTGAACCGCGGCGGGAAGTGCCGGATGCCGGTTCAGCGCATGGCTTCCAGGAAATCCAGCACCGCTGCGCGCATGGTGGGCGTCTCGACATGGCCGGTGTCGGGCTCGGCGAGCCCGAGCAGCGCCGCCTCCGCGCCGGCGGCGCGATAGGCGGCAAGGCACTCGGCGAAGGCGATGTCGACGGCGTCCGGTGGCGTCAGCGGGTCGCGGTCGCCGGTGCAGACCAGTTGCGGGCGCGGCGCGACCATGCCGGCGATGCGGCCGAAGGAGGTCTGCGCGAGCAGGCCGGGGATGGTCATGTAGTGGCCGTGCAGATCATGCGCGCCCGACGCGATCAGCGTGGCGAGATCGGCAAAGCAGCACAGATGCGCGACGCGGGCGATGCGGGGCTCGATGGCGGCCAGGAGGTAGGCGTGGGTGGCGCCCATCGACAGGCCGAAGGCGGCGATGCGGGTGGCGTCGACGTCGCCGCGGGCGGCGAGGTGGTCGAAGCCGGCAAGGAGGTCGGCCAGCATCTCGCCCATCAGAGTCTTCCCCTGCCACAGGAGCGCCTTGGAAAGCGGGTCCTCCTTTTCGTGGGCGCTGTCGCCGAAGGTCGGCATGTCGAGGCAGAGCGTGACGAAGCCGCGCCCGGCGAGCAGCGGGCCCCAGGGGCCGAGCAGGCTCGGGCGGCCGTCGAGCAGTTCGGCCGCGCCGATGCCGTAGCGGGCGCCGTGGGCGTGGCAGTAGAGCACGGCCGGCAGCCGCCCGTCCGGCGCTTCGGGCCGTGTCAGGACGGCCCGGGCGCTGCGGCCTTGGCCGAGGTCGAGCCGCAGGGTTTCGACGGCGACCCCGTCGGCGACGACGACGCTGCGCTCCAGCACCGGCGGCGCGCTTTGCGGGCGCGCGGGGACACGGATCAGCGCGCGCAGCGCGGCGGGCGTCACGACGCCGCCCTCCCCGCGCCCGCCTCGAGAATGGCCCTGAGCGGCGCGACCTCCCCTGCCCGCAGGCGCTCGCCGTCGCGGATGAAGACGCCGCGCAGTTCGAAGCCTTCCACCACCGGCCGTCCGCCGATCATGCCGCGATAGGCGAGGCGGAAGGTTTTCGCATTCCATTCGACGATGTGCACGACGAGGTCGAGCCGGTCGCCGTTGACCGCAGGCGAGCGGAACGTGCCGCCGACGTCGATGAGGCCGAGACCGATCGAGCCGAGCCCGGCGCAGATGGCGGCATGGCCTTCGCCATGGCGGAACAGCAGCGCGTGGAAGGTGGCGTCGAACCAGCGGAAGTGATTCGGGTAGTAGACGATCCCGGCCGGATCGCAGTCGCCGAAGCTGACGGGGATTGAATTCTCGTGGACGATCTCGATCATGGCCGGCTTCCGCTCTGTTGCGCGCCGTGCCTTTCGGGACGGCCTGCGCCAGCTAGAGCAAGGTTCGGCGCGGTTGAACAGGCTCGCGCCGCGATCTGCGCGATCTCCCGCCTTTCTGGACGTGCCACTTCCCCGTACACAGAAATATGATAAGAATGCTCATGTTTCATCGTTCGCCCTCTACCATATTGTCTGGAACTGTTCTAAAGAGAGGCCACGCCACTCGGACCATGGCAGCGAGGACGACCCATGCGGCTCACACGTCAGACGAATTACGCCATCCGCATCCTGATGTATTGCGCGGCCAACGAGGGCCGGCTGAGCCGGATTCCGGAGATCGCGGCCGCCTATACGGTGTCGGAGCTGTTCCTGTTCAAGATCCTGCAGCCGCTGGTCGAAAACAAGCTGATCGCGACGGTGCGCGGCCGCAATGGCGGCGTCAGGCTGGCCAAGCCGGCGGCCGAGATCACGCTGTTCGACGTGGTGCGGGTGACCGAAGAGAGCTTCGCCATGGCCGAGTGCTTCGAGAACGACGCGGCCGACTGTCCGCTGATCGACAGCTGCGCCCTCAACGCCGCGCTGCGCAAGGCGCTCGGCGCCTTCTTCGACGTGCTGGAGAGCTACACCATCGCCGACCTGACGAAGGAACGGCCGAGCCTGCAATTGCTGCTCGGCATCGACGCCACCACCGGCCACGCCATCGCCAACTGAGCTCCGGCCGCCGCGCGCTCGCGCCCGTCCCTGCGGGTGCTTCCGTTTGCCCGCCGCTTCGCCTGTCCCATCACGCCTGAACGCACGAGGAAGACCAGCCATGTACGTCGCCATGAACCGCTTCAAGGTCAACATCGGTTCGGAAGAGGCTTTCGAGGCCGTCTGGAAGGGCCGCGATTCGACGCTGTCGGAGATGAAGGGATTCAAGACCTTCCACCTGCTGCGCGGCGCCACCAACGAGGCCGAGGGCTACACGCTCTATGCCTCGCACACGGTGTGGGCGAGCTACGAGGATTTTTCCGCCTGGACGAAGTCCGAACAGTTCCGCGCCGCGCACCGGAACGCCGGCAACAACAAGCCGCTGTACATGGGACCGCCGCAGTTCGAGGGGTTCGTGGCGGTCGAGGGGGCGTGAGGGGAGCCACTAGTGCGCTTCGATACAACCAAAAGTCGATGATGGATGCGTGATCGGACAAAGAATTGGGAAGCTCAAGTTTGTGGCCGAGCTGGATTGGCCGCTTTCGACCCAAACTCTGTCGTTCGAAGGTTCAAGATTAGTTCCTGAAAGCCGCCGTTCCTGGCGCGTCATGAACCGCCTCGGATTCTCCGGAGGCCGTTTCATTTGAGTTACGCTGCCCTGGCCGGTTCGGATGCGCAGCTTCTTACCGATGATGGGTGCAGCGGCCAGGTCTCACCCGCTTTTTGCCCTAGTATTGCGCCTGCCAGCGCAGGGCGAGCCAGTAGTTCGGCGCATTGCCCATGGTGGTGGCGTTGGCCGTGAGCGAGAGTTTGCCGGCTCCGGCCTTGCTCTCGATCCCGATGCCGCCATGCAGCCAGTCCTGGTCGGTGCTCGCACCCGCGAAATCGAAGGCACTCAGGCCGATGAGCTGTCCGCTCACGCCCGCGCCCTGCTTCTCGAAGCGATGGGTGGCGTCGAGCGTGGCGAGCAGAGTGACGTTTTCGGTGACCGGCACCGAGCCGTTCACGCCGAGGCTGATCTCGGTGGAGTGATCGGTACGCGCATCGAAGGTGGCCGGGACGGCGCCGCCGGTTTCCGTATAGGCGTCCAGACGGGTCGAGGTGTAGCGGAAGTCGGCAAAGGGCGACAGACCGAGCCCGCCGAGCCTGATCCCCTGGTCCCAGTCGAGCCGGGCGCGGAAACCATAGGTCGCGCTGTCGGGCGAACCGGCCGAATAGTCCACCGCCGCACCATTGAGATAACCGCGGCGGATATCCGCCGAACCCCAGTCGGCATAGCCGCCGAACGTCGCCCACACGTCGTCGCGGAGCGGGATGAGCGCTTCGCTCATGATGAAATACCCGCCCACCTCGGCGCGACCGCCATAGGGCATGTCCTGTCTGGCGCGGCTGAAGCCGCCCGACAGATTCACCTGCACGGGGCCGAAGTTACGCCCCAGGCCGAACTCGCCGAAGCCGGCCGCACCATCGGCGCCATTGCGATCGATCACACCGACGTCGCCGGCGATCCAGGCGGTCTGCTTCTCCGGGGCGATGCGGCTTGCCAGCGGATGGCTGTGCCCGCCATTGATGATCAGATTGCCCGCGCCAAGCCCCGCGTCCATGGCGGCGGACGTGGAGGCAAGGCTCTGCTGCATCTCGGCAACGTCGATCAGCGCGGTCTGGCCGCTACCGATCCGTGCGATGTAGCTCCGATCGGCTTCGTTCAGAGTCCCTTTGCCGACGATGACAGTCCCGTCGTCGGAGACACCGATCGCGTCGATCAACGAGATCCCGTCGAGCGACAGTCCCGCTTCAGTCAGAATGGCGGCGAGGGATCGCATTTCACCCGTCGCTTCGGCCCAGACGAAGGCTCCGGAATAATTCCCGTCGACGATCGAATAACCCACGATCACCGAGCCGTCCGCGCTGACATCGCGCGCGACGCTGCGGTCACCGCCTTCAAGGAAGCCGAGACCGACCATCTGCTCCTGTGCGGTCCATCTGAAGGCTTGCGAGACATGACGATCGTCCCGACTGTAGCCTACGATCACATTCCCGTCGTTGCTGATTGCGGTTGCTTCACTTGATGAATACCCATCGAGGATACCAAGCTCGACCATCCCGCCGCCCTCGGTCCAGCGAAAAGCCTGTTTCCCGATAGTCGACGTGCTGGTTCCGACGACCACCGTCCCATTGCCGCTTACCCCGGTCGCATAGCTGTTGGTGCCACCCGCAAGGACGCCCAGATTGGTGATCGAACCGTCAGTCCAGCGCACGGCACGCCCGCCGTCGCTCGAGTCGCTGCTGCCCACGATCACGGAGCCATTATCGCTGACACCGACCGCCTGGCTCCAATCGCCCCCATCGAGAATTCCGAGCGATTCGATGCGGTACGCCTCTCCGTTGTAGACCCACCGGACAGCCTGCCAATCGGTTGTCCCTCTGGCACTTTCGCCGACGATCACCGACGCATCGAAGTTTGCTGCATAGGGCGCACCCCGGTCTCCTCCGTTCGGCAGGAACTCGAGCTGTGTGATGCCGTCCTGCGCCCACAGAAACGCCGGGTAGCCAGGACCAGCTATCGTTCCCTGTCCGAACAGAGTGGATCCATCCCCGCTGATGCCAAAGAAGTATGGCTTGCTCAGGCCGGGCGTATCGAGGATCCAGTCGAAACTCACGTCGCCGACCTGTTCGGCACGAGCCACATTCGGCGTGGCCACGCCGGCCAGAAGCGCCAGCGCGACGCTGCCGGCGAGGTATGTGCGATTGGATGATACGGTCACTGCTGGCCCTTCGAAAATGCGCTGGCGCATGCCATTCGGCATGCCTGCCCTTGCCCCTCTGGTGGAAAACGCCGCGCAGGCAGGCGTACCGGCTTTCCTTCAGTTCTCTCTGCGTCGAACCGGCGGAACCCCCCGACGCAGCTGCCGGAACGCGCCGAAGCGCACCATCGTGGCGCGTGAGGCATTCCTGCAAACCGGAGGAGGATAGAGCCGGTGCAAAACCGAGGGAACTGTACGGATGTACAGGGGACCAGACTTGCATTGTGTCGCCGATTGGCGCCGAAATCCGCTCTAGAAAGCAATCGCGGCGCCACGGTTGCAACCGGCCGTCAATAAGCGCGTCCGATGGCGCGCGGGAAACCGGAAACATGCAGGACCTGTTCTGGAACCCGCTGTCGATCAACTATCTGGTCGAGATGATCGTGATCGGGGTGCAGGCCGCGTTCTTCGCAACCCGCCTGCGGCTGGCCCTGCGTGAGAAACGCGACATTCGCGGTGCAGCGCTGCTGGTCGTCACATTCGTTGCCAGCTTCGGCCTGATCTTCGGCCAGTTCCTGTCTTTCTCGCTGCCAACGGACGATGTCGACTATGTTATCCCATGGATCAGTATGGCCGGATCAGCCGCAATGGCGGGTCTGGTCCTCTATGCGCTCTATTTCAACGAACGACCCGCCCTCGGAAAATCGGGGCAGCGGGTGACCGTCTTCATCTATGTCGCCGTCGTCCTGTTCGAGACCGCCATCGCCACAGCCCGGCTAGGCTACCTGGCCGATGGCCATGTGGTCTATCGGGATCACTGGACGAATGTCCCCTATTCGCTCGGTTTTCTCGGTGTTCACGTCTTCTTCGTGCTGCATCTGGTCAGGGCGATGGCGCGCGAGCGGGACGTCCGCCTGCGCGCTGCCCTGGCACCTTCGCTGGTCGCACTCCTCTGGCCGTTTCGCGTGCTTTCCCACGATGCCGCCGCCGCTCGCGCCTTCTTCTATTTCGGCCTGACGCCGCTCTTCATTCTTGTGCTTCAGCTGGCCCGCTATTCTGGTGTGATCGACTGGCGCTGGATGGAGATCATCAGCGGCTGGACCGCGATCGTCATCTATTCCAGCTTCACCCTCGTGTACCTGAACTACGTGCCGGAACGCTCGTCGTTCCGCATCAAGGTCGTCGGGCTGACGCTGGTGACGATCCTTTCAATCGCATCGGGCATGTCCTGGCTGATCGGATCGGCCTATTCGGAAGCCTATGTCGATGCGGAGGGGCTGAAAAGTCGAACCGCCCTGCGCTTCGACCCGCAGTCCGATGGCGCCTATCGCGCAGCACCAGCCGCATTCAGCTTCGACACGGGCTTCGGCAGGAAACTGCCGATGGAAGGCGAAGAAAACGCGCGCGTGGAACTGCCGTTCGATTTTCCGTTCTTCGGAAACACTTACCGTGATCTGTTCGTCGGCAATGCCGGAATGGCAGGCTTCAACGAACCCCTGGAATGGCGGAACATCCTGCACAGGTTCGGACCGCAACCGGCCATGTTTCTGGCGGCGGTGGACCTGAGGGAAGACAGGTCCGGCATTCCGGATCATGAGCCGAGCGGGGTCTATTTCGAAGGCGATGCGAACGGTGCGGTGATCAGCTGGATGAATATGGCCTCGGTCTCGCGGACCGACCAGCACTATACTTTCCAGCTCCGCCTCCATCCGACCGGGGTGATCGAAATGGCATTCGCAGAAATCCCCGACCGGCCGGCCTACGATTTCTACCGGATCGATGCAGCACCCGTTCTGACGGGCATCGTTCCGGCCTTCGCCGATCGCCAGGTCGCCACCTTGCAGTTCACCTCCGGCCTGCCCTATGCCGGCAAGCCGGGCGAAGGCATCGTGGACCGGCATTTTCTGGCGTTCCGCGCCTATCTGAACCGGATCTTCGAACCGGTGGCTTTTTATATTCTCGCCGCCAGCCTGATCGTCATTCTGGTCTTCCCGCTGTTCTTCCACATCAACTTGATACGTCCGCTTCAGGAACTGATACAGGGTGTGCGGCAGATCATGGGCGGGAAACTGTCGACCGATATCCGGGTGTTCCACCACGACGAGATCGGCTATCTCGCCTCCTCCTTCAACGAGATGGCGACGGCCCAGAATCAGCTCGTGCAGACGCTGGAGGACAAGGTGGCGGCCAGAACCGCCGAGGCCAGCGAATTCGCCGCCAAGAACGCCCGTCTTGAGGAGCGCAATCACCTTGCGCGCGAGTTGCATGACGCCGTCAGCCAGACGCTGTTTACCGCCAATCTGATGGCCGACAAACTGCCGGACCTGTTGAAGAAGAACCCCGAGCAGGCCTTGCACACGCTGACACAGATGCAGCAGCTCAATCGGGACGCCTTGACCGAGATGCGCCATCTGCTGCTGGAACTCAGGCCGCAGGATCTGGCGACCTACCCGTTCGGCAAGCTGCTCGCCGACATCGTCGGCGATTTCGAGCGCCGCAACGACATCGCCATCGAGCTTCTGATCGACGGCGACGCGGTGCTGCCGGGCGACGTGCAGCTGGCGCTCTCCCGCATCGCGCAGGAATGCCTCGCCAATGTCGCCAGACATGCGCAGGCCTCGTCGGTGTCCGTCTACTTCGATGCGGTGGGTGGACAGGCGCTGCTCGCCGTCGCCGATGACGGACGCGGCTTCAACCCGGGAGAGACCTGGCCCGGACACATCGGCGTGCAGGTCATGAACGAGCGAATTCGGAAAATCGGCGGCACGCTCGAAATCAGGAGCGCGCCGGGAAGCGGCACGACCGTGACGGCAATCTGGATCGAGGATGGAGATGACTGACGCGATCAGGATCCTGCTGGTTGACGATCACATGGTCGTGCGCAAGGGCGTCGTGCTCATCCTCGACGATGTGGCGGATATGCGCGTCGTGGGAGAAGCCGGCAGCGGCGAGATGGCCATCGAGCGCTTTTCCGAGCTCAGGCCCGGGATCGTCCTGATGGACGTCAAGATGTCGGGCATCGGGGGAATCGAGGCGACACGCGCCATTCGCAGGATCGACCCGTCGGCGCGTGTGATCGGCCTGAGCACGTTCGCCGATCCCGACGTCGTCTCGACGCTGCTGGAGGCGGGTGGGAGTGGCTACCTGCTCAAGGATATTTCGGCCGCCGATCTGGTGACCGCAATCCGGCGCGTTCACGGGGGTGAAGTCATTCTGCCCGAAGAGCTGACGAGGCCCCAAAAGACGAGTATTCCGAACGGCGATGAGGAACCGGTCTTCGGAGATCAGCAGAAGCGGGTGCTGAACCTGATGACCAAGGGATTCACAAATCCGGAGATTGCCGAAATGCTGGGCCTTTCCCATCCGACGGCACGCTATCACGTCAGCGCCATCCTTCGGAAACTCGACGTCTCCAACCGTTCGGAAGCCGTGGCCATCGCCATTCGGCTGGGGCTGGCAGATGCAGCGGATGCGCCGTAGCACATCGTTCCGGCGGCAATGTCTGCTTTCAGCATGCCCTTTGTCGTGCTGCAGGCCGAAATGGGCGCGCGTTGTCGTCGAAGTACGGCAGATGCTTGAGTGGCCGCTATCGACGCTTCGCAGCCGAGAAGCGGTCAGGCAGATCACCACCCCGATGGGGACTTTCAGAGCGCGAGAGCGGCCACTGTTCAAAGCCAATCCCGTTCTTGCCCTTGCCGCCGTCCGGTTACATGCATAATGCGGAAATACGAGCCGCTCCAAGCGAGGGATAGTCTGTGGCGATATCACTCTACGATCTCAGTGTGCCAACCTTCCTGCAGACCGTGAGGGCCATCGGAGCATTCCTTGATCGTGCGGCCACGCATTGCGCGGATGCGGGCACCGATCCCGATGACTTCGTGAATGCGCGCCTGTTTGACAATATGGCGCCCTTTCATTTTCAGATCGAAGCAGCATGGCATCATTCCGTGTGGGGGGTCGAGGCTCTCAAGACCGGCGCGTTCACTCCTCCCGCCTTGGTCGGACCTGTCCCCTTCGCTGACCTACAGGCGATGATGCGCAAGGCGGAGACGGCGCTGGTGACGTTCACTCCCGCTGAGGTCAACGGTTGGTCGGGCAAGGAACTGAACATCGTGCTTCATAGACCGCTCGATGACGAGGATGACTGGAAACCGTGGGACCCACGGACCTTGTCTTTTACCTCCGAGACCTTCCTCTTGTCGTTCTCAATGCCGAATTTCCATTTCCACGCTGTCACCGCCTACGACATCCTGCGCTCACGGGGCGTGCCGCTTGGCAAACGCGACTACGAAGGTCGGCTGCGCACCAGATCAGCCTAAGGCGAAAGTCCGCTATCCGGGTCAGTATCCCGACAAGCAGACCGTCGCTAAACCACCCCATCTCGGACGTTCAGAACCGCAACAATCTCCCGTAGAACGCCCCCCTCACGCCGCCGCGAGCAGGATCGCATTTCCGCCCGCCGCCGTGGTGTCGACGCAGACGGCGCGTTCCTGCGCGTAGGCGGCGGGTAACAGCGGCTCCGTGATGAGCGGGACGATCGGGCCGGCGCGGGCGGCGAGCGCCTGGCGGAGCGCGCGCTGGCGGACTGGCTCGGCGGCGGAGGCCACGACGTCGATGGCGAGGTGCGTCAGTTCCTCGGGGGCGACGGTGCCGTCGAGGGCGGCGACGGGCACGCCCTTGCCCAGCAGCGGCTGGAGGGCTGCGGGGGCGCCGGGGCGTGCAGGACCGGGCCGAAGACCTCGCGCTCCAGGTCGCCGATGCCGGAGACGCGCAGGATGTGGGGGGGCGACGAAACGCCCCTCACCCGGCGCGTCGAGCCTGGCGACAAGCCTGCCCTGCGCTTCCATGCCGGCGCAGTAGGCCGAAATCGAGGCCTGCGCCTCCGCGTCGATGACCGGGCCGACGTCGGTGGAAAGCAACGCCGGGTCGCCGACGACGAGTTCGGCCATGGCGCCCTTCAGCATCTCCATGATCTTATGTTCGACGTCGGTCTGGACGTAGAGGATGCGCAGCGCCGAGCAGCGCTGGCCCGCACTCTGGAAGGCGGAGGCCAGCACGTCGCGCACGGCCTGCTCGGGCAGCGCGGTCGAATCGACCAGCATGGCGTTGAGGCCGCCGGTCTCGGCGATCAGCATGGCGTCGGGCGCGGCTGTCTCGGCCTACTGGCGCTCGATCGCCTTGGCGACATCGGTCGAGCCGGTGAAGCAGACGCCGGCGATCTCCGGTTCGGCGACCAGCGGCGCGCCGACCGTGGGGCTGTCGCCGGGCAGGACCTTGACCGTCGTGTCACTGTCTTTGACGACGAGCTTGCCGGTTGCTGGTTTCAATGTCTTCGCCATAATCCATACCTGGCGCAAATCGGACGCAGTTGCGAGGGTCGCCACACCCTGTCGCGGCGCGGTTGGCGTGGGCATGCCTCCGAAGGGAGATAAGCGCTATCGACCGCTGGCGCTGATGGTGGAAGACCTCGCATTACTCCAACAATCGGGCACCGGGGCCGTCTTCCGACAAATGATCGTCAGCGTTGACCAAAGGGCAGCGTTGCACGCTCAGACATCCGCAGCCGATGCACAACGCCATCTTGTCGCGAAGTGCGGTGAGAAGCTCGATCCGGCGTGTGAGATCGCCATGCCAGTTTTCGGCGATGCGCGCCCAGTCGTGCGTGTCGGGGGACGTGTCCCTTGGCAGTGGAGAGAGCGCCTCCGCAATCTCGGCAAGCGGGACGCCCGCGCTCTGCGCGATCTTGATGACCGCCACGCGCCTCAGGATCTCGCGCCGATAGACCCGATGATTGGCCGACGTCCTTTCGGAGGCGATCAGCCCCCGGCGTTCATAGAAATGGAGCGTGGAGACGGGCAACCCGCTGCGGCGCGAGAGTTCTCCGACGGACAATTCCTTCTTCGCCATTCGGAAACTCCTTGACCTCAACCAATGTTGAGGCCCTAGCAGCATGTCCGTCAAGAGGATACGGGCATGACGAATACGGGCACCGGAACGGGGACGGACACGGAGACATTCGTGTCGTGGCGGGAATTTCTCGGAAGTCCCTACGCCGCATCGCTGACCCTGGTCTGCCTGGCCGTGTGGCTGCACGCGGCCGACAGCCTGATCGTCGCCACCATGCTCCCGTCCATCGTGGCGGATATCGGCGGGGCCGCCCTGGTGGGCTGGTCCGTCTCGCTCTACGAGATCGGGTCGATCGTCGCGGGAGCGGCCAGCGCATTGCTGACGATGCGCTTCGGCCTGCGCAGGTCGATGAGCACGGCCGCCGCCCTGTTCGGGTTCGGCTGTATCCTCAGCGCCATCAGTCCGACCATGCCGTTGCTTCTGGCGGGTCGCGCCCTGCAAGGGCTCGGCGGCGGCGGTCTGGTGGCTATGTGCTTCGTTGCGGTCGGGCTGATCTTCCCGCGTCGCTACACCGCTCGCGCGATGGCGGCCATCTCGACCCTCTGGGGCGTCTCGGCATTTGCCGGGCCGCTGGTCGGCGGCTTCTTCGTGGAATATGCGACATGGCGCTGGGGCTTCGCCTTCTTCGGCTGCCAGGCCTTCGCTCTCGCCCTCTGGATCGTCTTGCGCAGTGACGCGAGCGTGGCACGATCCACGGCCGAGGCGACCGCGTTCCCTGTCGGGCGTCTGTCCATGTTGTGTCTCGCCGTCGTCCTGGTCGCCTTCGGTGGCGTCGAGGTCTCGATACCGCGCACGGTCCCTTCCGTCGCGGCGGGGCTCGTCTGCCTGATCGCCTTCCTGTGGATGGACGAGCGCGCGGGCGACAGCAGGCTCCTGCCGCGCCGTCCGTTCGATCCGTGGCGGCCCGCTGGTGCCGCGATGCTCATGATCCTGTCCATGTCCATGGCCACCATCGCCATCACGGCCTTCGGGCCACTCCTGGTGACGTCCATCCATGGCGCCTCCGCGCTGACGGCCGGTTACATCGTCGCCTGTTCGTCCATAGGTTGGACGGTGATGGCCGTCCTGGTCAGCGGATTGCCCGAGCCGTTCGATCGTCGGATGATCGCGCTCGGCATGACGGTCGTGACCCTCAGCATCCTCGGCTTTCTCCATGCGGTTCCCAACGGCCCCGTGTGGCTGATCGCCGTCTTCGCGGCCATGGAGGGCGGTGGTTTCGGGATGGCGTGGACATTCGTCCTCAGGCGAACGATCGCGCTCGCCGATACGGACGAGGTCCAGCGCGTTTCCGGAGCAATCCCTACGATACAGCGGCTCGGCTATGCGCTGGGCGCCGCTTATGTCGGGATCGTGGCGAATGCCTCGGGTCTGCTGTCCATCGAAACGGGCGCGGATGCGGCGAAGGTTGCCCGATGGGTCTTTGTGTCATGCGTCCCCTTCGCGGCAATCGGGCTGATCGCCATGAGCGTCATGGTGCGAGATCGGAAGGCGAAATAGCGGCGGCAAGCGGAATAGCCTTCCCACGAAGCAGACTGTCTCCTTCCCACCCCACCTCGGACGATCGGAATCGAGACGAAGTCCTCGTGGATCGCCTCTCCCTCAAGCCGCCGCCAGCAAGCTCGCATTTCCGCCCGCCGCCGTGGTGTCGACGCAGACGGCGCGTTCCTGCGCATAGGCGGCGGGTGACAGGGTTTCGGTGATGAGCGGGACGATCGGGCCGGTGCGGCCTGCCAGCGCCTGGCGGAGCGCGCGCTGGCGGGTGGGCTCGGCGGCGGACGCGACGGCGTCGATGGCGAGGTGCGCCAACTCGTCGGGGGCGACGGTGCCGTCGAGGGCGGCGACGGGCAGGTCCTTGCCGAGCAGCGGCTGGAGCGCGGCGGGGGCACCGGGGGCGATGGCGAGGACGGCGTTGCCGACGGCCAGCGCCTGGACGGCCTGCGCCAGCACGAGTTCGGCATCCGGGCCGAGGCAGAGCACGCGGCCGCGCGGCGCGAGCGTGAGCGAATTGGCCTCGCCGGTCGGGCCGAGGAGATCACAGGGGCCGGCGTCGAGGCCGGCCGCGGCCGTCACGGCTTCCGAGGCCTTGCCGCGCAGGAGCTTGCGCAGGGTACCGATGCGGTCGGTGCGGGTCGGCCAGTCGCTGGCGGCGGCATCGGGGAAGCGCTCGGCAATCATCGCGGTGGTGACGGGCTGTCCTGATGCAGGAACGGCCTGGCCCGCCGCGCCGACACCCTCACCTGCCGTCGTGATCCCCGACATGGCCGCCGCCTGGCGCGACAGGCCCTCGCGGAAGCGGCGGAGATAGTGGGGGCCGCCGGCCTTGGGGCCGGTGCCGGAGAGGCCTTCGCCGCCAAAAGGCTGGGAGCCGACGACGGCGCCGATCTGGTTGCGGTTGACATAGAGATTGCCGGCGTGGACGGTGTCGATGAAGCGCTGGACGCGCGCCTCGATGCGGGTGTGCAGGCCGAAGGTGAGGCCGTAGCCTTTCGCGTTGATGTCGGCGATGACGCGGTCGATCGCATCGGCCTCGAACGTGGCGACGTGCAGCACCGGGCCGAAGACCTCGCGCTCCAGGTCGCCGATGCCGGAGACGCGCAGGATGTGGGGCGCGACGAAACGCCCCTCGCCCGGCGCGCCGAGCTTCGCGACGAGCCTGCCCTGCGCTGTCCTGTCGGCGCAGTAGGCCTCGATCGAGGCCTTCGCCTCGTCGTCGATGACCGGGCCGACATCGGTCGACAGCTGCGCCGGGTCGCCGACGACGAGTTCGTCCATCGCGCCCGTCAGCATCTCCATGATTTTCGCCTCGACGTCGGTCTGGACATAGAGGATGCGCAGCGCCGAACAGCGCTGGCCGGCACTCTGGAAGGCCGACGCCAGCACGTCGCGCACGGCCTGCTCGGGCAAGGCGGTCGAATCGACCAGCATGGCATTGAGGCCGCCGGTCTCGGCGATCAGCATCGCGTCGGGCGCGGCCGTCTGCGCCAGCTGGCGCTCGATCGCTTTCGCGACGTCGGTCGAGCCGGTAAAGCAGACGCCGGCAATCGCCGGATCGGCGACCAGCGGCGCGCCGACCGTGGGGCCGTCGCCGGGCAGCATCTGGAGGACGTCGGCAGGCACGCCCGCCTCGTGCAGCAGCGCGACCGCGCGGGCGGCGATCAGTGGCGTCTGCTCGGCCGGCTTGGCGATGACGGCATTGCCGGTGACGAGGGCCGCGGCCACCTGGCCGGTGAAGATGGCGAGCGGGAAGTTCCACGGCGAGATGCAGGCGATGACGCCGCGGGCTTCGGTGCCGGCCTCGGCGCCGGCGGCCCCGGCGGCGTAGTAGCGCAGGAAGTCGACCGCCTCGCGCAGTTCGGCGATGCCGTCGGCCAGCGTCTTGCCGGCCTCGCGGGTGCAGAGCGCGAAGAATTCGGCCGCATGCGCTTCGTAGAGATCGGCCGCGCGCAGGAGCATGGCGGCGCGGTCGGCCACGGGCATTGCTGCCCAGGCGGGCTGCGCGTCGGCGCCGATGCGCACAGCCTGCCCCGCCAGCGCGGCGTTCGCCTCGACCACGGTGCCGACGGCTTCCGAGGGCCGGGCCGGATTGACGACGACGCGGGCGAGACCGCCCTCGCCCGCCGCCGGCGTGAGCGGCCGCGCGGTCCAGGCGGAGCCGGTCATGAAGGGCGCACGGGCCGCGTCGAGGGCGGCGATGGTGACCGGGTCGGTGATGTCGAAGCCGCGTGCCGCCTTGCGGCCGGCGCCGAAGATGGCGGCCGGCATCGGGATCGCCGGATTGTGCGCCGGGCCCTGGCTGGCGACGACGTCGAAGGGATCGCGCGCGATCACCTCGGCGCTGACGTCCTCGTCGACGATCTGGTGGACGAAGGAGGAGTTGGCGCCGTTTTCGAGCAGGCGGCGGACGAGATAGGCGAGCAGGTCGGAATGGGCGCCGACCGGGGCGTAGATGCGGCAATGGGTGCCCTCGGTCTTGCGCACCGCCTCGTGCAGGGCCTCGCCCATGCCGTGCAGGCGCTGGAACTCGAAGGCGTGGTTGTCGTCGGCCATGGCCAGGATCGCGGCGACCGTGTGGGCGTTGTGGGTGGCGAATTGCGGGTAGATGCGGTCGGTCATGCCGAGCAGTTTTCGCGCGCAGGCAATGTAGGAGACGTCGGTGTTGGGCTTGCGGGTGAAGACCGGGTAGCCGGCAAGGCCGAGCGTCTGGGCGCGCTTGATCTCGGTGTCCCAGTAGGCGCCCTTGACGAGGCGGACCATGATGCGCCGGTCGAGACGCTCGGCCAGCGCGTGCAGCCAGTCGATGACGAAGGGCGCGCGCGGGCCGTAGGCCTGGACGACGACGCCGAAGCCTTCCCAGCCGGCAAGCGCCGGATTGGAAAGCGTCTCTTCGATGACGTCGAGCGACAGGTCGAGCCGGTCGGCCTCCTCGGCGTCGATGTTCAGCCCCATGCGGGCGTCGCGGGCGGCAAGGCAGAGCGACGTCAGCCGCTCGACCATGACCGGCAGCATGCGATCCCTTTGCGCCTGCTCGTAGCGGGGGTGGATCGCCGACAGCTTGACCGAGATGCCGGGATTGCGGCGCACCTCGTTGCCGGTCGCGGTCTTCGTCAGCGCGGCGATGGCGTCGGCATAGGCGCGGTGGTAGCGCAGGGCGTCGCCTTCCGTGCGGGCCGCCTCGCCCAGCATGTCGTAGGAATAGAGATAGCCCTTGCGGGTGTAGTCGCGGCCGCGGCGCACCGCCTCGTCGATGCTGCGGCCGAGCACGAAGTTCTCGCCCATCTCGCGCATGGCGGCCGAGACCGCGGTGCGGATGACCGGCTCGCCGAGGCGGCGCACCATGGCGCGCAGGGTGCGCTCGACCGCGCCCTCGCCTTCGTCGAGCACGCGGCCCGTCAGCATCAGCGCCCAGGTGGAGGCGTTGACGAACATCGAGGCCGATTCGCCCGAATGCGCCGACCAGTCGTGCGGCGCGATCTTGTCGCGGATCAGATCGTCCATGGTCTCGGCGTCGGGCACGCGCAGCAGCGCCTCGGCAAGACACATCAGCGCCACGCCCTCCTGCGTCGACAGGCCGTATTCGGACAGGAAGACTTCCATCAGTTGCCGGTCGGAGGAGGACCGCACGGTGCGCACGAGACCGGCTGCGCGCGCGGAAATGTCGGCGCGCTGCGCGTCCGACAGGCCGGCGGATGCGACGAGGCGGGCGAGAACGGCGTCCTCTTCGGGCAGCATGTGGGCGCGGATGGCGGCGCGGAGATCGGGACGTGTCGGCATGGCGATAACCCCTGGAGACAACATGAGGCCGCGTGCCGGAGGGCGAGAGATGCTGGTCCACGCGCCAGAGGCCTCTTGTAGCATTTCCCTCGCCGCGCAGCCGGTCCATACAGGAGTCCGTTTCAGACCGAACGTTCCGTTTGCAGCGGGATTTTTCACACGCCTGGACCATGAACGAGCGCCCGACGGATCAACTGGATCGTATCGACCGCAACATACTGGCGGCGCTGTCGCGCGAGGGACGGCTGTCGATGGCCGAACTCGCCGTGCGGGTCGGGCTGTCGAAGACACCCGTGCAGGCAAGGGTGCGGCGGCTCGAGGCCGACGGCTACATCCGCGGCTATGCGGCGATCGTCGACCGCGAGCGCATGGGCGAAGGCCATGTGGCCTTCGTGCAGGTCAAGCTCTCCGACACGCGCTCGGCGGCGCTCGAGGCCTTCAACAAGGCGGTGCTGGGCGTTCCCGAGATCGAGCAGTGCCACATGATAGCGTCGAGCTTCGACTACCTGCTCAAGGTGCGCACGAAGGACATCGCCAGCTATCGCCGCGTGCTGGGCGAGCGCATCTCCGCCCTGCCCCACGTCGCGCAGACCTCGACCTTCGTGGCGATGGAGACGGTGAAGGACCGGTGAGGCGGCGGGGCCGACCTGAACCGGAGCGGGGCGTCACCGGCGAGGCATGGATCCCGCCTTCTTCGCTGCGCTCGAATGTCGTTGCGGGATGACGAAGCGGAGGGGAATGCGGGCCGGGTGCAGGGGTGCTCTTCACGCGGCCCATACGCTTCGTCATCCCGGGCGGTGCCGGAGCGCAGCGGAGGCGCAGACCCGGAATCCATGCCTCGGCGGAGGCCGTCGGGCGGGACGGTGCAGAAGGGGACGGCCGGTGCGGGATCGCGGAGCCGGCGGCTTGTGCCTCGTCCTGTCCCGAAGCGCGGGGACGGTCGGCGAGGCATGGATCCGGGATACGCCGTCCTTCGCTTCGCTCGGACGCCGTTCCGGGATGACGAAGGTGGGGAAGATGCGCGGTGGCGGAAGTCCGGCCTCCCCTCACCTTCGTCATCCCGGGCGGCGCCGGAGCGCAGCGGCGGTGCGGAGACGGGGTGACGAGGGTCAAGGAAGATGCGGGCCGGGAGCAGTCGCTCCATGGTCCTCACCCTGAAGCGCAAGTCGACCAGGGTCCTCATCAAGTCAGTTGCGCTTCGAGTTGTGCGAGCCTTGCGTTTGCGATGACGACGATCTTTCGCATGACGGCTGTGAGTGCGAGGCGCTTCGGTTTTCCGGCCTCGACGAGGCGC
>NZ_JAOAOQ010000065.1 GCF_030398385.1 Aquibium sp. ELW1220 | reverse complement strand
GGGCGAGCACGGCGCCGCGCGCGGCGGGCGACACGCGGCTCCAGGCGCCGCGCAGGGCCGCGTCGGCGCCGCGCACCGCGCGGTCCACGTCCTCGGCGTCGCCCGCCGCGAAGTCGTGGAACGCGAGGCCGGTGCCGGGGTCGATGCTCTCCATCGTCCGGCCGGCCGCCGATGGGGTCCATGCGCCGCCGATGAAGTGCGTCGCCGGCAGTCCTTCGACACTTCCGCCCGGCCGATAGCGCGCCACGAGCGTTTCGAGTTCTTCGGTCATGCGTCCAGCCTGCTTGCCTGATAGGTGGCGTTTTCGAGCCAGTCGGGGGAGATCTCCAGCCCCCAGCCGGGTGCATCCGAGATGCGGACGTGGCCGTCCTCGACGCGGTAGGGGTCGGTCAGGAACAGGCCCTGTTCCCAGGGATAGTAGTCTTCGCGCTCGATCGACAGTTCGAGGTACTTTCCGGCGTTCGGGATGGCGGCGAGATAGTGCATGGTGAAGATCGTCACCATGCTGCGGTTGGCCGCGTGCGGCGTCACCGGCATGCCGGCCGCAGCCGCCATCGACGCCAGCCGCATCGATCGCGCCATCCCGCCGAGATAGAGGATGTCGGGCTGGACGATGTCGACGACCCGGTCGCGGATGATCTGCTTCCAGACCGAAAACTCGCAGTCCTGCTCTCCGCCGGTGACGTCGATGTCCAGCGTCTCGGTGACTTCCCGCGTCTGCTCCAGTTCCCAGTAGGGACAGGGCTCCTCGTAGTGCACCATGCCGTGCGCCTCCATCAGCCGTCCAACCTCGATGGCGCGGGCGGGGGAGTAGCAGCTGTTGGCGTCGGCGAGCAGGTCGACCCCGTCACCCAGTGCGCGGCGGATCGTCGGGATGATCTCCTCGGTGCGGCCGGGCCACTCGTCGACGTTCCGGCCGACCTCGGCGCCCACGCGGAACTTGAAGGCGTCGAAGCCATGCTCGCCGCGCAGGCGGCGGAAGCGTTCGGCCTCGTCGGCCGGCGTGATGTCACGCTTCATCGACGAGGCGTAGGCCCGCAGCGTGGCCGGCTTGCCGCCCAGGAGCTCGACGACCGGCTTGCCTGCAAGCTTGCCGCGCAGGTCCCACAGCGCGGTATCGAAGCCGCCCATGGCGCGACGCAGATGCGAGCCCGGGAACTTGTGCTCGCGCTCACCGACCAGATCCATCAGATCGTCAAGATCACAGTGGACCTCGGTGCCGAGAACCCAGGGCGCGACCTGCCGGTGCAGGACGAGCGCGGTGAGGTCGGCGTGATAGGGCGCGACCTGGCCCCAGCCGGTCGAGCCGTCCTCCGCGGTCACCCTGACGAAGGCGACATAGGGGCTGGAGAAGGTTTCTATGGTCTTGATCTTCATCTGAGAAATCCGCGCATGGTGTCATGCCCGAAACGGGCGATGGCGCGTCGCTCCCGGCCGCGCCGCAGCGTCGTTCGCCTTGGCGTCTCGGACTATTCCGTTCATATTGGTCTGCCGATAAGAGCCACTTTGAATATTCTGGAGGGCCATTTGAGACCATTTCGATCATCTGCGCATCCGTTTTCCGCAAGGTGAGGGCATGAAATACGCTGGCGGCGCCCTGCTGCCCACGCTGCGCGTCGACCGCGAATCCGGTCGGCCGATCGCCGTGCAGCTGGTGAGCGCGATCCGTGAACTCGTCCTGTCGGGGGTGCTGGCGCCCGGGCAGCGGCTTCCGTCCAGCCGCACCTTCGCGCACGACCAGGGGATTTCGCGCACGACGGCCATCAGCGTCTATGAATCGCTGACGGCGGAGGGGCTCCTCGTCTCCCGGGTCGGCTCCGGCTCCTATGTCAGCGACGCGCTGAAGGCAAAGTCCGTGCAGCCGGATCGCGCAGGCGACGTCAAGCAGCCGACCCGGTTGGCAAGCCTGGCAAGCCGTGCTTCCGAACAGTTCTTTCCCCGGCTCTCGCACCCGACGAAGCCGCGACCCTTCGTGACCGGCCTGCCTGCGCTCGACATGTTCCCGATGCCGTTGTGGGCCAAACTGACGGCGCGCCACTGGCGTTCGGCGCGCGGCCACATGCTGGGTTATCCGGAACCCGGCGGCCTGCGGGAACTGCGCCAGGCCATTGCCGCGCACCTGCGCGCCAACCGGGGCATCGTCTGCGATCCGGAGGAAGTGTTCATCGTCAACGGCGCGCAGGAGGCCTTCAACCGCATCGGCAGCACGCTGCTCGACCCTGGCGATGCCGTCTGGTTCGAGAACCCCGGCGCGATCGGCGCGCGCAACAGTCTCCTGGCATGCGGTGCGAAGCTGGTGCCGGTGCCCGTCGACGACGAGGGCATCGACGTTGCCGCCGGGCTCGGGGCGGAGCCGAACTTCCGCCTCGCCTTCGTCACGCCCTCCCACCAGCATCCGCTCGGCGCGGTGATGAGCCTGCAGCGGCGGTTCGAACTGCTCCAGGCGGCCGACAGGGCCGACGCCTGGATCGTCGAGGACGATTACGACGGGGAGTTCTACTATTCCGGCCATCCGCCCCCGACATTGAAGAGCGTCGATACGGTCGGCAGGGTCATCTATGTCGGCACCTTCTCGAAGTCGCTGTTTCCGGGGCTGCGCATCGCCTTCATGGTGGTGAGCGCCCCCTTGTCGGACGTCTTCGCCCGCATCGCCGGAGCAGCGTTCCAGGGCGCCTCGACCATGCTGCAGTCGGTCGTGGCAAGCTTCATCGAGGAGGGACACTTCGCCAGCCACATCCGGCGCATGCGCAAGGTCTATACCGAAAGGCACGAGGTGCTGATCGACGCGTCCTCTCACCGGCTGGCGGGCGCCGTCGAAATCAAGCGCACCGAAAGCGGCATCCAGACCGTCGGCCACCTGCTGACTGCCCATGACGAGAAGTCGGTGGCCGATGCGGCGGCGCTGCGCAACGTGATCGTCGCGCCGCTGGCGCGCTTCTGCATCGCGCCGGTGGCGGCGAAAGGCTTCGCCATAGGCTTCAGCACCTCACCACCGTCGGAAATCCGTGCTGGCGTCGACCGTCTCGCCGAAGCGATCGATTCGCTTAAGCCATAAGTGGCCCGGCCGAGTTTCCAGAATGGCCGCTGCGTCTGCGGCTCCTGAAGACCTAGACTCGGCCGATGGACAGCTACGACTTCGTCATCGTCGGCGCCGGCTCGGCCGGCTGCGTGCTCGCGAACCGCCTTACCGAAAGCGGGCGTCACCGCGTCCTGTTGCTGGAGGCTGGAGGAAGCGATCGCAATTTCTGGGTCCGGATGCCGATCGGCTACGGCAAGACCTTCCACCATCCGGAACTGAACTGGCGCTACACGAGCGAGCCGGTTCCTGGCCTCGGCGACCGCGAAACCTACTGGCCACGTGGCAAGGTGCTCGGCGGGTCGAGCGCCATCAACGCCATGGTGTTCATCCGGGGCCAGCGCGAGGACTATGATTCCTGGGAGGCGCTCGGCAATCCGGGCTGGGGATGGCGCGGCGTCGGCGAGGTCTTCCGGCGGATGGAGGACAACCTGGCGGGCGCGGACGAGCACCGCGGCGCGGCGGCCCGCTGACGGTGACGAGTATCTCGGGCTCCGAGCACCCGACCTGCGAAGCGTTCGTCGCGGCCTGCGAAGCGGTTCAACTGCCGCGCAACTGCGACTTCAACGGCACCACGCAGGAAGGGGCCGGCCTTTACCAGATCACGACGCGCAGGGGCGTGCGCGCCTCGGCCGCCTCGGCTTTCCTGCGGCCGGCGATGCGACGGGCGAATCTGCGCGTGATCACCCATGCCCACGCAGCCCGGATCCTGTTCGAAGGGCGGCAGGCCGTCGGCGTCGAGTACCGCATTGGCGATCGTACCCATTCGGCGCGGGTGGGCCGCGAGGTGATCCTGTCGACCGGCGCGATCAATTCTCCGCACCTCCTGCAGCTGTCGGGCGTCGGGCCGGGCACCCTGCTGCAGTCGCGGGGCGTCGCGGTGGTGCATGCGCTGGCCGGCGTGGGCGAGAACCTGCAGGACCATCTCTGCATCGACCATGTCTACCGCGCCAACAGGCCGACGTTGAACTCCGTGCTCAGGCCCTGGTGGGCGCGCGTCCTCGTCGGTTTGCGCTATCTGGCGACACGGACGGGGCCGTTGTCGCTCAGCGTCAACCAGGCCGGCGGCTTCTTCCGGTCCGATCCTTCCCGGCCGCGGGCCAACATGCAGCTCTACTTCTCGCCGCTGAGTTACACCCGTGCGACGCCCGGCAAGCGGCAGCTCATGCTGCCCGACCCGGAACCCGGCTTCCTGCTCGGCGTCTCCAATTGCCACCCGAAGAGCCGTGGCCACGTGCGGCTGCGCTCGGCCGATCCGTTCGCCGCGCCGACGATCCAGCCCAACTACCTCGCCGAGCGGGATGACGTGGAGGAACTGCTCGACGGTGCCGCCATGCTGCGGCGGATCGCGGCGGCCGGGCCGCTGGCGGAGATCATCGAGCGCGAACTGCGGCCTGGCCCGGACGTGGTCACGCGCGCCGACATGGAGGCCGACCTGCGCGAACGCGCCGGCTCGGTGTTCCATGCGAGCGGGACGTGCCGGATGGGTCCCGATGCGACGCGCGACGTCGTCGATGCACGGCTGAAGGTGCACGGGCTGGCCGGCCTGCGCGTCGTCGACGCCTCGGTCTTTCCGCTGCTGCCGTCTGGCAACATCAACGGGCCGGCGATGATGACGGGCTGGAAGGGGGCGGAACTCATTCTGGCGGACCACGGCTGAAGGGCTGCGAGAGCGCAAGTGGTCTGCCCGTCATTTCATAATGGCACTGGAATGCCGACCAAATTAGACCAGACTGATGCTACGGTCCTGCGAAGCCCAAGAGCCGCAAGCGACCGAAACGACAATGGGAGA
The DNA here is from genome assembly GCF_030398385.1 of Aquibium sp. ELW1220. Classification (GTDB taxonomy): domain Bacteria; phylum Pseudomonadota; class Alphaproteobacteria; order Rhizobiales; family Rhizobiaceae; genus Aquibium. The sequence continues at coordinate 16,871 of NZ_JAOAOQ010000065.1, read as the reverse complement.
GTGTCATGCTTGAGCGGAAACTGCTGAACTGCACCGTCGCGCTCGCGGCCCTGCACGCTGCGACCGTGTTCGCGCTGCCGGCGCTGGCGGACGAGATCACGGTCGTGTCCTTTGGCGGCGCCTATCAGGAGGCGCAGAGCAAGGCGCTGTTCCAGCCGGCCGCCAAGGCGATGGGCATCACCGTGCGCGAGGAGACCTATGGCGGCATCGCCGACCTGCGCCTGCAGGTGAAGTCGGGCGCCGTCACCTGGGACGTGGTTGCCAGCGGATCGGGCAGCGCAGCGCGCGCCGGCGCCGAGGGCATCCTGGAGCCGCTGGACTATTCCGTGATCGACGTATCCACTTTCCAGGAGGGCCTCTACCAGGACTTCTGCGTCGGCGGCGACGTGTTCTCGACGGTGCTCGCCTGGAACACCAAGACCTTCGGCGACAATGGCCCGCAGAGCTGGGCGGATTTCTGGGACGTCGAGAAGTTCCCGGGCAAGCGCGCCTACCGCAACTCGGTCGCCGGTGCGCTCGAGCCTGCACTGATGGCCGATGGCGTGCCGGCCGACCAGGTCTACGACGTGCTCTCGACGCCGGAAGGTCTCAAGCGGGCGCTGGACAAGATCCGCGAACTGAAGCCGCACATCGCGGTCTGGTGGTCGTCGGGTGCCCAGCACGCCCAGCTGATGGTCGATGGCGAAGTCGACATGGTGACCGGGTGGAACGGTCGTTTCGACGTGGCCGCCAAGAACGGCGCGGCGGTCAAGTACACCTTCAATCAGGCGCTGCTCGACTACGACTGCTACGCCATCGCCAAGGGCGCCCCGAACAAGGACCTGGCCATGAAGTTCCTGGCCGAGATCTCCAAGCCGGAATACCAGGCCGACTTCACCAACTACATCACCTACGGCCCGACCAACGTGAAGGCCTACGAGCTCGGCCTGATCAAGGACGACTACGCCCGCCTGCTGCCGTCCCATCCCGATAACGCGGCCAAGCAGTTGCCCATCAACCTGCAATGGTACATCAAGAACGAGGCAGAGGCCTCCGCCGCCTACCAGGACATGCTGACCGAGTGACGGCAGGCCGTTTCGCAACACCACAGTCCGGAGGCGATGCCGCTCGCGACATCGCCTCCGCATTTTCAGGCGAGAGTGACCGGGGCGGACATCGGGCATGAACCGGGGCGGCGCACTTCCGATCAGCGTCAACAGGGTCACCAAGACCTACGGCCGCTTCCACGCGCTCGACAGCGTGGACCTCGAGGTCAGGAGCGGCGAGTTCCTGACCCTGCTCGGCCCCTCCGGCTCGGGCAAGACCACGCTGCTGATGGTGCTCGCAGGCTTCAACCGGCCCGATTCCGGCAGCGTCCGTTTCGGCGACCGCGAGGTGGTGCGGCTGGCGCCCCACAAGCGCGACGTCGGCATGGTGTTCCAGAGCTACGCCTTGTTCCCGCACATGGACGTGGCCGGCAATATCGGCTTTCCGCTGCGCCTGCGCGGCGTTTCCAGGGGCGATATCGCGCGGCGGGTGGAACAGGCGCTCGAGACCGTCAAGCTCGGCGGCTATGGCGGGCGCCGCATCGAGCAACTGTCGGGCGGCCAGCGCCAGCGCGTGGCGCTCGCGCGGGCCATCGTCTACGAGCCGCGTATCCTGCTGATGGACGAGCCGCTGTCGGCGCTCGACAAGCAGCTGCGCGAGCACATGCAGGTCGAGCTTCGGCAACTGCACGAGACGCTCGGCATGACCACCGTCTACGTCACCCACGACCAGCGCGAGGCGCTGACCATGTCGGACCGCATCGCCGTGATCGACAAGGGCCGCATCATGCAGCTCGACACGCCGCGCCGCATCTACGAGCGGCCGTCCTGCCGCTTCGTGGCCGAGTTCGTCGGCGAATCCGCTTTTCTTCCGGTGAAGGTGTCGCAGGGCATCGTCACGCTCGATGGCGTGCCCTTGAAACTCGGCGACGGGGCAGAAGCCGCCGACGGCGCGATGTTCCTGATGGTGCGGCCCGAAAAGCTGCGCATCCTCCCGGACGGGCAGCAGAGCGGACCCGATGTCAACGTGCTCGCCGGCCGCGTCGCCCGCTTCATCTACCAGGGCGAGAGCTTCGTGCTCGACGTGGAGCTGGCGTCGGGTGCGGCGGTCAGCGTTCGCGGCATGACGTCGAGCGCGGCGATGGCGACCCTGCCGCAGACCGGCGAGCCGGTCCGGCTGGGACTCGATCGCAGCGATGCATTCCTGGTTCCGCTCGAGGAGAAGCCGGCGTGAGCGGGATCGCGCCCTCGTCGGCACCGCATGCAGCCCTCCTGCACCGCGACGGGGTTCGCGAGCACTGGACGCTGTTCAGCCTCAGCCTGCCTGCGCTGCTGCTCGTCTTCGTCATGCTGGTCGTACCGATCGGCTGGCTGTTCTGGTTGTCCTTCCTGTCGGATGCCGGCGAGTTCAGCCTCGAGCATTACCGCCGGCTGGCCAGTCAGGCCTCCTACGCGCGGATCTTCCGCACCACCTTCGAGGTGAGCCTGGTCACCACGGCGCTGTGCGTGCTGCTGGGCTATCCGCTCGCCTATCTGCTGGCGCAGCTGCCGCGGCGGATTGCTGCGCTGTGCATGATCGCCGTGCTCCTGCCGTTCTGGACATCGGTTCTGGTGCGCACCTATGCTTGGCTGGTGCTTTTGCAGCGTCAGGGCATCGTCAACGACTGGGGCATGGGCCTTGGCCTGTGGCAGGAGCCGCTGCCCCTGGTGCACAATCTCGCCGGCACGCTGATCGGCATGACGCACATCATGCTGCCCTACCTGATCCTGCCGCTCTACGGCTCGATGCGGGCGATCGACGGCGACTACGTCAAGGCGGCGGCCAATCTCGGCGCCTCGCCCTCGCGGGCTTTCTGGGCGGTCTACCTGCCGCTGTCGCTTCCCGGCCTGGTGGCCGGGGCCACCATCGTCTTCATCCTCTGCCTCGGCTTCTACATCACGCCGGCGCTGCTCGGCGGCGGACGTGTCATCCTGGTGTCGATGCGCATCGCCACCGACATCGAACTGTTCTTCAACTGGGGCGCAGCCAGTGCGCTCGGCGTCGTCCTGCTCGTGCTGACCGTGGCACTCCTCTATCTCGCGTCCCGGCTCGCCGGCTTCGAGCGGCTGATGGGGGGCGCGAAATGAACGGGTGGTTCTCCCGTCCCGCCTCCGAAACGCAGATCAGCCATGGCCGTCGGCTGTGGCTCTATGCCGTCGGCGGTCTGGTCATGCTGTTCCTCGTCATCCCGTCGCTCATCGTCATCCCGATGTCCTTTTCGGACTCGCAGTATCTCAGCTTCCCGCCGCAGGCCTGGTCGCTGCGCTGGTACGAGAATTACTTCGGCTCGCTCGAATGGATGCAGGCCACCTGGACGTCGCTGAAGGCCGGGGTGCTGACGATGCTGCTGGCAACGCCGCTCGGCACGCTCGCCGCCTACGGGCTGCACGTCTCGCGCACCCGGCTCGGCGGCCTGGCCATGCTGGTGCTGGCGATGCCGATCATGATGCCGCTCATCCTGATCGGCATCGGCGTCTTCAACGTCTATGTCCAGCTCGGTCTGCTCAACACGCTGCCCGGCGTCGTCATCGCCCATTCCATGCTGGCGCTGCCGCTGGTGGTGCTGGTCGTCGCCTCCGGGCTGAAGAGCTACGACATGAACCAGGAACGCGCCGCCTGCAGCCTCGGCGCCTCGCGACCGCGGGCCTTCCTGCTGGTCACGCTGCCGCAGATCCGCTTCTCCGTGGTCACCGCAGCGCTGCTCGCCTTCCTTACCTCCTTCGACGAGGTGATCGTGGCGCTGTTCGTCTCCGGCGGCCAGAACTCCACGCTGACGCGCAACATGTTCCTCGCGCTGCGCGACCAGATCGATCCGACGATCGCGGCGATCTCGACCGTGATGATCGTGGTGACGTCGGTTCTCCTGGCCCTGTCGCAGCTGTTCGGACGCTCCGATCGATGATTGCGCGTGGCGGCGGCGGGACGCGGGCGGAACCAAACCACGCCAACGGCATCCCTATCCTTCAGGACATCCGATGATCGACTTCCTCGTCAATGAAGACCTCGCCAAGCTCGATCTCGGTACGACCGCCCGCAAGCCCACATCGATCGATTGCGAGCAATGGGAGGCATCGCGTGAACTCTTTCGCTCGCAGGACGGGCTGATGAAGATCGGCGTCTGGGAATGCACGCCAGGCCGCTTTTCGGCCGACCGGACGGCCGCGTCGGAAACCTGCCACCTGATCGCCGGCCGTATCACGCTGCACGGCGCGGACGGCCAGAGCCGCAACCTCGCGGCGGGCGACATGCTGGTGCTGCCGCGCGGCTGGCGCGGCGAGTGGACGATCCACGAAACGACGCGCAAGCTCTACGTGCTGCACGCCGATGGCGGCGCATAGAGCTTTCGACCCGCGCCGGGCACACCGGCGGGAACAAAAATGCTGCCGTCGGTGCATACCCTCCCGCCGGCCTTTGGCCTAAAGCGTTGGAACGTTCCCCGGACGCACCGCGCCATGACCAGACTTCCCATCATCCGACCCGTCGTCCGCCCGAAGCGGGGCTTCTTCGCGCGACGCTGGCACGGCGAGATCGATCTCGGCACGCTGTTCTGGCGCGACACCATCCTCGTCGCCACGGCGATCAACGTCGCCTTCGCCGTGGCGTCGCTGCTCCTGCTCGCCGCCGGCCTCCACGCCGCCCTGGTGTTTGTGGTCTACGTGCTGCCCGTACCCTACAACCTGTTCCTGTTCTCCTGCATCTGGCGGCAAGCGGGAGACCTCGGGTCCTTCGCCGCAATGGCGACACGGTGCGCGGTGCTTGGCTGGCTGGCGCTGTCCATCCTGTTGTGATCGGAGCGGGGGCGGCTTGATCCTGCATTGGCGGGCGCTAGAGTCGCCACCGGTCGAGACGCGAGAACGCCATGTGGGACGAGCGCTACAGCCGCGATGACTATGTCTTCGGCACCGAGCCCAACGCCTTCCTGGCCTCCTGCGCGCCGCTGCTCGAACCGGGCCACAGCGCCTTGTGCGTGGCCGATGGCGAAGGCCGGAATTCCGTCTGGCTCGCGGGACAGGGGCTTTCCGTCACCGCCTTCGACTTTTCCGCGGTCGGCATCGCGAAGGCGCAGCGGCTCGCCGCCGCGAAAGGCGTCGCGGTCGACTATCGCCTGGCCGCCATCGAGGACTGGGACTGGTCGCCGGATCGTTTCGACATCGTGGCGGCGATCTTCATCCAGTTCGCCGAACCCGCGCTGCGCAGCCGCGTCTTCGAAGGCATCGGGCGCACTCTGAAGCCCGGTGGCCTCCTGCTCATGCAGGGCTACCGCCCCGAGCAGATCGAATACGCCACCGGCGGCCCGCGCGTCAGGGAAAACCTCTACACCAGGGCGTTGCTGGAAGGTGCCTTCGCCGGCTTCGACATGCTGCGCCTCGACGAGCACGACAGCGCGATCCATGAAGGACCCGGCCATGCCGGCATGTCGGCGCTGATCGACCTCGTCGCGCGAAAGCCGGCCGCCTGAACGCGCGACGCCCCGCACGAGGCGGGGCGTCCCTAGGTCGCGGGTCGAGCGGCTATGACTGTTCGGCCGGCTCGAAGGCCAGCGCCACGCCATTGATGCAGTAGCGCTGGAAAGTCGGCGGCGGGCCGTCGGGGAAGACGTGGCCGAGATGGCTGCCGCAGGTCGCGCAATGGCACTCCGTGCGCAGCATGCCGTGGCTGCGGTCGACGGTGGTCGCGACCGAGCCCGGAACGGGATCGTTGAAGCTCGGCCAGCCGGTACCGCTCTCGAACTTCAGCGTCGATTCGAACAGCGGCGTATCGCAGCCGACGCAGCGGAACGTGCCCGGCCGCTTCTCGTACAGCAGCGCGCAGCTCCCCGGCCGCTCGGTGCCGTGCTCGCGCATGATGTAGTACTGCTCGGGCGTGAGGCGGGCACGCCACTCGGCGTCGGTGCGGGTGACGGGGTAGGTTTGGACGTCCATGGGGGCCTCCATGCGGTGTTTTCGTCAATGTAGTGCGGCGATCTCTGCTTGTCGAAGGGGTGGGGCCACCCACGCAACCACGCCCGCGTCATTCCGGAAGGCGAACCGCGCGGAGCGCGGTGGAGCCTGTCCGGAATCCATTCCGTGACTTTGCCGGTTGCGCGGTGTGTGTCGCCGACGCCATGGACTGGATTCCGGACCGGAGGCCTCCGCTGCGCTCGGCTTCCGGTCCGGAATGACGCCGGTCAGTGCTTCCTGGACAGTTCCTTCGTCGCGCCTTCCAACCCGGCCAGCGTCAGCGAGTACATCCTCTCGGCGAAGATCTCCCGGATCATGCCGATGGAGTGCGTGTAGCCCCAGTGCTTCTGCTGCACGGGGTTGATCCATACCGCGTTCGGCCACTGGTCGAGCACGCGCTTGAGCCAGGCGATGCCGGGCTCGGCGTTCCAGTGCTCCACAGAGCCGCCGGCATAGGCGATCTCGTAGGGGCTCATCGACGCGTCGCCGACGAAGATGACCTTGTAGTCGTGGCCGTACTTGTGCAGCACGTCGTAGGTCGGAATCACCTCGGAATGGCGGCGGCGGTTGTCCTTCCACACGCCCTCGTAGAGGCAGTTGTGGAAGTAGAAATATTCCATGTGCTTGAACTCGCCGCGCGCGGCAGAAAACAGCTCCTCCACCACCTTGATGTGGTCGTCCATCGAGCCGCCGACGTCGAAAAACATCAGGAGCTTCACGGCGTTGCGCCGTTCCGGCCTGGTCTTCACGTCGAGATAGCCATGTTCTGCGGTGGCGTGGATCGTGCCGGGAATGTCGAGTTCCTCGTCGGCGCCCTGGCGGATCCAGCGGCGCAGGCGTTTCAGTGCCACCTTGATGTTGCGCGTGCCGAGCTCGACCGAGTCGTCGAAGTTCCTGAACTCGCGCTTGTCCCACACCTTCACCGCGCGGCGGTGGCGGCTCTCGTGCTGGCCGATGCGCACGCCCTCGGGATTGTAGCCATAGGCACCGAAGGGCGAGGTGCCGGCGGTGCCGATCCACTTCGACCCGCCCTGGTGGCGGCCCTTCTGCTCCTCCAGCCGCTGCTTCAGCGTCTCCATCAGCTTCTCGAAGCCGCCCAGCGCCTCGACCAGCTTCTTCTCCTCGTCGGTCAGGTGCTTTTCGGCCAGTCTGCGCAGCCATTCCTCGGGCAGGTTGGCGACGTCGATCGCCGCTTCGCCGCCGACCGCCTCCACGCCCTTGAAGACGTGGCCGAACACCTGGTCGAAGCGATCGATGTGGCGCTCGTCCTTCACCAGCGTGGCCCGGGCGAGATAGTAGAAGCCCTCGACGTCGTAATCGACGAGATGGGCGTCCATGGCTTCGAGCAGCGTGAGATATTCGCGCAGCGAGACGGGAACGCGGGCGGCTTTGAGTTCGAGGAAGAAGGGAATGAACATGGGTCAGACGAAAAGCTGCTTAAACCGGCCTGTGAAGTTGATGCTTAACTCGAACATAAATGGCGGATCAAATCGCTCGATCGTTTCGAGTAGCCGAGGCCACTGGTCCACGATTACAGCACAGCATCGGTTCATTGGCGTCTTTTGGTATGCAGGAGCGAGAACCACTCCACGCAACCGGGCTTGGCGGAATGCCTCTGCTTCTGCTCGGTTCTTCCTGATTTTCTGGTCACCAGTAAATACCAACCACTCCTCTCCGGTTGCTGATATGTGTTCGATCCATTCGATGTCTTTTGGATCGGAGAGCGGAAGCTGTCGAACATGTATGGCGCAATGTCCAGAGCTGCGAATGAATCCATCAAGTGTCGATGCCATGACTGGCGAAGTGCAGTTATCGAACAGCACCTTCATGCGGCCGCAAGCAATTCGTTCTCGAATTTTACGGCGCGCTGTATCGCCGGCACGGAAACCTGCCAAAGCTTGGCGGCAATCTCAATGCTATCCTCCGCCTTAGCCGCAGATGCCAGCACTGCGGTTGGCACGCCAGAATCCGCCTCTATGGGCTGACCAAACGCCCTTTCCGGATCGATGAGAATCTTCTGGGCTTTAGTCACCGGCCACCATCGTGACGGTGCTGCGCCGTCGAACTCAACGTCTTTCAGGCTCGCTTCCATGATTCGTTTGAAGGCGTACTGACGCTTGAACAGATCTAGCAACCTTTGGTCGCCACTTTCATCTATGATCTCCAGGAAGATTGATCTGCCATCGGTGAAAAATTTCTTTGTGGACAGAGGACGCTCGTCCTCGACGAGGTTTCGCGCCTCATCGATCGCTCGTCGAACCATAATCGCACTTAAGCCAGCCTGCATGAAGGCGTGAGCGGTTCTCATCTCCATCAGATCTCGAAAGCCGAGATAAACCTTGCCGTCAGCGAGGTCTATCTGCGGTCGCCAGAGCCGATCGTACCACTTCCCTTTCACTTCATGTCCCCGCAGCCAACGCGCGATCTTGCCGGCAGGGATGCGCAACAACCTTGCCGCCTCCGCGGGCGTGTAGAGACCTACGCCAACGAGCGCTGTCATTGCTGGTTCATGGCTTCGTTTGTGCATGGCCGTTATCATATCAGTTTTGTTTTCAGAGCAGAATCCCCTCACAGCAGATCATACTCGATGAACCCCGTCCGCCGCGCCACGCGGTCATAGAGCCTGCGGGCGGTGGCGTTGGTCTCGTGCGTCATCCAGTAGACGTTCGTCACGCCGATCTCGCCCGCCGCGCGTTTCACCGCCTCGATCAGCACGCGGCCGAGGCCGGTGCCGCGCAGGTCGGGCTCGACATAGAGGTCCTGCAGGTAGCAGTTGTTGGCGGGCGACCAGCAGGTGCGGTGATAGATGTAGTGCACCAGCCCGACCGGCTTCGTCTTCACCACGGCCAGCATGCATTTCGGTTCGAACGCGCCGCCTGAATGGATACGCTCCCAGGTGAGGCGATAGACCTCCTCGGGCACCTTCGTTTCGTAGAAGTCGAGATAGGCGGTCCACAGGCGACGCCAGTCGGCCTCGTCGTCCGGGGTCGGGACCCTCAGTTCCATGCCTTCCATGATGCGCTCTCCTGCTTCGACACGCTGAAGCTAGCGGCAATCCGCTCGCCTGCCAGGGCCACGGCGCTGCAGCCATTGCGGCTGCGGTGCCAGTTCGGCCATCGGCGCATCGTTCTCAGCCGGCAACCGGCGGCAGGTTCTCCTTCTCCAGCGCCGCCTTCGTCTGCGGCAGCGCCTCCACCCGCGCGACCAGCGCGGCGAGCTTCGGGAACTGCTCCGCGACCTTGATCGGCGTCGCCTCGGCCCAGCGGCCATAGACGTAGATCATGTAGTCCACGGCGGTGGGGCCATCTCCCATCGCGAAGCCTCCGGCAGGCAGCCGCGCCTCGATCTGGCGGTAGCCGTCGGCTATCGTGGCGACGCTCTGCGCCTGCACCTCCTTCTGCACTGCCTCGCCGGGCGCGAAGCGCTGCGGGCGGAAGAATGGGCCGAAGCCGGCAGCATGCACATGGGTGGCAAGCATCGACATCCACGACAGCGCCCGCGCACGGGCCATGCCGGAGGGCGGCACGAGGCCCGCCTGCGGGAAGAATTCGGCGAGGAAGGAATAGATCGCTGTCAGTTCACCCAGCGCCTCGTCCTCGCCGGGAACGCCGAGGGCCGGCACGCGGCCGGCCGGGTTGACCTTCAGGTAGTCCGGGCTCTGCGCCTCGCCCTTGCGGATCGCCACGCGGGTGTCGGTGTAGTCGGCGCCCGCCGCTTCGAGCGCGATGCGCACGCCAAGCGAACAGGCGGCGCGGTCGTAGTAGAGGTTGAACTTGTCGGTCATGCGTCGTCTCCTCCGGAATGGTCGTGCCCGCCGCCGTCCAGGGCGTCGCGGCCGGGTTTCGTCATGCTGGCGTGGAAGCCGCGGCCCTGCCGCGTCGAACCGCTCCTCAGCCCTGCCGCCGCGCGATGAAGGCCAGCCGCTCGAACAGATGCACGTCCTGCTCGTTCTTGAGCAGCGCGCCGTGCAGCTTCGGCAGGGCGTTCTTGGCGTCGCCGCGCAGGTCGGCCGGGTCGACGTCGTCGGCTACCAGCAGCCGGATCCAGTCGAGCGCCTCCGAGGTCGAGGGCTTCTTCTTCAGCCCGGGCACCTCGCGCACCTCGTAGAACTGGGTCAGTGCCGCGCGCACGAGCGCCTGCTTGATGCCGGGATAGTGCACCTCGACGATCTTCTGCAGCGTATCGGCCTCCGGGAAGCGGATGTAGTGGAAGAAGCAGCGGCGCAGGAAGGCGTCCGGCAGTTCCTTCTCGTTGTTGGACGTGATGATGACGATCGGCCGCTGCACCGCCTTCACCGTCTCGCCGGTCTCGTAGACGAAGAACTCCATGCGATCGAGTTCCTGCAGCAGGTCGTTCGGGAACTCGATGTCGGCCTTGTCGATCTCGTCGATCAGGAGCACCACCTTGCGTCCCGCGTCGAACGCCTCCCACAGCTTGCCGCGCTTGATGTAGTTGCGGATGTCGTTGAAGCGCTCGTCGCCCAGCTGGCTGTCGCGCAGCCGCGACACGGCGTCGTATTCGTAGAGGCCCTGCTGCGCCTTCGTCGTCGACTTCACGTGCCATTCGATCAGGTCGAGGCCAAGCGCGCCCGCCACCTGGCGGGCGAGTTCGGTCTTGCCGGTGCCCGGCTCGCCCTTGACCAGGAGCGGCCGTTCCAGCGCGATGGAGGCGTTCACCGCCACCATCAGATCCTTGTCGGCCACATAGGCTGCCGTGCCTTCGAAACGCATGCTTGGATGTCCCGGATGATTGTTCAGACTTGTCGCAAACCGTAGGCAACGAGAGAGGCAGGCGCAAGGGCGCAGCCCGTCACGACCGCGGTGCGAAACTTCGCAGGCCGTAGCAGCGTTCACCAGCTATGACAGCGAAAGTCGATCCCGAGCTTGCAGCAAAGGGCAGCGACGCGGCCGGACGCCGGGCACTGCAGGTGTTCATCGCCGTCGCAGGCTGCCTGCCGGTCTTCGCCGGCGTGGCGGGCGTCATCGCGGGGCCTCGTTTCATCGGTGCTGCGGTACCCGGGCCGGTCGACCTCGACAGCCACCTGCGCTTCCTGTCGGGCGTCTTCCTGATCGTGGGCCTTGCCTGGTGGAGCTGCATTCCACGCATCGAGACCAAGGGCGAGCGATTACGCCTCCTGGCGCTGATGACTTTCGCAGGCGGCATGGCTCGGCTCGGATCCCTCGCAATCGCTGGTCTCCCGTCGGCCGGGCATCTCGTTGGCCTCGGCATGGAACTCGTCGCGGTGCCGCTCGTCGTGTTCTGGCATGCGCGGGGCGTTCGATTGGGATGGCGCAGCCCTGGGTGACGTCCTATATTGGCATTGGCGGTCTGCGCTTCGCGGCAGGAATAACATTCCCCGGGGCCTTACTGATCCCAAGGGAGCTGTCCCTGGGGGGACCCGTGGGTCCTCTCATACGGCGCCCACCTACGTTGTAGGCACCCGGGATCAACCTTTCCACCGGTTGTCGTGGATCGTCATCTATCCGTCGCCTGCCGGGTTGAACCCGGAGGCCGCATCGTCCAAAGCTTGGCGATGACCGAAGAACGCCTCCCCGCCACCCGCGAGTTGAAGAAGGCCCTCCGCCTCGAAGCGCTTGCCCGCCGCGACGCGCTCGATCCGCACCGGCGCATCGAGGCCGCGCTTGCCATCGCCGAGACCGGTCTTGCGGCCATCGACGCCGGACCCGGCGATGTGGTCTCGGGCTTCATGCCGATCCGCAGCGAGATGGACACGAGGCCGCTCATGGCGGTCCTGGCGGAGAAGGGGGCGCGGCTCTGCGTGCCGGCGATCCTCGACAGGACCACCATCGTCTTCCGCGAACTGGTGCGCGGCGCGCCACTGGTCGACACCGGCTTCGGCACCGTCGGTCCGCCCGAAGACGCGGCCGTGCTCGAACCGACGATCATGCTTGTCCCGCTCGCCGCCTTCGACGCGCGCGGCCATCGCATCGGCTACGGCGCCGGCCACTACGACCGCGCCATTGCGCGGCTTCACGCGCGGGGGCTCCACCCGCGCCTCTACGGCATCGCCTTCGACTGCCAGGAGATCAGCCAGGCACCGGACGAACCACACGACGTGCCGTTGCCGGCGATCCTGACGGAAAGTGGCTTGCGGCGGTTCGAGATCGAGGGCTAAAGCTCCTTTCATGAGACTCCTCTTCCTCGGCGACATGGTGGGCCGTTCCGGCCGCACGGCGGTCTGGCAGCGCCTGCCAGGCCTCATTTCGGATTTCAGGCTCGATTTCGTCATCGTCAACGGCGAGAACGCGGCGGGCGGCTTCGGCATCACCGAGGACATCTTCCGCTCGACATTGGATGCCGGCGCCGACGTGGTGACCACGGGCAATCACGTCTGGGACCAGCGCGAAGCGCTGCAGTTTGCGCCGCACGAGGAGCGCTTCCTGCGCCCCGTCAACTTTCCGCGCGGCACGCCGGGCCGCGGCTCGGGCCTCTATGTCGCCCGCAACGGCGCGCGCGTGATGGTGTCCAACATCATGGGCCGCGTCTTCATGCATCCCGAGCTCGACGATCCCTTCCAGGCGGGCGAGCGCGAACTTGCCGCCTGTCCCCTGGGCGAGCAGGCCGATGCGGTGGTGATCGATTTCCACGCCGAGGCGACCAGCGAAAAGATGTGCTTCGCCCATTTCGTCGACGGGCGCGCCAGCCTCGTCGTCGGCACCCACACGCACCAGCCGACGGCCGACCACCAGATCCTCAACGGCGGCACGGCCTACATTTCCGACGCCGGCATGTGCGGCGACTATGATTCGTCGCTCGGCATGGACAAGGAGGAGCCGCTCAACCGCTTCCTGTCCAAGGTGCCGCGCGGCCGCTTCGAGGCGGCGAGCGGTCCGGCGACCATCTGCGGCCTGGGCGTGGAGATTTCCGACCGCACGGGGCTGGCCGAGAAGGTCGCGCCGCTCAGGCTCGGGCCGCGCCTGGAAGAGACCGTGCCGGCGTTCTGGAACGGCGGTTGACCGCGACCGTTTAGCGCCGTACCCGTTCCTCCACCGTCTCCGAAGGATCCCCGTCCATGCCGTTCGCCGATGTCATCGCCTCGCATCTGGACTGGTTTTCCGATCCCACCGCCTGGGTCGCGCTTGCCACGCTCGTCGTTCTCGAGATCGTTCTCGGCATCGACAACCTGATCTTCATCTCGATCCTCACCAACAGGCTGCCTGCGCATCAGCAGAAGAACGCCAGACGCATCGGTATCGGTGCCGCGCTGGTGCTGCGCCTGATCCTGCTTGCCACGGTTTCGTTCATCGTGACGCTCACGACGCCGGTCTTCACCCTGTTCGACCACGGCTTCTCCTGGCGCGACCTGATCCTGATCGCGGGCGGGCTGTTCCTCGTCTGGAAGGCGACCAAGGAAATCCACCACACCGTCGATCCCGAGGACCCCAAGGAGGACATCGTCGGCGCGGTGTCCATGTCCATCGGCGCCGCGATCTTCCAGATCCTGCTGCTCGACCTCGTCTTCTCGATCGATTCCATCATCACGGCGGTCGGGATGACCGACGAGATCGCGATCATGTACATCGCCGTGATCTGCGCGGTGACGGTGATGCTGATCGCCGCCGAGCCGCTGTCGCGCTTCATCGCCAAGAACCCCACCATCGTCATGCTGGCGCTGGGCTTCCTCCTGATGATCGGCATGACGCTGATCGCCGACGGCATGGGCTTCCACGTGCCCAAGGGCTACATCTACGCGGCGATGGGCTTCTCGGCGCTGGTCGAGACGCTCAACATGCTGGCGCGGCGCAAGAAGGTGCGGGAGAAAGCCGGCGGTTCCGCCGGTCACGGCCCGGTCGACTGACCGGACCGTCGCGGAGGCAAGGCGCTCAGACCCCCTGCAGGATCAGGATCGTCGGCCGGCGAGGCAGGTCGCGCAGCGACACCGTGAAGCTGCGCTCCGAGCGGTAGTCGACGGTGTAGCCTTCGCCCATCATCGACAGGAACTCGCCCATCGGCGTCGAGTGCCGGTGCATCGGCAGCACGATCGACGAATAGAGCCGCGTGGTGATCTCGCTCATGTTGGCAAGCGACTGCGTCATGCCGCCGTCGACGGGCACCATCACGATGTCCAGCCGGCCGATCGCGCCGTAATGCTGGTCGGTCAGTGCGTGATGCAGGTGGCCGAGATGGCCGATGCACAGGTCCGCCACCTCGAAGATGAAGATCGAGTTGGCGTTCTCCTCCATCGTGCCGAAGCGGCGGATGTCGGTGGTAACGTTGCGGACGTAGACGTCGTCCACCACCACCGCATGGCGCGCCGGCTCGCCGCCATCCGGGTTCCAGCCTGGCAGGACGTGCTCGATGGCGGGATCGGGGTTGTTGGTGAAGTGGGTCGAATGCGCCTTGTTCATGGTGACGACGCGCGGCAGCGGATCGCGTCCGTAGATACCGGAATAGTCGGTGGCGACCCTGACCCCGCCGGGCGATTCGATCACGTAGGTGGAGTGTCCGGCATAGGTGATGGTCACCTCGCCCGAGGACCGCGTCGCCTGGGCGGGCGTAAAGCTCGCATAGGTCACGAAGGGCAGCGCCTGGGCGATGGCGAGGCATTTCGACGGCACGGGGTCGGTCTGCGCCTGCGCGCTGGAAGATCCCGCCGTCCAAGACACCGGGATTGCGAAGAGGGCGGCAGCAAGAAGGGCGGCGGCGCGGGGGAGGGGCATGGCGGTCTCCTTCGTCGTCGTGGGGCTCCTGCCCATTACGACACGTCAGGCCGCCCGGCCGGAGTCACGATTTCGCGAGTGCGGAAAAGAGACGCGGATCGTCCGCGAGCGGTTGCAATTTCCCCCGGGCCCGTCTATATCGCCTCCATCTTGGACGCGCCCATCGTCTAGCGGTCAGGACGGCGCCCTCTCACGGCGCAAACAGGGGTTCGATTCCCCTTGGGCGTACCAGGCATCTCCTCTCGTTGATGTTCTCAGCCGATTGTAGCGCTCAGCGTCCTTCAGCTGTTTGCCTTAGGCTCGATTACGCTGCCGGTGCGAATCGCCAGGCTGCCTCAGCCGCCGCAGAGCGGGCATTGACAGCGCCGATTGCCGGGCGGTGGGATCGCATCGGACGTCACGGCAGGTTTTCCTGCACCACGATCTCGATGCGGATGCGTTCCTGCGATTGGACGATGCCGAGGCCGTCGCTCTTGGCGCGCAGCACGCGGATGGCGCTGCGGACGATGTGGCCGACGTTCTGGCTGATCACGGCGTCGAACATGCCTGATGTCAGCGCCTCGCGGGTCACTTTCGTCAGTTCGTGCGCCACCACCGAAAGCCCGCCGGGCGCGATACGGGGCCTGAGCACGTCGAGCAGGGCGCGGCTGCCATGGCCGACCGAGTAGATGCCGGTGACGTCCGGGCGGCCGTCAAGAACCTCGCTCACCACCCGCGCGGTCACCGCATCGTCGTCATGGCCTTCCACGGAGGGCAGCACCTCGATCAGCGGGAAGCGCTCGGCCATGACCCGGTCGAAGCCGAGGCGGCGCTCGACATTGTCGCGCGCCTGCATGGAACTCACCAGCACCATGACGGTGCCGGGCTGCCGGCCGTGGAACTTGCCCATCAGCACGCCCGCCGTACGGCCTGCGGCGACATTGTCGATGCCGACGAAATGGTCGCGGTCGGTGTTGGGCAGGTCCGAGACCAGCGCCACGATCGGCACGCCGTCTGCCTTCAGCCGCGCGATGGCGTCGCGAACGTGCGGCGTCTCGGGCGCGAAGATCGCCATGCCGTCGGTGTTGGCGCGCGAGATGGTGCGCAGCGACCGCACCAGCGCATGCGGATTGCCGGCCGGGAACGTCACGATGCGCACGTCGGTGCGGTCGGCGGCCGAACCGCGCACCGCCTCCGCGATCGCCTCGCGCAGCGTGCCGACGAACAGGACAGGCGTCTCCGGCAGCACGAAGGTCATGCGATAGCGCCGCTGGCGCGCTAGGTTGGCGGCGGTCACGTCGCGGACGTAGCCGAGCGCGTCGATCGCCGCATTGACCCGGCCGACGGTCTTGTCCGTCACGCCCGGCCGCTGGTTGAGCACGCGGTCGACAGTGGCCAGGCTGACGCCCGCCGCCCTGGCGATATCGTTGACTGTCGGACGAGCCATGCGTGCCTCCCGCCGCACTCTATCGGCAAAACGCTGAGGTACGTCAATCAGCGCGGCGAAGGGCGTCGCCCGTTCGTCGGCGCCGATGGCGGTGTCACGGAACGGGGTCCTGATCGCCCCCCGCGGTCCTCGCCCATGCGGCGGCGCCACGCCCTTGGGCGTCCGGAGCCCCCACGTTCCTCATCCTGAGGAGCGAGCCCGCGCGACATTCCACGACTGGCGGCTCACTTCGGCGGGCGAGCCTCGAAGGACGCACTACGCCATGCGGCGGCCCGAAGGCAGGCGCGCGGTCGTGCGTCCTTCGAGGCCCGGCGTCGCCGGGCACCTCGGATGAGGAGTGTTGCGATTCGCGCCTCCGGATGAGGAGCGTTGCGGCGCGCGACCCGGGATGAGCACCCTCGTTGGCCAACCCCTCGCGCGCCGACACGGGGCCGATGGCCGTCGTCCCGTAGCCATCGTCATCGTCGTCGCCGGTCCGATCGTTCCCCGACCCCTGCGGCGTCCGGAGCCCCCACGTTCCTCATCCTGAGGAGCGAGCCCGCACGACATTCGACGACTGGCCGATCACTTCGGCGGGCGAGCCTCGAAGGACGCACTACCCCGCCGCAGTCTGGCGAGGCTCACTCCTCCTACTGCATCGTCGTGCGTCCTTCGAGGCTCGCTCCGCTCGCGCCTCAGGATTGTCTGTCGTCGATGTGCTTAACTGTCGGGGAAGCTGGTTCGCCAGCGCCCGTCTGGCCAGACGGGCGCTGGCGCCGG
>NZ_JAOAOQ010000064.1 GCF_030398385.1 Aquibium sp. ELW1220 | reverse complement strand
CGACCTTCAGGTTATGAGCCATGTCGAACAGATCATGCACAATTGCGCTGGACTGCGTTTTCGTTCGACATTTCCGTCACTTGGTGGCGCTTGCCCCGCGCGCGCCATTCGCGCAATTGCGCAGATACTGGCAGCACTTTGTCCCCTCTTGCTTCCACAATGCTTCCGCGTGGGCGTCGGGTGATGGTCGCGGTAGCACCCTGCATCAGTGCAGCGTGCCCGGCCGTTCCATGGTCTGAGTATCCAGCAGCCGCAGGTGTCGGCGGCTCCTCGGACGGGCGCATGTCCAGCGCGATCACGCCCCGGCGGCGGCGGGTCTCGACTGCTTCATGGGCACGCGCGATCTGTGCCAGCGGAAAGCTCCGCTCGATCACCGGGGACAGCTTGCCCGTCTCCGCCAACTCCGCGAGGCGCGACAGCTGCGCGGCATCCGGCTCGGAGACACCGAAGCGCACCTCGTGCCCGTGGCGCCGCCACGGGACCAGCATCTGCCGCACCTCGCGCCAAGCGCCCTCGATCGTCAGATAGCGCCCGCCACGCCGCAGGAGCCCGCGCGCCCGGCCGAAATCGAGATGCCCGATCGTGTCGAACACCGCGTCGAAGCGCGCGCCTTCTTCAGTGACGTCCTGGCGGGTGTAGTCGATCACCTCGTCCGCGCCGAGGCCGCGCACGAAATCGGCGTTCCCCGGCGAGGTCAGCGCGGTCACATGCGCGCCCAGCGCCCTCGCGATCTGAATGCCGGCATGGCCGACCGCGCCCGAGGCGCCGGTGATCAGCACCCGCTCGCCAGGCTGGACCTGGCCCAGATGGCGCAGGAAGTGATCGGCGGTCGCGGCGCCAAATGGCAGCGCGGCGGCCTGAGCATGGGTCAGGCTCAGTGGTTTGGCGGCCATGGCGGCGGTCTCGGGCACGGCGATGTACTCCGCGTGCCCGCCTCGGTTCAGCGCGCCGAAGACCGGCTCGCCAATCGCGAACTGCACCGCGCCATCGCCGGTGGCGACCACCGTGCCCGAGAAGGTCACGCCAGGCACGACATGGCGGGGGCGGAAGAGGCCCGTCGCCAGCCGCCCCACGAGACGCAGGCCCTTGGGATAGGCCGCGCCGCGCAGGCGCCAGTCGCCCGTGGTGACGGCGGAGGCATGGATGCGCACCAGCACCTCGCCCGGGGCGGGGCGCGGAACCGGCATGGTTTCAAGCGCGATCACCTCCGGCCCGCCATAGCGGCGGGTGGCGGCGGCGGTCATGGTAGCGGGAAGGGACTCGGCCGGGATTTGGGACTCGACGTGCATGGGGAACTCCGTGGGGATGGTTTTGCGAGTGACCTCGGCATACACCTTCACATGCGCATGACGAATTGACCGAATCGGCATTACGTTTAAGCATATATGCATGAACTGGGACATGCTGCGCTTCGATTGGGTCCGCGCGCGGGCCTTTCTCGCCACGGCCGAGACCGGCAGCCTCTCGGCTGCGGCGCGGGTGCTGAAGCTGGCGCAGCCTACGGTGGGCCGGCAGGTCGAGGCGCTGGAGCGCGAGCTGGACGTGACGCTTTTCGAGCGGATCGGCAAGCGCCTCGTCGTGACCCCCGCCGGGCTGGACCTGCTGGAGCATGCGCGCGCCATGGGCGAGGCGGCGCAGCGGGTGGCGCTGACCGCCTCTGGGCAGAGCCAGAGCCTCGATGGCCCGATCCGCATCACCGCGGGCGAGGCGGTTAGCGCGCATATCCTGCCCACTGTGCTGGAGACCCTGCGCGCCGCCCATCCCGAGATCGAGATCACCATCGTCGCCACCGGCCAGCAGAGCGATCTGCAGCTGCGCGAGGCCGATATCGCCATCCGCAACGCCCAGCCCACCCAAGATGACCTGATCGCGCGCCGCACGCCCGACCGCCCGGCGGGCCTGTTCGCGCGGCGCGACTATCTCAAGCGGCTCGGCGGTGACCTCTCGCGCGCCGATTTCATCGGCTTCGAGGGAAGCGCCAACATGGCCCGCGCCCTTACCGAGCGCGGCTACCCGGTCGAGGCACGCCAGTTTCGCATCCTTTGCGAGGCGCATCTGGTGCAATGGGCCTATGTCCGGCGCGGCATGGGCGTGGGGCTGATGATGGACGAGATCGCGCTGGCCGATCCGGACATCGCGCGCGCGGTGCCGGGCTTCAGCGTGCCGGTGCCGATGTGGCTGCTCGCCCATCGCGAGGTGCGCACCTCCCGCCGCGTGCGGGTGGTGTTCGACATGCTGGCCGAGGCGCTCAGCCGTCCGCCAGCGCCGGCCGCACCGCCTGCTTGAGGCCCAGGTCAGGCACGTCGCTAAACCCCAGGACATCGGTGCCGAGACGGCTTTGATGGTTCATCGCGGTCCAGCCGTTGGTGGCAAGGCCGTAGGTCCGGCCCGGACCGGCATCGAGCGCGGCATCCACGGACAGCCCCCGGAGACGGAGATGGCGGTTTGCTGTCGGCTTTCGGCGACCTTGGTCACGGACCTCGAGGCCAGCGTCAAGGCCACCTGGCCGCGGCTCACACCGGTCACACCGGATGATTATACTTCACCCCGCACAGACGCGCAGAAAGGCCCACGCAGAAACGCGCGCAACATCCTTTTTCCACGCAATATCAATGTGTTCGTTGACTATCACGACACCTTCCGCACTGTAGAGCGAAGAGAACCGGAAGGCCGCCCCATCATGCCCAGGATCACCAAACGCCTCGTTGATGCGACAGAAGCCCAGGCAGCCGAATACTTCGTTTGGGACAGCGAGATCCCCGGCTTCGGACTGCGGGTGCTGCCGAGCGGGCGCAGAGGCTACGTGGTTCAATACCGCGCGGGCCGTCGCTCGCGCCGGATCAGTCTTGGACCCAGTACGGTGCTGACCTGCGAGCAGGCGCGCAAACGGGCCATCTCCATCGTCGCTGCCGCGCGCAACGGTGAGGATCCCGCCGCCGAACGGGACGCAGGGCGCAAGGCAATCACCGTCAGGGAGTTGGCGGAGCGGTTCGACAAGGAGCACATCGCCATCCGCGTGAAGGCCAGCACGGCGAAGGAGTATCGCCGCAATCTCAGGCGTTTCATCCTGCCCGCGCTCGGCCAGCTCACGGTCACGGGCATGACCCGAGCCGATGTCGCGAAGTTCCACCACGATCTCCGCCACGTCCCCTATCAGGCGAACCGCTGCCTTGAGGTCGTCTCGAAAATGTTCAGCCTCGCCGAGATGTGGGGGCTGCGTCCGGACGGCAGCAACCCGCGAAAGCACATCCGGAAGTACCCCGAGGAGAAGCGCGAGCGCTTCCTCAGCGCGGCCGAACTGCGCCGGATCGGCGAGGTGCTGCGGGAGATGGAGGCGGAGGGGATCGAATTGCCCTCGGCTATCCTCGCCGCGCGACTACTTATCCTGACCGGTTGCCGATTAAACGAGATCATGTCCTTGAAGTGGGCGTATGTCGATCTCGACGTCCCTGCCCTGCGCCTGCCGGATTCCAAGACGGGGGCGAAGGTCGTCCACGTCGGCCAGCCGGTGGCGGACCTACTGCGGGACGCCCAGCGCATCGACGGCAACCCGTGGGTGATCACCGGCACCCTGCCCGGCAAGCCCCTGAGCGATCTGCAACCCTTCTGGCAGCGCGTCCGTGCCCGCGCCGGCGTCAAGGACGTCCGCATCCACGACCTGCGCCACACCTTCGCGTCGACCGCCGTCGCGTCGGGTCAGGGCCTGCCGATGATCGGCAAGCTGCTCGGCCATACGCAGGTCCAGACAACGGCGCGCTACGCCCACCTCGCCGCCGAGCCGGTGCGGATGGCAGCGTATGCCGTCGCGGAAAACCTGCGGCAATCCTTGGGATAATCGCGCGCCTACGCCCCCCCAATTTGATTGATCACGAAGTCCCTCGCGACTACGGTCCACGAGAGCGCAGAAATGTAAGCGCGCACGTTTGGCGTGCGCGCAGGGCTGGGCGGGAGCGCATGGTGGAAAAGGACGAGACCGAACAATGCAGTCCTATCCATATCGACGTGATGCAACAGTCCGACACATCGGTGAACCAGGCATCCCCGGGCCTTAAATGCTACATCGCGCTGGAGTCCCGGATCCTCGAAATCCTCGGCTCGCGCGAGAGGGGCGTTCCCGCCGAGAGCGATCACGATTGGCACACTTGGGTCACGCTGGAAATCGGGCCGCACCCTGCACTGTCCGTAACGCAGGCGAAGGTGATGGCGCTCGACTACGGCATGCGGGGCGGCAAGGCAGAGATCAAGGTTCGACGGGCGCTCCTCTACCACGCGCTGAGACGGCTGGGGCTGGATACCGACTCGGCCGCGCGCAGGCCTCAAGACCAACAAATCATTCTGATAGATGGTGGCAATGTAATGGCAGCGATTTCGATAGATCCGTAAAACAGCAGGCAGCGAACAACAGAATGATGGCTTGCTGCTACCAAATATGACCTGTGAGGATAGGGGCTTCGGCAGATGATGAATTCGGAAAACAAAATCAACGGACTGTCGTCCCTCTATGAGAGCTGCACGCCCCGTGCGGATATTATCAAGGGGACTTTCAATCCGGAACTTTTCACCGCGAGCCTGAACCAAGTCATGGACAGCTACGCTGGTCAGAAGGTCGCCGAGACACCCTATACTGACGCCAGCGTTTTCTTCGGAGAGGCGACCTATCCAACGAGCGGGATGCGCGACCTCCTTTCGACCGTGCTCCTTCGGGTTTCGGGAGACACGACCGCGAGCGCAATTACTCGCCTCGAGACCGGTTTCGGGGGCGGGAAAACCCACTCCCTGATAGGGCTCGTCCACTGCGCCAAGCGTGGGACGGAGATCCGGGACCTGGTCGATCCCCTGTTCCCAAGCCTTCCGCTCCCCGCGCCGGGCGCGGTCGATGTCGTAGCGATCGCGGGCGACGTCTTATCCGTGAACAAGCCGTCTGGAGCCGCGCTGATCCCCCACACGCTCTGGGGGGAGCTGGCTATGCAGGTCGGCGGGGAGACGCTCTACCGAGACCTGGAGGGAGATGTCACATCGGTGGCTGCGCCGGGGAAGAACTTCTTCAAGCGGGTTCTCGACGGGCGAAAGGTGGTCATACTGATTGACGAGCTGGCGCAATATGTCGCTCGGTTCGAGGCGGCGCACCCCGGGAAGGGGGCGACGCAGGTCGCAGCCTTCCTGATGTCTCTGTCGACTTTTGCCCGGTCTGCATCCGGGATTGCGGTGGTGATCTCCTTGGCGAGCTCATCGGATGCTTTCGCTCGCCAGAGCGAGAGCCTGGGCTCCGAACTCACCCGGATCACCGGATCAGAGGTCGCCCCGGAGGAAGCTGCGCAACGGGCCGCGCGCGCTATCGGTGAGACGGAGAGCGTCGTCGCCCGCGATGCACTCCCGATCAAGCCGGTGCCGCAGAGCGAACTTGCCCGAGTCCTCGCCCGTCGCCTCTTCTCCCGAATTGATCCGGAGGCCGCGAAGCGGGCGGCCGAAGCCTATACGGCGCTTTATGGCAGCTCCCCCGCCGATCTCCCATCGGAGGCAAAACAGACCGACTACGCAGCACGAATCCAAGCGACGTATCCGTTCCATCCGACCTTCCTGCGGTTCCTGAACGAGAAGCTCGCGTCAATCGAGACGTTCCAAGGGACCCGCGGTGTTCTACGCGTGATGACCCTCGCGATCCGTCTCATCTGGGAGAAGCGCCCCTATGCGCCAATGATCCATGTCGGGCATTTGGACTTCTCGGACCGGCTGATGGCGGACGAGATCGTAGGAAGCCGACTGAAGGCAGGGGAAATGCAGATCGTCCTGAACACGGACGTTGGTGGGCCGCAGTCCGACGCTTTAGCGTCAAATCTGAGTCGCGCACAGATGCGAGACGCCGCGAACCCGCTTCCGTCTGGGGTCCCGTACCACGAGATGACTTGGCGCGTCGTGCTGGTGAACAGCTTGGTCGGCCGAGCCGGCGGGATGTCAAGCAACCTGTTCGGCATCAACGAAGCGGACGCCCTCCTGTCGGTACTGATGCCGGGCCTCCCGGCGACCGCCGTTAAGACTGCCCTCGAAGCAGTCCAGAAGCACGCCTATTACCTGCGCGAGGATGGAGGGAAGTTCTTCGCGAACACGGACCCCACCATCAACCGAGCCCTCAGCGACATCCGGGAGGGGGTGAAGCGCGATGACGCACTGCGGCTCATCCTAGAGGCGTCCCGGAAGGTAATCACGAACCAGAACGGGATCTTTGAGGTCCGGGAAGACGTGACCGCCCCTCAGGACATGGCGGAGTCCCCCCGTCGACCCTCGATCGGGATCGTCCGGGTCGACGCCCCGCGTATCATGGTCGACGAATTCATCCAGACGGTTGGTAACGGGCAGCCCCGTATATCTCAGAACCACGTGGCGCTCCTGATCCCGAACACGGTTGCGACGGACCGGGACAGTGACGGAATGTTCGGTGATCAGCGGGCGCAACAGAGCCTGGACCGGCTCCTCGAGTTGGCGCGCGACGTCCGGGCGATGGAGAAGCTCGCGGCGGACCCCGGCGCCTATGGGCTCACGCTCCGGCAGCTTGATGACGATTTCCAGGGCCGCCGAGCGCGGGCCCGGAACGACCTGAACGTCGCGGTCAGTAAGAGCTACACCCGGCTCGTCTATCCGGGGTCCGACGGGATCGCGATCCGGGAGATCCGGGTTGCGGGCGGTGAGGGGGGCGCCCCGGTTGCCGAGCAGGTCAAGGAGATCTTGCGCAAGGATGGGGAGGTGATCGAGACTGATCGGGCCGCGACCATGGAGATTGTTAGGGGCCTCTCCCAGCTTTTCTTCAGCTTGGGCGGGGACACGCCGACCGTGAATGGGATCCGGGACGCGTTCGCTCAGCAGCGGCGCTGGCCGATCCTAGAGAACCCGAGCGTATTGAACCGGGTCATCTCCGCAGGTGTGGAGCGAGGGGTCTGGTGCTTGTTCCGCTTTACCGACACCAAAAGCGATCGGCCTGACGAGATTTATGACGCGCAGAACCAGGTCCCGCTGAACGCAGATCTCTCTGCCGACGGGTGGTCCATCATTCAGGTGCCGAAGGCGCGGGCCCGCGGCTGGATCAAGGGGGAAAAGCCGTCCGAGGACAAGATCAGGGAATGGGCCGCAGAGGTGGCGCGGCAATCCGCTGAAACCCGCGTCTCGGACATCATCGAGAAGGTTAAAGAGAAATCTGAGGCCGTGACCGACGCGGACGTCCTGAACGTTATCCCCAAGGTGATCGCGCAGGACCGATACCTCGTTCATGACGGCGAACCGGAGCAGCAAGAGAAGCCAAATGGCTTTCGCGAAGGTGTCGAGGCGACTATTCGTCCCCCGCGTCCCGATGATTTCCTGATTGTCCGGGCCGAAGCTGCAAAGCGCGGCTGGCTCGCGAGCGCGCCGAAGACCCTTCTGATCGAAGAAGAAGGGGACGGTCCGAAGGTTCTTCTGCCTTTGGTCAAGCGTCTGGGGCGTATTGGTGCTAATGGGACCAAATCGACTGTGGATGACCTCAGGATACAGGCACTCAAAGTTCCTGGAGGAGCATCGATCGACCTCAAGATTTCAGGTGCAACACCAGAAAGCCTGAAAGCACTGGATGAGTTGTTCGAAACCCTTATGACGGTCGGTCGGGTCGATGCCGACACATTTGCGTCGATTGAGATCGAACATCCGGATGAGGAGTGCGCCTTGGTGGCGGAGCTCAAGAAAGGCGCTGAATGACAGCCAAGAAGGGGCGTCCGCACCGGCATGCGGAACTCTACAAGACGCTCCACGAAGGAGCTCTCTCCGCGGCGCCCTTCGCGTTACGGATCACTCGGCACAACGACGTGCCGCCCCCCGTCCTTTTGATCAAGGAGCGGCGGGCTCGTGATGGGGACGAGGGGGATGCGCGGACGGGACATCTCCAGGATCGGGGGCGCCTCCATGGGGACAGCCTCCGCCGCCTCCTGCCGATCGTGCGGGGAATCGCGTCCCGTGCCCGGAACGAACAGGACGTCCCTCTGGAGGTCGACGCCTTCCTGTCCGAGGAGGGGATGCGCACGCAGCGGACCCTCGTTCTCGACGAAGAGGCCGGGGCGAAGCTCGGGATCATTTTCAAGCTTCAGGAGCGGCTGATGGACCTTGACCGGGGGGAGCTCCTGTCACGGCGAGTCGCGACCTTTTCGCGGGAGGAGGCCGTCTACTGGTTCTCCCGCATCACACATTATGGGCCGGTCGCCAACCGGTGGGCCGTGTCCGGACTGCGGGTGATGCTGTGTGGGCAGGGCAAGGGACCGGACGCTGAAGTCGACTCCATGCTCACCAAGCTGCGCGCGCGCCAATAACGGGAAAAGAGGGAATGGTATGAAGGATGTGTCGAACGATCTGCGGCTCATGGAGAGCGGATTCCCGTGCCACCAGGTGGGCGCGGAAACGCAACGGGAGCGCGGGTCCAGCTCGGCCCTTCCGCCCCTCTACTTCCTCCACGTCTGGTGGGCACGCCGCCCCCTGATCCCGTCGAGGGCCGCCATCCAGGCGTCCCTCCTCGGGTCAGATGCCGATCCGGACGCCTTCGTCCGGGACCTCGGAATCATGAAGAAGGTCGCAATCGTCGGCGATCAGGAATTGACCCTCGTCGGGAAGCCGCTGGCGCATGTGCGGCGGGCTGCGTCCGGCGAGGTGTTCCTTCTCGACGAGAAGGGGATGAAGTTCCTCGAGGCGGAGGTTGAACGGCGCGAGCGGAACCGGGACACCATCGACCGCCTGACCTCATACGATCCGTCCTTCTCCCGCGACCCGGTCGTGATCCGCTGGGAACAGGATTCCGCCGCGTTTCGGTTGCCGCTCCCGGCACAAGGCACCCGTCTTCGTGTTGAGGAGCGTGCGGCCGACCCGGCGCATGTGAACGACCGCGTCACCTTCGCCAAGCTCGAACGCGTGAAGCAGGCGCTAGGGGAGACCATCCGATGGGAACCGGAGAATCTTTACGCGTACGGTCGAGCCTACGCGAACTCACCAGAGTATCGGCCGACCGGTTTAACCGTTTTGGATGCGACCGCCGGGGGAGGCAGCATCCCGTTCGAGGCGCTGCGCCTTGGACACAACGTAATCGCCAACGAACTGAACCCGGTGGCAACGACGATTCTACACGCGACCCTCGACTTCCCGGCCCGATTTGGTCCCGAACTGCTGGAAGATATTCAGGAGTGGGGCGACCGGGTCGTTTCCGAGGTCGAGGCGGAAATGCTCGACGTCACCCCCCGCTCCCCGTTGCCGGAGGCCGAGCGTCAGAAGCTCGAACGGGTCGTGCGCGGTGATCCGGAACTGATGCGCCTCTATGGTCAGACCGAACATGACCAGAACGGGATCCTTTACTGCCGGATGGTCAAGTGTCCGTCCTGCGGGGGCGATGCGCCTCTCCTGAACAGCTTCTGGCTTCTCAAGGTTCCGGGGGATCAGTGGGGCGTTCGGATTGTTCCGAACAAGGACAAGACCGTCAATTTCGGTGTGTATGAGATTTCGGGTGGAAGAGGTCCGAACGGAGAAAACCCAGAAGACTCGACCGTGACTCGCGGCGTAGGCCAATGTGTGCATTGTCGTCAGGCGATCTCTGGGGACGAGATCAAGGCGCAGGCACGCGGAGAAAGTCGAAATGGGACCTGGTGGGATCGCGTTTACGCGGTTCACGCCGCTCGCCTAGAGCCCAAGATGGATGCCCGCGGGCGTCCACAGCGTTACGCCACCGGAGAGCGAGCGGGGGAGATCAAGACTGGCAAGTTGAAGTTCTTCCGCGCTCCAACCGATCAGGATGAAACTGCCCTAGCTGAAGCGAAGCGGCGGCTCGATGAGAACTGGGCCCGCTGGGAGCGTGACGACCTGATCCCGACGGAAGCTTTTCCGGAAGGAAATGACATGCGCCCCGTGAACTACGGCATGCCGAGGTGGTGTGACATGTTCGCTCCTCGCCAACTACTAGGGCACCTGACGCTGGTAGAGCGGCTCCGCGCCTTGCAGCCTGAGATACGGGCGGCCCTCGGTGAGGTGCGCGGCAATGCTGTCATCACCTACCTCCAGTTCATGGTGGACAAGTTCGTCGACTACAACAGCCGCCAGACCCGTTGGGAGTTCACCCGTGGCGTTGTTAAAGGGACATTTGGGCGGCACGACTACTCATTGAAATGGACCTATGGAGAAATGCCTTACGCCGGTCCCTCTAGCGGACTTCGATGGGCTCTCTCTCAGGTTTTAGACGCCTACCAAGGAATATCAGAACTCGCTCTTTCCGTTCACCAGGCCCAAGGCAGGAACCTGCCGCTGAGGATCATTAACGGACCGGCAGGGAACATGTCCGAGGTCGCAACAGGGTCCGTCGACCTGGTCTGCTTCGATCCTCCCTACTACGACAACGTCCAGTACGGGGAGCTGTCCGACTTCTACTACGTCTGGCAGAAGCGCGGGCTGCGCGACGTCTTCCCGGGCCTGTTCTCCCGGCGCCACGTGAACAAGAAGGACGAGGCGGTCGCCAACCCGGCCCGTGACGGGTCTGCTGCGAACGCCAAGGCCGCCTACGAGCGGATGATGGGCGAGATTTTCGCCGAGTGCCGCCGGGTTCTCAGCGATGACGGCGTCATGACCCTGATGTTCACCCACAAGAAACAGGAGGCGTGGGAGACGCTGACCCGGTCGCTAATCGAGTCCGGCTGGATCATTACCGCCTGCATGCCCGTGGAATCCGAGTCTGGATACTCGACGCACCAGATGAACATGGCCTCCGCCGCGTCGACCATCTTCATCACCTGCCGCAAGCGGGTCGATGAGGACACCGAACCTGCCGCTTGGCAGGGCATCGGCGGAACCGGGGTCGCGGCGCGGATCCGCACGGCTGTCCGAGACGGCCTGGCCGAGTTCGACCGTCTGAACCTCAGCCCAGTCGACGAGATGATCGCCAGCTTCGGGCGGGCGCTTCAGGTCCTGTCCGAGCGCTGGCCGGTGTATGACGGGGACGACGTGGTCTCGCCCGTTCAGGCGATGACCGCCGCCAGCGCCGTCGTGGCCGCCCACCAGATTACCCGGATCACGGAGGGGCGCCTGACGGTCGAGGAGCTGGACACGGAGACCGGCGTCGCGCTCACCATCCTCGGCGCTTTCGGAACGGCCGAGTTCGCTTTCGACGACGCGCGGAACCTCGCGAACGCCCTGAACGTCGCGATCGAGGGGAAGACGGGGAACTATACCGTCGTTGATCGCCGGGTGGGCCTTGCGACCCAGCAGCCCGGCGCGACCTACGCCGCGCCTCTGGTGAAGAGCGGGTCAAAGATACGCCTTACGGCGCCGGAAGAGCGGGCCGAGGCGCGCTTGGAGAAGCCCCAGACCGCATGGGACCGGCTCCACGGCCTGATAGCCGCCTATCGGCAGGGAGAGGACGTTCTGGTCCGGGCCTATTTCGAGAAGCACTGTCTGCCGCAGGCGCAGCTCCTGCGTGACCTGCTTGAGGTCTACCGGGCCGAGATCGGGGATGAGAAGCTCCAGAAGGAGGTTGACTGGGTGCGCTTCGCTCTCGAGAGCTTCGGGGGCGCGCGGTGACAGAAGCGGCCGGCGTGAACGGGACGCCGGCGTCCTTTCGGGACGTCGAGTGGCGGGACGAGTACCGGACCTCCGAGATACGGACCGGCGAACCCACGACTGACATCTTGAAGGAATTCTACATCCCAGCCCTGGAACGGTCAGTCCGGTATGACCGGGTTGCCGGGTATTTCCGGTCCTCGTCCCTCGCGGCCGCTTCCCAAGGGTTCACCGCCTTCGCCCGGAAGGGAGCGAAGGCTCGCTTCCTCGTCGGCTGCGATATGGACGCGGAAGACGTGAAGGCGGCGCTGAGGGGGGCGGACGAGGCGCTTGTCGCGCACCTGACGGCCGCCCTCGAGAATGACGGGTCGTGGAGCGCGGAGACGGTCCGCGGCGTCGACCTGTTCGCCTATCTGGTCTCCACGGGAGTCCTTGAGGTGAAGGTAGCCTTTCGGGTTCACAAGGGGTCCGGCGATCCGCTCTCCGTCGAGTCGACGGCCGACGGGTACGTTCACGAGAAGTGGGCAGTGTTCGTGGACGGAGAAGGGAACGTAATCCGGATCGACGGCTCTCTGAACGAATCAAGGACGGCCCTGTCGATCAACGCCGAGAACGTCCTGCTCCACTGCTCTTGGTGGGATGAGCGGAGCGGCCGCCAGACCGCGAAAGCCCTGAAGGATTTCGAACACCTATGGCGTCACGGGAGCGAGGGGATCCGGGTGATGGCCCTGCCGGAGGCGGTGCAGGCGCGCCTAGTCCGGATGGGACGGGACGTGATCGAGCCGAAGGAGATAGACGGGACGGAGGCGCCCCCTCCGCCCAGGGCTCCGGAAAGCCCCTTCGCCGCGCTCGCCCCGGTCGATTATCTCCGGTGGCGCCTCATAAAGGACGGGCCGCGGCTGCCTGGTGGGCGGTTCGTTGGAATTGAGACCGCCCCTGTCGTCCCATGGCCGCATCAGGCTTTCGTCGCCCGACGCCTCGTGACCTCCTGGCCCCACAGCTTTCTGATGTGCGATGAGGTGGGGCTCGGGAAGACAATCGAGGCGGGTCTTGCGATCCGATCCCTCACCCTGTCCGGCATCGCCTCGAGGGTGTTGATCGCCTCTCCGGCGTCGCTGACGCGTCAGTGGCAGCGCGAAATGAAGTCGAAGTTCCTGCTCGATTTCGCCCGGACGGCCCCGAGGGGGCGGATGAGCCATGAGCGCCTGAACGAGGACTCGACCCCGTTCGAGGTTTCCGAGGGGTCCCTCCTTGCCCCGGACCTGGTAATCGCCTCGACCGGCCTTTTGACCCACCGGACCCGGCGCGGCGAGGTCCGGGGTGCGAAGAAGTGGGACATCGCCCTCGTTGACGAGGCCCATTACGCGCGCGCGGTCAACCGGCAAAACCAGCTTTACGCCCTCGTGGATGAGGTAATCCGTCCGAGAACCCGCGCGCTTCTTCTCGCTACCGCGACCCCGATGCAGCTCGCGATGCAGGAGGCGTTCGACCTGATGCGGCTGACCGGACGGGTCGGCAGCTTCGGGCTCGATGACGACATCTCGCGGCAGTATTATGAGGCGGTTCAGGAGTTCGTACGGGTCCGGGGCCAGATCTCCGAGGCGACGCTGGAATTCCTGCGCCGCACCGTTCTCGAGATCAAGCTGCTCGATCCGGAGTACTGGACGTTCATCATGAGCGCCTACCGGTCGCCAGCGGATCAACGGACCGTAGCCCGTTGGGTTGAGGATGCGCGCCCGTTCCCAGTCGGGGACTGGCGACTTATCGCCCGGGTGCTTCGCGCTGCCGCTCCGCTCTCGCGCGTCATGCTGCGTCACACCCGGGACCTTCTGCGCCTCTACCGGGACAGCGGCAAGCTGAATGCGAACCTGGCCGAACGGCATGTACGTCCCCTCGATCCGATCAGCTTCTCCCCCACCGAGCGTCGCGTCTACGACGCGCTTGAGGCATACTGTCGGGATCTCGACGCCCGCGTTCGCGCCTCCGCCCGCCAGGAGGACCAGCGCCGCGTTGCCTCCGTCGGCTTCTATCTGAGCTTCCTGAGGCTCCGGTTCGCATCCAGCCTCCACGCGATCCGGAAGACGCTGGAGCGGCGCACAGAGAAGGTGACAGCCACCCTGCGGGCACATCAGCACGCCGGGTTCAACCCGACCGACGAGGAGCTGGAGGAGGCCGTCTTCGAGGGAGATGAGGAAGGGGACGAGGTCGCCGTCGAGGCACTTCTGGACGGGCGCACGAAGTCCGACCTCCTATGGGAGCAGGAGGCGCTCCGGGGCTTATTGGACTGCCTCGAGGAGCTGGTCGGTGTCCCGTCAAAGCTCGACCGGCTCCTGTCCGAGCTGAACGCGCGCCGCCAAGGGAGCCGGATCCGGCAGACGGTGGTCTTCACCCGGTTCAAGGACACGCTCGATCATCTAATTGACGAGCTCCGGTCCCGGATGCCGAGCGCGCTGGTCGGCACATTTTCAGGGGCGGGCGGCAGCCGCTACGACCCCGCTGCGGCAAAGATGATCAGCACCACACGCCTCGAGATAACCCAAAGCTTCGTTCGAGGGGACATAGACGTCCTGCTCTGTACCGACGCCGCGGCCGAGGGGCTGAACCTCCAGACCGCAGACCTTCTGATCAACTTTGACCTTCCTTGGAACCCGGCGAAGGTGGAGCAGAGGATCGGGCGCATCGACCGGATCGGCCAGAAGTACCAGGAGATCTTCGTCGCGAACTACGCCTACGCGGGATCGGCGGAGGAGCGGGTCTATGGGCGCCTGCTCTCCCGTCTCGCAGAGGCAGGCCTCATCGTTGGCCCTCAACAGATCGCCCTGCTGCCGGTCACTGAGGCAGATTTCCGGGCCCTCGAGAACCCGAGGGTGTCGGCGGAGGAGCTACGGCGGATCGAGGAGGAAGCGGCCGAACGGCTCCGTCGGTCCAAAGCGGCCGCTGAGGCCCTCGAGATTCCGCCAAAAGAGTTGCAGGAGTTCTACCGTGCCTGGGAGCGGTCGGGTGACTTCGCCGCCCCGGTCACATTGGTAGACATCGATGCCGCGCTGACCTCCCTCGCGAACTACGCCCCGAATCTTCTCGCCGTGACAGAACATCCGGGCGTTTTCGCCCTTCGGTACACGGACGGACGGGTTTCTCATATAACCGCGTCACGGGAACTCCTTGACAGGCCGCCGCCTGAGTTCCGGACCACGCTGGAGTTTGCCTCCTACGGCGCCCCGGCCTTCGATCATTTACTAGATCAGCTCCCGGAGCTTCACGCCCCGTGGATGGCGCGTGTCAGTGTTTCAGGAGCAATTCAAGACAATAGAGTCGAGCGAGTCGGCTTCTGCGTCACCACCCCGACCGGTGTGGTCAGCGTGACACGGGTCTCTGACCTCCGCTGGGTTGAGATCGACCCGGACGCGACGGTTGGAGAGGCCGATACAAGGCGGTTCGAAGCAGAGTCTGCATTGGCTTTGGAGGAAGAGATTCGCGCCGTCGAGAAGGGCGTAGATGACGTTACCGCGAACAGGCGAGCGTCCGCGGAGCAACTGGTTCTGTCCCACGAGATTGCCGCCGCCTATATGGAGACCGCAACCGGCGCAAACGACGCCGATGACCTGCACCGGCGCCTTCGGGATGAGCTGATCCCGAACAGGCCCCAAGGGCTCCTCGTCCGCATGCGGCCGGCCCGCCTCGCCCACCGGACTCCGATGCTGTCGGAGACCTCATTTCGTGGCATTCCCGGCGATGAGGCGAACGTTCACATTTCCCCCCCGCAGCTAAAGGCGGCTGAAATCAAAATCGATGGGGTTATTCGGGAGATGCGGCGTCAGGGGGAGGAGATGTATCGGGAAGAGGCAGCCACTCGTTTAAGGCGGAAGGTGGCGAAGCTTTAGAGGACCATTGCGACCCTAGATCAATATTGAGCGGCTGGCCGGATCCTCCTCCCGTCGCTCAGCCGATCTTCGCGCCCCAGAAGGAGGTGTGGTCGGCTGCGAAGTAGCCGTCCGCGACCCGGAAATACCCCTGCAGCTCGACGGTATCGCCCGCGGTCAGCGGCACCATGGTCTGCAGCGAGATGGCGGTGGCGAGCGAGACGTGGGTGGCGGAGATTTCGCCTAGGGAGCCGCGGATTTCGGTCGTGCCGTTCAGAACCAGCCGCCCGCGCATCCTCGCCGTGGCGCTGGCGTTGATCTTGTAGAGCAGCGTCGCGCCGAAGAGGTAGGTGTCGTTCGCGGGCGCCACGAAGCAATTTTTCGCAGCGTCCTTTGAGCCCCCGATTGTCGGGACCGTCACCGATCCATAATCTAAGCCGGTGGCGCCACAAGGAGTACGCCTTGTCCGAACCTGTTGCTCGCATTGTCATTGAACTGGAGGGAACAGATCCCTTGGTCTGGCGCGAATTGGACCTTCCGCTATCGACGACACTGGCAACGCTGCATGACATCATACAGGTGGTCATGCGCTGGCGAGATTGTCATCTCCACGAATTCGTGGTCGGCGGCAGGATTTATGGGGTACCTCATCCCGATGACGTGATATACGAGCGCAAAGTCTACCAGTCGCGGAGCATCCGGCTAGGGACCTTGATCGAACGAGGTGTGCGCGACTTCCTCTATATCTACGACTTCGGTGACAACTGGCAGCACCGTATCCGGATCGAGCACATTCGGGACGGCGATGCCGGCGCCGAGTATCCGCGCTTTGTCGCAGGCGAACGCCGAGCTCCCCCGGAAGACGTCGGCGGTGTCAGTGGCTTTGAGGAGTTCCTCGAGATCATGGTAGATCCGGAGCACGATGCATACGCGCAGACGGTGGAGTGGTATGGCCAGGTCTTTGATCCGAAGGACCTGGACGAGCGACGGCTGAACATGATCATCGAAGACTTTGCGGCACGCCGTCGCGGACCCCTGAGGAGTCACCGAACAGGGTCGCGTAGGTCGCGTAACTGACCTCCGTTTACTCCGTTTCCCGTTAGCGCGCCGTCTACCGCAGCACCTCGCCCCGCTGTCAACAGCGCGCATCACCCTCCCCGTACCCACCAGGCGCCGATGCCGACGGCGGCAGTGACAGCGATCCAGAACAGTCGGTCGACCAGACCAAATGTCACGCCGCGCCGGTCGCTGGTCTTCTCGAGATCGGTGAGGCGCGTGGAAATGCCGTTCATACGCGCGTCGCTGGCGTCCAGGCGCTTGAACAATGTGCTGGTGCGCTCCTCGATGCGCACCAGCACGATCAGCGCCTCGGCCATCTTGTCGAGCTTGGTCTCGATGCGGTCAAGGCGGGCTTCATCAGTGTCAGCCATCAACCCTGCTCCATCTTCCTGCGCAGCCCAATCAGGCCAAGCCCGAGCACGATCAGCGTGGCGGGCGTCGGCGCAGCGCCGGCGCCGTTCAGCATGGAGATGATTTCTCCAACCAGCCCGAGCGCTGTGGCATCCGGTGCGATGATCTGGCCGGCACCTGTTGCGACCGATGCGGCACCGGCCCACCAGGTTAGAGAACGGGGAAGGACGTATTTCAGGATGGATTGCAGCATGGTCAGCCTCCTGTGATCCAGTTCCAGAGTTGGGAGAGCGCGATGAGGATGGCGCCGATGATTGCCGCGGCGAGCACACCGATCTGGGAAGTTTTCGGCGTTTGCGGTGTCGGTGACGGTGCATTGTCGGTAGTGACGGTGGTCCCGTCCTCGACCACGACCTTGCCAAAGGCTTCGTCGGCGGCGTCGAGGATTGCGTCGTGCCTGACCTCGGTGACACGCAGCTCCCAGCCCTTGCCGAAGGTCGGCCAGGTCTTCAGCGTCTTCAGCCAGGCAAGCCGCGCATCGCAGAGTCTGGCGATCACGTCGGCCGGATCAGCCTTCCTGACCGCCGCCAGCGTAGCCGGGCCGATGCGACCGTCCTCAGCAGCTCCAACCACCCGCTGTAGGAACCGTGCCGCCCGGGCCGGCCCGGAGTTCACCGCCAGATCGAACACGGCGTAGTCCACGCCGGCGGGAAGCTCGGCGCCATGAACAGCGGCCCAATAATGCTTGTAGTAGACGGTTGCGACCTGTTCGGCGGTGATGGCGCGCAGGTCTGCCTTGGTGCCGGTCGGCTTCACGTAGCGGCGAAAGGTTGCGAGTGTGACGCCCTTGTTGGTGGCGCCACCGGGATCCTTGGGATGGTCGACATAGCCACCCTCATGTTTGAGGACGCGCGAAAGCGCCCGCTGGAAATTGCTATCCACGGGAAACCTCGTTCAGTTGGTCAGGATTGAATGGTTCGGCTGGTACGCCGGTGGGTCAGGATGTCAGTCCGGCACCCCGAACGGACTTTTTCGGCCAGCCACTACTGCCTTGCTGGCCGGATCGACTTCGGCACCGTCGTGCTAGATTACGACAGCCACGACGCACTTCCCCCGGTGCACAGTGGTCAGGTCGGTGCGAGCAACCCCGCGCTCGCACCGACCGTCTTCATTCTGGGACGCTGGCACTCGATCATCCCCAATGCTGATCGTCGGTAAAGTCAGCCGGGATCGGGTCCAACGCCTCGATGGCATCGGAGCGCATTCGTACCGCGGCGATCCGGTCCCAGATCGCCTTGCCGGCATTCCAGGCCGCCAGTTCGTCGGTCGTCCAGTTGGCGCGGCCCTTCTCGGCCAGGATCGCCGCTTGTGCCGTCAGGTTGCGCTGCTTCCATTCGGGACAGATGACAAGGATGCGCCGCATGGCCTCGGCCTTGACCGCCTCGATCTGCTCGGCCCGGAGCTGTTCCGGGGTCGGTGCTGGTGGGACTGGCGCCACATAAGGGGCCAGCGCGTAGCCGTCGCCGCTCTGCCAGCCTGCGTAGGCGGGAGAAACCCTGCGACCGTCCGGCAGTTCGAACCAGCTGCCCTTCGAGACGTGCCGAACGAAAGTGCCGTTGTGGTTGAGGACAAGCAGGCCCATGGTCAGCTCGCTTTCAGATAGAGTTCACAGGAACTGACGCGCTGCGATCCAAAGCCGTTTGCATCGACGGTCACGTTCTGCCGGTTGTCGTTCATGATCGCGAACACGACGGCGAAGCGTGCGTCGTCACTGCTGTTGAAGACACCGTAGGAGCCGTCTTCCCGCCCGTTCATGTCTAGAACCGGGAGACCGGCAACCGTGCCCGCGCTGTCGCCCTTGCCGCCGACGAAGCCCATGGCGACCAGCGGGACGGTCTCGGCCCCGCACGAAATCGTCTCGTTGGTGTAATATTGTGTCCCGCTGGCGGTCTTGTTCTGCGACGTGANTGTGTCCCGCTGGCGGTCTTGTTCTGCGACGTGACGTCGAAGCCGGCTGCGTTGTTCACTCCGCGGAAAACGATGCAGACCCAGGCGTTGGCGTCGGAACCGGACATGAGGTTGGGAGGCGAGAAGATATCCCCCGCAGTGAGAACCTTGCCGCCACAGGCGTGATCGCCCGACCTGGCGTACTCGGTCCAGCCCGTGGGGATGATCGGCCGGTTGGAGGCGTCATCGGTGCGGACCGCGAAGACCGCCGTGTCCCCCGGCAGGGTGCCGGCGGGGAGTGTGAGGGGAGCCGCGTTCGGTGCGCCGTCGCCTGCCGATCCGGCCGAAACGCCGACAAACTCGATGCCGCCCCCGAAGGGCATGATGTGCGGGTTTGGGAATGTCATTGCAGCTTGACCACCTGCGCGTGAACGAAGCCGTGGACCTTGGTGATGAAGACGAGGAAATCGTCGCCGTTGACCGTGGTGAAGGCATCGCCACTGGTCTTCGTGAATCCCGTCAGCGTGATCGCCCCGGCCGAGGCGTTGTTGGTGTACTGGACGACCATGGTGTAATCGCCGGAGGCGGTCGGTACCGTGAAGGCATGGGCGCCGCCATTGATGGCGCGCCGGAAGTTGCCGCCAACCGGGCTCGGCGTGTAGCTGCCGCTCGACTTCGTGCCGTCGTCGACCGCGGTTGCGGTAAACCCGCCGGTCAGGGCGCTGCCGGAGAGCGCGACATAGAGCGTGTCGAAATACGCTTTCAGCGTCGCTTTCAGGTTGGCCCAGGAAAGCTTCTTCAGAACGTTCGCGGCGGCACTGTCGATCAGGCCGAGCGTGTCGGCATCGACCGGCGTGGTCTTTGCCGCGGCGCCATGGATCGCGACGCCGGTCGCGTCGGCGCTGACGGAAACGCCGTCGAGCTTGGCCTTGTCGGCCGACGAGAGGAAGCCGGCGACGGACGATGTGGCAGCGGCGTGCAGGGTACCGCCCGCGCGGGATCCATGCCGGGCGTCGTCTAGACCCGTGATCTCGACGATAGCCTCGGTGCCGTCGCTCTTCTTCAGGTAGAGCCTGCCGTCATGTGTGTTGACGGCAAGCTCGCCCAGTTCGAGATCGGTGGTCAGCGGCGCCTTGCCGGCGACCGCGGAGCGCTTCAGCTTGATCGGCATGGGCCGTCCCTTCGACGATGAGGCGGGGGAAAGTTCGATCGGTGGCGCCGATCAGCGACAGCGGTCAGTGCCGTGGATCAGCAACAAGGGTCAATCGACCGGTCAGTAGGTGCCGCCATCGATCGTGTCGGTCGCGGGGTGATCGTGGGATTCACGGGCAAGCGGCGTGCCGCCGGCCGTCGTCCCGTCATGGATCACGGCAGTCTTCTTCGTGGTGTCGACGGTGATCTCGCCGGGGACGCCGGTGAAGCTTGCATGCTCGGCGGTCGAGCCGCGGCGGAACTGGACCTGCTGGGCCATCAGGCGATGCTCCCATAGTCGGCTGCGCTCGACGGCGAGGACGAGACCAGCCCGTAGTCGAGATCGCCACTGCCGCCGATCTCGGAGAATTTTGCGAAGACCTCATAGGCAGACTGCGACAGTCCGATCGCAATGCGGTTCTCGTCGGTGATGAGATAGGGCTCACCGGCGGCAAGACCGTTGGCCATGGCTGCGGCGTCGATCTGCGACCGCGACCCGCGCTTGATGGTGAGCGAGACCGCCATGGACGCAAGACTCCCTCAGCCGGTGATCAGAACGTGCCGCAGTCAAAGGCGATGCCGTTGATCACGCCGCCTGTGATCGCGACATTGCTGGCGGCCTGCGTAGCCATGGTGGCGAGCCCGAGATTGCTCCGGGCAGCCGCCAAATCGGTGCGGTCGGAAAGGTTCGAGGCCTTGGCGAGTTTCTCGGCCAGCCCATTGGTGCTGGTCGTGGCAAAATTGGCGTCGTCCCCAAGGCCAGCCGCCAGCTCGTTCAGCGTATCGAGCGCACCTGGCGCACCGCCGACCAGCGTCGAAACGGCAGCGGCCACGAAGGCGGCGGTGGCGATCTGGGTCAAGTCAATCACGACGGACCCAACAAGTCAGTCGCCCGTTAGGCGTCGAGTGCGGAGGGAAGACGGACAGACGGGGTACCCCTGCCCCACCCCCACCGCGGGGAATGGGCTTTGGGGGGGTATACGTAGAAGGACTCACAGGTTTTTTCCCAGATTGCCGTTCCCTCTTGCGCACCTGTAGTTGCATTATTATCATTTGACGGTTGTCAAGAATGGGACATAGGATGCGGCATTTCGGGGTAGGTGATGGGGGTTTTGCACCTGAGGAACTTGCGCTTCTGAGAGAGGCTCTTGAATCCACGTGTAGGCAGAGGGGTATTTCTCTTGATGAAGGGGAAGCCGAGCACTTGGCGGGCTGCTTGTTGAGAGCCTACCAGTCGGGTGCACGCACGGTCGATGAGCTATGCTCTGCCATCGCGTCCTTTTAAGTGTATCGCAGCCGGTCGCGACCTTCTCCTCGCCCATGATGTACCCGCCGTCCCAGCGCCTCCGGCGCAATTGCGGATGGCCGGGAGGACGACCTTGGTCACCCAGTTCTGGAAGGGCTTGGCGTTCGGCTTATCGGAGCGCATGACCAGCTTGTAGAGGCCACTCTCGGAGACCACCTGGGCTTTCGCAACTGAGCCGTCGGCGGAATGTGCGCTTTCAACGCGCCCGCGACTTGCGAATAGGGCTCCCATGGCAACAGGAACCGGCCGCCTGCAGTGCTTTCGCCGAAATCGAGCCGCGCGCGGCCTTTTGCCGGGTCTACCTCCGCCACCGCTCCATGCCGGATCGTGCCGGCGAAACGGCGTTCCAGCTCGGCGATGCGCGCAGCCAGTTCGACGATCTCACGCATGTTCGGCCACCGCGAAGGTCTCGCCCGCGTCCGGGGCGAGGACGATGTCGGCCAGTTCGACCGGATTGCCGTCCTCGTCCAGCACCTCGCCAATCCCGAGAGCCGCAGCGTCGCCAAGCGTGATGCCCAGCATGTTGGCCGCACGTTGCCAGTCGGACGCCGGCTCGCCCTCGATCTCGGCGCGCAGCATGTTTGCGACCGGAACAAGCACCTCGTCCGCCGACATCACCGTCAGCTGGGCTGGGGCACGGTTTCTTGAGACAGTACGAAGCGCTATTTCTCTCGGAAAGGGGAGTAGAACATGGACTGGAAGAACAACGAGACGTCTGGCGCGACGGAGGCCACGGCCCCGTCGGCGCGCCGACAACGCTGGTGACGGCGGGGCCGTGGCCTGCCAAGCCAGACGCTCCTCGGCGCAGCGGAAACTGAGTGCCGTTCAACGCCTTTTCCGCGGCGAAAGCCTGGACGTGGTCTCGCGTGACCTTGGTGTCCCGGTTCACCGGCTGTCGACCGTGCGCTCGCCGGCGCCGAGGGTGCACTGAAGGACCGCGAGCGCGATGAGCGTGACGAGGAAATCGCCCGGCTGAAGGCCAAGGTGGGCGAGACCACGATGGCCAACGAGGTGCTCTTCGCCAAGATCGACAAGCTGGAGGGAGGCCGCCCTTTGGCCAGGAGGAGGTCGAGGGCATGAGCCAGGCGCACTCGATCTCCACTCGCCGCCGTTATGGAACCGCCCTTGTCTGTCGCCTCTGTGGCTTCTCGCGGGCAACGACATACCGGCATCGCGACCGTCGCAATGCCGACAATGACGCTCGACCGCCACGTCGTCGTGGGCCGGACGGGGCCTGCAGCGACAGCGCGCTTCTGGAGCATATCCGCGCGATCATCGAAGCCTCGCCCTTTTCCGGCGAGGGATATCGCAAGATCTGGGCGCGGCTGCGGGCTCAAGGGGTGCGCACAGCCGCTCGTCGCGCACGTCGGATCATGAAGGAACACAACCTGCTGGCGCCGCAGCGGCCAGTCCAGCGCGACGCACATCCCCATGACGGCAAGATCGTGACCGAAAGGGTCGATCAGGTCTGGGGTACGGACATGACCCAGACGGTCACGACCGGGGAAGGCCGCGCCTATGTCTTCATCGCGGTCGATCATTGCTCGGGCGAATTCGTCGGCGCCCATGCCTCATCGAGCACAAGCCGCTGGCAGGCGCTGGAGCCGATCCGTCAGGGCGTCACCCGGCACTTCGACGGCGTCAAACCCAACACGGCCCTCGGCCTGATCCTGCGGCACGACCCTGGTTCGAACTACATGGCGGACGACTTCCAGGACGAGATCAAGTGTTTCGGCATCATCAGCTCGCCGTCCTTCGTTCGTCAGCCCGAGGGCAACGGGGTGGCCGAGCGGGCCATTCGCACGCTCAAGGAGC
>NZ_JAOAOQ010000063.1 GCF_030398385.1 Aquibium sp. ELW1220 | reverse complement strand
CTTCCAGCCGGCCGAACTCTTCGGCCAGGTCCATAGCGATTTCGGCCTCGACGTTGACCGCGGCGTCCTCAAGAAGCTGAAGCGAAACGTCGACGTAGCAAGCCGCCTCGTGGATCGGAATCTCAATCTGCCCGTAGGCCGACTCCGTACCCGTGCGAGTCTCAGTTTCTCCGACCCACGACGCGGTAGGCGTTCCGGTGCGCCTAGGAAGGATGACGCTGCCGGCCGCGGTCGAGCC
Source organism: Aquibium sp. ELW1220 (assembly GCF_030398385.1). GTDB lineage: Bacteria > Pseudomonadota > Alphaproteobacteria > Rhizobiales > Rhizobiaceae > Aquibium. The sequence goes on along the minus strand of NZ_JAOAOQ010000063.1, from coordinate 23,072 downwards.
AACGCGGGCGGCCTGCCGGACGGGCGAGAATTCTACAAGGTTCTTGATGACTTCCGCCTGGAACTCGGCGGGCGCGAGATAGCCACCGCGGGTGTCGTCCGCGACAACGAGCGCCTTGGCTTCCTCTCCCGGCATGCGCGCCTCGCCAAGCCGCATGAACGAACGGAAGGCCTTGCGGTCGGGCGTGACTTCGTTGTCGTTCGCGCCCTTGATGACGGCCGGGCGATTGAGCTTTACCTCGATCTTGTCGAGCCGGGCAGCAAAGCCGTTGTCGTTCGCTGCCTTGGCTTCGACCGCGGCAATCCGTGTCTCAACCGAAGCCTGCAGGTCGGCAAGCGCCTTGGTCACGATTGCGGACGCGTCGTCGTCTTCGCCCTTGAGCACAAGGGCGGTATTGATGTTATGCATGTTGTAGGATCCTGTTAGTTGGAAATCCGGAGGGCGCGCGCCGTCCGGTCGATAGCGGCGGCAAGCTGAAGCGCCTGCACCGCTGATTTAGCGCTCGTAACACGCGCGCCCGGATGCATCGGGACGGCCACTAGTGATGCCTCCAGAAGCTCCAATTTCGTGATGGTTCGCCCGCCGCCCTTACGGGGTCCGGACTTCCTCGTGATAAAGCCGATACTGATGCCGCGAACGGCGCCGGACTTCACCAGCGCGCGCACCTCGTCGGCCCGCCGCACTTCGCCGACCAGCATCCGGCCCTTCAGCCGCAAGCCGTCTTCAGCCTCGACCGCTTCCGTCCAGGCGCCAACCGGGTCGTTACCGTCGTGCCCGAACAACATCGGCAACGGCAGCACAGCCTCGGCGAAGGCGCCCTTTTCGATAACGTCGCCGACCCTATCGGGCGTGCCGAAGGGCCAGGCCAGGCCTTCAATCGCGCCGTTGTCGTCGGTCGCGAATTTGGTCTCTATAAATAGCCGTTCCATTATGCGGCGGCCTCCCGGTTGCGGTTGTCGTTGGCGGGTTGCGGGGCCGCAGCGCCGGGCTGGTTAGCGCCAGTGTTCGGGTTCGCATACGCGTCGCCGCCTGCGTATGGCGGCAGTGATTCCCAAGCGCGCGCCTCGTTAGGCGACAGAACGCGCGCCGATATGAGGCTGCTATACGCGGTCGCGCGACTGCCAAGGTCGGCCCGCGTAAGGTCGTCGCGTTCAAACCAGATACGGAAGTTCGCCCGGTCGCCCGGTTCGATAAGCGCCCGCGTTAGGGCCGCCTCAAGCGCCTTCAGCCACGGTTCAAGGCAGTAAGTCAGGAACTCCCTGCCCATCTGCTCACCGTTCGACCACGTCACGCGGTCCATGCTGTAAATCATGGAAGGCGGTACGCGGAATCCGCGAGCGATTTCGTCAATCTGTAGCTTGCGCAATTCGAGGAATTGCGAGTCCACCGAATTAAACGAAAGGGGCGTGTACGTGCCGCCCTGGTACAGGATGGCGGTCTCTCCGCCTTTTGACGCGCCGCTGAAGGCAGCCCGCCAGCCGGCCTTAATTTTCGCGACCGCGTCCTCGCCGATCTTGGATTCGACCGGGAACGACACCACGCCGGCCGGCCGCGCGCCGTTGGCGAAGAGCTTCGCCGCGTGCTTTTCCATGAGGTGCGCAACGCCGATCGCTTCGGCAGCCAGGTTCAAAGGCGACTTGGTGAACGGGCCGCGCAAATGGATGACGTCCCGCATGGCGACCGGCTGCCCCGACAGGCGATAGGTTGGCTCGCCCGTGTCGGCATAGTCGACCGAGATAACCGTCTCCCGGTAGTGCAGCAGTTCCGCCGGCTTGCCGTCCACTCGGTTGACGTACGCAAGCCCGCCCTCGTTGCGCACAAGCGCCTCGGCGACAAGGTCGCGAATAAACTCGTAGCCGGAAAGCCAATCGTTCGCCGCGCCGCGTAGCAGGTTGCTTGCCGGGTGCGCTTCGTCGTCGGTCCAGGACGTGCCGTCTTTGCGCTGGACTTTGATGTCCAGCGTCGCCGCGGCTTCGCTGATAACGCGCACGGCAGCGGCCACTGCCGGAACCGTAAGCGCAACGCTTGCCGACACGGCCGCCGTGCCCTCGATCGTGGCGCCGAGCGCGGCTAGCAGTTCCTCGTTCGGGGCGGCTAGCGACTTCTCCTCGACGGCTGGCGCTGCGGCCACAGGCGCGGCCTTACGTGCGAAGGGCCACATTTATGCGGCCTCCATCTTGGCAAGCTCGGCTTCAACGCCGGCCTTCCAGTCGGCAAGCGGGCGCCCGTCGACCGACGCGACGCGGAAGGGAACCGTGCGCCGTTCCATGCCAAGTCCAAGGTCGCTAATGATTTTCAACAGCGCATAGCCGCCGAGCGACATGGACTTCTGACATGCCGCGGCTAGCTCCGGTCGCCATGCCGTGCCGTCCGCGGTTAGTGCCCATTCGACCGGGTCGCTTTCGGAGTTGCCTGCGCGGATAACCAGCGCAGGCCTGGATCCGCTAACGACGGAAATGGCGCTGCGCATCGTCATCTTTGCAAGGTCGTCCATGGGCGCCATCTGCAGGTTGGCCAGCCGCGTAAACATCTTCGCTAGAAGCTCGTCGGCAATTAGCCGGCCGTCGTCATCGTCGAGCCGGAAGGCGAGGAACTCGTCGGCCCGCGCGGCGACGCTGTGCAGCGGCGCGTCCGTAAGCAGCGCGACGACGAGCGCGACGACTTCGGGCATATCGATCTGCTCGGGCGCGTTCCGGTTCATTGAGATCGGCAGTAAGCCCGCATCCTGCAGGCGACGGGAAACAGACCGAACGCGCGACGCCGGAATGCCGGAATGCCGCGCGACGGCATGAGTCAGGGTGGCGACGGTCGGCATTTGACGCGTCCTTTCAAGTTGAGTTTTTGCGTGGTGGTGGCGTTAAAAAAGGCCACCCCGGAGGGCGGCCGAATTCGACCGACTGCGGCTCAAAGCAGGACGCAGCGGCGCAGCCGGGAACCAGCACGCGAGGAGGGGCGCGCGCCGATTGGTTGCCCGTGCCGGTTCATCCGCGGTCACGGGCGGCCCGCGCATGACGCGGGAAACTGATGGTGTGGTTCGGAAGGCGCGCGGCAATACGCGCTGCCTCTACCCCTCCCACTTCCGGAAGGGAATCTGGCTCGCACGAAACGCGGTCCTGTATACGCCAAGACGAAAAGCGCAATGTTTCCGGTGAAGGGGGAGGCGGGAAGATGCTTCCCTTCTACCTATCTCCTCACGAACACGCGGAATGTGGCGGTTGGCGTAAAAAACATCTACGCCGCGCCGAAATACTCAATGATTTCCGCGTTTCCGAAGCCGGCCTTTTCGGCGACGATTGTTGAAGTTCTGGTGCCGACAGGATGTCCAATATTTTGTGCATCCTCTCGTGTGTACTGGTTGGTGCCTTGCCTATTCCCCATCTCGGCGCGAAGGGTGCATCAAAAGCCGGGTTTGCAGGCAACCCAGCTTTTCCCGCGACTTACCGAATACTAAGTCGGTGCAAATTTGCGCCGACTGTACAGATGGGCAAGTCGGCATCAATTGATACCGACTTAGTGTTCGGTTCGGTATCAATTGATGCCGAACCAGTGTTCGGCCACCTCGGTATCAATTGATACCGAGGTCAGGTCCGCCTCGTCCCGCGACTTACCGAAACTGTCGGCGGTATCAATTGATACCCTCGGGGCCGCGTCTTCCCGACGTTGCAAATTTGCGACGTCGGGGCCGAATGCAACCTCCGTGCCAATTGGCACGGAAGTCAGGTCTGTCCGCGTGCCCTGCCTAGCCCGCCACGCTCCAGTCGACCGACCGCGGGGGCGGCTCCTTGAACGGCACGTCCACCTTTGACGCGCGCCAGGCGGCCCGGTTTTCGACGAGCAGCCGGTCGACCTTCCGCTGCAAGGCCGCTTCCCGCTCGTGCGCGGCCTTCTGCTCGGCGAGCATGGCCTCGGCGGCATGAATGGCGAACGCCGCGGCGCATAGCCGTCCTGCCGCCCAGGCGCGCCGCTGGGACGCTGTAGCGTACGGGCCGCGCTCGCCAGCCACCTCCAGCGGCATGCCGTCCACGAGGCACGCACGGGCCAGCGCGGCTAGACCTTGCCGCTCAAGGATGGCGACGACTTCCGGGGAGGGTTTTTCGGCCCAACGCGCTGCGGCCTGCATTGCCTCGTATGCCGGCGCGCCGTAGTCGGTCGAAAGGCCGTGCATGGCCTGCCGGAGGTTTTTGTTGGCTTGGCTCATTTGGGCTCCTTCGGTTGTCAGCCTACCGCGGTCGGCGCGGGCTTTCGGATAAGGTCGGCGCGGTCGATATAGAAGCTGCCGTCGGCGCCTCTTATCTCGACAAGGTACTTCGGATCCGCTCCCGTCGCGTCGATGCCGACAACACGGCACGGCTGCCAGGTTTCAATCGTCTGCCCGCCGCTCAGGTGAACGGCATGGTGGGTGGCGGTGTAAGGGTCGATTGCGAACATTCGTCTGCCTCAAGGCCCGCGCGGTCGGTCTGGAATGGACTGCATGCATGATGTGCTCCTTCGCTGCCGGGTTGGCGGGTGGTTGCTCGTCGTCGCCGTAGCGACGTCTTTAGGGGTGGTTGCACAACCCGGCCTTCCAGCCGGGGGGGGGGTGCTTCCACCCCAATGGGGGGTATGGGGGGTGGAAGCAGCAGGGGGGTGGTAGGGGGGTGGTAGGGGGGTGGAATTATGCTGGAACACCCCTCAGCCTACGCCGCCTCCATGTCCTCGGCCGGCCCGTAGTCTTCGGCGGCAAGCACCAATCGCTGGCGCCGTTTCGATGGCGGCCCTTCGGACTTGACGCGGACGAGGTCGGCGGCAAGCAGCCGGTGCATTGCGCCCTCTAGCTGCTTCTTCGTAACGCCCGCCGCCTCTGGTCTTTCCGCCATGACGGAAGGCGCATAGTTGACGCCCTTCGTCGGCGCGACGCGCTGGCCGGTGCGGGTGATGGCGGAAAGCAGTGTGCGGAATATCTCGTCATGCCGCCTGGTTAGAAGCGACAGCGTTGGCGACGCCTTGCCGTCGTCCAAGACGAAAGCGCCGTCCTTCCAGCGCAGCCGGATTTCGCCGCCCGTCTTCCCGTAATTGTTCTTCTTGGTTGTCAGGATTCGGCAGTCAGGGTCGGCCCCGTCGCCCCCGACCGCGGTGAGATACAGCCGGGAACGGACGCTGTTGTTCCATGCCGTGCTACCCGACGAGCCGCTGCCGCTGCGCATGCCGTCAACGGACGGGTGGGCAAGCAGGACGATCGCGGCGTCTATCTCGATTGCCAGCGTCCGCAACATGGCGATGAACTGGCGCACCTGTGCGCGCTTGATCTCGTCGCCACCGAACAAGTCCGCGGCCGTGTCCAGCACAATGAAGGACGGGCGATAATCGCGGCAGTACGTCGCCGCCGCCTCCCACAATGGCGTCGGGCGCATTATCCCAGCCCGGTCGGGAACCGATAGCAGCGCGTCAACGTCGGCAAGTGGTACGAGGCGGAAGTCGGCAAGGTCCGCAAAGTTGCGTCCGTGAGCCGCGAGGATATCGGCAAGCCGTCGCTGGAACTCGTCGGCCTCGTCCTCGGCGCCCATGTAGACGACGCGCCCGCCTTGCGGGTGCATGTCCAAGGTGTCGACCGAGAGCGCGCTAGCAGCGCCTAGCTGCAACGCTAGAAGGGACTTGCCCACGCCGCCGTCGCCGGCCAGGATTGTCACCTGCCGCATTGGTATCAGCCCCTCGACAAACCAGCGTCGTTCCGGAACTTCCTTCCCTTGCCAGTCGGAAGGGTTGACGAGCGGCAGGTTGTCATTCGCGGCTTGCGGCTGCTCCTTCGAAAGCGGCCCTTGCGGAACGTCCAGCCGCGCGATTCCCTTTGCATGGAACCGCACGGTCACGGGTGTTCCAAGCTTGGTGATTGCGCCGACGACGAGCCAATCGCCGTCCGCCTGCTCAACCAGAATGCCGCCCCATTTCGACGCGTATTCTGCGGCGCGGTCGGCCCTGCTTTCCGCGGTGCTAGCGGCTAGTGCGGTCACTGGCGAATCCTTCGCGAAAGGCTGCGCACGCGGCGCGCGTAATGGTGTCATTCAGCGGCGTCGAGAAGGTCGCGGCGCGCGCGCCGTGCGAGCTAGGGGCGTATGTCAGAAAACGCCCGTCCTCGGCCTGCACGAGCTTCATTCCAAACATGCGGATGTCGTCTGTTAGCTGCATGTCGAAGTGCGCAAGCGTACGCCCGGCGCCGGCGGGCGCTGGCCGGATGGCTAGGATTTTCAATGTCGTGGATCCGGTTATGCGTAGGGGTTCGCCGGCTGCGGCCGGTCTTATTGGCGGGCGGGGAGGGGCGCCGGGTCTAGGATGTCCGCAACGCGTAGTGCTGTCCGCTCCGCGTCTTTGTCCGCATTGGATCGCCGCATGCCCTCACGCATGCGTTCGGGAAACATGTCGGCCAAAGCGTCGCTAACCTCTAGCGCTTTCCTTAGTCCTTCCAACCCCCTCCGGCCTGCAGCCATCGCCTCCAAAGCTTCGACTAGCGCTTCCTCGGCTTTTGCCCTCAATGCGAGAAACTCAAGGGCTGCGCGAATGCCGCCCAAATCGGCAACCGTTGCCGATTTCAAACCGGAAGTCGCGATTTGCATGTACTGCCTCGCACGGCGCTCCCTAATGCCCGCGCTCGCTAGGAAAGGAAGCCATTCGCCGTGCCTGCATTGCGCTTTCGCTTCGGCAAGCAGGCGCCCGGCCTGCAGTGCCTTGTCCGCGCTTGAAAGGGCGGCGGCTTCGCTCTCCGCGACAAGCTCCCGGATGCGGTCGGCCACAATCGGCAAGCTATTGCTTTCCATGCGGTCGGCACTCATGCTGCGGCCCGCGCGCCGCGTTCCTGCTCTTCAAGCCAGGCGCCAAGGGTCGACCGTCGCGCGGCAACCGAGCCGCCGAGTTTGAATGTCGGAAGGATGCCCGCGTATAGGAGCTTGTAGACCTGCCGCGTTTTGATGCCGAGTGCGCCAGCGATAGCGGGTGCGCCGATCAAAAGCTCGCCGGGGTTGTCGTTGTCGTGATTCACATATGCCTCCAGAAAAAACGCTTGACATGGATTGTCGGTGCTGTATTGTGCGGTGTGTAATCGGATACCTGTATCCGACGGGACGCGAACACTAGACGTTTTCGCGCCCAATGTCAATCCAAGCCCATCGTTATCTTTGCGTGCCCGACGCTCCTAGCGCTTTAGTCGTAGGGGTATTTTGTGGGGTATCTTTTTTGTGAATCGCTGAATTCCTCAATACATTCAACGGATTATGACGGACACTCCCTCCGCCACTTGCAGTTACCGAACTCGTTCAGGGGCTTTCGCGGAGCCCTTTTTTCTTTATATTTCAAAGGGGTTTAGCCTTGGCGTCCGGCGTGTCGAGACTTGCAAAATGCCGAAAATTGGTCTCTGAACGCCCCATGTCTCTTTCCGACCGGCCCCCACCCAAAACACAACGGTCGGAAAATATATCGCATTTACAACGGGTTGCAGTTTCGACGAAGCCGGCCTGTTCGGAAGTTCATTTGGTAGCAAAAGCGCATGCGAATCAATGGTACGGAGGCGCAGCGGATTCAGGTTATGGCGACTTTGCATAGCTTTGCATGGCTTCTGACCTCCAATCTGGACTGCTTATCTGTTCAGCAATCGCAAAGATAAAAACGTGAGAAATGACTATTCGTCTGAAAATTCCCGGTGGCACCCTCAAGATTAAGCGCTACATTGAGCTCCGCGACTCTGAACGGCGTCGTCGTGTTCCAGTCCTAAAGTTCGGCTCGATTTATTTCATCTGGTGGTCGAATCGGAAAAAGGTCTGACGTCGGTGCCTTGCCTCCGCGATTGCACAAACTGCAGCTTCGCTATTGCAACAGCTCTGTCGCGCGCGCGCCGACACCAAAAACCCGCCGGCTTGTATCGGGGGTAAGGGGGAGCCGGCGGGTCTGTGTGGCAACCGGATAGGGGAACGGTTGCAGGCGTAGACTACGTCAATCTGGTAAACAAGACACTGACGCGGGCGACGATCCCTCGGAATGAAGCAGTCTCCAACTCGGCCAGCCCGTTCAGGATTCGGCTGGCGCCGCGTTGAATACGGCGCTTTCCTGGTCGTCCCAGGCCAGCCAGGCGATGTTGGCCAGTTCGAGCAGCGTCACGGCAGAGGTTTCGCGGCGGTAGACGAGGCGTCTGAGAACGGCGGGGGCGAGCCAGGCAAGCCGCATCTGCCGACTGACCTGCCGTTCGGACAGTTTGAGGGCGATGGCGAAGTCGCGCACCGTGCCGAACTCGCCAGCCTCCATCCGCCGCCGCCAGCTCCAGGCCCGGCCGATGGCGCGCAGGATGTGCGGGTCCTGCGTCTGGTCCTCGCTGGGCAGGTAGCCAGCGGGCGGCAGGATTTTCGGCCGCCCGTTCTTCTTGCGCAGCTTCAAGGGGACGAAGATCTGGATGGTGTCGCTGGTTTTCATCATTCAGCCGCCTCCAATACGCGTGGGGTCATCAGGTCGCGCATGACGCCGGCGATGCCGTCGGTGCGCAGGTCGATCACGAGGCCGTCGGCGCTGACGGTGACGCGGCGAACGAGCAGCTGGACGATGCGAGCCTGCTCCGCGGGAAACAGCTGTGCCCAGAGACCGTGGAAGGTCTTGAGGGCCTCGATGACGTCCGCGTCGCTGATGTCGCCATGCCCCTCGCGCGCCAATGTCGCGAGTACCTGCGCCGCGGTCTCCGGCGCGCGCAGGACGCGGCGGATTTCGGTGATGACGGCGCTCTCGACCATGTCGGCGGCCAGCCGACGAGGGGTGTCATCATCGCCCGTGGCGCGGTTCTTGATGACGTCCATCGAGACGTAATAGCGATACCGCCTTGTGCCCTTGTTGGTGCTGGACGGTGTCATCGCCGCACCCGTGGCGGTGAAGATCAGCCCCTTCAGCAAGGCGGGCGTCTGCGTGCGGCTGTTGTTGGCGCGCTTGCGCGGGCTTTCACCCAGAATGGCATGGACCTGATCCCAGAGGCGCTCGTCGATGATGGCCTCGTGCTCGCCCGGATAGGCCTTGCCCTTGTGGACGGCCTCGCCGCGATAGACGCGGTTGTTGAGCAGCCGGTAAAGGTAACCCTTGTCGATCAGTGTGCCCTGCTTGGACCTGACGCCATCGCGCCGGAGGTCTCGCGCCAGCACCGTCGCGGAGCCGATCTGCACGAAGCGCTCGAACACCGAACGGACGGTGATCGCTTCTTCCTCGTTCACGACGAGCCTGCGGTCTTTCACATCGTAGCCGAGCGGCACATAGCCGCCCATCCACATGCCCTTCATGCGCGACGCCTTGACCTTGTCGCGGATGCGTTCGGCCGTCACCTCGCGCTCGAACTGGGCAAAGGACAAGAGGATGTTCAGCGTCAGCCGGCCCATCGAGGTGGTTGTGTTGAAGGACTGGGTGACCGAGACAAACGTCACGCCGTTGCGGTCGAACACCTCGACCAGCTTGGAAAAATCCATCAGCGAGCGCGACAGGCGATCGATCTTGTAGACGACCACCACGTCGATCAGTCCGTCCTCGATGTCGGCCAGAAGCTGCTTGAGGGCAGGGCGCTCCAGCGTACCGCCGGAGATGCCGCCATCGTCATACTGATCGCGTACCAGCACCCAGCCCTCGGAGCGCTGGCTGGCGATGTAGGCTTCGCAAGCTTCGCGCTGGGCATGAAGGGAATTGAACTCCTGCTCCAGCCCTTCCTCCGAGGATTTGCGCGTGTAGACGGCGCAGCGCAGGCGGCGGGGCGGTTTTGTCGTCGCGTCCATCAGCTCTCACTCCGCTTGCGCTCGCGCAATCCAAAAAAGCGATACCCATTCCAGTGTGTGCCGGTGATGGCCTTGGCGATGGCGGACAGCGACTTGTAGGGGCGCCCCTGCCATTCGAACCCGTCGCGCAAGACGGAGATCGTGTGTTCGACCCCGGACCATTCGCGGACCAGCCTGGTGCCAGCTACCGGATTGCGCGGATCGGCGATCTGGCTCTTGCGGGTCAGAACCCCGTCGACCTCGTCGGCCAGCAGGTCGAGCATGCGACGCGTCTCGCGGTCGAGGCCGCCGTGGGTCAGTTCCTGGATACGGTAGGCCAGCCGGCCCTCCAGATAGGATCGGCTGTTGTTGGGGGCAGCAGCGCCAAAGAGCACCTGCCACTCGGCCTTAAGCTCGTTGACGGACATGGCCTTCAGCGCGGCCAGGCGGGCGGGGATGGGGTCATGCGTCGTCATGCAGGTCTCCGGTGCGTTGGAGTTGCATGACGGCATTGGTCGGGCGGGAAGTGTAGGCAACTTTCTCCCGCACCGGAAGAAAGTTCACTGGCTTCGCGCGACCGCATGTGCAGCCGCACCAGTCCGAGCGCCAGCAGGCGGCAGACCTCAGTGCGGCGCTCGGCGGCGGTCATGCGGTTGGGCGGCATCGGATTGGGGCGTTTCATTTCTCGGATAGCCATGTTCGGTGGTGTCGATACCGATCAAAAGCCACCCGGCCGCCCGGACTGGGACATCTTGGAAGAACGGAACGCAAAAATGAGAACAGGGAGAGAACATCAGGACTTGCCGTTCACGGATTTGTCCGTGATTATCGCGGGTTGAATCAACCAAGAGCAGTTGTTCATCAAGGTGAGCTCGTGGCGCGCAATGGAAATCTGATCAGTCCCCATGTCCTGGTGCTTATCGAGGATGCGTGAGTGGATCTTGCCCCAACGGTTCTTGCTGCCCGGGAGGGAGGTGATGTTGCCCTCAGTCCCCAGAGGCGACATCGCAGTGTCAAGTTCCGAGTATGGCACTACGATCGCGATATATAGCGCAAATCAGCATTTCCGGAGATTTATATGGTACGCGCCCCGGCCAGAACCTGCCCAAACCTTTCCCGGCTTTTTGATGACGCAGAGCCGGCGCTGCTTTCTGGATTTCTCAAGAGCAAGGCTTTCGAGAGGTTGAGCTGGCTCGCGCCCTACAGGTTCGACCCCGAGAATCCGGACGGTCCGTCAGTTGCCAGAAATATGCTGCCGCAGGAAAAGAAAGAGCGGCTGGGCCCGCTAGAAGCTGAAGCAGCCCGGATCGTCACAATCGCGGGCGAACGCGGCGAGTACGTCCTCGAAGGTCTCGCCACTACCACGCTCGATCCCGACCGCGCCAAGGAACTTCTGAACCAGAGGGACAAGCTCGCGCGAAGCCTGTGGGCTTTCGCCAACGAGCACGGCTTGTTTGAAGCGGCGGAGAACAGCCTGCACCTGCGTCTCTACCGGCGCTATGACAAGCACTACCAGACTTTCATGGCCGAGCCTTCGGTCGACGGGGGCCCGGACGCCGGCAGCGCATTGCTCGAAGAGCTTCTGGCCGACCTCAACAAGCGTCTCGATCGCGGCGACGGCTACAGCATCGAAAAGTTCGACATTCCCGAGGACGGCGATGAACCCGCAGCGGAGATGTACCTGCTGTTCCATCCCGATCCCCCCACGAGCGTCCGGGAGATCGATGACGATGGCAATCGGTCGAGCATCTATTTCCGGCCGCCCGGAGAGGCGATGATCGTGTATACGCCATCGACCGGGCGGGTGCATGTCCGTGCCGGCAACCGAAAGCTGAGGCACATAGTCGCCGAACGCTTCATCGAGACCGCTCTCGATCAGACCTTTTCTAACCAGCCCGTCGACTTTCAGGCCTACGACATTTCGCAGTTCCTGCAGGGGTTCGATCTTGAACCACCGGAACTCGATGACGTGGTAATCGACCGCGCGCAGGTGATCCGCGTTGACATCAGCATCGGCAATCTCGCCAACCGCCTCGCGCTTTCCACCACGATCGACCAGGACATCTCCGAAATCATCGACAGCCAGCCGGGCCTTCCGAGGATTTTCGAGCGTGCGCTCGCAATCCGCTTTGTCGAGATTGCAGTCCGGTATTTCCGCGCGGGACGGGATGAGGCGCAAACCCTCGACTTCACGCTCACCGACCGCAACACGAGCAGCCTTCTCAGCATCGACGACCCGTTCGAACGCGTTCTGGGGCATCGCTTGCTCAGACACTGGAAGATCCTTCGTGATGGTCGCGCACCGGGCGATGAGGAGAGCATGGCGGTCATGCCCGCCTTGCTGGCCATCTGGGACATCGGAGCTGACAGGGTCACCGGCGCATGGCTCCAATCTCGGGGTGTCGATCCTGGCCTCCTAACCGATCTGGGATTCCTCGTGCCCGCCGGTTGGGAAGGGGACGACCTGATCGACGATGAAGACGAGGTCGGTCCGATCGCAGCCGAAGTGGTCGTTCGGGTCGATAAGGGAGATGCGGAGGAAGGCGACCGAAAGGTGGCCGATCTCAAGGTCACCGAGGGGCAGGTGACGTCTGCGGGCAACCCGGTTCGCTACAGGATATATCGGGTGCGCGGCGGTTGGGTCGCGCAACACCTGAAGGCACGTCTCGAAAAAGCGCTCGATGAGCCGGCGATCGAGAAGCTGACCGATCATCTCCTCTACCTCGGAACGCTCGATGTCGATGGCGGGGATGTTCCGATCTACCTCGCGCGTTCTCTCGACCGGGAGAAGGTCCGGTCGGCAGTCGATACAGAGCTTCGGGCGCGCCACAACCTCGGTATCGGGCTTGTCCTGCAGGCCGGCAACGCTCCCGGACCGTGTCTGGCGGCCAACGTTCTGACGCCGCTTGTCGATCAGATCGACACCAAGCAAGCCGAAATCGCGTTGGTCGCAGACAAGCTCCGGTCCGTGTTCCGGCGTCACCGCATACTGGCTCGTGGCGGACAGGCTGTCGAACTCACCCGTTCCGGGGAGAACATTGCCACCCTGTTCGTTCCTGGGAAAGGCAGCATCGACATCGAAGGCAAGAACCGCATCGACGTCCTCCAGCGGTTGGTCGATGCACACAACAATGGGCCGATGCCAATGGCGACAAGAGATCTTGTCAAGGACATCGCCGAAGACCAATCCCTGTCGAATATTTTCAAGCAGCCACTCTGGAACAAGTTGAAGGCCAACTTCCTGAGAAGTCTGGGCCCCAAGGGGCCTTGGGAGATCGCCATCTGACGGCTGGCTCCGATCCGGCTCCGATAGGGTGGTCTGACTAGCTCCGATTCCCCAGGCCAATGGGAGTGCTTCACATCAGAGGAGCATTCCCATGCCGACTCCCTTCCCCTCGCGCCAGGCAGCCCAGACGAGCTGGTCCGGCGCCGCGAGTACCAACCCCAATACCTCCAACTCGGAATGGCGCTGCACGCGCTGTGACAAGCTGCTCGGCGTCTGCCGGGGCGGCCGGATGCACCTGCGCTTCGCGCGGGGGCACGAGTATCTCGTGGGCTTCCCGGTGCAGGCCACTTGCCGCGGCTGCGGCACGCTGAACCACGCGACCGACCCCGCGCGCTGACGCACGCATCCACCCAACCCCCTGAAATCGCAGAGACGCGCGACGTCCTGACCTGGCCACGAGAAGGCGCCGGACGCCTGGCCGCAAGGCAGGCGTCCGATGTCCTTCGCGTGGCACGAGATCCGTGATCACCTCATGCATTCATCCTCCAACCTTCACTTCCAGCGCAGTTTCGACGCCGTCCGGCGTGGACAGGCTGCCCTCGCGCCGTTCCGGGATCCGGCGACTCTGCTGGACGGGCTGCACCGCACCCCCGGCGATCCCGCCCGGAAAAACCTGATCCTCGCCGCGCTGGTAGGGGCGGCGCAGGGCGACGGGCCCACGTCAGACTGCGCGCTGACGATGCTGTTGCTCGCGCTCTGGCCCGGCCTCGACGCCATCCGGCGGCGGTCGATCTGGCGCAGGCTCGGCACCGCCGACGAGGTCGCGTCCGATGTTCTGGCGCGCATGACCGAGGCGGTCCGCGGTCTCGACCTCGGGCGCGTCAACTGGATCGCGGCCACGGTCCTGCGCAACGTCGAGCGCGACATGATCCGAGCGCGCCAGCGGGACACGGCGCGCGACAGTCTCGCCAGCGACATCGACACGGACGAGGTGGCGGACAGCGGCGACAACGGGATCGGCGCGGCCGGGTATGCGCGACTGAATGGCGCCGTGCGGAAGCTACTCGGCGACGACGCCCTGCTGGTCATCCGCGTGGCGATCGAGGGCTTCTCGCAGGCCGAGGTCGCCGGGGGACTGGGGCTGACCGAGGCCGCCGCCCGCAAGCGGTACCAGCGCGCGATGCACAAGCTGCGCGACGCCCTCGACGAAAACGCCTGAGCCGATGTCCCGATCAGGCCCCGCCGGTGGCTTTTCCCTTTCGAGCGCCACCGAGCGTCCCACTCCAACCGAAAGCAGACACGCATGAACCGCACTGCCGATCTGTCGCTCGAGAATTTCAGGCGTCTTCCGGGGCTCTATCGCCGCTGGGAACTGACCGAGGTCTGCGAGCCCAACCGCAACTACCAGATCGAGGACGCAGGCACCCATGCCGACGGTACGCCGCTCCTGGCGATCTACGTCAGTGATCGGCTTACAGAAATTGCGGGCAGCGAAGAGATCGGCCCCGATCGAAATCCGATTGATCCCCGCACGATCATTCCCGCGGGGCTCGTGCCGTCGGAACTCGTGTCGTCCCTTCCCCTGATCATCGAGGTGGAACGGCCTGGTAACGATGGTCCTTCGCTCCTCTCCCTGTTTGGACCGAATGGTGCAACCCTCGCCGATCTGTACCTCGCTGTCATGGATCAGCGAGATGTGCTGGCCGGGTCAAGGCGAACCGAACGGGCCTTGACGATCCTCCTCGATCGCCTCCTTGGGCATGGAGCCGGTGCCGATACCTATGTCAGTGAAACGATCAAGGAGATCGCCAACGTTGCAGACCGGGAGAGCAGGCCATGACCATGCCTGCCTCCTTTCTCAACCACACGCCCCACCTGCCGGGGCTGGTCGATCGTGCAGCCACCATGTTGGCCAGCGCCAAGAACGCGGCCGAAGTGCTAGAGGCCCGCGAATATGCGGGACTTGTTTATGACGCTGCGAAGCGCGCAGCGCGCCTCAGCCTCGCCAAGGCGGCACATGACGATCTGGTCGCCGCAGCACATCGCGCGCAGGCCCATGCACTTGAGATCGAGGCGGCCGCCAAGCGGCGGCTCGCTGATGAATATGATGCAGCGCAGGCAAGGGGCGAGGTTGCTTCTGCCACGAGCAGTCGCGGCAACCAGTGGACCGTTGCAGCTGGCAACGAAGCACCGGTCACCGCAGCCGATCTCGGCCTTCGCCGCGACCAGATCCACGAGGCCCGCCAGTTCCGCGACGCCGAGGCCGCCGATCCGGGCATCGTGCGGCGCACGCTGGATGATCGGCTTGAACGGGGCGAGGAGCCGACGCGCGCTGCCCTGCGCAAGATGGTGGTCGATGCTGCCATGCGGGGTTTGCGCCCTCAGCGCTCCGCCAGCCGACGCAACCCGCTCTATGTCCCGCCCACGCCGGAACAGGCGGCCTGGCAGCACGTCACGGGCACGTTCCGCGCCTTCGCCGAATGGGCCACTGACGAGAATCTCGCCCTTGCGCGGCAGGGCATGTTCGCCGCGCAGGCGGAACCGTTTCACGACCTCAATGTCCAGGCCATCGCCCGGGGGTCTGCAGCTTTCACCAAAATCACGGAGTGGTTCGATGCTCGATAGCCAATCAGCGACCTTCGCCGAGCGGGTCTGGGAGGTTGCCGCCCAGCTTGGCAACAACGCCCCCAAAATTGCCGACGACATCATGGGGGCAGCGTTTCCGCTGACCTGTTCGCAGGCCCGCGCGGAAGGCGCGCTGCGCATGCTGCGGACAGGCATCATTACTGAAGTCAAACGCATCCTGCGCAACCGGGATGTCGGGCTCGTCCAGGCGGATTTCACGGAGGTCTGTGACGGCTTCGCCCCACTCGTCAAGGCGCTGCGCTCGAAGTCCTATTTCGTGGAGAGCGCGGAGGAATACGTCGCAGTCCCCGATCTCATCGCCGAGCCAGACCTCCTGGATGACGCGCGGCGCTTCATGCGGCGCAAGGGCCTCGAATGCCTGGCCGAGGCCGATCGTCTCGACGCGCTCTTTGTGGCTGTGACCGGCGGTCCGGGGATCCAGCCGCAATACCATCACGACAACCCTGCACATCAAGGAGCACACTGATGGCCATTTCTCTTGCATCCCTGCACACGAACACGGCGCTGACGCCCCCGCGCATCCTGATGCATGGCGTAGCCGGGGTCGGCAAATCCACCTTTGCCGCCGAATCTGACCGGCCCGTGTTCGTCATGACCGAGGACGGGCTTGGCAAATTGCAGGTGCCGCATTTTCCCCTGGCGATGAGCTACGGCGGGGTGGCGGAGGCGCTGGACGCATTGCTGACCGAGGACCACGACTTCGGTACGGTGGTGATCGACAGTGTCGACTGGCTGGAGCCGCTGATCTGGTCCGAAGCCTGCAAGCGCAACGCCTGGGCATCCATTGAAGCGCCCGGCTTCGGCAAGGGCTATGCCGAGGCGCTGACCGTCTGGCGCGAATATCTCGGCAAGCTCAATGCGCTGCGCGACCAGAAGGGCATGGCGGTCATCCAGATCGCCCATACCGACATCAAGCGCTTCGACAGCCCCGAGCACGAACCCTACGACCGGTATGTGATCAAGCTGCAGACCCGCGCCTCGGCGCTGCTGCAGGAGCATTCCGACGTGGTGCTCTTCGCCAATTACCAGATCTCGGTCGCCAAATCCGATGTCGGCTTCAACAGACGCGTGACCCGGGCGCTCGGGTCGGGCGCGCGCGTCATGCACACGCAGGAGCGCCCCGCCTTCCTCGCCAAGAACCGTTACGGCCTGCCGGACACGCTCGAGCTCAGCTGGGCCGAGTTCATGGCCGCCATGCCCCAATCCGAATGATCCCCCTGAAAGGACAAGACCATGGCACGTTTTGACACGTCCTTCGACGCCACCAGCGTCGAGCCCACCACAGCCTATGACCTGCTGCCCGCCGGCAAATACCGCGCCCAGATCGTTGAAAGCGAAATGCGCGTCACGCGGAATGGCATGGGCCAGTTTCTCTGGCTGATGATCGACATCCTCGATGGCGATCACAAGGGTCGCAAGATCTTCGATCAGTTGAACCTTGTGAACCCGAACCCGACCACGGTCGAAATCGCGCAGCGCACGTTGTCGGCCATCTGCCACGCGACCGGAAAGATGCATGTGAGCGACAGCGAAGAACTGCACCTGATCCCGATGACGATCCAGGTGAAGATCAAGCCGCCGAAGAATGGTTACGGCGAGAGCAACGCCATCGCCTATCTGCCGCCCGAACCGGGCGCGACCCCGGCGCGCGCGGCAAAGCCTGCCGCAACCCCTGCGGCACCGCCCACAACGCAGGCCGCCGCGCCCGTCAGGATGGCCTCGGCACCCTGGAACAAGAAGGGCTGATCAACCGCGCTGCTCCGCGCCTGACGGACGGCGCAGCGCCCACCCGCATCTGAGGACATTCCAATGATTGACCTGAACAACGCGGCGCCCGTGGCCGTGATCAGCCCCGGCTTGCCTGATGACCAGCGCCGGCTGATCGACCTCGACGACGCCATCGCCAAGATCCGCACGCAGATCGCGACCGCCGATCTGGCCCGGCAGCGCGGCCACAAGCCCATCGACCCCGACTGGTTCCACCGGGCGCGCACGGCGCTGCGGCATCTGTGCCGTGAGCGGGCCGAATTGCTGGCCAAAGGCACCGGCCGCCATCGCCGGGAGACGCTGAAAGACGCTCTGATCGGCGTGCTGCGCGATCGCCATGACCCCGAGACCTGGGACGACATTCTGGCCGAGGCAAAGGCGCGCAGTGAACAGGAGGGCTGTGATGGCTGAGCTTCCCGAGGCCCCCACGCCGACGCTGGCGGCGATCCATGCTGATTACGAGGCCCGCCAGGGCGATGGCTTCCGCGATCATCTTGGCGCCTCCATCATCGGCAAGTCCTGCGCCCGTGCGCTCTGGTATGATTTCCGCTGGGCGACGCCGTCACAATTTTCTGGCCGTCTCCTGCGCCTCTTCGAGACCGGCCAGTTGGAAGAGGACCGCCTGGTGCGCAACCTTCGCGCCACCGGCGCGACGGTGCTCGAGGTCGATCCGGACACCGGCCGCCAGTTTCGCGTCGAGGCCCATGGCGGCCACTTCGGAGGCTCGCTCGACGGCGTGGCGCTAGGGCTGCTGGAAGCGCCGAAGACCTGGCACGTGCTGGAGTTCAAGACCCATTCGGCCAGGAGCTTTGCCGACCTGATCGCCAAGGGCGTGGTGCTGTCCAAGCCTCAGCACGCCGCGCAGATGCAGGTCTACATGCGCCTTACGGGCATCACGCGGGCCCTCTACATGGCGGTCTGCAAGAACACCGACGCGCTGCATATCGAGCGGATCGAGGCCGACAGCGCGATGGGCGAGCGCCTGCTCGAGAAAGCCGGGCGCATCATCTTCGCCCAGCATCCGCCTGCGCGGATCAGCGAGGACCCGGCCTGGTTCGAGTGCCGGTTCTGCGATCACCATGGCGCCTGCCACGAGGGTGGCGGGGCCGCCGTGACCTGCCGGTCCTGCCTGCATGCAACACCGATTGATGGCGGCTGGCACTGCGCCCGCCACGACCGGATGCTGGCACCCGCGGAACAGCGCGCAGCCTGCATCCGCCATCTCTTCATTCCCGATCTCGTTCCGGGCGAGGTCATCGATGCGGGCGACGATGTCGTCACCTACCGCATGGCCGATGGCTCTACCTGGGCAAATGATGCTCGCACCCCGGAGGCTGCGCCATGCTGACCCTGCGCCCCTATCAACAGGACGCGATCACCACGATCTACGGCTATTTCGAGAAGAAGAGCGGCAACCCCCTGATCGTCATCCCGACGGCGGGCGGCAAGAGCCTCGTCATGGCCGCCTTCATCGGCGGCGTGCTCAAGGCCTGGCCCGATCAGCGCATCCTGATCGTGACCCATGTCCGTGAGCTGATAGCCCAGAACCATGCCGAGATGATCGGGCTCTGGCCAGAGGCTCCGGCCGGCATCTATTCGGCGGGGCTGGGCAAGCGCGAGGCCCAGGCGCGCATTCTCTTTGCGGGCATCCAGTCGATCCACCGCCGTGCGAAGGAAATCGGCCATACCGATCTGGTGCTGATCGACGAGGCCCACCTGATCCCCGGCAATTCCAGCACCATGTACCGCCGCTTCCTTGATGGGCTGGCGCGGATCAATCCGGCGCTCAAGGTGATCGGGCTGACGGCCACGCCCTTCCGGCTCGACAGCGGCATGTTGCACGAGGGCAAGAACGCGCTCTTCACCGACATCGCCTATGAGGCATCGGTGCGCGACCTGATCGACCAGGGCTATCTCGCCCCGCTTGTCTCGAAGCAGCCTGCAACCCGTCTCGATGTGTCGAAGGTTGGCACCCGCGCCGGCGAGTTCATCGCCCGCGATCTGGCGGCGGCGGTCGATCAGGATGCCATCACGCGGGCCGCAGTCACCGAGATCATCGAGCACGGGCGCGAGCGCAAATCCTGGCTCGCCTTCTGTTCGGGCGTCGACCACGCCCGCCATGTGGCGGAGGAATTCGGCCGGCGGGGGATCCGCTGCGGCGCCATCTTCGGAGACACGCCCAAGGATGAGCGTGACGCGATCATCGCGGCGTTCAAGCGTGGAGAGATCCGCGCACTCGCTTCCATGGGTGTGCTGACCACCGGCTTCAACGCGCCCGGCGTCGATCTGATCGCGCTCCTGCGCCCCACCAAATCCGCCGGGCTCTACGTCCAGATGGTGGGCCGCGGCACGCGTCTGGCACCGGACAAGGAGAACTGCCTGGTCCTCGATTTTGCGGGCAATGTGCGCCGCCATGGGCCGATCGATCTGGTGCGTCCCCGGCGGCCCGGCGAAGCCGGTGGGGGTGAGGCTCCGACCAAGGTCTGCCCGGAATGCGACAGCATCCTCCTGCTCTCGGCGACTGAGTGCCCCGATTGCGGCTACGTCTTCCCGGCCCGCGCGGTGAAGATCGCCCCCACCGCCGCCACGCTGCCGGTCCTGTCGCCGAAATCCCCACAATGGCTGCAGGTCGCTGGCGTCTCCTACAGCCGCCACGACAAGCTGGGCGGGCTGCCCTCGCTCAAGGTGACCTACGGCTGCGGGCTCACATCCTACAGCGAATGGGTCTGCATCGAGCATCAGGGCTATGCGCGCCAGAAGGCGGCCGACTGGTGGCGCAAGCGAGCACCCGGGCTGCCCGTACCGCTCAGCGTCGATGCAGCCATCGCGCAGGCTGCCCGCCTCGCTCGCCCCAGCGCGATCTCGGTCCGCCCCTCGGGCCGTTATGTCGAAGTCTCCGGCTACAGGTTTGATCCATGCCCCAACCCGACCCCGGCCTCTGCGCCGTCTGCCACCGGCAACCTCGCGGCTTTGGCTGGTTCAACGCAGGGTACCACGTCTCGGACCCACGGCGCGACACCAGCCGCAGGTTCTTCTGTGGCCGCACCTGCCAGGACATCTGCCATCGGAGAAGGGGCATGATCGATCCCACTCCCAATGAACGCGCCGCCATGACCGTCGGCGGCCAGATGGGCGGCGAGTATCTGGAGAGCATCAGCAAATCCGATCTCGCCACACTGACCGAGACCGAGTGGGACCGCTTCATCGACGTGGTCGTCACCGGCTATTGTGATCACCTGCGCGAGCTTGCGGGCAAGGACCGCACGCGGCTTGACGCCATGACCCCCGAGGTACCCTTCTGATGACTGACACATCCTGGATGGCGCGCGTCGGGGCGCGCCTCGTGACCAACGGCTACGCGATCCTGCCTATCGCGCCTGGCACCAAGAAACCCGGCCAGTTCGCCCGCGCGGCCTGGCACGACTATCCGCAGTGGAACCGGCATGCGACCCGCGCCACGACGGAGTTCGAGGTCGCGACCTGGTCAACCTGGCCCGGCTGTGGCGTCGGCATCGTCGGTGGCGCCGTCGCCGCGCTCGACATCGACATCACAGAGGATGGGGAGCTGGCGCTACGTATCGAGCGGCTGGCGCGGGAACGACTAGGCGACAGCCCGGCACTGCGTATCGGCCGCGCGCCGAAGCGCTTGCTCGTCTATCGCACGACCGCGCCCTTCGCCGGGATCCGGCGCGCGCCGCTGGAAATGCTCTGCCTTGGGCAGCAGTTCGTGGCCTATGCGGACCACCCCGACACCGGCCAGCCCTATGCCTGGCCGGACGAGGGGCTCGCGGATCTCGACCTCGAAAGCTTGCCCGCCATCGACGCGACGCAGGCGGCAGCATTTATCGACGAGGCGCTGGCACTGATCCCGCCCGAGATGCGCCCGAAGAGCCTCGGCGCAAAAGCGGCGAACGGGGCAGCCCAACCCAGCATGCCATCGCATTCACAGGCCGGCACGCTGGCGGCGGTCCGGAGCGCGCTCGCCTGGCTGCCCAATGCCGAGCTGGACTATGACAGCTGGATGCGTATCGGCATGGCGCTGAAGGGCGCGCTCGGGGAGGCAGGGGCTGATCTGTTCGCGGACTGGTCCGCGCAGGCGGCCAAGGACGTGCCTGCCATCACCACGAAGGCCTGGGCCAGCTTCAAGCCCGACCGGATCGGCGCTGGCACGATCTATCATCTCGCCATGGAGCGCGGCTGGCAGCCCGAGCCGGAGTTGCGGCTTGATGGCAGCGTCGGGGATGATGTCGAGCATCCGGCGGCTGGGCTGTTGTGCAGGCTGGGCGTGGCAGCCGCCACCCCAGCAGCGCCTGCGCCATCCCCCGCATATTCGCTGGTCATCCCGGACGGGCTGGTGGGCGATCTGACCGATTACATGCTGACCACCGCCCGGCGTCCGCAGCCGCTGCTCGCCCTGGGCGCCAGCCTCTGCGCCATCGGCGCGCTGATGGGCCGACAGTACCGGACGCAGAGCAATCTGCGCTCGAACCTCTATGTCGTCGGCATCGCCGACAGCGGTTCGGGCAAGAACCACGCCCGCGAGATCATCAACGAGACCTTCTTCGAGGCTGGGCTCGCCCATTACCTCGGCGGCAACAAGATCGCCTCCGGCGCGGGGCTGCTGACCGCGCTGCACCGCCAGCCCGCGATCCTGTTTCAGATCGATGAGTTCGGCATGTTCCTCGCGGCAGCAGCCGACCGCAAACGCAGCCCACGCCACATCACCGAAATCCTCGACAACATGACCGAGCTGTTCACCTCCGCCGGGGGCATCTTCCTCGGAGCCGAGTATGCCAACCGCGACGGCACGAACGAGCGTCGCGACATCGTCCAGCCGTGTCTTTGCGTCTATGGCACCACGACGCCGCTGCACTTCTGGGGAGCGCTGCAAGGGGCAAACGTGGTCGATGGCTCGCTCGCCCGTTTCCTGATCCTGCCCAGCGACGAGGATTACCCGGATGAAAACATCGCCGTGGGCATCCGGCAGGCCCCACTCGCGCTCCTGCAGGGGTTGCAGTCGGTCGCAGCCGGCGCTGGTGGCGTCAAGGGCAACCTGACCGGCAAAACCGCCGATCAGAATACCGCCGTGAACCCGATGATCGTGCCCATGACCGAGGAGGCTCGTGCCCGGTTCCAGCACTTGAGTCTGGCGCTGACAGAGGAATTGAGAGCGGCCGCCGGCACAGCGTTCACCGCGATCCTCGCCCGTGTCGGTGAAAACGCCCTGAAGCTCGCGTTGATCGTGGCGGTCGGGCGGGATCCGTCGAGGCCCGAAATCGACATCACGGCAACGGATTGGGCCATCGGCTTCGTTCGCCACTATGCGCAGCGGACCATGGAGGCGGTCGAGCGCCATGTAGCAGACACAGAGACCGAGGCGCACCTGAAGCGGTTGAAGGAGATCATCCGTGCTGCCGGGGCCAAGGGGATTACCAAGTCCGAAATCACGCGCGCTTCGCAATGGCTGAAATCGCGCGACCGGGACGAGATCCTGCTGACCCTGATCGAGAGCGGGGATATCACCACCGGCATGCGCGATACCGGTGGTCGTAGGGCCATGGTCTACCGGATCCTGACCTCATGAATCCCCTCATTTCACGAACGACTCACTTTTGCCGCTAGCGCTCGGGAAACCGCTTGTCGACGAATCGGTCGAAGGGATGGCGGAGCGATGCGGGCGAGTGCGCAACGAGCTG
>NZ_JAOAOQ010000062.1 GCF_030398385.1 Aquibium sp. ELW1220 | reverse complement strand
CCTCGTCGAGGCCGGAAAACCGAAGCGCCTCGCACTCACAGCCGTCATGCGAAAGATCGTCGTCATCGCAAACGCAAGGCTCGCACAACTCGAAGCGCAACTGACTTGATGAGGACCGTCGAGAGGCTGCACCCCGGTTCGCGCCTGTCTCATCTTCGTCATCCCGGAACGACGTCCGAGCGCAGCGAAGGACGACGTATCCGGGATCCATGCCTCGGCGGCTGCCGTCAGGCGGAACGATGGAAAAGGACCGGTGCCGCGTCTGCGCCGTCCCGCCTTTCGGCGACGGCCGAGGCATGGATTCCGGGTCTGCGCCCCCGCTTCGCTCCGGCTCCGCCCGGGATGACGAAGGTGACGGGGGAGCCGTCATGGTGGGCGGGGCTGCCAAGCAGGCGGGCGGGTGCGCCGGGCTGGATCGCGACATGGATAAACTGTCACCGCATTTCGGCGTTCCGTGCAGCGCGGGCCGCGGCGGCGACGGCGGAGCCGATGTCTTCCATGCCGGCGATGGCGGCGAGGTCGAGATGCCGGCCGGCGGCGAGGATGGAGCCGCCGGCGCGGTGGTTTCCCGGCCGGAGCGGCGGCGGCCCGGCTTCGATGCGGCCGAGGACGGAAGAGGCGATGGCGCGGGGCGCAAGCCCTGGCGGCAGCGGCAGCAGCAGGTCGGGCAGAAGGGCGGCGCGCGGCCCGGGACAGTCGCGCGACGGGCGTTCGACGGCAAGCACAGCCGGCAGACCGGTCGCGGCGTCGGCGAGGTCCACCAGCAGCGCCTCGGCACGATCGAGCACGGCGTTGCGGGCGGCCGCGTCCGAGTGGTGGACGCGCAGGGCAAGGGCGTTCTCGTTGTAGGGCAGGGCCTCGATCAGGCGGTGCGGGCGGCTGCGCAGCCAGCGGTCCGCCAGCCGGCGCCAGACGGGTTCGCCGCAGGCCGCGTTGAGCCGACCGACGAGCGCGGGCGCGAGATGGTCGAGCGTGCTGTTGGCCTGCATCTCGGTGATGGTGAAGACGGCGACGTCCGCGTCCGGACCGGCCGCCGCGACGAGGGCGCCGACCGCGGCATCGATCTCGGTCAGCACGATGCGTTGCGGATCGCCTGCGGGCAGGCCGTGCGCCGGCCGCTCGGCCGCACCGTCCCAGAAGGCGTGGCCGGCGCAGTGGGCTTCCTTGAAGCCGATGGCGAAGACGTCCCACGCCTCGGACGCCAGATGGTGCAGGCCGGCGGCCCGCTTGCGCGACACCGACAGGCGCAGGTTGACGAGGATGTCGGCGATGTCGGCTTCGTCCGCCACGCCATGTGCGTGGCTGCAGCGGCTCGGCGGTGCGGCCCCGAAGCGGGCGACGGTTTCGGCCGCAAGACCGGGCGGAAAGCTCGCCGGCTCGGTGAAGTAGCGGCCATGCACCAGCCAGTCGGCGAGGTGCAGGCCGTTCAGCGGGCGCGGCGCGCGCGACTTGGGCAGGTCGAACAGCGCGACGCGCAGCCCGGGCTCGCGCTCCCACCAGGCCTGCAACTGGTCCTCGCCAGTGGGGGCCAGGGCTGTGCCGCCGTCGGGCAGCCGGAACAAATAGTGGTAGCGGCCGTGGGCGCCGAGACCGGCGCCGTAGTGGAAGGAGGCCCAGAGACCGTCGTCGGTGACACCCGCCGGCGCCGAGAGCGGCCTTCCCGCACCTGCCGCACGCAGACCGGCCAGATGCGGCAGGCAGCCAGCCGCCATCAGGCGGTCGACGAGGGTGGCGGATGCGCCGTCGATCGCGACCAGAAGCACCCGTGCAGGCATGCGTGCACCTTTCGGGACGGGACGTCCGCCGCAGCCTTCTTGCCAGCCGCGCGGTGCCGCGGCAAGCCGCCGGACGCCGCGCCCGTCCTTCACCGTTTCCGCAGGACCCGCCCGTCGCTCGGCCCCCTGGACAAGGACGGCCTATGCGAAGAATGCGGGATTTTGCCGGTTTGGGCAGCTGGGACAGACCGTTCCGCGGGATCAGTAGATTGTTCCGGTACCCCTACGGCGTCTTGGCGCGCAGCAGCGTGTTCTGGACATCGCCTTCGATCTGGTCGATCACCACCAGCCGCACCTTGTCCGGGCCGACCGCGGCACCCTGGTGCCAGATGTCGCGCATCTCGACGATGAAATCGCCCGCGCGGTAGGTTGTGGCGGCGCCGGTTTCGAAGTTGGTGACGAGGAGCTCTCCCTCGAGCACGTAGGCATAGCGCGCGGCGGGGTGCTTGTGCACCGGGAGCGTCGCGCCCGGGGCGATGTCGAACAGGGAGGCGACGACGCGCGCATCCTTCTGCGGCAGCACGATCGGCTGGCCGGCCGCCGTGACGTCGGTGCTGGCGATGGGGGTGACCACGACCGGCGGCCGCGCGGTGTCGTCGAGGGCGAAGGCGAGACCGGCGGCCAGTGCCGCGCCGGCGAAGGTGGCGGCAGCGAGTGTGCTCGTGAGTTTGCGCATGATGTCCTCCGTCCCGAATCGGGTTGCCGGCCATCGTGCGCGGTGGCCAGCAGGGTTACAACGGCCGGATGCACGGGATGGTTGACGATCCGTTCGATCGGGACAGTCCGGCGAGTTCCAACCGTCATTCCTCCCGACCAGGGCAAGACGGTCCCGGGCAGCGCAGCGGTAGCCAGCCTGCAGAATGCACCCGTGGCCGGACCATCGGCGCGCGCGCCAAAGGCGGGAGGGATCTCGTGAGAACAGTGCGCCGGATCCCGGGCTCGGCGCTGCGGAACAGCGATGACATGGCGATGGCTATTTCGCCCCGGCAGCCCTGGATATCTTCTTGAGTTTGGCCATTCGTGGCATGGTCGGGTGCGGTGCGCTGATGAACGCCAGAGACCTCCTGCCATGGAACGGGCCATGAAAAATGCCTATCGGCGGCGTATCTCCCGGGCGGTCCGGAAGGCCGCCTCGGCGACGAAATCCGTCTTCGACGCCCCGTTTCGCCGGCCAGGCAAGGGCACCGGGCCGCAAGCGGAGTTCCGGCACGAGCTCGAGCGCATGCGGGGTGATCTCGAACAGCGCATCTTCCGTCTCGAGATGCTGACCACCAGACCGGCTATCGAACCACCACGGCGGGACGGGGTGCGGGTCTCGGTCGTTATCCCGACCCGCAATCGCGCCGCCCTGCTCGAGCGGGCGATCGCCAGCGTGACCGGTCAGGTCCTTGCCGACTGGGAGTTGCTGATCATCGACGACCGAAGCCGCGACGCGACGCCCGAAATCATCGCGCGAGCCGCGGCAGACCCGCGCGTGCGAGGGTTCAGGAACGACCTGGAGAGCCGTCAGGTCGGGTCTCTTCGCAATCAGATGGTGCGGGAGGCGAGGGGCGAATTCGTCTCATACCTGGACGACGACAACATCTACTATCCCCATTTCCTCGCCGCTGCCGTCGGGACGCTGGAGACCAATCCGGCCGTCGACCTCGTCTACGGCGCGCTGGTGCATGACGATCCGCCGCGACCGGCCTCGCCGATCATGTGGGAACCGTTCGACCGGCAGACACTCCTGCGGAGGAACTACATCGACACGAGCACGATGGTGCATCGCCGCCGACTTCATGAACGCCTTGGCGGATGGAACGAAGAACTGAGCTCGTTCGAGGATTGGGATCTGGCCTTGCGGTACACCAGTCACGCGCCGGCATTTCCCGTTGCGGTTCTGGCGGCGAGATACTCGGCGCTCGACATCCCGCGCATGTCGACATCCGATGGACGCCGCGAGGCCTATGCGCTGTTCAGGTCTCTCTGGCCCGCTGACTGAGGGTCGCTCCCCCTTCAGCGCGGTCGCGCAGCAGCTCGACCGCGCGACCCGCGCCGCCTGACCGAGGACGGGAAAGGACGGTGGATGTCGATGCCGGGGTTTGCAAGGCGTCGGTCCAGGGGATAACGAGCGGGAGCGCGCCGCTGGCCGGGGCGCGGCCCGATCGCCACGGCTCGGGCGGAGCAGTTACCCTCATCGGAGCCCATCGTCGCATGGCCGCATTTTCGATCCGCAGCCCGGTGCTCCAGCAACTCGCCGTGGCGACGCTGCTGGTCGCCCTGCTGGCGCTGCTGGGACCCTGGTGGGCCGTCTACGATCTGCATGTCGACGAGGGTTTCAACCTCGCCAAGGCGGCGGCGGTGACGGAGGGCCATGCACTCTACCGGGAGACCTGGAGCGACCAGCCGCCTCTGCTCACCTACGTGCTGGCCGGCGTGCACGGGCTGTTTCCGTACTCCGTCGCCGCGGCACGGATCGTCGAGCTGGCGTTCTCGCTCGTGCTCGTGACGAGCCTGTTCCGGGTCGTGCTGCGCGAAGAGGGCGCATTCGCGGCCTGGTCGGCCGTGCTCCTGCTGCTCAGTTGCGGTTTCTTCCTCGAGCTCAGCGTCTCGGTCCTGGTCGGGCTGCCCGCCATCGCGCTGGCGATGCTGTCGATCGATCTCGCGACGGCGCGCGCGCGGCCGCGCCGTTCGCTGGCCCTCCTCGCGGGCGGCGCTTTCGCGGCCGCCGTGTTCACCAAGGCCTTCGCGATGATCGCGCTGCCGGCGCTGATCGCCGCGTTCTGGCGCGCCCGGCGGCGCGGGGAGGAGGGCATGCCGGCTGCCTGGCCCTGGGCGCTGGGCGGTCTGGCTTTGGTCGCCGCGGCCATGCTGGTGGCGATGCGCGGGCTCCCATTCGACCAGCTCCTGGGAACGCACATGGACGCCCGGGGGCTCGCCCCTTTGCAGGAGGAGGGCGGCCTGTCGCGGCTGATCACGTTTTCCTGGCGCTTGGCGCCCGCGCCGCTCGCCTTCGCGCTCTTGTTCGGACTGGGCGCATTCTGGATGAGGCCGGGCACGTCGCTCCTCCTGCCGGTGCTGTGGATCCTGTCGGCGGTGCTGCTGCTGTCGACCCATCACCCGCTGCGCGACCATCAGGTGCTCATCCTGATCGTGCCGCTGTGCTGGCTCGGCGGCATCGGCTTCAAGAGCCTGTTCCGGCAGGGGGAGCGGTTGCCGCTCGGCGATTTCATGCTGGGGCATCGCGACCGGCGGATCGTGGCCGGGTCGATCGCGCTGCTGGGAGTCGGCGGTGCCGCACTCACGGTCGAGATCGCGCGGGACCTCGTCGATGCGCATCTCTATCTCGACCCGGTTCCCACTCTTGGGGAACAGATGGCGCGCGAGCGGCTGTCGCTGCTCGCCGGGGACGTCCGGGTGCTGGTCACCGACCGGCCGATCGACGCCTACCGGCATGGGCTGTCGGTGCCGCCGGAACTGGCGGTCTGGTCGCTCAAGAGGCTGCAGACGGGTGCGGTGACGGACGACGACGTGATCGCCGCGATCGCCGCCCATCCCGGCGCGGCGGTGCTGCTGCGCCGCTTCGAGCATTCCGAGGATCTGCTGCGTCGGATCGGCGCAATCGTCCCGCCGGTGGCTGCCCAGAGCGACCGCCTCTCGGCGTCAAGGTTCCGGTACTTCCAGACGGTTCCGGCAACGACGCCGCTGGAGCAGGCGATCCTGCCGATGCTGCCCGCGCTGATGGGCGAGGGAATCGGCGGGCTCGAGGCGGCGGCCGGCGGACGGATATCGCGCCCGTCCTCCGTCGATCCCCTGCCGCCCGGCGCCATCGTCGCCCGTCCGCCGGGTTCCGCGCAGGAACTCGGCGCCTGCCTCGTCGCCGCCGCGCGCGCCTCCGGCAGCGCGACGCTCGCCGTCGAGGCGCTGGGCGTGGGGCGCGCGCTTGCCTGTGCGCAGACGCAAGGCGGCGGCTGGCGGGAGGCGACGAGCGGCACGGCGCTCTGCAACACCCCCGGTTTCCGACGCCCCGCCGACGGGGAGGCCACCTTCGACGACGGCACCGTGCCCTCGGCCCTGCTCTTCGCCTTCGACCTGGAGGACCTGCTCGACGAGCGCGCGGTCGCGCGCCCGCTTTGGCTGACGGCCATGATCGACCGCGCGCTTTCGTTCGTCGTCGAGACGCAACGCCCGGACGGGAGCTGGCCGCAATCGCTGGAAGGAGGCCGCTACCACGGGCATGCGACGCTCAACGACGACGCCATGACCGGCCTGATCCGGATCCTGCTGCTCGGCCATGAGCGGCGAGGGCAGGCGCGGCTGCTCGAGGCGGCGCGGCGCGGCGGCGACTTCCTGCTGCGGGTGCAGGGCGAAGCACGCCAGCCGGCCTTCGCGCAGCAGTATGACGAGGGACTGCCGACGGCGGCGCGCGCCTTCGAGCCCGCGGCCTATTCGACGCTGGAGACCGCCTTCGCCATCAACACGCTGATCGACCTTCACCTGCGGACCGGCGACACGCGCTACCGCGACGGCGCGGCGGCCGCGGCGCGATGGCTTGCCGAAAGCGCGGTGGCGCCGCAGACCTGGGCGCGGCTGCACGCGATCGGCACGAACCGGCCGCTCTATGCGCGGCGCGACGGAACCGTCGTGTACCGACTGGAGGACCTGCCGGCCGACGAGCAGAGCCGCTATCGCTGGCAGGGCGGGCGCGAAACCTTTCCCGAAATCGGGCAGGCCCTCGACCGGATCGCGCTGCTGGACCAGGGCGCGGATGCCGTGCGCGTGCACGACCGGCGCTTTCGGGCTTCGGCGCTGCTGGCGGACACGCCGACCGCGCGGCTGTGGCTCGACCCGGCCGCGGCGACCGCGGCCCCCGGCGCGGACGGCTCGACCCGCGCCTTCGCGCTGCAATGCGCGGGACTGGTGGCGGCGGAGCGGTAGGAGTGTGGCGGCGTCGGTCTGGACGTTGGTGACGAGGAGTTCGCCCTCCAGCACGTAGGCATAGCGCGCGGCGGGATGCTTGTGCACCGGCAGCGTCGCGCCGGGCGCTATGTCGAAGAGCGAGGCGATGACGCGGGTCATGGTAACCGGATGCGGCGAACGTGCTTAAGAAAGGCTTTCGCGGCGAGGCCGGCCTCGATGGGGGCCGCGCCTTTCAGCGCGAGCGCCCCTTTCGATCGCGGTCACGCTCCATCGCGCCTCGCAGGATCGTGTTCAGACGCGTCTGGTATCCCCGGCCGTCGGCCTTGAGCCAGGCGAGAACGTCCGCATCCAGGCGGGCGGTGATCTGCTGCTTGATCGGGCGATAGAACCGGCCGCGCTTCGCGCCGGTCCACTGCGCGTCGGCAAGCTCCGGAATGTCGCTGGTGTCGATCGTGTCGTCCGGCTGCGCCGCCAGCGTCTCAAGCGCGCGGCGGCGCTCGTCCGTCAGCGCCGGCAGTGTGTCGCGCGTGTGCTCAACTGTTTTCATAGCGCTTCCTTTCGCGTGGCGTCGCGCGGCGGGCAGAGATGATGCGGATCGTAACCTAAACTGGCTAATGGCAACCTTGGCTATACATAACCGAGGCTATGTCCGGCCAAACCCGGAACGATGGCACACAAGCCAATCGCAATACAAGCCATGTGGCGTAAATCACATCCGGGCTCCAGAACGCCCCGTCTCCCATCTTCCCATGGGCAAGTTCATTGCGCACCGACGAACCACCTCGGAAGTTGAAGAGCAGGTCGATCTCTACAAGCATCGCAGCTGGGATGATTTTTTGTAGTGGGTCGCGATAATCGTCCAAGAGACGACTTAGCATTGCCTCCTCCTGAGTGCCGTCAGGATTAATTCGGTTGGTTTCGATGCCATTCAACCCGAGGACATGCCTTAGCGAGTTCTCCAGTTGCGGGAGCAATAGGTGAGCCGCTTCCATGTCGTCACCTGCGAGAAACCTATAAGCGCCTTTTGCGAAGATCAGGTCGTGGTCATGAGGAACAAAGAAGCTGGCTTGCATCACGGGCACGAACATGGCCAGAGAAATATAGTGCTCGTTCATGATGACACGGCGAATGGTGTTTAACTTGGCAGCAACAGCGATTTGCCGCCGGAATTGGTCATGCTGATTCATAAGGAAGCGAACCTGATCCTCGTCGGGTGGACCGTTAAAGTTAAGCCCCGGAGCTTTAAATCGTGTCCGCCCTTGGGAGTCGCTCACAGTCATCGGCATGATGCCCGATATGCTGCCATAGCCAGTTTCTAAAACTTCCTTTCGCAGCGCGTCTGGATCGGGCGAACGTTCGCATGTGAGGAGCGAACGCAGCACATCAGGAAAGTGTTTGCCGCTAACAACGTTTTCGACCGATTCGACAAGGTCGGTGATATTTTGCTCGTGCGAGAAAATAGACATCTCGTCTTGAATATTGGGTTGTGTGGCGTTCAGACGATCCTGTAGTTCACGTCGGCGTTGGACGGTGCCCGGTATCGGCCGCAAAGCTTGGATTGCGTCATTGAGAAAGCTGGCCTGTGCCATGGCAGAGTCGGTGCGCGCATCGGCATTGCCGACATACGTCTCAGCCGCCGCAATCAAACAGCGGTTCTCGTTTTCGGCATCCTTGGCGCGATGGTACGCGCGGGCCGCCACTGCCCAAAGCTCGCGCTGGCCAAAGTGGTCGCCTACCATTTGACCATGCAACGCAAGGCGCTCAGCGGCGTCTGCTACGGCCTTCGGGTTCCAGATGACGTTGTCGAGATTGACCGGAGCAATGTGGACAAAGCCCCAAGCGTCATTTGAGTCTACTGCCATCTGGGAAACATCGGAAATTACGTTTCGCAGGGGATCGAAGTCGGAACGGTCCCAGCCCAAGCGTCGGGCAACAATAGTTGCCCTAATCAAGAGCTCGCATCCCGTAACGCAAGCCGCGCTCTTCTTCTCAAACGCGAACTCAGCTTCACCGCGAAGGACCATCGTGACGCAATCGACGTAG
Organism: Aquibium sp. ELW1220; assembly: GCF_030398385.1. Taxonomy (GTDB): domain Bacteria; phylum Pseudomonadota; class Alphaproteobacteria; order Rhizobiales; family Rhizobiaceae; genus Aquibium. The sequence goes on along the minus strand of NZ_JAOAOQ010000062.1, from coordinate 14,963 downwards.
GCGCTTACGGCCCGCATCCCCGCGGCAGCGTTTCTCGGCACACGTAACCGGCAGACATCGCTTATACGTGCTCGAAGGGCTGGACTTGGGATATCGGGTGAGAACGCTGCGAGTATTTCGATTTGATCTGCGAGGAGATCGCCGGGAACACCGGTTCGCCGACCACTGAAGATCGCCAGCGGCTGAAATGGCTCGACGCGGTTCTGAGGCACGAAGTGGTATGAAGCTATATTGGAAAGAACCTGCAATGCATCAGCGGCCGGATCGCCCGCCGCACGGGCTACTGTTGCTGCCTCTGCAAGTCGAGTGTACGTTCCATGAATATCAACCTCACGGCGATCATTGATCGCGGCCGTCACTGGCTCCAGCCGAAAGGTCTCCATCGGAACAACAAGCGTCACGCCTGGAATCGATTCGCTGTCTTCGTCAGATTCTGATTGGTCGATCGGCATGATCTTCCTGTCGAGCCGTATAGAAGCGCTCTCCCACCTCGCTCCGCCGCCTCGCGCTTTTGTACTCCGGCCGGCAGGTCCCTGAAAAGGGCGCCGAAGTGCCTACCAGGTTCCTTGACGACGTCCTCCCGGCGACATTGCGCCGGCGGTTCGCCGCCGTTTATGCCACCTTCGTCAGCTCGAACACTTCCCCATGTCTCGCCGCGCCAGCGATATCGCGGCGGCGCAGCGCCTGTCGGACTTCGTCGAGCTTGAGTGCATCCGCCATGGAAAGGTACGGACCCCAGCCGGTTTGGTCGTCGGGCTCGTAGATGAGTTCGACCGGAATCCTGGCGACATAGCCGCCTTCCTCGACGAGCTTTGTAACGTGCTCACGCCTTGCGTCGAGTTGTGGAGTGCTCATCCCACTTGTCCTTGTCGGGCAGATAGTCCGTCACGAGGACGGCATTGGCCGCAGTGTCGTTGATCATACCCCAAACAGCATGGATCGTGCCAGCCGGCAGGATGTGCCGTGCGAGAAACGACGGTCCCATCCGTCGCCGCCCTACGGCGCCCCCCTGGCCTGCCGGCCGGGGCGAGCCACGTGTCTCGCCCGTCCTTCGGCCCCCCCAACGAGGGGGGAGATCGGCAGCTTCGGCGTTTCGCCTACTCCGCCGCCGCCTTCTTCCGCACCGGCCGCCGCTCCAGCAGTTCCTTCAGGAACGCGCCGGTGTGGCTGCGGGGTTCCTTCGCCACGTCTTCCGGCCGGCCGACAGCAACCAGTTCGCCGCCGCCGTCGCCGCCTTCGGGGCCGAGGTCGAGGATCCAGTCGGCGGTCTTGATCACCTCGAGATTGTGCTCGATGACGACAACGGTGTTGCCCTGGTCGACGAGTTCGTGAAGCACTTCGAGAAGCTTCGCGACGTCGTGGAAGTGCAGGCCGGTGGTCGGTTCGTCGAGGATGTAGAGCGTCTTGCCGGTGGCCTTGCGCGACAGTTCCTTGGCGAGCTTGATGCGCTGCGCCTCGCCGCCCGACAGCGTGGTGGCCTGCTGGCCGACATGGATGTAGCCGAGGCCGACCTTGGCCAGCGTCTCCAGCTTGTCGCGCACGGCGGGAACGGCGGCGAAGAATTCGGCACCTTCCTCGACCGTCATATCGAGCACGTCGGCGATCGACTTGCCCTTGAAGGTGACGTCCAGCGTCTCGCGGTTGTAGCGCTTGCCATGGCAGACGTCGCAGGTGACGTAGACGTCGGGCAGGAAGTGCATCTCGATCTTGATGACGCCGTCGCCCTGGCACGCCTCGCAGCGGCCGCCCTTGACGTTGAAGGAGAAGCGGCCCGGCTGATACCCGCGCGCCTTGGCCTCCGGCAGGCCGGCGAACCAGTCGCGGATCGGCGTGAAAGCTCCGGTGTAGGTCGCGGGGTTCGAGCGCGGGGTTCTCCCAATGGGCGACTGGTCGATGTCAATGACCTTGTCGAGGAATTCGAGCCCCTCGATGCGGTCGTGCTCGGCCGGGTGCTCGCGCGCGCCCATGATGCGGCGCGAGGCGGCGCGAAACAGCGTCTCGATCAGGAAGGTGGACTTGCCGCCGCCCGAGACGCCGGTGACGCAGGTAAACGTGCCGAGCGGGATCTCGGCGGTGACGTTCTTCAGATTGTTGCCGCGCGCGTTGACCACCCTGAGCCGGCGGCCCTTCTTGATTTGCCGGCGCTCGGGCGGCAGCGGGATCGAAAGGGCGCCCGAGAGATACTGCCCGGTGAGCGATTTCGGATTGGCCATGATCTCGGCCGGCGTGCCCTCGGCGACGATGCGGCCGCCATGGATGCCGGCCGCCGGACCCATGTCGACGACGTAGTCTGCGGTCCGCACCGCGTCCTCGTCGTGCTCGACGACGATGACCGTGTTGCCGATGTCGCGCAGGTGCTTCAGCGTCTCGAGCAGGCGGGCATTGTCGCGCTGGTGCAGGCCGATCGACGGCTCGTCGAGCACGTAGAGCACGCCGGTGAGGCCGGAGCCGATCTGCGAGGCGAGCCGGATGCGCTGGCTCTCGCCGCCCGACAGCGTGCCGGAATTGCGCGACAGCGACAGATAGTCGAGGCCGACGTCGTTGAGGAAGCGCAGGCGGTCGCGGATCTCCTTCAGGATGCGCACCGCGATCTCGTTCTGCTTGGCGTTCATCTGACCCGGCAGCGCCTCGAACCAGGCGCCGGCATTGCGGATCGACAGCTGCGTGACCTCGCCGATGTGGCGGCCGGCGATCCTGACCGCCAGCGCCTCGGGCTTCAGCCGGTAGCCGCTGCAGGCCGGGCAGGGGGTGGCCGACATGTAGCGCTCGATCTCCTCGCGGCTCCAGGCCGACTCGGTCTCCTTCCAGCGCCGCTCGAGATTGGGGATGACGCCTTCGAAGGTCTTCGACGTCTTGTAGGAGCGCATGCCGTCGTCATAGGCAAACGCGATCTGCTTCGAGCCGGTGCCCTGCAGGATGGCGTTGCGGGCCGGCTCTGGCAGTTCGCTCCAGCGGTCGCCCAGCTTGAAGCCGTAGGCCTTGCCCAGCGCGTCGAGCGTCTGGACATAATAGGGCGAGGAGGAGCGCGCCCAGGGGGCGACCGCGCCGTCGCGCAGGGACAGGTTCTCGTCGGGGATGACGAGGGCCGGGTCTATCGCCCGCTGGCTGCCGAGACCGTCGCAGGTGGGGCAGGCACCGAAGGGATTGTTGAAGGAGAAGAGCCTCGGCTCGATCTCGGAAATGGTGAAGCCGGAGACCGGGCAGGCGAATTTTTCGGAGAAGAGAATGCGCTCGTGGGTGTCGTTGAGCGACTTGTTCGCGGAACCGCCCTCCGACGTCTCCTCGGGCGGCAGCGGCTTGTCAGCGAACTCGGCCACCGCCAGCCCGTCGGCCAGCCTGAGCGCCGTCTCCAGCGAATCGGCCAGCCGCGCCGCGATGTCGCCGCGCACGACGAGGCGGTCGACGACGATGTCGATGTCGTGCTTGTACTTCTTGTCGAGCGCCGGGGCCTCGGCGATCTCGTGGAACTGGCCGTCGATCTTGACGCGCTGGAAGCCCTTGCGCTGCAGCTCGGCCAGTTCCTTGCGGTACTCGCCCTTGCGGCCGCGCACGATGGGGGCGAGCACGTAGAGCCGCGTGCCCTCCTCGACGGCGAGCACCCGGTCGACCATCTGCGATACGGTCTGGCTCTCGATCGGCAGGCCGGTGGCCGGCGAATAGGGCACGCCGACGCGGGCGAAGAGCAGGCGCATGTAGTCGTAGATCTCGGTGACCGTGCCGACGGTGGAGCGCGGGTTCTTCGAGGTGGTCTTCTGCTCGATGGAGATGGCCGGCGACAGCCCGTCAATCTGGTCGACGTCGGGCTTCTGCATCATCTCCAGGAACTGGCGGGCATAGGCCGACAGGCTCTCGACATAGCGGCGCTGGCCTTCGGCATAGATGGTGTCGAAGGCGAGCGAGGATTTGCCCGAGCCCGACAGCCCGGTCATCACCGTCAGACTGTCGCGCGGAATGTCGAGATCGACGTTCTTGAGATTGTGCTCGCGCGCGCCGCGGATCGAAATGTACTTCTGGTCGGCCATGGCCGGATCGCCGCCTCGTGCTCGATTGGGGGGAGGGCGCGGCCAAACCTGTCCGCGCCGTCCACATGTAGGATCGATCGCCGCCGCGTCGAGGGGCGCGCGCGTGCGATGCGGCATCGAGTTAGACGCCATTGCCCGGCCGGGGCAAGCACAAAGAACAAAGAGGAAACAGGTTCCTGACACGCGGCCTGTGGATAAGTGGCGGCGGATCGGGGGCGCGGGCGAGGGCGGTCGGCAGGCTGTTGTCGGGTTGGCCAATCGTTGCGGAGCGGCGGCGGCTCCGCCTTGCCGCCGGGGAGTGCGGTTGGCTCTCGTCAGGCGGGCCTCGCCAGGCGCCGGTACTCGGCCGGCGTCGGGCCCACCGCCGCGCGGAACGCGCGCTGGAAATGCGGCTGGTCGCTGTAGCCGGCCAGCAGGCCGACGAGGGAGAGCGGGGTGTCCGTCGCGGCGAGCAGGCGCGTTGCGCCATGGATGCGTGCGGAGGCGACGATGTCGGCGAGAGTCCAGCCCGCGTCCGCGAGGCGGCGCTGCAGGGTGCGCAGGCTAAGCCCGCAGGCGCGGGCGACCTCGGCCGCCGGGCGGCGGGCATGAGGCGCCGCGAGCCGGCCGGCGAAGAGCCGCGCCACGACCGGATCGGACAGCGGCCGGCCGGCGACGTCGACGGCGGGGACCGGGCTGTCGCTGCAGGCCGCCGGCGGCGGATCGAACCGGGTCCAGGAGATCGACCAGCACCGGGCGGCGCCGGGCGGCGCGCCGGATCCGGCGGACGCCGGCTGTTCGTCGAAGGCGAGCGCCGCATCCTGCGCGCCGCGCCAGCGGAGAATGCCGAGGACGAGCCCGGCCACGGCCAGGCTGTCGCCCTTGCCGACCGGCGAGCCGCGCAGGTCGTAGTGCTCCATGACGATGCGGCCGGCGTCGCCGTCGACGAGGCGGGTGCGATGGCGCGAGTGGAAGTAGCGCTCGATGGCGAACCAGCTCGCGACGATGTCGCCCGGGCTGCGGCAGCCGGCAAACACGCCCGCGACCGGATGGGCGGCGAATTCCGGCACGATGCCGGCGACGCCGAGGATCGCCTCCGCGCCGTGGGCCGAGAGAACGGCATCGAGGAAGGCCCGCTTCTCGGCAAGGCCAATGGTGCGTTTGCGCGCCGGCGGAGGAAGGTCGAGCCCGATCGACTGCCGTTCGAGCGAACGGCGCACCATCGCCAGAACGAGCGCGCCGGCGAAGTCCTCCATGTCAGGCCCGTCCGACCGGAAGCGCGGTGACCGTCCGGCCGGTCATCGCGGCAATGGCGTTGGTGACTGCGGCCGTGCCGGAGACGATGGCGGTCTCGCCGGCGCCGGTCGGCTGCGGGCTTCCCTCGATCAGGCGGACCTCGATGTCCGGCACGTCCGACAGCACCGGCAGCGGATAGTCGAAGAAGCTCTCCGGCAGGATGCGCCCGCCGCCGACCGCAAGCTCCTCCTTCAGTGCCATGCCGATCCCCCAGACGAGGTTGCCTTCCACCTGCGCCCGGACTTGATCGGGATTGACGACGAGGCCGCAATCATGGGCGCACCACAGGCCCGTTACCTTGTACCCGGCCGCCGTCCTTGTCACGCGCGCGACGGTGGCGGCGAAGGACATCTCCTTGTAGATGCCGCAGGCGAGGCCCCAGCCCTCGTCCGGCCGATCCTTCGGCCGGACCGGCCAGCCGGCCATGTCGGCCGCGGCCGCGAGGACAGCGCGGAGCCGCACATGCTCGGGCGCGATCGACCGAAGGCGCAGGTCGAGGGGATCGAGGCCTTTTGCGCGGGCCAGGGCGTCGACGGCGGTCTCGATTGCCCAGTGGTTGGCCGCCGCGCCGAGCCCGCGCCATGGACCGGTCATGACCGGCAGGCGGACGTCCTCGAACGCCACGCGGGCGGCGCTTGCCGCATAGGCCGGGACCGCGCCCCGCGCCACGCCCGGATCGGCGACGAAGCCGGTCGCGAACTGCAGCCCCGGCCCCATCGCCGCCGACGTGAAGATGACGTGTCCCGACCGGAAGGCATGGTGCCAGCGGGTGATCCGGCCGGCGGCGTCCGCCGAGAGGCGGATGCGGTGGGACGATGGGGCGCGGTGGAACCCCGCACGGAACTCGTCGCTGCGGCTCCATTGCACCTTGACCGGTCGTCCGCAGAGTTTCGCCAGCCGCGCCGCTTCCATCTCGGCAGCGACGATGGTGCGGGCGCCGAAGCCGCCGCCGATGCGCATGCCGTGGACCACCACCTGTGCGCGGCTGAGGCCGAACGCGTCGGCGAGGCTGTCGCGGACGAAGAACGGATCCTGGGTGCCGGTCCAGACCTCCAGGCCGCCGTCGTCGCCGAACCGGGCGACCGCGGTGCGCGGTTCGATCGAGGCGTGCGCCGCAAGCGGCACGGCCAGCGTGAGATCGACGTCGAATGGGTCGTCGCCGAGGTCGCCGTCATCGAGGACGCCATGCTCCAGGCCGCCGACCGCGGCACTGACGTCGACCATTGCGGCGAGGCTGGCGGAGTCGACGGCGGCGCCTTCGGCTTCGTCGACGGCGAGGACCTCCATTGCCCGTGCCAGCGCGCTGCGGCGGGACGCGACGAGGCCGGCGAACGCGCCGTCGCGATGGAGGCCGAGGAAGCCCGGGACGGCAGCGCAGGCCGAGGCGTCGATCGCGCGGATCCGTCCACCGAGCGTCCGTGGCCGGACGACGGCGCCGAAGACCATGCCGGGCAGGCGCACGTCGTCGGTGTAGAGCGGACGGCTGCCGGTGACGATCGCCTCGACGTCGTGGGTCGGACGGGCACGGCCGACCTCGCGCCTGCCGGATGGGTCCGCAAGCAGCCGGGGCGTCGCGGCCGCGACCTCGCCCTCGGTGACGAACAGCGGCCCGGCGGCGCCCAGATCATCGAAGGCAAGCACGAGCGCGTCGCCGTCCATGACACCGTCGGGTGCGAGCCGCAGGTCGCCGGCCGGACGCTGGAGGCGTCGCGCCGCTTCCCGCAGGATCGCGACGGCAAGGGCGGCGGCGGCACGCGCCACCAGCGGACCGGTCTCGCGCATGGCGTCCGAGCCCACGGTCGACCGAGCGACCGGGATCAGGCCGGTATCGGGCTGGACCAGGCGGATGCGGTCGATGCCGACGCCGAGTTCGTCGGCGGCGACCTGGCGCATGCCGATCGAGATGCCCTGCCCCATCTCGGCGCGGCTGGAGAGGAGTTCGAAGACGCCGTCCGGCCGGAGGCTGAGCCAGGCCGCAGCGTCGCCGGGCGTCGGTGGCCTGCGCGGCGGCAGCGTCGGCATCAGCGCGAAGGCGCCGCCGGCTACGGCCGTGATGCCGGCCGCGCCCCAGCCGAGCGCTGCAAGGACGCGGCGTCGCGACAGGCGCGGCATCACGCGTCCCCCGCTGCCAGCGCGCGTGCCCGCGCGATGGCGCGGCGGATGCGGGGCTGCGTGCCGCAGCGGCAGAGGACGCCGTCCATTGCCGCCTTGATGTCGGCTGCGCCGGCATCGGGTTGCGCGGCAAGAAGCGCGAAGACGGTCATGATCTGGCCGTTCTGGCAATAGCCGCACTGCGGCACGCTTTCCTCGATCCAGGCCCGCTGGAACGGATGCAGGCCGCCCGCGCCGGCAAGTCCTTCCAGCGTCAGCACCTCGCGCCCCTGCGCCGCCGTCGCGGGCTGGATGCAGGAGCGTTCGGCCTGGCCATCAATGACGACCGTGCAGGCGCCGCACGAACCGACGCCGCAGCCGAAGCGCGGCCCGTTCAGGCCGAGATGGTCGCGGAGCAGGAAGAGCAGGGGTTCGTCGGCAAGCTCGTCCGGGACATCGACCGGCCGGCGGTTGAGGGTGATGCGCATGGAGACCTCCGTTCGTCCACCCAACGTCGCGCAGGAGGCGGCGACAGTCTTGAACGATCGCGCCAAACCGGCGGAGGGTGACGCACGGCGCGCTGCCGGCGGCGCAAACGAAAAGGCCGCGCCGGGAGGCGCGGCCGATCGGTCGGAGAGCGGCGGGGCGCGGCCCTGCCGCGGGTTTCGGCTACTCGCGCTCGCCGGTGAAGTGGAGCAGCAGCTGGAAGATGTTGACGAAGTTCAGGTAGAGCGAGAACGCCCCCCAGACGGCCATCTTCTGCCGCGACTCCTGGTCGATGTTCTCGGCATACTGCTCCTTGATGGTCTGCGTGTCCCAGGCGGTCAGGCCGAGGAAGACGACGATGCCGATCACCGAAATGGCGAACTGCAGGGCGGACGAGCCGAGGAAGATGTTGACGATGCTGGCGACGACCACGCCGATCAGGCCCATGATCAGGAAGGACGAGAACTTCGTCAGGTCGCTCTTCGTCGTGTAGCCGTAGAGGCTGGTCGCGCCGAACATGGTGGCGGCGATGAAGAAGGTGCGCGCGATCGAGGTTCCGGTGAAGACGAGGAACACCGAGGCGAGCGAGAGGCCCATGACGGCGCAGAAGGCCCAGAACATGCCCTGCGCGCCCGCGGCCGACATGGTCTGGATGCGGAAGGAGAAGAGGAAGACGAAGGCGAGTGGCGCCAGCATCACCACCCATTTCAGCGGGGTGGAAAAGATCGGCACGTAGAGCGCAGGCACGGAGGAGACCGTGAAGGCGACGAGGCCCGTCACAACGAGGCCGAGGGCCATGTAGTTGTAGACGGAGAGCATGTGCTGGCGCAGGCCCTCGTCGAAGAGGGCGGCGCTGCGCTGGCCGAAGCCGGCGCTGGTCTGGTAGTTGGGCGTATTCATCCCGGTTTCTCCTGTGTGAAGCGGTTGGTCGAAGGGTCAGTAGAGGGTGGCGGACAGCGTGCCGGCAGCACGGTCGAGCTGCTTCGCGTCGGCGGCCGCGACCAGCGCGTAGGCGACCTCGCCGATCTGGAAATAGGCCGACGCGACGTCGCCCGCGGGCGCGAGCGTCGGCTGCACGACGTCGAAGGTTCCGGGACGTACCGCAAAGAGCGAGACGTATCCGAGATCGCCGGCATCGATGGTCATCTCGACGCTGGGGCCGAAGCGCGAGGGGTAGATCTGGACGTCGCGGACGCCCCAGTCCGTCGGCAGCGTCGGCATCACGATCGCTGTCGCCGACCGGATCTCCTCGGCGCTGTAGACCGGCACTTCGGGCTGCGAAGGCATTGAGGCGCGCAGCACGGAGGTTCCGTGGGCGCGCATGGCGTCCTCGACATAGGCCGGCGGCGGCGGCGAGGCGACGACCTCGGTGATCCTGAACGGCCCGAGCGCCTCGTTGGCGAACCAGCCGGCAGCGACGAAGACCGTGACGGCCGCCGCCCGCTGCAGGAGGCCGAACACCCGACCGCGCACGAGGACGCGTTCGAGCCTGCGGGCCGCGTCGGCCGTCGCGGGGCGCGGGGCTCCCGCGGTGCCCGCCATCGCCAGGCGCAGCTCGTCGCGGTTGCGCAGGTCTGCCATCACCCGGGCGGCCGTGTCGGGCCGCGCCGCGAGAAACGACTCGACCTCGATGCGGCGGGCGACGTCGAGCTGGTCGTCGACATAGGCGTCGAGATCGGTGTCGGTGACGGGATCGGCGATTGTGTTCATTGCGGGCCTCCGACGATCTTCAGGTGGCTCCCCCGAGCTGGCGCCCCGTCCTCCATCGCGCGCAGGGCGGCGCGCGCGCGGCCGATGCGCGACATCAGCGTGCCGAGCGGAATGGCGAGCGCTTCGGCAGCCTCCTGGTAGGACAGGCCCTCGATGGCGACGAGATGGAGCGCGGCGCGCTGCTCTTCCGGCAGGCCCATGAAAGCGTCGCGGACCTGCGCGAGGCGCACCGAATGCTCCTGCGGCGCGGCGAGCGCGGTTTCGCTCAATCGCGCGCTCTCAGCGGCGCGTGCAGCCTCGGCACTGCGGCTGCGGGCGCCGTCGACGAAGGTGTTGTGCAGGATCGACAGCAGCCAGGCGCGCATGTTGCCGCCCGACCGGAAACTCGACCGGCGTTCGTAGGCCCGTACCAGCGCGTCATGCACGAGGTCTTCCGCTTCGCTCGCGTCACGGCTGAGCGACCGCGCGTAACGTCGCAGCGCGCCGAGCTGGCCAAGCACGTCGAAACGGGGCTTTCGAGGGTCCATGCCGCATATACGGAGCCGGAGTGCGCTTTCATCCCGGAGATTCGAAAAAAGATCGGGAGGCGACCGTCAACACCGATTTCCGCCTGAGGCGGCCCAAAGCGCTCCTGTCGACCGCGCCCGATGCGCGAAATGCGCGGCTGTGGATAACCCGGCCGGATCGGGTGCGGCCGATCACATCTGGCGCAACGCGTCAGCGCGAACTTGACCCGCGGCGGGAGGAGGATCACGCTGCATCAGTCGGCGGTGCCACGAGGCACGAAACCGCGGCGGACGGAGCCGCATGGGCCGGCACGGCGAAACAGGCAGAGGAGGGAGGCATGACTCCACCGGACTGTTCACCAGGGTCCCGCTGCTAGCGGGACCGCGGCAGGCACGGCGCCACCGCCGTTCGTGACGCTGCCGTAACCCCTGAAAATCAGAGACTGTGGTCGGGCCGGCGGTAACACCGTGTTGCGCCCGAAGAGGATCGGAGAGCATTCTCCGCAGAGCCGGAGATATCCGGACGAGACCAGAGCCCCGACCGCGATGCGCGGCGGGGCATTTTTCAAGCACCGGTTCGGAGACAGGGCGGGGGGGCGGAGGCCCCGGCCGGCCGGGTTCATGCAGGGCGGATGCAGCCGGGCCACTTCGCATCCGCGGAACGGTGGAGGCTGCGGGGTCGGCCGGCGCGCCTCGTTGGCTTTGGCTTAACCGACGTCGATCATGCTGCGACCACAGGGTGGAGGGTCGGCATGTCGGGAGAGTTCATGATCGGAATCGCCGGCTACGCGCTGGCCGTGAACCTCCTGGCCTATGTGGCGATGGTCCTCGACAAGGCAAGGGCCGGGGCCGGATCGCGACGCATCTCGGAGGCGACGCTTCTGAACCTCGCTTTCGTCGGCGGAAGCATCGGAACCGTCGTCGCGCAACGGACGATCCGTCACAAGACGCGCAAGGAACCGTTCCGCACGCAGCTCCATGCGATCATCCTGATCCAGATTCTTGTCCTCGTGGCGCTGATCGCCGCGCTGATCGTGACCGGTTCGCCGGACAGACTCTGGCGCGCGCTCGTTTCCTGACGTGTTCGGCAACGTCTGCGGCAGGCTTCATGCCCGCTCCGCACCCTTGCGCCCTGCGTCGGAAAAGCCTAGCCCGAAACAACCGGCATCGACGGTGCGAGGCAGGACAGGATGAGCAGGCGGCATGGGCTCGATGGGCTCGCCCGGTGGGCGGAGCGGGACGGGTGGCGTGAGTTGCTGGACGATGTGTTCGACCGGCAATTCGGCGACGTCCTTGACGAGCACGACCTCGATTTCGAGGAACTGGACGAGCTGATCGGGGTCGCGCAGGCGGACATGCTGTGGGCCTGGTGCTTCGAGGATTTCGTCACCGTGCCGCGGCAGGCGGACGGGCTGACGGTCGTCGACGACTACCTGAAGCGGCGCGGCTGGAAGGAAAGCGTCACCAACCGGCGCTACCTGGAGGCGCTGAAGTCCTCGGTCGTGGGGTTCTGGGCGGTGGTCGAGACCGTGCCGCGCCGGTCGGTGACCCTGGTCGACCTCGTCTCCGACGGTGAGCCGGTGCAGATCGAGGATCCGACGCTGGCAGGCGCGCTGCAGGTCGGCGACAGCTTCGCCGGCCGCGTGGTGGACATTTCGGGGCGGATGCGGGTGGCCGGCGCCACGCTGGTGTTCCCGGAGCCGATGCCCGACCTCCTGCTCGCCGGCCTGGCGGCGCTGATCGACAACTATCGCGTCGAGATGCGCGAGGCGCTGGCAGAGTCCGACGCTATGGATGACGAGACCCTGGCGCGGATGTTCATGCAGACGCTGGCCCCCGCCTTTTTTGGCAGCGCCTGGCTCGACAGCGTGCTGTCGGACCTGCTGGGCGACGAGGCCGCCGCCGCAGTGAACCTCGACAGCGAACCGGTGCTGTTCCACACGCTGCTCCTGCCGCTGGCGCAGCGATCGGCGACGCAACGGCTGCGGGCCCGGCTCGACGACGCCCCCGGACTATCACGCGAAGGGACCGACCGCTGGCTGTGGATGCACGAGGCGCGGCCCGCGCCGGAGGGCGCGGCTGGGGTCTTCGCCGAACGCGCCGCCGACGGCCGCGAGGTCGTGGGACGGCTGGAACTGAAGGCAGGGACGCTGACGCTGACGGTCAATTCAGCTGCCCGCGCCGTGCGCGGCGAAAGCCTCGTTCGCGCGGCGGCCGGCGACCTGCTCGGCGAGACGGAAACGAGCAGCCAGACGCTGGAGCAGTACATCGAGGCCAATCCCGGCGCGGCGATGCATCTGGCCGGCGCGACGCTGCCGTAGCCGCCGTCCCGAAAAGTTGCCGAGCGTTTTCGGTGCATCTTGCGCGGGCAGCTTATCTGGATTAGAACATTCCAAGAACGAACTTGATGTGGAAAGGGGTCGCATTCTTCACCCGCGACCCTGCGGCCGCCGGGCGTTTCCTGTATAGGAAGCGCAGGCTTCGCTTTGGCGAACGGTTTGCGACAGGCGTGGAGATTTCGAGATGGCAGGCAGCGTGAACAAGGTCATTCTGATCGGGAACCTGGGGGCAGATCCCGAGATCCGCCGCCTCGGTTCGGGCGATCCGGTCGTCAACATGCGCATCGCGACCTCGGAAAGCTGGCGCGACAAGCAGTCGGGCGAACGGCGCGAGAAGACCGAGTGGCACCAGGTGGTGATCTTCAACGATCAGCTCGCCAAGGTGGCCGAGCAGTACCTGAAGAAGGGCATGAAGGTCTATATCGAGGGCCAGCTGCAGACCCGGAAGTGGGAGAAGGACGGCGTCGAGCGCTACTCCACCGAGATCGTGCTGCAGCGCTTCCGCGGCGAATTGCAGATGCTGGACGGCCGCGGCGACCGCGATGGCCAGTCGGTCGGCTATTCGGGCGGCCAGTCTTCCGGCCGCGGCGGCGGTTCGGACTTCGGCTCGTCGGGTCCGATGGACGATCGCGGCGGTGATCGGGACCGCGGTGGCCGGGGCGGCGGCGGCGGCGGCGGATTCTCGCGCGATCTCGACGACGAGATTCCCTTCTGAGGCAGCGGCCGGCGGGGCTTTGAGCCGTGCCGCCGATCCAGGTCCGGCTGGAGCGTGACGGCGCGGCGTCGTGCCGGACCAGCGACGGTGCGGCTTTCGCCGCGGCCTCACCATCCGCGCTGTGGCAGCGGCTGGCCGATGGCCCGGCGGGTGCGATTCATCTCCTGCCGGAGGGGACCGAGCCGACCGGCGGCAGTGGCAGCGCCGCCGAAGCGATGATGGCGGCGGGTTGCGGCGCGGCGGTTGGGCCGGTGCTGCGCGCAGGCGGCGTCGAGGCGCCCGCGCCGTGGCGGACCGATGCGGTGCGCTCGGCGCGCATGGCCGGCGGCGGGCTGATCGTATCGGCGGGGCTTGCGGGGGACCTCGCGGCGCGGCTGGTGCGCCGGCGCTGGGATCGCTTCTGGCCAAGCGACCTTGCCGCGCTCGTTGCCGAACTGTGCGAGCCGCTGCGCTGGCCGAAAGCGGTGGCGCGGCGCCTGCAGGGCGATCCGGACGAAGACCTGCGCGGCGACCTCATGCCGCCATGGCGGGCCGGGCTTGCGCCGCATGACGGCGTGGCGCCGACGCTCCTCGTCTATGGCGCCTGCGACGCATCCAGCATGCTCTACTTCGACGCCTTCGCGCGGACGGCGGGGGTGAACCTGCTCTTCCTGCGGCCGTCGCATCCGGCAGCCGATCTCGGCTGGCTGTGCGCGGCGTCGGCTGTCGTGCTGGTTCGGGGGCTGGCGCAGGCGTTGCAAACAGGGGTGGCCGACCTGATGCGCGCCGTCGGCGTTCCGGTGTTCTGGTTCGTCGACGATGACTTCTTCGCGCTGGCGCGGGAGTATCCGAGCTTTGCGCCCTACAAGGCCGAGCGGATGGCCGACCTGGCGGAGCGGATCGCCGGGATCATCGTGCCGACGGCTGCGCTGCGCGAGACGCTCGCCGGGACGATCGGCTTCCCGTCCGGCCGCATCGCGGTGCTCGGACCACGCCCGGCGCGTTGCTGGCCACGACCGACCCGCCCGGCGCAAGGCGTCGGGCTGATCGGGGGGACGTTCCGGGGCGAGGGGCTGCGGCGCTTGGTGGTGCCGGCGCTGGCCGCTTCCGCATCGCCGCCGCGCATCGTGGCCTGTGATAACTTGCGGCCGTTCCTCGGCGGGATACAGGCTGAGTGGGAACCCTATGAACCGGACTTCCTGACCTTCCTGCATCGCTGGCAGCGCCGTGCGCCGGCGGTGATCGCCCATCCGCCGGGCCGCACCGCCAACCTGCCGGCCAAGAGCGACGCGACGATCCTCGTCGCGCATGCGATTGGCGCGGTGCCCGTGGTCGCCGACGAACCCGGATTTTCAGGCTGGGGCGAGGAGCAGGGCGTGGTGAGGGTGGCGGGTCGCGACTGGGCCGAGGCGCTGCGTCATGCACAGAGGCCGGACGTCGCCGGGGAAATGCGGGCGCGCCTCGACGCGGTTCTGGCCGCGGAGGCACGGTTTTCCGACGATGCCTTAACGCTGCTCGCGGCCGTCACCCATCCCGCGCCCGTGGCCGACGACCTGTTCCACGAGCGGCTGAACGCGGCGCTGGGCTCGCCGCTGCTGGCGCCGCGCGTCGCCGAGCCGCGCGTAAGGCGCAGCCTCGCGAAGCGGCTCCGGGACTCGGCGGTCAAGCGGCTCGGTTGGCTGCAGTGACGGCTGTGAGGTGTAACGGGGCGGATCGGGTGCCGGAAATGCGGGGACAGTTTTACCCCGTCTACCCGATAACCCGAAATTCGTCGGGTCGGACGATGTGAAAGTTGTCGTTGACGGTGTCCCGGAAGGATTTCCACTTCTCGGGGAGCGTC
>NZ_JAOAOQ010000061.1 GCF_030398385.1 Aquibium sp. ELW1220 | reverse complement strand
AGCAAGGTCCCGACCTCGCGGTCGACGGCGTGGTGCGGTGGCGGCGCGTCGACTTGAAGCGCGTCATCGAGCAGCGCTTCGGGGTGGCCTATCACGAGCGCTATGTCGGCAAGCTCCTGGAACAGCTGGGCTTCAGCCACGTCAGCGCGCGGCCGCGCCATCCGGCGCAGGATGGCGAGATCGTCGAGGCCTATAAAAAAACTTCGCGCGCACGCTGAGCGCCCACCTCGCCGACCTGCCGAAGGACAAGCCGGTCGAGATCTGGTTTCAGGACGAAGCCCGTATCGGCCAGAAGAACGGCGTGGTTCGGCAGTGGGCGCGCCGCGGCACCCGGCCCCGCCAGCCCGCCGACCAGCGCTACACCTCGGCCTACCTGTTCGGCGCCATCTGTCCCGCGCGGGGAACGGGGGCGGCGCTGGCCATGCCCTATGTCGACACCGAGGCCATGCAGGCGCACATCGACGAGATCAGCCGGCATATCGCCAGGGGTGCGCATGCCGTGCTGATCATGGACCGCGCCGGCTGGCACACGACCGCCAGGCTGAAGGTGCCGAAGAACATCACGCCAATCTTCCTGCCCTCGCGGGCGCCGGAGCTGAACCCGGTCGAGAATGTCTGGCAGTACCTGCGCAGCAACTGGCTGTCGAACCGCGTCTTCGCCGACTACGAGGCGATCATCGAGGCCGCCTGCGACGCCTGGCGCAAGCTCCTCGCCCAGCCACACACGATCACGTCGATCGGAATGCGGGACTGGGCGCATGTCGGTCAGGGAATATGACCGTTGGTATGAACCCGGTCGAGAACCCCCGGGTCAAGCCCGGGGGCAAGCGTCTGGCAGTACCTGCGCAGCAACTGGCTGTCGAACCGCGTCTTCGCCGACTACGAGGCGATCATCGAGGCCGCCTGCGACGCCTGGCGCAAGCTTCTCGCCCAGCCACACACGATCACGTCGATCGGAATGCGGGACTGGGCGCATGTCGGTCAGGGAATATGACCGTTGGTATGACATGGGCGCTATCGTCGGCTACGCATGAACATCCACCACCGAGCAGGTCGTAGGTCTAGCGGCTCAGGAGCGCCTGCTGAAAGAGGCCGGAGTGACGAAGCTGTTCTCGGAGCGCGTCTCGTCGGTCTCGGCGCGACCCAACTCGACAACGCCATGGACTACCTTCGGGAGGGCGACCAGTTCGTTGTCGCGAAAATCGACCGGCTGGCTCGGTCCGTCGCCGATCTCGTCAGGATCACCGAGGTGCTGGCCAAGAAGGGGGTGGCGCTGAAAATCCTCGACATGAACCTCGACACATCAACGCCGACCGGCAAGCTGATGTTGAACCTGCTCGGCAGCATCGCACAGTTCGAGCGCGAGCTTATGCTAGAGCGCCAGCGCGAGGGGATCGCGAAGGCGAAGGCGGACGGGAAGTACAAGGGACGTGCACCGACCGCCCGCGCCAAGGCCGATGAGGTCCGAAAGCTGGCCGCCGAGAAAGTGGGCCCGATGGAGATCGCCCGCCGTCTCGATATCGGCCGGTCCTCAGTCTACCGGATACTGGCCGCCTGATCATCGGACCACGGCGTTGCAACCGGTTTCAACGAAACGTGGTCCTGAGGCCCGTATGTGAGAATTGAATGAACACGCGGAAGGAAAAAACCCCGACCATTCGCTCTCAATCCCAGAAAAAACGCGCGTTTACAAATAATGTGTCGTACGTATAAAATGTAGGTGCGAAATTTCATCAAAAAGAAAGACCGTTGGCAAGGTAAAGTCTCTTGTCAAACCTGCCTGGCGTCTAATAACTCTACCGGAGAACATTTCGGGCGAGGGCAAAATGCACGGCAACGACAACGACAGGGAGCCCGCCCGGTGGGGAGTACAGCCTTCCAGCCCGCCGCTCCCTAGTAGGGGAGAACAAATCCAAATCGTCCCGATAGCGGGCATCGTGGACCATACGCGGTATCCAGACACGGGACACAGAATACGGCTACGTGACGGGTTGAAGTGGTTCGATCCACGGTATCCGGCCTCACACCTATTTCCATGGCAGGAAGCATTCATCGACCGATTTCAGATTACGTTGGAATGCCGAGGCCAGTGCAACCCGGACAGCTTCCCAGACATCCGAGAAGCTCGTCTAAGCTGGGAAGGCTCCTACGAAGGGCGTGGGCGCCTACTCATGCAGAAAGGGAGGCTGTCTACAGCACACCATGTTGACGTCGAGGTGGCCCCCAATCGGTGGCTATTCGCGTCGGTCAACGGCCAAACGGGCTCGAAGGTGTTTGTGGCCCGGAATGGCCGTTTCGAGTTCAAGCTGACGCTCGCTATGAACCTCAATCGGTTCCTCGCCCACCATGCCGGTCGCTCCCTCGCCGAGATCGCAGACCTGCATCCTTGCGAAGCGCTGCGTATCGAACAGGGGGCTGCTAGGCCCGCCGGCTTGGACGGGAACGATAACCTCGTCCCATTTTCGGTGCTGCGGAGGATACCACTCTCCGAACGGTCGGCATTCATAGCCCGCGCGCTGCGCATCTACTGTGACCACGTCAGGGCGCTTTTCGCACTCGAACTCGACTTGCCCCCGGAACTGCTGACAAGAAACAGGCCGTGTTCCTACGGAACTGTCCAACAGGCCGAGATTTGCTGGGACCTGCTCGACCCAGATCCAACGACTCGTGTCGTGGAAATCGAGCGTGTGGCAGCCGCCGTGAGTTGCGATATCGAGGCGACCAAGTTCTCGGGGGACGGCTGCAATCGCGACGCGCGGTGGCTCTCCATCGACCTCACCAACGACGTCAACCTGAAGATCTATGCAAAGGATCAGGACCGCCTCCGTTTCGAGATTGCCTACCGCCGCATAAGACAAGAGGCTCGGAGGGAGGGCGTGCCGCAGGGCGATCCGGTCGGCGATCTCCTAGCTATGAGGGCCGCCGCCGCCGGTCGCATAGCCCGGTTCTGGCGTCCGACATCTCAGCGACTAAGGGAGACGCCTCAGGTCGGCGACCTGATGGATTTTCTGGAGCGACTGCTGGCTGTCAATCGGCGCGCAAAGTTGACCCCGGATCGGCGTCCAATTTTTGCACGCCGATTCACATCCGGCGAACGAGCTTCATAGCCACATGTCCATGCGATGTATGTGGTCTTCACTAAAGCACAGGATGGATGCGTGTATGGCAAATTGTTTAGCGAAATGGTTAGCAAAACTGCGCGAGTGAATATGCGTACCGCGGAGTCGTCGGTGATTTCGACAGGGAAATCAGGGGCTTGATCAGGGGGTCGCAGTCGCGTGGATGCTGAAAGTGGCTCCCCGGGCCGGATTCGAACCAGCGACCAACCGGTTAACAGCCGGTTGCTCTACCACTGAGCTACCGGGGAACAGCGCTCGCGAAGTGCGGTGCCTATAGCAAACGCTTTCCCGGCTTGCCAAGCGCCAAATGCATTTTTTTCCGGGAGGGGGGAGGGCCGGTCGCAAAAACCCGGTGCCCGACCGATATAGCAGTCGGCGAAGACGGGATCGGGGCGTTCGCCGGCGCGTTCGGGGCGGGCCTGGATTGCTTCGGTGCCGCCGGGATCGTCGGGCCGGCTTCGCGCCGGTCGCCGGGGCTGCGGTCGTGGCAGGCCGGACAGAAAAGAGGAACGTCGCATGGGCGATCGGCAGGACACGGAGGCGGGCGCGCCGGGCGGAGAGCCGCGGGGCGGGCCGACGATCAATGCCTTCGGCCGCAGGATCCGCATGCCCCGGTCGCGCCGGCTGCGCATCGCGTCCGGCTCGGCCCTCATCGTCGGAGGTTTCCTCGGCTTCCTGCCGGTGCTGGGCTTCTGGATGATTCCCTCCGGCCTCCTCGTGCTGTCCTACGACATCCCCTCCGTCCGCCGCTGGCGCCGGCGCATGGCCGTGTGGTGGCATCGCCGGCGCGGCAGCGACTGACGGGCTCCGGCGGGCGCGATGGCTTCGCCGCCGCCGCCGCTGTCGCCATCGCGAACCCACCGCCGAGACTTTACCGAAGCGGCATCGTCCGGCGTGGCCGCCGTGGATCGGAGGGATGAGCATCGGGCTGCGTCGCCGGCCGTGCCGCTCTTCAAAGGGACGGCGCGGAATTGTTTGCGCCGTGGCAGCACCGGCAGCGGCCGGCCGGCCCGCGATCGATGGCGCGGTCGGCCGCGGGCGGGCTTCGCCGCCGCTGCGACAGATCGCAGACAGCGGTTGATTTTGCCGCCGGGCGCTTGTCGGCCCGTTGACCCTCTGTTAACAGATCGCCCATAGACAGCCGATCGCGGCGAGGCCTCGTGGCGGAGTGGTTACGCAGAGGACTGCAAATCCTTGCACCCCGGTTCGATTCCGGGCGAGGCCTCCAGCGCCGGCTGTTTCGCGAGGGGACGCTTGCTTCCCCCGTTTGATCGAAGGCAGGCCGGCGGAGACGAACATTGACGACAAGCGCTGACTTCGAGCGGCAGCGGGCCAAGATGGTCGACGGCCAGCTTCGGACCACGGACGTCAACCGCATTCCGCTTCTCGACGCCTTCATGGCGGTGCCGCGCGAGGCTTTCGTTCCATCGCGCCTGAAGCCCCTGGCCTATATCGACGAAGACCTCGAGATCACGCCGCCGGGCGCAAGCGAGCGGCGCTACCTCATGGAGCCGTCGCCCTTCGCCAAGATGCTGCAGCTGGCCGACATCGGCACCTCCGACGTCGTGCTCGATGTCGGGGCCGGAACGGGCTATTCGGCCGCGATCCTGTCGCTCGTCGCCGGTTCCGTCATCGCGCTCGAAAGCGACGCCACCCTGGCGGACGAAGCCACGGCACGGCTGGCCGAACTCGGATACGACAATGTCGCGGTGGTGCAGGGGCCGCTGCCGGCCGGATATGCCTCCGAGGCGCCCTACGACGTGATCGTCGTGGAAGGCGCCGTGGACGAAGTGTCGCAGCAGCTCTTCGATCAGGTCAAGGATGGCGGCCGTCTCGTCGTGGTCGAGGGCCATGGCAATGCGGGGACCGCCAAGCTCTACGTCAAGCAGGGGACCGGCATCTCGGGGCGGCGGGGCTTCAATGCGGCCGTCAGGTCGCTGCCGGGCTTCCAGAAGGAAAAGGCTTTCGAGTTCTGAGGGCTTGCGCGCCCCGCCGGCTGAAGTCATCTTGGTCAAGCGTACGAATTATCGTTTCGGCGGTGCGATTCGGGAGGGAGTTCGAGGTGCAGGTCGGGCCCAGGCCCGATCCGGAATTTGGGGGACGCACTGTACGCGTCCAGTCATGTGATGAGGTCCGTCGTGGCGTCGAATTTGAAGAAACTCTTGGCAGCGTTGTTGGTGACGGCCGCCGTGGTGTCGCCGGGGCAGGCCAGCGCGGAGACGATGCTGGGGGCGCTGGCCAAGGCCTACCAGAACAACTCCTCCCTGAATTCGGCCCGCGCCGACGTGCGCGTGACCGACGAGAACGTGGCCATCGCCAAGTCCGGCTATCGCCCGACCATCTCGGCGACGGGGTCGCTGCAATACACGAACAGGTCCGGCATATCCGAGGCCAGCATCCGCACCGGCTCCTTCGGCGTGCAGATCAACCAGACCCTGTTCGACGGCTTCCAGACCAGGAACAACGTGCTCGCCGCGAAGTCGCAGGTCCTCGCGGCGCGCGAATCGCTGCGCAACACCGAGCAGAACACGCTCTACAGCGCCGCCACCGCCTATCTCGACGTCATCCGCGACCGCCAGATCGCCGTGCTGCGCGAGCGCAACCTCGAGTTCCTCAGCGAACAGGTCCGCGCCGCGCGCTCCCGCTTCGATGTCGGTGAGGGCACCCGCACCGACGTCGCCCAGGCGGAGGCGAGCCGGTCGGCCGCCGTGGCGCAGCTGAGCCTGGCGCGCGCCACCGCCCAGTCGAGCGAGGCGACCTACCGCCAGGTCATCGGCGACGCGCCGGGCAAGCTGCAGCCGGTGAGCCCGGTCGCCAAGCTCTTGCCGAAGAGCCTCGGCCAGGCCATCGAACTGGCGCTCGTGCGCCATCCCGCGATCCTTGCCACCCAGCATCTCGTCGACGCCGCCGGCTTCTCGGTGAATTCGGCCGAAGGCGCGCTGCTTCCGGGCGTCACCGCGAGCGCAGGCCTCACCCGCAGCTTTTCCGATTCCTCCCCGGCGAGTCAGAGTTCCGACGGCTACAGCAACTCCGCCTCGATCGGCGCGACGCTGACGATCCCGCTATACCAGGGCGGACGGACCTCGGCGCTCGTTCGCCAGTCGAAGGAATCGCTCGGCCAGGCCCGCATCGAGGTCGACGTCAGCCGCGATCAGGTGCGCGCTGCCGTCACCTCGGCCTGGACGCAGTTCCAGGCCGGTGCCGAAGTCGTCGCCGCCAACCGCGAGCTCGTGTCGGCCGCGCAGCTGGCGCTCAACGGCGTCATCGAGGAGCGCAATGTCGGCCAGCGCACGACGCTGGACGTGCTGGACCAGCAGGCCGACGTCATCAACGCCCAGGTCGATCTGGTCAGCGCCGAGCATGACGTGGTGCTGGCGAGCTTCGCCATCCTGTCGGCGGTCGGCCGGCTGGGCGTCGAGAGCCTCGGGCTGCAGGTCGCCACCTACAAGCCGGAAGAGCATTACGAGGCCATCAAGGACAAGTGGTTCGGCCTGCGCACGCCGGACGGCCGCTGACCCTTTTTCCGTCGCATCCCGGTCGCGGCCGCGCATTGCGCGGCCGCTTTCGTTTCGGCCGGCGGCCCTGCGCCGGATATCTGTGCGAAAGGGTGCGTGCGGTCCCGCCGGGGATTCTCTCCAGAGTGCCAAAGCGCTAGGCTTGCAGCATGATTCGGGGGCCGATCATCGATCGGGCATGGAGATTGAAGCGATGGCCAGTCACGCGGCTGAACTGAAGTTGCCACAGGCGGGTGGCGCGCAGCGCGAGCCTTCGATGGAGGAGATCCTCGCCTCCATCCGCCGCATCATCGAAGACAGCGACCAGGTGCGCAAGCCCGAGGACGTGCTTGCCGGGCGCGAGCCCGAGCAGGAGCGGGCGGGCCCGGCCGAGCCGGAGCGGGTGGAGATGGTTGCGGCGAACGCGCCGATGGCGGCATTCGAGCTGTCGAAGCCTCTGCGCGCGGCCAGGGACGAGCCTGCGGCCGCGATGCGCCAGCCCGACCCGGCGCCGGCGATGCCGCAGCCGGCGCCCGGAACCGCGCGCCTTGAGACGCAGCCCGAGGCCCGCCAGCCCGAGCCGGCCGAGCCCGTTGCGTCCGCGTCGATCTTCGATGGCCCCGCCGCGCCCGAGCCGGTCATGGCGGACCCCGTCGCTGAAACGGCCGCTTCCGCGCCTGCGGAACCGGCGGCGCAGATGGCGCCTGCGGCGGTCGAGAAGGCATCGCTGATTTCCGAGCGGACAGGCCGCCAGGTCGCCGCGGCCTTCGGCGAGCTTTCCGAAGCCTTCGAGGCCAGCCGCCGCAAGAGCTTCGACGAACTGGCCTCCGAGATGATGCGCCCGATGCTCCAGGACTGGCTGGACAACAACCTGCCGACGCTGGTCGAGAAGCTGGTGCGCGAGGAGATCGAGCGCGTCGCGCGCGGCGGCCGCTGACCCTGGCTCCGGCGCCCGGCCCGGCGCGGCTGCAGGCCCGTTCGGCCGCCTTCGACACGCGAACATGCCGCGCCGGGGCGCAAGACCATGCGCGGGCAGCGTCGATTGGCGCTTCCCGGGGCGGTTGACTCCCCCTGACCCATCGGCTTTACACCGGGTCCCAGGGGCTGCCGGGCATCGGCGCGCCCCCCTTTGCCCTGCGAGCGCGGACGCCCCGAAATGCTTGACAAGACCTATGACGCATTGAGCGTCGAGCCCATAATAGCCCGCCGTTGGGAAGAGGAGCACGCCTTCCGTGCCGGCGCCGGTGCTGCGCACGGCGCCGATCCCTTCACCATCGTGATCCCGCCGCCCAACGTCACCGGCTCGCTCCACATGGGGCATGCGCTCAACAACACGCTGCAGGACATCCTCGTCCGCTTCGAGCGGATGCGCGGCAAGAACGTGCTGTGGCAGCCGGGCATGGATCATGCCGGCATCGCCACGCAGATGGTCGTCGAGCGAAAGCTGGCCGAGCGCCAGATCCGCCGCCGCGACATGAGCCGCGAGGAGTTCATCGATCGCGTCTGGGAGTGGAAGGACGAGTCCGGCGGGATGATCGTCAACCAGCTGAAGCGGCTGGGCGCCTCCTGCGACTGGTCGCGCGAGCGCTTCACCATGGATGAGGGCCTTTCGACGGCCGTCGTCGAGGTCTTCGTCACGCTCTACAAGCAGGGCCTGATCTACAAGGACAAGCGGCTGGTCAACTGGGACCCGAAGCTGCTCACGGCGATTTCGGATCTCGAGGTCGAGCAGCACGAGGTCAACGGCAACCTCTGGCACTTCCGCTATCCCATCGACGGGGTCGCCTTCGACCCCGAGAACCCCACCACCTTCATCACCGTCGCGACGACGCGCCCCGAGACGATGCTCGGCGACACCGGCGTGGCGGTGCATCCCGACGACGAGCGCTATCGCCACCTCGTCGGCCGCAACCTCGTCCTCCCGCTGGTCGGCCGCCGTATCCCCGTCGTGGCCGACGACTATTCCGATCCGGAGAAGGGTACGGGCGCGGTGAAGATCACGCCGGCGCACGACTTCAACGACTTCGAGGTCGGAAAGCGGCGGAACCTCCGTGCGATCAACATCCTGACGGTCGAAGCGAAGGTGACGCTGAAGGACAACGAGGATTTCCTCGATGGCCTCGAGCTCGACCTGATGCGCGAGGAGATCTGGGATCGCCTGGACGGGCTCGACCGCTTCGAGGCGCGCAAGCTGGTCGTCGACCTCATGGAGGAGGGCGGTTTCCTCGCCCGCGTCGAGCCGCATCGCCACATGGTGCCGCACGGCGATCGCGGCGGCGTTCCGATCGAGCCGTTCCTGACCGACCAGTGGTATGTCGACGCCGCGACGCTGGCCAAGCCCGCCATCGCCTCGGTGCGCGAGGGACGGACCAGCTTCGTGCCGAAGAACTGGGAAAAGACCTATTTCGAGTGGATGGAGAACATCCAGCCCTGGTGCGTCTCGCGCCAGCTCTGGTGGGGCCACCAGATCCCGGCCTGGTATGGGCCCGACGGCCACGTCTTCGTCGAGAAGACCGAGAAGCAGGCGCTCGAAGCGGCGGTCGAGTATTATCTCGCGCTCGACGGCCCGTGGAAGGCCTGGGTCGAGGAGAAGCTGGAGAACTTCCAACCCGGCGACATCCTGGTTCGCGACGACGACGTGCTCGACACCTGGTTCTCGTCCGCGCTGTGGCCGTTCTCGACGCTCGGCTGGCCGGACAGGACCGATGAACTGAAGACCTATTACCCGACCTCGGTGCTGGTCACCGGCTTCGACATCATCTTCTTCTGGGTAGCCCGGATGATGATGATGGGCCTGCACTTCATGGAGGAAGAGCCCTTCCACACGGTCTACGTCCACGCGCTCGTCCGCGACAAGAACGGCGCCAAGATGTCGAAGTCGAAGGGCAATGTCATCGATCCGCTCGAGCTGATCGACGAATACGGCGCCGACGCGCTGCGCTTCACGCTCACCATCATGGCCGCGCAGGGCCGCGACGTGAAGCTCGATCCGGCCCGCATCGCCGGCTACCGCAATTTCGGCACCAAGCTGTGGAACGCCACCCGCTTCGCCGAGATGAACGGCGCGGCGATCGATCCGTCCTTCGAGCCGGGCGCAGCCAGGCTCACCGTCAACCGCTGGATCCTGACCGAGCTGACGCGCGCCTCCGGTGCCATCACCCGGGGCATCGAGAGCTACCGCTTCAACGAGGCGGCGGGCGCGGCCTATTCCTTCGTCTGGAACCTGGTCTGCGACTGGTATCTGGAACTGCTCAAGCCGGTCTTCATGGGCGAGGACGAAGCCGCCAAGGCCGAGTCGCGCGCCTGCGTGGCCCATGTGCTGGAGGAGATCTACAAGCTGCTGCATCCGATGATGCCCTTCATGACGGAAGAGCTCTGGGCGCGCACGGCGCCGGAGGGCAGCGAACGCGAGGACATGCTGGCCCTGACCCGCTGGCCGCAGCCGGATTTCGCCGACGAAGCCGCAGCCGACGAGATCAACTGGCTGGTCGACCTCGTCTCGGGCATCCGCTCGGTGCGCTCGGAGATGAACGTGCCGCCGGCAGCGCAGGCGCCGCTCGCCATGGTGGGTGCCGATGCCGTCACGCGCGAACGGCTGGGCCGTCATTCGCCCGCCATCATGCGGCTGGCGCGCGTCACCGAGATCGCGCTGGTGACCGAGGCTCCCAAGGGCTCGGCGCAGATCGTGGTCGGCGAGGCGACCGCCTGCATTCCGCTCGGCGATCTGATCGACCTGTCGGCCGAGGCCGTGCGGATCGGCAAGGAGATCGCGAAGACGCAGGCCGAGATCGACCGCATCGACAAGAAGCTCGGCAACGAGAAGTTCGTCGCCAACGCGCCCGACGAGATCGTCGAGGCCGAGCGCGAGAAGCGCGCCGAGTTCGTGGCCGTCCTCGATCGCCTGACGGTCGCGCTGAAGCGGGTGACGGGCGAGGCCTGAGCCGGCAACGCTGCCGGCGGCCAACCTGCCGCCGGGCCGATTTCCCGGTTCCTGTCGCACGGGCCGCTTGTAAAGCGGCCCGTTCGGGCGCACATAGGGCCGTCTCCCGGGCCGGGCCCCTCTGACAGGCGAGGCGTCGCCTGTGATGTCGGACCGAACGACGGCGCGCTCACGCGGCGCAGGCTTTTTCCCCCATGGATCTGCACGACTGGCTCTGGCCCGGTTTCCTGGCTTTCGTCGCCATCATTCTGTTCGTCGACCTCTTCGTTCTTCATCGCAAGGACCATGTGATCAGCCCGCGCGAGGCGGGCGTCACCGTCGCCGGCTACGTCACGCTCGCCTTCATCTTCGGCGCCGGCGTGTTCTGGTTCGGCGGTCCGGACCGGGGAGCCGAGTTCCTGACCGGCTATCTCGTCGAACAGGCGCTGTCGCTCGACAACATCTTCGTCATCGCCCTGATCTTCAGCTATTTCCGGGTGCCGCCGGAGGCGCAGTACCGCGTCCTGTTCTACGGCATCGTCGGCGCCATCGCGATGCGCCTGTCGCTGATCGTGCCGGGCGTCAAGATCGTCGACCAGTTCGAGTGGGTGGGCATGGCGCTCGGCGCGCTGCTGGTCTTCTCCGGCTACAAGATGATGATGTCGGGCGACGACATGATCGATCCGGGCCAGAGCCGGATCGTGCGTCTCCTGAAGAAGACCGGCCGTGTCACCGACGAATACGAGGGCTCGCGCTTCTTCGTCACCCGGCAGGGGCTGCTCTACATGACGCCGCTCTTCGTGGTGCTGATGACGGTCGAGTTCACCGACCTCATCTTCGCGGTCGATTCGATCCCCGCCGTGCTGGCCATCTCGGACGATCCCTTCATCGTCTTCTCGTCCAACGTCTTTGCGATCATGGGCCTGCGCGCGCTGTTTTTCGTCCTGTCGGGGATGATGCGCGAGTTCCACCACCTGAAGACCGGGCTGTCGCTTGTGCTGATCTTCATCGGCGGCAAGATGCTGCTCGCCCATGTCTACAAGGTGCCGTCGACGGCAGCACTGGCCGTCACCGCCATCCTGATCCTCGGCTCCGTCGCGGCGTCGATCCTGACCCGCAAGAAGGGCGAGAGCGAAGCCTGAAGCGTGTCGCGATCTTCCGGATTCGCGCCGTACGCTTTAGGTCTTTGTTTTCGCGCATGTCTTTCACCCGAGACCGGTGCCCGCTTTCGGGAGACATGCGTCTGGGCCCGCGGATCCGGGTCCCGCGCCCGCCTGTGCGGGCGCCGGGCGTGCCGGCAGTGTCGATTCCGCAACACTCGTTCAGGAAGAATTCACGCTGGCATTCGCCGACTGGCGGCTGCCGCGTTCCCGCCATAAACGAGTAGCAACTCATGGGTTATCAGGAAGGCGGCATGTGCGGCCTTCGCTCGAAGAGTTGCCCGTGTCGGGTACAAAACGGAACGTGGATGTCATGGTGACAGGGAACGATCTGCGGTCGGGGGAGGGCTCCACGAGCCGCGCCGGCCGTGCTGGATCGCCCGTCCTCCTGGCAAGAAAAGCCGATTGAAATGCCGATGAGTGCGTGGGTCCGTGCGACCCTGTGGAGCGTTGTCGTTGGAGCCGGGCTGAGTGCAGCCGGGAGCGCGCTCGCGCTCGATCCCCGGACGATGCAGGAGAAGGGTTCCAGTCCCTGGGACATCTTCCGCTTTGGTTTCGACGCCTACAAGCAGGGCCACAAGCAGGAGGCCGTCGAGGCCTATCGCTACGCGGCCGACAAGGGCCAGCTCGGCGCCCGCTGGAAGCTGGCGCGCATGTATGCCGAGGGCGACGGCGTCCAGCGCAACGATTACGAAGCCTTCAAGGCGTTCAGCCTGATCGTGCAGCAGGATGTGGAGCCCGGCAGTCCGGAGGAGAGCTACGTCTCCGACGCGCTGGTGGCGCTGGCCGGCTATGTCCGCACGGGCATTCCCGGCACGCCGGTGCAGCCGAACCCGGCCGCCGCGCAGGACTATTACATGCGCGCCGCCGCCACCTACCGCAACCCGGCCGCGCAGTACGAGATCGGCCGGATGTTCCTCAGGGGCGAAGGCGTCAAGGTCAGCGTCAAGCAGGCCGGCCGCTGGTTCCAGCTCGCCGCCGAGAAGGGCCATTCCGGTGCGCAGGCGACGCTCGGCGACCTGCTGTTCCAGAGCGGCAAGGTGGTGAAGGGTCTGGCGATGATGACCGCCGCGCTCGAGCGCGCCTCCCCCTCCGACAGGATCTGGATCCGCAGCCTGCAGGAAGAAGCCTTCTCGCTTGCCGGCGAATCCGACCGCCGCACCGCCATCGCGCTCGCCGAAGACATGCTGCGCCGCGGCGCCCGCTGAACCCGCACGATTTCCCGTGCCTCTCGACGCTCCAGGCCGACGATGGTCTGGCGGGCAATGCGGAGTAAATACGGGGACAGTTTACTTAATTCCGTCAATGTAGCCCGGCAGAAGGCACCAGGCCGGCGCCGGAATTGAGTAAACTGTCCCCGCATTTACTCCGTCCCACGCCAGCTCGCCTCGCGGCAGCGGCGCCTCAGCCCGAAATCGCCCGGCGCAGGTCGGCCGGGCGCGGCCCGGCGGGGTGCGACAGGGGCGGGGCTTCGCCGCGCATCTCGAGCGTCAGCGGACAGCCGTCGCCGAGCTTCGTCCAGGACGAGTTGTTGAGAACCTTGCCGCATCGGCCGAGCCAGCTGCCGGCCGGGCTGCGGATGCAGACGACTGCCCCCATCTCGTAGCGGGTTCCGTTGGCCGCGCATTTGCAGTCTGCCCGCGCAGCCGATGAGGCCCATGGCGACAGGATGGCTGCAATCGCGAGGAGGGTGGCCCGACGATCCATCCGCGAAGTGTCTCACGGGATGCCGTCGCGGACCAGCGAAAACCGTGCAGGCGTCGAAACCGGTCCGGCCGGGCGCCGTCAGGCCGCTTCGAGCGCCAGATCGATGGCCACCGGCACATGGTCCGAGGGCTTCTCCCAGGCGCGCACGTGCTTTTCCACCGCAGCCGAGGACAGATGCCGCGCGGCTTCCGGCGACAGCAGCAGATGGTCGATGCGGATGCCGTTGTTCTTCTGCCAGGCGCCGGCCTGGTAGTCCCAGAAGGTGAAGACCTGCTCGCCGGTGACGGCGCGCGTCGCGTCGGTCATCCCGAGCCATTCCAGCCGCCGCTGCGCCGCCCGGCTTTCGGGCTGGAAAAGCGCATCGCCGACCCAGGCGGCCGGGTTCTTCGCGTCGATCGCCTGCGGGATGACATTGTAGTCGCCGGCGAGCACCAGCGGCTCCTCCAGCGCCATGCGATCGGCCGTCCAGCGCTCCAGCCGCTCCATCCAGCCGAGCTTGTAGGGAAACTTCTCCGTGTCGACGGGATTGCCGTTGGGCAGATAGAGCGAGACGACGCGCAGCACGCCCGCTTTCGTCGAGAACACGCCTTCGATGAAGCGCGACTGCTCGTCGCTCTCGTCGCCGGGCAGGCGCCGGTTGACCTCGTCGAAGCGCAGCTTCGACAGGATGGCGACGCCGTTGAAGCCCTTCTGGCCATGCGTCTCGACATGGTAGCCCAGCGCCTCGATCTCGAGCCGGGGGAAGTTCTCGTCGAGCGACTTGATCTCCTGCAGGCAGACGATGTCGGGCTGACTCTCCTTCAGCCAGGCGAGCAGGTTCTCGATCCGCGCCTTGACGCCGTTGATGTTCCAGGTCGCGATCTTCATGCCTGCTCGTCCTGTGTTCGGTCCCTAAAGCGTGTCGCGATCTTTCAGATTCGCTCCGCACGCTTTAGGACTGTGTCTTCGAGCATGTCTTTCGCCCGAAACCGTTGCCCACTTTCGGGAGACATGCTTTAGATGCGCGTGCCAGTGCGGAGCTATCACAGTTCAGGCTCGGGATCGACATCGCCACCGCCGGCATGCTGCCAGTTCGTCCAGGCTCAAGTGGGCTCCGACCGGTGCGCTGGAGACCTTGCCGTCAGTTCAATGCCGAGAGCCTTCATGACCATGAGGGTGGTCTTGAGCGTCGGGTTGCCGCTGGCGCTGAACGAGCGATAGAGCTGCTCGCGCGAGAGCCCTGTCTCGTTGGCGATCTGGGTCATGCCCTTGGCACGCGCCACGACGCCGAGCGCATGGGAGATATAACCAGCGTCCTCCGACGCAAAGGCCTCCGCCATGAAGGCAGCGACGGACTCGTGGGAGGTCAGGCCCTCTGCCGGGTCGAAGGTCGTGAGCTTCTCTGCCATCTTCATTGGTTCCATTCCGCCGCAAGGCGCTTCGCGGTCCTGATGTCCCTGGCCTGTGTGCTCTTGTCGCCTCCGCACAGCAGGATGACGATCGCATCGCCACGTCGCTGGAAGTAGACGCGATAGCCGGGACCGTGGTGGATGCGCAATTCGCTGATGCCGTCGCCGACGGGTCGCGCATCGCCGGTGTGGCCATACGCAAGGCGGTCCGGCCTTGCGAAGATCACACCGCGAGCGCGCTCATCGTCAAGGCGCATCCACCACTTCCGGAACGTCTCCGTCTGCTTCAGTTCGACCATGAGGAGATGTAGTTTTAAAACGACAATCTGTCAAGTCGCGACGGCACCGTTCGCGCATCCCGATCACCGGCGGCGCAGACCTGGCTCTCCAGAACGAAAAGAGCCGAGGCAATGCCCCGGCTCCATCCGTCGTATGTCCGGGAGGACGATCAGACCGAGTAGTACATGTCGAACTCGACCGGATGCGGGGTCATCTCGAAGCGCATGACCTCGTGCATCTTCAGCTCGATGTAGGCATCGATCTGGTCGTCGTCGAACACGCCGCCGGCCTTCAGGAAGCCGCGGTCCTTGTCGAGGCTCATCAGGGCTTCGCGCAGCGAGCCGCAGACGGTCGGGATCTTCTTCAGCTCCTTCGGCGGCAGGTCGTAGAGATCCTTGTCCATCGGCTGGCCGGGGTGGATCTTGTTCTTGATGCCGTCGATGCCGGCCATCAGCATCGCCGCGAAGGCGAGGTAGGGGTTCGCGCCCGGATCGGGGAAGCGGACCTCGACGCGCTTCGACTTCGGCGACGAGCCGAAGGGGATGCGGCAGGACGCCGAGCGGTTGCGCGCCGAATAGGCGAGCAGCACGGGGGCCTCGTAGCCCGGCACCAGACGCTTGTAGGAGTTGGTGAGCGGGTTGGTGAAGGCGTTGATGGCCTTGGCGTGCTTGATGATGCCGCCGATGTAGTAGAGGCAGGTCTCCGACAGGCCGGCATATTCGTTGCCGGCGAAGGTCGGCTTGCCGTCCTTCCAGATCGACTGGTGCACGTGCATGCCCGAGCCGTTGTCGCCGAAGATCGGCTTCGGCATGAAGGTGGCCGTCTTGCCGTAGGCATTGGCGACCTGGTGCACGACGTACTTGTAGATCAGCATCTTGTCGGCGTTGCGGACGAGCGTGTCGAACTTGATGCCGAGCTCGTGCTGGGCGGCCGCGACCTCATGGTGATGCTTCTCGACGCGCACGCCCATCTCGGTGAGGACGGTGAGCATTTCCGAGCGCATGTCCTGCAGCGAATCGATCGGCGGCACCGGGAAATAGCCGCCCTTGACGCGCGGACGGTGGCCGAGGTTGCCGGTCTCGTAGTCGGTGTCGTCGTTCGACGGCAGTTCGGTCGAGTCGAGCTTGAAGCCGGTGTTGTAGGGGTCGGCCTTGTACTTGACGTCGTCGAACACGAAGAACTCGGCCTCGGGGCCGACATAGATGGTGTCGCCGATGCCTTCCGACTTCATGTAGGCCTCGGCCTTCTTGGCCGTGCCGCGCGGATCGCGATTGTAGGACTCGCCCGACACCGGGTCGAGGATGTCGCACAGGATGACCATGGTCGACTGCGCGAAGAACGGATCCATGTGGACCGTTTCCGGGTCGGGCATGAGCACCATGTCGGACTCGTTGATCGCCTTCCAGCCGGCGATCGAGGATCCGTCGAACATCACGCCGTCGGCGAACATGTCCTCCTCGACCTCGGCGATGTCCATCGTCACGTGCTGGAGCTTGCCCTTGGGGTCGGTGAAGCGCAGGTCGACGAATTTAACGTCGTTGTCCTTGATCTGCTTCATGATGTCGCTGGCTGTCGTCATTTCGTTTTCCCTGTCTGACGATGTGAAACTGTTGTGGACGGCTTCGACGGATCAGATCGCGTCGACGCCGGTCTCGCCCGTGCGGATGCGGACGACTTCCTCGATGTTGGAGACGAAGATCTTGCCGTCGCCGATCCGCCCCGTCTGTGCGGCCTTGCGGATGGCCTCGAGTGCCGCGTCGACGGATTCGTCGGCGAGCACCACCTCGACCTTCACCTTCGGCAGGAAGTCCACCACATACTCCGCTCCCCGGTAGAGTTCGGTGTGCCCCTTCTGGCGCCCGAAACCTTTCGCTTCGGTGACCGTGATCCCCTGCAAGCCGACTTCCTGAAGGGCTTCCTTCACCTCGTCGAGCTTGAACGGTTTGATGATCGCTTCGATTTTCTTCATCCGAATGGGGCCTCCGATGGATATGCGCGGCAAATCGAGCCCGCTTCCGCCAAACCAAAGCACGAACCGTGCCAGATTGGCAGCAAATTCGGCTGACGCAGCGCCGCCACGGAGGTTCCGAAGCTTCGCGCGGGCTTGGGCGGGACGAGGTCGGGCTCGCCGCGGTGAAACTGCCGGAAGCAGCCCAAAGGCGCAATCGAGCGTGACCACAAAATAGGCATATGGCATAAGAAATGTGCATCGGCTCCGTTTGCCAGCCGCATCCGGTTCCGACTAGTCTGCCTCCTCGATCCACGGATGGCGGCATGACTCTCGAACTCCTCACACCCGACGAAATGGCCAGGGCCGACCGTCTCGCCATCGCATCCGGCCCCTTCGACGGCGACGCGCTCATGCGCCACGCCGGTGCGGCCGTGGCGGCCCAGATTCTCGTCCGCTATCCCGGTGCGGCACGCGTCCTTGTGCTGGCGGGACCGGGAAACAATGGCGGCGACGGTTTCGTGGCCGCCGCGCGTCTCGCGGAGGCAGGCCTCGGCGTGCAGGTCCATTGCGATGCGCCGACCCATGGCGGCGATGCCGGCCGGGCCCGCGCGGATTGGGGTCGGCCAATCCGGCCGCTGGCGGAGTTTCAGCCCCGCGCCGGCGACGTCGTCGTGGACGCGCTGTTCGGCGCGGGCCTTGCGCGCGCGGTGACCGGTCCGGCCGCCGACGCCATCGACCGGGCCAATGCCTCGAACGCGTCCGTGGTCGCGGTCGACCTGCCGTCCGGCGTTTCGGGCGGGACCGGCCAGCCGCTCGGCACGGCCATCCGCGCCGACCTGACGGTCACCTTCTTCCGGCTGAAGCCGGGCCACCTGCTGGAGCCTGGCCGCAGCCTGTGCGGCGCGACGGTGCAAGCCGACATCGGCATTCCGGAAACGGTCCTGGGAGACATCGGCTGCCGCGCCTTTCGAAACGGGCCGCCCTTGTGGCTGCACTGGTTTCCCCGTCCGCACCGCGAAGCGCACAAATATTCGCGAGGCCACGTCGGCGTCTTCTCCGGAGGCGCCTCGTCCACGGGAGCGGCCCGGCTCGCGGCGCTGGCTGCCGCCCGCGCGGGGGCCGGGGCGGTCACGGTCCTGTCGCCGGGCGCTGCGCTGCAGGTCAATGCCATGCACCTGACGTCGATCATGCTGCGCCGCGCCGAGACGCCGGACGACGCCGTGGCCTTCGCGCGCGAGCGGCGGCTGGCTGCTGCCGTCATCGGGCCGGGCTTCGGTGCGGGCAGCGGCTGCGTCGAATTCGTGCGCGCGCTCGCGGCGCTCGCGGGGGAAGGCGCCTTGCGGCTCGTGCTCGACGCGGATGCGCTGACGTCGTTCGAAGAGGAGCCGCAGGCGCTGTTCCGGATGCTCGACCGGCCGGAGCCGGCAGAGCCGCTGGCGCTGCTGACGCCGCACGAGGGCGAGTTCCGGCGCCTGTTCCCCGACATCGCCGCCGACCGGACGCTGTCGAAGCTGGAGCGGGCGCGGGAGGCTGCCCGGCAGTCGCACGCGGTCGTTGTCCTGAAGGGACCGGACACGGTGATCGCCGAACCGTCGGGCCGTTCCGCCGTCAACGCCAACGGCACGCCCTATCTGGCGACTGCCGGATCGGGCGATGTGCTGGCGGGCATCGCCGCCGGGCTGCTGGCGCAGGGCATGCCCATCTTCGAGGCGGCCTGCGCGGCGGTCTGGCTGCATGCCGAGGCGGGGTCGCGGTTCGGACCGGGCCTGATCGCCGAGGACCTGCCGGGGCTTCTGCCGCCCGTGCTGGCGGAACTGCTGGCGCGGGTCCCCGGACGCTAAAGCTTCGCTAACCACCCGTCTTCGCCATTCCTCAAGCCAAAGCGGCTAGTCTCCGCCCGAAGTCGGGTCTGGTCGGTCGCGGGGTGAAGGACATGGCAGCAAGCGGTTCGGTGTCGGCGTCGGAGCGCCCGGGCGACCACGAGAGCATCGGCGTGGAAGACGTCGCGCGGCTGAGGGCGGAGGTTTTCCCCGACGGCCGCGTCTCCCGGGCGGAGGCCGAGCGGCTCTTCGCCATGGACGGTCGTGCGGGCTCGACCTGCCCCGAATGGACGTCCTTCCTCGTCGAGGCGCTGACGGACCATCTGGTGCACCAGGAGGTTCCGGCAGGCTACGTCTCCGAGGCCAACGCGGCATGGCTGGTCGCCGCGGCGAAGTCGGCGCGACCGGCGACCGAACTCGAGGTGCTGATCGCGGTGCTGGAGCGGGCCCGAACCTCCCCGGCAAGCCTTTCGGCCCATGCCCTCGGCCTCGTCGCCGAGGCGGTGGTCGACGGCGTCCTGCGGATGCCGGACGGCCGGACGCTCGTGCCGGGCGTCATCGGCAAGGCGGAAGTCGACCTGCTGCGCCGCATCCTCCATGCCTTCGGCGGCGGCGCCGGCATCGGCATCAGCCGGGAGGAGGCGGAGATCCTGTTCGACCTCAACGACCGGACGGTGGGCGCGCCCAACCATCCGGAGTGGACCGAGCTCTTCGTCAAGGCGATGGCGAACTTCGTCATGTGCGCCTCGGGCTACACGCCGCCCTCGCGCGAGGAAGCGCTGCGCCACGAGACCTTTCTCGACGACAGGAGCATCGACGTCGCCGGCTTCTTCCGGGCGATGGCGTCGGCCGGGGCGAAGAGCATCCTCGACGCCTACCGCGCCCCGTCCGGCCTCGAAGAGGCATGGCGCAGCCGCAACACCGAACGCGCCGGAGCGTCCGCGCAGGCGGAGGCGATCGACGCGGGCGAGGCGGCGTGGCTGGTGGAGCGGATCTCGCGCGACGGCACCGTCCACGACAACGAGAAGGCGCTGCTCGCCTTCATCGGCCGCGAGTCGCCGCTGGTGCATCCGACGATCCGCAATCTGATCGCCAGGGTGGCCTGAGGGCGTCGGTCGGGCCTCTGCGGGTCGCGCCTGCAGGTTCAGCTGTCCGGCATGCCGAAGAGCCGCGCGATCAGCGCTCTTCTTCGAGCCGCGTCAGTTCGCGCTGGATGCGTTCGATGATGCGGCCGGTGTCCTCGTGCATCCGCTTCAGGCGCTCCAGCTGGACGGTGATCGCCGCCAGCGGATCGGGGCCGATCTCGTCGGTGGGCGCATCGCCGACGCCGTGCAGCAGCCAGACGAGGTTGACGTTGAGGACGCCGGCCAGGAGGGCCAGACGCTCGACGCCGGGTTCCGAGCGGTCGCTCTCCCACTGCTCGATCGTCTTCTGCCGGACGCCGACGCGGCGCGCCAGTGCCGCCGTGCTCATGCCCTGCGCGTCGCGGATGCGCGACAGCCGACCCCCGAACGTATCGGGATCGGGAAGCCGCCGGTGGATGGGTGTCACGACCGCCATGACCCGGGTGTCCTCTTCGACCGTCTCATTCTTGTTCATTAGCGATATTCCTGCCCGGAGTCTGACCGGCGAGCGTCATTCCGCGTCGCCTCCGCCCGCGCCGAGCCGCTTCGCGTGCCAGCGCAGGTGATCGTCCATAAAGCTGGAGATGAAGAAGTAGGAGTGGTCGTAGCCGTCCTGCATCCGCAAGGTGAGCGGGATGCCGGCCTTGCGGCAGGCCTCTTCCAGGAGCCAGGGGCGCAGCCCGTCCTGCAGGAAGCCGTCGGCCTTGCCCTGGTCGACGAGAAAGCCGTCGAATCGGTGGCCGTCCTCGATCAGCAGGCAGGCATCATAGGCCCGCCAGGCCGCTTCGTCGGCCCCGAGATAGCGTTCGAAGGCCTTCGACGACCAGTCCGCCGTCGAGGGGTGCACGATCGGCGCGAAGGCCGAGCAGCTGGCGAAGCGCGCCGGGTTCTTCAGCGCGATGGTCAGCGCGCCGTGGCCGCCCATGGAATGGCCGAAGATCGACTGCCGCGCCATGTCGGCTGGAAAATGCGCCGCGATCAGCTTCGGCAGTTCATCGACGACATAGGAGTGCATCCGGTAGTTGGCGGCATAGGGGCCCTCCGTCGCGTCGACATAGAAGCCGGCACCCGAGCCGAACTGCCAGTTGTCCTTCTCGTCCGGGACCGTTTCGCCGCGCGGGCTGGTGTCCGGGCAGACGATGATCAGCCCGAGTTCAGCCGCCATGCGCCGGTACTCGCCCTTGTCCATCACGTTGGCATGGGTGCAGGTGAGGCCGGAGAGATACCAGAGCACCGGGCAGGGGCCGTCCTTGGCCTGCGGCGGGACGAAGACCGCGAAGGTCATGTCGCAGCCGCAGGCCTCCGAGGCGTGGCTGTAGACGCCCTGCGTGCCGCCGTGCGATTTTGCGGTGGAGATTGTTTTCAAGACGATGGCTCGATCAGTTCGGTTTCGATGGCGAGGTCGCGCGCCATGGCCGCAAGGCGGCGGTCGGCGGTGACGAGAGGTTCGCGGCGTTGCAGCGCGAGGGCGAGGTAGAGGCAGTCATAGACCGGATGAAGCCGCTCGACGGCGATCCCGATTGCCGCCGCGACGAGGGTCTCGTCCTCGACCCAGGTCGAAACCATGGAGCGCAGCAGGAGAATGCTCTCGCCACAGCGATCAGGCGGAAGGTCGCCTCGACGCGAGCGCTTGTAAAGGACGTTGGCCGTCTCCAGCAGGAGAAACCGGGGTGCAGAAAGATCACGTCTTTCCCGATAGGGCGCCGCGCTGCTGCTGTACTCGGTGTCCACGAACCAGTGACTGGCGACACTGGTGTCAACGATCATCTGCGAGACCCGTTTCGTCCTTGCCGAGGCTCGTTTCCCGGTCGCGACGGATTTCGTCGATGATCTCCACCCCCGAAACGCGCGTCGAACTGGCCCGGATCGCGTCGATGCGGCGGATGAGCTCCGCCCGGTCCGGCATGCCCTTCTCGGCGATGACCTCGCGCGCCAGCTGCTCGGCCGACTTGCCGTCGGCCTTCGCGCGCTGCTTGAAGCGATCGAGGACGTCATCGGGGATGTTGCGGATGATCATGCTGGCCACGGGAATGCCTCCGGCTGATAGCGCCATGATATCATCGCGTCGGAGGCCGTTCAACCGACCGCGCGGGTGCTGAGCGCCCGCCGCACGATCCGGTCGAGCGCCGACAGGAACTCGGAGCGGTCGCGCGGGGTGAAGCTGCGGTTGAAGCCGCGGTCCTCCCCGGTCTCCCGCAGGTGCTGCTTGAGGTCGCGCATGGCGACCGCCATGCCGATCGATTCCGGCGTGAACGGTCGTCCCGTCGGACCCAGCACGTGGACGCCGCCGGGCACCAGCCGCGCGGCCAGCGGCACGTCGGCGGTGATGGCGACGTCGTTGGCCACCGCGTTGTCGACGATCCAGTCGTCGGCCGCATCCGCGCCCTTCGAGACGACCACGTTGCGGATCATCGGGTCGCGCGACGGGCGCAGGCCGCCGTTGGAGACGAAGGTGACGACGAGCCCGTGCCGCTCGGCGACCTTCACCACCTCGTCCTTCACCGGACAGGCGTCGGCGTCGACATAGATATGGACAGGCTGCATCGCTTCCCCGTGATTCTGCTCATCATACGAGGGTAGCGACGGAACGGGGACAGGCGAAGCTCATTCGGGCAGATGGCAGCGCACCAGGGACGCGGAGCCGTCGATGGTCAGCGCGTCGTCCTGCGGCATTTCCAGGGTGATCGACCGCTCCTCCATGTCGCCCTCGGCGATGCAGGAGGCGGCGAGCGTGGCCGTTCCGCCGGTGAGCGGCGTCTCCGCGAAGTTGCAGACCGCCTCGGAGCGGCGCAGCGTCGTCGGCGTGATCACCGCCATCTGCTCGACAGGTTCGACGTCGATGCGCGCGCATGATGCCGCGTCTGCCGCCCAGACGCCGACATAGTCGGGCCCGACGCCCGCCGGGCCGGCGCGGGCCGCCGCCCGCGTGTCGGCGCGCAGCTGTGCTGGCGCAGAGAGCAGCGCGGCACTGTCGCCGGTCACCGGCTCGTCGGGGCCGTCGGCCTCGTCGATCCGCCGCTCCAGTGCCTCGACGCCCGCCGCGAACTCGCGCACCGCGCGTTCGGTGAGTTCGTTGAGGGCCACACCGAGCTCGCGGGCATAGCCACGCGCCCGCTCGAGCGCCGGACCGGCGTCCTCGAGCAGCTCTTCGGTGCGGCTGCGGGCGTCGCGCGCCAGTTCGCCGGCGCCGTCGAGGATGAGGCCCGCGCCTTCGCCGATGCGGTTCAGCGCATCGTCGCTTGTGCCTACGGCCGGCGGCGCCTGCGGGGCCTCGGTCACGGCCGGCGCATCCTCGCCGCGCTGGACGTTCTGCTCGTCGCTGCATGCGGCCAGCGCCAGCATCGAGATGCCCGCCGCCATCAGCGGAACCCTGGTCCAGATCGTCATGATGATACCCCCGTTGGAACGCCCTTGAGCCGGAAGCAATGCGCAGGCGCGCCGGAAGTTCCCGGGAGCGGGACGATCCGGGACCGGGCGGACCGGCCGGCCGCCTGCATCAGGCCGGTCCTTCCTCCTTCAGGTCAGAAGGGCCATGACGAGTGTCCACAGCGTCATGACGATCAGGATGACGGAGCCCACCGTCCAGAAGGTGGCGCGCATGTCGTGGGTCTGCGCCGTGAAATAGGCAGCGAAATGCAGGAGCCGCGACAGGACGTAACCGTAGAGCAGCAGCCAGGCCAGCCAGACCGGCGGACCCGTCAGGACGAAGAGGAAGCCGGAGACGAGGAAGAACGGGATGTTCTCCAGATCGTTCTGGTGAATGCGCCGGACGCGCTCGACCCGTTCGTTGGGCGCGAGCTGCTTCGGATCGGGGTTCGGGTTGAGCGGGGTCCTGCGCAGATCCTCGGGCGATCGATAGCCGCCCTTTTCCTGCATCATGCGGATGACGGTCAGCCATGACATGGCCACTGCCTTCAGGATCATCAGGCTCGCGGCGATGGCATAGGTCGCGAGCAGCGGATTCTGAAGGCTTGGAAGTTCCACGTCGCGCACTCCCGGCGTTGGCGCCCGCGAGGGGCCGGATCAGTAGACGACGACGCTGCGGATGCTCTCGCCGGCATGCATCAGGTCGAAGCCCTTGTTGATCTCGTCGAGCGACAGCCGGTGGGTGATCATCGGATCGATCTGGATCTTGCCGTCCATGTACCAGTCGACGATCTTCGGCACGTCGGTGCGGCCGCGCGCGCCGCCGAAGGCGGTGCCCTTCCAGGTGCGGCCGGTGACGAGCTGGAAGGGACGGGTGGAAATCTCCTGGCCGGCGCCGGCAACGCCGATGACGATCGATTCGCCCCAGCCGCGATGGGCGCATTCGAGCGCCTGGCGCATCACCTTGACGTTGCCGGTGCAGTCGAAGGTGTAGTCGGCGCCGCCGATCTGGTCGGCGCCGCGCTTGGTGAGGTTGACGATGGTGGGCACGACGTCGCCGTCGATCTCCTTCGGATTGACGAAATGCGTCATGCCAAAGCGCTCGCCCCATTCCTTCTTGTCGTTGTTGATGTCGACGCCGATGATCATGTCGGCGCCGGCGAGCCTCAGCCCCTGGATGACGTTGAGGCCGATGCCGCCGAGGCCGAAGACCGCCGCCGTCGCGCCGATCTCGACCTTGGCCGTGTTGATGACGGCGCCGATGCCGGTGGTGACGCCGCAGCCGATGTAGCAGATCGTGTCGAAGGGCGCGTCGGGGTTGACCTTGGCCACCGCGATCTCGGGCAGGACGGTGAAGTTCGAGAAGGTCGAGCAGCCCATGTAGTGGAAGATCTTGTCCTTGCCGATCGAGAAGCGCGAGCTGCCGTCGGGCATCAGGCCCTGGCCCTGGGTGGAGCGGATGGCGGTGCACAGATTGGTCTTGCGCGACAGGCAGGACGGGCAGGAGCGGCACTCGGGCGTGTAGAGCGGGATGACGTGGTCGCCCTTCCTTACCGAGGTGACGCCGGGACCGACGTCGACGACGACGCCCGCGCCCTCGTGGCCGAGGATGGCGGGAAAGAGGCCTTCCGGATCGGCGCCCGACAGGGTGAACTCGTCGGTGTGGCAGATGCCGGTCGCCTTGATCTCGATCAGCACCTCGCCGGCGCGGGGACCTTCGAGGTCGACCTCCATGATCTCGAGCGGCTTTCCGGCGGCGACGGCAACGGCTGCGCGGGTCTTCATCGAATGTCTTCCTTCCAACCTTGAGTCGGGGGGCAAGATTTCAGGAAACGGCAGGCCCGGCAAGTCTCGCCGGGACGTCGATCCGACCCGCCGCCGCGAAGACGGACATGTTTCGTCACGCCCGCGACATCAGGGAGTCACCGGCCGACGCTAGGACGCGGCTGGCGGGGGCCCTGGAGGCCGAGATGCAGAACGATCCGACACTGGACGAATTGCTGGACGAACCGATCGTGCGGATGCTGATGGCGAGCGACCGCGTCAGCGCATGGGACATCCGCCGCCTCATGGACGAGGCGAGGCGTCGCGCCGCGTGGAAAAATCCGCCGCGGTCGCCGGAGCCTTGCCGGGTTGCTGCACGCTGACGCAGGCGCGCCTTTACGACGTGTCGTTGAACCGGGGCAGCGGGAAGCCGGCCCTGTCACCGCCGGCCATGGCAAGACGCGCGCCGCCGCAGGCAAGCCTGCCGTCTCGGCAGGCGGCCCGGTCGGGCGCGCGGTCGCGGCCGGTCATCCGGCAGTCGATGCCGCCGAGCCGGTCGAGCATCGCGACAAGCACGGTCGCGTACCAGCGGAGGCGCCAGGCGAGGAGGACGGCATCGGCGGGGCTGGCGTCGCCGGGACCGGCGACGGGCGTGAGCTCGGCCACGATCTCCGCCAGCTCGACCCGCAGCGCCTTGGCGACATGGGCCTGCACGATGCGCTCGGCGATGCGCAGGAAGAAGAGCACCAACCAGCGCACCGGAAAGGCGCGGCCGGCGGCGATGTCGGCCTTGGCCGCCATCGAGCCGAGCACCGCAATCATGCTCCTCAGCTTCCGCCCGTTCCGTACCGCACCACCCACGTCGTCCGTCCTCCTTCAGCTGCGACCATTGTGCGGCAGCGTGGGAGGGGTGTGGACAGAGCGGGGTGAAATTCGTGGATGTCGTTGATTTCCTTGGTGGTGGCAGACGCGGATCGGGTGCCGGAAATGCGGGGACAGTTTACTTGATTCGGATCGGGAACGACTGCGGAAGGCGTCGGAACCTACCGAATTAAGTAAACTGTCCCCGTATTTCCCTCCGCCGCGGCTCCCGGGTCTGCGCCTCCGCTTCGCCCGGGATGACGAAGGTGGGGGGATGGGCTCTGGTCCAGACCTTGGACGCTCGCGGATGGATCCGGCGGCGTCCCCCCCTCCGCCTCGCATCGCTCGGCACCTCCCCCCACTTCGTGGGGTTGGAGGATGGGCGGCAGCGCTGCCGGCGGCTTATCCTCAACCCCACGAAGTGGGGGGGACTCCCCACCGTTTAGCAAGAGGTTTTCTGGGTTGCCCGGGAGGGGTCGAAGGAGGTTCCGGTTTTCAGCATGGCGCAGGCGACGTTGAGGAGGCGGTCG
>NZ_JAOAOQ010000060.1 GCF_030398385.1 Aquibium sp. ELW1220 | reverse complement strand
TCGAATGCGCCACCATCTTGCACGCCATCTTCCATCGCCGTCCTCCGCAACCGAATCAGAGGACACCGACAGATTCAGCACTTCAAAGCTTTGTCACGCTCGCATTCACCCGATTGCCCTGCGGATCCAGCGCCAGAATGTTGACTTCAGCCTCATCAAGGATAACGCTGTCGCAGATCGGGGATGGGTTTCCGCACTCGGCGCGCAGGCGACCGTCAATCAGCGACACAACACGGCGCATGCAGCCGTCCACGCATCCCTTTCGGCACACGAGCTCCTCAGCTCTCTTGTCTGTCGGCCGCAGCAAGGTCGCTGCGGGGCCCCATTCGGCGCCCAGCATTTCGGCCCATTCGCGCTGGCTTGTCGCCGCGCCGATCAGGTCTTCAATCGCGTTCCAGAACGTCGTCATCCGCATCGCCGCGATCATCCTTGTTCTCAGAGGCATAGAAGCCCCGGGCGTCGAGCCAGGCTTCGACCGCAGGCGCATCGGTGTCGCGATCATAGCGGGCCGAGCCCTTGCTCACGCTGACGACACGTTCCTGACGCGCGCCGCGGAACAAGACGCCAAACTTGGCAGCGATGATGTTGCCATATTTGAACTTGGCGTCTGCATGGTCCTCCAGGGCGGCAAAGAGATCGCTGGCACGCGTGATTTCGGTGATCGGAATCCGACCCGGCAGAACGCGCACCACTTCGCGCAGACGCACGCGGTCGATTCCGTCTATGTCGCCTGACACAAGGCAGTCCGCGCCATCATCACGGATCGGCGCCAGCGTGAAGATCTCGCCCTCGCCGAAGTAGTTCTTGTCACCAAACAGGACGAGGCCGATCGTCTCGCGATAGAGCGTGCGCGCGCCCTTGGTGTCGGCATTGACGGCCAGCACGTCCTGGTCGGCGTCGTAGATCACCACGTCGTGTTTCTGGGGACGATAGAACGCCACGCCAGAGGACCCGTCATCCTCATGCTTGCCCTCGCGGATCATCGGCATGCCGTGCCGGATCAGCAGCCAGACCTTGTCGTTGCGGGGAAAGGCAAAGACCCGCGCGCCTTTCCCGCGCTGCTTGCTCTCGAACCACGGGTCCATCAGCGTTTCGAGTTGCTTCAGCTGAGGGTCAGGTGTCACCGGCAATTTGCGCTTCTTGCCCACCTTGCCCACGAAATACATGAAGCTCGATTTCTGGAACGCGAGGCTGCGGACTGCGCGCTCAATCAGGAGATCGGGTTTCGCGTTCCAGATCTGTGTCGCGACGTCGGCCGGCGTCGACTGGCCATTGACGGTAAGCGTGATCCCGGCGTCATTCGCCCGATCCATCATGTCCTCGAGCGTTTCGTTCGAGGCGACCTCGTCGATGTAATAGAGCCCATTGACCAGATCGGGCGGGATATTGGCGTCATATTGCATCAGAAGCTTCGCCAGATCCTCGTGTGGAAAATCCAGCGCTGGATTTGCAGGCAGCGTGAATCCCCGTCCCGCCAGATAGCTTTGATACGGAGCGAGAAACGCCAGCAGATGATCGTTGGTAATTCGCTTCAGGCCGTCAGGACGGGTGAACACTTTTGGATCGAACGAGGCCATGGGCGAATCGGCTCCTTTCTCTTGGGGGACCAGTAAAGGCTAGGGTTGGCCTGACCGCTGCGCAAGAAAATGTTCCCTATAAGTTCTTATGTGGAAGATCCTTCCAGCAAGCCGCTCGGTGCGCGGCACAAGAGGCCGCGACGCAGCCGTAGAGCTGCCTGACCAGCTGCATCAGGAATGTTGCCGCGGTGATCCGACAGATCGGAGACCGCGCCGGTAGGTGAGGAAAGCACTGGAGCTTTCCCATGACCGACAGAACGACCCATCCACGCTTGCGTCCCGCGATGGCCGCTCTCCAGACCGGGGAGGCGCAATGATCGATCCGGACCCCCGCGAACAAGCGGCGCTGCGCGCTGCTCTCAAGAACATGGCCGAGTTGATGGCCGAGATCGGGTGGACAACCCGGTTTCAGGACCTGAGCGAGCAGCAGGCCCTCGCGCTCGCCACAGCGGCTGTCGACGGCTTTCAGGAGGCGATGCGCGCCAGCGCACCGGTGCCCAGCGATATGGAGGTGCCGTTCTGATGACCGAGGTCCTCGACTTCAATCACCGCGAAAAACCGCCCAGCTTCTGCGACGGTGTGAATACGCGCATCGATGCGGCGCTGGTCGCCGAGAATGCCACACGGCCACAACGCGACTATCTGGGGGGCAGCCGTCTTGGCGACATCTGTTCGCGCCGGCTGCAATACGAATACCTGAAAGCCCCGCGCGATCCTGATGGCGGCTTCTCCGGAAAATCGCTGCGCATCTTCGCCCTCGGCCATGTTCTCGAAGATCTGGCGATCGAGTGGCTGCGCAAGGCCGGGTTCGATCTGCGCACGCGCAATCGCCATGGCGAGCAGTTCGGCTTCACCGCGGCCGGTGGCCGTGTCCAGGGGCATGCCGATGGCGTGATCGTCGCCGGACCCGACGGCTTCGCCGCTCCGGCGCTCTGGGAATGCAAATCCGCCAATGCGAAGAACTGGCGCGAGATCGCCAAGCATGGCGTGGCCAAAACCAAGCCCGTCTACGCCGCACAAATCGCGCTCTACCAGGCCTATCTCGGTCTGACCGAGACGCCCGCGCTCTTCACCGCCATCAACAAGGACACCTGCGAAATCTGGCACGAGCTTGTGCCCTTTGATGCAGCGCTCGCCCAGTCCTCCAGCGACAAGGCGGTGACCATCCTCCGCGCCTGTGACGCGGGAGAGCTGCTGCCGCGTCACACCTCTGACCCCGAACATTTCGAATGCCGCTTTTGCGCGTGGAAGGCGCGGTGCTGGTCATGACGACAAGCTCTGACATGCCCCAACCTAACCGCATTCTGCCCGACCATGCCATGGTCGCACGCTTTGCCGATGTGCTGTTCGGCTATTGCGATGGCCTTGCCCCGGTTCGGGCGCTGCCAGAAAAAGGCGCCCCTGATGCGCCCTCGCACACGCCTTTCCTCGCAGCGGATGGCGAGTTGGCAGCCAAGCTCGCTCTGCAAGCCGATTGGGCAGCAAGCGCAGGCATGGCGCTCTTCGTGGTGCCCGGCACCGTGCTGTCAGCAGCCGATGCCCGGGCTGACAGCGTGGTGCAAACGCAGGTCGTCCTGGTCGATCTCGACAATGGCGATATTGGCGCAAAGCGGGATCATCTGATCCAGCACC
Source organism: Aquibium sp. ELW1220 (assembly GCF_030398385.1). Classification (GTDB taxonomy): domain Bacteria; phylum Pseudomonadota; class Alphaproteobacteria; order Rhizobiales; family Rhizobiaceae; genus Aquibium. The sequence goes on along the minus strand of NZ_JAOAOQ010000060.1, from coordinate 23,736 downwards.
TTGGCCCCCCCACGCTGGAGGTTGCCTCGGGTGGCATCACCGAGGACGGCCAGCCCAAGCGACACATGTACTGGCGCCTGAGCGAGCCCGCCGAAGGCGAAGACATCGCCCGTGTCTGTCGCGCACGGTACATGATCGCCTCAAAGGTCGGCGGGGATCCCTCCTTCCGATCCGCCCACCAGCCGATCCGTGTGGCTGGCTCGGTCCATGCAAAGAATGGCGTGCAGCGGCTGGTCGAGATCGTCGCTGGCAACGATCGGGATTACGACCTTGGCGAGCTGATCGAGGCCATCGTGGCCATGCCGCCGCTGGAAGGTGCAGCGGTTGATGAACTGGATTTCAACGGCGCGACCGAGACGCGGGGCGCGGTCACCGAACTCTTCGCCCGCAAGATCCGCGAAGGCGGCGTTGATGGCGAGACGCGTTTCGACGCGCTCTCCCGCGTCATCGGGTACTGGATCCGCCGTTGCCGCGAGGGGCATGTCACCCCGGTTCAGGCCTGGGAGGAAATGGTCGCCTATAATGCGGCCCGCATCGACCCGCCCTGGCCGGAAGACCGGCTCCGTCAGGAGGCTGAGCGGCTCTGGAAGCGCGATGCCGAACGCTACGGCGATGTCGCGGGCGACATGGGCGATGGTGATGATGGCGGCGGTGGCAGCGCCGGGGGCGGTGATGCAGGCGATGGGCCGATCCCGGTCCAGTTCACCGAAGACGCGCTGGCTGACAATTTCGCGACGCGGCATGCCGATCTCTGGCGCTACGTCGCGCCCTGGGGCCAGTGGCTGACCTGGACGGGCGCCCTCTGGCGACGCGAGGATACGCTTCAAGCCTTCGATCTTGCACGGCGCATCTGCCGCGAGGCAGCACGTCGTTCCGCCTCGGCCAAAATCCGCACCAAGCTCTCCAGTGCAGCCACGGTGTCCGCAGTCGAGCGTCTGGCACGCTCAGACCGTCGCCATGCCACCACGACGGAGATCTGGGACCGTGACCCCTGGCTCTTGAACACCCAGAACGGGATCGTCGATCTGCGCAGTGGCGTGGGCTCAGCCCATGACCCGCTGCGCTACATGACGAAGATCGCGGGCGCGTCAGTGGCGGGCGACTGCCCGGTCTGGCTGCAATTCCTCGACACCGTCACAGGCGGGGATGCCGAGTTGCAGGCTTATCTCCAGCGCATGGCGGGCTACTGCCTGACCGGTGTCACGACTGAACATGCCCTGTTCTTCCTCTATGGCACCGGGGCCAATGGCAAATCCGTCTTCGCCAACACGCTGACGGCGATCATGGGCGATTACGCCACCGTGGCGCCCATGGACATGTTCATGGCCACCACCGGCGATCGCCACCCGACCGACATGGCGGGCTTGCGCGGTGCAAGGATCGTCACCTCGATCGAGACCGAGCAAGGCAGCCGTTGGGCCGAAAGCAAACTCAAGGCGCTGACCGGCGGCGACAAGATCACCGCCCGCTTCATGCGCCAGGACTTCTTCGAGTTCATGCCGCAGTTCAAGCTGCTGGTGGTCGGGAACCACAAGCCCTCGATCCGCAATGTCGACGAGGCAATGAAGCGGCGCCTGCACATGGTGCCCTTCACCGTGACCATCCCCGCCGCCAAGCGCGACAAGCGCCTGCCGGACAGGCTCCTGGCCGAACGGGACGGCATCCTCGCCTGGGCGCTGCAGGGCTGCCTCGAATGGCAGAAGACCGGCCTGCGCCCACCGCCTGCGGTTATGGCCGCCACTGACGATTACTTCGAGGCCGAGGACGCACTCGGTCGCTGGATCGAGGAACGCTGCCAGACCGGCAACAAGACCTTTCAGGCGGGCTCCACCGAGCTCTTCAACAGCTGGAAGTCCTGGGCCGAAGCCAATGGCGAATACGCCGGCTCGATGAAGCGCTTCTCCGAAACACTGACCACGCGCGGCTTCGAGAAATTCAAGACCACCACCACCCGCGGGTTCCGCGGCATCGGGCTTCGCGACAACAAGGCTGACCTATTCGAGGGAGACTATAATGACCAATAAAACAAGGGCCATGGCGGATATGGCAGAACCTCAGTATATACCCGTTACGCGCGCACACACGCGCGAGTGTACGCCGTTATCGGTTTCTGCTGCCATATCCGCCATGGGCGATTTCTCGGTCGCTTTCGACCGCTGGCTGGCTGAGCGCTGCGTGGTCGCATTCGATACAGTGACCCCGACGATGGCGCTCTTCGCAGATTGGGAGGAATGGGCTCAACAACGGCAGACGCGCGTTGGCTCCGTGAAGCGGTTCTCTCTGGCTGTGGGCGCCAAAGGCTTCGAGCAAGTCCAGACGCGCAATTGGCGCGGCTATGGCGGAATCGCTCTGAAGCACACGGTTCCGGTGGAGCCAGAAGTGTCGTCGCTGCCAACTGATGCAGACCTGCCAAACTGCAAAGCAACGACCATCCTCGCCCTCGACCTCGGCACTACCACCGGTTGGGCGCTGCGCGGCCATGACGGTCTGTTCACCAGTGGCACCACCAGCTTCAAGCCCGGCCGTTTCGATGGTGGCGGCATGCGGTATCTCCGCTTCACCAACTGGCTGACCGAAATCGACCGGCTGTCCGGTCCGATCGAGGCTATCTGGTTCGAGGAAGTCCGCCGCCACGCAGGCACAGACGCGGCCCACGTTTATGGGGGTCTCATGGCCACGCTGACCGCTTGGGCCGAGCTGCGCGGCGTGCCCTACGCGGGCGTGCCAGTGGGCACCATCAAGCAGCACGCGGCGGGCAAGGGCAACGCTGACAAGGCCGCCATGGTGGCCGCTGCCCGCGCCCGCGGCTTCAGCCCCGCTGACGACAACGAGGCCGACGCCATCGCCATCCTGTTCTGGGCGATCGAGACGCAGGGAGGCCTGGCATGAGCGAGCCCGCCATCCTCGCGCAGGCTGCTGCGGTTCTTGAAAGCCGGGCAGAGACCTATGGCCCGGCCAGCGTCGCACTTCGGGCGATCGCTGCCCGCTGGTCGCTAACCCTTGGCCAGCCGGTCACCCCGGCACAGGTCGCGCTTTGCATGATCGACCTGAAAATGGTCCGTCTGGCGCATGACCCGAGCCACCGGGACAGCCTGGTCGATGTCATCGGCTATGCCGCCCTGATGACTGAGGTGCAGCGATGAAGACGATGCGCTGGCATCCCCCGGGCTATGGCGGCGAGCGCCGTGATACCGAAAAGGTCAAACGCGACGGCTGGCACGAACAGGGCATGCTCGCGGTCAGCGTTGACGACAATCGTCTGACCTGGCCCGAGCGTGAACTGGTCGAGCAGCTGGGCACCAAGCTCTACGGCAAGCGGGCCTCGACCAAGGAGGCGCGTAATGGCTGACCGCTTCTGGACCGCCGATGACGTGGCAGATCATTTCGAGGAAGCATTCCGCACGTTGCGAAAGCTGCCGCCCGTGACGGTGCAGGGCTATTTCACCACATGGCCTGCGATCGTGCGCACCAGCCGCGAGATCGCAGCCATGGAGCCCCAGCCGATGCGGGTCTGGCCATCGGCCGCAGCGATCACACGGCTCGAGCAGACCTTCGACTGGGTGCTCTGGATCGAGGAGGATGAGCGTAAGCTGGTCTGGGCCCGTGCTGCCCGCAGGCCTTGGAAGCAGATTAGCGCCGAGCATGCCTGCGACCGCACGACGGCCTGGCGGCGCTGGCAGCTCGCGCTCACCAAGATCGCGACGCGGCTCAATGCTGCGGCTGCATAAAGTGTTGCAACACTTTTGTTTTCGACATCTGCAACAGATCCGTGCTATGAAAACATCATGATGGGGAGAGTGCGCCGAAGGGCTTGCTCTCCCCTTTCGCTTTGGTGGATGCCGCACTGGCTTCCAGGATCCAGCCGGGAGTCCGGCCAGGGTCCAACGGTGATTGGAAATGGGATGGTAGCGGGGTTGCGCGAGGGGCAATTGCCCACCGCTTGGCCTTCCGCAAGCGTTCTCCGAACAGATGCGAGAGACGGTTTTTTCGGGCAAGCGGTGACCGGTTGACCATAAAAACTCTCTCTGCGTCCCGCTAAGCCATTGATTTCATGGTTCCTTCCTGTGCACTTCGTATGCTGGCGGGCGAAGCGCGGCATATCGCTAGCGTCAGGGCTGATTTTTTGGGAGGCCACCCCCGGTCGGAGTCCACCCCGGACCGCCGGAAAACTTCGTAAAATCAAATGCATAGCCGGACCCTGTGGGTGGATACCTGCTGGACCCCGGAGTCCAGTTCGGAAGCCGCTGGATTCCGCGCCTTGGGATCCACCGCGACCGACAGCAATCTATCGAACAGGATCACCCTCATGACCCTCGCCTTCGCCCCCGAGCGGATCGAGCAATGGCCGCTTGCGCGCCTCCAGCCCTACGCGAAGAACGCGAAGATGCATGGCGCGGATCAGGTGGCGAAGATCGCTGCCAGCATGGCCGAGTTCGGCTGGACCGTGCCGTGCCTCGTCGGCGAAGACGGAGAGCTGATCGCAGGCCACGGGCGCGTTCTGGCAGCCACGCAACTGGGGCTGCTTGAGGCGCCGGTGATTGTACTCGGGCATCTGACCGAGGCGCAGCGCCGGGCCTATCGCATCGCAGATAACCGACTGACAGAACTTGGGACCTGGGACGAGGCGCTGCTGTCGGCAGAACTGAACGATCTCTTGGCCGAGGATTTCGACCTGTCGTTGGTCGGCTTCTCCGACGGCGAGTTGGACAAGCTACTGGCCTTCGCGCCGGAGGGGGGCGGAGAAGAAGGCGACACTGGAGGCTCCGTGCCGCCGGTGACCATCCCCGAACCACCCCGCAATCCGGCCTCGCAGACGGGCGATCTGTGGATCCTCGGCGACCACCGCCTGCTTTGCGGCGACAGCACCAGCCATGACGATGTCCGCCGGCTGATGAACGGCGAGCGGGCGATCCTGTTCGCAACCGACCCTCCGTATCTTGTCGATTACGACGGCTCAAACCACCCGACCCGTAACAAGGATTGGAGCCAGTCCTATGGCGTGACGTGGGACGACAGCAGCCAGGGCGCCGAACTCTACGATGGCTTCATCGCGGCAGCTGTGGCCGAGGCGATCACCGAGGATGCCGCCTGGTACTGCTGGCATGCCTCACGCCGCCAGGCGATGCTGGAAGCCTGCTGGGAAAAAGCCGGCGCCTTTGTCCATCAGCAGATCATCTGGGTAAAGGATCGCGGGGTTCTGACCCGCTCGCAATATCTCTGGAAACACGAGCCCTGCTTCATGGGCTGGCGCCGCCCGAACCGTCCGCCCAAGGTGGCGGAGGAAACGCTGCCATCGACATGGGCGCTGCCCAGCTTCGCGAAAGACGACCGGCCTGACCATCCGACGCCGAAACCGCTCGACGCCTTCGGGATCCCGATGCGCCAGCATGTGGCGCGCGGCGGGCTCTGCTACGAGCCGTTCTCCGGCTCGGGGTCGCAGATCATGGCGGGCGAGGCCAATGGTCGACGTGTTTATGCGATGGAAATCAGCCCAGCCTACGTCGATGTCGCCGTCGAGCGCTGGCAGGCCGAGACCGGCAAAGATGCGATCCTCGACGGTGACGGCCGGACCTTCGCGCAGGTGAAAACTGAACGGCTCGGCGAGACCGCTGAAGCGGTGGAGTCGGCTGCATGACCCAAAGCAGGGCCATGTCGCTTGTCGAGGCAGCGACAAACGTCGTCGTCGGCTATGTTCTGGCCATCGCCACGCAGTTTGTTGTGTTTCCATGGTTCGGGATCGAGACGGGGCTTGCGGAGCATCTGGCCATTGGCCTCGCCTTCGTCGGCGTCTCGCTGGCGCGCGGATACCTTCTGCGGCGGATGTTCGAGGCGATCCGGATACGGGGCACCAAATGAGCAACCGCCGCCCGATCGGAACGGCGGTCATCGTTTTGTCGGGGTTCTGCTGGGTCAGGCAGCCGGGATTTTGTACACCCGCCCCCGGTTTTCAACCTTCTCGGAAATCAGCTCGAGCCCGAGTTTTTTCTTGAGCGCGCCCGCGAGGGCCCCACGGACGGTGTGGGATCTCCATTCGAGGGCGCTGGCGATTTCCTGGACGGTCGCGCCATCCGGCGCGCGGAGCATGTCGATCAGTCTGGCCTGCTTGGTCCCTTCGCGCGGCGTGCGCGCCTTGGTCGTGGCTTCGGGCGCAGTGGGGGCATCAGTCGGGGGCGCCTCCCTCGGCGCCTTGTCGGCGCCCGTCTGCACGCTGTGCGTGTCGTCGGACTCGATGCCGATGGCGGCAAGCCCTGCGTCGGTGGCAATCAGCGTGACGCCGTGGCCGTCGCCAGATTCGCGCCAGAGGGGCTCGCCCTTCCGGATGTCGGCATCGACTTCCTGTAGCAGGCCCTTGGCGATCATCGCACCGACTACCTTGGCGGCGGCGCCACCCCGCAGGCTCTCGGGCAGCGGCAGGGCGATGTGCTCGGGCCGCTGGGCGGCGGCGCTCAGGATCAGAGCTTGTGTGTCGGAAAGCTGGGTCATCATCGTCTCCAGTATTCGGGGCATGCGGAATGCGGCCCTTCTACGAGGCCAAGCCCGCCAGTCGGCGGGCGGGACCCAGTGTGCGCGGCGTCACTCAGCGTGTTCGCCTTCCCTGAAGGCCATGTCGGTGATCTCGCGCAGCTTGGCGCGGTAATGGTTCAGGGTGCCTACATGGCCCCAGTTCACCTCGTCGGGATGAGCGTTGAAATGGTCGGCGCTGAGGGCCGTGATGCGTTGCAGCGTCGCGTCGATTTCGGTCTTGGCGGCGATGAAGGCATCGAGGGCTGCGGAAGTGTCGATCGCGCGGCGCTTGGTCATGACATGATCCTTGTCGGGTTGGCAGGCGGGGCACTTGGCCCCGCCGTTTAGGGCTCAGGTGGCGCTGGTGGCTTCCAGCGTAGCGATGTGGTGGCGGAGCGTGGCAGCTTCCTCGCGCGCGGCGTCAGTCCAGAAGGCGGCGCGGGCGTTGCAGGCGCGGGCCAGACGTTCGGCGTCTGTCTTGGTGAAGCGGTTGACCTTGTGCGCGCGGCCATGTCCGGTGCAGGTGGCGCGATTCTTGCCACCCTCGGGCGTCAGCGTGAAGGCCATGGGTCCGAAGTCGTCGATGATGATCCAGTTGTGCGACGCGATCGTGGCGCATGCGCTTGGCGCGAGGCGGGCGTCGATCTCGTCCGCGGCGGCGCGGAAGTCGGCGATCAGGGTGGCGGCGGGGTTGGTCATGGTGGTGGCTCCGTGGGGTGAGTTGCATCGTTTCCGTGCGATGACATTCGCTCCACCGCGCGGATTGTCGTAGGCAAATCTGAGCAATTTCATGACTTTATGATCAAGCAGCTTCGGTTTAGACGATCCGGTCTGCACTGGTGAGCGCCACCTGTTGCGCCTCATGGCGCTGCGCCGCGTCCGGTGGGTCACGGCGGGCGTTGACGATGGCCACGAACAGCGCGCGGGCGACCGCCGCGACCTCGTCGGCCCCGGCGCTGCTCAGGTTCACGTCATGGATGGCAATCGCCTCGCCCAGATCGGTGAGCGCGTAGAGTGTGGCGAACTCAGCCTCGGTCGGGTCGCAGGTTTCCGTGGCGCGGTCGTCGGGGCTGATCGCCACGCTGCGGCAGAAGCGCAGATCGAAGCCGATGGCGCATTCGCGGCGGGCAAGCTTGTCGAGGGTTTCACCCTCGGAGAGGCAGTTCAGGGAAGGCATTGTCATTGCGCTGCTCCTTCTGGGGCGTGGGTTTCGGGGTCGAGTTCGATCCATGCGCCGTCCTGCCAGACATAGAGGTGGCAGAACTGGCATGTCGGGTGCGGCAGGATCACAGGGTCGCGGGACCGTTCGAACGCCTCGATCCCGTCGGCGCGGACCTGCCGGATTTCCTTTGCTGCAAGGATGTCCTCGGGCGTCCATGAGGCCAGCGCAGGCAGCATGTGCGAAGGGTATCCGTCATAATGGCAATAGACCTGTGCCCATTCGCTGGGCCCGATCTGGTTGGCGATCTGTGCGCGTGTGCTCATCTGCGTTTCCTTGTCGAGAGCGGCTCAGATGAGCCCATGCTGCTGCAGGACCGGCACGACATCGGCCAGCTCAATGGTCAGGCAGTCGATGCCGATCCGGCCTGCCATCTCGAAGACCTCGGCGTTCAAGCTTCGGTCATTGAGGTGGGCCTGCAGCGTGGCCACGGTCATGGCCTGAACGAAGCGCGGGCGGTCGATGAAGATGCGGGTCGCGTCGGAGGGGATGGCAATCGCCATGGTGTGATCCTTTCAGGGTTGGGTGGTGGGTGTTTCCGCCTCGGCCCGGCGGCCTGCCTCGAAGGCCGCCTCCAGGGCAGAGCGGATCGCCCAGACCGCGTGCTCGTGGAAATCGAGGCTGTCGGAATTCCGGGTCTCGAGCGTGTCGAGGAAGAGGTGGCGCTCGGCGATCGTGAGGATCAGCGCGTCGCGGGGGGCGTTCTCGTGGCTCAGTCTCGCGGGCATTGGTATGGCTCCCAAGAGTGATTTGCAGCGTGTCGATGGCGACAGGTTCCCTCTGTGCGCAGGGCATATCAACTCAATAACCATCTGATTCAGAACAATAATCGGAGTTACCGATGCAAGGCATGAGCGAGCGCCAGTATGCCGCGCATGTCGGGCTGTCCCGCGGTGCGGTTCAGAAGGCGAAGACGGCCGAGCGGCTGGTCCTCTACCCCGACGGCAGCATCAACGCGGCGGCCAGCGATGCGCGGCGGGCAGAAACCACGGACCCGTCCAAGACCCGCAAGCCGCCCGAACCGACGCTGAAACCTGTCCCCGAGGCGGCGGTCACCTCCGTCGGCGAAACCCTGCGCGAGGAGGGTCTGCCCGCCCCCGTCGCGGGCGGCGGGACGACCTTTCTGCAGGCGAAGACCGCCAATGAGGTTCTGAAGGCGCAGGAGCGGCGCATCCGGCTGCAGAAGCTGAAGGGGGAATTGATCGAGCGGGCGCGCGCCCTGGCGCTGGTGTTTCGCCTCGCGCGGGAGGTGCGGGACGCCTGGGTGAACTGGCCGGCGCGGTCGGCGGCGCTGATGGCGGCCGATCTCGGCGTGGAGCCAGCCGCGATGCAGAAGGTTCTGGAAACACATGTACGCGCCCACCTCGACGAGCTTGCCGAGGTCCGGCCCGACTTCAGGTGATGACAACGACGATATCGGCAGCCTGACGGCTTTCGACGGCGCGGCGGAGATCCTGCGCACATGGGGCGCGGGGCTGACGCCGGACCCTGATCTGACCGTCTCGGAATGGGCGGACAGGCACCGCATGCTTTCAGGCCGCGCCTCGGCCGAACCGGGGCGGTACCGCACGGCGCGCACGCCCTACATGCGCGAGATCATGGACCGGCTCAGCCCTGGCGATACGACGCAGCGGGTCGCGTTCATGAAGGCGGCGCAGGTCGGCGCCACAGAGGCAGGCAACAACTGGATCGGCTTTGCCATCCACCAGGCGCCGGGTCCGATGCTCGCGGTCCAGCCGACCGTGGAACTGGCCAAGCGGAACTCGCGCCAGCGGATCGATCCGCTGATCGAGGAAAGCCCTGACTTGCGGGAGAGGGTCAAACCAGCCCGGTCACGCGACGCGGGCAACACGATGCTGTCGAAGGAGTTCGCGGGCGGCATCCTGATCATGACGGGGGCCAATTCGGCTGTGGGTCTGCGCTCGACCCCGGCGCGGTACATCTTCCTCGATGAGGTCGATGCCTATCCGGCGTCGGCCGACGAGGAAGGCGATCCGGTCACGCTGGCGGAAGCGCGAACGCTGACCTTTGCCCACAGGCGCAAGGTCTTCCTGGTCTCGACACCCACGATCCGTGGGCTGAGCCGGATCGAGCGGGAATACGAGGCCAGCGACCAGCGGCGCTACTTCGTGCCGTGCCCACATTGCGGCGCGATGCAATGGCTGAAGTTCGACCGGCTGCGCTGGCAGAAGGGCCGCCCCGAGACGGCGGAGTATCACTGCGAGGGCTGTGATCAGCCCATCGCGGAACACCACAAGACGGCGATGCTGGAGGGCGGCGAATGGCGGGCGACCGCCGCGGCAGCCGATCCCACCACGGTCGGCTACCACCTCTCGGCGCTCTATTCGCCTGTCGGCTGGCTCAGCTGGCAGCGGATTGCCCGAAGCTGGGAGGCGGCCCAAGGGTCGGATGAGGCGATAAAGGCGTTTCGAAATACGATCCTCGGCGAGACCTGGGTCGAGAGCGGCGAAGCCCCGGACTGGCAGCGCCTCCAAGGCGTGAAGGAAGCCTGGAAACCCGGCACCGTTCCTGCGGGCGGGCTGTTTCTGACGGCAGGCGCTGATGTCCAGAAGGACCGGATCGAAGTTGATGTCTGGGCGTGGGGCCGGGGCTTGGAAAGCTGGCTGGTCGATCACATCGTGATCGAGGGCGGCCCCGGCGATCCGGTCTGCTGGCAGAAGCTGACGGACCTGCTCGGCAGAACATGGCAACATGCCAGCGGCCAGCACCTGACCATCGCGCGTTTGGCGATCGACACGGGCTATGAGACGGCCGCGGTCTATGCTTGGTCGCGACAGGTGGGCTTTGCGCAAGTGGCACCGGTGAAGGGGCTCGAGGGCTTCAACCGCGCCAGCCCGGTGACCGGCCCGACCTATGTGGATGCCACCATTGGCGGCAAGCGTCTGCGCCGCGGGGCGCGGCTCTGGTCTGTGGCAACCTCTACCTTCAAGGCCGAGACCTATCGCTTCTTGCGTCAGGATCGCCCGACGCCCGAAGAGATCAGCGCCGGCGCGTCGTTCCCGGCCGGAACGTTGCATCTTCCCGGCTGGACCGACAGCGAATGGCTGAAACAGCTGACGGCCGAGCAACTGGTTACCGTCAAGACGCGGCGCGGGTTCACGAAGCTGGAATGGCAAAAGCTGCGCGAACGCAACGAGGCACTCGACTGCCGTGTCTATGCTCGCGCGGCCGCCTGGATCATTGGGGCTGATCGCTGGTCGGACGCGAGGTGGGAAGAACTCGCGGCGCAGTTTGCGGTCGCTGATGGCAGGGGCACGGCCTCTGCCACAGGCCCGCAATCTGTACGAAAGCCACAGGTGCGCCGCGTTGCGCGGTCAACATACATGGGATGAGTTTGGGCATGGCGGATCTGGCGACACTGAAACTCCGCCGGGAGGCCCTGACTTCGCAGCGCGCCTCGGGCGTGGCCCGCCTCAGCTACGATGGAAAGACTGTGGACTATCGCAGCGTCGCCGAGATCGACCGGGCGATTGAGGCCCTAGACCGCGAAATCGCCGCTGCCGAGGGGCGGCGGATCGTGCGGCAGGTCCGCGTTGCGACTGCCAAGGGGCTCTAACAGAGATGGGGATGTTCGACTTGTTCCGCCGCCCCAAGCCGGGCGGCCCCGAAGCTATGCGCGCGCGGCTTGAGGGGGCGATGGCCAAGCGCCGCTTGCGAGGCTGGAACCCACCGCTCGAGAACATCAACGCCCTGGTCGCTTCTGGCGGACCCAGACTGCTGGCGCGATCGCGCGAACTGGTGGTGACCAACGGCTATGCCGCCAATGCTTGCGAGGCTTTTGCGGCCAACCTTGTTGGCGACGGCATCAAACCGTCCTCGCTCATCACGGATGCGGCGCTGCGAGACCAGGTCCAGAAGCTCTGGCTCGCTTGGACGGACGAGGCGGATGCCGATGGGCTGATTGACTTCTACGGCCTGCAGGCCATGGTGGCGCGGGAGATGTTTGTGGCGGGCGAGTGCTTTGTGCGCTTGCGCCCGCGTCGCGCGGAAGACGGGCTGCTTGTGCCGCTGCAATTGCAGCTTCTGCAATCCGAGATGCTGCCCTTTGAGAAAACCGAGACTGACCGGAATGGGAACCGCATTCGCTGCGGGATCGAGTTCGACCTGATCGGGCGGCGGGTGGCCTATCACTTCCGCCGCCGCCATCCGGGGGACAGCACTGACCAGCGTGTTGCCGTGCCTGAGACGGTGCGCGTGCCGGCCGAGGAAGTGCTGCACATCTATCGGCCGATTGACGCCGGCCAGATCAGGGGCCTGCCTCACGTGGCTCCCGCTATGGTGCGTCTGTTCCTTTTGGACCAATACGACGACGCGGAACTCGACCGCAAAAAGACCGCGGCGATGTTCGCAGGCTTTATCACCAAGACCGCGCCGGAAGACCCTATGATGGGCGAAGGGGCTGCCGATCTCGACGGGGCTGCCATTGCGAGCCTCGAGCCGGGCACCATGCAGGTCCTGCTGCCCGGCGAGGATGTGAAGTTCTCGAGCCCGGCAGATGTGGGCGGGGGCTATGAGGCATTCCAATACCGGACGCTGCTGGCGGTCTCGGCCTCTCTGGGTCTGCCCTATCATCTGGTCACCGGCGATGTCCGACAGGCGAACTATTCCAGCCTTCGGGCCGAACTGGTCGAGTTCCGGCGCCGCATTGGCCAGTTGCAGCATGGGGTCATGGCCCATCAGCTTTGCCGCCCCATCTGGCGGCGCTGGCTGGAAACGGCCGTGCTTTCGGGCGCGCTGGATGCAGATACTGTCACGGCTCGGCCGGTGCAATGGATCCCGCCCCGTTGGGATTGGGTGGATCCGTTGAAGGACATACAAGCGCAGGTACTTGCGATGGAGGCTGGCCTGACGTCTCGGCGCAAGGTCGTTGAGGCAACGGGATACGACATCGAAGAGGTCGATCGCGAGAATGCCTCGGACGCGAAACGCGCAGCAGACTTGGGCCTGACCTATCGCGCCAGCCCGGGCGAGACGCAGGGGGCGAGGGCAACGCCCGTCCAAGAGCCCAATGCAAATTCTAATGACGGACCGTCCGACAGTAACCCGGGCACCGACATTCAACAGGAGTGATCCCATGAAATCCTGGTACACGATCCGTGCCCGCGCCTCGGGCACGGAAGTGCTGATCTATGACGAAATCGGCGCCTATGGTGTGAGCGCCAAGGGGTTCCTCGCGGAACTCGGCGCGCTGCCCGACGATGCGGCGATTGATCTGCGCCTCAACAGCCCTGGCGGCTCGGTCTTTGATGCAGTCGCCATTTACAACGCGCTGAGGCGCCATGCGGGCGACATCACCGTCTGGATCGATGGCATCGCGGCCTCGGCGGCAAGCTACATCGCCATGGCGGGTGACACCATCGTCATGCCTGAAAACGCCTTCCTGATGATCCATGACCCCTCGGGGCTGGTCATGGGCACGGCCGAGGATATGCGGTCAACGGCCGAGGCGCTCGACAAGGTGAAGGGCAGCCTGATCCAGGGCTATGCCGCGAAATCGGGCAAGTCTGACGACGAAATCGCCGCCCTGATGGCGGCAGAGACCTGGCTCGATGCCAAAGAAGCACTGGATTTCGGGTTTATCGATCGCATCGCCGAGCCGGTGAAACTCGCGGCGTCTTTCGATGTTGCCCGGTTTCGCAACGCTCCCCCGGAAGTGGCGGAAGCGGCAAGTGAAGCAGAAGAGCCTTCGGCTACGGAGCCGCAGACCGAGGGTGTTGCAGGCTCGAACACCCAATCTGACCTCGCACAGGTTGAATCTGAAGAACCGCGTTCGGGCGACGATAATCCAATGACCTCGGATGCCGTCGGGATCCGCGCAGAGGCAATCGCCCATGCACGGGCCGTGATCGATCTCTGTCGCCTTGCAGGCCAGCCGCAGATGGCCGGGCGCTTCCTTGAAGAGGACTTGGGTCTCGACGAGGTCCGTAACCGGCTTCTGGCGGCCAAGGCAGAGGCAACTCCCGACATCACCGCTGCGCATGCCCAGCCCGGGCGGGCGGCCACCACAAATCCCTGGGGCGAGGTCATCGCCCGCACCTTCAAGACGAAAGGATAAGCGTCCATGACCACGCTCACTGAAGGCAAACACGCGGGCGGCTTCCTCGTCTGGGAAGTCCTGCGCGATTACACCCGAGAAACCGTTACCATCGCCTCCGGTGCTGGAAAGCTCGAGCCCGGCACTATGCTTGGCAAGATCACCACGGGCGGCAAATACACTGTGCTCGCGCCTGCGGCCACGAACGGCAGTCAGAATGCCGCTGGCATTCTCTGGGCGGGCGTTGACGCGTCAGCCGCCGATGCGCCTGGCGTCGTGCTCCTGCGCGGCCCCGCCATCGTCAACCGCCACGAGATCGTTTGGCCCGAGGGTGCAACCGAGGCGCAGATCACCGCCGCCACAACGGCTTTGGCCGCGCTTGGCATCATCCTGCGCTGAGCCCTCTGACATAAGGATTCCCACACATGGCAACCATGGACATCTTTGAGGGCGACGCCTTCAGCATCATCGAGCTCACCCGGGCTCTGGAAAACATCCCCTTCAAACCGGCCATCCTGTCGGGTGCAGGCCTGTTCGGATCGCGCGGTGTGCGCCAACGCACCGTCATGATCGAAAGCCGCGATGGCACGCTGTCGCTGATCCCGTTCTCGGAACGCGGCTCAGCCTATGAACAACAGGTGCCGGAACGCCGTGATATGCGTGCTTTCGTCTGCCGCCAGTTCAAGAAGCAAGACGTGCTCTGGGCCTCAGAAATCCAGGCGATCCGCGACTTTGGCTCGGAGACCGCGACCCAGCAGGTGCAGACCGAGGTCGCCCGCAAGATGGCGCGGCTCAGGAACGACGCGGAGGCCACCTTCGAGTTCCACCTCTTCAACGGCATCCAGGGTGTGGTGAAGGATCCCAAGGATGGGGCCACGGTCATCAACTACTACACCGAGTTCGGCATCACCCCGGCGGCAGAGGTCGACTTTGACCTCGATAACGCAACCCCAGCTTCAGGCGCCCTGCGCAAACGCTGCCAGGCGATGATCGAAAGCGTGGAGGACAGCCTGGGCGGGCTGGCCGCGGGCCAGATCCAGCTGCGCGCCGAATGCGGCTCGGCCTTCTTCGCCGATCTGGTGGCGCATAAGGAGGTGCGCGAGACCTATCTCAACACTGCCGCCGCCGCCGATCTGCGCGGCCGCGTGGGCGAAGAGGTCAGCTTCGGCGGCATCACCTTCCGGCGCTACCGGGGCGGACTCGGCTTCGGCGTGCCGACTGACAAGGCGTATTTTTATCCCGAAGGCGTGGAGGGACTGTTCGAGATCTACTACGCCCCCGCCGATACGTTCGAGACGGTGAACACGCTTGGCCTGCCGCTCTATGCGCGCATGATCCCCGACCGCGACCGTGACGAGTGGGTGCGCCTCGAGATCGAAAGCAACCCGCTGCCGATCTGCACCCGGCCGCAGGTGCTGCGTTCGGCACGGCGGACCTGATGACCGCCTTTGCGATCGCCCTTGATACGCTTTTCGCGGACGCCAATCTCGCGCGGGACGTCCTCTACACGACCGAGGGTGGCGGGCCATCACTGGTCCGCGCCATTCTGCGTCGGCCGGACGACGTGACCGGCTTTGGGGATGCCCGGCTTTGGTCCGAGACCACCCGCATCGATCTGCGCGTCGCCGAGGTGGTGAACCCGCGTCCCGGCGACCGGATCGAGATCGACGGCGAGGCGTTCCTCATCCAGGGCGAGCCCGTCCGCGACCGCGAGCGCCTTGTCTGGACCGTCGACCTGCGCCCGGCGTGACCGCGATGCGCGTGACCCTCGACATTTACCCTGACATCGTCGCAATGATGACGGCAGATGTCGCGGCGGGCGAGCGCGCGGTCTCGGCTGCAATCCGCGAGGCTGGCAACGGTCTCAAGACGGCGTGGCGCGCGCAGATCACCGGCGCTGGCCTCGGCGCGCGGCTCGCCAATTCGATCCGCAGTCAGGCCTTCCCGAAATCTGGTGAGAGCCTCGATGCCGCCGCGCTGGTCTGGTCGAAAGCCCCCGTGATCGTCGGTGCCCACAACACCGGGCCGTTGATCCGATCAAAGAATGGCTTTTGGGTCGCGATCCCGACCGCTGCCGCTGGCAAATCCACCCGCGGCGGTCGGATCAGTCCTGGCGAGTGGGAACGCCGCACCGGTTTGCGGCTGCGCTTCGTCTATCGCCGCCGGGGGCCAAGCTTGCTCGTGGCGGAAGGGCGGTTGAATACGAAGGGTCGCGCCGTGGCGTCGCGTTCGAAAACTGGCCGGGGCCTCGTAACCGCACCGATCTTCTTGCTGGTGCCGCAGGTCAAGCTACCCAAGCGGCTCGATCTGGCACGCGATGCCGAACGCGCACATGATGCCGTGCCGGGGTTGATTGTGGCGAACTGGGTGGAGGGACGCTGGAGTTCGTCCGGCGCCTGAGCGTCAGCACCGCTGAAATCATCAGAGCAGTAGATTTGTTTGACCCGGAACGTAACCAAGGTGCCTCCGCAGAAGCGGCTGCAATGCGGCGCGGGACGGAATAAACGACTGGTTGTAGCCGAAGTCGTGCCAATCAATGTCTGCCCTTGCGCCAAGCCTGTCTTGGTGCATCTTGTCGCGCACTTCCTTCACACGGCGGACATTTGCATCCAGTTGCGCCGCACCGGTTGGGTCGAACTCACGGCATAGTGCCGCGATCCAGTCGTTCGTGTGGACGCGCGCGCCGGTCGAGCCATCGTCGCCGATTCCTGCCAGGTGATGGACCGATCCAAGGCCCTCGCAAACCGAAAACACGCCGACGCCGAACTCGAAGTTCATGATCTGGAAGTAAGGTTCGAAAAGCACTGACTTACGAGATATTCGATCTCCATGCGGAACGATTAAGCCAGCCTTCATCTCAAGACCGACCAAAATGTGCTTCAGGTTAGACTTCAGCCTTCTCCGGACGTCGGGGTGAATGCCGACTGGGACGGCCCTGATCAGCCAAGGAAGCCAATCTGCGGATGTCGACAGTGCCTGAAAGCCAGGCGGGTCGGCCGGATAAAGATCAAGGTAGAACACGTTGAAGCACCTCGCAGATCCATTGAAATACATTCCTCACGAATACACGACGATGACTGCTGCTAACTAGACCCGGCAGAGGCAAGAATGCCCACACCCCGCGAAACCATCCTCGCCGCGCTGCACGCGCGGCTTTCGGCGCTGCCTGCCACCGCGCTGCGCGGGGAGGTGCTGCCCGAGCGCGTCCCAGCTGCTGGCCTCCTGATCCTGCGCGATGGCGAGCCAGGGGAGCCAGAGGTCACGCTGTCACCGTTGCGCTACCACTATCAGCACCGGGCGGAGATCGAGGCAGTCGTGCAGGGCACCGACCGTGACGCCACATTCGACACGCTGATCGTCAGCATCGGCACGGCTCTCGCCGCCGACCGCACGCTGGGCGGCCTCTGCGACTGGATCGAGGCGGGAGCGCCGCGCGTAGTCGATCTGCCCATCGAAGGCGCAGCCAGCCTGAAGGCGGCGGTCATCCCGGTGGTGCTGCACTATTCCACGGCTGATCCCCTGGCCTGACCCCTTACCGATATGGAGACGATACAATGGCACGAGCGCATGGCGCCCGGGCAAGACTGGCGCTTGCCTTCGAGACGATCTACGGCACCGCACCAGAGGCGGGCTGGTGGCAGATACCCTTTGTTAGCAGCACGCTCGGGGCCGAACAGCCGCTCCTGGCATCCGAACTGCTCGGCTATGGCCGCGATCCGCAGGCCCCGCTGGGGGATGCGGTCACCGCCGATGGCGATGTGGTCGTGCCCCTCGACACGGTGGGGTTCGGGGTCTGGCTGAAAGCGGCCTTCGGCGCGCCCGTGACCACGGGGCTGGAGCCCGGGCCGTTCACGCATGTGTTCACCTCGGGCGGCTGGGAACTGCCATCACTTTGCATAGAAACGGCCATGCCGGAAGTGCCGCGCTATGCGCTGGCCACAGGCTGCGTGCTGGACCAGCTCAGCTGGCAGATGGCGCGGTCTGGCCTGCTGACCGCAACGGCGCGGCTGATCGCGCAGGGTGAGAGTGTCGCTGCCGCCTCCACCATAGGCACGCCAGAGGTGCCGGCCTTCCGCCGCTTTGGCCATTTCAACGGTACAATCACCCGCAATGGCCAGCCGCTCGGCAATGTCGTCTCGGCCGAGATCACCTATGCCAATGGCATCGACCGGATCGAGACCATCCGCAATGACGGGCGCATCGAGGGAGCTGATCCCGGCATGGCGGCGCTGACGGGTCGGCTGGAGGTGCGTTTTGCCGATCAGACGCTGATCGAACAGGCGATCGCGGGCGAAGCCTGCGCGCTCAGCTTCGGCTATGCGCTCCCCTCCGGCGAAAGCCTGACGGTGGACGTGCCCGCCGTGCATCTGCCGCGACCGCGGGTCGAGATCCCGGGGCCCCAAGGCATCCAGGCGAGCTTCGACTGGCAGGCGGCGAAGAATGCCAGCGCAGGGCACATGTGTCGCGTCACGCTGGTGAACACGGTGGAGGGCTATTGACAATGCTGACCCTTGATCTGACCAGTGCACCCCGCTGGGTCGACCTGATCCCTGGCCTCCGCGTCCAGCTGCGCCCGCTAACGACCGCGCTGATGGTCGCGGCCCGCGCCGATCCGGCACTGGATCTCGCGGCCGTACAAAGCGACGACAATATCGGCGGGACTGTCGCTACCGAAGCGCTGGCCCTGACCATGGCGAAGGCGCTGGCCCGACAGGCGATCCTCGACTGGGAGGGTGTCGGCGATGCGGAGGGCCAACCCTTGCCGGTGAGCCCCGCCGCGATCGATGCGTTGCTGGATATCTGGCCGGTCTTCGAGGCCTTCCAGACGATTTACGTCTCGAAGGGCCTGCTCCTGGACGCAGAAAAAAACGTCTCACCGCCCTTGCCGATTGGGTCTTCGGCGGGGGCGTTCGCTACTGCGCTGCCTGCCAAGGGCCGTGCCCGGACTGCCCGAGTCGCGCAAACCGGCCCCTGAGCCAGGAGGGCATCGCGGTCTGGGATCTCGTGCAGCGCCTCGGTGGCCAACTTCGGCTGGTCGCAGGTCAGCACGGCGCCATCGTCATCGGCTGGGACATGACAGCGGCGCTGGCCATGGCCGCTGCTCTGGGCATTCCGCCACTCGCGGTGGCCGAACTGCTGCCGCCCATCGAGGCGGTGATGGTGCGCAAACTCAATGAAGAAACGCGGTCGGTGATCAGCGCCTCATTCTGACCTCGTTCGCGTTTCGAACGATGTTTTTCCGGAAGGATCAGACCGATGGCAGAGAAGCGTGTCAGCGTCCGCCTTGCGGCCGTGGGCGGTCGCCAGGTCCGGGCGGAACTTGAAGGCGTGGGGGGTGCCGGCGCGCGCGGCTTCGGACGTCTGTCTCGCGAGATGGAGGCAGCCAACACGCGCCTTGCAGCCTTCGCGCGGCGTGCCAGCGTCGCCATGGGCGCAGCCGCCGCGGCCACCTCCGCTGCCTTGGGCGTCATCGTACGCACGACGGCGCAGAGTGCGGCACAAATCCAGCAGTTTGCCCAGGTGGCCAATGCCACGCCCGAGGTGTTTCAGCGCTGGTCGGCGGCATCGGCCACGGTCGGCATCGAGCAGGAGAAGCTCGCTGACATCCTGAAGGACGTGAACGACCGGGTCGGGGACTTCCTGCAGACGGGCGGCGGCCCGATGGCGGATTTCTTCGAGAATATCGCGCCGCAGGTTGGCGTGACGGCCGAGCAATTCGCGCGTCTGTCGGGCCCTGAAGCCCTGCAGCTTTACGTCACCTCGCTCGAGCGCGCCGGTCTCGGCCAGCAGGAGATGACCTTCTATCTTGAGGCGATGGCCTCGGATGCGACACGGCTCATCCCACTCTTGGCAAGTGGCGGGGCCGCGATGACACGGCTGGGCGAACGGGCCGCTGGCTTTGGCACCGTGCTTGACCGCGAGGCATTGGCCGCGCTGCGCCGCACCGAGATCGCGCTGATCGGCGTAGGCCAGGTGTTTCAGGGGATGCGGGTGCAGATTGGGGCGGCACTGGCGCCCGCGGTCACCGCAATGGCCGAAGCCTTCCTGCGGCTTGCGGAGACCGGAGGCCCGATCAACCGCGCGTTCACGGGCGTCCTCGACAACCTGACGCGCCTTGGCACCTATGCCGCCACCTTCGCGGCCTTCCTCGCCGGGCGTTGGGTCGCAGGTATGGCAGCGGCCGCTCTGTCTGTCCGTGGTCTGGCCACCGCACTTGTCTTCCTACGCGGCGCGCTCATCCGCACAGGCATAGGCGCGCTCATCGTCGGCGCAGGCGAGCTGATCTACCAGTTCACCCGACTGGTCAGCAGTGTCGGCGGCGTCGGCAACGCCTTGAGCCTGCTCGGCCAAGTGGCCGCCGAGGCCTGGGACCGGCTTTCTCTGACGGCTTCTGCCGCATGGGCGCGCGTCGAGGCTGGTTGGGCCCGAACACAGGCCGCAATCTACGACGGGCTGCAGGGCACGACGGAAGCGATGACCGGCTGGGCCAATGCCACGATCGGGGCGTTTCAGGGGGGCTTTGATGCGGTGGTCGCAATCTGGGGGGCGCTGCCCCAGACCATCGGGGATTTCGCCTACCAGGCGGCGAACGGGCTGATCGACGGGGTCGAGGCCATGCTCAATGCCGTGGTCGGCCGCATCAATGGCTTCATTGAGGGGCTGAACGCGGCGCTGTCGCTCCTGCCTGACTGGGCCGTCGGCGAAGGTGGTGCCCAGATCGGCACGCTCGATCCTGTCGATCTGGGCGGCATCGAGAACCCTTATGCCGGGGCGGCCGCTGCAACCGGCACCGCGGCGGCGGAGGCGTTTCAGGCGGCGATGGGGCGCACGTATGTCGAGGCGCCCGATCTGTTCAGGGGCATGGCCGACGCGGCACGCGGACGGGCGGATGGCTATTCTGAAGCTGCTGGCGTGCTATCCGATGCAGCAAGCCGCCCGCGCACCGCTTGGGAGGCTCTGAAGGCGGCGGTCACCTCTGCGGGCGCCGAAGGCAGCGCAGCACTCGACGAGACCGCTGCGGCCGCCGATCGCACGACGGCGGCGCTGGGGGAGACAGCAGACGCGGCGGGCCAAGCCGGTGATGCCACAGGTCAAGCGGGGGGCGCGGCAACCCAGGCCGCGGAAGAAGCTGCCACCGGCTGGCGCACGGTCGCGCAGAGCTTGGCCGATTACGCCCGCGACGCGATGGATTGGGGCAAGGGCCTCGGCCAATCGCTGGTCTCGGCCTTCCAGTCGGCAGAAAGCGCGTTCCGGACCTTCGTGACCACCGGCAAGCTTGAGTTCAAAAGCCTGGTCTCCTCGATCCTGGCCGATCTCGCGGTGATCGCCGCGCGGCGCTTCATCCTCGGGCCGATCGCCAACGCGCTATCGGGCGCGCTCGGCGGATTGGGCGGCGGTCTCTTTGCAGGTATTTTTCACCAAGGTGGAATCGTCGGTGGTCCGGCGCCCATACGCATGGTCCCCGCCATGGCCTTTGCCGCCGCGCCAAGAATGCATGACGGTGGTTGGGCCGGGCTCAGACCTGACGAGGTGCCAGCCATCCTGCAGCGTGGGGAACGCGTTCTCTCGCGCCGAGAAGCCGCCGCCTATGGCGCGGGTGCCGCGGGACGGGACGCGCCCCCAGTGATCAACGTCACCATCCAGACCCGCGACGCCGAGAGCTTCCGGCAATCGCGCACGCAAGTCGCCAGCGACATCGCCCGCGCCGTCGCGCTGGGGCGGCGGGGAATGTGACCGCCGACCACCACGAACAGACAATCCAAGGACCTCACCGCATGACCTTCTGCGAAGACCGTTTCCCTGACGACATCAGCCGCGGAGGGCGCGGGGGGCCCGAACGGCGCACGCAAGTTGTGGAACTGGCCTCCGGCTTCGAGGAACGCAACGCCTCCTGGGCCCAGTCCCGCCGTCGCTTCGATGTCGCCTATGGAATCCGCCGCGCCGATGATCTCGCCCGGGTCGTCGCCTTCTTCGAGGCCCGCCGCGGACGACTGCAGGCGTTTCGGTTCAAAGACTGGTCGGATTACAAATCCTGCCTGCCCTCGGTGCGCGTCTCCGAACTCGACCAGCAGATCGGCGTGGGTAATGGCACCGCCACCGATTTTGCCCTCGTCAAAGCCTATGGCAGCGGCCCCGAGACCTACCTGCGCCGCATCGTGAAGCCGGTCGCAGGCACGATCCGGGTCGCGCTGAATGGGGCCGAACAGTTCACCGGCTGGGCCGCCGATATCACATCCGGCATCGTCAGCTTCGATACCGCCCCCGATCCCGGCGTGATCATTTCGGCCGGTTTCGAATTCGACACGCCGGTTCGCTTCGATGCCGACACCCTCGACGTCACCCTCGATCTCGAACGTTTGGGCTCGATCACCGCCATTCCGCTGATCGAAGTGCGCCTCGCCTGAACCCGCAATCCCGGACTCGCCCCATGCAGACCTACACGCCCCTCGAACATCGCCCCGGCGATACGCCGCAACTGTTCCAGACCGGAACCGCCACGCCTGCTGTCGCCCCAGATGGCAAGGTGCTTCGCGTCACCGGCCCCGGCCGCATCGCAGGTCTCGCCCCCGTGCCGATGGAACCCGGTGAGCTCTACAGTTTTCGCGCCGCCTGGCGCCGCGCGGCCGAGACCCCCGATCCCGCCAATGATGCCGTTTCCTGCGGCATCGATTGGCTGGGGCCCGATAAGGTGCGGATTTCCACCACGACGATCACCACCGATACCACCCTGACGCTCACCGCCGGCCGTCGCACGATCCGCACCTCGGTCGCACCAGCCGGCGCAGGCCCCGCCGAGGTCATCGCGCCCACCGGCGCGCGCTACGCCCTGCCTTGGGTCGAGGTCTTCGGCACGGGGCATCAGACCGATATCGAGATCGCCAGCCTTGAGCGCTTGCCGCTGGCCTCGGTTCCCGTGGCCCGCACCTTCTATGTCACAATGGAGGGCCGCGACAGCAATGCCGGCACCTCGCTCACCGTGCCGCTGGCCACCGTCGCCGAAGGCCTCGCCCGCGCAGCCGCCCTCGGTCAGCCCGCCGTCATCATCATCCAGCCCGGCGAATACACCGTCCCGCCCGAGACCGTGATCCCCGCCAATTGCGCGCTCTATGGCTATGACCTGCGCGTGACCAAGCTGCGCCTGCCCTCCGGCCAAGAGGAGAACAACATGTTCCTCCTCTCCAATGGCTGCAAAGCACGCGGTTTCACCTTCACCGGCCTGCGTCATGAGCCCTACACCCTGGCCGGCGGACCGCCCAAAAAGGGCTATGCCTTCGCCTTCAAGCCCGGCGAGATCATCACCCGATCACCCTATATCGCCGATTGCTCGCAGCTCCACAGCTTCTCGCAGGACCAGATGGTCCTGCCGATCGACAAGACCGCCGGCAATCCACTGATGCCCCGCGGTGGCGGCAATCTCCTGGCCGATGGCTCGGTCCTCGCCCCGTCCTCGCCGCTACGCTCGGTCGTGGTCGACAGCTTTACCGCCATCAATCCCAATGGCGTGGGCTATGCCATCACCCGCAACGCCTTCGTCCAGCTGGTCTCGGTCTTTACCAACTGGTCCCGCGTCGGCCTCTGGGCGCATGATGGCGGCCAGGTCACCGTGGCCAACTCCAACAACACCTTCGGCGACTATGCGCTGGCGGCCACAGGCTTTCGCCGCACGATCCGCATCGAAGGGGTGGCCAATCCGGGGACCATCCGCCCCTACACCGCCGCCGCCAACACGATCCTGACCGGGACCGAGGGCATCGTCACCGCTCTCATGACCACGCGCTATCCCGCCCTTGATGGCTGGGCCAATCTCACCGCCCCGCAGCGCAGCCTGACCGAGCGCGACACCCGCACGCTCCTTGCCTCCATCGCCAACGATCTGCGCGCGGGCCAAGACCGCGGCATTCAGTATTTTGCCAAAGGGCTCTTTGACTGGAGGTCAGAAAATGAACATCAAGAGCCT
>NZ_JAOAOQ010000006.1 GCF_030398385.1 Aquibium sp. ELW1220 | reverse complement strand
ACTGACCCTCAACCTCCTGCGAACCGCCAGACCCGAACTCGCCATCAGCCGAAAACGAAAGCGAGCAGGGTGGTCCGACGCCTTCGCCAGATCAATCATCGGCCAAATGCGATAGCCCTAGGCCCGGGGGCGGCAACTCTTGCCTCCCGGTGCGATTTATGGTCTTGGAGGCGCCGAAACGGCCTCTCCGGGCCCAGCTCTTCCGAAAGATGCGAGAATGGCCAAGATCAACGGCAACGAAATCCGTCCCGGCAACGTGATCGAGCACAATGGCGGCCTCTGGGTCGCGGTCAGGACCAATGCGGTGAAGCCCGGCAAGGGCGGCGCCTACAACCAGGTCGAACTGAAGAACCTGATCGACGGCACCAAGCTCAACGAGCGCTTCCGTTCTGCCGAGACGGTCGAGAAGGTCCGCCTCGAACAGAAGGACTTCTCCTTCCTCTACGAGCAGGGCGACGCGCTGGTGTTCATGGATTCGGAGAGCTACGAGCAGCTCGAGCTGCAGAAGGACTTCGTCGGCGACCGCGCTGCCTTCCTCCAGGACGGCATGACCGTGACAGTCGAACTCTACGAGGAGAAGCCGATCGGCATCTCGCTGCCCGACCAGGTGGTGCTGACCATCACCGAGGCGGACCCGGTGGTGAAGGGGCAGACGGCCGCGTCGTCCTACAAGCCCGCCGTGCTCGAGAACGGCATCCGCGTTCTGGTGCCGCCGTTCATCTCGGCCGGCGAGAAGATCCTCGTCGACACCAACGAGATCACCTACATCCGCCGCGCCGACTGAAGCGCCTGAGAACCCGACGGGACTGATCGTATGGCGTATTCCGCGCTCATGAGGGTTATGGTCGAGGCGGCGCGCAAGGCGGGCCGCTCGCTGTCGCGCGACTTCGGCGAGGTCCAGAACCTCCAGGTCTCGATGAAGGGACCGGGCGACTATGTCAGCCAGGCCGATCGCAAGGCGGAAGAGATCATCTTCACCGAGCTGTCGCGCGCCCGCCCGGGCTATTCCTTCCTGATGGAGGAGCGGGGCGTCGTGGAGGGCGAGGACGCCCAGCACCGCTGGATCGTCGACCCGCTGGACGGCACCACCAACTTCCTGCACGGCATCCCGATCTTCGCGGTCTCGATCGCACTCGAGCGCCAGGGCCAGCTCCAGGCCGCTCTGGTCTACAATCCCGCGATGGACGAGCTCTACACCGCCGAGCGGGGCGGCGGAGCCTTCATGAACGATCGTCGCCTGCGGGTGGCCGGACGCTCCAAGCTTTCGGACAGCGTCATCGGCACCGGCATTCCGCATCTGGGACGCGGCCACCACGGCAACGCGCTGATCGAACTGCGCAATGTGATGGGCGAAGTGTCCGGCATCCGCCGCATGGGCGCGGCCGCGCTCGACCTCGCCTATGTGGCAGCCGGGCGGCTCGACGGCTTCTGGGAGAGCGGGCTTTCGCCGTGGGACATGGCTGCCGGCCTGCTGCTCATCCGCGAAGCGGGCGGTTTTGCCAGCGACCGCGAGGGTGGCCAGGAGATGTTCGAGACCGGCAACGTGGTCGCCGGCAACGAGACCATCCACCGGGTGCTGCTGCGGCAATTGCGCAAGCCGCTGACGCCGCGTCCGGCCTGAGGCGGAAACGTCAGGAACCGGGCCGCGCCGCTTTCGTTGACGGGCTTCGACCGTCGTGGCGATATTTCCGTCACATCGGCCTGCCAAGGTGCCCGTCATGTCGCTGAACCGCCGCCACCCCTACGTCCATCTCCACTCCGACTGGCGGCGAATCACCCGCGCCGAGCTGCTGGCGGACGGAATCGTCCATGCCATCGGCATCGTTCTGGCCATCACCGCAGGTGCGGTGCTGCTGTGGCTCGCTGCCGGGCGCACGGCGGTGGCCGAGTATGTCGCGACGATCTTCTACGTCGTCTCGCTCCTGACCGTGCTGTCGGTGTCGTGCGCCTACAATCTGTGGCCGGCGTCGCGGGCCAAATGGATCCTTCGGCGCTTCGACCATTCCGCGATCTACCTCCTGATCGCCGGAACCTACACGCCGCTCCTGACACAGCTGGACGGCCCGCTCGCCGGCATCATGCTGGCCGTGGTCTGGGGCGCCGCCCTCACCGGCATCGCCTTCAAGCTGGTGTTTCCCGGGCGCTACGACCGTGTGGCGATCGGCTTCTATCTCGCGATCGGGTGGAGCGGAATCGCAATCGCCGGAGAGCTTGCGCGCATCGTTCCGCAAAGCACGTTCTGGTACATCGCCGCGGGCGGGATCTGCTACTCCGCGGGCGTGATCTTCTTCGTCTGGCGCAACCTGCGCTTCCAGTCGGCGGTGTGGCACGGCTTCGTGGTGTCCGGTGCGGGGCTTCACCTGGCGGCGATGATGGACTTGCTGGTGATCCATCGGCTCTGACGGCGGAAAAGGCCTATTCGTCAGCGGTGGCGCGGGCGCTGTCCTTTCATTTTCGTCACAATTCCGGATACAGTCGCCATCGGTGCGGGACAGATACTGAGGCTTGGCATGGCATGGTTCGGATCAACGGCGGACGAGGCGCTCTCGGGGGGGCAGTACGACCCGCAGAAACTCTCCAGTCCGCAGGTCTTCCTGCTTTCGATGCTGATCTTCCTGGCGATCGCCGGCTTCGTCGCTGCGATCCTGTACCGCCAGATTTCGGCAGCCTTCACCACCAATCCCGGTCTCAACGGCCTCATCATCGGCGTGCTGGCGGTGGGCGTTCTGCTGGCGTTCAACCAGGTGGTGCGGCTGTTCCGCGAGGTGCGCTGGGTGAATTCCTTCCGCGCGGGCGGTCTGGAAACGCGCGACCCGGTGCTGCTGGCGCCGATGAAGGTGCTTCTCGGCCGCTCCTCGGCCACGGCGCTGTCTACCGTGTCGCTGCGCACGATCCTCGATTCCATCGCCACCCGCCTCGACGAAAGCCGCGACATCTCGCGTTATCTGATCGGCCTCCTCGTCTTCCTCGGGCTGCTCGGCACGTTCTGGGGCCTCCTGCAGACCATCGGCTCCATCGGTGCCACGATCCAGTCGCTCGATCCGGGGTCGGGCGACGCCAACGACGTGCTGAACGCGCTGAAGACGGGTCTTGCCGCGCCGCTCGCCGGCATGGGGACGGCTTTCTCGTCCTCGCTCTTCGGTCTCGCCGGTTCGCTCGTTCTCGGCTTCCTCGATCTGCAGGCGGGCCGGGCGCAGACGCGCTTCTATACGGAACTCGAAAACTGGCTTTCTTCCGTGACCGATCTCGGCTCGGATACGCCGGCCGTCGATCCGGGCCGCCACACCTCGTCGGAAGAGATGCGCCGGATGGCGGAGCAGCTGCGCTCGATCAGCGAGACCGGCGGGTCGAGCCAGCGCGTCGCCACCTCGATGGCGAATCTCGCAGAGGGCATCTCAGGGCTGGTGAAGAACATGCGCAGCGAGCAGCAGATGATGCGGGACTGGGTCGAATCTCAGGCGGAGGAGCAGCGTGCGACGCGAGAGGTTCTGGAGAGCATCGCGCAGTCGCTGAAGAAGCGGGGAGGGAACTGAGATGGCGCTCGGGCGCGGCCGCCGCCGCGAACGCAGCATCGACTACTGGCCGGGCTTCGTCGACGCGCTCTCGACGCTGCTGCTGGCCATCATGTTCCTCCTGTCGGTGTTCGTGCTGGCGCAGTTCCTGCTGTCGCGCGAGATCAGCGGCAAGGACGAGGTCCTGAACCGGCTGAACTCCCAGATCAACGAACTGACGCAGTTGCTGGCGCTCGAGCGGTCGAATTCGCAGGACGCGGAGGACCAGCTCGCCAACCTCCAGGCCTCGCTCTCGGCGGCGGAGACGGAGCGCACGCGGCTGGAAAGCCTGCTCGCTGCCGGCTCCGGCGCAGATGCCGCCGCGCGCGACCAGATCGGCACGCTGAGCGGCGAATTGGAGAGCGAGCGGCAGATTTCGCAGCGCGCTCTCTCGCAGGTCGAGCTACTCAACCAGCAGATCTCGGCGCTGCGCCGCCAGATCGCCGCGTTGGAGGATGCGCTGGACGTTTCCGAATCACGCGACCGCGAGTCCAATGCCAAGATCGCGGATCTTGGCCGCCGGCTCAACGTCGCGCTGGCGCAGCGCGTGCAGGAACTGAACCGCTATCGATCCGATTTCTTCGGCCGCCTGCGCGAGATCCTGTCGGATCGCGAGAACATCCGGATCGTCGGCGACCGCTTCGTGTTCCAGTCCGAAGTGCTGTTTCCCTCGGGCTCGGAGGTGATCAACGAGGCCGGGCGCGACGAGATGGCCAAGCTCGCGGCCGCCATCATCGACCTGCAGCGCGAGATCCCGCCGGAAATCAACTGGGTGCTGCGCGTCGACGGCCACACCGACAACGTTCCGCTGTCGGGCACCGGCCGTTACCGCGACAACTGGGAACTCTCCTCGGCCCGCGCCGTCTCGGTGGTGAAGTACCTGGTGGCGCAGGGCGTGCCCGCCGCCCGCCTGGTGGCCGCCGGCTTCGGCGAGTTCCAGCCGCTGGTCGAAGGCGACACGCCCGACGCACGCAACAGAAACCGCCGCATCGAGCTCAAGCTGACGGAACGGTGAGGTCTCACCATCCGATGACCAGCACTGCCAGCGCCAGCGCGGCGGGGAGGGCCTGGACGTAGAGGATCTTGCGCGAGACCGTGGCGGCGCCGAAGAGCCCGGCCACGATCACGCAGGCAAGGAAGAAGACCTTGGTCGCGAAGCCTTCCGCACCGAGCCAGAGGCCCCAGACGAGCCCGGCGACGAGGAAGCCGTTGTAGAGCCCCTGGTTCATCGCCAGCGCCTTCGAGCGGGTGGCGAAGGCTGGCTCAAGCCGGAAGGCCTTGTGCCCGGCCGGTGTGTCCCAGGCGACCATCTCCAGATACATGAAGTAGATGTGAAGCGCCGCCACCAGCGCGATCAGGATCGTCGAGGCCATTCCGCTTTCCCCTTGTCGGTGCGGTGACATGAGGCCGCGGCCCGGGCCGCGTCAAGGCCCGGCAGGTGCGCCGGTCGGCTTCGCATGCGGGAGGCCCGCCGCCAGCTCGACGGAGCGACCGGGAGCGGGTGCTTGCGCTTGATCGGTCTTGCGCCGCATGCGTAATTCGAACGGCGAGGGCGGGAGGAGACATCATGGATTGCGATGCCATCATCGTCGGCGGCGGGCTGGCCGGCCTCGTGGCTGCCGCCGAACTGGCCGACCGCGGCAAGCGGGTGGTCGTGCTGGAGCAGGAGGGCGAGAATTCGCTGGGCGGGCAGGCCTTCTGGTCGCTCGGCGGCCTGTTCTTCGTCGACAGCCCCGAGCAGCGCCGCCTGCGGATCCGCGACAGCCGTGAGCTCGCGCTGCAGGACTGGATGGGCTCGGCGCAGTTCGACCGGCCGGAGGATGAGTGGCCGCGCCGCACGGCGGAAGCCTATGTCGACTTCGCCGCCGGCGAGATGCGGCCCTGGCTCCATACGATGGGCATGCGCTGGTTTCCGGTCGTCGGATGGGCCGAGCGCGGCGGTGGCCATGCGCACGGCCACGGCAACTCGGTCCCGCGGTTCCACATCACCTGGGGCACGGGACCGGGCGTCGTAGAGCCCTTCGAGCGGCGGGTGCGGGCGCATGCCGCTGCCGGTCTCATCACGCTGAAGTTCCGCCACCAGGTCTCCCGTCTCATCCGCACGAATGGAGCGGTGACGGGCGTGGCGGGCGAGATCCTTGAGCCGTCGACCGTTCTGCGCGGCCAGAAATCCGGCCGCGCGGTCGCCGGCGCGTTCGACTTGTCGGCCGGCGCGGTGCTGGTGACGTCCGGCGGCATCGGCGGCGACCTCGATCTCGTGCGCAAGGCCTGGCCGGTGGAGCGGCTGGGGCCGGCGCCGAAGACCATGGTGGCCGGCGTGCCGCACCATGTGGACGGCCGCATGATCGCGATCACGCAGGCCGCCGGCGCGGCGGTCATCAACGGCGACCGCATGTGGCACTACACCGAGGGCGTGCGGAACTGGGACCCGATCTGGCCGAACCACGGCATCCGCATCCTGCCGGGGCCGTCGTCGATGTGGTTCGACGCGCGCGGCGAAAGGCTGCCGGCGCCCTGCATGCCCGGTTTCGACACGCTGTCGACGCTGAAGCACATCCTTGCCACGGGCCATGACTGGTCCTGGTTCGTGCTGACGCAGAAGATCATCAAGAAGGAATTCGCGCTGTCGGGCTCGGAGCAGAACCCGGACTTCACGGCGAAGGACTGGCGGGCGGTGCTCAAGAACCGCCGCGGCGCATCGGCGCCGCCGCCGGTGGAGGCCTTCAAGGAGAAGGGCGCGGACTTCGTCGTGCGCAAGGATCTCGCGTCGCTGGTGGAGGCGATGAACGCGCTGACCGGCGAAGCGATGATCGATGCCGGGCGGCTGCGGATGCAGATCGAGGCGCGCGACCGGGAGATCGACAACCCCTTCTCCAAGGATGCGCAGGTGACGGCGATCCGCGGCGCGCGCGCCTATCTCGGCGACAAGCTGATCCGCACGGCGGCGCCGCACAAGATCCTCGATCCCGCAAACGGGCCGCTGATCGCGGTGCGGCTCAACATCCTGACACGCAAGACGCTGGGCGGGCTGCACACCAATCTCGACGGGCAGGTGCTCGATCCGTCGGGCGAGCCGATCCCCGGTCTCTACGCGGCCGGCGAGGTTGCGGGCTTCGGCGGCGGCGGCTACCACGGCACCAACGCACTCGAGGGAACATTCCTCGGCGGCTGCATCTTCTCGGGCAGGAATGCGGGCCGCCACGCGGCGCGATGAGGAGAGCGGTATGGACCTGATGCAGCACGACTTCACCAATGCCGACATCGCCGAGCTGACGGCGTGGCGGCGCAAGCTCCACGAGAACCCGGAGATTTCCGGCGAGGAGGTGCGGACGGCACGCGAGGTCGTCGCCTTCCTAGCCGACACCGGTCCCGACAGGGTGCTGACGGAGATGGGCGGCCACGGGGTGGCCGTGGTCTTCGATAGCGGCGCTGCGGGGCCGACGCTGCTCTTTCGCTCGGAGCTCGACGCGCTGCCGATCGAGGAAATCTCGGATGCGCCGCATCGATCGCGGGTTCCGGGCAAGTCGCACATGTGCGGCCATGACGGGCACACGGCCATCCTTGCCGCCATGGCGCGCCAGCTCGCGCGCCGGCGACCGGCGTCCGGACGGGTCGTCCTGCTGTTCCAGCCTGCCGAGGAGACGGGCGAGGGCGCGGCCGGCGTGATCGCCGACCCGCGCTTCCCCGAGATCGCACCCGACTACGCGTTTTCGCTGCACAACCTGCCCGGCACGCCGCTCGGACATGTCCGCCTGAAGCCGGGGGTGGTGAACTGCGCCTCGCGCGGCATGCGCATCGTGCTTTCGGGCCGGACGGCGCATTCCTCCATGCCCGAGACCGGCGTGTCGCCGATGATGGCGGTGAGCCGGCTGATGCCTGCACTGACCGCGCTGTCGGCCGGCCATTTCAGCCGCGACGACTTCGCGCTCGTCACCGTCTGCCACGTCGCCATGGGCGAACCGGTCTATGGCATCCAGCCCGGACAGGCCGAGATACGCTGCACGTTGCGCACCCGGCTCGACGAGCGCATGGCGGACCTGATGGCGGCGGCGGAGGCGCTGGTGCGGCAGGAGGCCGAGGCCGGTGGCCTCGGCAATGCCGTCGACTATCACGAGGTCTTCCTCGCAAGCCTGAACGATCCGGACGCGACGGTGCATCTGACAGCCGCGCTTGATGCAGAAGGCGTCAGCCACGACGAGGCCGAACTCCCGATGCGTGCGTCGGAGGATTTCGGCCGCTTCGGCAAGGGTGCGAAGTCGGCGATGCTGTTCCTCGGCTCGGGCGAGAAGCACCCGCAGCTGCACAATCCCGACTACGACTTTCCCGACGACCTGATCCCGATCGGCGCGCGCATCTTCCTGCGCACGGCGCGGACGATGCTGGGGTGACACGGGACGGTCGCCGGCATGGATGAAACGGCGCGCATCGTGGTGGCGGGGGCAGGCAGCGTCGGCTGCTTCGTCGGCGGTTCACTGGCGTTCGCCGGCCGCGACGTGACGCTGCTGGCCCGGCTGCCGCTCGTGCGAGAGATCGCCGTGCAGGGCCTGTGGATCACAGACCTCGAGGCGCGCGGGCGCCATGTCGGGCCGGAGGCGATCGGTCTCGAGGTCGAGCCCTCGGCGGCAATGCGCGACGCAGATGTCATCCTCGTCACCGTCAAGAGCGGCGACACGGAGGCGATGGCCGGGCTGATCGCCGCGCACGCACCGCAGTCGGCGGTCGTTGTCAGCCTGCAGAACGGCGTCGACAACGTGCAACTGCTCCGTGCCCGGCTGCCCGGACGCCCGGTCTTGGCCGGCATGGTGCCGTTCAACGTGGTGCAGACGGCAACGGCGGGCGCCGCCCCGCGCTTCCATCGCGCGACGGCGGGTTCGCTGACCGTCGAGGCGGGGGATGCCGGTCTCGTGGCGCTGCTCTCGGTCGAAGGCCTGCCCGTCGCCACGCATCCGGACATGGCCGGCCTCGCGTGGTCCAAGCTCGTGCTCAACCTGAACAACGCGCTCAACGCGCTGTCCGGCCTGCCGCTGAAGGCGCAACTGTCGCGCCGGGCCTGGCGCCTGCTGCTCGCCGACCAGATGGCAGAGGCGCTCGGAGTCGCCCGCCGCGCGGGGCTTGCGCTGCCGCGCATCGAGGGCGTGCGCCCGGCGCTGATCCCGCATCTCCTCAGGCTGCCCGACCCGCTGTTTCGCCTCGTCGCCCGCCGCATGCTCGCCATCGACCCGCAGGCCACCTCCTCCATGGCCGAGGACATTGCCCGCGGCCGCACCACCGAGGTGCGCTTCCTGCAGGGCGCCGTGGCGCGGCTCGCTGCCGGACACGGCCTGCGCGCCCCGCTCGCCGAGGCGATGGTGGCCATGGTGGAGGCATGCGAGGCCGGCCGCCGCGACTGGTCGCCCAGGGACGTAGCGGAGCGGTTTGCGCGGGCGCGGCTGGAGGCTTTCGCCGGTCAGCGCCCTGCCTGAGCGCGAGGCGACGGATGCCCTAAAGCATGTCTACCGAAAGCGGGCACCGGTTTCGGGTGAAAGACATGCGCGAAAACATAAGCCTAAAGCGTGCGGAGCGAATCTGAAAGATCGCGACATGCTTTTGGCGCGTTATGTCTGCCCGCGAAAAGGGTTCTTCACGAGAAGACTGCCCTCGATCAGGAGCCCATCATGCAGGTCCTCAGTCCAGAAGGTGGTGCACCCGCCGCTGAGTGCCGACGCCAGCATGAGCGCATCGAAGACGTTCAAGCGGTATCGCTCGGCGAGGTCGAGTGCCGTCTCGTGTATCGCGAGGTCGATCGGCAGGATGGTCCCGCAGAGCAGGCGCACGGCCGCAAGCCCGTCGCGAATCTCTCTCCAGTCCATGTCGAGCTTGCGTCGGGCGACGTTGGCGAACTCGTTCAAAGCAAGCAGGCTCGTGCTGCATCCCCTTCCAAGCAGCGCTTCGGCCATGTCGGCCTTGTCTCCCTGCGAGAACGAATAGACGATGACGTTCGTGTCGAGAAATTCCGCCGCGGCGGTGGTCATCGCGCGTTCGCCTCGTCGCGGTCGAAGGTCCAGCCGGACGGTAGCGGCCGGCGAAGCGCACGGATGCGCTCGAGCGCCTGCTTGCGCGACGTGTCCCTTTCGACCTCGAAGGTGCGCTCGCCGGCGATGTTGATCCGGATCTCGTCGCCCTCCTTCAGGTCGAGCGCTTCTACCACGGCTGCGGGAAGGCGAACGGCGAGGCTGTTGCCCCATCTGGCGACCTGCATGACATGCTCCGAAGATAGACGCCCGAAACCATATATCATGCCGCTTTCCGAGACGCACTACGCCAAGGCAGCCCGCCTCTCCCGCTACTCCGCCGCTTTCCTGAACGCATCCGCACCGGTCTCGAACTGCAGCTTGGCGAGCCTGGCATAGACGCCGTCCCGCGTGACGAGGCTCTGGTGGGTGCCTTCCTCGACGACACGTCCCTCGTCGAGCACGAGGATGCGGTCGGCCTTGAGGACGGTGGCGAGGCGGTGAGCGATGACGAGGGTGGTGCGGCCTTCCATCAGCCGTTCGAGCGCCGCCTGCACCAGCGTCTCGCTCTGGGCGTCGAGCGCCGACGTCGCCTCGTCGAGCAGCAGGATCGGCGCGTCGCGCAGGATGGCGCGGGCAATCGCGACGCGCTGGCGCTGGCCGCCGGAGAGCGTGACGCCGCGCTCGCCGACCGGCGTATCGTAGCCCTTGTCGAGCGCGCGGATGAACTCGTCGGCCAGCGCGTCGGTCGCGGCCGCCTCGATCTCGGCATCGGTCGCGCCGGGACGGCCGAAGGCGATGTTCTCGCGCACCGTGGCGGCGAAGATGGTGAGGTCCTGCGGCACGAGCGCGATGCGCGACCGCGCCTCCTGCGGATCGGCCCGGGCGAGATCGACGCCGTCGACGAGGATCGCGCCGCGCTGCGGGTCGTAGAAGCGCAGCAGAAGCGAGAAGATCGTCGTCTTGCCGGCGCCGGACGGACCGACGATGGCAATCGTCTCGCCCGGCTTCGCCTCGAAGGAGAAACCGCGCAGGGCCGAGCGGTCCGGCGCGGTCGGATAGGCGAAATGGACGTCGCGGAACGCCACCGAGCCGATCGGCGTCGCGGGCAGGGGGATCGGATCGGCGGGCGCGGCGATCGTCGGCTCCTCGGCGAGAAGCTCGGTCAGGCGTTCGGCGGCGCCCGCCGCCTGGCTGAGTTCGCCCCAGACCTCCGACAGGGCGCCGAGCGCGCCGGCGGCAAAGACCGAGTAGAGCAGGAACTGTCCGAGCGTGCCTGCACTCATGGCGCCGGTCAGGACGTCGCGCGAGCCGAACCAGAGCACTGCCACCACCGACGAGAAGATCATGAAGATCGCGAAGAAGGTGAGGAAGGAGCGGGCGAAGACCGACGACTGGGCCGCCCTGAAGGCCGCTTCCACCGCCTCGGCGAAGCGGCTCGCGACCAGCCTCTCGTTGGTGAAGGCCTGCAGCGTGCGGATCGAGCCGATCTGTTCGCTCGCATAGGCGGAGGCGGCGGCCAGCGTGTCCTGCGCGAGCCGGGACTTGCGGCGCACGGAACGGCCGAAGGCCACGAGGGGGATGACGACGACCGGGATCGCGCCGATCACCAGCATGGAGAGCTTGGGGCTCGTCACCACCATCATGCCAAGGGCGCCGATGCCGAGAATGGTGTTGCGCAGCGCCATGGACGCGGTGGCGCCGACGGCCGACTTGATCTGGGTGGTGTCGGCCGTCAGCCGCGAGACGATTTCGCCCGACTGGACCGTGTCGAAGTATCCGGGCGAAAGCGTGGTGACATGCCGGAAGACGTCGCGGCGGACGTCGGAGACGATGCGTTCGCCGAGCGTGATGACGAAGTAGTAGCGGCAGGCAGAGGCGAGCGCGAGCACCAGGGCGATCACGATCAGCATCGAGAAATAGTTGGCGATGAAGGTGGAGTCCGACGCCGAGAAGCCGTGATCGACCATGCGCCGCACGGCGAGCGGCAGGGTGAGCGTCGTGGCCGCGGCGAGCGCGAGAAAGACCAGCGCTCCGGCCACCAGACCCTTGTAGTGCAGGAGGTAGGGAAACAGCTTGCGCAGCGGTTTCAGGGAGCGGCGGCGTCTTTCAGCCTCGCCCGATGCATCCGCCATGCCGTCCTCGCTTCCTGCCCCGCCGGCCGCGTGCTTGCGCGGGCCGGTCTTGTGCTTCCGTTTCGGCTGATGTATAGGCTCGCCGACGTTTTTTGAAGCCGTAGCCCTCGCTGGCCGCGGCTTCAACCATTTAACACGGGCAAGATTGCCGCAGGCGCGCCGGCCGCGCGGATGCCCCAAGGATCAGGACGAGAGCGATGAAAGAGAAAATCCATCCCGACTACCACACCATCAAGGTGGTCATGACCAACGGCACCGAGTATTTCACGAAGTCGACCTGGGGCAAGGAAGGCGATACGATGAACCTCGACATCGACCCGTCCACGCACCCGGCCTGGACCGGCGGTCAGCAGACGCTGCTCGACCGCGGCGGCCGCCTGACCAAGTTCAAGAGCAAGTTCGCCGGTCTCGGCCTCTGAGCCGCCGCGATCTTCCTTACCGCAAAAACCCCGCCTCGGCGGGGTTTTTTGTTGGCGACGACCGGACGTCATCATCGCCTGCGGCGGGCAAGGTGGTTACAATGGCCATTTCGCGCTCACGGGACCGCCGCCGGCCGATCCGAATGCCCGAGGTCGCGCTCCGGCCACACCACGTCGCGCACCTTCTGCTTGAGCACCTTGGCCTCCGGAAAGCCGCCGTCGCGCTTGCGCTCCCAGATCATGACGCCGTCGCAGGCGATCTCGAAGACGCCGCCGGTGCCCGGCACCAGCGCCACCTCGCCGATGTCGGCGCCGAAGGTCGACAAAAGCTCCTGTGCCATCCAGGCGGCGCGCAGGAGCCATTGGCACTGGGTGCAGTAGGTGATGCGGATGACGGGCTTCATGATGATGTACGAATGACGGCCGTGCCGACGATGCGATCGTAGATCGGGTCGCGCTTGCGCGCCATCGACACGGTGATCCAGACGAACCAGGCGACGCCGAGGGCGATGCCGGCCAGGTTCACCGCCCGGTAGGTCGGGTCGACCAGAAGCTGCGGCACCGCAGCCATGTCGTCGCCGTTCCATGCGGCCATCGCCCAGGCGGGCAAGGTCGCGAGCGTGAAGAGCATCATGGCCAGACGGCGCGCGAGGGCGCGGTAGATGCCTGCTCCGATCGTGCGGCCCCGAGAGATGACGATCGTCCGGATTCCGAGGAGCCGTTTGCCGACCGTCTGTCCCCGGAGGCCCTCCATCCCGACGAAATAGGCAAGCAGGGCAAGTCCAGCGATCCAGGAGACGTTGTAGACCGGCAACTCCGCGAGTTGCCCGCTGGAGTCGAGCCAGAACGTCTCGAAAACACCGGTCGTCGTTGCGCCCTGCGTTTCAGATCTGGCGACGAGCAGGTAGCGAGACGTATCGGCTCCCAGCAGCGACGAGCGGCAGTCGACGAAGCTGGTGGGATCGGCAATTTTCGTCTGCAGCCCCGGGGGAAGTCCGCCCACAGGCGAGCAGGTCTTGAGCACGAAGCCAAACCCTCCCTGTATCCCGCCGTTCGTCCAGGCAAACAACATGGCGACCACGATCTGAAGCGGGATGGAAACCACCGCCAGATCGACCAGAAATGCCGCCGCGCGCCGCCAGAAGCCGGCCCGCCGCGCTGCATCGCTCGTCGCACCGTCACTCATCAAACAGTTCCCCCACTCCTTCCAGAAGGAGTGGCTCAAACCGCGCCGGAGTTCAACTGAAAGATGCAGCCGATCAGGCGGCGGAGAGCTTCGCCATCGTCTCCTCGTCGACCTCGAAGTTGGCGTAGACGTTCTGCACGTCGTCGTCGTCCTCGAGTACGGCGATCAGCTTCATCAGAGACTGGGCGCGGTCTTCGTCGACCGGGATCGAGTTCTGCGGCTTCCAGATGGTCTTGACGGATTCCGCCTCGCCGAGCGTCGCCTCGAGCGCCTTCGACACCTCGCCCAGATCCTCGAAGGCGGTGTAGATGGTGTGGCCCTCGGCGTCGGACTGGATGTCCTCGGCGCCGGCCTCGATCGCCGCTTCCATCACCTTGTCGGCATCGCCGGCCGCGGCCGGGTAGTAGATCTCGCCGGCGCGGTCCCACATGAAGGAGACGGAACCGGTCTCGCCGAGCGCGCCGCCGGCCTTGGTGAAAGCCGCGCGGACGTTGGAGGCGGAGCGGTTGCGGTTGTCGGTCAGCGCCTCGACGATGACGGCGACGCCGCCGGGACCGTAGCCTTCGTAGCGCACTTCCTCGTAGTTCTCGGTGTCGTTGCCGGCGGCCTTGTTGATGGCGCGCTGGATGTTGTCCTTCGGCATGGACTGCGTCTTGGCCGCCTGGATGGCCAGGCGCAGGCGCGGGTTCATGTCGGGATCGGGCATTCCCATCTTGGCGGCGACGGTGATTTCGCGCGCGAGCTTGGAAAACATCTTGGAGCGCATGGCGTCCTGGCGCCCTTTGCGATGCATGATGTTCTTGAACTGTGAATGGCCAGCCATGGCACCCCTGTCGTCGGTCTTTTCAGGATTTCGCGGGCTTATAGTTAGTTTGCAGGCGAAGGTCCAGAAAAACAGGCCTCAGGCGTCGCGCCTCGGCTCGATCAGGTCCCAGCGATTGCCGTGCAGATCCTCGAAGACCGCGACCGTGCCATAGGCCTCGCGCCGCGGCTGCTCCAGGAAAACGACGCCCCTCGAGAGCATGGCGGCGTGGTCGCGGTCGAAATCGTCGGTTTCCAGGAACAGGAAGACGCGGCCGCCGGTCTGGTCGCCTATGCGCGCCTGCTGGGTGTCCCCCTCGGCGCGGGCAAGCAGGATGCGGGCGCCGCCGTCGGGCGTGCCCAAGACCACCCAGCGCTTGCCGCCGCCGAGAGGGACGTCCTCCAGCAGGTCGAGGCGGAGGCAGTCGCGATACCAGCGGATGGCCGCGTCCTGGTCGGCGACGAGCACCGCCACGGTGGCGATGCGGCGCGACGGTCGGGCGGTCACTCGGCGATCACGTAGCGGCCGAGCATGCGGCGCTGGGCGAGGTCGTAGTGGTAGATCGCGGTGGTGCCGCCCGGCAGTACGGCATGCAGCGTCAGCCGGTCGCCCGAGAGCGCCTGCGAAACGACGCGCGCGCCGGCCGGCAGGGCGATGACGCCCTCGACGAAGGGCATGTCGGCGGACGCGGGGACCACGGCATTGGTCGCCGCGGGCTCGCTCGACGACGAGAAGACGCCTGACTTGTAGACAACGGCGCCCAGCACGGCCATAACGGCCGCCAGCAGAATTCCGATGTTGATGACGACGAAGCGCATGAGCTTGCGCTGGACCCGTTCCGCAGCCGGATCGAGCGGCTGTTCGGCGAGTTCGTGATCGAAGGTCGGTTTCTGCATTTTTCCGGAGCCAAGTCCCTGTCGCGAGCCCCTGATATCGAAGCCGAACCCGATTTGGAAGGCGAAAGCGCCTTCGTCGCCGATTCCGCTGCTGCGGGCGAACGGCTCGACCAGTGGCTGACGGCCAGGCTCGGCGGCGACTATTCGCGCAGCCGGGTCCAGGCGCTGATCCGCGAGGGGTCGGTGCGTATCGGCGACGTTGCCGTCACGGAGCCGAAGCGCAAGATCGCGCCTGGCGACCGGATCGTGCTGGCGGTCCCCGAGCCCGAACCCGCCGAGCCCGAGGGCGAGGACATCCCGCTGACCGTGCTGTTCGAGGACGAGCACCTGATCGTCATCGACAAGCCGGCCGGGCTCGTCGTGCATCCCGGGTCTGGCAACTGGACCGGGACGCTGGTCAACGCGCTGATCCATCATTGCGGTGCATCGCTCTCGGGCATTGGCGGCGTCAGGCGGCCGGGCATCGTGCATCGGCTCGACAAGGACACCAGCGGCGTGATGGTGGCGGCCAAGACCGACGCGGCGCACCGGGCGCTGTCGGACGCCTTCGCCGATCACGGTCGCAGCGGCGACCTCGAGCGGGCCTATGCGGCGCTGGTCTGGGGCGTGCCGCCGCGCAACGCGGGCACCATCGACGCGGCGCTCGGCCGGTCTGGCCGGGACCGCACCAAGCGGGCGGTCGTCAGCGAGGACCGCGACGACGCCCGCCACGCGGTGACGCATTTCAAGGTGGAGAGCCGCTTTTCGCTGGCGGGCAAGGAGGACGTGGCGGCCCTGGTCGAGTGCCGGCTGGAGACCGGCCGAACGCACCAGATCCGCGTGCATATGGCCCATATCGGCCATCCGCTCGTCGGGGACCCCGAATACGGCGCCGCATTCCGCACCAAGGCGAACCGCCTGCCCGACCCGGTGAAGAGCCTTGCCCGCGACTTCCCCCGCCAGGCGCTGCACGCGCGGCTGCTCTCCTTCCGCCATCCCGCTTCCGGGGAAGCGATGTCGTTCGAGACGCCCCTTCCGCCCGACATGGCGGAACTCGTGGCGGGGTTCGAGGGTTTGACCATCAAGCGCCGGGGCTGAACGCCCTACGAAGACCCCGGCTACACGGCCCGTTCACGTGTGGGTGACACAGCGTGTCGTCCCGACATCGACCGTGAAATCGCCAGATTTCGTTCCTATATTGATCGCAGGTCGTGGTGCGTCGTGAGCACGGCCGCGTCCGCAGGCCTGCCGATCGCCGGGGGTCTAACACGAGAAGAGGGAGGGCGCTTCATGGCCCAGTCATTACCCAGTATCGTTTCCGGAGAAGGCGGCCTTGCCCGCTACCTGGAAGAGATCCGTCGCTTTCCGATGCTGCAGCCGCAGGAGGAGTACATGCTCGCCAAGCGGTTCAACGAGCATGGCGATACCGCTGCGGCGCACAAGCTCGTCACCAGCCATCTCCGCCTCGTCGCCAAGATCGCGATGGGCTATCGCGGCTACGGCCTGCCGATCGGCGAAGTGGTGTCGGAAGGCAATGTCGGCCTCATGCAGGCCGTGAAGAAGTTCGAGCCCGACCGGGGCTTCCGCCTGGCCACCTATGCGATGTGGTGGATCAAGGCCTCGATCCAGGAGTACATCCTGCGGTCCTGGAGCCTGGTGAAGATGGGCACCACGGCCAACCAGAAGCGGCTGTTCTTCAACCTGCGCAAGGTGAAGGGCAAGATCCAGGCGCTGGAAGAGGGCGACCTCAAGCCCGAGCAGATTACCGAGATCGCGACGCGGCTGAACGTGTCGGAGGAAGAGGTGGTGTCGATGAACCGGCGCCTCTCCGGCGACGCTTCGCTGAACGCGCCCATCCGCGCCACCGAAGGCGAGTCGGGCGAGTGGCAGGACTGGCTCGTCGACGACAGCCAGTCGCAGGAAGAGATGCTGGTCGAGCAGGACGAGCTGGAGAACCGGCGGGGTATGCTGTCGGGCGCGCTGGACGTGCTCAACGAACGCGAGAGACGCATCTTCGAGGCGCGGCGGCTGTCTGAAGACCCGCTGACGCTCGAGGAACTGTCTTCGGAGTTCGACATCAGCCGCGAGCGTGTGCGCCAGATCGAGGTGCGCGCCTTCGAAAAGGTGCAGGAGGCGGTGAAGGCTGCTGCCCGCCGCCAGGCGCAGTCGCTGCGAACCATCGACGCAGGCGCCGAAGCCTGAAGCAGCAGCCGCGGAACTGGTATTCTTGATCGCCGCCGGGCCTGCCTGGCGGCGATTTTCGTTTGCGCCCCGTGTTCACGCCCTCGTTGCCGGCGAACGACTTTACGCGCGACGGTAACCGAGGCTTCAGACTTCCCGGCC
The DNA here is from genome assembly GCF_030398385.1 of Aquibium sp. ELW1220. Lineage (GTDB taxonomy): Bacteria > Pseudomonadota > Alphaproteobacteria > Rhizobiales > Rhizobiaceae > Aquibium. Next base: position 240,399 of record NZ_JAOAOQ010000006.1, on the reverse strand, counting down.
AAGGATGGGCCAGGCGCAAACGCCGCGCCTGACGTTGCCACGAAGCACAGGACTGCCGGACCGATGAAATCCCGTCACCAGACTTGCGCGGGCTGCCGCGACGGCGAAGCCTTCCCCGGTGGAATCGCGATGGCTTTCCAGCCGATCGTGTCGGCTGCCGACGGTTCGATCTTCGCCTACGAGGCGCTGGTGCGCGGCGAGAACGGCGAAGGCGCGGGAACGGTGCTGGCCAGGGTGACTGAAGAAAACCGCTACGCCTTCGACCAGGCCTGCCGCCGCATGGCGATCCGGAGTGCGGCGTCGCTCGGGCTCGCCGATCTCGGAGCCCGACTGTCGATCAACTTCATGCCGAATGCGGTCTACAAGGCCGAGGCCTGCATCCGTCTGACGCTCGAGACGGCCCGCGAGACGGGCTTCCCGCTGTCCAGCATCATCTTCGAATTCACCGAGGACGAGATGATCCGCGATACCGACCACGTGAAGGACATCGTGCGTGCCTACAAGTCGTATGGTTTCCTGACGGCGCTCGACGATTTCGGAGCCGGCTATGCCGGGCTCGGGTTGCTGGCGAACTTCCAGACCGACATCGTCAAGCTGGACATGGATCTCATCCGCGACATCGATACGGACCGGGCTCGGCGCGCGATCGTGCGCGGCATCGTGGTGATGGCGAAGGACCTCGGGATCACGCTGATCGCGGAAGGCATCGAGACGGCAGGCGAGCATGCCGTGCTGTGCGACCTCGGCATCGACCACCTGCAGGGCTATGTCATCGCGCGGCCGGGCTTCATGAACCTGCCGGTGCCCATGCAGGTGCGCCTCGCGGCCTGACGGCCGGGCTCTGGAGCGCCTGGAGCCCGTTCAGCCGCTGTCGGCTTCCTGCCATGCGCGCAGGGCCTGCTCGAAGACCTGTTCGCCGGGTATTCCCTTCTCCATCGTCATGAGGGCGCGGCGGCCCGACTTGTAGACGATCGGGACATCGATCCAGTTCTGGCGGCGCAGCAGCGCGTTGTTGGCGTCGCGCGCCTGCTTCTCGTCGTTGAGTGCGAGAAGGAAGAAGCCGTCGGCGATCTTGGCCGTCATGCCTGCCAGCGCGCTGCCGGCGGACTCCTCGTTTTCCTTCATCGTCATGCGCAGCACGTTGTCGACGGCGCCGCCGGCGAAGTTATCCGGAGTGATGAAGATCAGCTCGACGATATGGCTCGCCGGAAGCGACTTGTCGGCATTGCGGCGGATCGTCATGCGAAGCTGGATGTCGCGGCCGGGCACGCTCGCCTCGGCGCGAATGGCCGGCTCGGGCGGCAGATCGTTGCCGGGCGATTCCTGGATCAGCGACCAGACCGTTGCGCCGGGCTCGGCCGAGCCCTGGGCGACGCTGGTCCGCTCCTCGTAGAAGATGGCGCGCTGACCGACGGGAACGGCGGTGTCGGAGGCAGGCGCCGCCGCCGACGCGGCCGGGGCCGGTGGGGCCGGCGTGACGGCCGCCATCGAGGTGCCCTCGCCGATCAGCGGCACGCCATTGGCGGGGCCGTCGTCGACTTCGCTGCCGTCCGGCGTCAACCGCTGGGTGAACTTGGGAGCGGCGTCGCTGGCGGGGGAATCGTCGGCGGCTTCATCCGCTGCCAGCGGCGCGGGGGCTACGGCGGCGATCTCCTCTTCCTCCTCCTCGGCCGGCTCCGGATCGAGCGGCGCCGGTGCTGGTGCCGCCTCGGGGGCAGGGCGCACCGCCGCCACGTCGTCGCCGCCGAACAACGAGCCGATCATGTCCTGGTTGGCCCACAAGCCGTAGCCGAGGCCGCCGAAGACGATCAGGGCGGCAGCTGCACCGGCCGCGATCTTGGCGACGCCTGAGCGATCGCGGGACGGCTCCAGCGGCGCTCGCGCAGCGCCGTAGCGCCGATCGTCGGCCGCCATGGCGCCGGACAGCGGATCGTCGTCCCGGGAGGACGGACCGGTGTCTTCTTCGTAGGGGTCGTAAGCGTCGGCGTGCTCGTAGAGAGGCTCGTCGTCCGCGGTCTCGTAGGGGGTCTCCTCGTCGTCTTCGGGTCCCGGCTCGATTGCCGCATAGCCGCGCGCCGCCTGAGCCGGCTGGGGCTGTGCCGGCCTGAACCCGTCCAGGGGTGCGGCTGCCGCCGGGGCGCCCGCCGAAGCGGCAATCGCGGCGGGAGCCGTGCTCGCCTGCGCGGCGGCCTTGGTGGCGGGAGCTGCTGCAGGCGCGGGCGTGGCCGGGCGCGGCGCAGGATCTTCGCGCGGCGCTGCGGGCGCGGCCTTCACCGGCGGCTTCGAAAGGCTGGAAAACAGCGCGTCGAGCTCGTCGAGGGGGTCTTCCACCTCGTCTTCCGGCTCGTCCTCGGCCTCGAGCGCCGCGTACTCGGCCTCGACCTTGCGGATCGCTTCCTCCAGCGCCCTGCGCTGTCGGTCGACGACCGCAGGCGACGCCGGCGGGTTGAGGGCAGCCAGCTTCGCGCCGATGGTCATGCGCGCCTTCTGGTAAACCTTCTCGCGCACGTCGGGCGTGGTCTCGCCGAGGCCTTCGATGGTCTTTTTCAGGACCGCTACGAAATCCGCCATATGTCTCTTCGACCTATACTTTTCCCTCCCGGACAGATGCGGTCATCTCCGCCCCCCGCGGGAGTTTCAGCCTAATCTTGAAACGGGTCCGTCACAAGTATGGTGTCCTCACGTTCCGGGCTGGTCGAAAGCAGCGCCACCGGCGCGCCGATCAGCTCCTCGACATAACGAACATATTTCACGGCCTGCGCCGGAAGATCGTTCCAGCTGCGCGCGCCGCGCGTCGTGCCCTTCCAGCCCTCGAGGCTCTGGTAGATCGGTTCCACCCGCGCCTGCGCACCCTGACTGGCCGGAAGATAGTCGATTTCCTCACCGTCCAGGCGATAGCCGATACACACCTTGATCTCGTCGAGCCCGTCGAGGACGTCGAGCTTGGTCAGTGCGATGCCGTCGATGCCGTTGACCGCCACCGCCTGACGCACCAGCACGGCATCGAACCAGCCGCAGCGACGCTTGCGCCCGGTCACCGTCCCGAACTCATGGCCGCGCTCGCCGAGGAAATTGCCGACCTCGTTGTCCTGTTCCGTCGGGAAGGGGCCTTCGCCGACGCGGGTGGTATAGGCCTTGGTGATGCCGAGCACGTAGCCGATCGTGCCCGGGCCCACGCCGGAGCCGGTTGCCGCCTGACCCGAAACCGTGTTCGACGAGGTGACGAAGGGATAGGTGCCGTGGTCGATGTCGAGCAGCGTGCCCTGCGCGCCCTCGAAGAGGATGCGGTCGCCTGCACGGCGCGCGTCGTCCAGAATCTTCCAGACACGGTCCATGTACGGCAGGATCTTGTCGGCCACCGAGCGCAGTTCCTCCATCGCGGTCGCGTGGTCGACCTCGGCGTGGCCGAGACCGCGCCGCAGCGCGTTGTGATGGGTGAGCAAGCGATCGACCTTGCCCGGAAGGGTGTCCATGTCCGCCAGATCCATGACCCTGATTGCCCTGCGCCCGACCTTGTCTTCATAGGCCGGGCCGATACCCCTGCGGGTGGTTCCGATCCGGGTGCCCGAATTCGAAGCCGCGTCTTCGCGGAATCCGTCGAGCTCCCTGTGCAGGGACAGTATCAACGCCGTGTTTTCGGCTATTTTCAGGCGATCCGGCGTTACTTCGACGCCCTGGCTCTTCAACCGGTCCACTTCGGCCACGAAGGCATGCGGATCGAAGACCACGCCATTGCCGATGACCGACATCTTGCCCGGGCGCACGACGCCCGAGGGGAGAAGGGACAGCTTGTAGACCTTGCCGTCGACGACGAGGGTGTGGCCGGCATTGTGGCCGCCCTGGAAGCGGACGACGAGATCGGCCCGCTCGGACAACCAGTCGACGATCTTGCCCTTGCCCTCGTCTCCCCACTGAGACCCGACGACCACGACATTGGCCATTGCTGCTTCCTTCCTGTGCCGGCGCAGGATCAGCGCCGAAAAAAACGACAGGCCTCTATAGCGGGGCGCACAGGCCCGCGCGACCCCCCATCCCTCTGGTTTGTGGCACAGGTACAACCAAATTGCGCGGCTGATCGTTTACTTCGCCGGAACGAGCTTCTAACCCGGCGCGGTCTCGAACCAAGGCAGACCTCATGCACCGAGCGGCCTATGTCCTGCTCCTGTTGACGACGATGTTCTGGGGCGGCAATGCCGTGGCCGGAAAGATGGCGGTCGGGCACGTCTCGCCCATGCTCTTCGTGGTGCTGCGGTGGACCGTCGCCTTCGGGCTGCTCTACCTGATCGGCCACAGGCAGTTCCGGGCCGACTGGGCGGCGATCCGGCCGCGGCTGGCCTATCTGTCGGCGATGGGCTTCTTCGGCTTCGCGGCGTTCAATCTCGCGCTGTACGGCGCCTTTCTCTACACGTCCGCGGTCAACGGCAGCATCGAGCACGCCGGAATCCCCATGGCGATCTTCGCGCTGAACTTCCTGATCTTCAGGCAGCGCGTCTTCGCCGGCCAGATCTTTGGTTTCCTCCTCACCTTCGTCGGGGTGGTGCTGACGGCCGCGCATGGCGACCTTGGAGGTCTCCTGAGGCTCGACCTGAACCGCGGCGACGCGCTGGTGCTGGTCGCAGTGCTGGTCTATGCCGGTTACACGGTCTTCCTGCGCTACCGGCCGGCGATCCACTGGCAGAGCTACATGATCGTGCTGTCGGCGGCGGCCTGCCTGACCTCGGTGCCCTTCGCCATTGCCGAGCACGCCGCAGGCGCCCTGATCTGGCCCGACGCGACGGGATGGGGCTGCGTGGCCTACACGGCCATCTTTCCCTCGCTGCTGTCGCAGGTGTTCTACATGCGCGGCGTGGAGATGATCGGCGCGAACCGGGCCGGGCTTTTCATCAACCTCGTGCCGATCTTCGGAACGCTGCTGTCGCTCATGGTGCTGGGCGAGATGCTGCACGGCTACCACGTGGTCGCCATCGCGCTCGCCTTCGCCGGTATCGCGATCGCGGAGTGGAGCGGGCGCCGGCGGGCGGCAGCCGACGCGGGCTAGGCCGGCTCAGCGCTCCGAAAGCGCCAGCCGCAGTCCGAAGCCGGCAAAAGCCAGCGCCACGGTCCGGCGCATCCAGGTCATCACCGTCTCGCTCTTCAGGATGCGCTCGCCGACAAGCGCTGCGAAGAAGCCATAGACGATGAAGACGGCGAAGGTCATCGCCATGAACACGGCGCCGAGATGGAGCATCTGCGGCACCGGCGAGGTGGCCGCCGGGTCGATGAACTGCGGCAGGAAGGCAAAGAAGAAGACCGACAGCTTCGGGTTGAGGATGTTGATCAGGAAGCCTGTCCGGATGGTCCGCCATGCCGGGACGCGCCGCCGTTCGGTTCCCGCGTCGATCTGCATGGCGCCGGTGTCGCGCAACGTCTGCAATGCGAGATAGAGCAGATAGGCGGCGCCGGCATATTTCAGCACCTGGAAGAGCAGCGCGCTGGTGTGCAGCAGGGCGGCCAGCCCCGCCACCGAAGCAGCGATCGCCGGCACGATGCCGAGCGTGCAGCCGATCGCCGCAGCGACGCTTGCTGCGCGACCGGCCGACAGGCCGGTCATCACGGTGTAGACGACGCCGGTGCCGGGGATGAGGACGACGATGAGGGATGTGAGGAGGAATTCCAGGCTCATCGTCGTTCTCCGTTTTTTCTAGAGGTCGAGCACGAGCCGCTCCGGATCCTCCAGGCTCTCCTTCACGCGCACCAGGAAGGTCACGGCTTCCTTGCCGTCGACGATGCGGTGGTCGTAGGAGAGCGCGAGATACATCATCGGGCGGATGACGATCTGGCCGCCGACGACCATCGGCCGCTCCTGGATCTTGTGCATGCCGAGGATGCCCGACTGCGGCGCGTTGAGGATCGGCGTCGACATCAGCGAGCCGTAGACGCCGCCGTTGGAGATGGTGAAGGTGCCGCCCTGCATGTCGGCCATCGAGAGCTTGCCGTCGCGCGCGGCGATGCCCAGGCGGCCGATCTCCTTCTCGATCTCGGCGATCGACATCTGGTCGGCATCGCGCACGACGGGGACGACGAGGCCCTTGTCGGTGCCGACGGCCACGCCGATGTGGGCGTAGTTCTTGTAGATGATGTCGGTGCCGTCGATCTCGGCATTGACCGCCGGGATCTCCTTCAGGGCATGCGTCACCGCCTTGGTGAAGAAGCCCATGAAGCCGAGCTTCACGCCGTGCTTCTTCTCGAAGACGTCCTTGTACTTGCTGCGCAGGTCCATCACGGCCTTCATGTCGACCTCGTTGAAGGTCGTCAGCATGGCGGCGGTCGCCTGGGCGTCCTTCAGGCGGCGCGCGATGGTCTGGCGCAGGCGGGTCATCTTGACCCGCTCTTCGCGACCTTCGTCGCCCGCAGCGGAGGCCGTGCGCGGAACCTTCGGCGTCTCGGCGGGCTGTGCCGGCGCGCCGCGGGAGATCGCGTCGAGCACGTCGCCCTTGAGGATCTGGCCACGCTTGCCAGAGCCGGCGACCTGGTCCACGGACAGGTTCTTCTCGGCCATCAGCTTGGCGGCCGAAGGCGCGGCGGGCATGTCGCTGCGCGGAGAGACCTCGCTGCCGGTCACAGCCGCGGTCTTTTCGGCCGCGTCCTTCATGGTGGCGGAGGCGCCGGCACCGGAGCCCTGTGCCACCGATGCGCCTTCGTCGGCCTTGGCGGCGGCCGGCTCGGCCTTCTTCGGCGCGGGCGCTGCGCCCGAGCCCTCGCCGATCATGCCGAGAAGTGCGCCGACGCCGACGGTCTCACCTTCGGCGGCCGTGATCTCGGCCAGTGTCCCTGCCGCGGGGGCAGGAACTTCGAGTGTCACCTTGTCGGTTTCGAGCTCGAGCAGCGGCTCGTCCTGCGCGACGGCATCGCCTGCCTTCTTGAACCACTTGCCGATTGTGGCTTCGCTGACGGATTCACCCAGCGTGGGGACGCGGATTTCGGTGGCCATGTTTGTTTTTCCGTGCCTTCGAAGGGGTTTCGGATCGATACGAGACTATTCGCCCAGCGCATCCTCGAGGAAAGCCTCGAGCTGCGCCAGGTGCTTGGACATGAGGCCCGTCGCGGGCGATGCGGACGCGGGACGACCGGTGTAGCGCACGCGCTGGTGCTTGGCGTCGATATGGGCCAGCACCCATTCCAGGTAGGGGTCGATGAAGGACCAGGACCCCATGTTCTTGGGCTCCTCCTGGCACCACACCATCTCGGCGTTGCGGAAACGCGAAAGCTCGGTGATCAGCGCCTTGGCCGGGAAGGGGTAGAGCTGTTCGATGCGCAGCAGGTAGACGTCGTCGATGCCGCGCTTCTCGCGCTCCTCGTAGAGGTCGTAGTAGACCTTGCCCGAGCACATGACGACGCGGCGGATCTTCGAATCCTTGACCAGCTTGATCGGCTGGTCGGCCAGCAGCTGGGCATCGTCCCACAGGAGGCGGTGGAAGGAGCTTTCGCCCGACATCTCGGCCAGCGTCGACACGGCCCGCTTGTGGCGCAGCAGCGACTTCGGCGTCATCAGGATCAGCGGCTTGCGGAAGTCGCGCTTCAGCTGACGGCGCAGGGCGTGGAAGTAGTTGGCCGGCGTGGTGATGTTGGCGACCTGCATGTTGTCTTCCGCGCACATCTGCAGCCAGCGCTCGAGGCGGGCCGAGGAATGCTCGGGACCCTGGCCTTCATAGCCGTGCGGCAGCAGGCAGACGAGGCCCGACATGCGCAGCCACTTGCGCTCACCCGACGAGATGAACTGGTCGAAGACCACCTGGGCGCCGTTGGCGAAATCGCCGAACTGCGCTTCCCAGAGCGTCAGCGCCCGCGGTTCGGCCAGCGAGTAGCCATACTCGAAGCCGAGCACGGCCTCTTCCGAGAGCATCGAATTGATGACCTCGTAGTTGGCCTGCTGCGGACCGAGATTGTTGAGCGGGATGTAGCGGTTCTCTTCGCGCTGGTCGTAGAGCACCGAATGACGCTGCGAGAAGGTGCCGCGTTCGGAATCCTGGCCCGACAGCCGGACCGGGTTGCCTTCGAGCAGGATCGAACCGAAGGCGAGCGACTCGGCCGTCGACCAGTCGATGCCCTCGCCGGACTCGATCGCTTGGCGGCGGTTCTCCAGGAACCGGTTGATGGTGCGGTGCGCCTCGAAATCCTTGGGAACCTCGGTCAGCTTGCGGCCGATCTCCTTGAGCGTCTTCATGGGCACGGCGGTCTTGCCGCGGCGCTGTTCGTCCTGGTTGTCGGCGCTGCGCAGACCCGACCAGGCGCCGTCCAGCCAGTCGGCCTTGTTGGGCTTGTAGGCCTGTCCGGATTCGAACTCGGCCTCGAGGTGGGCGCGCCATTCTGCCTTCATCTGGTCGACCTCTTCCTGGGTCACCAGCTTCTCGGCGATCAGCTTCTGCGAGTAGATCTGGACGGTCGAGGGATGCGACCGGATCTTCTTGTACATCAGCGGCTGGGTGAAGGCGGGCTCGTCGCCTTCGTTGTGGCCGAAGCGGCGGTAGCAGAACATGTCGATCACGACCGGCTTCTGGAACTTCATCCGGAATTCGGTCGCCACCTTGGCGGCGTAGACCACCGCTTCGGGATCGTCGCCGTTGACGTGGAAGATCGGCGCCTCGATCATCTTGGCGACGTCAGACGGATAGGGCGAGGAACGCGAGAAGCGCGGGTTGGTCGTGAAGCCGATCTGGTTGTTGATGATGAAGTGCAGCGTGCCGCCGACCCGGTGGCCGCGAAGGCCCGAGAGGCCGAGGCACTCCGCCACCACGCCCTGGCCGGCGAAGGCTGCGTCGCCGTGCAGCAGCAGCGGCAGCACCTTGGCGCGCTCCTCGATCGGAACGACCTCCTCGCGCTTGCGGCCGAAGATCTGGTCCTGCTTGGCGCGGGCCTTGCCCATGACGACCGGATTGACGATCTCGAGATGTGAGGGATTGGCCGTCAGCGACAGGTGTACCTTGTTGCCGTCGAACTCGCGGTCGGACGAGGCGCCGAGGTGATACTTCACGTCGCCCGAGCCTTCGACATCGTCGGGGGCGAAGGAGCCGCCCTTGAATTCGTGGAAGACGGCGCGATGCGGCTTGCCCATGACCTGGGTCAGCACGTTGAGACGGCCGCGATGGGCCATGCCGAGCACGATCTCCTTCATGCCCATGTTGCCGCCGCGCTTGATGATCTGCTCGAGCGCCGGGATCAGCGCCTCGCCGCCGTCGAGGCCGAAGCGCTTGGTGCCCTTGTACTTGACGTCGATGAACTGTTCGAAACCTTCGGCCTCGATCAGCTTGTGCAGGATCGCCTTCTTGCCGTTGGCGGTGAACTCGATGCCCTTGTCCGGCCCCTCGATGCGCTCCTGGATCCACGCCTTCTCCTCGGGATTGGAGATGTGCATGAACTCGACGCCAAGCGTCGAGCTGTAGGTCCGCTGCAGGATGTCGAGCATCTGCCGGATGGTGGCAAACTCGAGCCCCAGCACGTTGTCGATGAAGATCGGGCGGTCGTAGTCGGCTTCGGTGAAGCCGTAGTTCTCCGGCGACAGCTCGTTGTAGTCTTCCTGCGGCTTGGCGACGCCGAGCGGATCGAGATTGGCGTGCAGGTGGCCGCGCATGCGGAAGGCGCGGATCATCATGATGGCGCGGACCGAATCGCGCGTCGCGCGATGAACGTCGGCTTCCGACACCGTCTTGCCGGTGGTCGCGGCCTTCTCGCGGGTGCGCTTGTCGAAGTGCTTCTCGATCGTGCCCCAATCGCCGTCGAGCGCGGAGACCAGCTCTCCGTTCGCCTTCAACGGCCAGTTGGCGCGCTCCCACGAGGCGCCGCGGGCATTCTTGCGGATGTCGCCCGCATCGTCCTTCAGGGCGCCGAAGAAATCGCGCCACTCGGCGTCGACCGAATTGGGGTCGTCCTGCCAGGAGGCGTAGAGTTCTTCGATGTAGGTGGCGTTGCCGCCATAGAGGAACGAGGTGAGGGAAAACTGGTCGTTGGCCTGATCCTGCCGTGCCATCTCTGTGCCTTGCCGGAGCGCTTCGCCCCGTCTCCTTCTTGGTGCGGCGGTCGTGCCGCTGTTTCCTCGGCGGCTGCCCGCCCTTTCCTGCCCCTTGGCGTCACCGGCCGCTTGCGCGGCCGGTCAATCCCGATCTCAGCCCTTGAGCGCTTCGAGCAGCGTCTGCCCGAGCCGCGCCGGCGACGGGGAAACGCGGATGCCCGCCGATTCCATCGCCGCGATCTTGTCTTCCGCGCCGCCCTTGCCGCCGGAGATCACCGCGCCCGCGTGTCCCATGGTGCGGCCGGCCGGTGCCGTGCGGCCCGCGATGAAGCCCGCCATCGGCTTCCTGCGGCCCTTCTTCGCCTCGTCCTTGAGGAACTGGGCGGCATCCTCCTCGGCCGAACCGCCGATCTCGCCGATCATGATGATCGACTGGGTCTCGTCGTCGGCCAGGAACATTTCGAGCATGTCGATGAACTCCGTGCCCTTGACCGGGTCGCCGCCGATGCCGACGGCCGTCGACTGGCCGAGACCGGCGTTCGAGGTCTGGAAGACCGCTTCATAGGTAAGCGTTCCGGAGCGCGAGACAACGCCCACGGAGCCCTTGCGGAAGATATTGCCCGGCATGATGCCGATCTTGCACTCGTTCGGCGTCACGATGCCCGGGCAGTTCGGGCCGATCAGCCGCGACGAAGACCGGTCCAGCCTGGCCTTGACCTTGACCATGTCCATGACCGGGATGCCCTCGGTGATGCAGACGATCAGCGGGATTTCGGCGTCGATCGCCTCGATGATGGCTTCGGCGGCGCCTGCCGGCGGCACGTAGACCACCGACGCGGTCGCTCCGGTCCGGTCCCTGGCCTCGGCGACCGAGGCGAAGATCGGAAGGCTCTCGCCTTTCGAACCGGTCCAGGTCTCGCCGCCCTTCTTGGGGTGGATGCCGCCGACCATCTGCGTGCCGTGATAGGCCAGCGCCTGCTCGGTGTGGAAGGTGCCGGTCTTGCCGGTCAGGCCCTGGACGAGGACCTTGGTGTCTTTGTTGACGAGGATGGACATGGGGCAGTCTTCCCTTCGAACCTAAGCTAAGAAATCTTGTATGAACGGATTGCAGACCCGCACGGACCCATAGGATTGGCCGTGGTTGAGGTCCTCGGTGTAGAGAACGGCGAGCCCGGCCCGCTCCGCGGCAGTAACGACGAGGCCATCCCAATGCGAGATGTCGTAGCGTCGTGACAGCTTGACCGCATGGACGACGTCGGCTGCGTCCAGGCTGATCACATGTTCGTCCTGCAGCGTCTCGATCCACCGCGTGGCCACGTCCGGGCCGTAGGCCAACTTCCGGCGCAGCACACCGTAGAACTCCATCATCACCTGCGTCGAGACGGTGACCTCGCGCGACTGCATCAGCTGGCGGGCATGGTCTCTCTTGCGAGGATCCGGACAGGCCGTGTCGGCGGCACAGACGAGGATGTTGGTGTCAAAGAAGGCCGCGTTCACGCATGACCTCCTCGTAGAAGAGTTCACGATCGAACATGCGTTCGCCATCCCTCAGGCGGTGGTCCCGCCTGTGGGCATCGGCGTCCGCAGCCTGGAACATCCGGCTCCATGCTTCCGCACGCGTCGCCTGCAGCGTTTCCCGCTCGATCTCGCGTTCGAGAAAGCCACGCACCATCGCGTTCACCGTCGTGCGACGCATGGCCGCCAGCACCCGCGCCTTGTCGAGCAGGTCATCGTCGATGGCGAGGGTGAGGTTCTTGGTCATGGACCGGTTACACAGGTTATGTGGGGCACATAAACCGTGCGATGCGGATTTGCAAGCGAAAGCGGGGTCTCGCGACGGTCGGGAGCAGGCGCCGGCTCAGCAATAGGTTTCCGGCACGATTTCGCCCGGGTCGGGCTCCGAGGTCTCGAACTTCAGCAGCAGGCCGGAGAAGCCGGTCGTTACCGCGTGGGGACTGCCTTCCGGGATGAAGGTCAGGTAGGTGTCTCCGGTGCGCGGCATCGGGCAGGGCGGACCCCAGACATAGCTCGTCAGGGTATCGTCCGAATGGCGATTGGCGACCGGCTTCTGGAGCAGGGCGCTCAGCTGGCCGGGACCGATCGGGGCCGTGGCATCGAAATTGTAGAGATAGCAGCCGATATAGACCCAGGGGTTCGGCGGGTCCTCGTCCTCGTCCTCGTCGATGATGAAGGAGGCCCGGCTGACGACCAGATAGTGGTCCTGATCCTGCACGGGCTTCGTCAGGATCGTGTACTCGAACGTCCCCTTCAGTTCGGGATCGTTCGCCTCGTCCTCGGACTTGCCCATCATGACGTCGAGTTCGGGATTGGCATCGCGCCCGGCATCGCGCCACCCGGCCGCGCGCGCGGTCTCCAGCGTGCCGGGATAGCTCATGCGCTGCGGCACGCATGCCTCGGCGAAGGCATCCACGAAGGCGGTGTCGTAGTCGGCGGCGGATGCGGGGCAGAGGCCGGAAAAAGCCAGAAGCCCTGCGACCGCCGCTCGACGCATGATTTCAGCCCTGAACCGCCGCGACGATCTTCTTGGCCGCGTCGTCGAGATCGTCGGCGGAGATGACGTTGAGGCCGCTCTCGTTGATGATCTTCTTGCCGAGTTCGACGTTGGTGCCTTCGAGCCGGACCACCAGCGGAACCTTCAGCCCGACTTCCTTGACCGCGGCGATTACGCCCTCGGCGATGACGTCGCACTTCATGATGCCGCCGAAGATGTTGACCAGGATGCCCTTCACGGCCGGATCGGCGGTGATGATCTTGAAGGCGGCCGCGACCTTCTCCTTGCCGGCGCCGCCGCCGACGTCGCAGAAGTTGGCCGGCTCGGCGCCGTAGAGCTTGATGATGTCCATCGTGGCCATGGCAAGGCCGGCGCCGTTGACCATGCAGCCGATGTTGCCGTCGAGCGCCACATAGGCGAGGTCCCACTTCGAGGCCTCGATTTCCTTGGAATCCTCTTCGGATTCGTCGCGCAGCGCCTTGATGTCGTCGTGGCGGAACAGCGCGTTGCCGTCGAACGACACCTTGGCGTCGAGCACGCGCAGGCGGCCGTCCTTCATGACGATCAGCGGGTTCACCTCGAGCAGCGCCATGTCCTTCTCGACGAAGGCCTTGTGGAGGATCGGGAACAGGCTCTCGCCGTCCTTCGCCGCCTCGCCCGACAGCGCCAGCGCGCCGTTGAGCTTCGCCACGTCCGCCGCCGTCACGCCCGTCTCCGGGTTGATGGCCACGGTGATGATCTTCTCGGGCGTGTCGTGCGCGACCTGCTCGATGTCCATGCCGCCCTCGGTGGAAACGACGAAGGCGACCTGGCCGACGGTGCGGTCGACGAGGATAGAGAGATAGAGCTCGCGGTCGATGTCGGCGCCGTCCTCGATGTAGAGGCGGTTGACCTGCTTGCCCTCGGGGCCGGTCTGCTTGGTGACCAGCGTGTTGCCGAGCATGTCCTTGGCGTGTGCGACGACCTCGTCGATCGACTTCGCCAGCCGGACGCCGCCCTTGGCGTCTGCGGCCAGTTCCTTGAACTTGCCCTTGCCACGGCCGCCGGCATGGATCTGGCTCTTCACGACGTAGAGCGGGCCCGGCAGCGACTTCGCCGCCGCTTCCGCCTCGCCTGCCGTCATGATCGCGACGCCTGCGGCGACAGGGGCGCCGTAGCCCTTCAGGACCTGCTTGGCCTGGTATTCGTGGATGTTCATCGGGGCTATGGTTCCCTTACTTCAGGTTCGGGGCGATGCCGACGCAGGCTTCGCAGAGCGACTGTACGGCGGCGACGGACTTCTCGAACATCTTCTGCTCGGCCTTGTTGAAGTCGATCTCGATGATGCGCTCGACGCCCGCGGCGCCGATGACGACCGGCACGCCGACATACATGTCCTTCAGGCCGTACTGACCGTCGAGATGCGCGGCGCAGGGCAGCACGCGCTTCTTGTCCTTGAGGTAGGATTCGGCCATCGCGATGGCCGACGCGGCCGGCGCGTAATAGGCGGATCCGGTCTTGAGCAGCGCGACGATCTCGCCGCCGCCCTTGCGGGTGCGCTCGACGATGGCGTCGAGCTTCTCCTTGGTGGTCCAGCCCATCTTGATCAGGTCGGGCAGCGGAATGCCGGCGACGGTGGAATAGCGCACCATCGGCACCATGTCGTCGCCGTGGCCGCCGAGCGTCATGGCGGAGACGTCCTCGACGGAGACCTTGAACTCCTCGGCCAGGAAGTAGCGGAAGCGGGCCGAGTCGAGCACGCCGGCCATGCCGACGACGTGGCTCTTCGGCAGGCCCGAAAACTTCTGCAGCGCCCAGACCATGGCGTCCAGCGGGTTGGTGATGCAGATGACGAAGGCGTTGGGGGCATACTTCTTGATGCCGGCGCCCACCTGCTCCATGACCTTGAGATTGATGCCGAGCAGGTCGTCGCGGCTCATGCCGGGCTTGCGCGGCACGCCGGCGGTGACGATGCAGACGTCGGCGCCCTTGATCGCGGAATAATCGTTGGCGCCGAGATAGTGCGTGTCGAAGCCGTCGACCGGCGAGGATTCGGCGATGTCGAGGCCCTTGCCCTGCGGGATGCCCTCGGCGATGTCGAACATGACGACGTCGCCGAGTTCCTTGAGGCCGATCAGGTGGGCCAGCGTTCCGCCGATCATGCCGGATCCGATGAGCGCGATCTTGCTGCGTGCCATGGTGGTGGATTTCCCTTGCGACTGCTGGACCTACCCGGCCCGGATGACAGGAGTGCGTCTATTTCTGCCGGTCTGTCGGTCGCCTTCGTCCGGCGGAAATTTGACCGTCGCCATAGCGTCAAGGGACGAAAAACTCAATCGAAAATTTCCGTGTCAACGATTTCAATCGGTTAATGCTGTCGGTATTTACGTAAACGTCAAAATCCCAACCGTCTGGCACGATCAGCCGGACGACGCGGGGGCGTCTGTCGTCGTCGACGTGCCGGAAGACCGCTCATGCGCGCCGGCTTCCCACGCCTCGCGCCACTCCTCGCTCTGCATCTCGATCAGGCGCGAGGCGGTGCGGTCGAACTCGAAGGCTTCGGCGCCGAGGCGTCCGCGGTAGAGGTCGGTTGGGGCGGCCTGCGCGGTCGCAACGAGGCGGACCTTTCTGTCGTACAGCGTGTCGATGAGCAGGATGAAGCGCTTGGCGGCATTGCGGGTGGAATCGTCCATCACCGGGATGCCGTCGAGGAAGATCGTGCGGTACCGTTCCGCGATGGCGAGGTAGTCGCGGGCGGCCAGCGGCTTGTCGCAGAGGTCGGCAAAGCCGAAGCGGGCGGCATCGCGAACCGCGCGCGGGACGGGGACGCGGCGGCCCTTCACGAGGATCTCGTCGGAGTGCTCGCCGGCGCCGTCCACCAGCGCCCGCCAGGCTTCGTCGAGGCGGCGCTCGTTGGCGGCATCGACCGGATGCATGTAGACCGGCACGCCGTTCAGCTTCTCCAGCCGGTAGTCCGTCTCCGCATCGAGGTGGAGCACATGGGCATGACGCCTGAGAGTGGCGATGAAGGGCGTGAAGAGCGGCCTGTTCAGCCCGTCGCGGTAGAGATCGTCGGGAGCGACGTTCGAGGTCGCCACCAGCACCACGCCCTCCTCGAACAGGGCCGAGAACAGTCGCGACAGGATCATGGCGTCGGCGATGTCGGTGACCGCGAACTCGTCGAAGCAGAGCACCCAGGCGAGTTCGGCGAGGTCCCTGGCCACCGGCGGGATGGGATCGTCGCCTTTGGCGGTGCCCGCCTTGACCGCGGCGCGATGGCGGCCGATGCGGTCGTGCACGTCGGCCATGAAGTCGTTGAAATGGACCCGGCGCTTGCGTCGGACCGGCACGAGGTCGAAGAACATGTCCATCAGCATGGTCTTGCCGCGTCCGACGCCGCCATGGATGTAGAGACCCATGACCGGCGCCTTCGTCTGCCGCTTGCGGCCGAACAGCCAGCCGAGCGAACTCGACTTGGCAGCCAGGCGCTTGGCCGCGACGTCCTCGATCAGCCGGTCGAAGGCGTTGACCAGGACTTCCTGCGCCGGATCGCGCGTGATCTCGCCGCGCGCCACCTTGTCGGCATAGGCCTGACGAAGCGTGCGGAAGGGTGGCGGTCCGTCGCGCGATGTCATCGGTGCCGTGTCCAGATGGTCCGGTTCCGAAGCGTCAGCGGCTGAGGGAGATCGGCTGCCCGGACGTCATCTGACCGTCGAAGCGCTCGGCGCTCGACGAGTAGAGCCGCGCGAGAAGGTCGCCATTGCCATCGTAGAGCGACAGCTGCTTGCCCGCGACATTCCACGACTTCACGCCGTCGAGCGGGACGGGGCAGCGCAGCGGTCCGGCGCGGAAGCCCTGGCCGAACTTGGTCTGGGGGGTGGCGACGCGGCAACCCTGGCCGGCGACGGTCGCGTTCCAGACGCCGGCGACGCTGCCGGCCGTCAGATCCGGGGCACCCGAAGGCGCGCTGGTGTTCGGATCGAGTGCGGCGACCTGGGTGCCGTCGCCGGTCGTGCCGGGGGCGGGCGGGAACGCATTCGCGTCGGCCGGTCCGGACGGCGGAGGCAAGTCGCTTGTGACGACGGCTCCGGACGGCGCGGGCTGAAGCGGCGCGGGAGCGGTGTTGATGGGAGTGAAGCGGCTGCTCTGGCAACCGGACACGAGGGCGAGCGCAACCAGGGCAGCGGCGGCGAGGCCGGTCTTCGTCGATCCGGCAGTCGAAAGCATCATGCGAGATCCTCCATGAGGACAATGTGGGAACCGTACCGTCCCGCTGCGCGAGTCGGCCAGAAACATGGCATTGTTGGGTCGATAACACGAAGAGGGTCGGGATTTCACGCCCCTGGGGGAAAATTATCCGGCGCCGTAACGGGAGGAGGTCCAACGACGCGGCCTGATACGTACTCCTCAGGCATGCCATGCGCGTCGCGACGCTGAGGGTTTGACCCGCGGTGCAGCGCGCACCATCTGCATGACTGATGCCGACCATGACGCAGGAAGGTACCATGAACAGGCGAACCTTGATCAAGTGGACGGGCATGGGCGGCCTGACGGCCCTTGCTGGAGGCGGTGCATTGGCGGCGAAGAGCAACGGCGAGAACCCCTACTACAGCGGTGCGGCGAGCGATCACTTCGACGGCCGCATCTTCTTCAATCCTGACGGAATCCCTCCGCGCGCCTTCGCCGACCTCCTGCGCTGGCAGTTCGGCGGCGGAAAGAAGAGCTGGCCGAAAGCCTGGCCGAGCCCGTTTCCGCAGGCGCGTCCCGCGCCGCTCTCGTCGGACGACGGGTTGCGGGTTACCATGGTTGGCCACGCCACCATGCTGATTCAGGCTGGCGGGCTGACTTTCCTCACCGATCCGGTCTGGTCCGACCGCGTTTCGCCCGTTTCGTTCGCCGGACCGCGCCGCGTCAATGCTCCGGGCATCGCCTTCGAGGATCTTCCACGGATCGACGTGGTGCTGCTCTCGCACAATCACTACGACCATTTCGACGTCGCGACGCTGAAGCGGCTGAAGGCGACGCACGATCCGCTGGTGGTGACGCCGCTCGGTAACGACACGATCCTTCGCCGGTCGGTCCCGACGATGCGGATCGCCAGCGGCGACTGGGGCGACGATCATCATCTGGTGCTGCCGCATGGCGAGGCACGCATCCACATCGAGCCGGCGCATCACTGGTCGGCGCGCGGCACCGGCGACCGCCGGATGGCGCTCTGGGGCGCCTTCGCGGTGGAGACGGCCGCTGGCAAGCTCTACTATGCCGGCGATACCGGCTTCCACCGCGGCATCAACTACCGCGCCGCAGCGCGCAAGCACGGCGGTTTTCGCTTCGCGCTGCTGCCGATCGGCGCCTATGAACCGCGCTGGTTCATGGAAGGCCAGCACCAGAATCCGCGGGAAGCCGTCGAGGGCATGATCCTGGCGGAGGCGCAGTTCGTGGCCGGTTGCCACTGGGGTACGTTCCAGCTCACCGACGAGGCGATCGAGGAACCGCGGGATCATCTCCATGCCGAGCTGGATTCGCGGGGCCTGCCCCGCGACCGCTTTCGGCCGATGGTGCCCGGCGAGGTCTGGGACGTGCCGGCCGCCGTGGCGTGATCGGGAACAAAACGGCTTTCGCCACATTTTCCTCGCAACGGAAGCGAGGGAAAATTCATGCTGGACTGGATCCTGATCCTGCTGGTGGTGGCGGCAGTTGCCGCTCTGCTTGGCTTCAACACCATCTCGGGCGCCGCGCTCACGGGCGCGAAGCTGCTGATCGGCCTGGTGCTGATCTTGTTCCTGCTCGTGCTCTTCGGCATAATCGCTCTGGCCTAGGGTCCGGCGCTGCGGCCTGCGCCCGATACTGGTAATCCGGGCCCAGTTCCGCCATATAGCGGGCTGAACAGAGCAGTTCGGTTCCTGGCCATGTCGATCCGCGTCCCCTTTGCGAAGATGAACGGGCTCGGCAACGAGATCATCGTTGCCGACATGCGCGGTCGTGCGGATCGTGTAACCGCCGCTGCGGCGCTGGCGCTGGCGGCCGATCCGGCGACCCGGTTCGACCAGATCATGGCCGTCCATGACGCACGCACGCATGGCACTGCGCAGTACGTCGAAATCCTGAATTCCGACGGCACTCCCGCACAGGCCTGCGGCAACGGCATGCGCTGCGTCGTGCAGGCACTGGCAGCCGAGACGGGCGAGAAGATCTTCTCCTTCGAAACGGTGGCGGGGATCCTCAATGCCGAGGAACATGCCGATGGCCTGATCTCGGTCGACATGGGGCCGCCGAAGTTCGGGTGGAAGGACATTCCCCTCGCGGAGGAATTCCGTGACACGCGTGCCATCGAGCTGCAGGCCGGCCCGATCGACGCGCCAGTGCTGCACTCGCCCTCCGTCGTGTCCATGGGCAACCCGCACGCGATCTTCTGGGTCGATGCGGACGTCTGGTCCTACGAACTCGACAAGGTGGGCCCGCTGCTCGAGAACCATCCGATCTTTCCCGAACGCGCCAACATCACCATCGCGCAGGTCACGTCGCGCCGGTCGATGACGATCCGCACCTGGGAGCGCGGTGCCGGCCTGACGCGGGCCTGCGGCTCGGCGGCCTGTGCGGCCGCGGTCGCCGGCGCGCGCACGGGCCGGACGGAGCGCAGCGTCGAGCTCAGCGCGCCGGGCGGGCTGCTGCGCGTTACCTGGCGCGACGACGACCACGTCGTCCTGACCGGACCGGCGGAGTGGGAGTTCTCCGGCACGTTCGATCCGCAGACCGGCGCCTGGGCACGCGAGACCGAGGGCGCGTACTGATGGCGGGCGAACGCGCCGGCATCGACGTCGTGACCTTCGGCTGCCGGCTCAACACCTACGAATCCGAAGTGATGAAGCGCGAGGCCGAGGCCGCCGGGCTCGGCACGCTTGCGGGCGGCGCGGTGATCTTCAACACCTGCGCGGTGACCGCGGAAGCCGTGCGCCAGGCGCGCCAGGCGATCCGCAAGGCGCGCCGTGAGCAGCCCGGCGCGCGCATCATCGTGACCGGCTGTGCCGCGCAGACCGACCCCGACGGCTTCGCCGGCATGGACGAGGCCGACCTCGTGCTCGGCAACGAGGAGAAGCTCAAGGCGCACAATTACCGGGCGCTGCCCGATTTCGGCGTCAACGACACCGAGAAGGCGCGCGTCAACGACATCATGTCGGTGACGGAGACGGCGTCGCACATGGTCGACGCGATCGAGGGTCGGGCGCGCGCCTTCGTGCAGGTGCAGAACGGCTGCGACCACCGCTGCACCTTCTGCATCATCCCCTATGGGCGCGGCAATTCGCGCTCGGTGCCGATGGGCGCGGTCGTCGAGCAGGTGAAGCGGCTGGCCGGCAACGGCTATCGCGAGGTGGTGCTGTCTGGCGTCGACATGACGAGCTACGGCGCCGACCTGCCGGGCGCGCCGCGGCTCGGGCGGCTCGTGCGCACCATCCTGCGCCAGGTGCCCGACCTCGATCGGCTGCGGCTGTCGTCGATCGATTCCATCGAGGCCGACGACGATCTGATGGAGGCGATTGCCACCGAGGCGCGGCTGATGCCGCATCTGCATCTGTCGCTGCAGGCCGGCGACGACATGGTTCTGAAGCGCATGAAGCGGCGCCACCTGCGCGCCGATTCCATCCGCTTCTGCGAAGACGTGCGGCGGCTGAGGCCGGACATCGTCTTCGGCGCCGACATCATCGCCGGCTTCCCGACCGAGACGGAGGCGATGTTCGAGAATTCGCTTTCGATCGTCGAGGAATGCGGGCTGACGCATCTCCACGTCTTTCCCTATTCGCCGCGCGAGGGCACGCCGGCTGCGCGGATGCCGCAGGTCGCTCGCCGCACGGTCAAGGAGCGGGCGGCGCGGCTGCGCGCGTCGGGCGAGCGCGCCCATCGCCGCCACCTCGACGCGCTCGCCGGCAGCACCCAGCGCGTGCTGGTCGAGCGCGAAGGCCTCGGCCGCACGGAAGGGTTCACGCTGGTCGCCCTCAGCGAGGGCGAGCCTGGCGAGATCGTCACCGTGCGGATCGCCGGGCACGACGGAGCAAGACTGGTCGCCGAGCCGCTGCGCGCGGCGGCGGCCTGAGGAACAGCGAATGGCATTCGGCTTCATCAGGAAGGTCTTCTCCTTCGGCAAGGACAAGGTCGAGGAGACGCCGCCCGCCGCGGGCACCCCCGTCGAGCCGAAGGCCGCCGAGGCGCCCGCGGTCGCTGCCGAAGCGCCCGCTGCAGCTCGCCCCGTTGACCCCGAGCCACCCGCCGCTCAGCCCGCACCCGCCGCCGAGATCGCGCCGCCGCTGCGCGAGCCGTCGCCGATCCATGCAGACCCGCTGCGCGACGAACTTGCTCCGGAGATCGATCCCGTCCCGGCGCCGGTCGCTCCCGCCGAGCCAGTCGCTCCCCCGGAGCCCGCACCCGCCGGTGACGCAGCCCCGGACGTCCGCCCCGCCGTTGACACGGACAACCCGCCGGCACCCACGGCCGGCGCGCCGGCCGAAGCATCCGAGCCCGTTTCCTCCGTCGCCGCTCCCGCTGCCGAGATCGCGCCCCCGCTGCGCACGCCGCCGCCGGTGGCCGCCGATCCCGTTGCCGCGGAGATCGCGCCGGAGCCCGCCCCGTCGCCGACCGCGCCCCCCGCCGGGCGCATCACCGTCGGCAAGGCGGTCGAACGGCGCGAGGAAGCGCTGGCGCCGGTCGCCGCCGCGCCGGTCAAGCAGACCTGGTTCCAGAAGCTGCGCGACGGCCTGTCGCGCTCCTCGCGCGAACTCTCCGGTTCGATCGCCGGCGTCTTCACCATGCGCAAGTTGGACGAGGACACGCTGCAGGACCTGGAGGACGTTCTGATCCGCGCCGATCTCGGCATGGAAACGGCGATGCGCGTGACCGACGCGCTGGCGTCCGGCCGTTACGGGCGGGACGTCTCGGATCTCGAGGTGCGCACCATCATGGCGCAGGAGGTCGAGAAGGTCCTGAAGCCGGTGGCGCGGCCGCTGGAGCTCGACCTGTCGGTCAAGCCGCACGTGATCCTGGTCGTCGGCGTCAACGGCACCGGCAAGACCACGACCATCGGCAAGCTTGCCGCCAAGCTGACGGCGGGCGGCCTGAACGTCATGCTCGCGGCCGGCGACACGTTCCGCGCCGCCGCCATCGAGCAGCTCAAGATCTGGGGCGAGCGGACCGGCTCTCCCGTGGTCGCCACGAAGCTCGGCGCCGATGCCGCCGGCCTCGCCTGGGACGCCTTCGAGAAGGCGAAGGCGGCCGGCTCCGACGTGCTGATCATCGACACCGCCGGCCGGCTGCAGAACAAGACCGAGCTGATGGCGGAGCTGGAAAAGATCGTGCGGGTGCTGAACAAGCTCGATCCCGACGCGCCGCACACGGTGCTGCAGACCGTCGACGCCACCACCGGCCAGAACGCGCTCAACCAGGTCGAGATCTTCCGCAATGTGGCGGGCGTGAACGGGCTGGTGATGACCAAGCTCGACGGCACCGCACGCGGCGGCATCCTCGTGGCCATTGCGGCCAAGCACAAGTTGCCGGTCTATTTCATCGGCGTCGGCGAACAGGTCGACGACCTCGAACCCTTCTCGGCGAACGATTTCGCCAAGGCCATCGCCGGCGTGAGCTGAGCCCCCCGGGGCTCCCGCGCCGCGGCCCAACTGCAAGGACAGGACGACGATGCCCGAACCGATCCTCGAGCGCGACCCCGCCGACCCGAAGCGCAAGCACATGAACCCGATGCTCAAGCTGGCGCTGGAACTCGGGCCGCTGCTGGTGTTCTTCTTCGCCAATTCGCGGGGCGAGTGGCTGGCCGGCACCTTTCCGGTGCTGGGCGAGTTCGGCGGGCCGCTGTTCGTCGCCACCGGCCTGTTCATGATCGCCACGGCGATCTCGCTCAGCGTGTCATGGCTCTTGGTCCGGACCCTGCCGATCATGCCGCTGGTATCGGGCGTGGTGGTCTTCGTGTTCGGGGCGCTGACGCTCTGGCTGCAGGACGAGATCTTCATCAAGATGAAGCCGACCATCGTGAACACGCTGTTCGGGGTCGTGCTGCTCGGCGGGCTCTTCTTCGGCAAGTCGCTGCTCGGCTACGTCTTCGACGAGGCCTTCAAGCTCGATGCCGAGGGCTGGCGCAAGCTGACGTTGCGCTGGGGCGTATTCTTTCTCTTTCTGGCCCTTGTCAACGAGGTCGTCTGGCGGATGTTCTCGACCGATGCTTGGGTGGCGTTCAAGGTGTGGGGCATCATGCCCATCACCCTGATCTTCACCTTCAGCCAGATGCCGCTGATCATGCGGCATTCGACGGACGACACGTTCAAGAAGAGGACCTGAGATGGAGTTCCTGACCGACCGCGACGCGTTGCGAAGCCTCTACCGGGAGCCGCACGAGCGGGCGGTGCAGAAGGAACTCGCCGTCCTCGACCGGCACGCCAGGGCCTTCATCGCCAAGAGCCCGTTCCTGCTGATCGGCTCGTCCGACGGGCAGGGCCATTCAGACGTCACGCCGCGCGGCGACCGGCCGGGCTTCGTGGACGTGCTCGACGACCGCACGATCGCCATCCCGGACCGGCCGGGCAACAACCGGCTCGACACGCTGGAGAACGTGCTGGCGAACCCGGCCGTCGGGCTGCTGTTCCTGATCCCGAACATGAACGAAACCCTGCGCCTCAACGGGTCCGCCCGCATCACCGCGGACGCCGACCTGCGGGGGCGCCTCGCCGTGGACGGAAAGCAGCCGACCACGGTGCTCGTCGTCACCATCCAGTCGGTCTACATGCACTGCGCCAAGGCCTTCCTGCGCTCCAACCTCTGGGCACCCGAATCCTGGCCGGCGCGGTCGGACATGCCGACGCTGGGCGAGATCCTCAAGGACCAGATCGCCTTCGCCGCGACGGCAGCGGAGACCGACGACGTACTGGCTGATGCCTACGCCAAGACGATGTGGTGAGGAGCTGACGCCGGCGGTCGATCGGATGGACCGCTGGCCTCACTCCGGATTGGCGAAGGGAGCGACTCCCTTTCCGTCCTGAACCATGCGCTCGTGGCGCAGCATCCAGTGCACGGTCGGGAAGGCGAGGTCGCCCCACGGGATCTCGTCCCAGGAAAACAGCGCTACCTCGAGGCTCTCCTCGCCGGCAGAGAAGGCCGGTTCGGCCAGCGTTGCGCGGTAGATCAGCTGCACCTGGCTCAGGCGTGGAACCGAGTAGATGGCGAGCAGGCCGTCGAGGGCCAGCGCGGCATTCGCCTCCTCGCGGGCCTCGCGGCGGGCTCCGTCCTCCGGCGTCTCGTGCAGTTCCATGAAGCCCGCCGGCACCGTCCAGAAGCCGTGCCGCGGCTCGATCGCCCGCCGGCAGAGCAGGATCTTCCCCTCGTGGCGCACTACCGAGCCGACCACGATCTTCGGGTTCTCGTAATTGACGAAACCGCAATTCTCGCAGACGGCGCGCTCGTGCGTATCGCCGTCGGGGACAGTGCGGGCGAAGACGGGAGCGAGGGGATAGACCATGGAGGAGCAAGATAGGGCGAAGGCGCGGGGTTGCCAATCGGGGCGGTTGAGCCTTTGGCAGGGCCACCTCGCGCAGCGTCTCCACCCCCACCCCTGGGCCCTCCCCGCAAGGGGAGAGGAAGGCATTACTCCGCCAGCGCCTTCTCGATCTGCGGCATCAGGTCGTCGGCGACGCTCTGCGGCGTGAAAGGGCCGACATGCTTCCACAGGATGGTGCCGTCGCGGCCGACGAGGAAGGTCTCCGGCACGCCGTAGACGCCCCAGTTGATGGCGGTGCGGCCGGCGTCGTCGGTGCCGATGGCGTCGTAGGGGTTGCCCAGTTCGCCGAGGAAGCGGCGCGCATTCTCCGGCTTGTCCTTGTAGTTCAGCCCGGCGATGCGGATCCGGTCGTCGCCTGCGAGCTGCATCAGGAGCGGATGCTCCTGACGGCACGGCGCGCACCAGGAGGCCCAGACATTCACCAGCGTCACCTGGCCCTCGAAGGCGGCGTTGGCGAGACCGGGCAGGCCTGTCCCCTCGAGCGGCGGCAGGTCGGTCTGCGGCGCCGGCTGGCCGATCAGGGCGGAGGGAATCGTCGAGACGTCGCGGCCCGACAGGAGCTGCGCCAGGAACAGTCCGGACAGGGCCAGGAACAGGGCGAGCGGCACGAAGACCAGCCAGCGCCGCGGCCGGGTCGGTTGGCTGTCTTCGACGTTCATCGTTCGGCCGACCCGGTGCGGTCGGAGCGGCGGCGCACGCCGCGCGCCTCGAGTTCGGCGAGTTCCGCCTTGCGGGCGCTCTGGTCGATCAGGTTCCAGGCGACGAGGGCCAGGATGCCGAGCGCGGAGATGCCGTAGGCGGCTGCGACGAAGACTTCGTGCGACATGGGGTCAGGCCGCCCCGGCATCGGCGCGCCGCGCCGAGACGCGGCGCATGGCGATGACGCGGCGCCGCCAGATCTCGGTGCGCATCGCCATCAGGTGCAGCGTGAAGAACAGCAGCGAGAAGCCGAGCGCGCAGACGAGCAGCGGCCACAGCATGGAGGAAT
The DNA here is from genome assembly GCF_030398385.1 of Aquibium sp. ELW1220. Taxonomy (GTDB): domain Bacteria; phylum Pseudomonadota; class Alphaproteobacteria; order Rhizobiales; family Rhizobiaceae; genus Aquibium. The sequence goes on along the minus strand of NZ_JAOAOQ010000006.1, from coordinate 215,387 downwards.
GGACCGTCGGACCGTCGAGACGCATCACCGACGCCGGCTGGTGCAGCGTGTTCCACCAGTCGACCGAGAACTTGATGATCGGGATGTTGACGAAGCCGACGAGCGTGACGATGGCCGCTGCACGCGCCGAGCGGCCGGGATCGTCGAGCGCCCGCGTCAGCGCGATCAGTCCGAGATACATCAGGAACAGCACGAAAACCGACGTCAGCCGCGCGTCCCACACCCACCAGGTGCCCCACATCGGCTTGCCCCAGATCGACCCGGTGATCAGGCAGAGCGCGGTGAACATGGCGCCGATCGGGGCGGCGGCCTTGAGCGAGACGTCGGCCAGCGGATGGCGCCAGACCAGCGTGCCGATCGCCGAGGCCGACATGATCGAGTAGCACATCATGGCGAGCCAGGCGAAGGGCACGTGTATGTACATGATGCGGACGGTGATGCCCTGCTGGTAGTCTTCGGGAGCAGCAAAGGCCATCCAGATGCCGGTCGCCAGCACGGCCGCGGTGAGGACGGCCAGCCATGGCACGACGGCGTTGGCGAAGCCGACGAAGCGCGTCGGATTCGCCAGGTCGCTCCAACGTCCGATGGCTGGAATGGTCTGGCTCATGGTTTCTCAATAGAGAGAGTTCGCGGCTCTCGCAATTGATGGCGATCAAAGGGGCGTGATTTGGGCGGGCGGTCGCCTGCGGCGGAATGGCTCACGTGCCGAGGGCGAGCGCCTCCAGGATCGCCATCGCGTCCGCCGCACGGGCCTCCGGCACGAAGAGATGGTCGTGGTGGAAGGCCGAGACCGGATTGACGCCGATGCCGGCGGCGGCCAGCCGCGGCAGGATCGCGGCGAGGAAGCCCACGGCCTCCAGCGACGAGTGGATTTCGAGAACGATGCGCCTGCAGGGAAAGGTGAAGCCGATGCCTGCCCGCTCCGCCTCCGCGCGCGGCAGCACGAGGGTCGTGCCCTCCGCCTCGGCGAAACGCATCACGGGAGCGAGCCCCGCCGGCGCCGGGCTGCCGGCGGCCAGCGTGGCGAAGACGTAGACGGTCTCGTCGAGCCGCGGGCTCAGGCCGGCGAGCAGCCGCGCGAGGTCGGATTCGCCTTGCATCAGTCTGCCGACCAACGAAGTGCCGCCGCCGCCGCCACCGGTCCGAGCACGGCAAAGAACAGCGTCATCGCCACCATCAGGAGGAAAGGCGGCAGGAACGGGTCGGGCTCGGTGACGGCGCCGTAGCTCGCCGAGACGCCGAAGATCAGCACCGGGATCACCAGCGGCAGCACCAGAACCGAGACGAGCAGGCCGCCGCGCGGCAGCGAGACGGCCACCGCCGCGCCCGCTGCGCCGATGAAGGCGATGGCCGGCGTTCCGAAGAGCAGCGTCAGCGTCGCCGCGCCGATGCCCATCGGCTCCATGTTCATGAACAGGCCGAGCATGGGCGCGGCGATCACCAGCGGCAGCACGCTCGACGTCCAGTGCGCCAGGCACTTCACGAACACCGCCAGCGCCAGCATCCGGCGCTCGCCGGCCATGATCAGCAGATCGAGCGAGCCGTCGTCGCGATCGGCCTGGAACAGCCGGTCGAGCCCGAGCAGGCTCGCCAGCAGCGCACCGATCCACAGGATTGCCGGGCCGATGCGGGCGAGCAGGTTGAGGTCCGGCCCGACGCCAAAGGGAATGACGGCCACCACGGCAAGGAAGAACAGGATCCCCACCAGCGCCCCGCCACCGGAGCGGATGCCGAGGCGGACGTCGCGGATGTAGAGGGCTAGCATCGGTCGGCGCTCTTGAGCCTGCAACGAAGACGCTCCACGGCGCCCCCCTCTGGCCTGCCGGCCATCTCCCCCACGAGGGGGGAGATCACCTGGCCTCTCCCGCCGCGCCTCCCCTGCAACGCTGGTGATGGGCGAAAGCGCACGTGACGGCCGATCTCCCCCCTCGTGGGGGAGATGTCCGGCAGGACAGAGGGGGGCGCGACAGAACGCATCACTGATCGCTGTTCCATCACTGACCCATCCGCAGCTCGTGCGTCCACTCCAGCCCCAGCGGCAGGTGCGTCGCGGCGAGGATCATGCCGCCGTCCTCCAGGTGTGCGGCCATCAGCTTCGCGAACTGTGCCTCCGAGGCCCGGTCGAGCCCGGCGGTCGGTTCGTCCAGCATCCAGACCGGCCGGTAGGAGACGAGCAGCCTGGCGATGGCGATGCGGCGTTTCTGGCCGGTCGAGAGAAAGCCGAGCGGCAGATGGCCGATCTCGTCGAGCCCCACCATCTCCAGCGCCTCGGCCACCGGCAGATGCGGTTCGCCATGATAGTCGCGCCAGAAGGCGAGGTTCTCGGTCACGCTCAGCGCCGGCTTCAGCGCGTTCTGGTGGCCGAGATAGTGGCAGGCCGACATCACGTCCGGCCAGTCGGGCTCGCCTCCTTCGAGCCGGACCGAGCCGCCGGCCATCGGCAGCAGGCCAGCCACGATTCGCAGCAGCGTCGACTTGCCCGATCCGTTGGGTCCTGTGACGAGCAGCCCTTCGCCGTCCGACAGCGAGAAGGACACGCCCGAGAAGATCGTCTCGCCGCCCCGCTCGCCGTCCAGTTGGTCCGCCACGAGGCGCATTGCGGGTTCGTCCTTCTCATCGGCTGAAAGTCGCATGTGCGACGCAGCATATTTCCCGCGCGCGACACTGGCACTCTCTTTAGAAATTCTCTAAGAGGTCAGCAACCGTGCCAGCGGTCGGCATGGACACCAATCGAGCCGGACCGGCGCACTCTCCGCGAGGGGGGAAGCACCCGGAAGCGGACAGCGGAAATGACCGTACCCGCACCTTTGCGCGTGATGCACTGGCGTCCGTTTCCACCTCGGCAACGAACAGTTAGGGATCGTACGTGTCAAATTCTCTCGACAGCTTCAACTGCCGCCGGACCCTCAAGGTCGGTGACAAGGACTACACCTATTTCAGCCTCGTGGAGGCCGAGAAGAACGGGCTCGACGGCATCGCCCGGCTGCCCTTCTCGATGAAGGTGCTGCTCGAGAACCTGCTGCGCAACGAGGACGGCCGCTCGGTCACCAAGGCCGACATCGAGGCCATCAAGGCGTGGCTGGTCGACAAGGGCACCGCCGGCCACGAGATCGCCTATCGCCCGGCGCGCGTGCTGATGCAGGACTTCACCGGCGTTCCGGCCGTGGTGGACCTCGCGGCGATGCGCGACGGCATCAAGGCGCTCGGCGGTGACCCGCAGAAGATCAATCCGCTGGTGCCGGTCGACCTCGTCATCGACCACTCGGTGATCGTCGACGAGTTCGGCACCCCGATGGCCTTCAAGCACAACGTCGATCTCGAATACGAGCGCAACGGCGAGCGCTACCGCTTCCTGAAGTGGGGCCAGCAGGCGTTCCAGAACTTCCGCGTCGTGCCGCCCGGCACCGGCATCTGCCACCAGGTCAACCTCGAATATCTCGGCCAGACAGTCTGGACCAAGGACGAGGAGGGCGGGACGGTGGCCTATCCCGACACCTGCGTCGGCACCGATTCGCACACCACCATGATCAACGGCCTCGGCGTTCTGGGCTGGGGCGTCGGCGGCATCGAGGCGGAGGCGGCCATGCTCGGCCAGCCGGTCTCCATGCTCCTGCCGGAGGTCATCGGCTTCAAGATCACCGGTGCCCTGAAGGAAGGCGTGACCGCCACCGACCTGGTGCTCACCGTCGTGCAGATGCTGCGCAAGAAGGGCGTCGTCGGCAAGTTCGTCGAATTCTACGGCGAGGGCCTCGCCAACATGACGCTCGCCGACCGCGCGACGATCGGCAACATGGGTCCCGAGTATGGCGCGACCTGCGGCTTCTTCCCGGTCGACAAGGAGACGCTGAACTACCTCACCGTCTCCGGCCGCAAAGCCGATCGCATCGCCCTCGTCGAGGCCTACAGCCGCGCGCAGGAGATGTTCTGGATGCCGGGCGCCGTCGAGCCGGTGTTCACCGACACGCTGTCGCTCGACCTCGGCGAGGTCGTGCCGTCGATGGCCGGCCCGAAGCGTCCCGAAGGCCGCATCCCGCTGGAAGGTATCGCCGCCGGCTTCGAGCAGTCGCTCGTGAAGGAATACAAGAAGGACGCGTCCGAGGCCGACAAGCGCTGGCAGGTCGAGGGCGAGGATTACGACCTCGGCCATGGCGACGTCGCCATCGCGGCGATCACGTCCTGCACCAACACCTCCAACCCCTCGGTGCTGATCGGCGCCGGCCTGCTCGCGCGCAACGCCAACCGACTCGGCCTCAAGCAGAAACCCTGGGTCAAGACCTCGCTCGCCCCCGGCAGCCAGGTGGTCGCCGAGTACCTGGAGAAGTCGGGCCTGCAGAAGGAGCTCGACCAGATCGGCTTCAACCTCGTCGGCTTCGGCTGCACCACCTGCATCGGCAATTCCGGCCCGCTGCCGGCGCCGGTGTCGAAGACCATCAACGACAAGGGGCTGATCGCGGCCGGCGTCCTGTCGGGCAACCGCAACTTCGAGGGCCGCATCTCGCCCGACGTGCAGGCCAACTACCTCGCCTCGCCGCCGCTGGTCGTCGCCTATGCGCTCGCCGGCACCGTCGCGAAGGACCTGACCACCGAGCCGATCGGCCAGGACCGCGACGGCAAGGACGTGTTCCTCAAGGACATCTGGCCCTCCAACAAGGAGATCCAGGAGTTCATCCACAAGCACGTCACGCGCGACCTGTTCGAGCAGAAATATGCCGAGGTGTTCACCGGCGACGAGAACTGGCAGGCGGTGCAGATCCCCGACGGCGAGACCTATGCCTGGGACGATGACTCGACCTACGTGCAGAACCCGCCCTATTTCGTCGGCATGGGCCAGAAGGCGATCGACGTCACCGACATCAAGGGTGCGCGCATCCTCGGCCTGTTCGGCGACAAGATCACCACCGACCACATCTCGCCTGCCGGCTCGATCAAGGCCGCCTCGCCGGCGGGCAAGTACCTGACCGACCACGGCGTCGGCGTCGCCGACTTCAACCAGTACGGCACACGGCGCGGCAACCATGAAGTGATGATGCGCGGCACCTTCGCCAACATCCGCATCCGCAACTTCATGCTGGGCGAGAACGGCCGCGAGGGCGGCTTCACGATCCACTATCCCTCGAAGGAGGAGATGTCGATCTACGACGCCGCCATGCAGTACAAGCAGGAAGGCGTGCCGCTGGTCATCTTCGCCGGCGTCGAGTACGGCAACGGCTCCTCGCGCGACTGGGCGGCCAAGGGCACCAACCTGCTCGGCGTCAAGGCGGTCGTGGCGCAGTCCTTCGAGCGGATCCACCGCTCGAACCTGGTCGGCATGGGCGTCATCCCCTTCGTCTTCGAAGAGGGAACCTCCTGGGCCTCGCTCGGCCTCAAGGGCGACGAGGTCGTGAGCATCGAGGGCCTGGAGACGATCAAGCCGCGCCAGACCATGGTGGCCAAGGTTACCTACGCGGACGGCGCGACGCGGGAGGTTCCGATCATCTGCCGCATCGATACGCTGGACGAACTCGACTACTACCGCAACGGCGGCATCCTGCAGTACGTGCTGCGCGATCTCGCCGCCTGATCGGCGCCGTCCAGTCCGAAATCGAGGCCGCCGGGAGTGATCCCGGCGGCCTTTTTCATGCCGTGCGGTCAGGCTGGCGCCGTCATACCTGTGCCAGCGGCCCGGCTGCCCGGCCGCCCGTACCAGGCCACCGAGGCGAGCAGCACGCCGAGCATCAGCCCGTTCAGCACGTGCCAGAGAAAATGGGTGCCGATCGGCAGCGCCTCGCACACGGTGGCGTCGACCGAGCGGAAGGTCGCCGAGACGATGAAGATCGAGGCGGCGGCGAGATCGTACCAGCCGGCCGGATGGCGCCTGAGCACCAGCACGAAGCCGAAGAAGGTGAGCGCGAGGAAGGCGGGCAGGTAGCCCGAGGTGCCCTTGCTCGCAACCCGCATCCAGTCCGGCACCATCGCCGTCAGCGCCCCGGCCACGGCGTAGAAGGCGACGAAGGCGAGTAAGCTGGTGCGGCGCGACAGGCCGACGAACCGCCTCAGGTTGAACAGCGTCAGGGCGAGCGTGAAGGTGGCGATGGGGATGACGTCCATCCACACGGTCAAGACGTTGGCAAAGGTGTGGAACAGCGCCGAGCCGACGCCGATGGCGATCACCCACCAGCAGAGCAGTTCGGCGAAGCCGCCGGCGCGGTGCCGCCGAACCTCGCGCAGGCCCCACAGGCCGGCGAGGATGAAGGCGAGGTTGGAGACCGCGTTGAGCGGCTCGGACCAGAGGTCCGGTCCGGTGCGTTCGCAGTAGGAATCGATCGCCCTGAAAAGCGTCTCCATGCGGTCCTCGATGCGCTCGGGCGAAGTATGCAGGCTCAGCGTCTCACCGCAACGTGACTTCCTGTTGAACTTGCCGGCCGACTATTGTCTGAATGCGCTGGATCGCGACAGCGATCGCCCCGGAAGCACCGAGATCGACATGACACTCAGCCGTCACCTCAGGCTGGCGTTTGCCGCCGCCACCCTGCTTCTCACCCATTTCGCGGCAGCGGAGGCGGGAGAGAGGCAGCGCGGCGTCGTCGAGCTCTTCACCAGCCAGGGCTGCAGCTCCTGCCCGCCGGCCGACGAGAACCTCGCGGCGTTCGCGCAGCGCGACGATGTCATCGCGCTCGCCTATCATGTCGACTACTGGGACTACCTCGGCTGGAGCGACACGCTGGCGAGCCCCGAAAACACGCAGCGGCAGCGCGACTATGCGACCGCGCTGGGAAATCGGTCCGTGTATACGCCGCAGGCGATCGTCAACGGCACCGCGCATCGTAACGGTGGCGACAAGGCCGCGATCGAGCGGCTGCTTGCGGAGACCACGCAGCAGTCGATGCAGGTCGACGTCTCGATCAGGAAAAGCGCCGACAGCATCGTCATCGAGGCGACGCAGGGCGCCGGCGGCGCCGACGCGGTGAAGGCGAACCTCATCCTGGTGTTCTTCGACGCCAGGACGGTGGTGAAGATCCTGCGGGGCGAAAATGCCGGCAAGAATGTCGTCTACTGGAACGCGGTGACCGGCGTTCAGGCCGCGGGCATGTGGCACGGCGACGATCTGCGGCTGGAGATTCCGATGAGCGAAGTGCGGCGGAAGGGGTCCGGCGGCTGCGCCGCGCTGCTCCAGTCGCTCGGCAAGGACGGTGCACCGGGCTCGATCATCGGCGCAGCCGTCCTGAAGAACCCCGCCATGTAGAGCGGGAGGGGGCAGGCCCGTCGGCCGGTGCTCCCCGGAATGGGTTGTTGCCGAGTGGTTCGGCCCAGCGAGGGCACCGTGGGCGGGGGGCTTGGGGTTACGGAACCACCGCCGAACCGAACCGTCTCAGGCAACGATTGAATGTTCGCCCCGCAATGGGGCTGCAAGCGGGACAATTCGCGGCGCAAATGTGGCGCCCGATCACCAATTCGGTCTCGCTGTTCTTCAACGTGACCGTTCCTTCGCGGCGTCGCCCTTGTACCGGCGCCTGCCGCACACGAGGGCACGATCGTCGAGTCGGCAGCTGTCCGGTCCAAGGTCGGCAACTGTCCGGTCCAAATCGGGGCCGTAGCGGCGCGGGGGTTGAAATCGGGACGCGAAAGGGCAAACTTCGTGATGTCGCAGAACTGTCATGGAAAGGTTGCCTCATGGTCGATCGCGCGAACGGCACGGAGGATGGGGAGGGGTCCGCGAAGCTGATTCCGTTGCAGGCTGCCCGTCGCGAGCGGGAGGCGGCAACGGTGACCTTCGACCGGCGCGAACTCGACCAGATCCTTCGCATCTACGGGCGTATGGTGGCTGCCAACGAGTGGCGCGACTACGCCATCGACCATCTGCAGGACCGCGCCGTCTTCTCCGTGTTCCGTCGCACCAGCGAGGTGCCGCTGTTCCAGATCGTCAAGGACCCGAAGCTGGCGCGCAAGCAGGGCGCCTATTCGGTCGTGGCCGCCAGTGGCAACATCCTCAAGCGCGGGCACGAGCTGGCGCGGGTGCTGAACGTGTTCGATCCGACGCTGCGGCTGGTCGGCGCCTGAGCCGGGAGGCTATTTTCCCGGGGCGAAACTGCGCTCGGGCAGCGAGAGCGGGTCGGGCGGCGAAGCCGTTCCCCCGTTGAGCGACAGCTGCATGAAGACGGTGTCCAGCCAGCGGCCGTGCTTGTAGCCCGAGCCTTCCAGCAGGCCGGCATGACGGAAGCCGGTCGATTCGTGCAGCCGGACCGAGGCCTGGTTGCGCTTTCCGTCGCCGATGACGGCGACCATCTGGCGGAAGCCGAGCCTGGTACATTCCTCGATCAGAGCCGACAGCAGCAGGCGCCCGGTCCCGCGGCCCTGGGCGGCCGGGGCGAGGTAGATCGAATCCTCGACCATGAAGCGATAGGCGCGGCGCGGCCGGAACGGGCCGGCATAGGCGTAGCCGAGGACGCCGTCCGGGCACTCGGCCACGAAGTAGGGGTAGGAGCCGGCGAGGAGCGTGTCGAAGCGAGATGCCATGTCGGCCTCGGACGGCGGATCGAGCTCGTAGCTCGCCGTGCCGGTCCTGACCGCGTGGCCGTAGATGGCTGCGATGGCGGGAAGATCGTCGCGCGACGCGGGGCGGACTGCGATGAGGCTCATGGTCGCTCGGGCTGTTTCCAAGAATGCCTGAATGTGGTCCGGAGCGACCCTCAAAGAAAAGGGGCGACCCGGAGGCCGCCCCTGACATTCCATTGGTCCAGAACGCGCTATTCGCGGTTGCCCAGGAACTGCAGCAGGAACATGAACAGGTTGATGAAATCGAGGTAGAGGCGCAGCGCGCCCATGATGGCCTTGCGGCCGGCGACGACGTCGTCGTCACCCTCGAAATACATCTCCTTGATGTTCTGCGTGTCGTAGGCGGTCAGGCCGGCGAAGACCAGCACGCCGATGCCCGAGATGGCGAACTGCAGCGCGGACGACTGCAGGAAGATGTTGACGACCATCGCGATGATGATGCCGAACAGGCCCATCACCATGAACGACCCCATGGCCGACAGATCCCGCTTGGTCGTGTAGCCGTAGAGCGACAGCGAGCCGAAGGCGGTGGCGGTGATGAAGAACGTCTGCACGATGCTGCCGCTGGTGAACACCAGGAAGATCGACGACAGCGACACGCCCACCATCGCGGCGTAGAGCCAGAAGGTCGTCTGCGCAGCGCCGACGCTCATCTTGTGCACGCGGAAGGACAGGAAGAAGACCATCGCGAGCGGCGCCAGCATGATCACCCAGCGCAGCGGCGAGCCATAGACGGTGGCGCCCAGCGCGGTGAGCATCTTGCCGTTGCCCAGCGTGGCGACGGCCAGTGCGGGATCATTGGTCGTGGTCAGCGCGACCATTCCCAGCGCGGCCGCGCCGGTTATGGCGAGACCGAGCGCCATGATGTTGTAGACCTTGAGCATGTAGGTGCGCAGGCCTTCGTCGATTCCGGCATCGGCGCGAGTGCCGGTGCTGGCGACGCGCGCATTGTAGTTGCGGATGTCAGCCATGATTTCCTCTTACAGCTTCTCGTCCCGTCCGGTGTCGGGCGGCCCTGCTACCCAGCACGGCCCCAGGCGCCGCTGGCGGGACTCCAGCATGCCTATCCGTCAATATGATATCTCCGGTAAGCGAGGACAAGACCCGTTTCACCTTGCAACCGATCGTGACGATCGTTGCGGGGAGACTGGACGTCCGATCGCGCCGATCATGGTGAAGACGTCCTAAAGATTGCGCAGCACCGGCGCGGCCTTGTGGCCCAACACCCGCCAGGTCCCGAGCAGGCCAAAGCCCACGGTAAGCACGAGCGCGATCACCACTGTCGAGGCTGCGACTTCGGGCAGGAAACTGGCGGGCAGGTTCATGATGCGCGCCACGACGAACCAGGCCGCGACGCCGCCCGCCGCGAGTGCGAAGGTGGCGGTCGCAAGCCCGATCAGCAGGTACTCGAGCGTGAAGGCGCCGATCAGCGTGGTCCGCGTCGCTCCCAGCGTCTTCAGGATGACCGCATCGTGGACGCGGGCGCGGTTTCCGGCGGCGAGCGCGCCGGAAAGAACGAGCACCGATGCGATCAGCGCCACGGCCGCAGCCGCACGGATGGCGGTTGCGAGCTGGCCCACGAGCTGATTGACGATGTCGAGCGCGTCCTTGACGCGCACGGTCGTCACCGCGGGGAAGGCGCGCGTCACCTCGTTCAGGATCCGCGCTTCCTGCTCGGCGCTCGAGCCCTGGTCGAGCAGCGTCGCGAGCCAGGCATGCGGGGCGCCCGCGAAGGTGTTGGGCGAGAACACCATGACGAAGTTGATGCCCATCGATTCCCACTCGACGTTGCGGAAATTGGCGATGCGGGCGGTGATGTTGCGGCCCAGCACGTTGACGGTGATGGTGTCGCCGAGCTTCAGGCCGATCTCGCCGCCTTCCTCGGCCGCGAAGGAGACGAGCGGCTCGCCCGTGTAGTCGGCCGGCCACCATTCGCCTTCCGAGAGCGTCGAATTCTCGGGGACGTTCTTCGCATAGGTGATGCCGCGGTCGCCGCGCAGCACCCAGCGCCCTTCCGGGGGCACCTCGATCTTCTGCACGTCGACGCCGTTCAGCGCCATCACCCGGCCGCGCAGCATCGGCACTTCGACCAGCTTGCCTTCGGGCGCGAGGCTTTCGACCAGGCGCGAGAAGTCATCGATCTCGCTGTTCTGGATGTCGACGAAGAAGAAGTTCGGCGCGCGCTCGGCCAGGCTGCCGCCGATCTGGTTGCGCAGGTTGCCGTCGACCAGAGCCAGCGTGACCAGCAGCGTCAGCCCGAGCCCGAGCGACAGCACCACTGAAGGGGTCAGTGCACCGGGACGGTGGATGTTGCCGATGGCGAGCCGGAGCGCGGTCGACCGCACTCGCGGGCTGCGGCGCGCGAGCGACTGGACGAGCGACGCCACCATGCGCAGCACGAGGAAGGCGGCGGCCGTGGCGACGATGAAGACGGTCGCGATACGCCGATCGGTCGAGAACCAGATCGCGAGGCCGGCGAGGGCGAGTGCAATGACCCCGGCCGCGGCCATGTAGGCGAAGCGCGGCAGGCCGCTGGCCTCGAAGCCCATCTCGCGGAACAGCGCCGTGGCCGGCACGTCGCGGGCGCGGCCGAGCGGCAGGATGGCGAAGGCGAGCGTCACGAGGATGCCGAACAGGGCGCCCATGCCGAGTGCGTCCCAGTAGATCGACGCCTGTGCCGGCACCGGCAGCACGCCCGAGAGCGCCGCACTGGCCGCGAACGGCATCAGTGCTGCCAGAACAAGGCCAATGACGATGCCGACCGCGGCGATGATCAGGATCTGCACAAGATAGACGATGAAGACGAAACTGCCGGACGCTCCGAGGCTCTTGAAGGTGGCGATGACGCCGCGCTTGCCTTCGAGATAGGCACGGACCGCGTTGGCGACGCCGACGCCGCCGACGACCAGCGAAGTGAGGCCGACCAGCGTGAGGAACTGCGAGAAGCGCTCGATATTGGCGGAGAGGGCCGGTGCCGCGTTGGTGCGCGACCGGATGCTCCAGCCGGATTCGGGGAATTCGGCTGCCGCGCGGTCGCGGATGTCCTGGATCGCGCCTTCGCTCGACCCTGCGGGCAGGCGGATCTTGTAGGCGTATTCGACGAGGCTGCCGGGCTGAACGAGCCCCGAGGCCGTCAGCCCCTCCATCGAGACCATGAGGCGCGGCGCGAAGCCGAAGCCGTCGGAGACGAGGTCCGGTTCGGCCTCGATGACGGCGCGCAATTCGAAGATCTCGCTGCCCAGTCTGATGCGGGTGCCCGGATCGATGGCCAGCCGATCGAACAGGAGCTGCGGAGCGGCGGCGCCCCAGGCGCCGTCCCGCTGTCCGAAGAGGGTGGCCGTATCGAGCGGAGGCGTGGTCTGGAGGCTGCCATAGAGCGGGTACTGTCCCTCGACCGCCTTGACCTCGACCAGCGTCTGGTCGGAGCCGTCCTCGAGCCTGGCCATGGAGCGCATGTTGGCGCTTTCGGCGACTGCGCCGAAGCTGCCGAGGAAGGCGGATTCCGCCTCGGTCACCTGCCGGTGAACGAGTTCGAAGCGGACGTCGCCGCCGAGCAGGGTCTGGCCCTCGTTGGCGACGCCGGTGGTGATAGAGCGTGCGACGGAATTGACGCCGCCGATGGCGGCGACGCCGAGCGCGATGCAGGTGAGGAAGATGAGGAAGCCGGACAGGCCGCCGCGCATTTCGCGCAGGGAGAACCGCCAGGCGAGATCGAGAGTGCGGGCCAGGGTCATCGCTGCCGCCTCACGCCGGAACGGCGCGGATCTGGCCGCTCTCGATGCGGCCGGAGCGCATGGCGACCTGGCGGGTGCACCGGTTGGCGAGCGCGGGATCGTGGGTGACCAGGACCAGGGTCATGCCGCGTTCGGCCGCCTTGGCGAAGAGCAGGTCGGCCACCTGGCGGCCGGTGGCCTGGTCGAGATTGCCGGTGGGCTCGTCGGCGATGAGGATCTTCGGGTCCGGCGCAAGCGCCCGGGCGATGGCCACCCGCTGCTGTTCGCCACCGGACAGTTCGCCCGGATAATGGGTGACGCGGTCCTTCAGGCCGACGGCTTCCAGCTCGCGCGCGGCGATCTCGAAGGCATCGCGGCGACCGGCGAGTTCGAGCGGGACGGCGACGTTCTCCAGCGCCGTCATGTTGGGGATCAGATGGAAGGACTGGAACACGATGCCGACGTTTCGACCGCGAAAGGCCGCGACCGCGTCCTCGCTGCGGCCGGTCAGCAACTCGCCGGCGATGCTCACGGTGCCCGAATCGGTGCCTTCGAGACCGGCGATCACCATCAGCAGCGTGGACTTGCCCGAGCCGGAGGGCCCGACGATGCCGGTGGTCTCGCCGCCTGCCACCTGCAGGCTGACCTCCTTCAGCACGTGGACGCGCGAGGCGCCCTGGCCGAGCGTCAGCGAAACATTCTTCAGGTCGATCACTGCTTTTGTCACCGGAAGCGGACCCTATATGGTTGGAGAAATCGTGGTTCGGATGCGGCGGCGCGAGCGGTCGGCCCGGTCAGATATGGGTGTTCGTCAATGGCTTTCAAACAGTTGCTACGCGCTTTTGCCGCTGCCGGATTGGTCTGGGCGGGTTCGGTTCTCGCAGCCGCCGCCGAACCGGTGGAAATCGTCGGCTTCGGCGACAGCCTGATGGCCGGGTACCAGCTCGATGCCGGGCAGTCCTTTCCCGAGCGGCTGGAGGTGGCGCTGCGCGCCAAAGGCCACGAGGTTACGGTGGCCAATGCCGGCGTATCCGGCGATACGACGAGCGGCGGCCTGTCGCGGCTGGACTGGTCGGTGCCGGAGGGGACGGACCTCGTCATCCTCGAACTGGGAGCGAACGACATGCTGCGCGGGATCTCGCCGGAGATCACCGAGCGGAACCTCGATGCCATGATCGCGCGCCTCAAGGAACGGGGCATCGCCATCCTGCTCGCCGGGATGGTGGCCGCGCCCAATCTCGGCCAGGACTTCATGGCGTCCTTCAACGGCATCTTCCCGCGGCTGGCCGAAAAGCACGACCTGATCCTCTACCCGTTCTTTCTCGATGGCGTCGCGGCCGATGCGTCGCTGCTCCTCGACGACGGGATGCATCCCAATGCGGAAGGCGTCGACCGGATGGTGGAGAACGCGCTGCCCGTGGTCGAGCAGGCGCTGGCGAGGCTCGACCGGCCGGCCGGATGACCGCAGCCTGACGAGCGGGCGCTCGGGGAACGGCGAGGCCGGGCAAACGCGAGGACGTTCTGCCGAATTCGGTAAACTGTCCCCAAATTTTTGCGCAAGCGCCGGCGTGCCGCGCGGTGGTTCCGCCGGCCAGCCGGATGCGGATGATAATGGCGCCGGAAGTCGTGCGGCATCAGGACGTGTCGTAGGGCTGAAACGCGCCGTGTCCCGCCACGACGGGACTCGGCTCAACGACCGAGGTGCGGCGGCGCCGGCCGTCGAGGGCGGGCGTCCAGGCGTGCAGCGCGCAGGCGTCGTCGAGCAGGGCGCCGAGGAAGGCCGCCAGCCAGCGCAGGCGCCAGGCGACCACTGCCGCATCGGCGGGTGCGCTGCCGGGCGCGGCGGTGTCGTCGAAGAACGGTTCGTCGATGCCGGTCACGCTCGCGACGTAGCGGGTCAGCACGTCCTCGGCGCGGCGCAGCGCCCCGAGCACGACCCAGCGGACGAGGAGCGACCGGACGGCGGAACGCTCGGCGAGCACGGCCAGCGCGACCAGCGTCGCGATGATCGGCCTCAAGATGCGTTCGTCCCTGTCCATTCCGGCTCCTTTCATCGCGCGCAGTGTGGCGCGGTTTCCGGGGGGTGTGGACAGAGCGGACGAAAATTCGCGGAAGCGGTTGATTTCGCTTGCGGTGGCGCGAGCGTTTCGTCCTCCAGCCGAAGCCGGGGCTGGAGGTTCCGTCGCGAAGCGACGACGCAGGACGGACGGCAGCGCCGCGCGCCACCCCTCGAAGCGGATCGGGCGCCGGAAATACGGGGACAGTTTACTCCATTCGGCTCGAGAACGACTGAGAAGGCGTCGAGTGCTGCCGAATTAAGTAAACTGTCCCCGCATTTCCTGCTGCCTGCCGGCGGGCGAGGCATGGGTCCCGAGACGGCGGTGTCCGCTTCGCTTGCCCGCCGTTCCGGGATGCCGCGACAGAGGCGGGCGGCTTGTGCGATGCAGCATGAATCGGAGGGCGCGGCGGAAACGGGCTTGCCGTACGGGGCGATCGGTGGTTCGCTGGCCATGACGGAGCGATTCGAGGAGGCTGCCATGCCGCGACTTTTCACCGCCCTCGAGATCCCGCGCGATGCGGCTCTCTCTCTGTCGCTGCTGCGCGGCGGCCTGCCGGGAGCCCGCTGGATCGATGTCGAAAACTACCACATCACGGTGCGGTTCATCGGCGACGTCGAGGGTCACGTCGCCGACGACATCGTCAACGGCCTCGATCGGATCAGCCGTCCCGCCTTCGACATCAGGCTTTCGGGCGTCGGCGCCTTCGGCAACAAGAAGCCGCATGCGCTGTGGGCCGGCGTGGCGCCCTCGGCGGAGCTCGCCGCGCTGCAGGGCGAGATCGACCGCATCTGCCTGCGCAACGGCGCCCCGGCCGATGCGCGCAAGTTCACGCCGCACGTGACGATCGCGCGGCTGCGCAACACCAGCCCGCTGGAGCTCGCGCCCTACCTGTCGGGCCATGGCGGCTTCGCCACCGCGCCGTTCAGGGTCGGCCGGTTCGTGCTCATGTCGTCGCGCGATTCAGTGGGCGGCGGGCCCTACATCGTCGAGGAGGCCTGGCCGCTCGAAGGAGCCCGCGCAGGGTCGGCGAACGAGCGCGCCGGGGCGGAAAACGCTCCGATGTGGCGCTGAGATGGCTTCCGCCCGGCTGGACGACGCCGCCGTCGCGCAGGCGCTCGACGAACTCGACGGCTGGAGCCTGGTCGACGGGCGCTCGGCGATCACGCGGACCTTCACCTTCCGCAATTTCAACGAGGCCTTCGGCTTCATGAGCCGCGTGGCACTGGCGGCCGAGAAGATGGACCACCATCCGGAGTGGTCCAACGTCTACAAGACGGTGCAGGTGACGCTATCCACGCACGATGCCGACGGCATCACCGAGCTCGACGTGAAGCTCGCCCGCAAGATGGATGGCTTTGCGCGCGGGTGAGCCGGACGATCTTGCGCGCGCCGTTTTCCATCACCACTTCTTCATCATGACCGAGACCCTAGATCCGGACCGCATCGCCGACATCCTCGCCCCCGTCCCGGCGGCCGAGGAGCGCAAGCGCGAACGACGCGTGCGCGAAGGGCTGTGGCGGACCGTGCGGCGGGCGGCAGGCCGAATCCCCTTCATGGACGAGGTCGTGGCCGGCTATTTCTGCGCGCTCGACGAGCGGACCCCGACACGGGTGCGGGGAACGCTCTTTGCCGCACTCGCCTATTTCGTGCTGCCGCTGGACTTCGTGCCGGATTTCATTCTCGGCCTCGGCTTTACCGACGACGTTTCCGTGCTGCTCGCAGCGCTGGGAGCGATCCGGGCGCACATCAAGCCGGCCCACCGCACCGCGGCGCGCGATTTCCTGGACGATCTCGCGCGGGACGAGGATCCCGGCGCCGGTTCGCGCTAGGCGGGATCAGGCGTCGACGTCCACCCTGGGATCGGCCTCGATCGCCTTGCGCAGCCGGCCGAAGGCCAGCCTGATCCGCGACTTCACCGTTCCGAGCGGCAAGCCGGTCTGGTCGGCGATCTGGCTGTGCGACAGGCCGACGAAGAAGGCCAGCCGGATGAGTTCGACCTGCTCGGCAGGCAGCGTCGCCAGTGCGACGCGCACGCGCTCGTCCCGGTTGTTCGCGTCCATGACGACGTCTGCGGCTTCCTCGCCCTCCGGCTGCAGGATCGGGTCGTCGGAATCGATCAGATGCGAGCGGTCGCGGCGCAGGCCGTCGATGCGCCGGTTGCGGGCGATGCGGAACAGCCACGTGGCGAGCGAGGATTTGGCCGGATCGAAGAGATGCGCCTTGTGCCAGAGCACGGCCATCACCTCCTGCGCGACGTCCTCGGCCGACCCGCCGTCCATCCCGAGCCGCTGCAGGTAGCCGTTGATGCGCGGCGCGAAATGATCGAACAGCGTTGCAAACGCCTCGCGGTCGCGCCGTTCCGCAACCAGGGTCGCAAGGCGTGCATACTCTTCTCGCGGCCCAGTCATTGTCCTCAGGCTCTTCGCCCGCTCGCCGGGCCGTCGTTTCGCCTGAAACTACGTAGCTCCACGCCGCCGCGCAATACGCCATCGCCTCGCCTTGCCGAAACCCTGTGCGGCTGATCCCTGCCAGCGACAAACTGTTGCCGTTTTCATCCGTTTCACATTTCGTGAAGGTCGTTCAGCCCGTGCGCATCTTGCGCCAGCCAGGCACCGGCATTTGCGGAATCGAGATGATGAGCATGGAGTTCACCATTTGGTAACCGCGATTAATTCAATATGAAGCGAGTCGGTCCCGGAGGGACGCCTTCGGATTCGCTCGATCAGGACACACCAGGACAACGGCAGGACAATATGCGTGCACTGATTTCGATCACAGCTGGCATCGTGGCGATGGCCGTCGCGGGGCCCGCCCTGGCGCAGTCGGCCACCAAGGTCGGGCAGTACAACGACTGGGGCACCTATTCCTACCAGGCCGACGCCGGCAAGGTCTGCTACGTGCTGTCGGTTCCCAAAGAGAAGCAGCCGTCGACCCTCGACCATGGCGACATCTTCTTCTTCGTCAGCCAGAAGCCGGGGCAGAACGTGGCCTTCGAGCCGCAGTTCATCGCTTCCTATGCCTTCCGGGAGAATTCCAAGGTGATGGTGAAGGTGGGCGACAAGTCGTTCTCCCTGTTCACCAAGGGCAAATCGGCCTGGCTTGAGAACGCCGCCGAGGAACCGCAGCTGGTCGCCGCCATGAAGTCGGGCTCGGCCATGCAGGTGAGCGCCACGTCCGGCCGCGGCAACCCGACGAACTACTCCTTCTCGCTGCGCGGCATCTCGGCGGCACTCGATTCGATCTCGGCCTGCAAGTAAGGCTGCTGACGGCGCGGGCTTCGTACCCGCGTCGCGAGACGGGGCCGCGGGCCGGCGGTTCAGTCCTGCAGATGGGCCAGGCCCGCCAGCACGATGCCGGCCGCTTCGGCCGCGCGCCTGACGGAATCCTCCTCGAGGTGGCGGACGATCAGGCCCGGATCGCGGAAGCGGACGGTCATCGCCTCGACGAGTTCCGCGGCCTTGACCGGATCGCGTCCGCCGATCAGGTCCTGGTCGCCGCAACGGCGCACGATGCCCTCGACAAGCGCGCGGAGCCGGTCGAGGTGCCGCTTCCCGACGCCCGTATCGGCAAGGCCGAGTTCCAGGCAGGCCTGAAACAGGTCCGGATCCTCGAGATGGCGTGACCGCTTCAGTTCGTACCGGCGCGCGACGAATCGGACCAGCTGCTCGGCCGGCGGCTCGTTCGATACGGCGATGGTCGCCAGATCGTCTTCGATCGCCTCGTACCAGCGCTCCGCGACGGCTTCCAGCAACGCCTGGCGGCTCGCAAAGAAGCGATAGGCGTTGGATTGGGACATGCCGCAGGCGGCCGCGACGTCCGAGACGGTGACCTTGCGCGCGCCGTGAATGCGGATGAGCCCTTCGGTGGCGTCCAGCATCTTCGTCCGCACGGCCGTGGGATCAATTCTGGGGCGGGGCAAGTCTCGGTTCCATCTCTTCGTCGGCCGGCAGTCCAACCCCGGGGTGTCGCCGACCCTTGCCGGGGGCATCCGCTCCTCGAAGGTCGGGTGACGCCCGCCCGCAATCGGGATGACGGCGGTCGGATCGATGGCCGGCGATCTGCCGATCCCGCGCATCCGGCAGACGCGAGCGGGAACCGCAATGCTGCGACTGCCTGCTCATGGCGAAAACGTCTTTCTCCACCAAGACGTCCGGCGCGCGAAAGATGTGGATAGTCGTCTCTCCATCACGATTTCGCCGATCATCGCCCCACCTGAGCCACGGGCGGCGAATGATCGCCGGCTGGTGACGGTAACGCGTGGTCGCGGAATCAGCGGCCGGTCTCGTGCCGGCCTCATCGAGGGCGATGAGGACGGGATGGAGCGGCAGCATCGTTCTCCCGCTCGCCTCGCGCACGGTGCAGGATAAATTGATAAATCACGATCGTCATCATCGTTCGACGAAATCGATTGCAGGCGAAGCCCGCGGCGGGCGTGACCGCCGGGACATTTCCTGCTAGAAGGCGCGCCACATTGGCATTCGGCTGCGGCCGACCTTATCTCAGCTCGACCATGGCCCTATCGTTCGACATCACTTCCGCCGAGACGCGGAACGCCCTTCGTCCAGCGGCGAAGGAGAAGCCTCCGCTGATCGGCCTGTCGCGCCAGGAACTGGCCGACACGCTGGTGGCCTCCGGAATCGTGCCGGAGCGCCAGGCGAAGATGCGCGCCAGCCAGCTCTGGCACTGGCTCTACGTGCGCGGGGTCTCCGACTTTGCCGAGATGTTCAACATCTCCAAGGACCTGCGCGGCGCCCTTGCCGCCCACTTCTCGGTCGCGCGGCCGGAGATCGTCGAGGAGCAGATCTCGTCCGACGGCACGCGCAAATGGCTGTTCCGCTTCCCGCCGCGCGGCGCAGGCCGGCCGGTCGAGATCGAAACCGTCTACATCCCCGAGGAAGGCCGCGGCACGCTGTGCATCTCCAGCCAGGTCGGCTGTACGCTCACCTGCTCGTTCTGCCACACCGGCACGCAGAAGCTGGTGCGCAATCTGACCGCCGAGGAAATCCTCGTCCAGCTGATGACGGCGCGCGACCGGCTGGGCGACTTTCCAGACCGGGACACGCCGGCCGGCGCCATCGTGCCGGCGGAGGGCCGCCGCATCACCAACATCGTGATGATGGGCATGGGCGAGCCGCTGTACAATTTCGAAGAGGTGAAGAAGGCGCTGCTCATCGCCTCGGACGGCGACGGGCTGTCGCTGTCGAAGCGCCGCATCACGCTATCGACCTCGGGCGTGGTGCCGGAGATCTTCCGCACCGGCGAGGAGATCGGCGTCATGCTCGCAATCTCGCTGCACGCGGTGCGCGACGATCTGCGCGACATGCTGGTGCCGATCAACAAGAAGTATCCGCTGAAGGACCTGATGGCTGCCTGTCGCGCCTATCCGGGCCTCTCGAACGCGCGCCGCATCACCTTCGAATACGTGATGCTGAAGGACGTCAACGACAGTCTTGCGGATGCGAAGGAACTCGTGCGGTTGCTCAAGGGCATTCCGGCCAAGATCAACCTGATCCCGTTCAACCCCTGGCCCGGCACCAACTACCAGTGCTCGGACTGGGAGACGATCGAGAAGTTCGCCGACGCGGTCAACGCGGCCGGCTATGCCTCGCCGATCCGCACGCCGCGCGGACGCGACATCCTGGCCGCCTGCGGCCAGCTCAAGTCGGAATCGGAACGAATGCGCAAGAGCGACCGGCTCGCGCTGGAGGCGATGATGATCGCGGGGCACGGCGAGGCTTGAGCCGCATCGGGCTCGTCCTCGTCCGTCTCTGCCTTGTCGTCGCCGGCTATGGCTGCGCCGCAGTCGCGGCGAGCGCCGTGCTCCACATCGCGCTTTTCGCCGTCGCCGGCTTCGGGATCGCCGAGGCGCCCTGGGTCGCGGCAGGCAGTGTCGTCTTCTCAGTCCCCTTCGTCGCACTGTTCGTCGCCTACGTGGCGTTCGTGCCGGCGGCCGTGGCCATCGGCGTGGCCGAGGTCGCGGGCTGGCGGAGCCGGACGATCCATGCCCTCGCCGGCGGCGCCGTCGCGATCGTCGCGCTGCCGGCGTTCTGGAGCGCCCGCCTCGGCGAACTCGCGGACGGTCCGGGAGCGCCGCTCGGGGCCGCCAGCGGCGTGTCGGAACCGCTTCTGGCGGCGGCCCTCCTGGCGGCCGGAATCGTCGGCGGCCTCGCCTACTGGCTCGTCGCCGGTCGTACCGCCGGCGGCTGGCGCCGGGGCCGCCGTGCGCAGTCCCCGCGGGCGTCTTGACCGCGCCGGACGCCGGCGCCATACCGCATCCATGCCGACCGAGCCCCGCCCGCCCCGTCCGACGCCGATGCCGCAGCGCGGCGGGATGCGGTGCGCATTCCCGTGGCGGCGGGGACGATCGACGTCGACGGGCAGTGGTTTCAGGTTTGCCGCTTCTGCGGGATCGATCGCGGGACGAGAGGCGTCATGAACCAGGTCCTGGCCCTGATCGGGCGGCTCTTCGCCATCCTGATCGGCTACGCCGTCGCGACGTTCGCGGCGAGCGCCTTCCTTCATCTCGTCTGGTCGCGCGGCGCCGACCTCGGCGGCGATCCGTCGGGCTTCGTGGTCGGTTCGATCGCGGTCTCGACCGCGATTCTGGCGGTGATGTTCGCGAACTTCGCCTTCTTTCCGGCCGTCATCTTCATCGGACTGGCCGAAATCGCCGGCTGGCGCGACTGGCTGGCCTATGCGCTCGCCGGCGCTGCCGTCGCGATCCTGGTGACGGCCGCCGGCCGCTACGGGGTCGACGGCACCGTGTTCATCGACCCGCCCGGACCGCCGCGGCCTCGCCAGGGCCTGCCCGGCGGACCGGGCGCCATGGTCGAGACGGTCGCGGCCGGGCTGGTCGGCGGCCTCGCCTACTGGCTGGTCGCGGGGCGCGGGGCGGGGAACTGGCGGCGTCCGCCGCGCGCCCGGATACCGCCCCTGCCTTGACCGGGCCGGCCGGGGGCGGCATATCGCAGGCATGCCTAAAATGCCCATGCCGCCCCGCCAGACGCCGCTCGTGACGCCGCTTGCGGCGATGAAGCTGAAGCCGGTCTTGGTCGATCGCGCAGGCTCCGTCGTCCGGCTGAAAACCCTTCGTCCCGACGGGGTGACACCCGAAGTCGCCGAGTGGCTGACCGATCCGGCCATCATGGAAGGCCTCAACGCGCCGCAGCGCGCCATGGGGCTCGATGCCTTCCGGGCCTATGTCGCCAGCTTCGACAATCTGCGCCGCAACCTCGTACTCATCAGCGACACTGCCGAGGGCAAGCCGCTTGGACTGCTGTTTCTCGACGTCGACCTGCGGCACAAGCTCGGCTCGGCCCACATCGTCATCGGCGAAGGCGAACATCGGCGGATGGATGTGGTCTACGATGCAACGCGGGTGCTGATGTGGCACGTCTTCACGGAGCGCAAGCTGGAGAAGCTGACCTTCGCGCCGCTGTCGCGGAACCGGGCCGCGGTCGCCGCCTGCCGGGTCGGGATGCTCCGCCTGGAGGGCGAGCTGAAGTCGCACCGCATCGACGGGCGAACCGGCGAGCGGGTCGACCAGATGCTGTTCGCGATGACGCTCGAGGAATTCCGGCAGCGCATGACCGCGCTGGTCGAGCCGCCGGTCTTCACGGGTCCGGGCGTAGCTTCCCGCCACGTCTTCGACCATCTCACCGCAGCCGGCTGGAAGCCGGCCGACTCCCGCTGAGCGCTGCGCCTCAGAAGCGGTAGGCGAGGCCGAACTTCACCGCGTCGAGCTTCGGATTGAAGACGGTGTCGGGGACGCCGTCGCCTCCGAAGGAGAACGAATCGAAATCGTAGCGGAGATACTCGACCTTCAGCGTCCAGTCGTTGGGGAGCGCGTAGTCGAGGCCCACGCCGAAAACGCCGCCCCACTTGACGCCGGAGTATTCGGCGGACGAGGGCGAGCCGAAGTCGGGATAGGAATAGCTGGTGGCCTCGAAACGCGCCGCGGCCATGCCGCCGGTGCCGTAGACGAGCAGGCGCTCGGTCGGCGCGTAGCCGAGCCTGGCGCGGGCCGTCGCGACCCAGTCCATGTCGTAGGTATAGGCCTCGCCCTTGCCGCCGGTTAGCGCATCGGCGTCGCCGAAAGCGAGATCGGCCGAATGGACGAAATCGACATCGCCGACGAGACCGTAGACGAAACGGCCGAACTGCCAGTCGTAGCCGGCAAAGACGCCGCCAACCATGGCGTCGCCGTCATGGCCGCCGGCATAGGCGGTGTCGGATGCGTCGAAATTGGTCGACGACATGCCGGCCCCGATCTCTGCGCCGAGATAGAGACCACTCCATTCGTAGGCATTCTGCGCCTGCGCCCCCGATGCGAGCGCGACCAGGGCGGCCGATGCGGCCAAGAGTTTCAACATGCGACGACCTCGTTTATCCACAACCGTGGGTAACAGGGGAGGTCGGGGTGAACAAGATGCGTCTCTGCAACACGTCGAGATAATTAGCACGCGCTACTTTGCCTGCGCCGTCAGGATCTTGAGGGCGAAGGCGGAGAAGACGCCCGCGAACAGCCAGTCGATGACGCGGGTGACCCCGGGGCTGCGGGACAAGAGGCCTGCAAAGCCGTCGGCTGCCAGCACCATGGGGATGGTCACCGGCAAAGAGAGCGGGATGAAGGACAGGCCGAGGAACAGGAGCTTGCCGGCGGCATGTGGATCGTCGGCCGAGACGAACTGCGGCAGGAAGGTCATGAAGAACAGGATGATCTTGGGATTGAGCAGGTTGATGCCGATCCCCGTCACCCAGTTCCGCCACAGCGGCCGGGCCTTCCGCTGCCGCGTGTCCGGCGAGAAGGCGGAGCCCTTCCGGATCGCCTGCCAGGCCAGCCAGATCAGGTAGGCTGCGCCGACGATCTTGAGCACAAGGAACGCTTCCGGCGAGGCGACGATCAGGGCCGACAGCCCGAGCGCCACCAGCGTCGTGTGGATGGCGCAGCCCGTGAGCGCGCCGGCCATGCAGGCGAGGCCTGCCGCCCTGCCTTCCGACAGGGCGCGGCCGACGAAGAGCGTCATGTCCGGTCCCGGCGTGATCGCGATGATGAAGGTTGCCACGGCGAACTGGGCGAAGACGGCGGGGTCCGGGAGGAAGGACATGGTGGCGTGGCTCCTATCTGCAGAATTCGGAGTCCGGCGGAAGCCGCTGGATCAGGAAGGTCGTCTGGCGCGTGTAGGGCAGGAGCGGCGCCCACCAGCCGATCGTCAGCTCTTCGTCGGGCAGGAGCGGCAGCCCGCGGCTTGCCATGGCATCGGCGAGCCGGTTCTGCCCGCGGGAACTCGCTTCCCACACCAGGAGGCAGTCGCGGGACGAGCGCGCGGGCGGGCGATAGGGATGGCCGGCCAGCGCCAGCGTGCGTGCGCCTGGCACCGCCGCGCGCAGATATCCGGCATCCGATGCCGAATAGCCGACGAGGGTGGGAGATCGCCCGTAGCGCGCCTCGATGGCGTCGCCGAGCTGCTGGTAGGGCATGCTCGGACGGCAGCTGCCGCAGAGCGCCTCCGACGGTGCCAGCCGGGACGCGACGTAGATGGCGACGACGATGCCGGTGATGGCTGCCGTTGCCACGAGGAACGACCGGAAGGCACGCGGCGGCGGCGCGTAGCGGTCGAGAAGCATCATGAAGAAGAGCGGCGCCGGAAGCCATACGCCGTGCATGTAGCGCGACCGGAGCTGCGTGCTGCCGACGAGGAAGGCCCAGGCGATCATCGCCAGCATGGCGATGGCGAGCATCGTGCCGAGGAGGCGCAGGAAGGCTTCGTCGCGTGCGGTCGACGAACGCGGCGGCGTACCCTGCAGGAAAAACGCGCCGCCATAGACCAGGAGGAACGGCAGAAGGTAGCCGATGAAGGCAGCGGCCAGCGCGGCCGTCTTGTCGATGAAGGGGTCCCGTGCGCCGCTTTGGACGACGCCGTCGACAGTGGTGACGATCGTCGTGAGTTCGTCGGCGAAGAGAACGGCCACGATGGCGAACGGCGCCGACGCCACGAGCAGCGTCAGCAGGAAGCGGGGGTCGAGCACGACCCGCCTGAAATGCGTCTCCAGCAGGGCGGCTGCGACGAGCGCGGCGAAGAAAACGCCATAGGCGTATTTCGACAGCATGCCGGCGACGAAAAGCAGGCCGAGCAGGAGATATCTCGCCACCGTCCGTTCCCGCCCGAGTGCGTGGACGGTGAGCAGAGTTGCGGCGATGACGACGATGTTGAGGTTGGTGTGCGTGAGGATGCGGTGGCTGTCATAGGCGACGACCCAGAGCAGCGCGAGCGAGTAGACCGACAGGGCCTGCAGGCGCGGGTCGACGATGACGCGCCGGGCGAGTTCGTAGAGCAGCAGCGCGCAGGCCAGCATCGAACCGTAGTTGAGGACGGCGACGGACACGAACGGCGACCCTGTGAGTCCGTTCAGGCCATAGAGGAGCCAGTCGTAGAGCGCTGGATTGCGCGCCCTGTAGAACAGTTCGAGCGACTGCGCCTGATAGACCTCCAGCGCGTCGTCATTGCCGATGTTGGATCGCAGGACCGTCGCGATGAACAGGAAAACGGCAGTCCAGAGGCAGGCAAAAATCACCACGCCCGCAGGGCGTGCCCAGTAGGGAAGAGCGGTCTGCGCGTCGGTGGCGCCACCCGTCGCGCTCATGCCGCGATCGCCGGAACGGTTGGGGAGGCGGCCTCGAAGGAGGTCCGGGCGACGACGGTTCCAGCGGGCAAGCTCGAGGACATTCCGAATGGAAGCGGGACCATGGTGGCAGCTTTCGATCGCCTGGGACGCCGCCTCTCCTAGCGATTCATCGGCTCAAGCGCCACCGCTATCCGGCAACTGCCCGTCGGGTCCGACCCGGCCGCAAAGTTCATGAAGTTACTATCCGGTGATCATCAGGACGTCATCGACGCACCCTATCCCTTCGGGAAAGGGGAGGGTGCGCGTTGACGAATGAAGGTGTGGTCGATCGATCGGAGCCGTCGTCCATCAGGATACCCTCCCGCGGACGGCACTCCGTACAGGCGTGGTGCATCGGGCTTGGCCGAAAGGCGGCCTCGATCCGCGACGGGTGCCAGCGCGAACCGGTGCGGTTCCTGGCCTACGCGCTGATCGCGACCAGCTTCGTGTTCATGGCAATGCCCTGGGTCGACCTGGCCGTCTCCGGCTGGTTCGCTTCCGCCGAAGGCGACTTCTTGCACGCCCGGGATCCGATCCTGCTCGCCATCCGCGACATCAACCGGAAGGTACCGCATCTGGTCCTGACGGCAATGGCGGCAATCCTGCTCGCTCACGCCTTCGGCGCGCGATCCGGCTGGCTGGTCAGGCCTCACCAGGCTATCTTTGTGTTCGGCGTCTATGCCATCGGCTCGGGCCTCGTGGTCAGCCTCCTGAAAGAAATGGTCGGGCGGGCCCGGCCGGAGGATACGGTTCCCTTCGGTGGAACGGCGCCCTACACCCTGCCATGGCAGTTCGCCGATGCCTGCGCGCGCAACTGCTCGTTTTCCAGCGGCGAGGCAGGTTCGGCGGCCGCCATGCTGTCCTGCGTCATGCTGGCGCCGGCCTCTATCCGCAGGCCGCTGTTCTGGTCGATGGTTCCTGTCGCAATCGTCTTCTCGCTCCTGCGCGTCGCCTTCGGAAAGCACTTTCTCTCGGATGTCGTCGTATCGTGGCTGCTCGTGGCACTGGTCGCGGTCGTGCTTTGGCGATGGCTGGAGAGACATGCCGAGACGATCGACCGGGCAACCGTGGGCAGCGGAGGGCCGCTTGCCGCCGGCACCCGGCGGAGGCTGCAAACGGCCACCGGGATGGTGTCGAAGTGGAGGGCCGACAGAAGTGCTTCTCGCGCCAATCCCGGGTCCTCGCGCAAGACGGTTTTCTCCCGCCTCGCCGGGTGATCGCAGTCAGCGCAGTACTCATTAGGGTTGCTAAATCTTGCGCCCAACATAATCCATATCGATGAATGACGTATGGTGCATTGCAACCTGCGCTGCCGGAGAATTCGGTGCCTATACTGCGTTGCAGCAATAGTCGTGCGCAGGAAATTTCAATGTAGCTTGCGCCCGGCGCGAGATCGCCTATTCTCACCTCCGTCGAATGAAAAACAAGAACCAAACGGGAGGAACAGGATGAGCATAGAACCAATTTCGCGCCGTCGCTTCTTGAGGAACGCGTCGGTTGCAGGAGCGGGGGCAGCGGCGGCGACGACCCTGGCCGCGCCGGCCGTGCTGGCGCAGGCCCCGCTCGTCGTGAAGATGCAGACCTCGTGGCCGGCCTCCGACATCTGGATGGACTTTGCGCGCCAGTACACCACCCGCGTCCAGGAAATGTCGGGAGGACGCCTCCAGGTGGACCTGCTGCCGGCCGGTGCCGTCGTGGGCGCCTTCCAGGTCATGGACGCGGTGCATGACGGCGTGCTGGACGCCTGCCACACGGTTCCGGTCTACTGGTACGGCAAGAGCAAGGCCGCGTCCTTCTTCGGCACCGGCCCGGTGTTCGGCGGATCGGCCACCACGATGCTCGGCTGGTTCTATCAGGGCGGCGGTGCCGACCTTTACCGCGAGCTGACGCAGGATATCCTCAGCCTCAACGTCGTCGGCTTCATGGGCTTCCCGATGCCGGCCCAGCCCTTCGGCTGGTTCAAGGGCGAGGTCAACTCGGTCGCCGACATCCAGGGCTTCAAGTACCGCACGGTGGGCCTCGCGGCCGACCTCCTGCAGGCCATGGGCATGAGTGTCGCCCAGCTGCCTGGCGGCGAGATCGTGCCGGCGATGGAGCGTGGCGTCATCGACGCCTTCGAGTTCAACAACCCGTCGTCCGACCTTCGCTTCGGCGCGCCGGACGTGGCCAAGAACTACTACCTGTCGTCCTACCACCAGGCCTCGGAGAGCTTCGAGTTCTGCTTCAACCGCGACTTCTACGAGGATCTCGAGCCCGACCTGCAGGCGATCCTGAAATACGGCGTCGAGGCGGCCTCCACCTCCAACACGGCGCTGGCGATGGAGAACTACTCGAGCGACCTACAGAAGCTGCAGAACGAGCTCGGCGTCACCGTCCACCGCACCTCGAGCGAGATCCTCGCCGCGCAGATCGAGGCCTGGGACAAGCTCATCGTCGAGCTGGAGGCCGATCCCTTCTCCAAGAAGGTGATGGACAGCCAGCGCGCCTGGGTCGAAAAGGTCGGCTACTACGAACTGATGAACGCGCCCGACCTGGCGCTCGCATACGAGCATTACTTCCCGGGCAAGCTGAAGCTCTGATCCGCGCTTCGGCCGGACCCGGTGCACCGCCGGGTCCGGCCCACCCTGGGGAGGAATTCTTGATCGGCTTCATCAGTTTCGCCGACCGGCTCTCGGCCTGGTTCGGCAAGACGTTCGGCTGGCTCATCATCCTGATGACGCTCGGCATGAGCTACGAAGTCTTCGTGCGCTACGTGCTCAACCGGCCGACCGCCTGGTCGCTGGACGTCTCCTTCATCATGTACGGCACTCTGTTCATGATGGGCGGCGCCTACACGCTGTCGCGCGGCGGCCATGTGCGCGGCGACTTCGTCTACCGGCTGTGGCCGGTGCGCGTGCAGGCGGGCGTCGACCTCGTGCTCTATCTGCTGTTCTTCTTCCCGGGCGTCATCGCCCTGATGGTCACCGGGTGGAAATATTCGGCGCGATCGTGGGGCTATGGCGAAGTCAGCGTCAACAGTCCGGCGGGTATCCCGATCTTCCAGTTCAAGTCGGTGCTCGTCGCGGCCGGCATCCTGCTCTTCATCCAGGGCATCGCCCAGATCTTCCGCTGCATCCTGTGCATGCGCGAGGGCTACTGGCGGGTGGCGGACGAGGACGTGGTCGAGACCGACCAGCTGCTGACCAAGCAGCGCGCCGAAGGCCATCAGTGACGTCGCCAGCCGGTCACGCCGGAATCATTCGCAGCGGGAGTCTCGACAGTGACCGACCCTCAAGTAGCACTGATGATGCTCGGCATCTTCATCCTGCTGGTGTTCCTCGGCTTTCCGATCGCCTTCACGCTGATGGCGCTGGGCATCTTCTTCGGCTACTACGCCTATTTCGACGCTGGCCGCATGTGGCGGAGCTTCAACCGGCTGGGTGAGGACGCTGACACCTGGACGTCCACCACCACCTGGATCGACGGCTTCTTCAACAACCGCATCTTCGACCTGTTCATCAACCAGACCTACACGGTGATGTCGAACGAGGTGCTGACGGCGGTGCCGCTGTTCCTGTTCATGGGCTACATCGTCGAGCGCGCCAACATCGTCGACCGGCTGTTCTCGACCCTCAACATCGCCTCCAAGAACGTGCCCGGCTCAATGGGCGTCGCAGCCCTCATAACCTGCGCGCTGTTTGCCACCGCCACCGGCATCGTCGGCGCGGTCGTGACGCTGATGGGCCTGCTCGCGCTGCCTGCCATGCTCAAGGCCCGCTACGAGCCGAGCTTCGCGTCGGGCATCATCTGCGCCGGCGGCACGCTCGGCATCCTCATCCCGCCCTCGATCATGCTGATCGTCTATGCCGCCTCGTCCGGCGTCTCGATCGTGCGCCTCTACGCCGGCGCGCTGCTGCCCGGCCTGGTGCTGGTCGGGCTCTACCTCGTCTACGTGGTCGGAAGGTCGATCCTGCAGCCCGGCATCGCGCCGAAGCCGACGAAGGAAGAGGTGCCGGACGTGCCGTTCCTGCAGCTCGCCTGGATGCTGTTCACGTCGTTCTTCCCCCTCGCCTTTCTCATCCTGGCGGTGCTGGGCTCGATCCTGTTCGGCCTGGCGACGCCCACCGAAGCCGCCTCCATCGGCGCGCTCGGCGGCATGGTGCTGGCGGTCGCCTACCGGGCGATGACGTTCCAGCGCCTGCGCGAATCCGTCTATCTCACGGTCCGCACCACGGCGATGGTGTGCTGGCTCTTCGTCGGCTCCTACACCTTCTCGTCCGTCTTCTCCTATCTCGGCGGCGAGCACATCATCTCGGAATTCGTCCAGAGCCTCGACCTGACGCCGCTGCAGTTCCTGCTGCTCGCCCAGCTCATCATCTTCCTGCTCGGCTGGCCGCTCGAATGGTCGGAGATCATCATCATCTTCGTGCCGATCTTCCTGCCGCTCCTGCCGCTGTTCGGCATCGACCCGCTGTTCTTCGGCATTCTCGTGGCGCTCAACCTGCAGACCAGCTTCCTGACCCCGCCGATGGCGATGTCGGCCTACTACCTCAAGGGCATCGCGCCGCCCGAAATCCAGCTGACGCAGATCTTCAAGGGCGTGCTGCCCTTCCTGTTCATGGTGTTCGTGTCGATGGCGCTGGTCTACATCTTCCCCGACCTCGTGTTCCATCTGCCCGAGGTCTTCTATGGGCGTTAGGGAAACCGCGGCAGCGCAGGCGGTGCTCGGGCTCGGCGCGCTCGAGCTCCGCGACCGGCTGGCGCGCGGGGCGCTTCGCGCCGTCGATGTGGCTCAGGCCTGCCTCGACCGCATCGCCGCGGTGGAGCCGACAGTGCAGGCCTGGGCCTGGCTCGACGGCGACCATGTGATGACGCAGGCGCGGGCGCTCGACGCGCATCGCTCGACCGGCAGGCCGATCGGGCCGCTGCACGGGCTGCCGGTCGGGATCAAGGATATCGTCGACACCGCCCGGATGCCGACGGCGAACGGCACGCCGCTCGATGGCGGGCGTGTTCCCACCGCCGACGCCTTCGTGGTGGAGCGGCTGAAGGCCGCCGGTGCCATCATCATGGGCAAGACCGTGACGACGGAACTCGCCTACCTGCAGCCGGGCAAGACCCGCAACCCGCACGACGCGGAGCGCACGCCCGGCGGCTCGTCTTCCGGCTCAGCCGCAGCAGTCGCAGCCGGCATGGTGCCCCTCGCCATCGGCACCCAGACCGGCGGCTCGGTGATCCGCCCCGCCGCCTATTGCGGGGTCGTCGGCTTCAAGCCGAGCTTCGGCGCGATCCCGCGGACGGGTGTCCTGGTGCAGTCGCCAAGCCTCGATACGATTGGTGTCTTCGCGCGCGGCGTGGAGGACGCGGCGCTCGTCGCCGAGGTGCTCTACGGCCACGATGCCGGGGATCGTGCGACGCAGCCGTCGCCGTTTCCGCGCCTGCTGGAGACTGCCCGCGCCGCGCCGCCGGTGGTGCCGACGCTCGCCTTCGTGCGCCCGCCCGGCTGGGACGCGGCCGACGCGGACACGAAGTCGGCCTTTGCGGAACTGGTCGAGGCGCTCGGCGACCGCTGCTTCGAGGCCGCCCTGCCCAATGCCTTCGACGAGGCGGCGGCGATCCGCGAGCGGATCAATCTCGCCGAAATGGCGAAGTGCTACTATGCCTACGAGCGGCGCGGGCGCGAGACGCTTTCGCCGCTGATGCAGGAGGCGCTGGACGCAGGCAAGGCCATCACGGCTCGGGACTATATCGCCGCGCTCGACTGGCCGGACATTCTGCATGCGGGGCTGGGTGAAATCCTCGAGCGCTGCGACGCCATCGTGACGCCGGCGGCACCCGGCCCGGCACCGGCGGGACTGGGCAGCACCGGCAGTTCGATCTTCAACGGGCTGTGGACGTTGTGCGGCACGCCGGCGGTCACCGTCCCGCTGCTCGCGACCGACCGCGGCCTGCCGATGGGCGTGCAACTGGTCGGCCGGCGCGGCGACGATGCGCGGCTGCTCAGGACCGCGCGGTGGCTGGCCGGATGGGCGGCTGCGGCCGAGAGCGAGGGAAGAGGCACATGATGGATCGTCTGATGGCGCTGCTGGCGCTGGTCGTGCTGGCCGGGTTTCTCGGAATTCTCGCCTGGAAGGTCCCGCGCGTGGACCTGATCGCGATCATCGGCATAACGCTGGCGCTGGCGCTGTGGGATTTCCTCGGCCATGCAAGGCGACGTTCCCGCTGAGCCGGGCTGCCGACGCTCCCCGACCTTGCCCGGCGGCGCTTTCCTGCTATTAGTTCCGGCGATTTCAACGGGCGCAAACAGGCGCCCTCATCTCGAGCGACCGGCAGACCAATGAGCAAGTGGAAAGACGTCAAGAAGGTCGTGCTCGCCTATTCGGGCGGGCTCGATACCTCCATCATCCTGAAATGGCTGCAGACCGAACTCGGCGCCGAGGTGGTGACCTTCACGGCCGACCTCGGCCAGGGCGAAGAACTGGAGCCGGCGCGCCGCAAGGCCGAGATGCTGGGCATCAAGGAGATCTTCATCGAGGACGTGCGCGAGGAGTTCGTCCGCGACTTCGTGTTTCCGATGTTCCGCGCCAATGCCGTCTACGAAGGCGTCTACCTGCTCGGCACCTCGATTGCCCGGCCGCTGATCTCCAAGCATCTCGTCGAGATCGCGGAAAAGACCGGTGCCGACGCGATCGCGCATGGTGCGACCGGCAAGGGCAACGACCAGGTTCGCTTCGAGCTTTCGGCCTACGCGCTCAACCCCGACATCAAGATCATCGCGCCCTGGCGCGACTGGACCTTCAAGAGCCGCACCGATCTGCTCGACTTCGCCGAGAAGCACCAGATTCCGGTGGCCAAGGACAAGAAGGGCGAGGCGCCATTCTCCGTCGACGCCAACCTGCTGCACTCCTCCTCGGAGGGCAAGGTGCTGGAGGATCCGTCGGTCGAGGCGCCGGAATACGTGCACATGCGCACGATCTCTCCGGAGGCCGCGCCCGACCAGGCGACGATCATCAAGGTGGGCTTCGAGCGCGGCGATGCGGTGTCGGCCAATGGCGAGCGGATGAGCCCCGCCACGCTGCTGGCCAAGCTGAATGATTACGGCCGCGACAACGGCATCGGCCGGCTCGACCTCGTCGAGAACCGCTTCGTGGGCATGAAGAGCCGCGGCGTCTACGAGACGCCGGGCGGCACGATCCTGCTCGTCGCGCACCGTGCCATCGAGAGCATCACGCTCGACCGGGGTGCAGCGCACCTGAAGGACGAACTGATGCCGCGCTATGCGGAGCTCATCTATTACGGCTTCTGGTTCTCGCCGGAACGCCAGATGCTGCAGGCGGCCATCGACCTGTCGCAGAAGGACGTCGAGGGCGAAGTGACGCTCAAGCTCTACAAGGGCAACGTCATGGTGATCGGCCGCGAGAGCTCCAAGAGCCTCTACTCCGACAAGCTCGTCACCTTCGAGGACGACCAGGGCGCCTACGACCAGAAGGACGCTGCCGGCTTCATCAAGCTCAACGCGCTCCGGCTGCGCACGCTCGCGGCGCGCAACCGCCGCGGCTGATCCGCGTTCTTCCGGGCGGCTGGACCAAGCGGTTCGGCCGCCTTTCTCTTTGCCGATGGATTAAATCGATTTAATCAAGGTCTCCGCTGGGAGAGTATGCGCATGCACGACGATCGGATGAAGCAAGCGATCCGGGGCCGCTGGGCGGTGGCGGCCGTCTTTCTCGTCAACGGTTTCCTGATCGGCAGCTGGGCGCCGCAGATTCCGGTGACGCGCGACCGGCTGGAGATCAGCGAATTCTCGCTGGGGCTGCTGATCCTCGGCTTCGGCCTCGGCGCGCTGGTGGCCATGCCGGCCTGCGGCTATCTCATCGGGCGCATCGGCTCGCGATCCACGGTCAAGCTGTTCGGCCTCGCCAGCACCTTCGGCCTGCTCGTCGTGGCGCTGGCGCCAGGCATCTGGGCGGCGGCCGCCGCGCTCGTGCTGCTCGGCGCGCTGATCGGCGGAACCGACGTGGCGATGAACGCCAATGCGGTGGAGGTGGAGAAGCAGATGCGCCGCG
Source organism: Aquibium sp. ELW1220 (assembly GCF_030398385.1). Lineage (GTDB taxonomy): Bacteria > Pseudomonadota > Alphaproteobacteria > Rhizobiales > Rhizobiaceae > Aquibium. The sequence continues at coordinate 182,375 of NZ_JAOAOQ010000006.1, read as the reverse complement.
CCATCATGTCGTCCTCGCACGGGTTCTGGAGCGTCGGCGGCTTCATCGGCGGCGGCGCGGGGGGCGCGGTCATCCAGGCGACCGACCATCGCGTGCATGCTGCCATCGTCACGGCGATCGCGCTCGGCGCCATGCTGGTGGCGGTTCGCTTCATGGTGACGGAGCCGCGTCCGGAAGCGCAGGTCCCGCACCGCTTCGCCCTGCCGCGCAATCCGATCGTCTATCTCGTCGGGTTGATCGCGCTGTTCTCGATGATCCCGGAAGGCGCCGTCCTCGACTGGGCCGCGATCTATCTTCGCGAGGAGCGAGGATCGGACCTTGCCACCGCCGGCCTCGGCTTTGCCGCCTTTTCGGCGACGATGGCGCTGATGCGCTTCGTCGGCGACAAGGTGCGAAACCGGTTCGGCGCGGTCCGTACGCTGCGGGTCTCCAGCCTCGTCGCCGCCGCCGGCATGCTCGTCGCCGGTTTCGCCGTCGAGCCATGGATCGCCATCGCCGCCTTCGGCTTTGCCGGGCTCGGCATCGCCAACATGGTGCCGATCGCATTCTCGGCCGCCGGCAACCAGCCCGGCACCTCGTCCGGCGCGTCGCTGAGCACGGTGACGCTGATGGGCTATTCGGGCATCCTCGTGGCGCCTTCGGCGATCGGCTTCGTCGGCGAACGCTTCGGCTTCGCGCCCGTCTACGTCGCCGTCTCGGTTCTGCTGGTGGTGGTGTGCCTGATGGCGGGGCTGGCGCGGGCCGCGGAATTCGAGGCTGCCGCCGAGAGCGGGCGTCCCGCACAGTAGGACTTCAGGTATTCCATCAGGAAGTCGGCGACGCGGCGGATTCGCACGCTGGACCGAAGGTCGCGGTGCATGGCGATCCAGCATGGCAGCAGCGGTATCTGCAGCTCCGGCAGGAGAATCTCGACCTGCGGATCCCGTGCGACGATGGGCTGCTGCTGAAAGCTGATGCCGGCGCCGGCGCGTGTCGCCTCCCATATGACCGCGTGTTGGTCGCAGCGGATGTGGAAAGCGTGGCGATCGATGGCGATCCCCGCATTGCGGAATCCGTTGATGATGTCCATCGCGCGATCGAGCCCGATCACCTGGTGCTGGAGCAGCTGCGACGGATCGGCAGGGCGGCCGCGGCGGGCGATGTAGCTTTTTGCCGCGCAGACGACGATCGGGATGTCGGCCGCCTTCCGGGCGACCAGGTCGAGTTGCGACGGCTCCATCATGCGGATGGCGATGTCGGCATCGCGTCCGAGCAGGTTCTCGACGAGGTTCGACGCCACGATCTCGATCTCGATGTCGGGCTCTTCCTCGGCGAGCAGGGCGAGCATCGGCGGCAGCACGTAGATCGCGACCATCTCGCTCGCGGCTATTCGCACGGTGCCGGCGACCTCCTCCGTTGCACCGAGCGCGAGCCGGGAGAAGGCTTCGGCCTGCTCGCGCATCTCCAGGGCCCTCCCCAGCAAATCCACGCCCTGCTTGGTGAGCTTGTAGCCGTCGCGGCCACGGCGGAAGAGCGTCACATCGAGCACCTGCTCCAGTTCGGTCACATGTCGGCCGAGCGTCGGCTGGCTCGCACGCAGCTTCCTGGCTGCGGCTGACAAGCTGCCGGTCTCGGCCACTGCGGCAAAGCTGCGGATCAGGTTCCAGTCGATGTCGAGCATGTGTCATTCATCCATGAATATTCATGATGCACCCGTAGAGCATTACCATTCAAGAGCGAACAGACTACCACTCCGCGTATGCGCCCGCCGGGGAGGAGACGCCATGAAGACGATCGTGATTCTGGGAGCTGCCGGACGGATCGGTGATGCCGCGAGCCGGGCGTTCGTGGATGCGGGCTGGAGCGTCAAGGGCCTTGCCCGCGGCCGCAAGGGCGCGCAGCTCCATCTCGACGTCGAGTGGATCAAGGCCGACGCCACCGACCGCGCGGCACTCGTGGAAGCCTGTACCGGCGCCGATGTGGTTGCTCAATGCGCTCAACCCCGAATATACGGAGTGGGAACAGAAGGTGATGCCGATGGCGGAGAACGTCATCGCGGCCTGCGAAGCCACCGGCGCTACCCAGCTCCTGCCGGGAAACGTCTACAATTTCGGTCATGGTATCCGGCTCGGGATGACCGAAGACATGCCGGAAAGCCCTTCGACGTCGAAGGCGCGCGTTCGGATCGCGATGGAGGACCTGTTCAAGCGCCGTGCCGCAGCGGCGGGTGTCCAGACGCTGGTCCTGCGGGCCGGCGATTTCTATGGCGGTACCAAGCCCGGCAGCTGGCTCGATCTCTTCATCCTGGCGAAGCTGCAGAAGGACGTCTTCACCTGGCCAGGCCCGATGGATGCGCCGCACGCCTTTGCCTACCTGCCCGATCTCGCGCAGGGCTTCGTGCGTCTCGCGCAGGCAAGGCGGAGACTGCCGGCTTTCGACAGCTTCCATTTCGCCGGGCATACGCTGAGCGGGGCGCGGATGATGGCGGCAACCGAGATAGCGCTGGGACGCCGGCTGCAGCGGCGCGGGGTGCCATGGACGCTGCTGCGGGCGGGGGGGCTTTTCGTGCCGATCCTGCGGGAGGTCGCGGCGATGTCCTACCTGTGGCAGACGCCGCACTCGCTGGATGGGCGCAAGCTCGAGGCGCTGGTGGGGCCGCTTGCCACCACCGATCCGGTTGAAGCGATACGGCAGGCGGTGGCGGATCAGTCTCTCGACCGGTCGCCGGTTTCCACCGCAGCCTGAACGGACGAACTGGTGAGGATGGGCCGCCGGCCGATTGCCGGCGGCCGCGCTTCGTCGCGTCAGATGCGACCCATCAGGAGAAGGATGAGGAGGACCACGACGACCACGCCGAGAAGACCGGAGGGTCCGTAGCCCCAGCCGCGCGAGTGCGGCCATGTCGGGATCGCCCCGAGAAGAAGCAGGATCAGGATAATGATGAGAATGGTGCCGAGCGTCATGGCTTGGGCCCTCCGGGACAGCAGTGCAGATGCTGCCCGGAAATGCGCCAGTAACCTGTAGGTTCCATTTGCGGCATGCGCCGCGCGGAATTACTCCGCAGCCTTGGGGAAGCTCGCCCGGCCATCGATACCCGTCGGTTCGTCGGCGCCGACGGCAGGCGTGTCGGCTGCAGGTCTGCGCCGCCACGGGAAGATCCGGTTGAGCCTGGCCGAAAGCCGCGAATCATTGCTCCGGGTGACGATCATCAGCAGCGATGGCGTCACGACGAGCGTCAGCACCGTGGAGAAGGCGAGGCCGTAGACGATGGCGCTCGAGAGGGTGATCCACCACTGGGTAGACGGCGCCCCGTAGGTCGTCTCGTGGTTCATGATCTCCAGATTGAGGCCGAAGGCGATCGGAAGCACGCCGAGAATGGCGGTCACCGCGGTCAGCACGACGGGACGGGCGCGTTCGCGGCAGGTCTGCAGCACCGCTTCGAGCTTGTCCATGCCGGACTGGCGCAGCACGTCGTAGGTTTCGATCAGCACGATGTTGTTGTTCACCACGACGCCTGCCAGCGCGATGATGCCGATGCCGGTCATGACCACGCCGAAGGGCTGGCCCATGATCATGAGGCCGAGGAACACGCCGATGGTCGACATGACCACCGCCGAGAGCACCAGCGCCACCGACATGAAGCTGTTCAGAAGCGCGAGCAGCACGACGAAGATCAGGAAGATCGCGGCGCCGAAGGCCTTGGACAGGAATACCATCGCTGCCTGCTGTTCCTCGTCCTCGCCAGCCAGTCTCCAGCGGACACCCCGTTCCTCCAGGTTCATGTCCGCGAGGCTGGCCGTCACCTGCTCGCGGACCGGGTTGGCCTGCACGCCCTCGCGAATGCCGGCGGCGACGATGACCGTACGGACGCCGTCGATGCGGGTGAGCGTCCCGGTGCGTGGCGCAGGATTTCGTTCGACGAAGTTCGAGATCGGGACGGCGCCGAGCACCGTCTGGACGCGGAGCTGGTCGAGTTCCGACAGCGTGCGCCGGTCCTCCGGAAGCCGCAGGCGGATGTCGACCGCATCGTCAGACCCGGCCGGCCGATACTCGGTGAGCTTCAACCCGGTCGTCACCAGCTGGACGACGGTGCCGACGGAGCCGGGCCCGATCCCGTATTGTGCCGCCTTGGTGCGGTTGACGTCGAGCTCCCAGTCGATGCCGGGCGGCGGCAGGCCGTCCGATACGTCGATGACGTCCGGCACCGTCTGCAGCATGGCGGCTGCCTCCTCTGCGGCCTCGTCGAGCCCTGCCGGGTCGACCGCGGAGAGACGGATCTGGATGGCCTTTCCGGTCGGCGGGCCGCTTTCGGGGACGGAAACTGCCACGTCTGCGCCGGGAATGCCGGTCATGGCCACCCGCAGGTCGTCCAGGATCGCACTCGCCGGCTTGCGCTCGCGCCAGTCGACGAACTCGTACTGGATGACGCCGACCACGTCCTCGTCGATCTGCGCGCCGCCGCCCTGGGTCTGGCCGACGCGCGTGTAGACCGTTTCGATGCCCGGCCAACCGAGGATGCGGTTTTCCGCCTGGCGGACGATCGCATCCTGCTCGGCGAGCGAGAGGTTGCCGCGGGCGTGGACGTAGAGCAGGCCGTATTCCGGCTCGACATTGGGAAAGAACTCGACGCCCTTGCCGAACTGGACATAGGCCGCCGGGACGGCGACGAGCGCCGCCAGCGTCGCGAAGGTGACGATGAAGGGATGGCGCACGGCGCGGCGCACGAAGCGCATGTACCAGCCGTCCCTGTGCTCCGCCTCCACCGTCGGCTTGGCGATCAGCGCGCCGAGGGCCGGCGTGAACAGAAGCGCGTAGATCAGCGACGACGACAGCGTCACGATCAGCGTGATCGGCATGTACTTCATGAACTCGCCGACGATGCCGGGCCAGAACAGCAGCGGCGAGAAGGCTGCGACGCGGGTGGCCGTGGCGGCGATGACCGGGCCGGCCATGCGCCGGGCAGCGAGCGCGAAGGCCTCGCGCTTGTCCATCCCCTCGGACATGCGGCGCTCGGCGAATTCGGTGACGATGATGGCGTCGTCGACCAGCATTCCCACGGCCAGGATGAGCGCGAACAGGACGACGATGTTGACCGTGTAGCCGGCGAGCGACAGCCACAGGATGCCCATCAGGAAGGAGGCGGGAATGGCCATGCCGATCAGCATGGAAGCGCGGCCGGACAGCGAATAGAGGATGACCACGAAGACCAGGATCACCGCGGTGAGAACGCTGTTCTCGAGGTCGCCCAGGAGCTGGCGGATGACGGTGGACTTGTCCTGGCTGAAGGCGACGGACGCGCCCTCCGGCAGGAGGCGCTGGAATTCCGACGCGGCCGCCTTCACGGCGTCGACCGTCTCGACCAGATTGGCACCGGTGCGCTTCGACACCTCGATGGCGATGGCGGGCTTGCCGTCGAGGCGCGTGATCGTCACCGGGTCCTTGAAGGTCGAGCGGATGGTGGCCAGATCGCGCGCGCGCACCACCGCGTCGCCGCTGGCGACGATCGGCAGGTTGGCCACGTCCTCGACCGTCTCGATCAGGGCAGGGATCTTGACGGCGTAGCGGCCTTCCTCGCCCTGCAGCTGCCCGGCCGCGACCAGTGAATTGTTGGCCGCGACCGCACCGACCAGCTGGTCGAGCCGCAGGTCGTAGGAGGAGAGCTTGACCGGATCGATGATGACCTCGACCAGATCGTCGCGCGCGCCCTGGAGCGCGGCGTCGAGCACGCCCGGCACCTCCTCGATGCGGTCGCGCAGGGCGCGGGCGGCGCTCGTCAGGGCGCGCTCCGGCACGTCGCCGGCCAGCGTCACGACCAGGACCGGGAATTCCGAGATGTTGACTTCGTTGACGCTCGGCTCGTCGACGCCCTGCGGCAGGTCCTGCTTGGCGTCCGACACCTTGTTGCGGACGTCCTCCAGCGCCTTGTCGAGATCGGCGCCGGCCTGGAACTCGACGATGACGTTGCCGCCGCCCTGGTAGGCAGTGGAGCGCATCTCCTTGACGCCGGTGATCGACTTCAGCCGCGTCTCGACCGGCCGCAGCAGCAGACGCTCCGAATCCTCCGGCGAAATGCCCTGGTAGGAGAGGCTGACATAGATGATCGGGATCTGGACGTCCGGCTCGGCTTCCTTGGGGATGCCGCGATAGGCGAGCGTTCCCGCTATCAGGAAGAACAGCAGGATCGATATCGTCAGCCGCGCATGGCGAATGGAATACTCGACAAGACCCATGGTCAGCACACGTCCGTCAATTGGTCGTTCCCATGGCCTCGCCGACCAATCGGCGAACCGTTTCGGCATCCGCCTCGACCGGATTGACCGTGTCGCCCTCGGTGACGAGATCCTGTCCGGCGACGATGATGCGGGCGTCCCTCGGGACGCCGCCGAGCACCAGCCCGTTCGGCGTGTCGTCGATCAGGTCGATCGGCACGAAACCGACCTTGTTGTCCGGGCCGACGATGCGGATGCCCAGATCGCCCGCCTGCGAGAGGGTCACCACCGAGCGCGGCAGAAAGACCGCGTCGACGGGATCCGACCGCAAGGTGATCTCGGTGGTCATGCCGGCCGGGATCGAACGATCCTGATTGGGGATGGACACCTCGATGCCGAAGGTCCGCGTCTGGGCGGACGCGTCACGGCTCACATACCGCAGCGTGCCCTGCACCGTAGTGCCGTTGACGAGCCGCACGTCGGCTGCCTCGCCCAGCTTGAGATCGTCGAGGTCCTGCTCGTTCACTTCCCCGATCGCCAGGATGGGGTCCAGGTCGAGGACGGTGGCGACTTCCGCGCCCTGCGCGATCGCGCTGCCCTCTTCGACCGAGATGCGGTCGACGAGGCCGTCGAACGGCGCGCGCAGGACGTATTTCTCGAGCTCGGCATTGGCGGAATCGAGCTGTGCCTGCGCGGTTGCGAGGGCGGCGCGGGCGCTGTCGAGCTGCAGCCGCGCGACGTTGCCGGTCGTGGCGAGCCGCTCGGCCGCGTCGAGCTCGGCCTGGCGCTGCGACAGGACGGCCGTTGCCATCTCGACCGCCGATCGCTTGTCCTCGCTGTCCAGGCGCATGATGATGTCGCCTGCCGATACCATCGTTCCCTGGCGGGCGGGCAGTTCGGCGATGATGCCTGCCGTGCGGGCGGCGAGGGCCGAGCGGCGGTTGGCCTCGGTGGTGCCGGAGATGCGGATGGCGCGGGCATGCGCGCGGCGCGGCGGCGTGACGACGCCGACGGTGCGAACGATGCGCTGTGCCGCTTCGGGGGCGGCAGCCCCTCCTGCTGCAGGCGGCGGGTTCTCGGACTGGGCGCTCCCCACGGACGAGAATTCCCCGGTCAGGATCCAGGCGGTCGATGCACCCAGAACGACGAGCGCCGCCAGTTTGTGAAAACGTACTTTCGGCATGTCCTGTTCCTGCGCGACTCGCGCCCCGGGGCGTCTTCTCGATAGATCCGCCGCCCTCATGTGGGGCAGGTGGCAGTCGCGTTCAATCCGCAACCGGCGCGGTCACTTTCGTGGCGCTGTGTACTCCAAAGCCGAAGCGCGAAACAGTCAGTTTTCTTGATCGAATACTCACTCGGCCGGACAGGGTGCTCCGGCGGCATTCCATCGTTCGAGTGCAGCGAAGGTTTCCTCGGCTGATCGGGGGGCGGGTTCGCGCCCCGGACCCGGCGCCCAGCCCCAGCCGACGAGGGCATCGTCGCGCACATGCTCGGCCACCTCAGAAATCGTCCGGCCGCCATTCCGCCCGGGGTCCTTGATCTGGGCGCAGATCTCGGGCGAGCTCTTGCCGAACCAGACCATCTCGACCGGGGCCAGATGCCATCCGGGTGCGCCGGGCGGACCGTGCAGAACGTTGGAATTGCTGTCGAAATGGCAGGTCGTGCAGCGCAGGCCGGGATTCCCGAAGCCCGATCCATCGGCGCCGCGCATCACGTTGAAAGCGTGGATGCGGGTCTCGCCGTAGTGGGCGCCCGACCAGCGGGGATGGTCGTCCTCGACGTGGCAGTTGGCGCAGCGCGGATGGGAGAAGACCGCGTAGACGTCCTGCCAGGCGGCAAGGCCGGCCGCCGGATCGACGGCCGGTGCCTCGGTGGACGGCGCCGCCGCTTCCTGGGCGCCGGCGACGCCGCCAAGCAGCATGGCAGTGACTGTCAGCAATATCGCGCGCCTCATGCGAAGGAGACCTCCTTCGACAATGGCAACGTGCGGATGCGCTTGCCGGTCAGCGCGAAGACGGCGTTGGCGAGGGCCGGCAGGGCGGGCGGCGTGCCGATCTCGCCGGCGCCGCCCATCTTGTGGAAGTTTTCCAGGATCGCCACCTCGAATGCCGGGCACTGGTGCATGCGCATGGCGTCGTGGTCGTGGAAGTTGGACTGCTCGACCATGCCATCGGCGAAGGTGATCTCCTGGCCCATGGCGGCGGAGAGGCCGTAAATGGCGCCGGAGACGAGCTGCGCTTCGAGAATGCCGGGGTCGAGCGCCGTGCCGACGTCGGCCGCGATCCAGACCTTGTCGATGCGGAGGCCGGCGTCGGATTGCGAGACCTGCACCACCTCGCCCACCCAGGAGCCGAAGGACAGGGTGAAGGCGAAGCCCTTCGCCGTGCCGTCGGCGAGAGGCGAGCCCCAATCCGACATGGTTGCCACCTTGTCGACCACGGCCAGCGCTGCCGGATAATCCTTCATCAGGCGGCGGCGCAGTTCGACCGGATCGGTGCCGCCGCGTTCGGCGATCTCGTCCATGAAGCACTCGTGGAAGAAGCCGTTGAACGAGTTGCCGACGGCGCGCCAGAAGCCGACGGGAACGCCCAGATCAGCCTCGATGCCGGTCACGCGGTAGTGCGGGATCGTGTAGGGCTGGTTGCAGGCGCCGTCGACGATCGACTTGTCGGGACCCATCGGCGAGATCGACGGGAACGTCCGGCGCAGGATGCCGGCGACGACCGAGGGCGAGGCGATGCGCATCTCCACTGCCTCGGGCGATCCGTCGGACCCCAGGCGGGCGCGGAAACGGCCGGCCGCCGCCGGGCGGTATGTGTCGTGGCGGGTGTCCTCCTCGCGCGTCCAGGTGACCTTGACCGGACGGCCGCCCGCTTCCCGGGCCAATGCGGTCGCATACATGGAAAAATCCATCTCGCCGCGCCGGCCGAAGCCGCCGCCGAGCGAGGTGGTGTGGACGTTGACCTTGTCGGTCTCGATCCCGGCGACATCGGCGCAGAGCTGACGCGTCATCGTGGGAAACTGGTTCGGCGACCAGACGTCGAGCACCCCGTCCCTGAGGCGGGCCGTGGCGGTCATCGGCTCCATGCACATGTGGGCGAGGAACGGCACCTCGTATTCGGCTTCGACCAGCCGCTCGCCCGGCGCATCGGCGAAGGCGGTGTCGACGTCGCCTTCGTCGCGCGCCGAGTTTCCTCCTGGGCTGGCGAGCGCCTCTTTCAGGCGCGCCGTCATGCCGGCGCTGTCGGCCGGATATCCGGCCGTACCCCACTCGACCTCGATCGCCTCGGCGGCCCGGAAGGCAGCCCAGGTGTTGTCCGCGATGACGCCGAAACCGCTGCCATAGGTCGTGTCGATCGGCACCACCTTGACCACGCCCGGCATCGCCTGCGCCTTCGACAGGTCGGCGCGCGTGGCCTTCTGCCAGAAACGCGGGCTCATGCGCACCGTGCCGAACAGCATGTCGGGCTGCACGACATCGACGCCGAAGATGGGCGCGCCCGTCACCTTGTCCCGCATGTCGACGCGGTTCTGCGACTTGCCGAGGATCCTCCAGTCAGCCCGTTGCTTGAGCACGACCTCAGACGGCGGGTCGAGTTCGGCGGCCGCTGCGGCGACATCGCCATAGCCGACGGAGCGTCCCGAGGCGGCATGGGTGATGCGGCCGTCGCCGGTCGCCAGGTCGCGTGCGGCGACGCCGAGCGAGGTGGCCGCGGCGGCGACCAGCATCTGGCGGGCCGCGGCCCCGGCCTGGCGCATCCGGTCGAAGCCGTCGCGCGTCGAGGACGAGCCGCCCGTACCCTGCAGACCGAGCACCTTGCCGACGCCGCCCATGGCACCGCGCACCGTCTCGGCCATGATGCTCTCGTCCCAGAAGGGGAACGGCCCGCCCTCGGCCAGCATCTCGGAATTGTAGTAGGCATAGGAGGCCGGCCCGTGCTCGACGGTGACCGCTTCGAGCGGCACGTCGAGTTCCTCCGCCACCAGTGCCGCCAGGGTGGTCGAAATGCCCTGGCCCATCTCGGCGCGGGGCGCGATGACCGTGATGGCGCCGTCCCCTGCGATCTTCACATAGGGATTGAAGGTGGCCTCGCCCTCCGCCAGTTCGTCCTCAAGCGGGTTCGGATAGGGGCGCCGGTAGAGGTAGTAGCCGACGGCGATGCCGCCGGTGATGGCGGTCGCGCCGATCAGGAAGGCGCGGCGGGTGATCTTGCCGATGCTCGCCATGATCAGGCCCTCGCCAGCTTGGTTGCGGCGGCGCGCTTTATCGCAGCGCGGATCCGGGGATAGGTGCCGCAGCGGCAGAGATTGCCCGACATGGCATTGTCGATGTCCTCGTCGGTCGGGTTCTCGATCTCGTCGAGCAGCGCGGTCGCGCTCATGATCTGGCCGGCCTGGCAATAGCCGCACTGGGCGACCTGCTCGTCGAGCCAGGCCTGCTGCACGACCGACAGGGTCCCATCCCTCGCGAGGCCCTCGATCGTCACGATCTCGCCTTCCACGCCGCCGATCGGCAGGACGCAGGAGCGGACGGGCGATCCGTCGATCAGGACCGTGCAGGCGCCGCAGGCGGCAATGCCACAACCGAACTTCGGGCCGAGGATGCCCGCAAGATCGCGCAGGGCCCAGAGCAGCGGCATGTCGGGGTCGGCATCGATCTCGATCTGTTTGCCGTCGACTGTCAGGCGCATGAGGGATACCCTTCGTTGTCGTCTCTTGCGTCGCCGGACCATGGCCGACGTCGAGACATATTGACAAATTTCGTCATTTTGTCAATGAGGGTCTGGAAGTTCAGGAATCGTAATGGACAGCAGTGCCGCCCGGTCCGACGCGGACAATCGTGAAGCCGACAAGCGCGCCCGCATTATCGAAGGCGCGGTCAAGGCTTTCCTGGCCTGCGGCTACCAGCGCACGACCATGGACGACATCGCGCGCGCGGCCGAGATGTCGCGGCCGTCGCTCTATCTCCAGTTCCGCAACAAGGCCGACATCTATCGTGCGATCGCGATCGATCTTGTCGACTGGTCTTCCGGCACCGTTCAGCACGTGATGGACGGAGGCGGGCCGCTGGCGGACCGGCTCCGCGATGCACTGGATGCGGGCGTATTTGCGCTGCACGATCGGTTCGGGGATTCGCCGCATGCCGCCGCCATGCTCGACATGAAGAGCAGCCTCGCAGGCGACCTGATCGCCGAGTGGAAATCGCGCCTGTGCCGGTCGTTCACCGCCGCCATCGCCGAGGAGGCGGACGCCAGGCTCGTCGATCTCTCCGCGCGCGACCTGTCACCCGAGATTCTCGCCTCGCTGCTGCTCGATGGGATCGAGGGCATCAAGATGCGTATCGCCGATCCAGGGGAGCAGCGGCGCGCAGCGCGCGGACTGGTCAGCGTCGTGGCGCTGGCGGTGGAGGGGTAGGGCTCATGACGCATGGCATGCTCTGTCAGACATGGCGGCACCGGCATGATCGAGTTCGGGGTTCCGAACAAATCATGAACGCTTGATAAACTATCCTAAACTCCGTAAGGATGACCTCCGGCTTTCCTCGATAAGGTACCCTAAACTCGATAAACTCCCCCGTCTTGGATGTCTCCTATGGATCCAGCCTTAAACCCCTATGTCCCAGGCGCGGGCACGAGACCTCCGGTGATCGCCGGGCGTGACGATTTGGTCACTACGGCGACCTTGGCGCTGCGACGCGCGCGAGGGGGGCTTCACGGAAAGAGCTTTATCGCAGTGGGGCTGCGCGGGGTCGGAAAGACGGTCGTTCTGAACAAGGTGCAAGAGCTTGCGGAAGATGACAAGTACCACGTGATCTTCGTGGAGGCTCACGACGACGCATCGCTCCCGAAGCTCCTGATTCCGCAGTTGCGGACAGCGTTGCTGCGCATGTCGAGTTCGGCTGCCGCGAGAGAGTTGGCGCATCGCGGCCTTCGTGTTCTTCGAAGCTTCGCCAAATCGCTCAATGTAAAGGTTGGAGACATAGAAGTAGGTCTCGATTTCGGCGAGGAAATCGGTCTTGCCGATAGCGGGGATATCACGAACGACCTGCCGGAACTCCTGCAGGTCGTGGGACAAGCGGCCAAGGCGCGGGGTACGGCATTGGCCATCATGATCGACGAGTTGCAGTATCTATCCGCGACGGAGCTGAGCGCGCTCGTCATGGCAGTCCATCGGGTGAGCCAGCGCGGACTTCCTATCGTCGTGCTTGGGGCGGGCTTGCCGCAGCTTCTGGCCAAGATGGGAGACTCCAAATCTTACGCAGAAAGGCTCTTTGATTTCCCCAGAGTCGAAGCGCTGAGCGATGCGGACGCGACCACGGCCATTACAGAGCCGGCTCGCAGACAAGGTGTCTTGTTCACGGAGGGCGCAGTCAACGAGATCATCAGAGTTACGAAGGGATATCCCTACTTCCTGCAGGAGTGGGGCTTTGTATCCTGGAACATCGCCAGGGGAGATCAGATCACGCAGGATGATGTCGAGCGGGCGAGGCCCGAGGCGATCCGAAGGCTCGACGAGAGCTTCTTCCGCATGCGACTGGAGCGAATGACTCCCACGGAACGGAAGTACATCGCGGCGATGGCGTCTCTCGGTCCCGGTCCTCACCTCTCAGGTGACATCGCGAAGGCCTATGGCGCGAAGGTGTCGACCGTTGCACCGCTCCGATCAAGCCTGATTGCGAAGGGCATGATCTGGAGCCCCGCTTACGGCAGTACGGACTTCACCGTGCCGCTTTTCGACGACTTCATCCGGCGCGAGTTTCCATCCCGTCAAGCATTCGACTAGCCGACAATTTCCTTGTCTACCTCGGCCCCCAAACGAAGAACGGCGGGCCGAGGCCCGCCGTCCAAACGTCAGAGCGTCACGCAACCGTGTCTCAGGAAGCGGCTTCCTCGGAGGAGGCGCGCTCGGCGGCCATCTTGGCGGCGAGCGCCTCTTCGGTCTTCTTCAGCATGGCGGCACGCTCCTGGGCCTTCTTGCCCGGCTCGGCCTTCTTCGGGTTCGAGCGGGCCGGGCGCTTGACGATGCCGGCCTCGTCGAGGAAGCGCAGCACGCGATCGGTCGGCTGGGCACCATGCGACATCCAGTGCTGGACGCGCTCGACGTCGATCTTCACCCGCTCGCCGTCCTTCGGGACCATCGGGTTCCAGGCGCCGATCGCCTCGATGAAGCGGCCGTCGCGCGGCGAACGGGCGTCGGCGACGACGACGTGGTAGTAGGGGCGCTTCTTGGAGCCCGCGCGGGCCAGTCTGATCTTCAGCGACATTGTTGGTTCTCCTGATGTCTTGCTAGGGTTGGGGGCCTTCCGGCCTGATGGTCACGCGCCCGCCGGGGCGCTTTCCTGGTCGCTCGCGGCCGAGGCAGCGGCGATCATCTCGTGGTGGCGGATCACTTCCTTGACGATGAAGGCGAGGAACTTCTCCGCGAAATCGGGGTCGAGCTGGGCATCCTTCGCGAGCCTGCGCAGGCGCTCGATCTGCTGCTGCTCGCGGCTCGGGTCTGCCGGCGGCAGGCCGTGCTCGGCCTTCAGCACGCCGACCGCCTTGGTGCAGCGGAAGCGCTCGGCCAGCATGTGGATCAGCGCCGCGTCGATGTTGTCGATCGAGGCGCGGTAGCCGGCGAGGACCTCGCGGGCGCGGGCAGTCGTATCATCCGTGTCGTCTGCGTGGCTCAAGCGTTCCTCCCGCTCACTTCTTCTTCGGCAGGCCGGGGAAGCCACCGCCGCCCAGACCGGGCAGGCGAGGCCCGCCGGGAAGGCCCGGAAGCCCGCCGCCGCCGAGGCCGGGCAGACCCTTCGGCATGCCGCCGCCGAGACCGGCGGCTTCCGCCTGCTTCTTCAACTGCTCGAGCTGTTTTGGATTCATCTTCGACAGGTCCGGCATCCCCCCCATCGGGCCGCCGCCCATCATGCCGCCGAGGCCCATCTTCTGCGCCATGCCGCCCATGAGGCCGCGCATCATGCCGCCGCCCTTGCCCTTGCCGCCCATGGCCTTCATCATGTCCGCCATCTGGCGGTGCATCTTGAGAAGCTTGTTGATCTCGGCGGCGTCTGTGCCCGAGCCGGCCGCGATGCGCTTCTTGCGTGAATGCTTGAGGATATCCGGGTTGGCGCGCTCGGCCTTGGTCATCGACGAGATGATGGCGAGCTGGCGCCCGAACATCTTGTCGTCGAGGCCGGCCGAGGCCATCTGGTCCTTCATCTTGCCCATGCCGGGCATCATGCCCATGATGCCGCCCATGCCGCCCATGGACTGCATCTGGCGCAGCTGGTCGGCGAGGTCGTTCAGGTCGAACTTGCCGGACTGCATCTTCCTGGCCATCGCCGCCGCCTTCTCGGCGTCGATGTTTTCGGCGGCCTTCTCGACGAGCGAGACGATGTCGCCCATGCCGAGAATGCGGTCGGCGATGCGCTTGGGGTGGAACTCCTCCAGCGCGTCCATCTTCTCGCCGACGCCGATCAGCTTGACCGGCTTGCCGGTGACGGCGCGCATCGACAGCGCCGCGCCGCCGCGGCCGTCGCCGTCCATGCGGGTGAGCACGAGGCCGGTGATGCCGACGCGTTCGTCGAAGTTGCGGGCGAGGTTGACGGCGTCCTGACCGGTCAGCGCATCGGCGACCAGCAGGATCTCGTGCGGCGACGACACCTTGCGGATGTCTGCCATCTCGACCATCAGCGGCTCGTCGATATGCGTGCGCCCGGCCGTGTCGAGGATGACGACGTCGTGGCCGCCGAGCTTGCCGGCCTGGACCGCGCGCCTGGCGATGTCGACCGGCGACTGGCCGGCGATGATCGGCAGGGTCGCGACCTTCACCTGTTCGCCCAGCTGGCGCAGCTGTTCCTGCGCGGCCGGGCGGCGCGTGTCGAGCGAGGCCATCAGGACCTTCTTGCCCTGGCGCTCGGTCAGACGTTTCGCGATCTTGCCCGTCGTGGTGGTCTTGCCCGAGCCCTGCAGGCCGACCATCATGATGACGACCGGTGCCGGCGCGTTGAGGTCGATCGCCTTGCCCTCGTCGCCGAGCATGGAGACGAGCTCGTCATGGACGATCTTGACGACCATCTGGCCGGGCTTGATCGACTTCACGACCGCGGCGCCGACAGCCTTCTCGCGCACCTTCTCGACGAAGGAACGCACGACCTCGAGCGCCACGTCGGCCTCGATCAGCGCGCGGCGAACCTCGCGGAGCGCCGCCGAGACATCGGCCTCCGACAGCGCGCCGCGGCCGGTCAGGCCGTTCAGGATGGAGCCAAGGCGCTCCTGGAGGGATTCGAACATCCGGTTTCCTTCGTCTCTTGCATCGGCGTGACGCCAGAGAGGTAATGCGTCCGTGCGGCGGATGAAACCTGCAGCAAAAGCCAAAAAGCACCCGGGGGCGCATGGCGCTGCCGGGTGTTGGCCTCCGGGATCGATTTACACCACTAGGGGGTCCCGGTCGGCTGCTCGGAGTCATCAACTCGTCGCGGATTTGCGTGGCTTAAGACAGGAAAACCGAGCGGGAGTCAAGATCACGGCGTTTTCGGCTTCGGCGGAGGGCTTCGGGTTTCGAAGGCCAGGCGCCGTTCACTTCGCCGGGGGCGCCGCCAGCCACTCGGCCACGATCCGCGCATCCTCGTCGCCGATCATGTGATCGGAGGAAATGGACCGCGAGTCCACCACGGCTCCGCAGCTTTCGAGCAATTGCTCCAGCGCCGGGGCGAAGGGTGCGTAGGTGCGGTCCGACGCGCCGGCGATCATGAGCAGGCTGGCGCCGGCGAGCGGCGGCGTCGGCGGCTGGTCGAGCACGGACATCGGGCGCAGCAGCGCCGCCTTGCGGACGAGGCCCGGATGCAGCAGCGCCGTGGCGGCGATCAGATTGGCGCCATTGGAGTAGCCGAGGAAGACGGTCCGGTCGAGGTCGATGCCGAGTTCGAGCGCGGTGCGGCCGAGGAAACGTGCGAAAGCCTCGGATTCGACGCAAACGTCGTGCTGGTCGAAGGTTACGGGCGTCAGGCGCCTGTACCAGCGCCTGCGGCCGTCCTGCGTCACGCGGCCACGAATGCCGAGCAACGTCGCATGCGG
Source organism: Aquibium sp. ELW1220 (assembly GCF_030398385.1). GTDB lineage: Bacteria > Pseudomonadota > Alphaproteobacteria > Rhizobiales > Rhizobiaceae > Aquibium. Next base: position 166,132 of record NZ_JAOAOQ010000006.1, on the reverse strand, counting down.
CGCGATGCGGGTGGCAAGCCGGACGAGACTGGTCTCGTCGCCGCCCGAGCCGTGCAGCAGCACCATGGTGCGGCCGTCGGGCCGTTCCGGCCGGACGATCTCGAAGGCGAAGTCGGCAGACTTTGCCAGCGATACGGTCGCGTCGCCGCGCGCGGCGTCCGGCGGAGCCAGCATCGCCGTCTCGACGACAGGCGCAAAAGCGTCATCTCGCGGATGCGCGACCAGCGGCGCCGTGGTGCCGGCCAGGATCGAAAGCGCCAGAAGCGCCCGCCGCAAATGTCCTGTCATGGGCCTCGCCCGACGATGGATCGTGAGCGGAGCCTTTCAGTCCTCGCTGCCCGGCACAAGGACCGGACTGCAACAGTGCCACCACATTCGTCCGGACGGCGTCAGCGCTGCCGCTCCAGCAGCAGGCGGACATAGTCCAGCTTGCGCGCGACGGCGGACGCGATCACGAAGGGATAGAGGTCGGAGACGCCCATGCAGCGGTTGATGCCGTTGACGACCTCCGTCAGCGCCAGCCAGCGCAGCAGGATCGCGTCGATTTCGTCGTCCGATGCGAGGCCGGCGGCATTTGCGGCCGCATCGATGCGATCGATGGGTATGGCAAAGGCGTCCGCCATCTCCAGCGTATCGGTGATGTGGAGATAGTGTGCCCAGGTCTCGGCCCAGTCTTCCCACGGATGGCTCGCCGCATAGGGGGTGACATGGCTGTCCTGCCATCCTGCGGAAGGACCTTCTTCGTAGTGGAGCCGCAGCGCCTCGGCGTAGTCCTCGCGGTCGTCGCCGAACAGGGCGCGAAATGCCTCCAGTTCGGCGGGGTCGTCGCGGATCAGCCGTTCCCAGTAATAGTGGCCCACCTCGTGGCGGAAATGGCCGAGTAGCGTGCGATAGCGCTCGCCCATGGCCAGCCGCATGCGCTCGCGCTCCGCGGGATCGGCCTCGATCACGTTGAGGGTGATCAGCCCGCCATCATGGCCGGTCAGCACGCGCTCGCCGGGCAGGTCGGCCAGAAACTCGAAGGCGAGGCCCTCGGCGTCACCGGGACCGGATTTCGGATGCACGTCCAGCCCGAAGCCGAGGAGGGCGTAGACCAGCCTTCGCTTGGCGCGCTCGATCCTGGCCCAGCGATCGCGGTTGCCGTCGACCGCGAGGTCCGGGATGGTGCGGTTGAGCGCGCAGGCGCGGCAGTAGCCGTCGTGTTCCGGCGCAGCGATCCAGTTGCAGCCGCATTCGGTCGCATTGCGGCACCCGTCCGCTTCGACACCGACAGCGACGAAACGGGACTCCTCGGGCGCGAGCGCGACGTCGGTGCCGCAGGCGAGGCAACGGTCGTTCTCGAAATAGAGGCGGCCGCCACAGGCCGGGCAGGAGAAGAGTTTCATCGCAGGCTCCAGGGGAGGGGGACGGCTTCGAACGCCTCACGCGCAAAGTGGTTCCGATCGAGATAGTTGACAAAGTCAAATAAATGGCGCCATTTCGATGCCGGAGTAGAGGGCTGGCCATGATCGACGCAGGGAACGAGACGGGTGTCGCCGGCATCCGCGCGTTCAACCGCTTCTACACCCGCCTGCTTGGCGCTCTGAACGAGGGGTTGCTCCGATCGCCGCACAGCCTGCCGGAGAGCCGGCTGATCTACGAACTGGGCAGCCGCGGGCGCACAACGGCAACGGAACTCGCGGCCGATCTCGGCATGGATCCGGGCTACCTCAGCCGCCTGCTGCGGACGCTGCGCGACGCCGGGCTCGTGGATAGCACCGCCAATCCCGTTGACGGCCGTGCGCAGATCCTTGCGCTCACGCCCCGCGGAGTCGCGGCATTCCGTTCCCTGGACCAGGCTTCGCGCGAGGAGGTGAGTGCGCTGATCGCGCCGCTCGGCGCTCGCGAACGCACAGACGTCCTCAATGCCATGCGGACCATCCGTCGCCTGCTCGATCCGGCCGCGCCGGAACGTCCCGTGGCGGTCCGGCCGTTCCGGATCGGCGAGATCGGTCACATCATTTCCCGGCACGGGACCCTTTATCATGAGGAGCACGGCTGGGACGGAACCTTCGAAGGGTTCGTCGCCGAGATCGCGGGTGCATTCGCCATCAGGCACGACCCGCTGCGCGAAGGGTGCTGGGTCGCGGACCGCGATGGTGAGGTTCTCGGATCGGTCTTCGTCGTGGATGCCGGCGAGGGCATTGCCAAGCTGCGCATGCTCTATGTCGAGCCGGCGGCGCGCGGCCTCGGCGTCGGGCGGAAGCTGGTCGGCCAGGCGATCGGCTTCGCCCGCGAAGCCGGCTATCGCCGGATGACGTTGTGGACGAACGACATCCTGCAGTCGGCGCGGCACATCTACGAAACCGCCGGCTTCCGGCTGGTCGCGGAGGAGCGACACCGCAGCTTCGGACAGGATCTGGTCGGTCAGAACTGGGATCTCGACCTCCGATCCATGGTGGGTACCGTCACCTGAGCGTCGCGATCACGTCGCGGGCGGCGGCCTCGCCCGACAGCCGCGCGCCACCGCAGGTCTGGATCAGCGATCCGGCGAGATGTTCACCGGCAAACCAGATCCTGTCGGCGACGGCGCGCGTCAGAACCTCGCGGGCCCTGGCCTTGCCAGGCCTGGCGGCCGCATAGGCGCCGCGGACCCAGCGCTCCGCACCCCAGTTGGTCATCATGGCGCGGCCGACATGGTTGCGAACGTCATTGCCGAAGATGCCGCAGAGCCGGTCGGTGACGAAGTCGATCCCCGCCGCCTCGCCGGCCACCGACATCTCCCAGGCGAAGTCGCCGCCGACGAAACCGACCATGAGGTCGAGGTCGAAGGGAAAGCACAGGAAGAAGATGTCGTGGCGGGCATGGCGCTCGATCAGGAGGTCGTCGAAGGGGGAGAGGCCGAGCCTCGTGCCCCTGATCTCGACCGGGATCTTGGTCAGCATTCCCATCGGCAGGTCGAAGAAGGCCTCCTCGTATTCCGGCGGCAGGACGGGATCGAAGCGGATCTCCTCATAGGCCAGCACGGCCGGCGAAGCCGTGACGATGGCGGCGCGCGCCCGGACCGTTCCCCGCTCCGTCTCCACGGCCACGCCCGGCACGTCCCAGCGGATCGACCTGACCGGCGTCGACAGCGTGACGGGAACATCCGCGCCGAACCTTGCGACAAGGGCGCCGAAGCCTTCCTTCGTGAAATAGTTCGGGTCGAGGTCGGCCGCAGCGCGGAAATCGGCAATGGAAATCTCGTCGTCGTCCTTGCCGAAGTCCATCGGCCCGGAGAAGGTCGCGGCGGCGCGAACGGCGTGGCCCTTCGCCAGCAGGGATGACAGCCGATCGTCCGCACTGTCGTGGCTCTCGAGAAGCCGTGCAAGCTCGCCGTCCGCCCGCTTCATCGCGGCTTCCTCCTCCTCGGTCGCCTTGCGGCGGCCGTAGTAGAGGTGGTCGACGTTCATGTCGTGGTGGTAGAGGGTCCAGTTCGCAGCCTGTGCTTCCGTCAGGAAGGGATTGCGGTCTGCCGCATGCAGCCAGGCGCAACCGATGTCGAACGGCACGCCGAAATGCTCGCTCGTCGTCCAGGCGCGCCCGCCGATCCTGTCCATCGCCTCCAGCAGGACGACGCTCCTGCCATCCGCCCGCAGAGTCTTCGCGGCAGCCAGGCCCGCCGCGCCGGCGCCGATCACAACTACGTCAACGTCGTTCATTTCCTAACCCCCCGTTAACGCGTCAAAGAATAGTCTCCTTTTTATTCTGGTACTAGTTTCGGCGGATTCGGTTTGGCGCGCACCGGGGCTTTGCCTGCGGATTGGGCGCCATCCCTATGTCGTGAAGATCGTTCTCGAGAAGGAGATGGAATTGATGCCGAAGGGCAAACTGATCGCGTCGGCGCTGCTGGCGATGGTGCTGGGGACCGGTGGCGCTCACGCAGCGCAGTGCGGGAACAATTCGTCGGGCTTCAATGCCTGGAAGCAGTCGATGGCGCAGGAGGCCTCCCGGGCGGGCGTCGGCCAGCGTGGCCTGGCCGCCTTGCAAGGCGCAAGCTACTCGAATGCGACGATTTCGGCCGATCGCAACCAGAAAAGCTTCAAATACTCGCTTGAGAAGTTCATGCAGGTGCGCGGCGCACCGACAATCGTGTCGCGGGGCAAGAAGCTGAAGGCGCAGAACGCGCAGCTCTTCTCGAGCATCGAAGCGCGCTATGGCGTTCCTGCGGGGCCGCTCCTCGCGATCTGGGGCATGGAGACTGCCTTCGGCGGCTTCATGGGCGACACCAACCTGATCTCGGCGACCGCGACGCTCGCCTATGACTGCCGACGCTCGGAATTCTTCACCGGCCATCTGATGGCCGCGCTGCAACTCGTGGACCGCGGCGTCGTGTCGTCCAGTTCGGTCGGCGCCAAGCATGGCGAGCTCGGCCAGACGCAGTTCCTGCCGGGCAGCGTGCTGCGGTATGGCGTGGATGGCGATGGCGACGGCAAGATCGACCTCGTGCGGTCTCGGGCCGACGCGCTGGCGTCCACGGCCAATTTCCTGCGTGCGCATGGCTGGAGGCCGGGTGCCGGCTACCAGCCGGGCCAGGCCAACTACGGCGCCATCCAGGGCTGGAACGCGGCGGGGGTCTACCAGCAGGCCATCGCCATCATGGGCAAGCAGATCGACGGGTGACGCCGCGCCCCGCGAAAGCGGGCCGCTTCATCTGCCGAGGGCCGCCATCGCGCGGCCCTTTCCCGTTCAGGCGGCGTAGACGACGAGCAGGTCCTTGGCGTCGATCTGGTCGCCGGCGTGGACCAGAACCTCGGCAATGGTGCCGTCGCGCTCGGCGTGCAGGGCCGTTTCCATCTTCATGGCCTCGATCGACAGCAGCACGTCGCCGGCCATGACCGACTGACCCGCCGCGACCGCGAGCGTCGAGACGACGCCCGGCATCGGCGCTCCGACATGCGCCTCATTGCCGGGCTCGGCCTTGCGGCGCACCTTGCCGCCGCCTGCGCCATGCGCCCGGTCCGGCACCTTGACGCGGCGCGGCTGGCCGTTCAGTTCGAAGAAGACGGTGACCATGCCCTGCTCGTCCGGCTCGCCGACGGCCAGGCAGCGCACCACCAGCGTCTTGCCGCGCTCGATGTCGATGAAGATCTCGTCCTCCGGCGCCATGCCGTAGAAGTAGACGGGCGTCGGCAGCACGCTGACCGGGCCGTAGGTTTCCTGTGCGGCGGCGAAGTCCGCGAACACCTTCGGGTACATCAGCGAGGACGCGAACTCGAACTCGTCGATCTCGCGGCCGAGTTTTGCCTCCACCTCCTTGCGGATCGCGGGAAGATCGGCGGGCGCCAGCAGCGATCCGGGCCGCACCGTGATCGGGGCGTCGCCCTTCAGCGCCTTCTTCTGGAGCGCTGCGGGCCAGCCCGAGGGCGGTTGGCCGAGATCGCCGCGCAGCATGGAGACGACGGAGTCCGGGAAGGCGATGTCGCGCGCCGGATTCTCCACGTCGGCAACCGTCAGGTCCTGGGAGACCATCATCAGCGCCATGTCGCCGACTACCTTGGAGGAGGGCGTGACCTTGACGATGTCGCCGAACATCAGGTTGACGTCGTGATAGGCCTGCGCCACCTCGTGCCAGCGCGTCTCCAGCCCCAGCGAGCGCGCCTGTTCCTTGAGGTTCGTGAACTGGCCGCCCGGCATCTCGTGCAGGTAGACCTCGGAGGCCGGACCCTTCAGGTCGCTCTCGAAGGCGGCATACTGGTTTCGCACCGCCTCCCAGTAGAAGGAGATCCGGCGGATCCAGGCGGGGTCGAGGCCGGGATCGCGGTCGGTGCCCTTCAGCGCCTCGACGATCGAGCCGAGGCAGGGCTGCGAGGTGTTGCCCGACAGCGCGTCCATGGCGGCATCGATGGCGTCGACGCCGCTCTCGACCGCCGCGAGCACCGTGGCGGCGGCGATGCCGGAGGTGTCGTGGGTGTGGAAGTGGATCGGCAGTCCGGTCGCCTCGCGCAGCGCCTTGAACAGGACGCGGGCGGCAGCCGGCTTGAGCAGCCCGGCCATGTCCTTCACCGCGATGATGTGGGCGCCGGCGGCTTCCAGTTCGCGTGCCAGAGCCACGTAGTACTTCAGGTCGTACTTGGCGCGCGCGGGGTCGAGGATGTCGCCGGTGTAGCAGATCGTCGCCTCGCAGAGCTTGCCCTCGTCGATGACGGCGTCCATGGCGACGCGCATGTTCTCGACCCAGTTCAGGCAGTCGAAGACGCGGAAGAGATCGATGCCGCCGGCGGCCGCCTGGCTGACGAAGTGGCGCACCACGTTGTCGGGATAGTTGGTGTAGCCGACGCCGTTTGCGCCGCGCAGCAGCATCTGCAGCAACAGGTTGGGCGCGCCCTTGCGCACCAGCGCCAGCCGCTCCCACGGGTCCTCGGTGAGGAAGCGCATGGCGACGTCGAAGGTGGCGCCGCCCCAGCATTCGAGCGAGAGAAGCTGCGGCAGGGCGCGGGCATAGGCGCCGGCGACACCGGCGATGTCATGCGTGCGCATGCGGGTGGCGAGCAGCGACTGATGGCCGTCGCGCATGGTGGTGTCGGTCACCAGAACCTGAGGCTGCTCGCGCATCCATCCGGCGAACTTTACCGGGCCGAGTGCGTCGAGGCGCTGCTTCGTGCCGTCCGGCACCTCGCCGCCGACGAAGGGCACGACGGGGGCTGCCGCGTCCGCCTTGGGCTTCGGCCGGCCGCGCGCTTCGGGATGGCCGTTGACGGTGACGTCGGCGAGGTAGTTCAGGAGCTTGGTGGCGCGGTCGCGCCGCTTCACCTGGGTGAAGAGTTCCGGCGTGGTGTCGATGAACCTCGTCGTGTAGCTGTTGTCGCGGAATTTCGGATGCGAAATGATCGCTTCGAGGAAGGTCAGGTTGGTCGCCACGCCGCGGATGCGGAACTCGCGCAGCGCGCGGTCCATGCGGGCGATCGCCTCCTGCGGGGACGGCGCCCAGGCCGTGACCTTCTCCAGCAGCGGATCGTAGAAACGGGTGATGACGGCGCCCGAATAGGCCGTGCCGCCATCGAGGCGGATGCCGAAGCCGGTCGCGCCGCGATAGGCGGTGATGCGGCCATAGTCGGGGATGAAGTTCTGCTCGGGATCCTCGGTCGTGATGCGGCACTGCAGGGCGTGGCCGTTCAGCCAGATCTTCTCCTGCGGGGGCACGCCCGATTCCGGCGTACCGATGGCGTGGCCGTCGAGAATGTGGATCTGCGCCTTGACGATATCGATGCCGGTGACCTGCTCGGTGACGGTGTGCTCGACCTGGATGCGCGGATTGACCTCGATGAAGTAGAACCGGCCGGTGTCGGCATCCATCAGGAACTCGACGGTGCCGGCACCGACATAATCGGTCGCGCGGGCGATCTTCAGCGCGTAGCCGCAAAGCTCGTCGCGCTGGGCGGCGTCGAGATAGGGCGCGGGCGCGCGCTCCACGACCTTCTGGTTGCGGCGCTGGATGGAGCAGTCACGCTCGAAGAGATGGACGACGTTGCCATGCGTGTCGCCCAGCACCTGCACCTCGACGTGGCGGGCGCGCTCGACGAGCTTTTCGAGGTAGACCTCGTCCTTGCCGAAGGCGGCCTTGGCCTCGCGCTTTGCCTCGACGACCTCGCGGGCGAGGTCCGCCTCCGCGCGAATGGCGCGCATGCCGCGCCCGCCGCCGCCCCAGGATGCCTTGAGCATGACCGGATAGCCGATCCCGGCGGCCATGCGGGCGACCTCGGCCATGTCGTCGGGCAGCGGCTCCGTCGCCGGCACCACCGGCACCCCCACCTCCACGGCGAGGTTGCGCGCCGCCACCTTGTTGCCGAGCCGGCGCATCGTGTCGGGCCGCGGGCCGATGAAGACGATGCCCGCCTCGGCGCAGGCCTCGGCGAATTCCGGGCTCTCCGACAGGAGCCCGTAGCCGGGATGAATGGCGTCGGCGCCGGACAGCTTCGCGACCCGGATCACTTCGTCGATCGACAGATAGCTCTCGATCGGACCCATGTCCTTCGCCAGATGCGGTCCACGGCCGATCGGGTAGGATTCGTCCGCCTTGAAGCGGTGCAGCGAGTACTTGTCCTCCTCGGCCCAGATGGCGACGGTCTTGATGCCGAGTTCGTTGGCGGCCCGGAAGATGCGGATCGCAATCTCGGAACGGTTGGCGACGAGGATCTTGGAAATGGGCAAGGTCCGGCTCCGGAACTGGGAGGGATTTGGGGGCAGGGCGTATGATTAGCCTGAAAATGCTGCAGTGCAAACAAAATCGGCACCACCGCGCGGGGCTTGCCGCGCAAGAAAAAAGCCCCGGCGCGTCGCCGCGCCGGGGCCTTCATTCGAGACTTCAATCGGTCCTTACTGGACGAGATAGTCGTACTTGCCGTCCTTCCACTCGTAGAAGACGTAGCCCGGCAGGGTCACGTCGCCCTTGTCGTCGAAGGTCAGCGAGCCGAGAACGGTGTTGAAAGTGCCCTCGTCGAGCGCCTTGACGACCGCGTCGAACTCGACCGAGCCGGCCGTCGAGGCGGCCTGCGCCCAAGCCTGAATGGCTGCGTAGGTGTAGAGCACGTAGCCTTCCGGCTCGACGCCCTTGGCACGGAACTTCTCGACCAGCGGTGCTGCGTCGGGGTTCTTGCGCGGATCCGGCGAGAAGGTCATCAGCGTGCCCTCGCCGGCATCGCCCGTGATCGCCCAATACTCGTCGGTGACGAGCGCGTCACCGGATACGAGCACGGTGTCCATGCCCTGCTCTTTCATCTGGCGGGCCATCAGCCCAGCCTCGGTGTGGTAGCCGCCGACATAGAGCACCCCCACGCCCTCGGACTTCAGCTTGGAGACAAGCGCGGTGTAGTCCTTTTCGCCGGCCGTATAGGCCTCGTACATCGCTGGCTTGCCGCCGGCCGCCTCGTAGGCAGCCATGGTGGCATCGGCGAGGCCCTTGCCATAGGCGGTCTTGTCGTGGACGAAGGCGACCTTCTTTTCGGCGAAATTGTCGACGAGGAACTTGCCCGCCACGTCGCCCTGCTGGTCGTCGCGACCGCAGACGCGCATGATGCCCGGACCCGGACGCTCATCGGTGAACTTCGGGTTGGTCGAGGCCGGCGAAATCTGAACGATACCCTCCTCGGCATAGACGGCCGAGGCCGGTATCGACGAACCCGAGCAGAAGTGGCCGGCCATGAAGACCACGCCGTTCCCCGCCATCTGGTTGGCCACGGCCACCGCCTGCTTCGGATCGCAGGCATCGTCGCCGATCTCGAGCTTCAGCATCTCGCCATTGACGCCGCCCGCTGCATTGATGTCCTCGACGGCCTGTTCGGCGCCGGCCTTCATCTGAGCGCCGAAGGACGCATACTGACCCGTCATCGGACCAGCGGTCGCGATCAGGATGTCCGCATAGGCGGCCGTCGACATAGCGAAGGTCATCGCGACCCCTGCCAAGAGTGCCTTCTTCATGGTAACTCCCTTAAACACCTTAGAATGCTGCTGACCGGCCGTGATGGTGTTCTGGCTCCCGGGTCCGGTCCGTGCGGGTGTTCCCGTTCCCGCTTGCCGACATCAAAGCCCAATTCCGCATCGAAATAAAGGCTTCACGTCGAACTTCGTAAATGGCCGCAAGGCCAGATGTCATTTCTTGGTTCAGCGCCTTTTCCATCCGAAGGCCCCGCTGCGGTCATAGGCGAACCGATACTGCGACGCCATCTGCGAAGACCGCGTCAGACGCATTCCGGCAAAGCCGATGATCAGGAGGACGATCAGGTCGATCATGTAATAGTAGGGCGACAGCAGCGATCCGGAGAAGAGCGCGAAGTGGATGAAGCGCGTCGCGGCGGCCAGAAGCACCATGTAGATCACCAACTGCCAGTTCGGCATCCAGCCCCTCGCCGCTGCGCGACCGGTCATATAGGCAGCGCCGCCAGCCAGGATGACGGTGACGAAGATGAATTCGGATGCGCTGACTTCCCAGAGAAGCGCCAGTTCGTTTTCCATCCTCAGTGCCTCCCGCCTTCGAGGTAAGCCGCGCGCACTTCCTCGCGCTTCAGGAGCTCCGCACCGGTGCCGCTCATGGTGATGTTGCCGTTGACCATGACGTAGCCGCGATGGGCGAGCTTCAGGGCGTGGAAGGCGTTCTGCTCGACCAGGAAGACCGTCAGCCCGTCGGTGCGGTTCAGTTCCTTGATGACCTCGAAGATCTGCTTGACGATCAGCGGGGCAAGGCCAAGCGAAGGCTCGTCGAGAAGCAGGAGCTTAGGACGGCTCATCAGGGCGCGGGCGATCGCCAGCATCTGTTGTTCGCCGCCCGAAAGCGTGCCGCCGCGCTGGTCGGCGCGCTCCTTCAATCGCGGGAAGAGCTCGAAGATGCGCTTCAGGTCGGCGTCGAAATGCTCGGGCGCGACCAGCGAGGCACCCATCTGCAGGTTCTCCATCACGGTCATGCGCGGGAAGATGCGCCGGCCTTCGGGAGACTGCGCGATGCCGAGCCGCATGATGTCGTGCGTGGGCATCGTGGTGATGTCCTTTCCGTCGTAGACGATCCGCCCGCTGCGCGCCTGCGGGCTGCCGCAGACGGTCATCATCAGCGTCGATTTACCGGCGCCGTTGGCGCCGATCAGCGTCACGATCTCGCCGGGATAGACGTCGACATCGACGCCGCGTAGCGCGACAATCTTGCCGTAATAGGTCTCGACGCCGCGGACGCTGAGGAGGGGTTGCCGCTCGGTCATGCCACGCCCCCGTCCTGCCCGGCCGGCTTCCCTGCCGTCGACAGGTCCTTCTTCACCTCGGGAATGTCGATCTCATCCTCGTCCTCGACGCCGAGATAGGCCGCGATGACCTTCGGGTCGTTCTTGACGTGGTCGGCGTCGCCGTCGGCGATCTTCACGCCATAGTCGAGCACCACCACGTGGTCGGAGATTTCCATGACGACGCCCATGTCGTGCTCGATGAGCAGGATCGACGTTCCGTGCTCGGCACGGATGAACTGTAGCAGCGCGTTCAGTTCCTGCGATTCGCGAGGGTTCAGTCCCGCCGCAGGCTCGTCGAGACAAAGCAGATGCGGCTCCGTGCACATGGCGCGGGCGATCTCGAGCCGACGCTGGTCGCCATAGGGGAGGTCGGCGGCCGGGTCGTCGGCGCGGTCGATCAGCCTGGTGCGTTCCAGCCAGTAGACCGCTTTCTCGCGGGCCGCCTTCTCGGCGATCCGATATCGAGGCAGCCCGAGCAGACCCCCGATGGTGAAGACGGACGCCTTCATCAGCACGTTGTGCTGCGCCACCATCAGGTTCTCGAGCACCGTCATGCCGCCAAACAGGCGTATGTTCTGGAAGGTGCGCGCGACCCGCGCATGGTGCGAGATCTCGAAGTCGGGCATGCGCTCCAGAAGGAAGACAGCCCTGTCGCCCATCTGCACCGAGCGCAGGCCGCCGGCGGTGACTTCCTCCACCAGATCCTGCAGCAGGCCGTCACCATGGCGCATCACGGTGCGGCCCTCGGTCGGCTTGTAGAAGCCGGTCACGCAGTTGAACACGGTCGTCTTGCCGGCGCCGTTCGGGCCGATGAGCGCGGTGATGTCGCCGCGCCCGACGTTGAAGGACAGGTCGTTCACCGCGACCAGGCCGCCGAAGCGCATGGTCAGGTGCTCGACCGTGAGGACCGGATTGACGTCCCAGTTGCGGGGTGCGCCCGGCATGGGCGCGGCTGCGGTGGCAGCGCTCTGGCTTGCGGAAACCATCAGTGACCTTCACCCTGTGCGACCATGTCGGCGCCGATGCGCTTCTTTTCCTTGAGCACGGCCGTGGGCTCGCGCGTCGAGACCAGCCCGCGAGGCTTCCAGACCATGATCAGCACCATGGCGACGCCGAAGATCAGCATGCGGTACTGCGTCGGTTCGAAGCCGGGCCCGAAGACTTGGGACAGGAAGCCGAGGTTGCGCAGCATCTCGATGCCGCCGATCATCACAACCGACGCGATCACCACGCCGATCTGCGAGCCGAGCCCGCCGAGGACCACGATCGCCAGGATGATCGCCGATTCCAGGAAGGTGAAGCTTTCCGGCGAAATGAAGCCCTGCCGGGTTGCGAAGAAGGAGCCGGCGAGACCGCCGAACATCGCTCCCAGCGCGAAGGCCGTGAGCTTGGTGTTGGTGGTGTTGATGCCGAGCGAGCGACAGGCGATCTCGTCCTCGCGCAGCGCCTCCCAGGCGCGGCCGACCGGCATCTTGCGCAGGCGCAGCGTCACCAGATTGGTGACGATCGCGAGGACGAAGATGATATAGTAGAGGAAGATGAAGCGGTGGATGTTGTCGAAGGGGATGCCGAAGAAATCGGCGAACCCGCCTTCGCCGCGCTTGAATTCCAGCCCGAACAGCGTCGGTTTCGGTATGCCCGAGATGCCGTCGGGGCCGCCGGTGAACTCGTACCAGTTCAGGAGCACGACGCGGATGATCTCGCCGAAGGCGAGCGTCACGATCGCGAGGTAGTCGCCGCGCAGGCGCAGCACGGGGAAGCCAAGGATGATGCCCCAGAAGGCGGCGAGCAGGCCGGCAAGCGGCAGCGCCATCCAGAAACCGATATCGAAATACTGCGCCAGCAGGGCGAAGGAGTAGGCGCCGACCGCATAGAAGGCTACGTAGCCGAGATCGAGCAGGCCCGCGAGCCCGACGACGATGTTCAGGCCCCATCCGAGCATGATGTATGTCATGATCAGAATGGCGAGGTCGATGTACTGTCGGCTCTGGCCCGGGAAGAAGCTGGTGAAGAAGAAGGGGAGCACCAGCGCGAAGGCGAAGAGCGCCCGGCCGAGCCATTTGCCAAGGCCCCCGCCTGCGCCAACGCCCTTGAAGGTCGACCCCATGCGCTGCGTCAGCGGCTTCGTCGTGCGAAACACGAAGATATTGAGCAGCAACCGGGCCACGAAGATGATCGCGACGGCGATGAAGAGCAGGCCCCAGCGGAATTCCAGCGCCAGACCGCCCGGCGCGAAGTCGGAGCGCACGCCGAGGAAGAAGAAGCCGAGCACGAAGGTGAGCGCCGCCGCCATGGCGGCATCGCGCACGGAGTTCGCCATCGAATTGGGATCGTTGGCGGGCGCCACGACGGGCGCGTTGCCTCGCTCCTCCAGGCTGCGCTGCGCGCCTTCCGGGCGTATCGAGGAGGTTGGTGCGGCGGGCGTTTCGGCGGCCATCAGACCTTCTCCACTTCCGGCTTGCCGAGCAGCCCTGAGGGCAGGAAGATCAGCACAATGGCGAGGATCGAGAAGGCGGCGACGTCCTTGTACTCGATGGTGAAGTAGCCCGACCAGAAGACCTCGATCAGGCCGATCAGCAGGCCGCCGAGCATGGCACCGGGCAACGAGCCGATGCCGCCGAGAACGGCCGCGGTGAAGGCCTTAACCCCCGCGAGGAAGCCGATGTAGAAGTCGATGACACCGTAAAGCAGCAGGAACATCAGGCCGGCGACGGAGGCGAGCGCGGCGCCCATCACGAAGGTGAGCGAGATCGTGCGATCGACGTTGACGCCGAGCAGCGCGGCCATCTTGCGGTCCTGCTCGCAGGCCCGCTGCGCGCGACCGAGAGGGGTGCGGTTGATCAGGAGCGTGAAGCCGATCATCAGGACGAGCGTCGTCACGATGATGATCATCTGCATGTAGGAGAGCTGGACGGCGATCGGTCCGTTTTCGGTGACGCCCTCCATGATGGTGACGCCACCCTGGATTTGCGGAGGGATCGGCTTGTTACGTGCACCCTGGGTAACCTGGACGAAGTTCTGCAGAACGATCGACATGCCGATGGCGGTGATGAGCGGCGCCAGCCGGAACGAGCCGCGCAGCGGCCTGTAGGCCAGCCGCTCCACGGTCCAGCCCCAGGCAGAGGTGAACAGCATCGCCACGATCAGCACGATCAGCAGGATCACCGGCAGGAAGACGAAGCCGAAAACGGTTGTCAGGATCAGGAAGGTCGCCAGCGCGATGAACGAGCCGACCATGAAGATGTCGCCATGGGCGAAGTTGATCATGCCGATGATGCCGTACACCATCGTGTATCCGATCGCGATCAGACCATAGATCGACCCCAGCGTCAGCCCGTTGATAAGCTGCTGGACGAAATATTCCATCGTCTCTCTGGCTCCCCTGGCGCTTGGCTTCGTGGCCTGCGCCTTGTTGATGTTCCCCTTAGTCCTAGCCCCATGAAACGCGATTGCAACGGGAATTTCACCCGCCTGCCTTTGCGTCCTTCACGGCTGGACCAGCGCGGAACCTATCACTGGCCTATCGCAATGTCCTTTCCTATAATCGCCGGTAACGATGGAAGGACAGGATATAATGCGACGAAAGGGGCGATCGTTCGAAGATTCTTGCGGACGTGATCGGGATTGTGGCGGTTGCATGACGAAGCGCCGGAGCATCACGCCACCACGAATCCGCGGGCGAAGGGATCGCGGTCGTCGATGAAGATGGTGTTGTAGCCGGTCATCCGCGCCCAGCCGCCGACGGAGGGGATGATCGCCCTGCCGCCCGCGAGATCGAGCTCGCCTTCCACGCGTCCCTTGAACAGCGAGCCGATGATCGACTCGTGGACGAAGTCGTCGCCGACCTTGAGCCTGCCCTTGGCGTGGAGCTGCGCCATGCGCGCCGACGTGCCGGTGCCGCAGGGGGAACGATCGATCGCCTTGTCACCGTAGAAGACGGCGTTGCGGGCATGTGCGCCCTCCACGGTCGGCTTCCCCGTCCACAGGATGTGCGACAGGCCGCGGATCGACGGATTGTCCGGGTGCTCGAAGACGTAGGCCTCGTTCAACCGCCGGCGCAGCACCGGGCTCCAGCCGATCAGCTGTCCGGCCGAATGGTCGGCCATGTCGCGGTAATTCGCCTGCGGCTCGACGATGGCATAGAAGTTTCCGCCATAGGCCACGTCCACCGTCAGCGTCCCGAGGTCCGGGCACTCGACCGTCAGTGCCGTGGAATGCAGGAAGGACGGGACGTTGGTGATGCGGACCTCCTCCACATACGCGCCGTCCTGACGGTACTCGGCGATGACGAGCCCGGCTGGCGTGTCGAGGCGGAGCACGCCCGGGGTCTTCGGCCGCACGAGGCCGTGCTCGATCGCCATCGTCACCGTGCCGATGGTGCCATGCCCGCACATCGGCAGGCAGCCGGAGGTCTCGATGAACAGGATGCCGATGTCGCAATCCTCGCGCGTCGGCGGATAGAGAATGGAGCCCGACATCATGTCGTGGCCGCGCGGCTCGAACATCAGGCCGGTGCGGATCCAGTCGAACTCCGCCAGGAAATGCGCGCGCCGCTCCATCATGGTGGAACCGCTGAGCAACGGCCCCCCGCCTGCGACGAGGCGAACCGGGTTGCCGCAGGTGTGGCCGTCGATGCAGTGGAAGGAATGGCGCGCCATGGCGGGACTCGCAGAGGTTCGGTTGCGGGATCGTCTCAGAAGCGGAGCGGGCTGAACGGCGACAGGTCGATGGCTGCGGGCTTGCCCGAAGCCAGGTCCGCGATCAAGCGGGCGGTGGCGGCGGCCTGCGTGAGACCGAGATGGCCGTGGCCGAAGGCGTAGAAGACGTGGCCGCTCCGCGAGGCGCGGCCGATGACCGGCAGCGAGTCCGGGAGCGAGGGGCGATAGCCCATCCACTCGCGCCCGCCCTCGGTGCGCAGACCGGGCAGGAAGCGCGTCGTCTTCTCCAGCATGGCCTTCGAGCGGGCATAGTTGGGCGGAGCGTCGAGGCCCGCCAGCTCCACGGCGCCGCCGATGCGCAGGCCCGTCTCGAGGGGCGTGACGACGAAGCCGTGACCCGAGAAGATGAGCTGGCGCCGCACGTTGAAGGCGCCGGGCGGCAGGGTGGTGTTGTAGCCGCGCTCCGTCTCGAGCGGGATGCGGTCGCCGAGCTGCCGGGCGAGGCGATGCGACCAGGCGCCGGCCGCAATCACCAGCTTCGAGGCGTCCATCGACGTGCTGTCGCGCAGCGTCAGCCGCGCGCCGCCCGGCCCGGCCTCCACGCCCGTCGCCTCGCCCTGGCGGAAGCGGACGCCGAGGCTCTCCGCATGCGCCCAGAGCGCCTTGCCGAGCAGCTTCGGATCGGAGACCGTCTTCCAGCCCGGCACGAAGGTGCCCTTGACGAATTGCGGGGAGAGGCCGGGCTGCAAGGCCGACAGGTCCGCGCCCTCGACATGGCGGAACTCGATGCCGAAGCGCTTGCGCGCCGCCCAGCCGGTCAGGCCGGCGGCGAACTCGGCTTCGTTCTCGTAGAGTTCGAGCGAGCCGTCCTCGCGCAGCATGTTCCGCGTGCCGCTGGCGTCCATCAGCGCCATCCACTCCGCCTCCGCAAGTTTCATCAGGCCCGCCTGTGCCGCCAGCGCCGGCTCGTAGACCGCGGTGCGGCCGGCGCGCCAGAAACGGAATAGCCAAGGGGCGAGCCGCGGCATGTAGGAGGGCGGGATGGAGAGCGGTCCAAGCGGATCGGCCAGCCATTTCGGCAGGTTGCGAATCATGCCCTTCTGGGCCAGAGGGAGGACGTCGGAGAAGGCGAAGGCTGCGGCGTTGCCGGAACTCGTCTCCTCGCAGATGCCGGTGCGGTCGACGACGGTGACGGATGCGCCCTGTCCGGCGAGGCGGATGGCGGTGCAGATGCCGACGATGCCGGCGCCGACAACCACAATGCCAGCGGACGTTCCGGCCGAACCTCTGGCTTCCATGTCTTTCGCACTCGATCGCGGTTTGATATATCACTGATATATCTGGCGGCAGCAGTGCCGTCAAATGGCGTCGACGGCGGACAGGGCAAACGAACCGGAGGGCGGAGGGCATGAAGCACAGCGGCCTTGCCACCCAGCAGCCGGCGGCAGTCCGCGCCTACCGGGCACTGGAGCGGATGATCGTCATCCTCGATCTCGCACCCGGGTCGACGACCACGGAGGGCGCGCTGATCGAGCGGCTGCAACTTGGCCGAACGCCTGTGCGCGAAGCCATCCAGCGGCTCGCATGGGAAGGGCTTCTGGAGATCCGGCCCCGGGCGGGCATCGCAGTGGCCCCGCTCGATCCGGGCGACTGGCTGCGCGTCGTCGAGGCGCGGGAAGGGGTGGAGGTCGCCATGGCGCGCGCCGCTGCGCGGCGCGCGACGCAGGATGCGGCGGTTCTGTTTTCGGAGGCGGCGGGAGCGATGCAGCGGGCCGTGATCAGCGGCAACGTGATCGCCTTCATGGAAGCCGACAAGGGGCTGGACGAAGCGATGGCGCTCGCCGCCGACAACCCGTTTGCGGCCCGTCTCGCCGCTCCGCTTCAGACCCACAGCCGCCGCTTCTGGTTTCGATACAAGGCGGACACGGGGCTGGCGGTCGCGGCGGAGCACCATGTGGCGGTGATCCGGGCGATCCTCGACGGCGACGACGAACGCGCAGGGCTTCAGTCAGTGCGGCTCATGGCGCTGCTGAGGGGGCACGCCGAAGCGGCGGCCCGGCGGTGAGTGTCGCCACGCTTCTTGACGGGCGCCCGATCAGGCACCCGCGCCGGCCACGCGGGGAGCGGCGGTGTCGAAGCCCTCGCCGACAGCCATCACGCAGGACAGGCCGTCGGTGCCGGTGGCGAGAATCGTCCAGGTGCCGCCCGGAGAGACGAAGATCTCCATCACCGCGTCCTTGTCGACCAGCCCCGAGGCCAGCGGCTGTTCCCGGAACTCGCGGTCGAGATCGCGGACCATCTGATCGCGCTCGCCGCACAGGTTGAGGCTGGATGCCGAAGGTCCGGGAACGGACGATGCCGCCGTCTCGGTATAGGCGAAACGTTCCGGGGAGGGTTCTGCATTCGGGCGGACGTGATCCTGCGCGGCGATGGCTGCGGCGCTGACGGCGACGATGGCGGTGAACGCGGCGGCTGCGGTGAGATGCTTCATGGTACAGGTCTCCTGTCGCCGCGCTCACCGCGGCGTCGCTGCGCCTTTCGGCGCGGTCGCGATTGGTCTGATCCATTCGCCGTTGTGGCGACTTGCCACGAACAATTCGCCGCGCCCAAAGCCGTTCCATCACGAAATCATGACGCGGAGAAAGGGAACGCCTGCCATGACTTCCGCGCGGCAACACTTTCGGCCGGCTCCGGCGGAATTCGGGAAGCTGATCGTCAGCCCGGCGAAGTGATGGTGCGCGAGCCGAAGAACATGAAGCCCGACCAGTATCTCGGGTGCTGATACAGAGACCTTACGCGCTGCTGCGCCGTGCGCAGCGCATCCAGCGGGTTCATCGTCTGCAGGTTGGCGACGAAGTCCATCATCAGCAGGGCCGTCACATCGTCATCGACGTTCCACAAGGTGGCGACGGTGCCGATGGCACCGGCGATGACGAAGCCGCGGGCGAGGCCGACGATACCGGCATCCAGCGGGCCGCCCAGCCCGGTCTGGCAGGCGCTCAGAACCACCAGGGGCGACTTGTAGAGGTCGAGAGCCTGGATGGAACGGGCCGTCAGCCTGCCGCCCGTCAGCGCCAGGAAACTGCCGTCGAGCGGGCTCTCCACACTGCTCAGGCCGTGTGCCGCGATGTGGATGTAGTCGGCTTGCCGGATGTCATCGATCATCCGCCGGGATGTCGCCGCTTCTCCCAGGACGGCCTCCGCGCCGAGCCGCTCTGCCACGGCGATCGCTTCGCGCTGTGCGCCGGGCAGGCGTGGAAAGGACCATTCGGGATCGGACCCGGCGTCCGGATCTCCGAAAACCACGGCTGAACCGATGATGCCGTTCCAGCCGAAAGCGCGGTTTTCGTAGACGTGGCGCAGTTCGGCCTCGACATTGACGACGGTGGTTTCCACCAGCGGAACCCTGTCGCCGTCGGGATCCATGGCCGCAAACGGGACGATCCCGATGTTGAGGCAGGGGATGACCGTCAGGCTTGCCAGTCCCTGGACGTGCGCGCCTATCCGGCCCGGGAAAAGGATCTGCGACAGCTCGGCGAGGATCTGTTCTGCAGGCCGGCCGCGACGGGCCCTCACGGGACTTGCTCCACGCGGAAGGCTTTCGCCGATCTTCGGCCGGGCCTGGCGGAGGACG
Source organism: Aquibium sp. ELW1220 (assembly GCF_030398385.1). Lineage (GTDB taxonomy): Bacteria > Pseudomonadota > Alphaproteobacteria > Rhizobiales > Rhizobiaceae > Aquibium. Next base: position 147,116 of record NZ_JAOAOQ010000006.1, on the reverse strand, counting down.
CCCGCCGAACTGCTCTGCATCTCCACAACGAGGTCGTCGATCAGCGGCACGATATCGGCGGGGGCGACGGCGAGCTGTTCGATGATGAAGAGGTTGAAGCGCGGATCGTCTCCGACGCGCCAGTACATGGCGCACAAGGTCTCGGAGTTGCCGATGAAGAAGAGGAGCGCCCGGTCGCGTGGATCGCCGGGGGACTGTTTGTGCGTGAGATAGGTTTCGACGCTCAGCTGCAGGTCTTCCGCCAGCTTCGGTGCAAGATAGAGAAGACCCCGCTCCCTAAAGAGGTGCTCGATCTGGTTCTGCTCGAGTGTGATCGCCTCCCGCATGGAGATCGGGCAGAGCGGCTCGCTCTCGTCGTCGATCGCTAAAGCGGGTCCCATCGAGAAGAGAAAGCCGATCCAGAGCAAAATGGCGGCTGCGCCCGTTCCAACTTTCCCGGTCCGAGCCACCGCGCTGCCATTCTCCCTGATCGAGCGCCGATCGTATTGAGGGAATACCGCAAGGGCAACCCTCCGGGGCGCGGCAGGGACGGGCAATCATCGTCGCGCCAAGCGACCGCCCCCGAAGCCGGGTGGCCGCGGGGCCGTATCGCGGGCGGAGCGACCGGAAAGAGGTCATGACCATCTGAAACCGGCACCGGAGCCAGGCCGGACGCATGGCTTCCAGTCGTTTGAAAAAAAGCCGGCGGCGCGGCGTAGGAGGCGGAGGCCAGCCTCGTATCAGGAGCATCGAAACCGCGATGCGAGGTACCAAGATGCGGAAACTGACTGCTGCGACCGTCGTCCTGCTCGCTGCCGCCGGGGCCATTGAAGCCGCCGGCGCGGCCGAGCCGCAGGGTCGGCGTCTCATTGCCCTGGCCGACCGGGATGGCGACGGCGTCATCTCTCGGGCCGAATTGGATGCGTTGCGCGCCTTTGCTTTCGAACGCGCGGATCGCAACGGTGACGGCGCGATCGACAAGGCCGAGATCGAAGACCTTCGCGCCGCGATGGACGATCGCGCTTCGATGATGCGGGGCCGGGCTGGCATGCTGTTCCGCCGCATGGACGCCGATGGCGACGGCCGCCTCACGTCCGCCGAATTGCGGAGCCGGTCGGCCTTCTTCGACCGCGCCGACGCCGATGGCGACGGCAAACTGACCGCGACCGAACTTGCCGATCTGGGCGGTGGTGCCGGCCTGTTTCGCCACCGGTGACACTGACGGACCTCTGGCAATTCCCCTCCCAACCAGACCAACCGACGGAAAGGAAATCGACATGACCCTCATCTGCAAGCCACTGATCACCACCCTTGCCGGGGCCTGGCTCCTCGCCCTGCCTGGCGCGGCATTCGCGGGCGAATGGACCGGCCCCAATGGCGGAACCGTTTCGCGATCCGCCACGGTCGACGGGCGGCTGTATTCCGGCTCGGTGACCGCGACCGGACCGAACGGCGCCGCGGTCTCGACCTCGACGACCTGCTTCGACGGCATCGTCGACCGCTGCGCCCGCAGCACCGCCGGCGTGACGCCGGGCGGCGACGTCTACACCGGCAGCCGTGCCGTCGCCCGCGGGCCCCATGGCAACGTCCGGTCCGTGCGCGCGATCACCGGTCCCGAGGGCAACACCGTCTACGGGGTACGCCGCATCCGCCGTTGACAAGAGCGGTTCCGGCGGACTGGTGTGGGTGTCGTGCCGACCGACGAAACGCAACGCGATCCCGACGCCCTTCTGCTGGAGCGCATCGCTTCGGGCGACCAGCGCGCCTTTTCCGCGCTGGCCGACCGGCACGGACGCGGCATCCGCATTTTCGCCGCCCGCTTCCTGGGCAATGCCGAGGACGGCGCGGACGTGGCGCAGGAGGTCTTCCTCACGGTCTGGCGCAAGGCTTCAGGCTTCGACCCGGGGCGCGGGAAGGCTTCGACCTGGCTCTATCGGATCGCGGCCAACCGCTGCACCGACATCGGCCGTCGGCGCGCCGTACTGGCCTTCTTCGGTCTCGACGACGATACCCGCCAGATTGCCGCCGACGCGCCGGACGCCGAGGCCATCCTCTCCGGTCGGCAGGCGCTTGCGCTCGCCCGCCGGGGCATTTCGGAACTGCCGGCCCGGCAGAGGATGGCGCTGCTCCTGTCGGTGGCGGCGGGCCTGGACACGCCCGACATCGCAAAGGCGATGGACACGAGCCGCGGCTCCGTCGAACAATTGCTGGTCAGGGCGCGCCGGACCCTGCGCGAAACGGTCGACAGAGCATAGAGCGTGTCGCGATCTTTCAGATTCGCTCCGCACGCGTTTTCGCGCATGTCTGTCACCCGAAACCGGTGCCCACTTTCGGGAGACATGCTTTAGATGATGCAAGACGAGGAGGCCCGCATGAAGGACGAGGAATTCGATGCGCTGCTGCGGCAGGCGATCGACATGCCGACCGATGAAACCGCGCTGAAGCGCGCTCTGGCGGCACGGCTCGCCGCTTCGGGTGGCCGGACGCCCGGGTTCAGCCCGGCGCGTATTCTGACGCCGCGGTTCGCCACGGCCTTCGCGGCCCTCGCGATCACGTTCGCATCGGCATCCGGCTATGGTGTCGCCGCGCTGATGATCGACGACGAGCTCGACGTCGCCCTGATGCGGCTGGCGACGGGCAATCTCGGCCTTGCCGCGCTGATGGGGGACGAAACGCTGTGAGACGCCTGTCCTGGGGCCGCATCCTCCTGGTTTCGGCGCTCGGCCTTTCCCTGTTCGCGAACTTCTTCCTGGCGGGTTTCATCATGAAGGCCGTCCGCGACCGTTTCGGCGGCGAGGCCCTCGGCATGGTCGCCCGGTCCTACCCGGCGGAGTTCAGGACCGCGTTCCGGCAGGCCCTGCGGGAGGACCGGCCCGCGGCGCGACGGACGATCCGCGAACTGCGCCAGGCGCATCTCGCCCTTGGCGAGACGCTTGCCGCCACGCCGCGCGACGAAGCGGCGGTGGAAGCGGCGCTCGCGCGCGTGGCCCGCGCCTCCGAAGCGCTGCAGGCGCTGGTGCAGGGCGCCCTGCGCGACGCCGCGCGCGACACCGCCCCGGGGCCACGGTAGCCGCGTCTCAGGGCGCCTCGCGCGAAATCCGCGCCGTTTCAACCGTCGTCCTCGGCCAGCCGCCGCTTCAGTTCGTCGATCATCCCGCCGTCGGCCGGCGCCAGCCGGCCCGCGTCCTGCAGCGCCTCGGCGATGGCCAGTGCGGCACGCAGCCGATCGGCCGGGCGGTCGCCGGCCTCGGCGAGCTTGACGTTCGAGATGATCAGATCGCGCTGCCAGTCGGTGTTCGCCGGGTCGCGAAGAGCGAGCGCCTCGCCGATGGCGAGGCCCTTGCGGAAGGCGTCGAGTGCGGCGTCGCCGTTGCCGCGCCTACACTCGACGTCACCGATGTTGTTCAGGCTGATCGAGAGATCGCGCTGCCATTGCGTGTTCGCCGGGTCGCGGCGGGCGAGCGCCTCGCGGATGGCGAGGCCCTTGCGGTAGGCGTCGAGGGCGGCGTCGTCCTTGCCGAGCCGAAGCTCGACGTCGCCGATCCTGTTCAGGCTGACCGAGAGATCGCGCTGCCATTGCGTGTTCGCCGGGTCGCGGAGGGCGAGCGCCGCTCGGATGGCAAGGCCCTTGCGGTAGGCGTCAAGGGCGGCGTCGCCATTGCCGAGCCGAAGCTCGACGTCGCCGATCCTGTTCAGGCTGATCGATAGATTGCGCTGCCACTGCGTGTTCGCCGGGTCGCGGAGGGCGAGCGCCTCGCGGATGGCGAGGCCCTTGCGGTATGCGTCCAGCGCGGTGTCGCCGTTGCCGAGCCGACGCTCGACGTCGCCGATCTTGTTCAGGCTGACCGAGAGATCGCGCTGCCATTCGGTGTTCGCCGGGTCGCAGAGGGCGAGCGCCTCGGCGATGGCGAGGCCGTTGCGGTAGGCTTCAAGGGCGGCGTCGCCGTTGCCGAACTGGAGTTCGACGTCGCCGATCCTGTTCAGGCTTACGAAGAGATCGCGCTGCCACTGCGTGTTCGCAGGGTCGCGGTGGCTGAGCGCCGCGCGGATCGCAAGGCCCTTGCGGTAGGCGTCGAGGGCGGCGTCGCCGTTGCCGAGCCGAAGCTCGACGTCGCCGATCTTGGTAAGGCTGACCGAGAGATCGCGCTGCCACTCGGGGTTCGCCGGGTCGCGGAGGTTGAGCGCCTCGGCGATGGCGAGGCCCTTGCGATGGGCGTTGAGGGCGGCGTCGCCGTTGCCGAGCCGACGCTCGGCGTCGCCGATCCTGGTCAGGCTGACGAAGAGATCGCGTTGCCAGTCGGTATTCGCCGGGTCGATGTCGACCAGTCGTTCCGCATCTCGTACGGCCCGGTCGAAATCAACCGCGGCCTGCCGAAGATTGCCGCGGTTAGCATGAACATCGCCGAGCGTGCCATGGAGGATCAGCAGCTTGCGACGCCGGCCGGTGTCGAACGGCCCGGCGCTTGCATCGACGTGTGAAATGACTGCTTCGGCATGCGGGGCCAACAGCGTCAACAGCGGCAGTGCTTCACCAGTCATCGAGCCGGAGACGAAAACGGGAACCAGCCAGTCCAGCGTCTCCTCCAGGGCCGCCCCTCGCCGTCCGGACGGCATTGCGGACCGGCTTTGCTGCTGCACGAGCCGGTGCATGCCGACGCCGGGCAGGGTCCCGCCGCTGAGGTCCGTCCGCGTCACCAGCGAATAGCGCATGAGTTCGTCCCGTGACTCGCTTGCGTCCGCGGCATCGAAAAGGACGTCGGGAATGGGCTCCGGGGCCATGAAGGCCAGACGCTCCAGCAAGGCCCGCGCGGCATCCGACAGGCGCTCCACCGAGGTGGCCCATGTGGCCGCGAAACCGACGTCGTGGTTGTAGCTGACCAGCGAGCGGTCGAACCATGTGGCGACCTCGTCGCGACGGCTGCGCCACCGCTCGAGGTACTGGCCGAGCGAGATCCGGCTCACGCAGACGTAGGCGGCGGCCTGGGCGAGGGCCAGGGCCAACCCGTCCAGTTCGCGCGCGATGTCGGCGGCGCGGGCGCCATCGTCCGGGGTCCTCCGGCGGGCGCCTTCGGTCCGGTCGAGAACGAAGGCCGTGGCCGAATCCGGGTCGAGCACGTCCAGTTCGATCGAGGCCACGCCGGCTGGCCAGGCATTGAGCCTGCCGGTGATCAGCACGCTGCCGCCCCTGAGCCTCGGGCGCAGGGCTTCCATGGCGGCCAGCGCGGCCTCGTCGTCCACATTGTCGAGGATGAGGAGCCAGCCCGGATTGGCGTTCAGCCAGCGCAGGGCCGCATTCGCCCGTCTGGCGTCGTCGGTCTCGTGCTGCTCGGGCAGATCCAGCACGTCGGGTCCGGCCAGAGCGGCGAGGGCGGATGCGAGAAGTTCCTTGCTGCCGCAAGGCAGGAAGAGCAGCGCGCGATAGTCCTCGTTATGGGCATGGGCAAATTCGATCGCGAGCTGGGTCTTGCCTATGCCGCCGAGCCCATGCAGCGCGTGGCCGGCGATGGCGATGCCGTTGGAGCCTCCGCCGGAAAGGGCCGCTTGAAGGCGCGCGAGTTCGTTTGAGCGGCCCTTGAAGAGGCTGCCGAGGGAGGCGAAGGGGAGGTTGCGCGGCTTGTGCGGTGAGGATGGACGCCCGGAGGCCGTCGCCGGGGGTACCTTCCCGCGCTTGACGCGGGGAGTGGTCCGGAATTCGGCTCGCCATTCGGCAAAGGCGGGACCGTCGCCGAAGAGAACGCGTTCCATCCGAGCGACGTCGTCAGAACCCGGTTTCGTCGCGCCGTTTCGCCAGTTCCGGACGGTCCGCTCGTCAACGCCGGACGCCTCGGCAAATTCCTTCACCGTCCATTCGATGCCCGCCCGATCGGGCGAACCGCCGGGGCGGGTTCCGAACTTCAGGTGGAAGTCGAGGCATTCGAAGAAAGGGAGCGGTGCGGTTTCGTCACGGCCTGTGGACGGTTTTTTCGAGGCCACCTTTCCAAACCTTTCCGAACCGGGACGTCCCGTTTCCGCCTTTCCGAAGCATGTCTCCCAAGCGGTTCCAGCTTCGTATTTCTGGGTGGTCGGCAACTCGAACAGGAAAGGCCGCCGACATGCTCTCTCTTCTTCTCTCCCACGACTCCACGCTGTCCGTCTATCTCGCGCTCGCCAGCAACTACATCTTTGCCGCGCAGATCGCCCGCCACGACGGACATGGCGATTTCTGCCGCATCTATGTCGCAAGCGCTTTGCTCTACGTTCTGCTGGTGCTCTGCCACGTTGCGCCGCCGATGCCCGGAGCGCACTGAGCCGGCGTAGGTGCGATAACGAAAAACGGCCCGCGGAAGACCGCGGGCCGTCGTTCCGGTCAGGGCCGAAAGCCGGAACCCCGGGGACAGTTTACTCAATTCCGGTCCGAGCCGCGCCGCTCGAACGACGGGCGTGCAGCGGAATTGAGTAAACTGTCCCCGGGTTTCAGCCTCACTTCATCGTCGGGATGACGAATTCCGCGCCGTCCTTGACGCCGGAGGGCCAGCGGGAGGTGACGGTCTTGGTCTTGGTGTAGAAGCGGAAGGCGTCGGGGCCGTGCTGGTTGAGGTCGCCGAAGGCCGAGCCCTTCCAGCCGCCGAAGGTGTAGTAGGCGATCGGCACCGGGATCGGCACGTTGATGCCGACCATGCCGACCTGGACGCGGGAGGCGAAGTCGCGGGCGGCGTCGCCGTCGCGGGTGAAGATGGCGACGCCGTTGCCGTATTCGTGCTCGTTGGGCAGCTTCAGCGCATCCTCGTAGGTGGCGGCGCGGACGACCGACAGCACGGGGCCGAAGATCTCCTCCTTGTAGATGCGCATGTCCGGCGTCACGTCGTCGAAGAGGCAGCCGCCCATGTAGTAGCCGTTCTCGTAGCCCTGCATCTTGAAGCCGCGGCCGTCGACGACGAGCTTGGCGCCCTCCTCGATGCCGAGATCGACGTAGCCCTTCACGCGGTCGAGCGCCTGCTGCGTGACCAGCGGGCCGAAGTCGGCCGAACTGTCGGTCGAGGGGCCGACCTTCAGGCTCTCGACGCGCGGGATCAGCTTCTCGATCAGGCGGTCGGCGGTCTCCTTGCCGACGGGCACGGCGACCGAAATCGCCATGCAGCGCTCGCCGGCCGAGCCGTAGCCGGCGCCGATCAGTGCGTCGACGGTCTGGTCCATGTCGGCGTCGGGCATGATGATCATGTGGTTCTTGGCACCGCCGAAGCACTGCGCGCGCTTGCCGGTCGCGGTGGCGCGGGAATAGATGTACTGCGCGATCGGGGTCGAGCCGACGAAGCCGACCGCCTTGATGTCGGGATCGTCGAGGATGGCGTCGACCACCTCCTTGTCGCCGTTGACGACGTTGAGGATGCCGGCCGGCAGGCCCGCCTCGAGGAAGAGTTCGGCGATGCGCATCGGCACGCCGGGGTCGCGCTCGGACGGCTTCAGGATGAAGGCATTGCCGCAGGCAATCGCCGGTCCGATCTTCCACAGCGGGATCATGGCCGGGAAGTTGAAGGGCGTGATGCCGGCCACGACGCCGAGCGGCTGGCGCATGGAATAGACGTCGATGCCGGGGCCGGCGGCGTCGGTGAACTCGCCCTTCATCAGGTGCGGCGCGCCGATGCAGACCTCGATCACCTCCAGGCCGCGCTGGATGTCGCCCTTGGCGTCGGCAATGGTCTTGCCGTGCTCGCGGGCGAGGAGTTCCGCCAGGGAATCGTATTCCTGCTGGACGAGGTCGAGGAACTTCATCAGCACGCGCACGCGGCGCTGCGGGTTCATGGTGCGCCAGGCCGGCTGCGCCGCCTTGGCGTTCTCGACCGCCTGACGCAGCTCGGCCTTCGAGCCCAATGCGACGCGCCCGCGCACGGTGCCGTCCATGGGCTGCATGATGTCCTGCTCGCGCCCGCTGGTGCTGGCGACGTGCTTGCCGCCGATATAGTGACCTACGACCTGCATGGTTACGCTCCCTCAGAAATGCGGATTTTCCGGATTTTTCTCGGGCGCATTCTCCCGCGTCGCAGGCGGGATTGCAATGCGAAGGCCGAAGCATCCGTTGTGCACCAGATCGCGTGCGGCGATTTCTGGACTTTAACCCATGCAAATGCTCTTCTCGGTGGATGGGGAGGCAGGACGATGAACTGGGATGACGTGCGCATCTTTCTGGCGGTTGCGCGGGCCGGGCAGATCCTCGGCGCGGCCCGGCGCCTCGAACTGAACCACGCAACCGTCTCGCGACGGGTCGCGGCGCTAGAGGACAGCCTCAAGACCAAGCTTTTCCGCAGGCTGACGACCGGCAGCGAGCTGACGCAGGCGGGCGAGCGCTTCGTCGCGGTGGCGGAGCGCATGGAAGCGGACATGATCGCCGCGCGCGCGGAACTGGCGGGCGAGGGGGACGCGGTGTCCGGCGTCGTGCGGATCGGAGCGCCGGACGGCTTCGGCACGGCATTCCTGGCACAGCGGCTCGGCCAGCTCACCGCGCGCCATCGCGACCTGTCGATCCAGCTTGTGCCGGTGCCGCGCTCCTTCTCGCTGTCGCGCCGCGAGGCCGACATCGCCATCACCGTGGAGCGACCGACCGAGGGAAGGCTGGTGGCGTCGAAGCTCGTCGACTATTCGCTGGGGCTCTACGCCTCGAAAGCCTATGCCGAAGACCATGGTCTGCCCACGAACCCGGCCGAGCTGGCCGGTCACCGGCTCGTCGGCTATGTCGGCGACCTGACGATCAGTCCCAGCCTCGACTATGCCGCCGAGTTCGATCCCGCCTGGGCGGCCCGGTTCCAGATCTCGTCGGCGCTCGGCCAGACGGAGGCGGTGCGGGCCGGCGCGGGGATCGGCATCCTGCACACCTTCATCGCCCGGATGCATCCCGAACTCGTGCCGGTGATGGCGGCCCCGCCGATCCGGCGCGCCTACTGGCTGGTCTACCACGAGACGGTGCGTCCGCTACGGCGTATCCAGACCGTTGCCTCCTTCATCAGCGGCGAGGTGGAGAAAGCACGCGGGCTTTTCGTGTGAAACGGGCCGATAGGGGCCATTAAGGTAATATTCAGCGAAAGCGGGCAGGATCGAGCGCTACGGGGGACTATGCCATGTTCAGGTTCGATCCCGCGGCTCGGCGGCTGGCCGATCCGCTCCACTCCGCGAGTGACGAGACCCGGCTTCGCGAAAGCCTGACCCGCCTCGCCTCCGCCGGCGAGCGCGCAGCCGCGCAGCTCGGCCGCATCGACCACATCACCGGCCTGCCGACGCGGGCGCAGTTCATGGCCGACTGCACCGGCGCCATCGACGACGGAAGCCGGTCGCTCGTGCTGGTGACGCTCGCCGACGGGCGGCACTTCAACGAGCTGCAGCGTGCCCTCGGCCATTCCTATTCCGAAGACTTCATCCGTGCCGGCGCGGAGCGCCTGCAGTCGCTGCTGCCGCCGGACACGACGCTCTACCACGTCAGCCTCCTGACCTTCGCGGTGTTCGGTCGCGAGGCGGCGAAGCCGACCGCGACGACCGCGCTGGTGGACGACATCGTGCGGGCTTTCCGACCCTCGATCATCTGCAACAACATCCCGATCGACACGCGCGCCGGCATCGGCGTCGCGGCGCTGACGCCGGACGCGGCTCCCGGAGAATTGCTGCGCGCGGCGCTGGCGGCCGCACAGGAAAGCCGCAAGGGCTTCGCCGGATGGGCGATCTACGACCGGGGTTCCGACGCCGCACAGCTGCGCGCCTTCCGGCTGCTTTCCGACCTGCCGGGCGCGCTGCGCGGCGAAGGACAGATCGCGCTGCATTTCCAGCCGCGCATCGCGATGCAGGAAGGCGTCTGCGTCGGCGCCGAGGCGCTGATCCGCTGGATTCATCCGGAGTTCGGTCCCGTGCCTCCAAGCGAATTCGTGCCGCTGGCGGAATCGACGGCGCTGATCGGGTCGCTGACGCGGTGGGTGGTGACCCACAGCCTCAAGGCCGCGGCGCGCTGGCAGGAAAATGGCCTGGACCTGCGGATGTCGATCAACGTGTCGCCACGCAATCTCGAGGAGCCGCACTTCGTGGACTTCCTCCACGCGGAGCTCAATCGCTTCGACGTCGATCCGGCCATGCTGGAACTGGAGTTCACGGAAGGCGCCCTGGCTTCGAATGCCGAACTGATGCTGGAGCAGCTGGCCCGGCTGAGGCGGCTGGGCTTCCAGATCGCCATCGACGACTTCGGCAGCGGATACTCGAACATGGGCACGCTCGGCGCGCTGCCGGCGCAGATCCTCAAGATCGACAAGTCGCTGCTGCGGGGGCTCGAGACCGACCGGCGCAAGCAGGTGCTGGTGCGCTCGATCATCCAGCTCGCCCATGCGCTCGACTTCGAGGTCGTGGCCGAGGGCATCGAGACGCGCGAGGCCTTCCGGCTGCTCTGCGGCTGGGACTGCGACGCGGGGCAGGGCTACTTCATGAGCAAGCCGCTGCCGCTCGCCGACTTCGATCGCTGGTACGAGCTGCGCGGCAGCAAGCAGGTCTTCTACGACTGAGACGCCCCGGCGCGGACGTGCCGCGCCTGAGGCGGGTGTCGGGGCGCCTTACGCAGCGCCGGCCGAACGCTGCTTCTCGAAGCGCTTGCGCTCGTTCGGGTCCAGATAGAGCTTGCGCAGCCGGATCGACTTCGGTGTCACCTCGACCAGCTCGTCGTCCTGGATCCAGGCCAGCGCGCGCTCCAGCGTCATGCGGATCGGCGGCGTGAGGCGTACGGCCTCGTCCTTGCCGGCGGCGCGGATGTTGGTGAGCTTCTTGCCCTTGAGGACGTTCACTTCGAGGTCGTTGTCACGGCTGTGAATGCCGATGATCATGCCCTGGTAGACCTTCACGCCGGCCTCGATGACCATCGGACCGCGGTCCTCAAGGTTCCACATGGCGAATGCCACGGACTCGCCCTGCTCGTTGGAGATCAGGACGCCGTTGGTGCGGCCGGGCAGCTCGCCCTTGTAGGGCTGGTAGGAGTGGAACAGCCGGTTCATCACCGCCGTGCCGCGCGTATCGGTCAGGAGTTCCGACTGGTAGCCGATCAGGCCGCGCGTCGGGGCGTGGAAGACCAGGCGCTGGCGATTGCCGCCGGATGGGCGCAGTTCGACCATGTCGGCCTTCCGCTCGCTCATCTTCTGGACGACGATGCCGGCATGCTCCTCGTCGACGTCGATGACGACTTCCTCGATCGGCTCGAGCAGAGCGCCGTCGTCGTCCTTCTGCATCACGACGCGGGGGCGCGACACGGCAAGTTCGAAGCCCTCGCGACGCATGGTCTCGATCAGCACGGCGAGCTGCAGTTCGCCGCGGCCGGACACGTAGAACGAGTCCTTCTCGGTCGATTCCTCGATCTTCAGCGCGACGTTGCCTTCGGCCTCGCGCAGCAGGCGGTCGCGGATGACGCGGCTGGTGACCTTGTCGCCTTCGGTGCCGGCGAGCGGGCTGTCGTTGACGATGAAGGACATGGTAACGGTCGGCGGGTCGATCGGCTGCGCGTGCAGCGGCTCGGTGACCGAGGGGTCGCAGAAGGTGTCGGCGACGGTGCCCTTCGAAAGACCCGCGATGGCGACGATGTCGCCTGGCTGTGCCTCGTCGACCGGCTGGCGCTCAAGGCCGCGGAAGGCCAGGATCTTGGAGATGCGGCCGGTCTCGACCAGCGAGCCGTCGTTGGCCAGCACCTTGACCTGCTGGTTCGACTTCAGCGTGCCGGATTCGATGCGGCCGGTGATGATGCGGCCGAGGAAGGGATTGGCTTCGAGCAGCGTGCCGATCATGCGGAACGGGCCGGGATGGACGGTCGGCGCCGGGACATGCTTGACGATCAGGTCGAACAGCGGCGCGAGGCCCTGGTCCTTCGGACCCTCGGGGTTCTCGGCAACCCAGCCATCACGGCCCGAACCGTAGAGAATGGGGAAGTCGAGCTGCTCGTCCGTCGCGTCGAGCGCGGCGAAGAGATCGAACACCTCGTTGACCACCTCGACGTGGCGGGCGTCCGGGCGGTCGATCTTGTTGATCACGACGATCGGACGAAGACCCACCTTGAGCGCCTTGCCGACCACGAACTTGGTCTGCGGCATCGGGCCTTCGGCGGCATCGACGAGGACGATCGCCGAATCCACCATCGACAGGATGCGCTCCACCTCGCCGCCGAAATCGGCGTGGCCGGGGGTGTCGACGATGTTGATGCGCCAGTCCTTCCACTCGACCGAGGTGGCCTTGGCAAGGATGGTGATGCCGCGTTCCTTTTCGAGGTCGTTGGAGTCCATCGCCCGCTCGGCCACGCGCTGGTTCTCGCGGAACGAGCCGGACTGCTTCAGGAGATTGTCGACCAGCGTAGTTTTACCATGATCGACGTGCGCGATGATCGCGATATTGCGGAGGTTCATTGTATCACTCGGGGGTGCGTGGCGGGCGCGGCAGCGGCGCTCCGCAGTTCGTGTTGGGCGGGCTCTTACAGGCTTTTTCGCATTTGCGAAAGAGGCACGCACAAATGCGCCACTTCGCGCTTCCCCTTTTTGTTCAGCATAGACGGAACATTTACCGTAGCGGGCGGTTAATGCCGGTCATGATCAGCAATTCGCTCACCTATCGCCTCGCGGTTCTCTCGGTCCTGGCTGCCGGCATTCTCGCCGTCTCGCACGTCGGCGGGAGCGCACGCCAGGCGGACGAGCCTCTGCCCGATGCGCCCGTCTCCGAACCGGGGACCGTGGCCGAACTGGCGTGGGTGGATCCGATCGTCACCGGCCCGGTGTCACCGGCCTACAGGCGGTTGCGGGAAGAGGTGGGCTGCGATACGGCCATCTGGCCGGACATTCCGGCCGTCTGCTTTCCGAAGTAGCGGCCTCAGCGCACCGCGGCTGCACGCAGCATCATCAGTTCACTGATATTCTCGAACGTCACGTAACCGATCAGCCGCTGCTCGGCATCGACGATGGCGACTGCGGGCGGACGATTCGTATGGAGCGCCTCAAGCGCCTCCGTCAGGCTGCCGCCCTCGCGCAGTGTCGGGATCTCGTGCGCCATGATGTCGAGCACGGGGGTGCCCGGACCGCCACTCGCGAGACCCTGAACCAGCGCGGAGCGGGTGAGCACGCCCCGCAGCCGGCCGGTCCCGTCGATCACGGGAAACTCGTGCTGGGTGGTGCGCAGCAGCGCATCGCCGGCATCCTGCAGCGTGGCATCGGGACCAAGCGTCTCGAAGCTGGTGATCATCGCTTCGCGGATCGTGACCGAGCGGGCCGCGTCCTGAAGACCGATCGCCTGCGTCTCGGCGGTGGCGGCGAGATAGACGAAGATCGCCACGAAGATCAGCAGCGGGTTGCCGCCGACCAGTCCGACGAAGCCGAAGACGAAGGCTGCGACCTGCCCGACGCCGCCTGCGATCTCGGTCGCCCTGACGCGTGTATAGCGCGTGGCGAGCAGCGCGCGCAGGACGCGGCCTCCGTCCATCGGGAAGGCCGGGATCAGGTTGAAGAGCACGAGCACGACGTTGACCGAGGCCAGCCGCGCCATGAACCCGGCTGACGGGTTTTCCATGGCGGCCAGCGTGTCGCCCGAGACCTGCGCGCCAAGGATGAGGATGAGGATGGCTGCGATGACGACGTTCACCGCCGGCCCGGCCAGCGCCACGATGATCTCTTCCGACGGCTTCTCGGGCATGCGCTCGAGTTCGGCCACGCCGCCGATCGGCAGGAGCGTGATGCGGGGCGTACGGATGCCGTAGCGGCGCGCCGCCAGCGCGTGGCCGAACTCGTGCAGCACGACGCAGGCGAAGACCGCGACGATGAAGGCGATGCCGTCCACCGCCGCCGCGCTGCCACCGCTCTGGTAGGCCGCGATCCCGATCCAGAGAAGCAGCAGAAAGAACGTCAGGTGGATCCTGAGTTCGCTGCCGGCGATGCGCCCGATCGGGAATGACCATTTCATGGGGATGTGCTCCTGAAGCGTAGCGTTCCGCTCGATGCGGGCGATGCCCTGTCTCCACCGGCGCCCTGCCTCGAAAAAGGTCTCAGGCGCGCAGGTGCTCGTCGATGTGCAGGACGGTATCAGCCAAGGCGGGATTTTGTTCAACCTTGCGGATGAAATGGGTGTCCAGCGTGATCATCCGCACTCCGCGTTGAACGGCGAGCGCCAGATAGAAGCAGTCGGAAACCGGATGTCGGAGTTCGCTCGCCAGTCTCAAGGCCTGGAAGCGCAGCGGCGACGTCGGGGCGATCTCGCTGAACCAGCGCGGAAGGAACTCGATGCCGTCCATGATCCGCTGCGCGTATTCGGGGGTGCAATTTGCCGTCGTGAACAGGGCGTTCGACACCTCTGGAATGATGAGGTCGGGGGCGATCAGTCCAACCTTCTTTGAAAGCAGGCTGACAGCCGCCGCAGTATGGTCGGTGGGTATGGTCCGGTGGTACGCGATGCTGGCATCGACGACGACCGGCACTTCCTATCCTTCCGGATCAAGAGGTGCTTCCGCTTGCATCGCATCGTCACGGCCGAGGCGGATGTAGCGCAGGACGTCATGGTCCATCTTCGGCATCCCTTCCCGCAGACGCTCCGAAAGGGCCACGCGCTCTTAGGAGGTGAGGGGCGCGGCGGCGGCCAGCGCTTCCCGGATGGTCTCTTCCAGAGAGCGCCCGGACATCCGCGCGCGCCACTCGAAGCTTGCCATGACCTCGTCGTCGAGGTTCCTGATCAGAATTTCGCCCATGGATCGGCTCCCTGGTCCCTGCCGATACAATAGCGCCGACCGGGGGCCGCGGCGAGTCCTCAGCAGTAGCTCTCCGGTCCGATGGCCTGCACGTCGGAATAGCGTGCGCCATGGGCGAAGCCGGGTGGTAGGATACGCTCGATCGCGGCCATGTCCTCGGCGGCAAGCGCGATGTCGGCTGCTGCCGCGTCCTGCTCCAGGTGCGGGATGGTGCGCGTTCCCGGAATGGGGATCAAGTGGTCGCCGCGGTGCAGCGTCCACGCGATGGCGAGAGCCGGGACCGACCAGCCGCGCTCCTGCGCGAAGGCGCGGAACTGGTCGATGAAGCGCGCATTGGCGGCGAAGTTCGGCTCCATGAAGCGGGGGTTGGCCTTGCGGAAATCCGTGTCGCGGAAGGTCGATGGATCGACCGGCACGTCGGAGAATATCCCGCGCCCGACGGGCGAGAACGGCACGAAGGCGACGCCCAGCCGCTCGCAGGCCTGGATCAGGCCGAGTTCGGGGAGGCGCGTCCACAGCGAGTACTCGTTCTGCACCGCCATGACGGGATGCACCGCGCAGGCGCGCTCCAGCGTGAAAGGCGCGATCTCCGAAAGCCCGATGCCGCCGATCTTGCCCTCCTCCTTGAAACGCACCAGCGTTTCCATGGCGTCCTCGATCGGCACCTCCTGATCGCGGCGATGCAGGTAGAACAGTTCGACGTGGTCGACGCCGAGACGTTTGAGCGAGCCTTCCAGCGCCTCGCGCAGATAGCCGGGCTTGTTGTCGAAGTGCCGCGTCGGCTGCATGCGGATGCCGGCCTTGGTGGCGATGGTGAACCGGCCGGGATGATCCTTGACGAACTCGCCGATGATCTCCTCGGACAGGCCGTTGCCGTAGATGATGGCCGTGTCGAGATGGGTGACGCCGAGATCGAGCGCATGTTTCAGGACCGCCAGGCTCTCCCGCCGGTCAGCCGGTCCATAGGCTCCGGCAAAGCTCATGCATCCGAGGCCGACGGCTCCGACGAGGGGCCCGTTCCTGCCGAGTTCACGCTGCTTCATCCTGTCATTCCTTTCGCCGGATCCGTCCCCTGCGACATAACAGGCGAAGGCCGCGGTGCAAACGCCCCGACGAGGTCCGCCACCGTGCGCTCAGGGGCTCCTCAGGCAAGCCCGCGCTTGCGCATCATGGCGTCGGGCGACGGCATCTTGCCGCGGAAGGCCGTGTAGAGTTCCTCGGGATCGCGCGATCCGCCAGCCGAGTAGATGTGCTTGCGCAGCCGTTCGGCCATCGACGGGTCGAACGGATCGCCGGTTTCCTCGAAGGCCGAGAACGCGTCGGCGTCGAGCACTTCCGACCACATGTAGGAGTAGTATCCGGCCGAGTAGCCGTCGCCGGAGAACACATGCGCGAAGTGCGGCGTGCGGTGACGCATGGCGATGGCGTCCGGCATCTTCAGGCGCGCCAGCATCTCCAGTTCGAAGGCGAGCGGATCCTCCGGTGCCTCCTCTGCGGCATGATAGGCCATGTCGATCAGGGCAGATGCCGCGAATTCGACGGTCGCGAAGCCGGCGCCGAAGGTCTTGGAAGCCTCCATGCGCTCCATGAGATCGCGCGGCATCGGTTGGCCGGTCTCGGCGTGGCGGGCGTGCTTCTCGAGCACGTCCGGAACGGTCAGCCAGTGTTCGTAGAGCTGCGAGGGCAGTTCGACGAAGTCGCGCGAGACGCCCGTGCCGGAGACCGAGGGCCAGGTGACCTCGCTCAGCATCCCGTGCAGCGCATGGCCGAATTCGTGGAACAGCGTGTGCGCCTCGTCGACCGACAGAAGCGCGGCTTCGCCCTTCGGCGCCCTGGCGAAGTTCATGACATTGTAGATGATCGGGGTGGATCCCTCGCCGAGCGACCAGCCGCCGCGCAGCGAGCTCATCCAGGCGCCCGAGCGCTTCGACGGGCGGTTGAAATAGTCTGCGAGGAAGACGGCACGATGCGTGCCGTCGGCGTTCTTCACCTCGAAGACCCGCACGTCCGGATGCCAGGCGGCGACGCCCTGCTTCTCTTCGAAGGTGAGGCCGAAGAGGCGGTTCGCCACGTCGAAACAGGCGGCAATGACGTTCTCGAGCTGGAAATAGGGTTTCAGCTGCTGCGCGTCGAAGGCGTAGCGTTCCGAGCGCAGCTTCTCCTGGTAATAGCGCCAGTCCCAGGGCGCGAGCGCCGCGTTGAGGCCGCCGTGGGAAGCGATGCGCGTGAGTTCGGCCTGGTCCTCGGCGACCTTCTCCAGGGCCTTCTCCCAAACGGGATCGAGAAGCTCTGCCACCGCGTCCGGCGTCTTGGCCATGGTGTTGTCGAGCTTGAGCGCGGCATAGGACGGGTAGCCGAGCAGCCGGGCCTTCTCTCGCCGCAGCCGGAGCATGCCGGCCACCACGCCGCGATTGTCGTTGTCGCCCTCGTTCTCGCCACGCGCCACGAAGGCGCGGAAGGCGGTCTCGCGCAGGTCGCGGCGATCGGAGAAGGTCAGGAACGGCTCCATGATGGAGCGCGACAGCGTGACGGCATACCTGCCGTCCTGGCCACGCGAGGCCGCTGCTTCCGCCATCGAGCGGCGCAGCGAGTCGGGAAGGCCCGCCAGGTCGGAAGCGTCGAGGAACAGCGCCCAGGACCGCTCGTCCGCCAGCACGTTCTGGCCAAAGCGTGCGCCGAGCGAAGCCAGTTCCTCGTTGATGGCCGCAAGGCGCTGCTTGTCGGCATCGCCCAGCCTGGCGCCGGACCGGACGAAGCCCTTCCAGGTGAGTTCCAGCACCCGCTCCGTCTCGGGGTCGAGACCGAGTCCGGCACGTCGCTCGTACAGCTCGTCGATGCGGGCGAAGAGCTTCTGGTTCATGCCGATCGCCGAATAGTGCCGTGCCATGCGCGGCGAGACCGAGCGCTCCAGGGCCTGAATGGTGTCGTTGGTGTCGGCGCCGGCCTTGCACCAGAAGATCGCAGAGACCCGGCCGAGCGGCTTGCCTGCGAGTTCCAGCGCGGCGAGCGTGTTCTCGATCGTCGGCGCTGCCGGATCGGCTGCGATCGCCTCGATTTCGGCTGCGTGCGCGGCGAAACCGGCATCGAAGGCCGCCGCGAAGGCCTCGTCGCCGATATGCGCGAAATCGGGGAGGCCTATGGGGCCGCTCCAGTCGACGAGCGGAGCGGTGGCGGACGCGGCAGTCAGATCGGTCATGCGGGATTCCTCGGGACGGGATTCGGATGTAAGGCGGCGGCGGGCGGTGCGCAACGGGCTTGACGGGCGGACCCTGGCTTTGATACGCCTGCCTTATTATAAGCTCCCCTTATCAATTCCGGCACTCCATCCCCATGTCGCAGCCTTCCGATCCCGATTCGCTGGGGTTCCTGATTTCCGACGTGGCGCGGCTGGTCCGCGCCGAAATCGAACGCCGGATCGCTGCGGCGGGCGTGGCCGTCACGCCTGGCGAGGGGCGGGCGCTGGCCAATATCGCCCGCTGCGGGGTGGTGCGCCAGAACGTGCTCGCCGAACGCATGGGCGTCGAGGCGATGACGCTGTCGGGCTATCTCGACCGGCTCGAAGGGCGCGGGCTCGTCACCCGAACCGCCGATCCGGCCGATCGCCGGGCAAAGCTCGTGGAACTGACGCCGGAGGCCGAGGAGGTGCTTGCCGAAGTGCGTTCGATCGGCGCGGCCATCCGGGAAGACCTGACCCGCAACATGGGCTCCGAGCGCTGGAACGAACTCATCGGCATGCTGAAGCTGCTGCGCGAGGATCTGTCTGCGATGAAGGGCGAAGCGCCGCGACCGGGGGATCACACGTGAACGCCCCCGTTTCTCCCCCGCCCACCTTGATGAGCGAACGCCGCGTCGGGCTCATCGGCGCGCTGATGGTCTCGGTCGGCCCGGTGTCTATGGCGCTCTACACGCCCGCCATGCCGGAGATCGTGCATGCGTTCGGCAGTACCGAAGCGGCGGTGAAGCTCAGCCTGTCGCTCTACTTCGCGGGATTCGCCCTGTCGCAACTCGTCTGCGGCCCGCTCTCCGACGGTTTCGGCCGCAAGCCCGTCGTGCTGGGCTTCATGACGATCTATCTGATCGCCAGCCTCGTGGCGCTGGTGGCGCCGTCGGTCGAGATCCTGATCGCGGCCCGCTTCTTCCAGGGCGTGGGATCGGCCGTCGGCGTGGCGATCTCGCGGGCCCTGATCCGCGACCTGTTCCATGACGACAGAGCCGCCCGCATTATGAACCTGCAGGCAATCGTGCTGGCGGTCGGGCCGGCTTTCTCGCCGACCATCGGCGGTCTCATCATGATCGCGGCCGGCTGGCATGCGATCTTCCTGGCAATGGTGGCGCTCGGTGTGGTCGTCGTGCTGGTGGTGCAGTTCGGACTGCGCGAGACGGTGCTGCGCGACACGTCCCGCATAAGGCCCGCTGCGCTGGCCAAGTCCTATGCCACGCTGTTCGGCAGTCCGTACTTCGTCCTGTGCGGCCTCGTCATTACCGGCACGGTCGGCTCACTCTACACGCTGGCCACGGTGCTTCCCTTCCTTCTCATGGATCGGGTCGGCCTCACCGCGACAGAGTTCGGGCTCGGCATGCTGCTGCAATCCGGCAGTTTCTTTGCCGGATCGCTGGTCGTGCGACGGTTCCTGCAGATCATGCCGGCGCCGCGGCTGGTTCCGTTCGGGCTCTCCTGCGTCGCCGTCGCCTGCGTGCTGCTGGCGGTGCTGCTGCGCGTCGCGCCGCCGAGCGTCCTGTCGATCATGGGGCCGGTCGGTCTCTTCGCCTTCGGCATCGCCTTCATCATGCCGGCCATGATGGTCGCCTCGATCGCGCCGTTCCCGCACATAGCGGGTGCTGCTTCCTCGATCTCCGGCTTCATGCAGATGGGCGGCGGGCTCGTCGGCGGCACGGCCGCAGCCCTGATCGGAGAACCGGTGACGGCCGCCGCGACCGTGATTCCCGTCATGGGGTTCACGGCCATCCTGTCCTGGCTGATCTGGCGCCTGCTGCCGGAGCCGCGGTCGATCCCGCACATCCCGGACTGAAGACGCCCCGAAGGCGCAGGCGCTTTGCGGAAGGCCTCTTTGCGGTGATACAGCGATGCTGCTGCTCCAATACCGCGCGGGATCGATTCGATGATCGGAAAGCTCAAGGGAACGCTCGACGAGATTGCCGAGGACCACTGCGTGGTGGACGTGCACGGGGTCGGCTACGTCGCCTACTGCCCCGCGCGGACGCTGTCGAAGCTGCCCGGCATCGGCGAGGCGGTGGTGCTGCACATCGAAACCTATGTCCGCGAGGACATGATCCGGCTCTACGGTTTCGGCTCGGCCCTCGAACGCGAGTGGTTCCGCCTGCTGCAGAACAACGTTCCCGGCGTCGGCGCCAAGGTGGCGCTGGCGGTGCTGTCGACGCTCACCGCCTCCGAACTCGCCAATGCGGTGGCGTTGCGCGACATTGCCATGGTCGCCCGCGCGCCCGGTGTCGGCAAGAAGGTCGCGGAGCGCATCGTCACCGAACTGCGCGACAAGGCCCCGGCCTACACCGGCGAAGCCGCGGCCGCGATGGGCCTGAAGCAGGAACTCGGCGAAGGCGTCGCTCCGGCGCCGGTGGCCGACGCGGTGTCGGCGCTGGTCAATCTCGGCTACTCGCGCGACGTCGCCGCCAATGCCATCGCCGCGGCGCTGAAGACGGCCGGCGACGGCGCGGATTCGTCGAAGCTGATCCGGGCCGGGCTGAAGGAGTTGGCGCGGTGAAGCCTTGCCGTCCGGCGCTTTCCTTACTACCTTCGTTTCGTAAGAAATCATTCGGAGAGTAAGTCATGGGCGCTTACACGACAATGACATCGAAGGGGCAGATCACGATCCCGAAGGAGGTGCGCGACGAACTGGGGCTGGCGGCGGGAGACTCGGTCCTCGTGGAAGTGCGGGACGGAGTTCTCATCCTTGTTCCCAAATGCATAAACTTCAATGACCTGGCAGGATATCTCGGTGAGCCCCCGAACGGAGCGGCTCGCCTCGAGGAGATCGACGAGACGATTGCCGAGGCAATGGCGAATGCGGCTCTCCCTCCATCTGCAACCGCAAGAGGCAAAGCGGCGTGACGAAGATCGGGATCGATACCAACGTCCTCCTCCGTCTGCTCATCGACGACAATCCCGAGCAGCGTAAGGCCGTGCTGGCTTTCGGAGAGGGGCTCGGCCGAAATTATACGGGCTACGTGACCGTGATCAGCCTCGTGGAACTGGATTGGGCGCTGCGGAAGCACTACCGCTACACCAAGCAGCAAAGCGTGGACGCCATACGCCGAATCTGCAGGATCCGGGGGGTCGAGATTCACTCGCTAGACGCGATCGAGCGCACGCTGACCGCCGTGGAAAACGGGGGCGGGGATTTTGCCGACGCGCTGATCGCTCAGCTCTGTCTTGACGCTGGCTGCGTCCATGTCGTTTCGCTCGACCGGAAGGCGGCGTCGAGAATTCCCGTGGTCGAGCTGATTTCATGACCACGTCCCCCCGCCTCATCTCGTCCGAAAAGCGCGGCGAGGACGTCGACACCAACCTGCGGCCGCAGACACTCGACGACTTCGTCGGGCAGGCAGCGGCGCGCGCCAACCTGAAGGTGTTCGTGGAGGCCGCGCGGGGCCGCGGCGAGGCGCTCGACCATGTGCTCTTCGTCGGCCCGCCCGGGCTCGGCAAGACGACGCTGGCGCAGATCATGGCCAAGGAGATGGGCGTCAACTTCCGCTCCACCTCCGGCCCGGTCATCGTCAAGGCGGGCGATCTCGCGGCGCTCCTCACCAATCTCGAAGACCGCGACGTGCTGTTCATCGACGAGATCCACCGGCTTTCGCCCGCGGTCGAGGAGATCCTCTATCCGGCGATGGAGGATTTCCAGCTCGACCTGATCATCGGCGAGGGGCCGGCGGCGCGGTCGGTCAAGATCGACCTCGCGCGCTTCACGCTGGTGGCCGCCACGACGCGGCTGGGGCTCATCACCAACCCGCTGCGCGACCGCTTCGGCATTCCGGTGCGGCTGAACTTCTACACCGTCGAGGAGCTGGAGCTGATCGTGCGGCGCGGCGCGCGCATCCTCGGCCTGCCGCTCAGCGACGACGGCGCGACCGAGATCGCGAGGCGCGCGCGCGGCACGCCGCGCATCGCCGGCCGGCTGCTGCGCCGGGTGCGCGACTTCGCCACGGTGGCGGGCGCCGAGACGGTGACGCGCAAGGTCGCCGACGAGGCGCTGCTCCGGCTCGAGGTCGACGCGCTCGGTCTCGACAATCTCGACCGGCGGTATCTCACCATGATCCTTCAGAATTTCGGCGGCGGGCCGGTGGGGATCGAGACCATCGCGGCGGGCCTGTCGGAACCGCGCGACGCGATCGAGGACATCATCGAGCCCTACCTGATCCAGCAGGGCTTCATCCAGCGCACCCCGCGCGGCCGCGTGCTCACCGCCAACGCCTGGAAGCACATGGGCCTGGAGCCGCCGCGCAACATGGCGGTGGTGCAGGGGCGGTTGTTCGTGGAGGAATGAATTGCGGGGACAGTTTACTTAATTCGGTTTTTATCGCCATTCTGGAAGTATAGCGAGAGCCGAATTAAGTAAACTGTCCCCGCAATTCTTCGTCGTTCGCGCGCTTGACCCCGCCGCCGTCCGTCGCGATATTCGGTGGCGGGCGAGCGGGGGATGCAACCGGCGATGACGATGGCAGCGGCTGGTCCGCCGGGCGGTTCTGAGCCGATCAGCATCACGCTGACGCTGCCCTTTTCGCTGTACGGCTGGGGCTTCTTCGCCGCCATCGTGCTGGCCGTGGCGCTGGTCGGCGCCGCAACGTGGTGCGCACATCTGTGGGCGACGCGGAAGACCTGGACCAAGTCGCTCGGCGAGCGGTTGCCGCGCCTGCACGAGCGCCGGGCCCTGAACTGGCTCGCTTGGCTCGCCGTCGTGCTCACCCCGTTCTGGCTGTTGCTGATCGCGTTGACGATCGACGGAACCTTCACGCTCTGGTTTCGCCCGCCGCTGGCGGGAAACGCCTCCGACAGCCAAGCGGCACTGGCCTATCGCATCCATTATCTGGCGCTGGTGGGGCTGATGACGGCGCTCGCTGGCCTCGTCGCCGCGCCGCTGGCTTTGATTCGGGTCTTCACCACGGAGCGGCAGACGGTGGCGGCCGAACAGGGTCTCATCACCGACCGCATCAACAAGGCGGTCGAAGGGCTGGGGGCGGAAAAGACGGTCAAGCGGGTGATCGAGACGCCGCGCTACCGCAAGGGCGCTGACGGTGGCTGGCTGCGCGATGCGGTGGGGCGGCTGGTCGTCGAGAAGGGGCCGGACGGCGCCGACCTCGTCGACCGCGAGACGGTGGAGCGCACCGTCCCCAATCTGGAGGTTCGCATCGGCTCCATCTACGCGCTGGAGCGGATCGCGCAGGACAGCCTGCGCGACCACATCCAGATCATGGAAATCCTCTGCGCCTACATCCGCGAGAACGCGCCAGCGTCGCGGGCTATCAACTTACCTGACGTGCCCCGTTCTTCTACCCTAGAAAGACTATACAATGATAATTTACATCAATGGAGAGAGCGATGCCGTTCAATTCTGGCAACAGCTGGAGAAGACGGAGGCCCCATTCGACCGAGGCAAGATATCCAAGTTGCTCTCACAGTAATTGGCCGAAGAGGTGAAAGGCAGCGGGGTATCGAGCATTCCTCCGAAAACCATATTGTTAAGCAATATTTAGATCAATTAGATAATGTTAATTACAACATTGTAGGTGGAGAAATATATTCAAACTCTTATGATATACATAGAAGGTGGCGAGACGAGCAATTTGGATACAGACTTGATCTCTCTCGCGTAAACTTGCAAGGCGCTAATCTGCGGAGAGGGAACTTCGACAAAATCAACTTATCCGAAAGTAGAATGGAAGGAGTAATGGCTCACGGCGCGAGCTTTTGCTTCTCTCTTTTGCAAAAATCAAGATTTGATTTCTCGAATCTAAGCAATGCAACGATTCGAAACGCCATTGCCGCCGATGCAAATTTCAACAGTACGTATGGAGAAAACACTGATTTTAGCAATTCGTCTTTTAATAGGGCGAGCTTGTTTGATTTCCAAGCGTACTTCTGCAATTTTAAAAGCGCAGATTTCCGAAAATCTAATCTATCTTCTTCAAATTTTGATGGTTCGGATTTAACAATGTCAGATCTATGTTCGGCATCGCTCAGCAAATCAACAAGTTTTATAAATGCAAATGTTAGACTTATATGTGTAAAAGAGACGGAATTATATTGCAATCAAATAACGCTGGAGAATTTAGATTTGATATTCGGCGATGCGTCTGTATTAATAAATTTTAAATCAGGCGCGGAAAGACTACCGACTCACTGGTCGACCGAAATTGTTCCTACAGGAGAATTTTATGAATTGTGGAAAAAATGGATCGGAGAGATGATATACGGGAATTGATTTTTCACCGCAGCCCCCGCACCATCTCCAGCACATCCGCCTCGGCCTCCCTCCCCTCGAACTCCTCCACCACGCCGAACGCGCCGCCATAGCCCCACATCGACCAGGAAAAGCCGTGGGCTTCGGCGAGGTCGATCATCGCGCGGTAGTAGGCGGCGCGGGATTGCGGCGGCATGACGTAGGCGCTGTTCCACTCCTGGCGGATCATGCCGAACTCGCCGAGCAGCAGGTGGCGCGGGTCGATGCCGTGCCGCTCAG
The DNA here is from genome assembly GCF_030398385.1 of Aquibium sp. ELW1220. Classification (GTDB taxonomy): domain Bacteria; phylum Pseudomonadota; class Alphaproteobacteria; order Rhizobiales; family Rhizobiaceae; genus Aquibium. Next base: position 122,720 of record NZ_JAOAOQ010000006.1, on the reverse strand, counting down.
CCCAGGCGGCGGCGATGCGGAAGGGTTCGCCCATGACGGCGTCCAGCTTCTGCGCGGTGTCGATGGTGGCGACCTGTTCGTCGAGATAGGCGAGCAGGCCGGCGCGGCGCAGGAGCGGGGCCTCGGCGCGGATCGTGGCTCGGATCTTTTCCAGCGCGGCGTTCAGTTCGGGCTTGCTTGCCTCGTGCAGCGGAAAGGGCAGGCCGGTCACGTGGGGGATGAAGTCTCCCGCCCAGGTCGCGCCCTGGTGGGTGAGCAGGAAGGGTGTGTAGGAGTGGAAGCTCCACAGCAGATTGTCGTCGGGGATCGCGGCCGGGTCGAGCCTCGCCAGACCCTCGGCGGAGCCCCAGCAACCGCCCGACAGCACCAGCGTCAGCCGCGTGGCGGAGGCGCGGGCGGCGGCGTGCAGGCGGCGCAGGCGGTCCGGCCAGGCGGTGTCGCCCGGTTCGCAGTCGATGACCGGTTCGTTCATGAGCTCCAGCGCCAGCATCGCCGGGTCCTCGCGCCTTAGCGTCGTCGCCATGCGGCGCAGGACATCGAGATAGCGGTCGAACAGCGCCGGATCGTCCATAACCTGGCCCATGCCGATCGAACGGTTCGAGCCGGCGGGGAAGAGGTGCAAGTCGACGATCACCTTCAGGCCGGCGCGGTTGATCATGCGGGCAGATTCCAGAACCTCGTCGTAGAGCCGGTCGTGGAAGCGCGCGGATGTCCCGGCCAGAAAGGGCGATGGGTCGACCGGCATGCGCAGGAAGTCGAATCCGTCGGCCTTCAGGCGGGCGAGGCCCGCCTCGTCGAGCGTGCGGCGCCATTCTGGGAAGGGCAGGAGCGCGGCTTCCTCGTCCCAGCGGCTTTCGTCGGGCCAGGTCGTCCAGATGTCGAGATTGAGGCCACGCCGCGCTTCGAAGGTCGCCGCACCGGCGGGCAGGGCGGCGGCCACCGCCATCGCCGCGAGCAGGAGGATGCGCAAGAGCCGCGCCTTGATCGAGGCCGGCCGAAATGCCATCGAGGTCGAGGGGTGCCGCATGGCGAGACGAATGGCAGAGCCGACCGGCGAAGGAAAGCACGATGGCCGATCATGGTGAACGCGAGACCGGGCTGTCGGGCGAGCTGACGGAGGGCGGGCACCGTCTCTCCGCGCGGGTCTATTATGCCGACACCGACTTTTCCGGCGTCGTCTATCACGCCCGCTACCTGGAATTCCTGGAGCGCGGGCGTTCGGATTATCTGCGGTTGTGCGGCGTCCACCATACCGAACTCGCCGACGGCGCCCATGGCGAGAAGATCGTCTGGGTGGTGCGGCGCATGGAGATCGACTTTCGTTCCTCCGCCCGGATGGACGACGTCCTCACCATCGAGACACGCACGGCCGAGATTTCCGGCGCCCGCATCGTCATGGCGCAGCGGATCCGGCGCGGCGGGGACCTGCTGATCGAAGCGCGGGTGGAGGCGGCCATCATCGGCGCGAACGGCAGGCCGCGGCGCTTTCCGAAGGACTGGATCGGGCGATTCCTGCCTGCGCGGGATTGACCGCGGCGCCGGCCTTTCCTAACGGATGATTAACCATAATCATTCATGAATTCCTTCAGGAAAATGCAAGCGGGCTGCCACGCCTTCGTTTGACCAAGATTCACCGGATAAACCCCGAGGCGGCGAAGCCGGGGTGATCGCCGGATCGTCGCCGGGAACGGTCTTCCGCAAGGGGGGCAATCTGGCCCGGCCGCCGTACACACCCTAGGACAGGACGTCGATGGAACCCACCGCTCTTCTCGAGCCGCATGCCAGCGTTTCGCTCTGGGCCCTCTTCTGGCAGGCCGGCCTCATCGTGAAACTCGTCATGATCGGGCTGCTCGGCGCATCCGTCTGGACCTGGGCGATCATCATCGACAAGGTCATCGCCTTCGGACGGATGAAGGTCGCACTCAACCGGTTCGAAAAAACCTTCTGGTCGGGGCAGTCGCTCGAGGAACTCTACCGGACGCTTTCGGACCGGACGACCAGCGGCATGAGTTCGATCTTCGTCGCCGCCATGCGGGAGTGGAAGAAGAGTTTCGAGAAGGGCGCCCGCGCACCGATGGGGCTGCAGACGCGCATCGACAAGGCGATGGACCTCGCGCTCACCCGCGAGATGGAGAAGCTGGAAGGCCGGTTGGGCTTCCTCGCCACGATCGGCTCGGCCGCGCCCTTCATCGGCCTGTTCGGCACCGTGGTCGGCATCATGACGTCGTTCCAGGCCATCGCCGGGTCGAAGTCCACCAGCCTGGCGGTCGTGGCGCCCGGCATCGCCGAGGCGCTGCTGGCCACCGCCATCGGCCTGCTCGCCGCCATTCCGGCCGTCATCGCCTACAACAAGCTGTCATCCGACGCGAGCAAGCTGGGTTCGCGGATGGAGGGCTTTGCCGACGAGTTCTCCGCCATATTGTCGCGGCAGATCGATGAAAAGGTCGCGCAACGCGCCTGACGGAGTAACGCCATGGGCATGTCGGTAGGAACGGGAGGCGGCGGACGCGGGCACAGACGCCGCGGCCGCAAGCACGTCCTGATATCGGAGATCAACGTCACGCCCTTCGTCGACGTGATGCTGGTGCTGCTCATCATCTTCATGGTGGCCGCGCCGCTTCTGACCGTCGGCGTCCCGATCGACCTGCCGGAGACGCAGGCCCGCGCACTGAACGCCGAGACCCAGCCGATCACCGTCTCGATCAACGAGGAGGGCCGGATCTTCCTGCAGGAAACGGAAATCCCGATCGAGGAGGTCGTGGCAAAGCTCGAGGCCATTTCGCAGACCGGCTACGAGGAGCGCATCTATGTGCGCGGCGACCGGAACGCCGACTACGGCACGGTCATGCGGGTCATGGCGCGCATCTCCGCCGCCGGTTTCCGCAATCTCGGCCTCGTGACGCTGCAGGAGCAGGACAGCTGACGCAGATGCGTTTCGGGGTCGTCACTTCCGCGGTTCTGCATGTTCTCGTCCTCGGCGCGGGAATGGTCTCGCTGTCGTCGCCGAAGCCGCACGACGTACTTGATGTCGAATCCCTGCCGATCGACATCGTGCCGATCGAGGAGATCACGCGGGTTCTCGAGGGCGACAAGAAGGCGGCTCTGGCGGAAACGCCCGCGCCGACGCCCACGACGCGCCCGACGGTCGTCCCGGACGCGCAGCGGTTCGGCGACAATTCGCAGGACACGCAGGCCGCGCCAACCCCGGACCCGAAGCCGCGCGAGGTCGAGACGGCCGCCCTTCCGCAGGCGTCTCCGGAGCCCGCTCCGCGCCCCGAGCCTGTGGTTGAGCCGGCACCGGCACCGGCCCCCGAGCCCGAGCCTGCGCCGCCCGTCGAAGCCGCCCCGGTGCCCGAGCCCGCGCCGAAGGCGGAACCGACGCCCGAGCCCGAGCCAAAGCCGGTCGAGACGGCGGTCGTGGCCGAGCCTGCGCTGCCCGACACGGCACCCCGGCCCGAGGCGCGGCCCCGCCCGCCGCAGCCCGCGAAGGAAGCCGAGCGGAAGGAACCCGAGAAGCCGCAGAAGCCCGTGACGCAGCCGGCGCAGAAGACGGCCGAGAAGACCGACGACAACGTACTCGACGACGTCGCCGCGCTCCTCAACAAGGAGAAGGCATCCGGCGGAGGCGCCAAGCGCTCCACCGAGCAGGCGGCGCTCGGCGGCGAGCGCAAGACGACCGGCGAGAAGCTGTCGCAGAGCGAGATGGATGCGCTGCGCCAGCGGCTCGGCTCGTGCTGGAGCATCCCGGCCGGCGCCGAGGAAGGCGACGCGCTCCGGGTCTCGGTGCGTTTCCGGCTCGATCGTTCGGGCAATCTCGAGGGGCGCCCCGAGGTGGTCCAGGGCGGCTCGAGTTCCGGTGCGGGCCGCATCGCGGCCGAGTCGGCGGTGCGTGCCGTGCAGAAATGCGAGCCGTTCAACCTGCCGGCGGACAAGTACGAGACCTGGGCCGAGGTGATCGTCAACTTCGATCCGAGCGACATGTTCTGAGCACGATTCGCGGCTAGTCCGCGCCGCAAGTCACGAATTAAGGTCATGCCATGAAGTTCACGTTCAAAGCTTTCCTGCTCGCAGCCGCGGTCGCGGTGTCCTTCTCTGCGGGAATGACTGCTCCGGCGCGCGCGGTTCTCGAGGTCGACGTCAACAAGGGCGTGGTCGAGCCGCTGCCGATCGCCATCACCGACTTCCTGTCCGCGGATGGCCTTGGCGCGGAGATCTCGGGAATCGTCTCGGCCAACCTGCAGCGGTCCGGCCTGTTTGCGCCGATCGAGAAGGCGGCCTTCATCGAGAAGATCTCCAACCCGGATGCCGCGCCGCGTTTCGAAGACTGGAAGGTCATCAACGCGCAGGCACTGGTCACCGGCCGGGTAACGCGTGAGGCGGACGGCCGCGTCCGCGCCGAGTACCGCCTCTGGGACACGTTCGCGGGACAGCAGCTCGCAGGCGAGCAGTTCTTCGCCTCACAGGCGAACGTCCGCCGCGTCGCGCACATCATCTCCGACGCGATCTACGAGCGCCTGACCGGCGAGCGTGGCTACTTCGACACCCGTATCGTCTTCATCGACGAATCGGGGCCGAGAAACCAGCGGATGAAGCGGCTGGCCATCATGGACCAGGATGGTGCCAATGCGCGCTTCCTGTCCGACGGCCGGTCCATCGCGCTGACGCCGCGCTTCTCGCCGAGCCGCCAGGAAATCACCTACATGTCCTATGAAGGCGGGCAGCCGCAGGTCTATCTGCTGCAGCTCGAAACCGGGCAGCGGGAACTCGTCGGCAACTTCCCCGGCATGACCTTCGCGCCGCGGTTCTCGCCCGACGGGCAGAAGGTGATCATGAGCCTGCTGCGCGACGACGGCAATTCCAACATCTACGTGCTCGACCTGCGCAGCCGCGCCACGACGCGGCTTACGAGTTCGAACGCGATCGACACCTCGCCATCCTATTCGCCGGATGGATCGCAGATCGTCTTCACCTCCGACCGGGGCGGGCGGACGCAGATCTACGTCATGAATTCGGACGGTTCCAACCAGCGCCGCATCTCGTTTGGAGATGGCACCTATTCGACGCCGGTCTGGTCGCCGCGCGGCGATCTCATCGCCTTCACCAAGCAGACCGGCGGCGAGTTCCAGATCGGTGTCATGCGCACGGACGGCTCGGGCGAGCGCATCCTGTCCTCCGGCTTCAGCCAGGAGGGCCCGACCTGGGCTCCGAACGGCCGCGTGCTGATGTTCTTCCGTCAGGCAGCCGGCGCGCCGGGGCCGCAGCTCTACTCGGTGGACCTGACGGGACGCAACGAGCAGCCCATCTCGAGCCCCAATTTCGCATCCGATCCGGCCTGGTCGCCGCTGCTCGACTGACGGCACGCGCAGGACATGTGGCGGCGGCGGTGCATCCGCCGCCGCTTTCCGTTTCGGCTGCGGTTTCCCTGGCCGACGAGGCGCCTTCCGGGCCAAACCACGATCCTGACGGGGTGGCGTCCCGTTTCCGCCGCATTTTCACCTAGTGTGCGCTGGAGCGTTGCCGCGCCGAGAATCGCGGTGCTGGGAGAACAATAACCTTTCATTAACCGTGTTTCTTTTGCGCCGGTTAACCCCGACGTGGTTACTGGAAGGTCAAACAACCAATGAAAATGCGAAGGAGTGGCGCATGCGCCGTATCGCAGCACTGACCCGCAATCCCGCTGTTCTCGCACTCGTCATGGCGCTTGCCGTGACCGGCTGCGCGTCGAAGAAGATTCCCAACAGCGCTGCCGATATCGGGCTGGGTGCCGGGGCCGGCGGATCCGCGAGGCCCGGGACGCAGCAGGATTTCACCGTGAATGTCGGCGACCGCATCTTCTTCGATACGGATTCGTCCGTCGTCCGCGCGGATGCCCAGCAGATCCTCGCCCGCCAGGCGCAGTGGCTGAACCAGTATCCCTCCTATTCGATCACCATCGAAGGGCATGCGGACGAGCGCGGCACCCGCGAGTACAACATCGCTCTCGGCGCACGCCGCGCTGCGGCCGCACGCGACTATCTCGTCTCCCGCGGCGTTGCCGGAAACCGGCTCAAGACCATCTCCTACGGCAAGGAACGTCCGGTTGCGGTGTGCGACGACATTTCCTGCTGGTCACAGAACCGTCGCGCCGTCACGCTGCTCGGCGGCGCCGGAAGCTGATCCGGTCGACGTCTCCGGCGCCTTGCGCGGCCGGGGATGGACGCGCAGCGACATTCGCTGCGCGCGAAACAAAATTTGGCCGAAGTCGCAAGTCTTGATAGGGTTGAAATCCGGAGCGCCGTCGCGCTTCGACCTTTCGCATTTCCCGAAGCGAGACCCTTGATGAGACTGAGAACACTCTTCTGTGCGGCCGTCGTCGCGCCACTGCTTCTCGCGGGCGGCGCGCAGGCCTTCCCCTTCGGCCAGGCTGCTCCCGCCGCGGAGAGCGGCGGATTTGGCGGCCTGCTTCCGCCCAACTGGCTGGGCCGATCGAACGACACCCCGACCGTACAGCTCGCACAGGCGGGGGACCCACGCATCCCTGCGCTCGAGGAGCAGTTGCGCGACCTGACCGGCCGCGTCGAGGAACTCAACTTCCTGCTCCTGCAGATGCAGGACCAGATGCGCAAGATGCAGGAGGACAACGAGTTCCGCCTGCAGCAGCTGGAAGAGAAGCGGGGCGATGCCGCCGGAAGCACGGGCAGCCGGGTGACTGCTGTCGATCCGGCGACGCCGACGGCGCCATCCGCGCCGCCGGACGCACCGGCGCGTGGCGAGCCGCCGCGGACGCTGGGGACCGTGACCTTCGACGGCAACGGCAATCCGACCGGCGGCACGCTCGACACCAACGGCCAGGCGGCCGGCACTGCTGCGCCCATGATGGACGAGGGCGGGGTGGATACGGACGACACGAAGGTTGCGGCGCTTCCGCCGACCGACGATCCGGAGGAACTCTACCGGAACGCCTATAACTTCATTCTCTCCGGCGACTACCCGACGGCGGAAGCTGGCTTCCGCGAGCATATAGAGCGTTTTCCGAACGACCCGAAGACGTCTGACGCCCGCTACTGGCTGGGCGAGGCGCTTCTGGGGATGGAGCAGTACCGCAGCGCAGCCGAGATGTTCCTGGCCGCCAATCGCGAATTTCCCGATTCGTCCAAGGCACCTGACATGCTGCTGAAGCTCGGCGTGTCGCTGGCCGCCCTGCAGCAGCGCGACGTCGCCTGCGCGACCTATTCCGAGATCGGCAAGCGCTACAAGAACGTGTCTTCCGCGCTCAAGGAGCGCGTCAGGGCCGAACAGGCTCTGGCCGGCTGCTGACGAACACGCCTCGGCGCCGGCCCGTCGCCACAGGGACGCCGGATGGGGTGATCCCGCAGACCGACGAGATCCGCCCGTCCGCCAGATCGAGGGGCTTCCGATCGACGACATCCAGCCCGACCGCATCTTTGCCGACCTGTCCTTCCCGCCCGCCCGGCCGGTCATTGCCGCCGTTTCCGGGGGGAGCGACTCGATGGCGCTGCTGGTTCTCCTCCACGCATTCTTCAAAAGCCGTTCGCGCGGTGACATCGTTGCAATGACCGTCGATCACGGCCTGCGGCCGGAATCGGCCAGCGAGGCCGATCGCGTCGGCGCCTTCTGCGCATCGCGCGACATTCCGCACCGCACGCTTCGCTGGCAAGGGGCAAAGCCGTCATCCGGTGTGCCGGCCGCCGCGCGCGAGGCGCGGCACCGGCTGCTGGCCGAGGCGGCGCGGTCGATCGACGCCGCCATGGTGATGACCGGCCACACCGCAAACGACCAGGCCGAGACCGTTGCCATGCGCCGCGAGCGCGGCAGCGGACGAGGGCTGGCCGGCATGGCGCCCGCGACGCTCTATGACGGAAGCGTGTGGTTCGTCCGCCCGCTCCTGGCCCATCCGCGGGCCGCGCTGCGCGCGATGCTGGTCGACGCCGGAATCTCCTGGATCGACGACCCGAGCAACGAGCAGGCGGCTTACGAGCGGGTTCGGGCACGGCGCGCGCTGATGGGGCCGGACGAGGGCCGGGTCGTCGCAACCCTGCTCGAGCAAGGGCGGCTGGCCGCCCTGGAACGGGTGAACCTCGCGACGCGCGCCGCCCTCTTGATCAGGCACCACGCGGTCTTCGCCACGCCGGGACTCCTGCGCGTCGAATCGGGCCTGCTGACGGTGGAAGACGAGCCGGCGGCCAGGCTGGCCTTCCGGCTGCTGCTTTCGGCCGTCGGCGGTCGCGAGCATCTCCCGGACGCTTCCCGCGCGCGCAGCCTGTTCGAACTCCTTGCATCCGGTCCCGGGCGCGGATCGCTCGGCGGCGCGGTCGTGGAGCGGCGCAAGGGGGCGTTCTACCTGCATCGGGAACTCAGGGCCGGGTGGACCGGCTCGATCCCGGCAGTCGCGGGCGGCATCTGGGACGGGCGATTCCGGATCGCGGCGCGGTCGCTTCCCGGCAACGCCGTCGTGGAGTGTTCCGGCAAGACGCTGGCGTCGGCCCGGGCGCGGTCCTCTGCCGGTGCTGCCGTGCCGATGGCGCTGGCACGTGCGGCCCTGGCAGCGGAGCCCGTCCTGCATGTGCGCGGGGCAGGAACGAACCTCGACCCGCCCGGTCAAAACGGCGACGGCGGCATGCTCCGTCGCGTGGTGGCGCCCTATGCGCGCTTTCTGCCGAGCTTCGATCTGGCGCCGGCGGAGGCGCTGCGGACACTGCTCGGCGGCGACTGTTTTCCGGCTTCGCCTTGGGACAGTCACAATGCCGCATAAAGCTGCTTAACCGAACAGCGGGCTTCTGCTTGGCAAGGTCCCGCGCCAACCCTATGTTAAGCCGAGTTCTCCACGATGGACGCGCGCCTCCAGAAGGTGCGTACGGGACCCAAAGATGAATCCGAACTATCGCAATCTTGCGCTGTGGGCGATCATAGCCGTTCTCCTGATCGCGCTCTTCAATCTGTTCCAGACCCCGCAGCAGCGTGGCAACGCCAGCGAGATCGCCTATTCCGAGTTCATCCAGAACGTCTCGGCGGGCAGGGTGCGGTCGGTCACGATCGCCGGAGAGCGCATCACGGGCACCTATGTGGACAACGGAACCGCGTTCCAGACCTACTCGCCCGGCGACCCGACGCTGGTTTCCAGGCTGGAAGAGCGCGGCGTGACGATCAATGCACGACCGGAGACCGACGGGTCCAACTCGATCCTCGGCTACCTGATCTCGTGGTTGCCGATGATCCTGATCCTCGGCGTCTGGATCTTCTTCATGCGCCAGATGCAGTCCGGGTCCGGCCGCGCCATGGGCTTCGGCAAGTCGAAGGCGAAGCTCCTCACCGAGGCACACGGCCGCGTGACGTTCCAGGACGTGGCGGGCGTCGACGAGGCGAAGGAAGACCTGGAAGAGATCGTCGAGTTCCTGCGCGATCCGCAGAAGTTCCAGCGCCTTGGTGGCAAGATTCCGCGCGGCGTGCTGCTCGTCGGCCCTCCCGGAACCGGCAAGACGCTGCTGGCGCGATCCGTCGCCGGTGAGGCGAACGTTCCGTTCTTCACCATTTCAGGCTCGGACTTCGTCGAGATGTTCGTCGGCGTCGGCGCGAGCCGCGTGCGCGACATGTTCGAGCAGGCCAAGAAGAACGCGCCCTGCATCATCTTCATCGACGAAATCGACGCGGTCGGTCGTCATCGTGGCGCCGGCCTCGGCGGCGGCAATGACGAGCGCGAGCAGACGCTGAACCAGCTGCTGGTCGAGATGGACGGCTTCGAGGCCAATGAGGGCATCATCCTCATCGCCGCGACCAACCGACCGGACGTGCTCGACCCGGCGCTGCTGCGGCCAGGCCGTTTCGACCGCCAGGTGGTGGTGCCGAATCCCGACATCACGGGACGCGAGAAGATCCTCAAGGTGCATTCGCGCAACGTACCGCTTGCACCCAACGTCGATCTGAAGGTGCTCGCCCGCGGCACGCCAGGCTTCTCCGGTGCCGATCTCGCCAATCTCGTCAACGAGGCGGCGCTGATGGCAGCACGGCGCAACAAGCGTCTGGTCACCATGGCGGAGTTCGAGGACGCCAAGGACAAGATCATGATGGGGGCCGAGCGCCGCTCGACCGCCATGACGCTGGCCGAGAAGGAACTGACCGCCTACCACGAGGCCGGCCACGCCATCACCGCGCTGAAGGTGCAGGCGGCCGATCCGCTGCACAAGGCAACGATCATTCCCCGCGGCCGCGCGCTCGGCATGGTCATGCAGTTGCCCGAGGGCGACCGCTACTCGATGAGCTACAAGTGGATGACGTCCCGGCTGATCATCATGATGGGCGGGCGCGTCGCGGAGGAGATGAAGTTCGGCAAGGAGAACATCACCTCCGGCGCGTCGTCCGACATCGACCAGGCGACCAAGCTGGCGCGCGCCATGGTCACCCGCTGGGGCTTCTCCGACAAGCTCGGCCATGTCGCCTATGGCGAGAACCAGGAGGAGGTGTTCCTCGGACATTCGGTGGCGCGCACGCAGAACGTCTCGGAAGAGACGGCGCAGATCATCGACGCCGAGGTGCGCCGCCTGATCGACGAGGCCTATGTCGAGGCCACCCGCATCCTGACGGAATACAACAAGGAGTGGATCGCGATCGCCGAAGGCCTGCTCGAGTACGAGACCCTGTCGGGCGAGGAAATCCGCCAGCTGCTCACAGGCACCAAGCCGACGCGCGACACCGGCGACGACAACCCGCCCTCGCGCGGCTCGGCGGTGCCGAAGGCCGGAACCACGCGCGGCAAGCCGAAGGGCGGCGAAGAGCCTGACGCGCCGATGGAGCCGCAGCCGCAGGGCTGACGCTCCGCAAGATCGGATCTTTCGGAAGGCCGGGATGAACTCCCGGCCTTTTCCATGTCCGGCCGGCCGGGAACCTTCCGTGCAGCATCGGCCACTTTCGGCTTGCGCCGCAGGCGGCCGCAAGCGAAAGATCCTGCGGGCTTTCCGGCAGAATCGTTCGATCCCTTCGGATGTCGCTCTATTGCGCCGTCCAGCCGCCGTCGACGGAGATGTGGGTGCCGTTGACCTGGCTCGCGGCTTCCGAGCAGAGCCATAGCGCGGTCGAACCGATCTGCTCGACCGTCACAAACTGTCCCGTCGGCTGGCGTTCGAGCATGACTTCGCGGATGACGGTCTCGCGGTCCATGCCGTGCGCCTTCATCTGGTCGGGGATCTGTGCCTCGACCAGGGGCGTCAGCACGTAGCCGGGACAGATGGCATTGCAGGTGATGCCGCTGGTCGCCACCTCCAGCGCCGCGGTCTTGGTGAGGCCAAGCACCCCATGCTTGGCGGCGACGTAGGCCGCCTTGTAGGGCGATGCGACGAGGCCGTGGGCGGAGGCGATGTTGACGATGCGGCCCCAGCCGGCCTTCCGCATCAGCGGCAACGCTGCAGCGATGGTGTGGAAGGACGACGAGAGGTTGATCGCCAGGATGGCATCCCATCTGGCGACCGGGAAGTCCTCGACGGGAGCGACATGCTGGATGCCGGCATTGTTGACGAGGATGTCGACCGAGCCGAACCGCGCTGCGGCGCTGGCGACGAGTGCCCGGCAATCCTCGCCCTTCGCCATGTCGGCGCGGACGTAGATGGCTTCGACGCCGTTCTTCCGGGCGATGTCGCGCGCCAGTTCGTGATCTTCCGGCCGATCGGTGAAGGAGTTGATGACGACGTTGCAGCCTGAGCCGGCGAGCGCGTCGGCTATGGCGAGACCTATCCCCGACGTGGAGCCGGTGACGAGTGCGACCCTGGGCATGACACCCTCCTTTGGTGTTGTTGCATTGCAAAAAGATAGACCGCCCCGAAGGGCGGTCCAAGTCGTTGCGCAAACCGGATTCGAGAACGGCTACTCCGCCGGGACGGCCGCCGGCTCGAAGTTCGGGCTCTCCGGCTCGGGCGGCAGGTCGCGTGCTGCCAGGAAGGTGTAGAACATCGGTACCACGAACAGCGTGAACATGGTGCCGACGATCAGTCCGGCGAAGATCACGATGCCCATCGCCGAACGCGCGGCGGCGCCGGCGCCCGAGGCGACGATCAGCGGCACCACGCCGAGGGCCATGGCGGCGGTCGTCATCAGGATCGGGCGCAGGCGCACCTTGGCCGAGGCGATGATGGCCGCATGCCGGTCGTAGCCATGCGCATGGCGTTGCTGGTTGGCGAACTCCACCAGCAGGATGCCGTGCTTGGTGATGAGACCGACGAGGGTGATGAGGCCGACCTGCGTGTAGATGTTCAGCGTCCCGAGGCCCAGGTTGAGCGGCAGGATCGCGCCGAAGATCGACAGCGGCACCGACATCAGGATGATCAGCGGATCGCGGAAGCTCTCGAACTGGGCCGCAAGCACGAGGTAGATCACCACGACGGCGAGGGCGAAGGCGATGGCGATCGTGTTGCCCTGCTGGCTCTCCAGGCGCGACTGGCCCGAATAGTCGATGAAGAAGCCGTCCGGCAGCAGCGGCCTGGCGATCTCCTCGATGGTGGCGAGACCGTCGCCGCTCGAGACCGTGGGCAGGGGCAGGGCAGAGATGGTCGCCGCGTTGAGCTGGTTGAACTGCTCGATCGAGGCGGGCGAGGCATTGGTCGAGACCGAGACGACGGCCGACAGTGGCACCATGTCGCCGGAAACGGAGCGGATGAAGAACTCGCCCAGCCGCTCCGGATTGTTTCGGAAGGCTTCCGGCACCTGCATGATGATGTCGTAGCTGTTGGAGTCGCGGTCGAACTGGGCAACAGACCCCCCACCGACGAGCAGCGCCAGGGTCGTTCCGATGTCGCTGATCGGCAGGGAGAGCGCTGCGGCGCGGTCGCGGTCGATGGTGACCGTGACCTGCGGCGCGTCGAAGGCGAGCGAGTTCTGAACAACGATGAAGCGGCCGGACTTCTGCGCCTCGAGACGGATCTGCTCGGCGACCTCATAGACACGCGAGGCGTCGCCGGTCGAGCGGATCACGACCGAGATGGGCAGACCGCCACCGGTTCCCGGCAGCGACGGGGGAGCGAAGACCAGCGCCTGGACGCCGGCCACCTTGGCGAGGCGCGCCTGAAGGTCGGCCTGAACCTGCTTCTGCGATCTATCGCGCTCGGACCAGTCCTTCAGCGCCCAGACCGAGAAGGCGGAATTCGTCTGGCCCCCCGAGCCGGCGATCGAGAAGTTCGCATCGACCTCGGGTATCTCGCTGGTCAGAGCGCGGATCTGGTCGATGTAGAGCTGCGTGTACTCCGTCGTGGCATAACGCGGTGCCGTGATGAGGGCGAACAGCGCGCCGGAATCCTCCTCGGGCGCCAGTTCGGTCGTGGTGTTGAAGAACATGAAGCCCGAAACGCCGACCAGCGACAGGACGACCAGCAGCGTGACCGGTCGGTACTTCAGCGAGCCGGTCACCCAGCGCTCGTAACCATTGGCGAAACGATCGAAGAAGCGGTCGATCGCCTTCTGGAAACGGCTGTGGTTGCCGGCCTTGAGGATGCGCGCCGACATCATCGGCGTGATCGTCAGGGCGACGACGCCGGAAATGATCACAGCTCCGGCGAGCGTGAAGGCGAACTCGCGAAACAGCGAGCCGGTGAGGCCGCCGATGAACATCAGCGGTGCGAAGACGGCGGCGAGCGTGATGGTCATGGCAACCACCGAGGAGGTGATCTCCGCCATGCCCTTGTAGGCCGCCTGAAGCGGTGAGAGGCCTTCCTCGATGTGGCGGTGAATGTTCTCCACCACCACGATCGCATCGTCGACCACGAGGCCGATCGCCAGCACCATCGCCAGCAGGGAGAGCAGATTGATGGAGTAGCCCATCATGTAGAGGAGGAAGCAGACGCCGATGAGCGACAGCGGGATCGTCACGACCGGCATCAGCACGGAACGGAACGAGCCCAGGAAGAGCAGGATGACGACGATGACGATCGCAACGGCTTCGCCGATGGTCTTGAAGACCTCCTCGATCGACGCGCTGATGGTCTCCGTGGAGTCGTAGACCAGTTCGATCGACATGCCGTCGGGCAGGCTGGCGCGGATGTCGGGGAGCTCTTCGATGACGCCGGCCGAGGTGTCGAGCGGGTTGGCGGACGGCGTCGGGAAGATTCCGACGAAGGTGCCTTCCTGGCCGTTGAAGCGGACGACCGTATCCTCGCTCTCGGCTGCCAGCTGGACATTGGCGACGTCGATGAGGCGAACGATGCCGTCTTCATCGGACTTGAGCGGCAACTGGCCGAATGCATCGGGATCCTGAAGCGTGGACGCAACCGTGATCGAATTGGCCACGAAGGTGTTCTTGGTCTTGCCCGGTGCGGAGAGGAAGTTCGAGGCGCGGATGGCCGCCAGCACCTCGGCCGCGGTCAGGCCGCGCGACGCGAGCTTCACCGGATCGATCCAGACGCGCATGGAGAATTCCTTGGCGCCGAGCACCTGCACCTCGGCGACGCCTTCGATGGTCGACATGCGGGGGCGAATGACGCGCTTGATATACTCGGTCAGCTGCTCGGCCGTCATGTTCGGGTTCTGCATCGCCAGGTACATGATGGCGAACTGCTGGCCGGTGCCCTTGACGATGATCGGGTCGTCGGCATCGGACGGCAATTGGCCCCGCACCTGGTTGACCTTGGCGATCACTTCCGTGAGGGCGGCGTCGGGATCGGCGCCGAGCTGCATCTGCACGGTGACGACCGAGGCGGAAGGCCGGCTCTGCGAGGTGACGTAGTCGATGTTCTCGGTCGTCGAGACAGATGCCGAGATGGGGGCGGTGATGAAGCCCTGGATCAGGTCGGCGCTGGCGCCGGCATAGGTGGTGGTGACGGTGATGACCGTCTCCTCGACCTTCGGATACTGCCGGACCGACAGGCCGAAGATGCCCTGGATCCCGAGGAGCAGGATGAGGAATGCGAGGACCGTCGAAAGGACCGGCCGGCGGATGAAGATGTTGGAGAAGCTCATTTCGACACCGCTTCTCCCGCGGCCACTGCCTGCGGCTGGACCGTGTTGTCGATGATGACGGGCGAGCCGTTGTTGAGGCGGTTCTGTCCGGCGGTGACGACGATATCGCCTCCCGCGAGGCCGTCGGTGATCTCGACCCGGCCATCCGACCGCCGGCCCGTCTTGACGAAGACCTGCCGGGCGACGAGGCCCTCGGCGCCCTCACCTTCGGCGGGACGCACGACATAGGCATAGTCGCCGTAGAGGCTGGTCACGACCGCGGTCTGCGGTACGGCGATGACGTCCGTCTCCTCCGGCAGCTGGATGCGCACCTGGACGAACTGGCCCGGAGCAAGCTTCCCGTCGGGATTGGAGATTTCGGCCCGGATCAGGACGAGGCGGGTCGCCGCGTCGACCTTCGGCTCGATGCCGACGATCTCGCCGGTAAAGGGCATTTCATTGTCGGTGACGCCGAAACGGACCGGCTGGCCGATGCTGACCAGGGCGAGGCTCTGTTCGGGAACGGAGAAGTCGGCCCGCAGGACGTCGAGATTCTGCAACGTGGCCACGGTCGTGCCCGGCGCCAGGTACTGGCCGACGTCGATCCGAGGAATGCCGAGCGTGCCGGCGAAGGGCGCGACGAGCCGTTTCTGCTCGAGAACCGCTTCGAGCTTCTCCACCTGTGCCGCCGATGCCGTGGCCGATGCCTGTGCCTGCTCGACGGTCGTCTCGGAACCAACCCCGCGCTTCTGCAGTTCCTGGGCGCGAACAAGGTTCTGGACGTCGAGTGCCGCCTGGGCGCGCTGGGCCGAAAGCTCTGCCCGCTGCTGGGTATCGTCCAGCTGGACGAGAAGGTCGCCTTCTTCGACGCGCTGGTTGGCCTCGAAACGGATCGCTTTGACGATGCCGGTCGTTTCCACCGACAGGTCGACACCGCGCGAGGCGCCGACCGTCCCGATCGCCTGGATTCCCGGGGTCCAGGTTATCGGCGTCACGTCCACCGTCGACACAGGCGACGGAGCCACCGGCCTGTTTGCGAAGAACTGGTTGATCGCATTCTCGCGGAAGATGTTGAAACCGACAACTCCGCCCACCACGATGGCGAGTAGAACGATGACTATGAGAAAACGCTTGATCACGAGTGGCTCCGCGCGTGTCGACCGACGAAAATGTATTGCTTGTCGGGGTTTAACCTGCAATTTTGCAGCTCTCGCTAACTGTACCGTCTGGACGGTAATGTCAATTGGCGAGGGCTTGGGGAGGTTCAACTTGGGCACACAAAAAGCAAATTCGCGTGAACGAATCCTTGAGGCCGCTGCGGAAGTGGCTCGAAACTCTGGCCCCGGCCACCTGTCGCTCGACGCCGTCGCGCAGCGGGCGGGCGTATCGAAGGGCGGGCTTCTCTACAATTTTCCCACCAAGGCGAAGCTAATGCAGGGGCTCGTCGAAAAGCATCTCGGCGAGATGGAGGCGGCACTCGACGAGGCTTCGTCGCGAGGCGAGCCGCTGCTGTCGGCGCTTCTGCACGTCATCGAGAACAATTCCGCGGAGGATCGCCCACCGGCGGCCTGGCTCTTCTCCGCGATTGCGGAAGATCCCAGTTTCCTCGAGCCGATCAACCGGTTCCGTGGAAGCCTGCTGAAACGGTTGCGCGCGCAAGGGGGAAATCTCGGCGACATCCTCATGGTCTTCATGGCCATGGAAGGCCTGCAGTGCATGAAGCTGTTCGATACCGATCTCCTGAGCCCGCAGGAGAGGTCCGTCCTGTTCGAGCGCGCGCATGCCATTGCCGACGGCCGGAGCGCGTGAACCGCGCACCGGAACCGAACGCAATCTTGACATGGCGTGGTGGGTCCGCCACCTGATGGCTGTCCCTTCCGGTCGAGGAGACCGCCCATGACGATTGCCGCCCCCTTTCCCGCCACCTCGATTTCGGCCGCCCGGCCGGTTCAGGAGACGGATCGCGCAGGTCCCGCGCCGCGCCGCGCGGCCGTCGGCGTCGACGTGGGCGGCGTGACCGTCGGTGGCGGGGCGGCGATCGTCGTGCAGTCGATGACCAACACGGATACGGCCGACGTCGATTCCACCGTTGCGCAGGTCGCGGCGCTGCATCGCGCCGGCTCCGAACTCGTCCGGATCACCGTCGACCGCGACGAATCGGCTGCCGCCGTGCCGCGGATCCGCGAGCGGCTGGAACGCCTGGGCATCTTCGTGCCGCTGATCGGCGATTTCCACTACATCGGCCACAAGTTGCTCGCCGATCACCCGGCCTGTGCCGAGGCGCTGGCGAAGTACCGCATCAATCCCGGCAATGTCGGCTTCAAGGACAAGAAGGACCGCCAGTTCGCCGCGATCGTGGAGACGGCGATCCGTCACGACAAGCCGGTGCGCATCGGCGTCAACTGGGGTTCGCTCGACCAGGAACTGCTTACCCGGCTGATGGACAACAACCAGGCGAAAGGCTTTCCGCTGACGGCGGACGCGGTGATGCGCGAGGCCATCGTGCAGTCGGCGCTGCTGTCGGCCGAACTCGCCGAGGAGATCGGCTTGCCGCGCGAGAAGATCATCCTCTCGGCCAAGGTCAGCCAGGTGCAGGACCTGATCGCGGTCTATGCCGATCTCGCGCGCCGGTCGGACCACGCGCTGCATCTGGGGCTCACCGAGGCGGGCATGGGTACCAAGGGCATCGTCGCGTCGTCGGCCGCCATGGGCATCCTGCTGCAGCAGGGCATCGGCGACACGATCCGCATCTCGCTGACGCCCGAGCCCGGCGGCGACCGCACCCGCGAGGTGCAGGTGGCGCAGGAACTGCTGCAGACGATGGGCTTCCGCCAGTTCGTGCCGATCGTCGCGGCCTGCCCCGGCTGCGGACGCACGACGTCGACCGTGTTCCAGGAACTCGCGGAGAACATCCAGGCCGACCTGCGCCGCAACATGCCGGTCTGGAAGACGCAGTATCCGGGCGTCGAGATGCTGAAGGTCGCGGTGATGGGCTGCATCGTCAACGGCCCGGGGGAATCGAAGCATGCCGACATCGGCATCTCGCTGCCCGGGACGGGAGAGACGCCGACGGCGCCGGTCTTCATCGACGGCCGGAAGGCTGCGACGCTGCGAGGGCCTGCGATCGCCGAGGACTTCCAGAAGATGGTGGCCGATTACATCGAGCAGCGCTTCGGCACCGGCCGGACGACGGCTTCGGAGTAGGCCATGGCCGATCGAAGAGGCCTGGCGCGGCTTCTTCCCGCCTGCCTCCTCGGTTTGGCGACCGCCGCGCAGGCGGTGCCGCCGCCCGTGCCGAAGGCGCGGCCCGTTACCGCAGCGCGCATCTGCGACCTGATCGCCAGCCACGCCGACCGCAACGGCCTCTCACGCGACTTCTTCGCGCGCCTGATCTGGAAGGAGAGCCGGTTCGATCCGAACGCCGTCAGCCCAGCGGGTGCGGAGGGCATCGCCCAGTTCATGCCGGGGACGGCGAGGATGCGCGGGCTTGACGACAGCTTCGACATCGACGAGGCAATCCCGGCCTCGGCGGCCTATCTCGCCGAACTCGTGGCGGGTTTCGGCAATCTCGGCCTTGCGGCGGCGGCCTACAATGCCGGCGAGAGCCGCGTCTCCCGCTGGATCTCGTCAGGCGGGTTCCTGCCGCTCGAGACCGAGAACTACGTGCTCGACATCCTCGGCGCTTCGGCCGACAGCTTCATCGGCCAGACAGGGGCGGGTGTCGTTCCGCCGCTCGCCGACGGCAAGGATTTCGACGAGGCCTGCGAGGCGCTGCCCGTGACCCGGACGGCGACGGTGCCGATGTCGAGGGTGCAGCTGAAGCCCTGGGGCGTGCAGCTTGCCGGCCATTTCCGACGCGACGTGGCCATCCGCCAGTACCAGCGCGTGAAGGGCCGGTTTCCCCGCCTGCTCGATGCCTACGAGCCTGTGGTGAGCCGCGTCCGCTCTCCCATCGGCCGGCGGGGCATCCACGCGGTGCGGATCGGCGTCGACGACCGCGCGAACGCCGACATCATCTGCCGGGCGTTGCGTGCGGCCGGTGGGTCGTGCATCGTCCTGCGCAACCGGTAGGATTGGGGTTGTGCATGGCGCACCGATCGACTGTCATGATCCTCAACGGGGTCGGAAGCGTCGGCAAGAGCTCGATTGCGCGCGCCCTGCAGGCCATTTCGCGGCACGCTCTGCTGCACGTGCAGATGGATGCCTTCCTCGACATGTTGCCCGAGCGGCTGCAGGACGACCCAGCCACGTTCCACTTCGTGAACGAAACGGAGGCCTCGGCTCCATCGGTGCGGATTGACGTCGGTCCGGTGGGCACGCGGCTCATGAGCGGCATGCGGGCGGCGATTGCGGCGCTGGCGGATGCGGGAAACAGCCTCGTCGTCGACGAGGTGATGCTTGGTAGCGAAGTGGGAGAGTACCGCCGCCTGCTCTCCGGTCATGCTTTGTACCTGGTGGGTGTCCATGCTCCGCTGGAGATCATCGAAGAACGCGAGCGGGTGCGCGGCGATCGAATGATCGGTCTCGCTCGTTGGCAGTTCGAAAAGGTCCATCGCGGCATCGCCTACGATATGGAGATCTCGTCGGCCGACGAAACGGCCGCATCATGCGCGGTGCGCATCCGCGACGCGTTCGATCTCTGAGGCGGTCAGCTTTTCCGCTCGGCGACGAATCGCGCCGCAGCCCGCAGCATCGAGGCCGTCTCGCCGAAGGGCTCGAGCAGGTCCTCGGCCTGGGCGACGAGGCCATCGAGCTGCCGCCGCGTCCAGTCGACGCCGTGCAAGCCGGGCAGGGTGGCCTTGCCCGCGGCCGCGTCCTTGCCGGTGGCCTTGCCCATGGTGGCCGCATCGGAGGTCAGGTCGAGCAGGTCGTCGGCGAGCTGGAAGGCGAGGCCGACGGCTGAGCCGAACTCGGCCAGACGCGCCCGCTCGTCGGCATCGGCTCCGCCGACGATGGCGCCGGCCTCGCATGCGAAGCGGATCAGAGCGCCGGTCTTCATCGCCTGCAGCATCAGGATGCCGGCCTCGTCGGGCGCGTCGCGTTCCGCCGCGAGGTCGAGCATCTGTCCGCCGGCCATGCCGCCGAGGCCCGACGCGCGGGCGAGCGCAGTCACCAGCGCCACGCGGGCCGCCGGCGGCAATTCCGTTTCCTCGCTCGCCACGATGTCGAAGGCATAGGTGAGCAGGCTGTCGCCGGCCAGAATAGCGGTGGCCTCGTCGAAGGCCTTGTGCACGGTCGGCTCGCCGCGGCGCAGGTCGTCGTCGTCCATCGCCGGCAGGTCGTCGTGGATGAGCGAGTAGCAGTGGACGCATTCGAGCGCCGCGGCGACCCTGAGAGGCGCTTCGCCCTCGATCCCGAACAGCGCGGCGCTTTCCATCAGAAGGAAAGGCCGCAGCCGCTTGCCGCCGTTCAGCACGCCATGGCGCATCGCCTGCATCAGACGCTCCGGCCGCGTCACCTCGCGGTCGCGGGGCCGGCCATCGAGCAGAAAGCGCAGGCGCCGTTCCACGGCTTCGGCGTGGCTCATGCGCGCGGATTCGAAGAGGGCGAGGGCGTCGGCTTGCATGGCCCGAGCGATGGCTGCAATTTCATCCCCGGTCAAGCGCCCCGGCGCTTGCGCCGCGTTGCGGCGTTGCATGACCCGCCCGCAGGCTTTATTCAGCCTTCGAACGACCCGGTCAGGCTGGATTTGAACACACAAGACAACAGTCCCAAGGCCGCCAAGGGCCGTAGCGTGCGCCGGAAGGCGCGGAGTGGTCGCAGCCGTGCGAGCCTCGTGCTGCGGCGCGCCGGGCTGGTTCTCCTCACGCTGGTCCTGGCGCCCGTGGTGCTGACGCTGATCGGCCTGATGCCGTTCGTCCATCCGGTGTCGACGCTGATGGTCCGCGACTTCGTGACGCTCCGCGCCTTCGAGCGGCATTGGGTGGATATCGAGGACATCCAGCCGCTGCTCGTCCATTCCGTCATCATGTCCGAAGACGGGCAGTTCTGTGCGCATGGCGGCATCGACTGGGGTGCGCTGTCGTCGGTCATCGATGGCGCCCTCGCCGGTGAACCGACGCGTGGCGCATCCACCATCTCCATGCAGACGGTGAAGAACCTCTATCTCTGGCAGGGCCGCTCCTTCGTGCGCAAGGCGCTGGAGGTTCCGCTGGCGCTGGGTTTCGACCTGGTCGTCCCGAAACGACGGACCATGGAGATCTACCTCAACATCGTCGAATGGGCTCCCGGCATCTACGGCGCGGAGGCGGCCTCGCTGTATCATTTCGGCGTCTCGGCCGCAGACCTCTCCCGCCGCCAGGCGGCACTGCTGGCCGTCACGCTGCCCAATCCATACGAGCGGGATCCGGCCAAGCCGTCCCCCGGTCTCAGGCGCCTCGCGGACATCATCGAGAAGCGGGCCCGGCAGGCCGGAGGGCATGTCGACTGCGTCAAGTGAGGCTGTCCGGTCCGGCCGCGGCCAAAAAATTTGGGCCCTGCGGCTGGCCAAGCGGCGTATGAGCGTGTATAGGCACGCGACTTTCACAAGACGGCCTGTCGCCACGGCCCTTCTCCGAGGGCGCGACGGGCTTTTGACCGATGATGGAGCAGGTACTATGGCTGTCCCGAAAAGGAAAACCTCGCCGTCGAAGCGCGGCATGCGTCGCTCCGCCGACGCGCTCAAGGCCCCGACCTATGTCGAGGACAAGAATTCCGGCGAACTGCGCCGTCCGCACCACATCGACCTAAAGACGGGCATGTATCGCGGCCGCCAGGTCCTGGAGCCGAAGGAAGGCTGATCCGCCTCGCTTCCGACAACGTCTCGAGACCGGCTTGCGCCGGTCTTTTGCGTTTTGGTGGCGCGGATCGTGCGCGGGCACGCTGCGGGGATCCTGCCGCGAACTGTCAGCAGCCGTCCCTCTGGCCAGATGGCGGGCTGCGACAAAGCTGGTATGCGTGAGCCTGCCTGGCACGGTGACGGGACCGTCATCGCAACCGACGGATTCCCGCCATGAACGACCTACCGATCACCCCGGACAAGGCGGCCTCCGGCGCCGGCGTCGCGCTGGCCATTTCCGCCCGTGGCCTCGTCAAGAGCTATGGCGACGTCCGCGCCGTCGACGGCATCGACCTCGACGTTCCGCGCGGCATGATCTTCGCGATCCTCGGACCCAATGGCGCGGGCAAGACCACGCTGATGCGCATGCTGGCGACCCTGTCGCAGCCGGATGCCGGCACGGCCACGATCATGGGGCACGATCTCGTCACGACGCCGCACGCCGTGCGCGGCTCCATCGCCATGACGGGACAGTTCGCCTCGCTGGACGAAGACCTGACAGGTCGGGAGAATCTCGTGCTTCTCGCGCGGTTGTGGGGCTTTCGCGGCCGCGACGCCAGGGGGCGGGCCGACGATCTGCTTGCAGCGTTCGGCCTGTCGGACGCGGCGACGAAGCAGGTCAAGGACTATTCCGGCGGCATGCGGCGGAGGCTCGACATCGCTGCATCGCTGGTGGTGACGCCCGGCGTCCTCTTCCTCGACGAGCCGACCACGGGGCTCGACCCGAATGCCCGCAAGGACGTCTGGCGCATGATCCGGGAACTGGCGGGTTCGGGCGTGACGATCCTCCTCACGACCCAGTATCTGGAGGAAGCCGATCAGCTCGCGGCGCGTATCGCCGTCATCGACCACGGCCGCAAGATCGCCGAAGGCACCAGCCGCGAGCTGAAGGCGGCGACGGGCTCCGGCTTCCTCTATGTCGCGCTTGCCGACCCGGCACGGCTGGACGAAGCCGCAGTACTGCTCGAACGTCATCTCGGGCACAAGGTGCAGCGCAGCGCCGAGGGTGCGGAGCTTTCCATCATGGCCGGCACGACGCGGGCCGCAAGCGAGGCGCTTTCCGCCCTCGTCTCCGCCGGTCTCGAACCGGCCGACTTCTCGATGGGGCAGCCCAGCCTGGAGGCGGTCTTCTTCGCGTTGACAGGTCAGCCGAGAACCGGGGACGAACAGGGGAAACGGCAATGACGGAACCGACCTCCCTTGGCAAGCTGCCGCAGGCGGCCCGGCCCCGGCAACCCTCGGCGATCTCCAACGCGCTCGTCTTCGGCTGGCGCGCCGTGCTCAAGTTCAAGCATGTGCCGGAACAGCTCTTCGACCTGGTGATGACGCCGATCATGTTCACGCTGCTGTTCACATTCGTGTTCGGCGGCGCGCTCGCCGGCTCGCCCAGCGAGTACCTGCAGGTCTTCCTTCCGGGCATTCTCGTCCAGACCGTCGTGTTCAACGCGGTCTATTCCGGCATGGGCCTGTCGACGGATCTGGGCAAGGGGCTGTTCGACCGCTTCCGCTCGCTGCCGATCTGGCCGCTGGCCCCGTTCGCCGGCCTGATGGCGGGCGACGTGCTCCGCCACCTCATCGCCGCATCGATCATCCTGACGATCGGCCTGATCCTCGGCTACCGGCCGGAGTCCGGGCCGCTCGGCGTGCTGGCAGCCTTCGTCATGCTGGTCGCCATCGGTTTTGGCATGGGCTGGGTGTTCATCGTGCTTGGCTTCCTCGTCCGCACTCCGACCACGGTGATGACGATCGGCTTCACCTTCCTGTTTCCGCTCGTCTTCGCATCCAACATCATGGTCGATCCCGCGACCATGCCCGGCTGGCTGCGCGGTTTCGTGGACGTGAATCCGGTGTCGCTGATGACCACGGCCTTGCGCGGACTGATGGGTGGCGGCGCTACCCCTTCCGAGATCGGGCTGGCGTTGATTGCGCCGGCGGTGCTCACCGCCGTGCTGGCGCCGACGACGTTGTGGCTCTACCTGAGGCGATAGCCTCGCACGGGCGAGCGCTTCGTCGGGCCACATCGTCCATGCCACACGCTTCCTGATACGGGTTCATTTGACGGACCCGGCTTGACGCGGTCGCGCCACCGCGACAGTTTGCGCCACCGCATCAACCGGAAGCCGCATCATGGCGATCGTCCCGCTGCTCATCATCCCCTTCATCCTGTTCAATCTCGGCCTCACCGGCGTCATGGGAGGCGGGGCGACGGGGCCGTGGGGACAGGTGCTGTTCTCGATTCCGATGATGTCGGGCGGGTCCTTCGCCATGACGCTCGGCGACCTGATGGTCGTCATCGCGCTCTTCCTGCTCTTCTTCGAGATCATGAAGTCGACGCGCACCTCGAACGCGTCCGTGGTGGACCACCTGCTGTCGACGTTCGTTTTCGTCGCCTACCTCGTCGAGTTCCTGCTCGTCGAGCAGGCGGCGCATTCGGTGTTCTTCATTCTGATGGTCATCGCCTTCATCGACCTGATCGCCGGCTTCTCCGTCTCGATCCGGGCAGCGGGACGCGACGTCAGCTTCAACTGATCCCGTCGGCGAACCGATCGAGGGCTTCATGCGCAATTTCGACCTGCCGGGCCGCTCGCCGGTGATCGCCGAAAACGGCATGGCCGCGACGTCGCATCCGCTCGCCACGGCCACTGCGCTCTCGGTGTTGCGCGACGGCGGCAATGCCGTCGACGCCGCGATAGCCGCGAGCGCGGTGCTGGCCGTGGTCGAGCCGCACATGACCGGCATCGGCGGCGATTGCTTCGTCATCCTGGCCGAGCCGGACGGCACCGTGCACGGGCTGAACGGGTCGGGCCGGGCGGCCGCAGGCGCGCAGGCTGGCTGGTATCGCGCGCAGGGCTTTTCGAAGGTCCCGGCCTACGGGCCGCATGCGGTCACCGTGCCTGGTGCCGTCATGGCCTGGGAGGTCCTTGCGCAGCGCTTCGGCACGCGCGGCTTCGACGGGCTCTTCGCCGACGCGATCCGCTATGCGGAAGACGGCTTCGCCATCCACCCGCGCGTCGCTCGCGACTGGCCCAACCACGTCGCCGACCTCGCCGCCGACGAGGGCGGGCGCAGGCATTATCTGGTCGACGGGCAGGCGCCCGCAGCGTTTACGCGGATGAAGCTGCCTTCGCTCGCCCGCACGCTGCGCCGGATCGAGGCGGAAGGATCGCGGGCCTTCTACGAGGGCGCGATCGGGGCCGAGATGGCCTCGACGGTCCAGGCGAAGGGCGGCTTCCTCGATGAGGCCGACCTCGCAGCCGTCACCGCCGACTGGGTCGGCACGATCACCACCGACTATCGCGGCCAGACTGTCCACGAGATACCGCCGAGCGGGCAGGGGATCACGGCGCTGATCATCCTGAACCTGATGACCGAACTCGGTGCCGATCGGTTCGCCCCCGGCAGCGCGGAACGGCATCACCTGATGATCGAGGCGGCGCGGCTGGCCTATGCCGTGCGCGACCGGGAGGTCGCGGACCCGTCCGCCATGTCCGGTACGACCGGGCAGATCCTGTCGCCGGCCTTCACGCAGGCGCTTGCGAAGGGCTTCGATCCGGAAAGGCGCAACACCGCGCTGTCCCTGCCGCCCCTGCCGCATGCCGACACCGTCTATCTCACCGTGGTCGACCGCGACCGCCGCGCGGTCTCCTTCATCAACTCGATCTACTCGGGTTTCGGATCGCGGATCGTCACGCCCGAATCCGGCATCGTCCTGCAGAACCGCGGCGCCTGCTTCTCGCTCGTGGAGGGACATCCCAACGAAATCGGACCGTCCAAGCGGCCGATGCACACGATCATTCCAGGCCTCGCGACGAAGGACGGCCGCCCCTCGATCGCGTTCGGCGTGATGGGCGGCGCCTACCAGCCGATGGGCCATGCGCTGGTCCTGTCCAACATGCTCGACCACGGCATGGACCCGCAGGAGGCGATCGATCATCCGCGGCTCTTCTGGGGCGACGACGACCGGGTGCTGGAAGCGGAGACGGGTATTCCGCAGGCGGCTCGCGCCGAACTCGAGGCTAAAGGGCATGCCGTTCGCAGCGCCGCCGCACCGCTCGGCGGCAGCCAGATCATCGCCATCGATTACGAAAGCGGGTTTCTGGTCGGCGGCTCGGATCCGCGCAAGGATGGCTGCGCGGCGGGCTGGTAGAGGCGGTCTCGCCGTCGAGACGAAAGGCTGATCGGAAGGGCCGTTCAGCCCAGTTTGTCGATCTTGCGCTGCATGGCGGCGATCTGTTCCTTCAACTCGCGCAATTCCTCTCCGCTCTGGCCCGCCGGCGCCTTCGCAGGCTCGTCGGAAGCCGGCGTGGCAGCGCCGTTCTGCGGCGGGAAGGGCGTGAACATGCGCATCGCGTTCTGGAACAGCTCGACATTGCGCCGGGCCTGTTCCTCCAGCGCCTTGATCGGCGTCGCGACGTTCATCATCTCCATCGGCGTCCGGGGAAGCGCCGACTTCATCTGCTCGCGAAAGCGCTCCTGCTCCTTGGCGAAGGCGATCATCGACTGTTCGAGGAAGCTCGGCACGACCATCTGCATCTGGTCGCCGTAGAAGGAGATGAGCTGGCGGAGGAAGGAGACGGGCAGCATGTTCTGCCCTTCCTTGTTCTCCAGCTCGAAGATGATCTGCGTCAGGACCGGGTGGGTGATGTCGTCGCCGGACTTTGCGTCCTGAACGGTGAAGTTCTCGCCCTTCTTCACCATTTCGGCGAGATCCTCGAGCGTCACATAAGTCGATGTGCCGGTGTTGTAGAGGCGTCGGTTGGCATATTTCTTGATGACCACCGGATCGTCCTTGGATGCCACGCGACTCTCCCAGTTTTTGTCGAGATGGACCGGCCTGAGGACCGCCACACCCTGTCTGTCGGTCAGGATATGCGCAAAAGCCGGCCAAATGAAAGCGAATTGTGCAGTGCAGGAGCCCGGACGCCGGGCGCTCGACTGCGTGGTCGTCGCGCCATGGCGAATTCGGCCGCGGAGCCGGGCGCAATCATCGCCGCTTCCATTTCCGGTTTGACTCGGATCAACGAACGGGCAAGAAAAGTCGGGAATGTACGTGCTGGTCGGGCCTCGGTTCGAGCGGCCATCGTCTCATCCATCCAGGGAGTTTTCCATGTCCGCTTCACCGTCGATCGTCGTCGCCAGCGCGGCGCGAACCGCCGTCGGCTCCTTCAACGGCGCCTTCGCCAACACGACCGCCCACGACCTCGGCGCGATCGTCATCAAGGAAGTGCTGCAGCGGGCAGGGGTCGATGCCGCTGACGTGGACGAGGTGATCCTCGGCCAGGTGCTCACCGCCGGCCAGGGCCAGAACCCTGCCCGCCAGGCCGCGATCGCGGCCGGCCTGCCGAAGGAGACAACGGCCTGGGGTCTCAACCAGGTCTGCGGCTCCGGCCTGCGCACGATCGCCATCGGAATGCAGCAGATCGCCACCGGCGATGCGGGCATCATCGTGGCGGGCGGCCAGGAGTCCATGTCGCTGTCGCCGCACTGCGCCCATCTCAGGGCCGGCGTGAAGATGGGCGACTACAAGATGGTCGACACCATGATCAAGGACGGTCTCTGGGACGCCTTCAACGGCTATCACATGGGCACCACGGCCGAGAATGTCGCCAAGCAGTTCCAGATCACCCGCGACGCGCAGGACGCTTTCGCGCTGGCTTCGCAGAACAAGGCGGAAGCCGCGCAGAAGGCCGGCCGCTTCAGGGACGAGATCGTGCCCGTGACCATCAAGGGCCGCAAGGGCGACACGATCGTCGATCAGGACGAGTATATCCGGATCGGCGCGACGATGGACGCCATGCAGAAGCTGAAGCCTGCTTTCGACAAGGACGGCACGGTGACCGCCGCCAATGCGTCCGGGCTCAATGACGGCGCAGCCGCCGTTCTGCTCATGAGCGAGGCGGAGGCCGTGCGTCGCGGCATCGTGCCGCTCGCCCGCATCGTGTCGTGGGCGACTGCCGGGGTGGATCCGTCGATCATGGGCACGGGTCCGATCCCGGCGTCCAAGAAGGCGCTGGAAAAGGCCGGCTGGTCTGCCGCCGACCTCGATCTGGTCGAAGCCAACGAAGCCTTTGCGGCGCAGGCCTGCGCGGTCAACAAGGGGATGGGCTGGAACCCGGACATCGTCAACGTCAACGGCGGCGCCATCGCCATCGGCCATCCGATCGGCGCGTCCGGAGCGCGCATCTTCAACACGCTTGTGCACGAGATGAAGCGCCGCGGCGCGAAGAAGGGCCTGGCCACGCTGTGCATCGGCGGCGGCATGGGCGTCGCGATGTGCGTCGAGGCGATGAACTGAACGGGCGAATTGCGAATAGCGAATAGGGGAGAGACAAGGACGGATGCGGCCGGGGCGGCGTCCCCATTCGCCATTCGCCATTCCCTATTCGCCTTCTGAACAGAGGGAGGAGACCAGCATGGCAAGGACAGCACTCGTCACGGGAGGATCGCGCGGCATCGGCGCGGCCATTTCGGTGGCGCTCAAGGAAGCCGGTTACAACGTCGCCGCCAACTACGCCGGCAATGACGAGGCGGCGGCGAAGTTCTCCGCCGAAACCGGCATCAAGACCTACAAGTGGTCGGTGGCCGACTACGATGCCTGCGCGGCGGGCATCGCCCAGGTCGAGGCCGATCTCGGCCCGGTCGAGGTGCTGGTCAACAATGCCGGCATCACCCGCGACGCACCCTTCCACCGCATGACGCGCGAACAGTGGAACGACGTGATGCGGACCAATCTCGACGGCGTCTTCAACATGACGCATCCGCTCTGGAACGGCATGCGCGAGCGCAAGTTCGGCCGCATCGTCACCATCTCGTCGATCAACGGCCAGAAGGGGCAGTTCGCGCAGGCGAACTACTCGGCGGCCAAGGCGGGCGACCTTGGCTTCACCAAGGCACTGGCCCAGGAAGGCGCGCGCGCCGGCATCACGGTCAACGCGATCTGTCCCGGCTACATCGGGACGGACATGGTGATGGCGGTGCCCGAGAAGGTGCGCGAGAGCATCATCGCGCAGATCCCCGTCGGCCGACTTGGCGAGGCCGCCGAGATCGCGCGCTGCGTCGTCTTCCTCGTCTCCGACGATGCCGGCTTCATCACCGGTTCGACGATCACCGCCAATGGCGGCCAGTACTTCATCTGAAGTTGTCTCCGATGTCGGGCGGCCGGTTCGCGAGAGCGACCGGCCGCTTTTCTTTTTGCTTGACGCGGTTCTGCCGTTGACACCGCCCGTTCGGTCAGGGCCAAGGCAAGTGATTCAAAAGATTCACCATCTGGTGTCCGCGACCAGACTCCCCAACAAGATGATGTGTCGAACAAAGCATGAATCGTCGCGAGTCAGCGATTCGTCGCCCTTTCGTTCCAGACTCGTTCCGGTTGCAGCGAATCTCGGCGGGCGCGTCACATTTGCGATTGTCATCAGGGGGCGGAGACCCTATGTCTCGGCAGCGTGTGGTACCGGTCGTGCCGGGCCGGACTCCTGCGGGGGCGCAGTGTAGGGGCTAAGGCACGAAAGGCCGCATCTCCAGTTCATGAACGTGCACCCCTCAAAGACATCGCCGTTGATCCTGTCGGGTCGGGATGTGACCGCCGTTCTCGGTCCCACCAACACCGGCAAGACCCATCTGGCGATCGAGCGCATGGTCGCGCACCCGTCGGGGATCATCGGGCTTCCGCTGAGGCTCCTGGCCCGTGAGGTGTATGTCCGGGTCGCCGAGAAGGTCGGCGCCGCCAACGTGGCGCTGATCACCGGCGAGGAGAAGATCCAGCCGCCCGGTGCTCGCTATTCCGTATGCACGGTCGAGGCGATGCCACGCGAGACCAACGCGTCCTTCGTCGCCATTGACGAGGTGCAGATCGCCAACGACCTCGAGCGCGGCCACATCTTCACAGACCGGATCCTGCATCTGCGCGGGCGCGACGAGACCCTGCTGCTGGGCGCGTCGAGCATGCGCGGCATCCTGGAGAAGCTGCTCAAGGGCATTTCGGTCGTCACCCGGCCGCGCATGTCGCACCTCGCCTATGCCGGTTCCAAGAAGATCACCCGCCTGCCGCGCCGTTCGGCCATCGTCGCCTTTTCGGCCGACGAGGTCTACGGCATCGCCGAACTGATCCGCCGCCAGCGCGGCGGCGCGGCGGTGGTTCTCGGCGCGCTGTCGCCGCGCACGCGCAATGCGCAGGTGGAGATCTACCAGTCGGGGGACGTCGACTTCCTGGTGGCGACGGACGCCATCGGCATGGGCCTCAACCTCGACGTCGATCACGTCGCCTTCGCGCAGAACCGCAAGTTCGACGGCTTCCAGTACCGCGACCTCACGGCGGCGGAGCTCGGGCAGATCGCCGGCCGCGCCGGACGGCACCTGCGCGACGGCACCTTCGGCGTCACCGGCCAGGTCGATCCGCTGGACGACGAACTGGTCGAGAAGATCGAAGGCCATGATTTCGAGCCGGTGCGCGTGCTGCAATGGCGCACCGCGCAGTTCGACTATGCGAGCCTCGATGCGTTGAAGCGGTCGATCGAGACGCCTGCGCCCGTCGAGGGCCTGACCAGGGCGCTGCCGGCGGTCGACGCCCAGGCGCTCGACCACGTCTGCCGCGACGAGGACATCCGCAGGCTCGCCGATCGGCCGCAGCGGGTGGCGCTGCTGTGGGATGCCTGCGCGCTGCCGGACTATCGTCGCATCGCGCCTGCGCAACATGCAGACCTGATCGCCTCGATCTTCACCGACCTCGCGCAACGCGGCCATGTCGACGAGGCCTACATGGCCGAGCAGGTGCGCCGCGCCGATTCCGCAGAGGGCGACATCGATACGCTGTCGCAGCGCATCGCGCAGATCCGAACCTGGACCTTCGTCTCGCACAGGCCCGGCTGGCTTGCCGATCCGGCACACTGGCAGGAAAAAACACGCGAGATCGAGGACAGACTTTCCGATGCACTGCATGAACGGTTGACGAAACGCTTCGTTGACCGCAGGACATCCGTGCTCATGAGGCGCCTGAGAGAAAACACGATGCTTGAGGCAGAAATAAACCCCGCTGGCGAGGTGCTCGTCGAAGGTCACCACGTCGGGGAGCTGCAAGGCTTCCGCTTTACGGCAGACCAGTCTGCCGGCGGCGAGGATGCGAAGGCCGTCAAGGCGGCGGCGCAGAAGGCGCTGGCAACGGAATTCGAAAGCCGCGCCGAACGCTTCGCCGCATCCGCCAATGGCGATCTGGCGCTCGGTTCGGATGGCGTCCTGCGCTGGATCGGCGCACCCGTGGCCACGCTTGTGTCCGGAGAGGACACGCTGAAGCCGCGCGCCATCCTGCTCGCCGACGAACAGCTGACGGGGCCGGCTCGCGACCGGGTCTCCGCGCGCATCGACCGCTACGTCGCCTATCAGGTGGAGACGCTGCTGAAGCCGCTCGCCGACCTCAAGAATGCCGAGCAACTGTCCGGCATGGCGCGTGGGGTGGCGTTCCGGCTGCTGGAGAATCTCGGCATCCTGAACCGCCGCGACGTCGCCGAGGATGTGAAGTCGCTCGACCAGGAGGCCCGCGCGGCGCTGCGCCGGCTCGGCGTGCGCTTCGGCGCCTATCACGTGTTCCTGCCCGCGCTGCTGAAGCCCGGCCCTGCGGGATTGCTCACGCTTCTCTGGGCGCTCGCCAATGACGGCAAGGACAAGCCGGGCTTCGGCGACGTGGTCAACGCCTTGTCGACCGGCCGCACCTCGGTGGTGGTCGATCCCACCTTCGAGAAGGAGTTCTACCGCCTCGCCGGCTTCCGGCTGCTCGGCCGCCGCGCCGTGCGCGTGGACATCCTCGAGCGACTGGCCGACCTGATCCGCCCGGCGCTGGCCTGGCGCCCGGGGACCGGTGCGCGGCCCGAAGGCGGGTTCGACGGCGCAGCCTTCGTGGTGACGCCTGCGATGATGTCGATCCTCGGCGCCAATGCCGACGACATGGAAGAAATCCTCAAGGGGCTCGGCTACAGGGGCGAACCCAAGCCGGCAGGCGAGGTCAAGTCCAGGCTGGAAAGCCTGGATCAGGCCGCGCGCGCTGCGGCCGAGGCGGAAACTGCGCGCAGGAAGGCGGCCGCCGAGGCCGCCGCGGCTCCGGCCGCCGAAACGGTGGCCGCCGCACTCGGCGACGGTTCGAACGACGAGCCGCAGTCGCTGGGCGACGTGGCGGCCGACATCGCCACCGCCGATGCGGATGCCTCCGATCCCGCGGAGGAGGCGGCGGCAGCCGACGCCGTGATGGCGCAGACCGAAGAACCCAGCCCTGAGGCGGCCGAGACGGTCGTGGCTGCGGCCGATGCCGATCAGGCATCAGCCGCCGTCGAGCCGCTTGCCGAGGCAGCCGCCGCGGCGCTGGGCGATGGCGAAGACGAGCCGCAGTCGCTGGGAGAGGCGGCCGTGGAGTCCTCCGCCCCGCCGGCGACCGAAGCCGCAGCTCCTGTCGAGGCCGGTCCGCAGACGACCGTCCAGCCGGCCGAAGCCGCGGCGCCTGCCGAGCCGGTCGAGGCCGAAAAGCCGATCATGCTCTGGCGCCCCGGACGTTTTGGAGACCGGCAGCGGCAGGACAATCGGGGGCGTGGCCGCCGTGGGCAGCCGCGCGAAGGTCAGGCGCGCGATGGGCAGCCTCGCGAGGGCCACGTGTCCCGCGAAAGGCAACCCGGCGAGAGGCAGCCTGGCGAGAGGCAGCCGCGCGAGGGGCAGGCGGAACGTCCGGCCGGGCGCCCGGGCGAGGGTGGCAAGAGCCGGTTCGAGAACCGCTTCAAGGACAAGGGCGATCGTCCGCGCGGCGACCGGCCCGACCGGGGCGGAACCGGCGGCAAGCCGGAGCGCGACCGTGGCGGCAAGGGCGACCGTGGCGATCGTCGCCCGCCCTTCCAGCAGAAGCCGCGCGAGGAGCGGCCGGTCAAGTTCGACCCGGATTCGCCCTTCGCCAAGCTTGCTGCCCTGCGGGATCAGCTCAAGAAGTAGGCCGGATGGCGGGACCCGATCGCCAGCGGCTCGACAAGTGGCTGTTCTACGCGCGGGCGGTCAAGTCCCGCTCGCTCGCCGCCCGGTTGATCCAGGCGGGTGCCGTCCGCGTCAATCGCGAGAAGGTCGGCCAGCCGTCTCATCCCGTCAAGCCGGGTGACGGTCTGACGATCACGCTCGACCGGCGCATCCTCGTCTGGCGGGTGCTCGAAACCGGAACGCGCCGCGGCCCGGCGGAAGAGGCGCGCGGCCTCTACGAGGATTTGACGCCGAAGATCGATCCCGCCGCGGCGGCTCTGGAGCCTGCCCCGGCCGCCGAACGAGAGCCGGGTGCCGGACGCCCGACCAAGAGGGAGCGGCGGCTCATCGACCGCTGGCGCGGCGAGTAGCGCTCAGCCGCGGGTAAAACTTTCCCCGAAGCGGCACCCGCGCGCCAAACGGCCCCTTGCACCATTGCCGCAACGGGGCTACCTCAACCGCGTTGGACGCTGGAAGACGCTGCCGGAGCCGCCTGAATGACCTATGTCGTCACCGACAATTGCATCAAATGCAAGTACATGGACTGCATCGAGGTGTGTCCGGTCGACTGCTTCTACGAAGGCGAGAACATGCTCGTCATTCATCCCGACGAGTGCATCGACTGCGGCGTGTGCGAGCCGGAATGCCCGGCCGACGCGATCCGTCCGGACACCGAGCCGGGGCTCGACAAGTGGCTGAAGGTCAACGCCGACTTCGCGGAGAAGTGGCCCAACATCACGGCCAAGAAGGAGCCTCCGGCGGACGCCAAGGACTTCGACGGCGTCGAAGGCAAGTTCGAGAAGTTCTTCTCCGCAGAGCCCGGCGAGGGCGACTGACTGCCCCGGACTGACGCAGCGTCAGCCTCGATTTTGCTCCGTGGCATTGGCCGGCGGGGCCGCGTTGCCGTTCGCTTGTGCAGCAAGTTGTTGATTCTTTCGCATATTTATGTTACATAAAAACATCATGCAGGTGAGACAACGTCCGTTTGCGGCGCATACGCCCTAAATCTCGAAAGGTGCGATCAATTTCCGGTCCAAGGTGACTTGGCTCAGCCTGGAAGGCTTGCGCCAAGGTTTCTCGCCTCGATTCCGGAGATTGTGCGTTTGCGTGCGTCGTTCGGATCCGCGCGGCATTCGGCCGCAGCATGATCGCGGCCCATGAGAGTCGCTGCCGAAACTAAGGAGTTCAGGGCGTATGGCAACCCAGCAGAAGAAGACAGCAGCGCGCAACGGCTTCAAGACCGCGGAGTTCATCGTCTATCCGGCGCATGGCGTCGGTCAGATCGTGGCGATCGAGGAGCAGGAAGTCGCTGGCCACAAGCTGGAACTGTTCGTGATCGATTTCCAGAAGGACAAGATGCGGCTGAAGGTTCCGGTGGCCAAGGCTGCGACGATCGGAATGCGGAAGCTGTCCGAGACCGATTACGTCGACCGTGCGCTCAAGGTTGTGCAGGGCCGCGCCCGCGTAAAGCGGACGATGTGGTCGCGCCGCGCCCAGGAGTATGATGCCAAGATCAACTCCGGCGACCTGATCTCGATCTCGGAAGTGGTGCGCGACCTCTACCGCGCCGACAACCAGCCCGAGCAGTCCTACTCCGAGCGTCAGCTCTACGAAGCCGCGCTCGACCGGATGGCGCGCGAGATCGCGGCGGTCAACCGCATGTCGGACACCGAGGCCGTGCGTCTCATCGAGACCAACCTCAACAAGGGTCCGCGGCGCGGCGTGAAGGCCGACAACGAAGGCGACGACACCGAGCAGGAAGTGGCCGCCTGAGGGCGGTTTTTCCGCAGAAGTTCCGAAGCCCGGCCTGGCGACAGGCCGGGCTTCTTCGTTTCCGGGGACCGTCGTCCCGGCTGGCAGCCGGTGGCCCGGCAGCCAGATGTCGTGGCTGCCCTCGCCGCCTCAGATTCTCGCCGAACGCGTCACTCCTCCGGTTCGGTGCCGAAGAGGAGCGGGAACCCCATCTTTCGTCCGGCATCGGTCGCACGGGTGGCCTTGGTTTCGGCAACGTCCTTCGTGAAGACGGCGACCACGCAGGCGCCGCGCTGGTGGGCCGTGATCATCACGCGCCGCGCCTGGTCGGCGTTGAGACGGAACTCGGCCTTGAGCACGCTGACGACGAAGTCGCGTGGCGTGAAATCGTCGTTGAACAGAATGACCTTGTGCAGGCGCGGGCGTTCGGTCTTCGGCTTCGTGACGGTTCGCGGCGTGGTAAAGGCGTCGCTCATCGTGGCGGCTCTTCGGATCGGACGGGACGGGGCGGCAATCCGTCGCTTATGCCACGGACGGGCAGGGGCGTAAACGCAGTGCTTTCAGGCAGCCGATAGCGGCGCGGGTGAACGGGGACCGACGATGGCGCTCGCAAGGATACTGGCGGCGGGGGGTGGATTGAGCGGCGCGGGCGGGGTGGCGCTGTCTGCGGCTGCCGCCCATGCCGGTGGCGCCAACACCGGCACTGCCGCATCCTTCCTCCTGATGCATGCCGGCGCCTTCCTGGCGGTCGGCCTCACGCGATCGAGCCGGCCGATGCGCATCGGCGCCACCGTCGTCCTCGTCGGGCTTGCATTGTTTGCAGGCGACCTCCTGATGCGCGACTTCGCGGGCATGCGCCTGTTTCCCATGGCGGCGCCGATCGGCGGGTCGCTCATGATCCTCGGCTGGCTGGCCGTGGCCGTTACCGGCGCCATTCCCCGTTCCAGGCCCGCGGGCTGACAGCCAGGGTCCCGACCGCCGAAAGACGTCAATACCATTCCGGTCTCATGGCGAGCGTCGTGTCATCGAGCGACTCCAGAAGCGCGCGCTGCGTCCGGGCCTTCGGCAGTTCGTAGGTGAAGAAATAACGGCAGGCGGCGAGTTTGCCGTCGAGGAAGTTCGCGTCGCCCGATCCATCCGCCAGGCGGCGTGCCGCGGCGGTCGCCTGGCGCAGCCACATCCAGGCGATCACGACATGGCCGAACATGTCGAGGTAGATCGTGGCGTTGGCGAGCGCGCGCTTCGGGTCGTCGGCGGTGGCCACCGCGAGCTTGCGGGTGGTGGCGACGGTTTCGGCCAGCTCCGTCGCCAGCATTTCGGCGAAAGCTTCCAGCGACGCCATCTGATGCGCCGCCGAGACATCAGCCATCACGCGACCGGCCAGCGCCTTGACGCTTGCGCCGCCGCCCATGCCGACCTTGCGGCCGAGAAGGTCCAGCCCCTGGATGCCGTGGGTGCCCTCGTGGATGGGGTTCAGCCGGTTGTCGCGGTAGAGCCGCTCGACGGGATAGTCGCGCGTGTAGCCGTAGCCGCCGAGGATCTGGATGGCGTGCTTGTTGGCCTCGAGGCAGAACTCCGACGGCCAGGACTTGGCGATCGGCGTCAAGAGGTCGAGCAGCAGGGCCTCCTCCCTCGCCATGGCCTCCTCGCGCTCGCCATGGGCGCGGTCGACGAGATCGGCGCAATAGAGGCAGAGCGCCAGCGCGCCCTCGACGGCGGCCTTCTGCGCCAGGAGCAGGCGGCGGATGTCGGCGTGCTCGATGATCGGTACCTGCGGCGCTGTCGGGTCCTTCGCGCCCGTCGGCCGGCCCTGCGGCCGCTCGCGTGCATAGGCGAGCGAGGCGCGGTAGCCGGCCGATGCCAGCGCGGTCGCCCCCATGCCGACGCCGATACGGGCCTCGTTCATCATCTGGAACATGTAGGCGAGGCCATGGTGCGCCTCGCCGAGCAGGTGGCCGACGCAGGGCCGCTCGTCCCCGAAGTTGAGCAGCGTGTTGGTGGTGCCGCGGTAGCCCATCTTGTGGTTCAGCCCGGCGAGCGTGACGCCATTGCGCTCGCCGGGCGAGCCATCCTCGTTCAACTGGAACTTGGGCACGATGAAGAGCGAGATGCCCTTCACGCCGGCCGGGCCCCCGGGGATGCGTGCGAGCACGAGGTGGACGATGTTGTCGGAGATCTCCTGGTCTCCGCCCGAGATCCACATCTTGCGGCCGGTCAGGCGGAAGGTGCCGTCCTCCTGCGGCTCGGCCCGGGTGGTGATGTCGGCCAGCGACGAACCCGCCTGCGGTTCCGAAAGGCACATCGTGCCGAAGAACCGGCCCGCGACCATCGGGCGCAGGTAGCGGTCCTTCTGTTCGGCCGATCCGAAGGATTCGATCAGGCGGGCGGCGCCGACGGTCAGGAAAGGATAGGCGGACGTCGAGATGTTGGCCATCGAGAAGATGAAGGCGGCCGCGACGCGCAGCGTCTCCGGCATCTGCGATCCGCCCCATTCGGCGTCGAAGGCTCCGCCGAAGAAACCGGCGTCGCGGTAGACGGCGAGCGCGCCGGCCACAGCCGCATCCATCTCCACCCTGCCGTCGACGAACCGGGGCTCGTGTTCGTCCAGCCGCGCCGCGTGCGGCAGGAAATGCTCCATGGCGATGCGCTCGGCCGTGTCCAGCACGCCGTCGATGGCCTCGCGGTCATAGTCGGCGAAACGGGACATCGTGCCCAGCCTGTCGACATGGATGACGTCGTGCAGCTGGAAGGCCAGGTCGGCCCGGTCGATCGTGATCATGGAACGTTCTCCGATGGGTGGAGTTTGGGGTCAGCTGCAACCGAGCGCCCGGCTCCGGCGGGACGACGGAAACGGCTCCTCCGCGCTGCGCTGATCCAGAGGGACAGCGCAAGCGTAAAGCGCAGCGAATGCCATCGCAAGTTCAGGAGCGGTCCATGAATGGCGAGCCAGCCGGGACATCAATGATCAGCGCGGCGCGAAAGGCGCCATACCTCGACCGGGTCGAGGAGCACGAACTCGCGGTGCGCTGGAAGGAAAAACGCGACCAGGAGGCGCTGCACCGGATCACGATGGCGCACATGCGCCTCGTCATATCCATGGCGACGAAGTTCCGCTATTTCGGACTTCCTCTCAGCGATCTCATCCAGGAAGGGCATGTCGGGTTGCTCGAAGCCGCAGCCCGCTTCGAGCCGGATCGCGAGGTCCGGTTCTCGACCTATGCCACCTGGTGGATCCGCGCCTCGATGCAGGACTACATCCTGCGCAACTGGTCGATCGTGCGCGGCGGGACGAGTTCGGCCCAGAAGGCGCTGTTCTTCAACCTGCGCCGCCTGCGAGCCCGCCTGGCGCAGGGATCGGAGCCCCTTCGCGGTGCCGCCGTGTACAAGGAGATCGCGGATGCGATCGGCGTTTCCGTCTCGGACGTGGCGCTGATGGATTCGCGCCTGTCCGGTCCCGACACCTCGCTCAACGCGCCGCTTTCGGACGATGGCGAGGCCGGCTCCGAGCGGATGGACTTCCTCGTCTCCGACGCACCGACGCCGGACGAAGTCGTCACCGCATCGGTCGACGACGAGCGCCGCGTCCTTTGGCTCAACCGCGCGCTCTCGGTGCTCAATGACAGGGAACTGCGTATCATCCGGGAGCGGCGCCTGCGCGACGAAGGCGCAACGCTCGAATCGCTCGGCGAGAAGCTCGGCATCTCCAAGGAGCGCGTGCGCCAGATCGAGAACCGGGCAATGCAGAAGCTGCGCACGGCACTCCTGAAGATCAATCCCGACATGGCGCCCGCCATGATGTGACCGGCGGTCGTCCGGTCCGGACGGCTACTGGTCCGTGATGATCTTGACCTTGTCGCCCGGCGAGACGCTTCCGCCGGGCGGCATCGCGTTGAGCAGCCGGAACATGTCGAGCGCGCGGCCTACCCCGGTCATCTTCGCGGCGATGCTTCCGGCCGTTTCGCCAGGCTGGACGGTCACGACGCGGATGCGCAGGGGCTTCAGTTCCTTGCGCTCGTTGTCACCGAGCAGGCGGAAGCTGCCCGTCACGGTCGCCGCGGTCGTCTCGAGGCTCGCGCTGCCGCGCGGAGCGGCCGTGAGCACACGGTAGACCTGCCCGCCGGCGCGAACCACCGCGATGTGGAAGCTCCATTTGTCGGCCTGGGCATAGGCGACGGCGGCTTCGTTGCCGTTGATGGAGATCTTGCGCACCGAAGCCGGGTCCAGACCCGCCACCCAGCCGCTGCGCAAATAGTCGTCCAGCTTCTTGTTGCGGTTGAGCGCCACGCCGTCGAAGCGCACGGCGACGTCGCCGGGGCCCGCCGCCGTGACGGCGGCCGCCGAATTGTCGATGACGAAGCCTTCCGGAACACTGAAGGTCACCCCGAGGGTGGGATGCACGAAGGTTCGGCCGCGCACGTAGCCCTCTTCGGGCGTGTCGCCGAACAGCATGCCGTCGATGCCCGCGAGGTAGGAATCGCGGTCGCGTCGCCCGGCGCCCGGCGCACCGAACTGGCGAGCGTGGCGCAGGGCGAGATCGATGCGCTGCG
This sequence comes from Aquibium sp. ELW1220, assembly GCF_030398385.1. Lineage (GTDB taxonomy): Bacteria > Pseudomonadota > Alphaproteobacteria > Rhizobiales > Rhizobiaceae > Aquibium. The sequence continues at coordinate 83,717 of NZ_JAOAOQ010000006.1, read as the reverse complement.
GCGCGTTGGGGTGCGAGGCGAGGAAGTCGAGGCTCGCATCGGTGGCGCCGCTGATGCTGCGGAAGTCCGAATAGGACGCCATCGACTGCAGGAAGCGCGCGGCGGAATAGGGGTCGTAACCGGCGCTGCCGATGGTCTTGATGCCGATGCCGTCGGCCTCGAGCTCCTGGTTGCGCGAGAACTGCGCCAGCCGAAGCTTGCCGCGAACCACCGCTGCCCGCGCCACCTGGTTGTCCGTCAGCACGTCGTCGACCACCTGGGAGGCAAGCTGCTCCTCGGCTTCCTTCTGCTGGCGCTGGATGCCGTGGTTTGCGGTCACGTGCCCCATCTCGTGCGCGATCACCGCGGCCAGTTCGGCCGAATCGTTGGCGAGCGCAAGCAGGCCGCGCGTCACGTAGAGGAAGCCGCCCGGAAGCGCGAAGGCGTTGACGTTCGGCGAGTCCAGCAGGGTGATCTGGTATGTCTGGTCGGGATTGCCCGATGCGACCGTCAGGCTGCCGACGACCTTGGCGACCATCCGTTCGAGCTTCGGGTCGGAATATTCGCCGCCATAGGTGGCCAAAATTCGCGGATGCTGCGCGCGCGCGAGGGCCACCATGCGGTCGTTGCGCGTGACGGAGTCGACCGTCACCGGATTCGAGGACGGCACGAAGCCCTGCTCGCTGATGCCGGGGTTCAGCACCTGGCAACCGGCAAGCAGCATGACGGCGGCGCCGGCAAACAGCAGCCGCAGCGAGCGTCCGGCGGGTAGAGAAGCGCCCGCGTCGTGCATGGCCTCAGCCTTCACCTGTTTCAGAACCTGATCCTTCCCGGTCTTCGGTGCCGGTCGCTTCGATGCCCGAATCACCGGGCCGCAGCCGCAAGCGGGCCGCAGTCCGCGATAGTCGAGGACGACGGTTACCAAAGCTTCTACGCCATTGCCCGAGTGCTGCGGAACAAATATGGCCCGATCCTGGCAATTCTTTGTTATCGCGGGCTTCCTTCGCCAAGATAGCGGCCAAACGCCGCCGATCGGGTCGCCGCAAACAGATCCTCGGTCGGCCCCGTGGCGGCGATCCTGCCGTCTTCCAGGAAGGCAGTGCGCGGCGCGATGCGCCTGGCATCGCGCGGATCGTGCGTGACCATCAGCACGGTCATACCTTTCGATGCGTGAAGACCGCCGACGAGGTCGAGCATCTCGTCGCCCAGCGCCGGGCCGAGCGAGGCGAAGGCCTCGTCGAGCAGCAGGACGGGCCTGTCGCGCACCAGAACCCGGGCCAGCGCGACGCGTTGCCGCTCTCCGCCCGACAACTCGCGGGGGAGCCGCCGTTCCTTGCCGGCGAGGCCCACGCGCGCCAGCGCCTGATCCACATGGACCCGGTCTTCGGTAGTCAGGCGCAGCGAGGGCGAACGGCCGAGCCCGACATTTGCCGCGACGTCCAGATGGGCGAAGAGGTTGTTCTCCTGGAAGATCATGGAAACGGGTCGGGCTGCCGGCGCAAGCAGGGACACATCCTCGCCTCCGATCCGGATCGTGCCTGCGGTCGGTGTCTCGAAACCCGCCAACAGGGAGAGAAGCGTCGATTTTCCCGACCCGCTCGGACCCATGATCGCCAGGATTTCGCCGGCCGGCACCGTCAGGTCGAAGTGCATCGGCCGGCCCTTCGGCCATGCGAAGGTGACGCCGTCGAGCACGACGTCCGCTCCCCCCTTCGCCTGATCCGCGTGGCTCATGGTCTCCTCCCGCCAAGGCGCTCCGCGATCATCATCAGGGCGAGGCAGAGAAGCGCCAGGATGAGCGCCAGGCCTGCGGCGTCGGCCGTCCGGTAGCTGCCCATGCGCTGGAACAGCAGATAGGGCAAAGTCTGGACGGCGTCGCTGCCGAACAGCGCGATCACACCGAGATCGCCGAGCGACAGCGCCATCGCGAAGGCGAAGCCGGTGGCGAGCGGACGCCGCAGCGACGGCCAGTCGATCAGCCGCCAGCGGTCGAAGCCGCCGATCCCCAGCTGCGCGCAGAGCCGGTCGTGGCGGGTGGCGGCATCGTCGTGGGCGGGACGGATCGCGCGCATGGCGAAGGGGATCGCCATTGCCGCGTTGACCGTCACCACCATCACGGGGGCGAGCGCGAAAACGTCGGCTGCGTGCCGCAGCAGGATGAACCAGCCCGCGCCGATCACGATCGGCGGGATCACCAGGATCAGGCTTGCGCCGCCGTCGAGCGCCCGCTCCGTGAAGCCGGATCGCGAGCCGCGTCTCGCAGCCGCGAGGCGGTGGCGCGCGCGGGCCATGGACAGGGTAAGCGCGACGCAGAGGCCTGCCGAGAGCGTCGCCAGCACGAGGCTCGTCGTCATGGCATCGCGCACGGCTGTTTCGGTCATCAGGCGCAGAAGATCGGCCTGCAGCCCTGCCGCGACGATCGCAACGATGGGCCCGGCGACGAGGGCTGCGGCAAGCACGATGGCCGCCGCATTGAACCCGGATTCGAACCGGCCCGGCCGGTCGTAGCGCCTCGCCGAGACCGACAGCGTCGCGTCGCCCGTCAGGTCCGCGCCCAGCCGCAGCAGCAGCGCCAGCACGAAGACGGTAAGGCCGACTTGCAGGGCAGTCAGGGCGAGTGCCCGGGCCGGGTCGAAATCGAAGCGAAGCGCCTGGTAGATCGCCACCTCCAGCGTGGTCGCAGCCGGTCCGCCGCCCAGCGTCAGCACGATGGTGAAGGAGGCGAGGCACAGCATGAAGACGAGGCCGGCGATCCCCGGCAGGGTCGCCCGCAGCGCCGGCCATTCGATCAGCCACCACCGCGCTGAAGCGCCCATGCCGAGCTGGCTCGCCAGCCGCCACTGGTCGGCGGGAATGGCATCGAGCGCGTGCAGGAACAGCCGGGTCGTGAGCGGCAGGTTGAAGAAGGCGTGCGCAATGAGGATGCCCGACAGGCCGTAGATGCCGGGCCACTGTCCGCCGCCGAGCCAGCGGAAGAGGTCGGCGGCGAATCCGGCGCGGCCGAGCAGCGCCAGGATGCCGAGCGCCGCCACCAGCGCCGGCAGCGCGAGCGGCAGGGCAAAGAGCATCAGCAGGGCGCGGCGACCGAAGAACGCCGGGTGGCGCGAGAATGCGCGCGCCACCAGCAGCGCGGGTCCGACCGAGATCAGCGTCGACAGCAGCGCCTGCCAGAGCGTGAACCGCGCGACGCGCAGGAGGTAGGCGTCGAAGCTCGCGAGGGCGTTCCCGAGATCGCGGCCTCCCTCCACCAGCAGCCCCGCAAAGGCCCCTACAGCAAGCAGCGCCACGAAGCCGAGCGCAGCGATGCCGCCCGTGACGGACGATGTCGGTGGAGCGCGCATCGCGGCCGGCAGTCTGCTACTCGCTCATGGCCGCCAGCCATTCGTCGACCCAGGCCTTGCGGTTCGTGGCCACCGTCTCGGGCGCCAGGATCAGGGTCCTGGTCGGCTCGACCAGCCGCTCGAAGGCGGGATTCAGTGGCTTCGACGTCTCGCCGGCGGGATACATCCAGTTGGTTTCGGGAATGGCGTCCTGGAAGGCGGGGGTGGCGATGAAGGCCATGAAGCGGGCCGAATGCGGGTTGTCGGCACCTTTGGTCGTGATGCCGGCCACCTCGACCTGCATGTAATGGCCTTCCTCGAAGCTCGCCGCCTGGTAGCGATCGGTGCCCTCGGCGATCATGTGGTAGGCCGGCGAGGTGGTGTAGGACAGCACCATGGGAGCCTCCCCGGAGGTGAACAGGCCGTAGGCCTCGCTCCAGCCCGGCGTGACGGTCAGGATGCGGCTCCTCAGCTTCGCCCAGGCTGCCGGCGCTTCGTCGCCATAGACCGCCTTCACCCACAACAACAGGCCAAGGCCCGGCGTCGAGGTGCGGGGGTCCTGAATGACGATCTTCTGCTCCGGATCGCCCTCCACCAGGTCCTTCAGGCTCTTCGGCGGCGTCTCCAGCGCCTGCGTGTCGTAGACGACGGCGAAATAGCCGTAGTCGAAGGGCAGGAAGGTGTCTTCGGTCCAGCCGCCGGGCACATCGACGGCGGCCATGTCGGCGCCGTGCGGCACGAAGAGGCCGGTTGCTTTTGCGTCGGCGGTCAGGTTGGTGTCGAGGCCGAGCACGATGTCGGCCTTCGTTCCCGAGCCCTCCAGCTTCAGACGATTGAGCAGCGCCACCCCGTCGGCCACGGAGACGAAGGCGAGGTCGCAGCCGCATTCGGCTTCGAAAGCCTTTTCGACCTGGGGACCCGGACCCCACTCGGCGGTGAAGCTCTCATAGGTGTAGACGGTCAGCGTACCGTTCTCCTGCGCGAAGGCCGGCAGGACGGAAAGGGAAGCGGCAAGAGCCGCGGCAGTCGGTATCCATGTCATGCGCATGACGCGCCTCCTCTGTTCGAATGAAAGGAATTGAGGCGCCATCGGATGAGCGTCTAATCCCTCCGCCGGTACAAACCGGATCAGGTTCAGCGGGTTGGCCGGGTTTCCCCTTGGCCTCTCAGCCGGCCGGTCAAGCGACCGCCGGCACCCCGTTAGAGCACCTCGACATCTAGGACGGGTTTCATCGGGCGGCAAGCGCTTTCGGGCGCCGGGCACTTTGCCGGCCATTGAACGTGATGGCCCGCCGCCCTTTCGCACGGCGCCCGCCCCGTGATAGAGGCGACGCCCATGAGCACATTCGCGATCCTGCTCGGCGGCGATCTCGTTCGCACGCCCCGCCTCGACGCTGCCCTTGCGCAGGCCCGCGTGATCGCGGCCGATTCCGGCATCCGCCATGCCGCGACGCTCGGCGTTATGCCGGAACTGTGGATCGGCGACTTCGATTCCGTCACGGCCGCCGAGATCGCGGACAATGCCGGGATCGAACGCGACATGCATCCGCCCGAGAAGGACAGCACCGACGGCGAACTGGCGGCGGAGGCTGCGATTGCGCGCGGCGCGACCCGTCTGATCATGGTCGGGGCCTTCGGCGGCGAGCGCGCCGACCACGCCTTCCTGCACATGACCGCCGCCATCCGGCTGGCCGAGCGCGGCCTGCCGGTGCTCCTGTCGAGCGGTACCGAAGAAGGCGCCCCCCTGCTGCCGGGCGAGCACGGCTTCGACCTTCCAGACGGCACGCTGTTTTCGATCCTGGCCTTCTCGCCGCTTGCCGGACTCTCTGTCTCCGGCGCGAAATGGCCGCTGACCAACGTGGAACTGGCCTTCGGCTCGTCGCTGACGCTGTCGAACGAGGTGCGCGGCGACCTGCGCGTCTCGCTGCGCCAGGGCCGTGCGCTGCTGCTTGCCCGCCCCGAAACATCTCCCGCCTCGAAGGGCTGACACCGCATGGCGCCTCCCATTCTCCGCCTCGACGACATCGGCCTCACCTTCGGCGGCACCCCGCTGCTGCAGGGCGCGTCGATATCCGTCCAGCCCGGCGACCGCATCGCGCTGGTCGGCCGCAACGGATCGGGCAAGTCGACGCTGCTCAAGATCGCCGCCGGCTTCATCGAGCCGCAGGACGGCGAAATCTTCCGACAGCCGTCGGCGACCGTTCGCTACCTGCAGCAGGCGCCGGACACCGAGGGCTTCACGACCGTACGCGCCTATGTCGAGGCCGGGCTCGGTCCGGCCGATGACCCGTACCGCGCGACCTACATCATGGAGAACCTCGGGCTGACGGGCGAGGAGAAGCCGGACACGCTGTCCGGCGGCGAGGCGCGCCGCGCCGCGCTGGCGCGCGTGCTGGCGCCGCAGCCCGACATCCTGCTGCTCGACGAGCCGACCAACCATCTCGACCTGTCCGTCATCGAGTGGCTCGAAGAGGAACTGTCGCGTACCTCGTCGGCCTTCGTGGTCATCTCGCACGATCGGCGCTTCCTCGAACGGGTGACGCGGGCGACCGTCTGGCTCGACCGCGGCGTGACGCGCCGGCTCGACCGAGGCTTTGCCCATTTCGAGGAATGGCGCGACCAGGTGCTGGAGGAAGAGGAGCGCGACCAGCACAAGCTCGGCCGCCAGATCCTGCGCGAGGAGCACTGGCTGCGCTACGGCGTCACCGCCCGGCGCAAGCGCAACATGCGACGGCTGGGCGAACTGCAGTCGATGCGCGCGAAGTTTCGCGGCCATCGCGGAGCGGAAGGCTCCGCCAAGATGGAGGCGAGCGAGGCCGCCGAATCCGGCAAGCTCGTCATCGAGGCGAAGTCGATCGCCAAGACCTATGGCGATGCGGCCATCGTCAGGGACTTCTCCATCCGCGTCCAGCGCGGCGACCGCATCGGCCTCGTCGGGCCGAACGGCGCCGGCAAGACGACGCTGCTCCGGATGCTGACAGGGGAACTCGAACCCGATTCAGGCTCGGTGCGCCTCGGTGTCAACCTGGAGATCGCCACGCTCGACCAGCGCCGCGCCGCCCTCGACCCGGAGGAGACGCTGGCGCATTTCCTCACCGACGGCCGCGGCGAGACCGTGGTCGTCAACGGTGAGGAGCGCCACGTCGTCTCCTACATGAAGGACTTCCTGTTCAAGCCGGAGCAGGCCCGCACGCCGGTGCGCGAACTCTCGGGCGGCGAGAAGGCGCGGCTGATCCTGGCCCGCGTGCTCGCCCGTCCATCGAACCTGCTCGTCCTCGACGAACCGACCAACGATCTCGACATGGAGACGCTCGACCTGTTGCAGGAACTGGTGTCGGGTTTTGCCGGCACGGTGATCCTCGTCAGCCATGACCGCGACTTCCTCGACCGGACTGTGACAAGCACGATCGCGCCGGACGGCGACGGCCGGTGGGTGGAGTATGCGGGCGGCTACAGCGACCTGCTCGCCCAGCGCGGCAGCACGCGCTTCGTCAAACGAGCCGGCGAGACGAGAGCGGCTCCCGAGAAAGTCACACGTGAATCAGGCTCAGGAGAGGCGCCGGCAGCCAGGGGTTCCGCAAGAAAGCTCTCCTACAAGCAGAAATTCGCTCTCGAGAGCCTGCCGAAGAAGATGGAAGAAACCACCGCAGCCATCGCGAAGCTCGAGGCGACGCTTGCCGATCCGCAGCTCTTCGCCCGCGATCCGAAGAAATTCGGTGCCAACGCCGAGAAGCTCGACAAGGAACGCGCCGCGTTGGCGGCCATGGAAGAGGAATGGCTGGAGCTGGAGATGCTGCGCGAGGAGATCGAGGGCAGCTGAGCCGCGATCAGTGATCCTTCGGGCGGTTCTGCTCGAAGGCGACCTGCTTTTCCGGGGAGGCTTCGGTCTGGTTCTTCGCCTGCCATTCGGCATAGGGCATGCCGTAGACGATCTCGCGGCTCTCGTCCTTCGAGAGTTCCATTCCCTCTGCGTTCGCCGCGTCCCGGTACCAGTTCGACAGGCAGTTGCGGCAGAAACCGGCGAGGTTCATCAGGTCGATGTTCTGCACGTCGGATCGCGTGCGCAGGTGCTCGACCAGGCGCCGGAACGCGGCAGCCTCGAAATCGCGCTGCTGTTCGGGGGTGAGATCAGCCACGTCCGCCTCCTTTTCCAGGTCGTTGCCGGCAGCTCAACGCCGTTCCGCCACCGGGCCGGTGCGCGATCCGAAGAACCGCACCCGGTGGATATCGTCCCGGCGGTTGATGTCGTCAAGGATCGGCGCGAGACGGTCCGCCCAGGCCACCGCGCCGTCCTCCGTCGCGATCAGGTCCTGGCGGACCTCGATCAGGGCATGGGCATAGCCGCGCGTGATGGCGTGCTGGTACATGGTGTCGCCGCGCAACGCGCCGTCATAGGGCTCGTTGTCACCGACGACGAGTTCGGGGTCCGCGCGCAGCGCCGAAAGAAGCGGCACGACCGCGCGGTCGTCGAGGTCCCAGAGCACGCCGACGTGCCAGGGACGCTGAACCCCCTGCATGCACGGGGTGAAGGAGTGGATGGAGACGATCAGGGGCGCGGCTCCGCTGGCTGCATGCACGGACGCAGTCAGGGCGCCGACGGCGTCGTGCCAGGGTCTGTAGAAGCGTTCGAGGCGCCTCTCGCGCTCCTCCGGCGCAAGCGGGTAGTTCCCCGTTATCACCGTACCGTCATAAAGCTGGCGAATCAGCGTCGGGTCGTCGTCGCCGCGGTTCGGATCGATCAGCAGCCGCGAGTAGCTGCACAGCAGGGCCGGCGCGTCGAGCTGCCTTGCGAGTTCACGCGTGACCGTTTCGACACCGATATCGTAGGCGATGTGGCGCTGGAACTCCGCCGCTGGCAGCCCCAGATCGCCATACTCGTCGGGAAGTGCATTGCGTGCGTGGTCGGCGAGAAGCAGGAGGCCCCGGTCGCGTGCGCCTTCGACGATCTCATAGGGCGAGAATACGGCTGTGCGAGTCATTGTTTCCGGTGCGGGTTCCGCGAAGTGGTGACTGGATGCCCGGCAAGGCCGGCCTGTTCCTTCCTTCCACGACGACGGGACTGCCGCAATGCCGTCCTTTCGACAATCTTGTGACGGATGCCGTCGTTGCTTGCCGGATAAACCGATTTGAGCATATCGCCACGGCGCGTTGACATGGGCGCGCGCATTTCCGAAAAGGAGCATCGAAGCAATGTTTCGTCCAAGGGCAAGGGGCACGAGAATGGTTCTGCCGTGTGTCGGGGGGGCGTCGCGCCTCGCGGCGGCCTGTTCCATCGCTGTGTTTGCCTTGCTTGGCGTCGTAGCGACGACGGGCGCGGCCCGCGCGGATTTTCGCGTGTGCAACGCGACCCAGACGCTCGTCGGGGTGGCGATCGGCTACCGCGCGCCGGCCGGCTGGATCACCGAGGGCTGGTGGCACGTGGAAGGCTCGACCTGCAAGACGCTGATCGAGGGACCCCTGTCATCGCGCTATTACTATCTTTATGCAGAAGATGCTGAGCGCGGCGGGCGCTGGGATGGGCCAATCAACATGTGCATCGCCGAAAAAGAGTTCAAGATCGTGGGGGTCAGCGACTGTATCAGGCGCGGCTTCCAAAGAGCCGGCTTCCAGGAATACGACACCGCGGAACAGGCGAGCTGGATGGTGCAGCTGACCGACCAACCTGCCGCCGACGGTACCGCGGCCGTGACGGGAGCGCAGCAGTGAAGCGCCAACGCAACGTCCGCATCCTGGCCACGCTCGGCCCCTCCTCGTCCACCGAGGAGATGATCCGCAAGCTGCACGAGGCGGGCGCCGACACGTTCCGCATCAACATGAGCCACGCCGATCACGATCTGATGCGCCGCCTGGTGGCGATGATCCGCAGCGTCGAACGGCAGGTGGGGCGCCCGATCGGCATCCTGGCCGACCTTCAGGGTCCCAAGCTGCGCGTCGGCAAGTTCGCCGAGGGCACGGTGGCGCTCAAGGCGGGCGACACGTTCATCCTCGACAACGACACCACGCCGGGCGATTCCACCCGGGTGCACCTGCCGCATCCCGAGATACTCGCGTCCGTGAAGCCGGGGGACCGGCTCCTGATCGACGACGGCAAGTTGCAGCTCAAGGCCGTTCGAAACGACGGCAAGGCCATCGAGACGGTGGTCGTGGCCGGCACGAAGATTTCCGACAAGAAGGGCGTGAGCCTGCCCGACACGGACCTGCCGCTCGGCGCGTTGACCGAGAAGGACCGGCGCGACCTCGATGCCGTCCTGCAGGCCGAGGTCGACTGGATCGCCCTGTCCTTCGTCCAGCGGCCTGAGGACCTGGCCGAGGTGCGCAAGATCGCGCGCGGCCGCGCGGCGCTGCTGTCCAAGATCGAGAAGCCGCAGGCCGTCGCGCGGCTCGCCGAGATCATCGAAGTGTCCGACGCGCTGATGGTGGCGCGCGGCGACCTCGGCGTGGAGATGCCGCTGGAGGCGGTTCCCGGCATCCAGAAGCAGATCACCCGTGCCTGCCGCAAGGCCGGAAAGCCGGTGGTGGTCGCGACCCAGATGCTCGAATCGATGATCACGGCGCCGGTGCCCACCCGCGCCGAGGTGTCGGACGTTTCGATCGCCGTCTTCGAAGGCGCGGACGCGATCATGCTGTCGGCCGAATCGGCGGCCGGCCAGTATCCGGTCGAGGCCGTGGCGATGATGAACGCCATCGCAGTGCAGGTGGAGAAGGACCCGAACTACCCCTCCATCATCAACGCGCAGCGCACCGCCCCCGAAGCGACCGGCGCGGACGCCATCTCGCTGGCGGCACGCCAGATCGCAGAGACCCTCAATCTCTCCGCCATCGTCACCTACACCGCATCCGGTACGACCGGCCTGCGCGCGGCGCGCGAGCGGCCGCAGGTTCCGATCATCGCGCTGTCGCCGGTGGTCGAGACGGCGCGGCGGCTGTCGCTGGTGTGGGGGCTGCATTGCGTCGTGACGCCGGATGCGAGCGACCTCGACGACATGGTCGACCGGGCGTGCCGGATCACCTTCTCGGAAGGTTTCGGGCGGGCCGGCGACCGGGTGATCGTCACGGCCGGCGTGCCGCTGCGCACGCCTGGTGCGACCAACATGCTGCGCATCGCCTATATCGGCTCGGACGGGCTCGGCGGCATCTGATCATCCGTATGGACGATCAGGCGTCCCGGAGGAACCGCGGGGCGCAAGTCGGCTTGAAGCGCTGGCTCTACTGTTGCAGGGCCGGCGCCGGAGTGGGCGGCCCGTCGGCGCAAGCCTCGATCGGACCGAACGCATCCGTCGCGATGCGGCTTTCCAGCTGCCGCGCCATCGCCTGCAGGTCGCGCTCCAGCCCGGACAGTTTCTCGATCGCCGCCACGGCGAGAGCGGTGGCGATCCAGTCCGGCTTGTGGCCGAGGTTCTCCACCCAGAGCAGCTCGGCGCCCGGGATGTCGCGCGCCAGTCCCGCGGAGTGGATCTCCTCGTAGACAACCGTATCGCGATTGCCCGTGATCACCACCGTCGGCGCGGTGATCTCGCCGTAGCGCGGCGCGAGCTTCTCGACGAAATCGAAAAGGCCCGCGACGTCGCGGGCATTGGCGCGGAAGGCTGCCGGCCGCAGCACGAGCCTGATCGCCGCGTCCTGCGCATAGTTCTCCGGCACGGCATTGGGCGCGAAGACGCAATCGGTGGCCGTGCCGAGGCGCATCAAGCCTCCCGGCCAGGCAAGCGTCTCGGTGAACAGCCGGCCCACGACAGGCGTCTCCGACAGGTCGTAGTACCAGGACGTTCCGCCACCCGGCCAGGGATGCGACGCCGGAGCCAGGAAGACCAGCCCTGCGACGCGCTCGGGGCGCAGCACGCCGAAGGCGGTCAGGACGGCGCCGGCAAAGGAATGGCCGACGACGACTGCCTGCTCCATGCCGTAGCTGTCCATCAGGGCGGCGATCGTCTCGGCCTGTCCGGCGGGCGTGTCGTTGGTCGCGGGGCCGCGGCCGGACCAGCCGTGCCCCGGCCGGTCGACGAAAAGCATCTCGGCGCGGCCTTCGAGCAGCGGCCGGAAAGGCAGCATCTGGTCGAGCAGGTTGCCGCTGGCGCCATGGACGAACACCAGCGGCGGCAGGTCGGAGCCCGCTCCTGCGGGCACGTGGACATGGTGCAGGCGCGTTCCGTTGACGGTGGCGAAGCTGCCGACCGGCGGATGCCGGCGCTCGATCAGCCACGCACCGACGCGCGTCGCCCCGGCCAGGATCAGCAAGAGAGCGAGCAGGAACGCGACGACGGCATAGACGAGGTTCATGAAGGGCCGGTGCGGACTGGGGGAGGGGAACGATCGGCGGACCGGTGCCGACGCCGGCGCTGAATGTCGCGTCAGATGCCTTCGCCGGCGAGTTCTTCCGAAAGCGTGGCGACCTCCGACTGGGCGTCGCGCATCATTGGATAGATGTCGAGGGTGCGCTCGTAGGCGTCGAGCGCCAGTTCCTTGCGGCCCGTTTCCTTGAGGATCGCGGCAAGGCCAGTCAGCGCACCGAAATGGCGCGGCTCGAGCCGCAGCGTGTGCTCGATGTCGGCCATCGACTTCGCGTAATTGTCCATCATGAAGTGGACGGTGGCGCGCCGGTTCCAGCCTTCGGCGAAACCGGGCTGAAGCGTGATCACCTGGTCGAGAAAGTCCAGCGCCACGTCGAACTTCTTGCTCTCCGCCGCCTCGTTCGACCACTGCAGCATGAGATCGACCGAAGCGCTGCCCGACTTGCGCCATTCGGCCCAGATCTGGTTCGCGATGCGTTCGGCCGCCTTCTCGTTCCGCTCCCGCTTCAGGTCGGCGAAGAGCTGGTCGAGCCGCGAAGCCTCGTCGGTCGGAGCCGCATCCTCGGCCGAGGAGGCGGGCGACAGCACCATGAGGATGGCGACCAGCGCCGGTATCAGGACATGAAAAACGTTCCGCATACCGCAGAACCTAATCCTGTGGCGCGGAACGTCAAACTGAAAATGCCGTGATGGGCGAAGGGAGCGCAAGCGGCTCCCCGCAGGTCAGCCCTGGCGCGCCTTGTAGCGCGGCGCCGACTTGTTGATGATGTAGATACGGCCCTTGCGGCGAACCATGCGGTTGTCGCGGTGACGGCCCTTGAGCGACTTGAGCGAATTCTTGATCTTCATTGTCTCAGCCCGTGGTGTACGGCCCGCGCGGGCCAGAAGTGAAAGACGCGCCAGAAGGCGCGCCGGAAAGGTCGCGCGGTCATAGACGCAAAGGTCGTCCGGTGTCAACCAGACCGATCCGGCTCGTCGAGCAACCGGGACTCGACCAGGACGATCGAATCGACGAAAGCGGGCCAGGCCTTCATAATCCGATCGAGGTTCTCCTGAACCTTGTCCGGCTTCAGATCGAACCCGTAGCGATGTCAGACGAGGTGCCGAAATCCCTTCAACTCACAAAGTGCCTCGTAAAGGCCGGACCCGAGCAGCGCGGGCCGGATACCGGCGATCGGAGCCGACATCTGGTCGAGGACGTCCTGATGAACGGCAGGACCGCGTGGAACCAGTCCATCCACATCATTCGCAAGACTGAGCAGGATGTCCTCGATGCCGTCGTAGACGTTGTGGATGCCCAGAGAAACTGCGCCTGGCGCGCCCCATTCACCGGCGGAAACTTCATTCTGGTGCGCCGACGCGTAGCTGCTCACAAGCCGAAGTTCGTTCTCCGCCCGGTCCAGTTTCGGCGAGAGCTTGGCAAAAGCGGGATGCCTAAACGTTTTCATCAAGGATTTCCCGGACCCGCTCCGGCGTCAGATCGGACGCGAAGATCAGGTCGTAGGCAATGTCTGTTTCGCGAAACTGATCCGCGACCAGGCGCTCCATTGCGGCTCGAAGGCCGCTGGTCGGCACGTCATGCACCAGAAAGTCCACGTCGGAATGAAGACGGAACCGATCTTTCGCAAGCGATCCGACGAGGGATACCCGGTAACCGCTCTCCTGTGCGGTCTGCAGGACCTTCGCTGCGCGATCCCGCGCAACCCTGCGCCGGTCCTCTGTGCGCCGGCTGATCAAGGCGTCGATCCTTCTCACCGTCGAGCCTCCGCACACCTTTCACCGGAAATGACTTACAGCAAACGTACGGCCCGGTCACCTGTGCAGAAGCGAGGAACCGCCGTGAGGCGCAGCACGACGACCCTTCACCCAAGTCGGGTAAAATGCCCCATCTTGCGGCCGGGGCGGGTTTCCGTCTTGCCATAGAGATTGAGCACCACGCCCGCCTCGCCCATGAGGTCGGGGATGCGCTCGACGTCGTCGCCGATCAGGTTTTCCATGACGCAGGCGGAATGGCGCCCCGGCGCGCCGAGCGGCAGGCCGGCCACGGCGCGGATGTGTTGCTCGAACTGGGAGACGACACAGGCGGCTTCCGTCCAGTGTCCGGAATTGTGGACGCGGGGCGCGAACTCGTTGGCCAGCACGGTGCCGTCCGCCAGTGCGAAGAACTCGACGCCGATCACGCCGACATAGCCAAGCGCGGCCATGAGCGCGAAGGTGGCCTCTCGCGCCGTTTCCTCCATCTTCGGATCGAGCCCGGCGGGGACCGTCGAGCGGCGCAGGATCCCGTCCGAGTGCTCGTTTCGAGCCGCGTCGTAGGCCATCATCGAGCCGTCGAGGCCCCGTGCGGCGATGATCGAGAACTCGAAATCGAAGGCGACCAGTTCCTCCAGGATCAGCGGGACGCCCCCCATGGCCTCGAACGCACCGTCGACGTCTCCGGCCGTCGCGTTGCGCAGCAGGCGCTGGCCCTTGCCGTCATAACCGAGGCGGCGCGTCTTCAGGACGCCGCTGCCGCCGAAGATTTCGAGCGCGGACTTCAGATCGGAGTCGTTGTCCACAGGGTGGAAACGGGCTGTGGATATCCCCTGGCGGTTCAGGAAGCTCTTCTCGGCCAGCCTGTCCTGCGCCGTTTCCAGCGCCAGAGGTGGCGGGAACACCGGCACGTGGTCGGTCAGGTGCTTCGCCGCACCCACCGGCACGTTCTCGAACTCGTAGGTCACGACGGCCGAGCGGGCAGCGAGCGACGTCAGCGCCGCGCGGTCGTCATAGGCGGCGAGGATCTGGCTGTTTGCGACCTGCGCGGCCGGACAGTCCGGCTGCGGCTCGAGGATGGTCGTCCGGAAGCCGAGCCGGGCGGCTGCCATGGCCAGCATGCGGCCGAGCTGGCCACCGCCGATGATGCCGATCATGTCGCCGGGGACGAGAGGGCGGATCATGCGTCGTCCGACGGCCGCAGGGCCACCTTGCCGGTCTGGGCAGCGCGGTAGCGATCCAGCCGCCCGGCCAGCGCTTCGTCGGAGAGGGCCAGGACGGCGGCGGCGAGCAGTGCTGCATTGACCGCGCCGGCGCGGCCGATGGCCAGCGTTCCGACCGGGATGCCGGCAGGCATCTGCACGATCGACAGGAGCGAATCCTGGCCCGAAAGCGCTTTCGATTCGACCGGGACGCCGAAGACCGGGAGGGGAGTCAGGGAGGCCGTCATCCCGGGAAGATGGGCGGCTCCGCCGGCGCCCGCGACGACGACCTTGTAGCCGGCGGCTTTCGCGCCCCTGGCGAAGTCGAAGAGCCGTTCGGGCGTGCGGTGGGCGGAGACGATGAGCGAATCATGCGCGATGCCGAGCTCGGCCAGCGTGTCGGCGGCATGGCGCATGGTCGCCCAGTCAGACTGGCTACCCATGATGATGGCGACTTCGGGACGCACGCTTTCCAAGGATCCGATCTCTCCCATCAAAGCCGCGCCTTAACCGAATACCCATCATGCCGCAAGAAAAACGGCGCCCTCGCGACCTGGCATTGCCGCCTCAGGCGATGATGTCGGGAATCACGCGGTCCTCGAGATGGGTCAGCCTGTCCTTGATCGCCAGCTTCTTCTTCTTCATCCGCTGGATCTGGAGCGGGTCGCATCCAGTTGCGATCATCGCGTTGATTGCCGCGTCGAAATCGGCGTGTTCCTGCTTCAAGCGCGCAAATTCGAGACGAATTTCGGCCTGTTCCTGTTCCGACATGCATGCTTCCCCGGCGCAGGATTTCGCGCCCAAATGGCAGGACCGGGGTCTCGCCCGGGCCGCAGGCCCATATCACATTTCGAGCCGACAGAAAATGCTACCACGGCACATTCGACAGGCCGATCGAGTGGTGGCACACTGTCATCGCGTTGTCATGAATCGCGGCCTGCGGTGGGACGCGGTTCCTGACGTCCGAACGAGGAAAGGGAGCACCACGCATGTCTCTGACGTCGCACATCGAGGAACTGAAGCGCAAGCACAACCAGCTCGACCGCGAAATCGCCGAGGCGATCGCGCGTCCGTCCACCGACGACATCGAGGTCAATCAGCTCAAGCGGCGAAAGCTCGCCCTCAAGGATGCGATCGAGAAGCTCGGATCGCATCACACGACGCACTGACGAGCCAAGGCCCGAGCTCCGCGCACCTGCGCCGGAGCCGGGCTTTCCTGGACCGGCGGATCCTCCTGCCGCCGGTCTCTTCCCCGGGGAAGGTCATTCGGTCCAGAACTGATCGAGCCAAATGTTGAGGCGCGTGAACCCGCCCGGGTTGATCGCATAGATCCGCTTCGTGCCGTCACGGCTCGCCACCACAAGTCCGGCGTCCAGAAGGACCTTCAGGTGCTGCGATACGGCCGGCCGCGAGACCGGCAGTCCCGCTGCAAGGGCGTTGACGGTTTTCGGCCCGCGGCGCAGCTCTTCGAGCAGGTGCCGGCGGTTTGCATCCGAAATCGCCATGAACGCGTCGATCGTGACCATGCGCTCACGATAGCCGCTCGCGGGACAAACTCAAACCCGATCCGACGGACTGGCGACAAGGGAGCGAGCCAGGGTCGGCCGGCCGCTTTCGAAGCGCTCGTGCGGATATCGTCAGGCCGCGTCCTTCTCGCTTGTTTCGCTCCCCAGGTCGCCATCGCCGCGCGGATCGAGGCGCAGCACTTCGGGCGTGGTCGCGCGCTCGGGCGGCAGCGAGCTGAAGGATTCGCGCTCCTCCACCGGCACCGGGGCGCGGCGCCTGATGCGCAGTAGCGTGTAGCCGGCGATCAGGAGGTGGGCGAGCGCGGTCGTCAGGAACAGGCTCTCGGGCCGCATCCGGTCCATCAGGGCGCCGCCGACGAGGGGACCGATCATCGTGCCGAAACCGTAGAGAAGCAGGAGACCGCCCGACACTTTCACGAAATCCTCGGACTTGGCGTGGTCGTTGGCGTGCGCGACGGCCAGGGAATAGAGCACGTAGGCCATGGCACCGTAGGCAGCGGTCAGCGCGATGACCGTCGTGCCATCGCGCGCGCCGACGACGAAGATGAGGAGGCCGATGGCGGCAGCCGCAAAGGCCGCTCCGGCCAGCACGTAGCGCCGGTCGGTGCGGTCGGAGAGACGGCCGGCCGGCAACTGGAACACCGCGCCGGCGACGACGGCCAGGCTCATCATCAGCGCGATCTGGGCGGTCGAGATGCCGATCTCGGCACCGAACACGGCGCCAAGCGTCCCCCAAGCGCCGTTTGCGACCCCGACCAGCAGGCACCCGGCCGAGGCGACCGGCGAATTGGCGTAGAGCGCTTTCAGGTCGAGCGAGACGCCCACCAGCGGCTTCGGCGTCGCCTGCGTCGACACGGTGGTGGGGATCAGCGCGAGGCAGAAGAAGATGCCGGTGACCATGAACAGCGATGCCGTCGTGACGTCGCCCGCCGCGACGATCAGCTGTCCGCCCATGAGGGAGGCGTTGGTCACCATCATGTAGATGCCGAAGACGGTGCCGCGGTTCTCATTGGTGGCGCTCTCGTTCAGCCAGCTTTCGATCACCATGAAGGCGCCCGCCATGCAGAAGCCGGTGAAGACGCGCAGGAAGATCCAGACATACTGGTCGATGATCAGGCCCGTCAGCAGGGCGATGATCGCGGCCGAAGCCGCGAACGCGCCGAAAGCCCTGACGTGGCCGACCCGGCGCACCAGCCGCGGCGCCGTCAAACAACCCGCGACGAAACCGGCCGCCCAGGCCGTGCCGAGCAGGCCGAGCGAGGTCGTCGAAAATCCTTCCGCCTGGCCGCGCAACGGGAGCAGAAGGCTGTGCAGTCCCGACGCCGCCAGCAGGAAGGCGGTGCCGCGCAGCAGAGACAGGATCGGTCTGTAGCTCGCGAACATGGGAACCTTCCGTTTGGGGTCGAACGAATCGCGGGGCGGCTTCGAAGCGGCGCGTGACAGCTTCGGCGACAGGGCGGCGAGGTCAACCCGTCAAATGCGGCGGAATAGCGCCTCGGCGGCCTGTTTCGTGGATCCCTTCGCCTTCAATTCTACCTCGATGCGCGCGATTTCTGCGCGCAAAAGCCCGATGCGTTCCTCGAGATCGGCGACCGAGAGCAAGGAGAGATCCTGGCCGATCTCGTGTGGCCGGGCCTTGCGCGGCTGTTCTTCTTCGAGAATACCCATGGCCGTCTCCTCCGGTTGCCGTTCGTGGTGAGGAGGATACAGTCCCGCGGGGTCGGGAATCAAATCTCCGGCTCCAGACCGCCGATCGACAGGAGACATCATGGCAGACGCCCTTCCCGAGATGATGACAGCCATCGCCATCAGCGAGCCGGGTGGGCCGCGCGTGCTGAAACCGGAAACGCGGCCGGTGCCGAGGCCCGAGGGCGGCGACATTCTCATCCGCGTCAGCGCAGCGGGCGTTAACCGGCCCGATGTCGCGCAGCGGACGGGGGCTTATCCGCCGCCGCCCGGCGCGTCGGACCTGCCGGGTCTGGAGGTGGCCGGCACGGTGGCCGCAGTCGGTCCCGAGGCCCGCCGCTGGCGCGTCGGCGACCAGGTCTGCGCGCTGACCCCCGGCGGCGGCTATGCCGAATACTGCCTGACCCACGAGAGCAATGCGCTGCCCGTGCCGCACGGTTTCACGCTGACGGAAGCGGCCGCACTGCCCGAGACCTTCTTCACCGTCTGGCACAACGTCTTCCAGCGCGGAGGCCTCAAGGCGGGCGAGACCTTCCTCGTCCACGGCGGTTCGTCCGGCATCGGCACGACGGCGATACAGCTTGCCGCCGCCTTCGGCGCCACCGTGCTGGCGACGGCCGGATCGGCAGACAAGTGCGAAGCCTGCGTGAAGCTCGGCGCCACCCGCGCGATCAACTATCGCGAGGAGGATTTCGTCGCGGTGGCGAAGGAGGCGACCGGCGGCAGGGGCGTGGACCTGATCCTCGACATGGTGGGCGGCAGCTACATCGATCGCAACTACGAAGCAGCAGCCGTGGAAGGGCGGATCGTCCAGATCGCCTTCCTCGGCGGCGCGAAGGCCGAGGTGAACTTCGCCAAGCTGATGGTGAAGCGGCTGGTCCACACCGGCTCGACGCTGCGGCCGCGGACGGTCGAATTCAAGGGTGCCGTCGCCGCGGAACTCGAGCGGCTGATCTGGCCGCTGCTCGGCGAGCGCAAGGTGGCGCCTGTCATGGACATGATCTACCCGATGCGCGACGCCTGGCGGGCGCATGAGCGGATGGAGGAAGGCGACCACATCGGCAAGATCGTGCTCGACGTCGGCTGACGCCGCCGAACGGCGCGCGCCGCGTCAGCCTTCGTGCGTGGCGCGCCTCCGGAGGGTGGCTGCCCCGCCGGGCGCCCGCTCTTCCATCTGGCGGTAGAAGTCGGCCAATTGCTTGCCGCGCTCCTGCCGGAAGGTCCGCTCGGCCAGGGTCAGGCAGGCGATGCGGTCGATGCGGAAGGCGCGGAAATCCTCGCGCAGCTCGCACCATGCGACCAGGGTCCACACCTTGCCCCAGAACCAGAGCCCGAGCGGGCGCACGTCCCGCACCGAACTCTTGTCGGCCTCGTCCTGATAGTCGAGCGTCAGCACGGTGCGGCTCTCGATTGCGCGCTCGATGGTATCGATCTTCTCCCGGTCCGGCTGGCTGACGACATAGAGCGGCGCGTGGATCTCGGTGCGCGCGATGCGGTCCTTTTCGCTGTCGGGCAGGACGGCTGCAATCTTGACCAGCGCCTCCTCGGCGGAGCGAGCCATGGCCGCACCGCCGAAGGCCCGCACCATGCGGGCTCCGGCGACCAGGGCCACGATCTCGTCGCGCGTGAACATCAGCGGCGGCAGGTCGTAGCCGGAGCGCATGAGGTAGCCGACGCCGGCCTCCCCGTCGATCGGCACGCCCGTCGACTGGAGGTCGGCGATGTCGCGGTAGATCGTGCGTTCCGAGACTTCCAGCCACTCGCCGAGCATGCGCGCGGTGACGAGCCGACCGCCGCGCAGATGCTGGACGATCTGGAACAGGCGGTCGGCGCGTCGCATGGCAGGTATCCTCTCGATGTGCCGATCAGGCGG
This sequence comes from Aquibium sp. ELW1220, assembly GCF_030398385.1. Classification (GTDB taxonomy): domain Bacteria; phylum Pseudomonadota; class Alphaproteobacteria; order Rhizobiales; family Rhizobiaceae; genus Aquibium. Next base: position 64,091 of record NZ_JAOAOQ010000006.1, on the reverse strand, counting down.
TGAACAGGCCGATGGAGTTGCCGTCCGGATCGAGGCAATAGGCGAAACGGCCGGCGGGGATCTGGATTACCGGCGAGACGACCTGCCCGCCATTGACCGTCACGCGCTGCATGGCTTCCTCCAGCGGCGCCGCAACGGCGAGATGGATGGTGCTGCCGGTGCCCGGCGCTGCCGGCTTGCCGGGATAGAGATGGCCGGACGTTGCCTCCTCGCTTGCTGCACGGAACCGGGCCATGGGATTGGGCCCTCCCTCTTCGTCGGCGAGTTCGTTCTGCAGCACGGCGCCGTAGAAGGCCTTGGCGCGCGCCATGTCGGTGACCGGGATCTCGATCCAGACGACGGAATTCTGCGGAGTGAATGACATCGGCATTCCTTTCTTGGTGGATTAGACAGTGGCAGGGTGCTCCTGACAACATACTGTCAGGAGATGTCAGTTTGCGGACGCCCACATCAGGGCGGCCGCACTGCACGGATGGCAGGGTGGAGAAGGAGATGGGGAGCCCTGCCAGGCGCATCGGCCGCGCGCCTCACTTGCCGTCGACGATGTGGCCGCGCCAGCCGGTCTGATGCGAAACCGCATCCGGCCAGCCGATGTCGCGACGAAGCGCCGGCGACAGGCGGGCGATCGCTCTTTCCGTACGAACCCTGTCGCGGGTCGCGCGCCATCTCTCGGCCCAGCGGCCGAGCAGTGAGGTCGGGAAGGTGGTCATGAGTGTCTCCATCGACTGTCTTGCGATGGAGAGATTGTGCCATCCCCCTCCTGACGACATCGCGTCAGGAGCGATCGGCGACCGCGCTTATTCCTCCGGAACGGGCACCGTGTAGTTCAGCGGCAGGCGGCCGCCGTCGGCGTAGATCGTCTGGCCGGTGACGTAGCTGGCCTCGTCGGACGCAAGGAAGACGGCGATGGCGGCAATTTCCGATGGATTGCCGATGCGGCCGAGGGGCGTGCGCGAGAGGATCCGCTCACGCGCTGCGGGATCGGCATTGACGCTCGCCAGCATGTCGGTGCGGATCGAGCCCGGGCCGATGGCGTTGACGCGGATTCCGTGGGGCGCGAGCGACAGCGCCATCGCCTTGGTGAGCTGGCTGACGCCGCCCTTCGACACCGAATAGGGCACCTGGCTGGCAATCGCGAGCACGGCGTTGATGGACGACATGTTGACGATCGATCCCGCCGGGCCGCCCGAATTCACGCGTTCGACCATGTGCCGGGCGACCGCTTGCCCGGTCAGGAAGGAGCCCTTCAGGTTGACCGCGAGCACGCGGTCGAAATCCTCCTCGGTCACGTCGAGGAAATCGGCGCCATGGGCAATCCCGGCATTGTTGACGAGGATGTCGATGTCTCCGAACGTGTCGATGGTCGCGGCGACCAGGTTGTGCACGTCCAGACGCCGGCCCACATCGGCCTTCACGAACTGGACGTCGCCGAAACGGGCGAGGTCGCGCTCGGCGCGGGCGCCCTTCTCGGTGTCGACGTCGGCGATTACCACCTTGGCCTTCTCGCGCGCAAAGCGCTCGGCGATGGCGTAGCCGATGCCGCCTGCGCCTCCGGTGACGATGGCGACTTTCCCGTCGAGTGGCATGGCGCGCTCCTGAACATGTCCGAGCGCCGCTTATAGACCTCGCAGCGTGGGCGGGCCAGAGGGCGCCTGCCCTCCGGCTCAGCCCAGGCCCTTCGTCTTCAGCGCCTCGGCGATCTCTTCCAGGATGGCCGGATCGTCGATCGTCGCCGGCATCTTCCATTCCTCGTGGTCGGCGATCTTCTGCATCGTGCCGCGCAGGATCTTGCCCGACCTGGTCTTCGGCAGGCGCTTGACCGGCACGACCGTCTTGAACGCAGCCACCGGGCCGATCCGGTCGCGCACCAGCGCCACGACCTCCCTTTCAAGTTCGGCGGGATCGCGCGTGACACCGGCATTGAGCACGACGAAGCCGCAGGGCACCTGACCCTTCATCGTATCGGCGATGCCGATGACGGCACATTCGGCGACGTCGGGATGCTCGGCCAGAACTTCCTCCATGCCACCGGTGGACAGACGATGTCCGGCGACGTTGATGATGTCGTCGGTACGGGCCATGATGAAGAGATAGCCGTCGTCGTCGATGAAGCCCGCGTCGGCGGTCTTGTAGTAGCCGGGAAACTCGGCGAGGTAGGCGTCGCGAAAACGATCGTCCGCATGCCAGAGCGTCGGCAGGGCGCCGGGCGGCAGCGGCAGCTTGACGACCACGTTGCCGAGCGTGCCGCGCGCCACCTCGTGGCCCGCATCATCGACGACGTGCATCTCGTATCCGGGCATCGGCACGGCGGGCGAGCCGTACTTCACCGGCAACTGGCCGAGGCCGATCGGGTTCTGGCTGATCGGTGCGCCGGTCTCCGTCTGCCACCAATGGTCGATCACCGGCACCTTCAGCTGGTTCTCCGCCCACTTGATCGTCTCCGGGTCGGCGCGCTCCCCGGCGAGGAATAGCGTGCGGAACCTCGACAGGTCGTACCTGCCGACGAATTCGCCCTTCGGATCCTGGCCCTTGATGGCGCGGAAGGCGGTGGGCGCGGTGAACAACGCCACCACGCCGTGCTCGGCGATCACCCGCCAGAAGGTGCCGGCGTCCGGTGTGCCGACCGGCTTGCCCTCGAACAGGATCGTCGTGCAGCCGTGCAGCAGCGGCGCGTAGACGATGTAGGAGTGGCCGACGACCCAGCCGACGTCGGAAGCCGCCCAGAACACCTCGCCGGGCTTCACGCCGAACTCGTTCCACATCGTCCAGGCGAGCATGACCATGTGCCCGCCATTGTCGCGCACGACGCCCTTCGGCTGCCCGGTGGTGCCCGACGTGTAGAGCACGTAGAGCGGGTCGGTTGCCGCGACGGTCACGCAGGGCACGGTGCGGCCCGCCGTCTTCGCCGCGCCGACGGCTTCGGCATAGTCGATGTCGCGGCCCGCCATGAGATCGCAGCGCTGCTGGTCGCGCTGGAGCACGATGCAGGATTGCGGCTTGTGCCGGGCGATGTCGATCGCCCCGTCCAGCAGCGGTTTGTAGGCCACCACGCGGCCCGGCTCGATGCCGCAGGAGGCCGAGACGATGAGCTTTGGCGTGGAATCGTCGATGCGGGTGGCGAGCTCGCGCGCCGCGAAGCCGCCGAAGACGACGGAGTGGACCGCGCCGATGCGGGCACAGGCGAGCATGGCGAAGACCGCTTCCGGCACCATCGGCATGTAGAGGATGACGCGGTCGCCCTTTGCCACGCCCTGATCGACCAGAACCGCGGCGAGCGCCTCGACTTCGATCTTCAACTCCGCGTAGGTGAAGCTCTTCTTCGACCCGGTGACGGGGCTGTCGTAGACGAGGGCCGGCTGGTCGGCGCGGCCGTTCTCGACGTGGCGGTCGACGGCGTTGTGGCAGGTGTTGCAGGTCGCGTCGGGGAACCAGCGGCCATAGACGCCGGCACTTGCGTCGAAGATCGTCTTGGGCGGCGAGACCCAGTCTATGGCACCGGCGGCCTCGGCCCAGAAGCCTTCGGGATCGCGTTTCCAGCCTTCGTAGACCTCGTGATAGCGCGAGACCATGACATCCTCCCCTGTCGTCCTTGCGCGTGTTCTAGCCGCTGCGGCCGCGACGCGTCCATCTGACTATGTTCCGATATGCCCCGGAGGGGGAAGAGGCTTTGACTTCCGTCAAGCAGGCTGGTCAATGGGGGTTGGCGGTGGCAACTCGCCAGCAACGCAGGAGCCGTCCCGCGGCATGACCAAAGCCCTTTCGATCGTCATCATCCTGCTCATGGCGGTGCAGATCATCAAGCCGCTCGGGCTGCCCGGACTGCGCAAGCGCAGCGATTTCTGGAAGCTGGCGCTCGGCGCACTTGCGCTGATCTCATTGACGGTCGTCCTCAGCCACGGAAGCTGAGGCGAGCGCTTCGACCGCCGGCAGTTCGATCAGCGGCAGGAGGTGCTCGGCCCAGGCGCGATAGCCCGCCTCCGAGGCATGGAAGCCGTCGGTGGAGAAGCCGAGCGTCGGGTCCTCGACCGGCAGACGGCTGGCCGGCACGGCGCCGCGTTCATGGCAAAGTCGCGTCCCCATGGCGTTGATCGCTTGGGCGCGGATCTCGAGGATGCGCGCCAGCAAAGGCGGCAGGGCCGGTACGGTCGTCATGTCGATCACCGGCGACCAGACGATCCGCGCCGCGGGGAACTTCGCCCGCAGGGCATAGAGCAGGCCGCCGAAGTCGCGCTTGAAGCGGTAGACGGTGTGGAAGTTTTTCGCATCGTTCGTGCCTACCGAGACAACGATGTGGGTCCAGTCGTCATGCGCTAGGTTGGGCACGACGACATCACGCAGTTGCGTCGCGGTTGCGGAATTGAAGCCCGCCGCGCGCCAGGTGACCGGGCGCCCGGTGTCGCGCGCCAGCATGCCGGCCAGAAGCGCCGCGATACCGCGGTCTGTGCGGGTGATGCCGACCGATGCGGCCGAGGAGTCGCCCAGCACGAGCAGCCGCACCGCCGTACCCTGTCCGGGAAGCGAATGCGTCACCGGCCCTCCGGCCGGCAGGAGGCGCCGCGTGCGCAGCCGGACGCCGATGCCCTGCCAGACATAGATCGGGAAGGCGAGCCAGGACAGCAGCGGAAGCAGTCGGGACATGGGCGTTCGGGTGTGGCGCGTTGTTGATCGCCTCACCTATAGCCGAATGCGGGAGATGGAAAAGGTGCAACCGGGATACGGCACCTGCTCCCCGGTACCGACGGCATGACGGGGAGACGGACAAGGCGGTCGCTCCTCCTGGAGAAGAGCGGCCGCCGCAGCAGTCATGCCATCCGCGTATGGCACGGCCGAGGATCGCTCTTCAGACCGCGGCCTTGTCGGCGCGCGACGCCTGGAAGATGCTGTCGATCGTGGCCGCCAGCGTCGCGTTGAAATCCGCATCGCTCTGGCCGGCCGACAGGCCCTCGGTCAGCGCGCGCGAGAAGCTGGCGATCAGGCCGTCATTTTCCCGCAGCTTTGCGTTCGCCTCGTCGCGCGTGTAGCCGCCCGACAGCGCCACGACGCGCATGACGCGGGGATCGTCGATCAGCGGCTTGTAGAGGTTCGGCTTCGTCGGGATGGTCACCTTCAGCATGACCTTCTCGCCAGCCGGCAGGTCGTCGAGATGCTTGCGGATCTCGGCCAGAAGCATCTCCTCGGCCTGCGCCTTGTCGGCGATCGAGATCGTCACTTCCGGCTCGAGAATTGGTACGAGGCCGTGCGCCAGGATCTGCCTGCCGACCTCGAACTGCTGGTCGACGATGGCCTTGATCCCGGTGGCATCGGCGGCGTCGATCACCGAACGCATCTTGGTGCCGAAGATGCCCTTCGCGACGGCCCGCTTCAGCAGTTCGTCCAGGCCGGCGATCGGCTTCATCAGCTTGACGCCGTCCTTGCCGTCGGCGAGGCCCTTGTCGACCTTGAGGAAGGGCACGACGCCGCGCTTCTCCCAGAGATACTGCGCGGTCGGAACGCCCTCGACCGTGCGGTCCATGGTCTGCTCGAAGAGGATCGCGCCCATCACCTTGTCGCCGGTGAAGGCGGGCGAGGTGATGATGCGGGAGCGCATCTGGTGGATGAGGTCGTACATCCCGTCTTCGTTGGACCACGCGTCTTCGGACACGCCGTACAGCTTCAGCGCCTTCGGCGTGGAACCGCCGGACTGGTCCAGAGCTGCGATGAAGCCGTCCTTGCCGGCGACCTGGGTCGCCATGTCCGCGCGCGCCGATGCCGCAACCTCGTTCAGCCGTTCGCTCATCTGATCCTCCTGAAAATGGTTTTCCGGCCTCTAACAGAAGCGCCAAGCAAACGGAACGCCGCTGCAAGCCCTTGAACCGATTGAAAAATATTCAATCGGTTTAGCGGGAGCCGACACTATTTGACGAGTGTTAAACAGTTAACGGACCTCTGGTGCGGCGGGCGCTAGGTTGGCTCCATCACCAACGTCCCCGGCCCGTGTTGCCACACGGGCCCACGAACATATGCAAACGGGGCACGGCCTTGTTTGGGAGCCTTCCAGATGTCACCGATCACCACCGCCCTTTTCGGTTCAGGCGCAGCCGTCGTGTACGTCGTCGCGACCTGGATCATCGAGCCGCTCGGCGGTTCGCCCTACCTGATCCTCATCCCTCTGGCCATCGTCACGATGCTGGCCAGCGCGTGGATCGAGGCCGCCTCGCCGCGCCGATTCCGCTTCGGACCGATCGTCGCGCTGGTCGTCGCCCTCGAAGTCTCGATGGCGGTGGTCGCGACCATCCTTTCCCTGAACGAGATCTATCCCGGCCGCGAGGTGCTCGGTGCCATCATGGCCTTCGCCGGCCTCGCGCTCCTCGGCACCCGGGCAGGGCGCGCGGACTGAGACTGGGCGCGCGGAGCCCCCATCGTGTCGCCGGGAAAGCTGCGGCGACACTCGCGCTTTGGTTGCAAATCTTTGATATCGTTGGGAAAATTGCCGCGCGGAGTGTTAAGGCCTTAACAGAAGACGGCATTCTTCCGGAGTAGGTTCCTCTGCGTCAGGCCCGCAAGGCTCCAGGGTCCGCAAGGATCGCGCGCATGGACCGGCTATCCTGCGGCATCATCCGACACGGAGTTCGCATGTCACAGATGATCACGCTCATGCTGGCGTCCGGCGCCGCCTTCTTCTACATGGCGGCGAGCTGGATCATGAAGGCCTGGGGCGGGTCGACCTATCTCGTCCTGATTCCGGCCGTCATCCTGACGCTGTCGGCCGCTGCCTGGTTCGAGATCGAGGTGCTGCGCACGACACGGCTGGGACACGTGATCATCCTGATCCTCGCGATCGAGTTCCTGATGACCTTCCTCGTGGCTGTCTGGTTCCTCGGCGAGCAGTACACGATGCGCGAACTTGCCGGAGCGGCGATCGTGCTCGTCGGGATCGCCATGCTGTGCATGACACCCCATCACGCAGGTTGAGCCGACGGGCCAGGCTGCCCGCCTGGCTTCCGGCGGCTCCCGCGACGTGCCGTGCTATCGCCTGAGAACGTCGACGCCGGGGAGGGGCTTGCCTTCCATCCATTCGAGGAAGGCGCCGCCGGCGGTAGAGACATAGGTGAAGTCGTCGGCAACGCCGGCATGGTGCAGCGCCGCCACCGTATCACCGCCGCCGGCGACCGAGACGAGCCGGCCTTCGCGGGTCTGAGCGGCCGCGAACTTCGCTGCCGCCACCGTCGCGGCGTCGAAGGGGGCGATCTCGAAGGCGCCGAGCGGACCGTTCCAGACCACCGTGGCCGCCCGATCGATCCAGGCGTTTACGGTGTCCACGGTCTTCGGCCCGACGTCGAGGATCATCGCGTCGGCGGGAACCGCGTCGATCGCGACGGTCTCGCTCGCTGCGCCCGCCTTGAACTCGCGGGCCACGACGCCGTCGATGGGCAGCACGACGGCACAGCCGGCTGTCGCCGCCTCGATCATGATCTGCTTGGCGGTCGCCGCCAAATCATGCTCGCATAGCGACTTGCCGACATCTGTGCCGCGCGCGGCGAGGAAGGTATTGGCCATGCCGCCGCCGATCACCAGCGCGTCGACCTTCTTCACCAGGTTCATGAGGAGGTCGATCTTCGAGGACACCTTGGCGCCGCCGACGATCGCGACCACCGGACGCCGGGGATTGCCGAGACCCTTCTCCAGCGCCTCCAGCTCGGCCTGCATGGTGCGGCCGGCATAGGCCGGCAGCAGGTGTGCAAGGCCCTCGGTCGAGGCGTGGGCGCGGTGCGCGGCCGAAAAGGCGTCGTTGACGTAGACGTCGCCATTAGCCGCCAGCGCCTTGACGAATGCCGGGTCGTTCTTCTCCTCGCCCTTGTGGAAGCGGGTGTTCTCCAGAAGCAGGATGTCACCGCCCGCCATCGCGGCGACAGCGCCGGCCGCCACGTCGCCGACGCAGTCGGACGCGAAGTGGACCCGGCGGTCGAGCACCGCTTCGGTTGCGGCCGCAATGGGGGCGAGCGACAGGTCCGGGTCGGGTCCATCCTTCGGGCGACCGAAATGCGCAAGCAGGATCACCTTCGCGCCCCTGTCCGACAGTTCGGCGATGGTGGGGGCGACGCGCTCGATCCGGGTCGCATCGGTTACAGTCCCGTCCTTCATCGGCACGTTGAGGTCGACGCGCAGCAGGACGCGCTTGTCCGTCACGTCGCCGATATCGTCGAGGGTCTTGAAGTCGGGCATCGTCGTCTCCGTGAATTCAGTCGGCGGGACCATACATTTTGCCCCGACACGCGCAAGGGATGGTCAGTCCGGATCGCGCGGCAGCACAACGTCGGGACCGCGTCCGGCATCGGCCTGGCGCGCGGCCTCCACCTCGCTCCTGCGGAGCCTCGCTTCGCGCCTTCGCTCGCGCCAGCGGCGCACGGCGTCGACCATGCGATCGCGCATCTCGCCGGCGCTGAGGAAGACGGGAACCTGCGGCGCGGCGTGGTGCGGCTCGGTCGACAGACCGACGGACGCAAGCGTGCCGTCCTCGCCGACGTCGCGGACGATCAGCTCGATCGGGCCGACGATGACCCGGTCGGCATATTCGGCACGGCCGCCGAGGCGGGCGATGACGAGTTCGGCGATCGTCAGCCTGGCTTCTTCTTCCGACAGGCCCATCCCGTAGGCCGAGTCGAGGTCGGACGCGGGTCGCGTCGCATCGACTGCGAATTCGCCGAAGAAGTCGGCGTCGTCCTCGTCGAGATCGGCACGGCTGGCGAACAGCCGGTCGAGCAGCGGCGGATAGCGGTCCGGCACGAAGATGTAGACGTGGTCGTCGACGGCCAGGCGGCCGGCATATTGATAGGCCATCGAGCGCCCCTCGCGCACGACCAGCGACGGACGCGCCCAGCGGGGAATGCGCACGCCGCGGGCCACAGGGCTTCCCGCGGCGACGCGATAGGCGAGGAGTTCGTGCCGCGCCGCGCCGGGCAGTTCCAGTTCCACCTTGTCGAGCGGCCCGATCCGCGGTGGCACGACGAGCCCCAGCCGCCGCGCCAGCGGCCCGATGGTCCAGCCCTGCACCACCAGCGAGACGAGGACGATGATGAAGGCGCTGTTGAAGACGTAGCCGCCATTGGGCAGGTCGTCGAGCAGGGGCGTCAGGGCGAGCAGGATCGAGACCGCGCCCCGCAGGCCGACCCACGAGACGAAGGCGGTCTCGGCGCGGGCAAAGCGGAACGGGACCAGGCAGAGCCAGACGGCGAGCGGTCGGGCCACGAAGATCAGGAACAGGCCGAGGCCGATCGCCGGCAGCGCGATCGCGCCGAACTGCGAGGGCGTGGCGAAGAGCCCGAGCACGAGGAACATGATGATCTGCGCCAGCCAGGAGATGCCGTCCTGGAAGCGCTTCAGCCGCGCGGCCGAGCGGATGCGGGAATTGCCGGCGATGAGCCCGGCGACGTAGACGGCGAGGAAACCCGAGCCGCCTATCGCGCCGGCGACGCCGAAGAGCAGCAGGGCCAGCGCGATCACGAAGATCGGCAGGAGGCCGATGTCGAGCTCCAGCCGGTCGACGAGCCGTGCCATCAGGAAGCCGCCGGTGACGCCCGCGGCAAGACCGAGACCCATCTGCATGACGAAGCCCTGGAGGATGTCCATGAGCAGCCAGTCCGCCTCCGGCGAACCACCCGCCGCGATGACGGAGACGAGCGTGATGGTGAGGAAGATGGCGATCGGGTCGTTCGAGCCCGATTCGACTTCCAGCGTCGAGCGCACCCGGTCGCGCAGGTTGAGGTTGCCGGCACGCAGCAGGAAGAACACCGCGGCCGCATCCGTCGAGGCGATGGTCGCGCCAAGCAGGAAGGATTCGAGCCAGGACAGGGGCGTCACGTAGTAGGCGGCCACGCCGAAGACGCCGGCGGTGATGGCCACGCCGACGGTTGCCAGCGACAGGGCAGGCAACGCGGCCTGACGAAAGACCGAGAGCTGCGTTCCGAACCCCGAATCGAACAGGATGACGGCCAGCGCCAGCGAGCCGATGAAATAGGCGATCGCGGCATTGTCGAAGTCGAGCCCCAGGCCGTCGACGCCGGCCAGCAGTCCGATCCCAAGGAAGATGAGCAGCAGCGGGGCGCCGAAGCGAAAGGCGATCAGGCTGGAGAATGCAGCCGCAAGCACCAATGCCGTGCCGATCATGATCGCCAGGTAGACGCTGTCCATGCCGATGTCCCGAACCCTCCGTCGCGCTGTCCGCCCACAGTGCGGCGAAGGCATGGCGGGGGCAAGTCTGGCGTGCACAGAATGCGCCCCAGGGCGGCCGGGCCGACATTTCCCGGGTCTGCGGGAGACGGGTGGCCGGTACGGCCGAAGCCGAGGTCAGGTCATGATGGCGAGGCTGCTGTCAGCTCCCGCCGTCGCTGGCGCCGCTGTCCGTGCTGCCGGGACCTCGGCTGGAATCGTTCTCCCAGCGTCCGGGCGGGCTCGCCCGGGCCGGGTCGTCCCGGCGGCTAGCGCCTTCGCGGCCCCAGCGCATGGCGCCGGGGCGGGAGGGGCGGCGCGCCCTCCGGATCAGGGCGAAGGCCGCCATCAGGGCGACCACGCCGAGAAACAGCCAGAACGGTTCGTTGCCGTCCAGGGCCATCCTGTCGTCAGATGGTCTTGGCGAAGGCCGCGGCCGTGTCCGACATCCGGTTCGAGAAGCCCCACTCGTTGTCGTACCAGGACATCACGCGCACGAGGTTGCCCTCGATCACCTTGGTCTGGTCGAGGGCCACCGTGGAGGAGGCCGCGTCGTGGTTCATGTCGATCGAGACGAGCGGATCGTGGGTATAGGCCAGGATGCCCTTGAGCTTGCCGTCGGCAGCCGCGACGAGCGCGGCGTTGACTTCCTCGACCGTGACGTCACGCTTCGGCACGAACTTGAAGTCGATGACGGAGACGTTCGGGGTCGGCACGCGGATGGAGACGCCGTCGAGCTTGCCCTTCAGCTCCGGCAGGACGAGGCCGACGGCCTTGGCCGCGCCGGTGGAGGTCGGGATCATCGACATCGCAGCCGCGCGGGCGCGGTAGAGGTCCTTGTGCATGGTGTCCAGCGTCGGCTGGTCGCCCGTGTAGGAGTGGATGGTGGTCATGAAGCCCTTCTCGATGCCGAAGGCGTCGTTGAGCACCATGGCCACGGGGGCGAGGCAGTTCGTCGTGCAGGAGGCGTTGGAGATGACGACGTGGTCCTTCGACAGCTTGTCGTGGTTGACGCCGTAGACCACGGTCAGGTCGGCGCCGTCGGCCGGGGCGGAGACGATGACCCGCTTGGCGCCGGCCGCCAGGTGAGCGGAGGCCTTGTCCTTCGAGGTGAAGATGCCGGTGCATTCCATAACGATGTCGATGCCGAGTTCGCCCCAGGGCAGCTTCGAGGGGTCACGCTCGGCGAAGACCTTGAAGGAGTCGCTGCCGACATGGATCTCGTCGCCCTTCACCGTGACCTGCGAGGGAAAGCGGCCGTGCACGCTGTCGTAGCGCAGGAGGTGCGCATTGGTCTCGACCGGACCGAGATCGTTGATAGCGACGATGTCGATGTCCTTGCGGCCGGACTCGTAGATGGCGCGGACGATGTTGCGGCCGATGCGGCCGAAGCCGTTGATGGCGATCTTTACCGACATGCTGGATACCTCCTGGAGGGAAACTGCGGGCGTGGAAACGCCCTCGCTTGATGGTTGCCGCTTCTTAGCGACGCGGCGACCAAGAATCCAGCCGCACGGCCGCGCCGCCATCGGCAAATCCGTTCGGCCAGGGGCCTTTCAATCGATAAACATCGACCAGTCCCCCGCCGGCGGCGCCGCGACAGGATTGCCAGGCGCCGCGAAAGCGTGCTCAGGCCGCCTCGTGCAGCCGCTCCTCGACGGCCGTCACCACCGCTTCGGCCGTGATGCCGAAATGCGCGTAGAGGTCCTCGTACCTGCCGCTGGCGCCGAAGCTCTTCATGCCGACGAAGATGCCGTCCTGTCCGATCAGTGCGTCCCAGGGCTGACGAATGCCGGCCTCGATCGCGACACGGATCGGCGCATTGCCGACGATGGCGGTGCGGTACTGCCTGGTCTGCATCGCGAAGCGCTCCATCGACGGCACCGACACGACGCGGGTCGGGTGGCCGTTCGCCTCGAGCTTCTTGCGGGCGGCGAGAGCGATCTCGATCTCGGAGCCGGTGGCGAAGATCGTCACGACGGCATCGTCGCTCGCGGTCTCCAGTTCGTAAGCGCCGAAGCCGCAGAGATTTTCCTCGACATGCTCGGTGCGGACGGCGGGCAGGTTCTGGCGGGTCAGCGCCAGAACCGACGGTCCGGTCGTGTCCTCGAGCGCCAGCTGCCAGCACTCCGCCGTCTCCACCGCGTCGGCCGGGCGGAAGACGCGCAGGTTGGGAATGGTGCGCAGCGCGGCCATGTGCTCGACCGGCTGGTGCGTCGGACCGTCTTCGCCGAGACCGATGGAATCGTGCGTCATGACGTAGATCACCCGCAGGCCCATCAGTGCCGAGAGGCGGATGGACGGCCGGCAGTAGTCGGTGAAGACGAGAAAGGTGCCGCCATAGGGGATGACGCCGCCATGCAGCGCCATGCCGTTCATGGCCGCGGCCATGCCGTGCTCGCGGATGCCGTAATAGACGTAGCGTCCGGAATAGTCGTCCGCGGAGAAGGGCTTCGTCTGGCTGGTCTTGGTGTTGTTCGAGCCGGTCAGGTCGGCCGAGCCGCCGATCGTCTCGGGAACCGCCGCGTTGATCACCTCGAGCGCGTTCTCCGACGACTTGCGGGTCGCCAGCTTCGGTTTCTCGGCTGCGAGCTTCTTCTTGTAGTCGGCCATGGCGCTCTCGAAGCCGCCGGGCAGTTCGCCGCGCATGCGGCGCTCGAACTCGGTGCGGATCTCGCCGCTGGCCGCGGTGAGGCGGGCGTCCCATTCCTTGCGCTCCTTGGTCGAGCGCAGGCCGGCCAGCCGCCACATGTCGAGAATGTCGGAGGGCACGACGAAGGGCTTGGCATCCCAGCCGAGCGCCTTGCGCGCACCGGCGATCTCCTCGGCGCCGAGCGGCGAGCCGTGCGCCTTGTTCGAGCCGGCGCGGGTGGGGGCGCCGAAACCGATCGTGGTCTTGCAGGCGATCATCGACGGCTTGTCGGAGGCCTTCGCCGCCTCGATCGCCCGGGCGATCGCCTGAGCGTCGTGGCCGTCGCAGCGCTGGACGTGCCAGTTCGACGCTTCGAAGCGTGCGCACTGGTCGGTCGAATCGGACAGGGAGATCGGGCCGTCGATGGAGATGCCGTTGTCGTCGAACAGCACGATCAGCTTCGACAGCTTCAGGTGGCCGGCCAGCGCAATCGCCTCCTGGCTGATGCCTTCCATCAGGCAGCCGTCACCGGCCAGCACATAGGTGTGATGGTCGACGAGATCGTCGCCGAAGCGGGCGTTCATGATGCGCTCGGCCATCGCCATGCCGACGGCATTGGCCAGGCCCTGGCCCAGCGGGCCGGTCGTCGTCTCGATGCCGGCGGCGTGGCCGAACTCGGGATGGCCGGCGGTCTTCGAGCCGAGCTGGCGGAACTTCTCGATCTCGCCGATCGTGATGTCCTCGTAGCCGGTCAGGTAGAGCAGCGAGTAGAGCAGCATCGAGCCGTGGCCTGCCGACAGCACGAAGCGGTCGCGGTCGGGCCAGTGCGGGTGATGCGGGTCGTGCTTCAGGAAGCGCGTGTACAGCACGGTGGCGATGTCGGCCGCACCCATCGGCAGGCCGGGATGCCCGGAATTGGCTTTCTCCACGGCGTCCACCGACAGGAAGCGGATCGCATTGGCCATGCGGGCATGATGGTCGGAAACGGGCATGGTGGCTCTCTCGTCGTGAAACGGCTGGAACGGACCACGCAAAGGCCCGCGAAATGCCCCGGAAAGGCGAGGCGACACATAGCAGGTGCCGATTGCGAGTCAACAAATCCCGGCCTCGTGCTGTCCGGCATCGACAGCTTTGGGGCGACAGGCCGCCGGCTGGTCGACGTCTTTGCTGGGGACCGGGGTGCGGAGTTTGTTGACGCCCCTTTCATGCGGCGTCTAATCTTTCACGGATAACGCGCTCGCAACGCGCACGATTCGGGTTCTCCGCGCAGGAACGGCCGTGGAAGCGACACTGAAAGAGGTCATCAACCGGCTCGGCAAGGCCATGGACGTGCTCGAAAACGCGGCTATGGCGCGGATCGAGCAGGGCCAGGACTATGCCGAGGCGGAGGCGGAGGTGCAGCGCATGAACGCCGACCGCTCCCGGCTCGCGCAGGAACTCGACGCCTCGGAGGCGCGCGCCGAGCGCCTGCAGGACGCCAACAAGGAAGTGTCGCGCCGTCTGGTCACCGCCATGGAGACCATCCGAGCCGTCCTCGACAGGTAGGGTCCCCATGGCGCAAGTCACCGTCAGCATCGACGGCAAATCGTACCGGATGGCCTGCGACGAAGGGCAGGAGGACCATCTCCTCGATCTGGCGCAGAAGTTCGACCGCTATGTCGGCCACCTCAAGGCCTCCTTCGGCGAGATCGGCGATCACCGGCTCGCGGTGATGGCGGGCATCATGGTGATGGACGAGCTGTCGGAGCTGCAGCACCGCGTGAAGGGTCTCGAGACGGAGGTCGCAACGCTGCGCAAGACCCGTGACGAGGCGCTCGCCAAGGCGGACCGGACCGACGCGACCGTGGTCGGAGCCCTTTCCGGGCTGGCGGAACGCATGGAGACGCTTTCCGCGAGGCTTGCCATGAAGGACGTGCCCGGCGGGTGAGGCCTCGGCGGCTCGCCTCATTCTACTACCCACGGACGGCCGTGTTTTGATCGCTTGCGGCTTGACCCTTCCGGCCGGCTGATGCATCGAGACGCCTCGAATTCAGGCGCCGCCCGAACAGAGTCGCGGCGCCCCTTCCAAAGCGGAGCACGAGCATGGCCGACGAGATCACCGAAGAATCCTCCCAGACGATCGCCGCAGGCCAGCTGCGCGCCTTCATCGAGCGCATCGAGCGCCTCGAGGAGGAGAAGCAGACGATCGCCGACGACATCAAGGACGTCTATGCCGAATTGAAGGGCACGGGCTTCGACGCCAAGGCGGTGCGCACCATCATCCGGCTGCGCAAGAAGGATGCCAACGAGCGGCAGGAGGAGGAGGCGATCCTCGATCTCTACCTGGCCGCGCTCGGCATGGCGTGAAAACCGCTCTTCGAGACGCGTCGACTTTCCGGACGTCCCGGTCAGTCCCATCTCGTGTGTCGCCCGGACCGGATGTCCGGAGGAGTTCCTCCGGAAGCGGTCCGGCCCCTACCGGCTTCGGGTGAAAGAACCGCGGCGGACTGCGATCTCACGAGGCGCTCCGTTCGCTTCGTTTTCGCGCTTGCGGAAGGGGACAAGCCGACCCCGGTGCCCGCTCCGGAAGACCTGAGCCCGGCTCCGGCCGGTGTCGATGCCGCGCTTGGCGCCAGTCCGCTCTCTCACGACGGCCGTTTCGCCGCCGGGTTCGTGTGCAGGGGTATCGTCAGCACGAATTCCGCGCCGCCGCCGCCGGGGCTCGCCAGTTCGAGCGTGCCGCCGAAGCGGTCGACGATCTGGCGGCTGATGGCCAGTCCGAGCCCGGCTCCCACCTGACGCGGCATGGGTCCCCTTGCGAACTTGGCGAAGATCCGGTCGCGCTCGCCTTCGGGAATGCCGGGACCGTTGTCGCTGATGCGGGCTTCGTAGGCGCCCTTGCGCACGGCGGTGGTCACCGTCACCAGTGGGCTGGCACTGGTGTTGTAGCGGATGGCGTTCGAGATGAGATTGATGAAGACCTGCGCCAGCCGGTCTTCGTCGCCGTCCACGACGACCTTCGATGCGCGGGCGCGCCGCTTCATCGCGACATGGGCCGCCTTGGCCAGCGCCTCGCAGCTCTCCATCGCCCGGTCCAGTGCGGCTTCCGGATCGAACGGCCTGCCGTCCCAGCCCATGACGCCGTTCTCCATGCGGTTCAGGTCCAGGATGCCATCGAGCAGCCGCGTCAGCCGCAGGCTTTCGTTCTGGATGATGCGCAGGTAGCGGTCCATGTCGCCGGCCGGCAGGTCCGGGTTCGACAGGAGGATGTCGCTGAAGGAGCGGATCGAGGTCATCGGCGTGCGGACCTCGTGGCTCACCTGGCTCAGGAAGTCGTCCTTCTGCATGTCGATCTCGCGCAGCCGCGCGTTGGCGCGCGTCAGTTCGGCCGCCGCGGCCTCCAGCTGCCGGGAGTTGCGTTCCAGTTCGGCCGAATAGGCGCGGATCTGCTCGGTCTCGTCTGCGAGACGCTTGAGTTCGTCGACGCTGATGCTCTCGCTGGTCACGACGCTGGAGACCAGCGCGCGCGCCGTCGCCGCGCCCACGCTCGCGCCCAGCCGGTGCTCCACCTGCGAGATGAGGTCGTCGCTGGCGATCGCGTTCGGGTCGCGCGCCGTGCCACCGGGAAACAGCGCCAGGGCCTCGGACGCGCCGAGGACGCGATCGGCGATCTGTCTGAGCTCGGCGACACGCGCGATCCGCCGGATCACGCTGAACTCGCCCTCGGTCTGGCGGCGGAAGACGTCGACGAAGAGACGCGACTGGTAGCGTGCGAGCGGCGTCGGTTCGGTCGCCAAGGAGACGCCGACGAAGAGGGTGATGTTGGCCAGCATGCTCCAGATGACGGCGTGGACGAGGCTGTCGAAGCGGTCGAGCCCGAAAAGTCCGTGCGGCCGCAGCCATTCCAGTCCCCACGGGCCTTCGCGGATCATCGTCGCGCTCATGACGAAACTGTCGCCGAAGCTCGGCAGGAAAAGCGCGTAGAGCCACACGGCGAAGCCCGCCGCGATGCCGGCAATGGCGCCGCGCTCGGTTGCCCGGCGCCAGTAGAGCCCGCCGACGAGACTTGGAAGGAACTGCGCCACCCCGCAAAACGAGATCAGTCCGATGGCGGCCAATGCCTCCGACGTCCCGCTCAGGCGGAAGTACAGGAAGCCGAGAAGGATGATGAAGACGATGCTCGCGCGGCGCGCGCCGAGGATGAAGCTCCGCATCATCTGCGCGCTCGCTTCGGGGACCAGCGAGAAGCGCAAGGCGAGCGGCATGACGATGTGGTTGGAGATCATGGTCGACAGCGCGATGGAGGAGACGATCACCATCGAGGTCGCTGAGGAGAAGCCGCCCAGGAAGGCGAGCATGGCGATCGTGTCCTGGCCGGCGCTCAGCGGCAGGGTGAGGACGAAGAGGTCGGGATTGGAGCCGGATGGCAGGCGGCCGAGCCCGGCAAGCGCGATCGGCACGACGAAGAGGCAGATGAGGAAGAGGTAGGCCGGAAACAGCCACGAGGCGGTGCGCAGCTGGCTCTCGCTTGAGTTCTCGACCACCGTCACCTGGAACTGGCGGGGCAGACAGATGACGGCGGCACCGGCGAGGAAGCACAGCGTCACCCAGCGCGTGCCAAAGGTGCCTTCGGGATCGAGCAGGCTGACCGGCGCGTGCGCGAAGGCGCCGGCAGGAAGATCGCCGACGCTGGAGACGACCCAGATGCCCACCACCAGCAGCGCGACCAGCTTGACGACGGCTTCCAGCGCGATGGCCGCCACCACACCCTGGTGCCGCTCGTTGACGTCGATGTTGCGCACTCCGAAGATGATCGAAAAGACGCAGAGCCCCGCAGCCACCCAGAAGGCGGTGGAATAATCCGGCGCGAGCGGGATGTTGGCGGCGGTCACCGCACCCGCATGGAAGGTGATGACCTGATAGCTGGCGGTCAGCGCCTTGAGCTGAAGCGCGATGTAGGGCGCGGTCGCGACGAGGGCCACGACCGTCACGAGGGCGCCGAGCGCGGGGTTCTTGCCGAAGCGCGCCGAAATCAGGTCGGCGATCGACGTCGTGTGGTGGATGCGGCCGATGGTGACCAGCTTGCGCAGGAAAATCCACCAGCCGACGAAGACGATCGTCGGTCCGAGATAGATGGTCACGAATTCGAGGCCGTTGCGCGCCGCCGACCCCACCGCGCCGAAGAAGGTCCAGGACGTGCAATAGATCGAGATCGAGAGCGTGTAGACCAGCGGGGACGAAAGCCAGCCGCCCTGGTCCTTGCGGGCGCGGCGGTCGCCGGCGAAGGCGACCGCGAAGAGAATCAGCACGTAGACGAGGCAGACGAGGATGACGACGTCGGCGGGCAGCATCATCGCCTGCCGGGGGAGCTCGCACGGATTGCGGCATCCTCGACGCCGGGCTTCAGCCGGCGCGAGACAAGATAGGCGGCAAGGATGATGGCGGCCCAGACGCCGAAGAGGTAGAGCACGATCAGCGGAACGCCCGCGACGGCCACCGGCGCGGCAAAGATATAGACGAGCGGGGGAAAGATAAGGACGACGCTCACGAAGGGCAGGATCGCGGCGGCGTCACGCGCTCCCCTGTTCTCCCGTTCCGCGTTCTTCATTTCCTTACTGCCAGGTTCCGCACCTGCGCCACCACGTCGGCATTGGCGAAGGGTTTGGTGATGAAGGCGCTCGCGCCGATCTCCTGCGCGCTCTTGCGGTCCGTCGCCTGCCCCTTGGCGGTCAGCACGATGACCGGCAGCCCGCTCAGCCGGGGGTCGGCGCGCACGGCCTTCAGAACGTCGAAGCCGTTCAGCCCCGGCAGCATGATGTCGAGCACGACCGCATCGTACCGGCCGCTTCGCATGCGCCGCAACGCATCGGCGCCGTCGCCGGACACGTCCACCGCAAATCCTGCCTGGGCCAAGATGAACCGCAAGGACTCAACGATGTTCGGTTCATCCTCGACGACCAGGATCCTCGCCTGTGTCAAATCCGTCTTGCCCTCCCAAGCTCTGCAAGCAGTACAACCTGCGGCTGGCGACTGCCATAGGTCTTTCGTTCCGGCGTAGCGACCCCCGTTCACGCGATCAGAGGCGCCTCCTGTCTGGCACCGCATTCGAGCCGCGCGCAAAGGCGGCAGATGGTGCCGACCGGAACCATGGCGGCCTTCCGGTCCAGGCCATCGCCATAGACCACGTGCGCCGCGTCGGCAGCCGAACAGGCCAGCATGATGGAGAGAAGGTGGCGCGGGTGTCCCACCACGGCCGGCGTCTTCTCGACCGCCCGTGCAAAGAACAGGAACTGTTCGCCGCCCGGCAGCTCGCCGAAGCTGCGGACGGTCGCTCCCGGCGATTGGAAGGCTCCGTAGATCACCCAGAGCGGGCAGGCCGTGCCGTAGCGCGGCAGGGGCAACCCCGACAGGGGCAGGCGCTTGGTGACGAAGCCGGACGGATCGGAGCGCATGTAGGCGAAGCGGACGCCCTCGGCACCCGGCTTGCGCAGCGTGGCGATGCGATGGGCCGCCTGCTCGTAGGAGACGCCGAAACGGGCGCACAGGGCGTCGAGATCGTAGCGGCAAGCCCCGGCTGCCTGGAGGAAATCATCGTAGGGCATCAGCACCGCCGCTGCGGCGTAGCTCGTGAGCGCAGAGCGGGCCAGTTCCCTTGCCTCGGCGGATGGGAGCGCCGGATGACTCGAGACGATCCGTGCGATCTCACCCTCCACGGTCGGCGAGACCATCCTGCGGACCGACTGGAACCCGCGGTTGGACGGAATCCTTCCGGCATCCTCCGTCGCGCCTTCGAGGCTGCGTTGCGCTGCCATGTGGGGCGTTTCCCCGGGACGGAAGCCTGCGCGAATCTCTGCCGCAGCCATCTCGAGCGAGCCGAAATAGTTGTTGGTCTCGAAGATGAAGGCGTCGACATGCTCCATCGTCGTCGCCGATCGCACGCGGATGCTGGCGTCATCGAAAAACGAGAGCAGGGAGCGCGCCGCGTCGGAGAGTTTCGCGCCGTCCGAGGTGACGATCGACAGGAAGCGATCGCGGTCGGCCGGGTCGAGCGGCATCTGGCCGGCGAGAATTTCGGCGGACGATCGAATCGAGGTGACATGGGTGAGGAGGCGGTGGACGCTTTCGCCCAGAAACGGGTCGTGGTTCAGCCGGTCGGCCAGCGCGAGCACCGATTGCCGCTGATCGCGATAGGCCCGGTAGAGCCGCCGGATGAGCTCGGCCCAGCCGGGGTCCCTTCCGACGAGGTCCTCGGCGCTCCCGGCGGAAATCTGCGTCGAATCCAGCACCGGATCCGCGATGATCTCGCCGATCTCCTCCGACAGTCGACGGTCGGCCTCGCCATCGAGTTCGGAACTCTCGACACCCAACGCGTCGGCGATCCGGCCCAGGATCGCCGGGGACGCACGGCGCTTGTTCCGCTCGATGAGGTTCAGGTAGGGCGCCGAAAGTCCTGTGCGGCGCGCGAGGTCGGCCTGCGAGAGCCCGCCGGCCAGCCGCGCATTGCGTATCTTCCATCCTCTGAGGGTGCTGCTCAAGGGTCGCCGCCATCGATCTTGTAAGTCATTATCACACGCTTTGACATTCACATACAAACATTTACAAAACTACCTTGTTAAACCAAAGGCTTATTGCGGTATTTACAGTTCTCCGCGATGCTTGGATCAGGCGTCGCGCGCGTCGCCGCGTCCGTTTCACGAATCGAAGCGACAGCCAGGGAGGACTTCCATGAACTTCGACAAGATGAACCGCCGTATATTCCTGCGGAGCAGCGTGCTTGCGGGCGCCGGCCTCGCCATGCCCACGATCTTCACCAGCCGCGCCTGGTCGCAGGAATTCTGCAACGCGCCGACCGGCTCCAGCGTCGTGCTCGGCTTCAACGTGCCGCAGACCGGTCCCTATGCGGAAGAGGGCAAGGACCAGCTCAAGGCCTACCAGCTTGCGGTCAAGCACCTCAACGGCGAGGGCGACGCCGGCATGCTCAACACCTTCAAGGGCTCCGCCCTGAAGGGCAACGGCATTCTCGGCAAGAAGGTCGAATACGTCACCGGCGACACGCAGACCAAGTCGGACGCCGCGCGCGCCTCTGCGACCCGCATGATCGAGCGCGACAAGGCCATCATGGTCAGCGGTGGTTCGTCCTCGGGCGTCGCGGTCGCTGTGCAGTCGCTGTGCCAGGACATGGGCGTCATCTTCATGTCGGGCCTGACCCACTCCAACGACACCACCGGCAAGGACAAGAAGGCGAACGGCTTCCGCCACTTCTTCAACGCCTACATGTCCGGTCAGGCGATCGCGCCCGTGCTGGCTGATGCCTATGGCAAGGACCGCCGCGCCTATCACCTCACGGCCGACTACACCTGGGGCTGGACGCAGGAGGAATCCATCAAGAACGCCACCGAGGCGCTCGGCTGGGAGACCGTCGCGGCCGTCCGCACGCCGCTCGGCGCGGCCGACTTCTCGCAGTACATCACGCCGGTCCTCAATTCCGGCGCCGACGTGCTGATCCTCAACCACTATGGCAACGACATGGTGAACTCGCTGCGTCAGGCTGTGCAGTTCGGCATGCGCGACAAGCAGGCGAACGGCAAGAACTTCGAGATCGTCGTTCCGCTCTTCTCCGAGCTCATGGCGCAGGGCGCAGGCGATGCGATCAAAGGCATCTACGGCACCGCCAACTGGGACTGGCAGCTCGACAATGACGGCACCAAGGCCTTCACCAAGTCGTTCGGCGAGGAATACGGCACGCCGCCCTCGCAGGCCGCGCAGACCGGCTACGTCCAGGCGCTGCTCTACGCCAACGCCTGCGAAATGGCCGGCACCTTCAATCCCGAAGGCGTGGTCAAGGCACTCGAAGGCTTCGAATTCGACGGCCTCGGCAACGGTCCGACCCTCTACCGCGCCGCCGACCACCAGTGCTTCAAGCCGGTACTCGTGGTGCAGGGCAAGGAGAGCCCGCGCGACAAGTACGACCTGCTCCAGGTCGTCAAGGAAGTGCCGACCGACGTCGTGACCTACGATCCGTCGATCTTCGGCGGCGAACTCGGCCCCGTCTCCAGCAAGTGCTGATCCGCTGAAACGCAGGCGGCCGGCCGAATGGGCCGGCCGCCTGCGGACGGAATGCGGCTTCTCCATTTCCCCGCGCGGGGCGGAAACATCATGGACCAATTCGTTCTGCAACTGCTCAACGGCCTCGACAAGGGCGCCGCCTATGCGCTCATCGCGCTCGGTCTGACGCTGGTCTTCGGGACGCTCGGCGTCGTCAATTTCGCGCACGGCGCGCTGTTCATGATCGGCGCCTTCTGCGCCGTCGTCTTCAGCCGACTGCTCCAGCTCGAGACCGTCACCGTCGATCCTGAGAAGCTGACGCCCTGGGGCTCGCCGATGGAGATCCGCACGCCGCTCGTGCAGGCGTGGCTCGGCGACTTCGGCGCCTTTCTCGTCGAATGGTCGGTGCCGCTGTCGATCCTGTTTGCGATTCCCGTGATGCTGTTCGTCGGCATCGCCATGGAGCGCGGCCTGATCCGCTTCTTCTATCGCCGCACCCATGCCGAGCAGATCCTCGTGACCTTCGGCCTGGCCATCGTGCTGCAGGAGATCGTCAAGGCGAATTTCGGTGCCAATCCTATCCCTGTCGCGACGCCTCCGGCCCTGTCGGGCAGCGCCGACGTCGGCACGTGGATCGGGCTCGGCAGCATCTACTATCCGTGGTGGCGGCTGATCTATCTGGGCTTCGCGCTGGTGGTCGTCGGACTGGTGATCTCCTTCCTGCGCTTCACCACCTACGGGATGGTCGTGCGCGCGGGGATGGAGGACCGCCAGACGGTCGGTTTCCTCGGCATCGACATTCAGCGACGGTTCACCGTCGTGTTCGCCATCGCCGCGGTCGTGGCAGGCGTCGCGGGCGTGATGTACACGCCGATCGTGCCGCCCAACTACAACATCGGCATGGACTTCCTCGTCCTGTCCTTCGTGGTCGTGGTGGTCGGAGGCATGGGGTCGGTGTCGGGCGCCGTGCTGGCCGGATTCCTGCTCGGCATCCTGCAGTCCTTCGCCGCCATGAACGAGATCAAGAACATCATCCCCGGGATCGACCAGGTCATCATCTATCTGGTCGCGGTCGTCGTGCTCCTGACGATGCCGCGCGGTCTTCTGGGACGCAAAGGCGTGATGGAGCGTTGAGATGGCGATACTGCGCAACGACCTCGTCCGGCTCGCCCTCTTCGCTCTGGTCATATTGACCATGCCGATCTGGCTCGCGCCCATCGGCGCCGCCTATCCGGACCTGATGCAGAAGATCGCGATCTACGGGATCTTCGCCATCGGTTTCAACATCCTGTTCGGCATGACTGGCTACCTGTCCTTCGGCCATGCCGCCTTCCTCGGCGTCGGGTCCTACGCCGCCGTCTGGTCTTTCAAACTGCTGACGATGAGCGTCATCCCGGCCGTCCTGTTCGCGGTCGTCGTGGCGGGGCTCTTCGCCGCCGTCATCGGCTTCGTCAGCCTGCGACGGTCAGGGATCTACTTCTCGATCCTGACGCTCGCCTTCGCGCAGATGTCCTACAATCTGGCCTATTCGGTGCTGACGCCGATCACCAATGGGGAGACGGGCCTGCAACTGGCGCTCGGCGATCCGCGCATCCTCGACAGGGCCTTCACGGACGCCGGCTCGGGCATACCGCCGCCCAACCTGCTCGGCGAAGAGCTCAGCGGGCTGAGCGGCTTCTTCTTCTGCGCAGCTCTGCTCATCCTGTGCTTCTATCTGGCGATGCGCATCGACCGGTCGCCTTTCGGGATGATGCTGAAAGCGATCAAGTCGAACCAGACCCGGATGGCCTATACCGGCTTCAACACCCGGCCCTATACGCTCGCCGCCTTCATCATCTCGGGCATGTATGCCGGGCTCGCCGGCGGGCTGCTCGCCGCGACCGATCCGCTCGCGGGCGCCGAACGCATGCAGTGGACGGCGTCGGGCGAGGTGGTGCTGATGACCATCCTCGGCGGCGTCGGAACGCTCGTCGGTCCCGTCGTCGGCGCCGGTGTGATCAAGTACTTCGAGAACATCTTCTCCGCCTTCCACGAGGCCAAGCTGCACGAGGCCTTCTCCTTCCTGCCGGACGGTCTGGAGAATTTCTTCGTCACGATCACGGCACCGTTCGTCGGCGAGGGCTGGCACCTGACGCTCGGCGTCGTCTTCATGCTGATCGTCATCTTCCTGCCCGGCGGCCTGATGGAGGGCGTCCGCAAGATACGAAATGCCTTCACCCGCAAGCCGGCCAGTCGGGAAGAGACCGGCCGGCTCGCCCCGGCAGAATGAGTACGGAACCCAGATGGCCAACGCTGTTCTTCATGTCGCCGACGTCCACAAGAGCTTCGGCGGGCTCAGGGCCCTGTCGGACATCGACCTCCAGGTGATGGAAGGGACGACCCACGCCATCATCGGCCCGAACGGTGCCGGCAAGTCGACCCTGCTCAACGTCTGCATCGGGCGCATCGCCCCCGACACCGGCGCCGTCGTCTTCGACGGGCAGGTCATCACCGGCAAGCAGCCGCACGAGATCAACCAGATGGGCGTTGTGCGGGTGTTCCAGACGCCCGAGATCTTTCCCGATCTCTCGCTCCTGCACAACGTAATGGTGCCCGCCTTCGCCAAGCGGGACGGCTCGTTTCGCCTGAACGCGTTGCAGGTGACGTCGCGCCAGACGGCGATCCGCGAGGAGGCCGAGCACTGGCTTGAGGATGTCGGGCTCTACAAGCAGCGTGAAACGCTCGCCGCCAGCCTCTCGCGGGGCGACAAGCGCCGGCTGGAACTGGCCATGGGGCTCGTCCAGCATCCGCGCCTGCTGCTGCTCGACGAGCCGACCGCCGGCATGTCGCGGCACGACACCAATTCAACCATCGATCTCCTGCGGAAGTTCAAGGAACGCGGCATGACCAAGGTCATCATCGAGCACGACATGCACGTCGTGTTCTCGCTCGCCGACCGCGTCACGGTGCTCGCTCAGGGCCGGATCATCGCCGACGGCAAGCCGGACGAGGTCCGCGGCAATCCGGTGGTCCAGGAAGCCTATCTGGGAGGGGCACATTGATGAACGCCATGACCATGCCGAACCCGGCCGAGGCAACCGAAAAGGCACCGTTCTTCAGCGTCCGCGACATTCACGCCTATTACGGCGAAAGCTACATCGTCCAGGGCGTCAGCTTCGACATCCAGGAGGGCGACATCGTCGCGCTGCTGGGGCGCAACGGGGCCGGCAAGACCTCGACGCTGCGGACGCTGGCGCGCGCGCTCGATCCGCAGCTGAAGAGCGGCGAGATCTGGCTGAACGGCGAGGCGGTGCACAAGCTGCGCGATTTCCAGGCGGCCGGGAAGGGCATCCAGCTCGTCCAGGAGGATCGCCGCATCATTCCCGGCCTGACAGTCGAGGAGAATCTGAAGCTGGCGCAGATCGCCGAACCGAAGGGATGGTCGATCGAGAAGATCTACGATCATTTCCCGCGGCTGGCCGAACGCCGCCGCCAGGACGGCGTGACGCTTTCGGGTGGCGAGCAGCAGATGCTGGCGGTGGCGCGCGCGCTCGCCCGGGACCTGAAGCTCCTCCTTCTCGACGAACCCTACGAGGGGCTGGCGCCGGTCATCGTCCAGGAGATCGAGCGTATCGTCGAGCAGATCAAGGCGCTTGGCATCACCACCATCATCGTCGAGCAGAACGCGGTTGCCGCGCTCGAACTGGCGAACCGGGCTCTCATCCTCGACATGGGCCAGATCGTCTTTGACGGATCGGCGCAGGCGGTGCTCGACAACGCGGATCTTCGCAACGAGTACCTGGCAATCTGAACCGCGCGACCGGACGGCGGCCCGTGCCGCCGGCTGGCGTCCGTCCGTTCTTCAGCCGTGTCCGGTCGGATCCCGCAGCATCGCCTGCATCTCCGCCAGTCCCTGGGCACCGGAGGCGGCGGCATCCGCCTCGAACCGGCGGTACAGGTCGAGAACCCGCCTGCCGGTGTCGGTAAGGATCGCGCCGCCGCCCTGCGGGCCGCCGCGCGTGCTTTCGACGAGCGGTTCGCGGAACATGGCGTTCAACGTTTCCACCAGCATCCAGGCGCGCTTGTAGCTCATGCCCATCTCGCGCCCGGCGGCCGAGATGGAGCCGGTGCGGTCGATCCGTTCGAGGAGATCGGCCTTGCCGGGACCGATCATCTCGCCTTCGCCGAAGACGATGCGGATCCTGACGACGGGTTGCTGCGCGGCGCTGTTCATGCCGTCATCATCGACCGCCCGAGCCGCGCGGACAAGCCGCTTCGCTCTCACGAATCGCCCGTCTCCTGGAGACCCTTCGCGGTCATGTCCGCCCTGACCGAGGCGGCAAAGACCTTGGCGGAGGCGAAGAAGGCCTCGCTCACCTGGCCGGCATCGTCTCGCGGCGCGAAGACCACCTCGTCGTAGAGGCGCTCCATCTCGCGGACGGGAATGCGCCGGATCGCGTCCGTCCGGCCGGTGCCTTCGCGCCACATGAAGCCGACGCCGATGCCGTTTGCCACGGCCTCGTATACGCCGTCGCGCGTGTCGAGCGTGAGCAGAGGCACCGGGCTGAGACCGGCGGCGTTGAACGCCCGGTCGACGACGCGCTGGGTCGACGAACCGCGGGTGCGGAAGACGAGCGGCGCGGTGATCAGCTGCTCGCAGCTCAGGCAGTCCTCCCTCGCCAGCCCGCTGTCGGCGTTGACGATCGCTACGACCTGCTGGCGAACCAGCAGTTCGCGCCGGAAGCGACCGTCGTCCGGCAGGTTGGGCAGCACGCCGACGTCGACGCGGCGGCTGATGACGGCGGTGGTGATCTCCTCGAAGGAGCCGGTCTGCACCGAAATCGACACCGAGGGATGGCGCTTGTTGAACAGCGCGATGAGCGCCATGCCCGGCATCGAATTGCCGAGCCCGACCGACAGGTGTCCGTCGGCGAGCGCGTTGCGGCGGGTGAGGATGCGGGTCGCCGCGCTTTCGGCCTCCGTCATCCGTTCCGCCACGTCGCAGAGTTCCAGGCACAGCGGCGTCGGATGGAGCGCGCCGTTGCGGCGCAGGAACAGGCGCACGCCGAACTCCTCCTCGATGCCCTTCACATGCTGGGATACCGCCGGCTGGGAAATGCCGAGCGCCCGGGCGGCGGCAGCGAAGGAGCCGGAGGCGGCGACGGCGTTCACGGCGCGGATGCGGGTGGGCGAGACGGTCAAGGAAATCTCCAGCGGCAGAAGCGGGGCTTTGATCGAACCCAAGTCTAGCTGTCGTCTGTAAAGCCTGTGTCACAGAGAAGGCCCAGGTTGCAGATGCAGCGGGCGACGTGCCGGCTGCCCCATTGGACCCACAGGCGGACGGGACGAAACTGCTGCGGCGCGCATGCGCCGTCGGACAGCCTCGTCGTGCCCGTCGGCAGCGGAGCGCACGCGTGACGGACGAGACGATCAGGATAGAGGACATCGCGCAGGCCCCGGTCGAGGGCTGCGAAGCCATCTTCTGCGACCTCGACGGGTGCCTCGTCTCGGGCGGACACGTCTATCCGAACGTGCGGGAATTCGTCGCCCGCCATTCCGATCGCCTCTGGATCGTCTCGAACAATTCGTCCGACACCGCCGAGACGCTCTCGCGCCGCATCGCGGTCATCGGGCTCGCGGTGGAGGCGAGCCGCATCCTTCTCGCCGGCGAGCAGGCGGTGCGGCGGATCGCGGCGTCGCGACCGGGTGCGGCGATCTCGCTCTATGCCGAGCCGCCGATCCGCGATCTCGCCCGTGCGCTCGGCCTGCGGACGGAGGCCCGCAAGCCCGAGATCGTGCTTCTGGCGCGCGATGCAGGCTTCTCGGTGCGGGACCTCGCCCTGCTGATCGACGATGTCCAGGACGGCGCGCCCCTCGTCGTCACCAACATCGACACCGTGCATCCCGACGATCGAGGCCGCCCGGTTCCCGAAACCGGGGCGATCGTCGCGGCGGTCCGGGCCTGCGTTCCGTCGATCCGCTTCACCAGCATCGGCAAGCCGGCGCCGGACCTGGTCGAGCTTGGACTGAGGCTCAGCGGCGCTTCTCCCGCCGCCTGCATCTTCATCGGCGACAATGCGGGCACCGACGGCGTCGCGGCGGCGGCGGCGGGCGTCCGCTTCGTCCACCTGCGGCGCATGACCGCGAACGGACCACCGGCCGCGGGTGCGCTCGCGATGCCGGACGCGGCCGCAGCCGAGAGATCGATCTGATGCTGCGCCACATCACCCGCACCCTGTTCAAGATGGTCGTCACGCTCTTCGTGATCGTGACGCTGGTCTTCTTCGCCACCCGTCTGTCCGGCGATCCGATCGACTACGTCGTCGGCCAGGGGATCACGCAGGAGGATCGCGACCTGCTGACCCGCTATTACGGTCTCGACGCCTCGATCTGGGAGCAGTACGTCCGCTTCCTCGGCTCCTTCATCGACGGGCAGTTCGGCCTGTCCTTCGTCGAGCGGCGCCCGGTGGCCGAGATCGTGGCAGAGCGCATCTGGCCGTCGCTGCAACTGCTGCTGTCCGGCGTCTCGCTCACCATCCTCGTCGCCGTCCCGCTCGGCATCCTCGCCGCGATCCATCGCAGCAACTGGATCGGCAGCACGGTGATGACCATCGCCTTCGTCGGCTATGCGGTGCCGAACTTCGTGCTCGCCATCTTCATGGTGCTCGTCTTCGCCTTCACGCTGAACTGGCTGCCGGTGGTCGGCAACTCGACCCCGTGGCACTTCATCATGCCCACCATCACGCTGGCCGGCGCGCTGATCGCGGCGCTGACGCGCTTCACGCGCAACGCTATGCTCGACGTGCTCAGCCAGGACTTCATGCGCACCGCCCGCGCCAAGGGCCTGTCGGAAGCCGTCGTCATCCTGAAGCATGGCTTCTCCAACGCTTCGATCACCATCCTTTCGGTGCTCGGGCTGCAGATCGCCGGCCTCGCCGCGGCCGGAAACGTTGTCGTCGAGGCGATCTTCGCCTGGCCCGGCATCGGCGACCTGCTCGTCAACGCGGCGATCCTGCGCGACTTCCCCGTGCTGCAGTTCGCCGTGCTCGCGGTCGCCTTCGCGGTGATCATCGTCAACGGATTGATCGACATAGCCTATGCCTATGCCGATCCCCGCATCCGGCTCGGGAGGGCATGATGGCCGAGGCAGCGATCGCAACCGCCGCGTCCCGTCCCGGCCTTCTGGCCGACGCAAGGCGGATCTGGAATGACGCGAACGGCGTCCAGCGCGCGGCGATCTGCATCGCCGTCCTGCTTCTGATCGTTGCGGCGTTCGCGCCGTTCATCGCGCCGCACGAGCCGACGGCGCAGAGCCTGATCGCCCGGCTGCGCCCGCCCTTCGGCTTCGAACGCTACAGGGAGGGCTATCTGCTGGGCACCGACGAACTCGGCCGCGACGTGCTGTCGCGCTCGCTCCACGGCCTGCAGCTGACGCTGATCCTCGCCGCCCTCGGCGCCACGATCGGCCTCGTGCTCGGCGGGGCGCTCGGGCTGGTTTCCGGCATCGCCGGCGGTCTCGTCGACGACATCATTATGGGCGCGGTCGACGCCCAGATCGCCATCCCCTTCACCCTCATCGCGCTGCTGACGCTGGCGATCTTCGGGTCGTCCATCGAGGTGATGGTGCTGGTGCTCGGCCTGTACGGCTGGGAACAATATGCCCGCATCGTGCGGGGCGAGGTGCGGCGGCTGATGGCGATGCCCTTCATCGAGGCAGCGCGCGCGGCCGGGGCGTCCGGCGGGCGGATCGCCTTCCGGCACGTGCTGCCGAACGCGGTGTCTCCGCTCGTCGTCCAGTTCACCCTGTCGATTTCCAACATCGTGCTTCTGGAATCGACGCTGTCCTTCCTCGGCATGGGCGTGCAGCCGCCGACGGCAACGCTCGGATCCATGGTCGGCATCGGCCGCGACTACCTGCCGACGGCGCCGTGGATCGTGGTCGCGCCGGCCGTGATGATCCTCTTCGTCACCTTCGCCGTCCAGATCCTCGGCGACTGGCTGCGCGACCGCGCCGACGTGCGGCTGCGCGGCAGATGACCCGTTTCCCATTCAAGAAGAAGAGGCCCTTCCGAGGCCCGCCGATCCCAAACCCAACCGTCCTTTCAGGAGGCATGACATGACCAGGTTCCTTGCGACGACCGCGATCGCCACCGTACTCGCGGGCTCCGCCTTCGCCGTCGAACTGACCGTCGGCGCGGCCAACGTGACCGGCTTCATCGATCCGGGCCGCGACCATTCGAACGTCGGGTCGCAGTTCTACTACAACAGCTTCGACACGCTGGTCGAAAAGAACTACGACAAGCTCCAGGGCGAGTTCCGCCCCGGCCTCGCCACCGAATGGACGCTGGTCGAGCCGACCGTGATGGAGCTGAAGCTTCGCCAGGGCGTCACCTTCCACAATGGCGAGGCGATGACCGCCGACGACGTGGTGTTCTCGCTCAACCGCATGTACCAGGCGACCTTCCCGCCCTACCAGGTGCGCGCCCGCGACCGGCTCGCCAATTTCGACAAGGCCGAAAAGATCGACGACTACACGGTGCGCATCCACGCCAAGCGCGAGGAGCCGCTGTGGGAGACGCTGCTCAACCTGCAGCAGGTCATGATCATCCCGGAAGACTACACCAAGGGCCTGACCGGCGATCCCAAGGTTGCCGAGAACGACGACTTCGAGGCCTTCTCGCTGAAGCCCGTGGGCACCGGTCCCTACGCCATCACCCAGCTCGTTCCCGGCGAAACGCTGGTCTGGGAACGTTTCGACGGCTTCTGGGGCGAGAAGGCACCGCTGGACAAGGTGACCGTGAAGCACATGCCCGAGACCGCCTCGCGCATCACGGCGCTGAAGACCGGCGAGGCTGACCTCGTCACCAACATCGCGCCCGACCAGCTGTCGCTGATCGAGTCCGATCCGGCGCTCAAGGCCGCGGGTTCGGCCACTGCGCTGTTCCACGTCATGATCATGAACGCCAACCATCCTGTGCTGAAGGACCCGCGCATCCGCCAGGCCATGAGCCTCGCGGTGGACCGCGACACGCTCAACGAGGCGCTGTGGCTCGGAAAGGCGATCGTGCCTGCGTCCCACACCATGGAGGAGTTCGGCGAACTCTACATGCCGGAGCTCAAGACCTTCGAGTACAATCCGGAGAAGGCGAAGCAGCTGCTCCAGGAGGCCGGCTACAAGGGCGAGGAGATCGTCTACACGAGCTTCCCGACCTACTACACCAACGGCCTGCTCGCCGCGCAGGCGATCGTGGAGATGTGGAAGGAAGTCGGCATCAACGGCAAGGTCAACGTGGTCGACAAGTGGAACGGCGGCGATGCCGACATGATGGCCCGCAACTGGTCGAATCCGATGTACTTCGCCGACCCCTTCGGCTCGTTCGGCGTGATGTGGGCGCCCAAGGGGCCGTCGGAGTCGGAAGGACGCTTCAACACTGACGCGGCCTATGCCGAGGCCTGGGAGCGTTTCCGCTTCTCCAAGGACGTCGAGGCGCGCAAGGCTGCCTATGCCGAACTGATGGAGCGTATCAGCCAGGATCCGCCGGTGCTGCCGCTCTACCGGCCGTTCGAATCCTGGGCGATGAACAAGAACGTCAACTGGGCGCCGAAGCCCGGCCACATCCCCTACGTCCTCGATTTCCGCGCCGGTTCGATCTCCTTCGCCTCGAACTGACGCCCGTTCTCGAAGCGCCGCCGGCCTGCGCCGGCGGCGCATCGCGCCCCATGCCAGCCTGAACAACGGGAACCGAAGCCATGTCCGTCCGCATCTGCGTCGTTGCCGACATTCACCACGGAAAGCCTTCCGCGACCAAGCGGGGCGACACCGCGCTGCCCCTGATGGCGGAGTTCGCCCGCTTCACCAACGAGGCCCGACCCGATCTCGTGCTCGACCTCGGCGACCGGATCTCCGACGAGAACCGGGAGACCGACCTCGTCCTCCAGAAGGAGGTCGGCCAGGCATTTCGCCAGGTCGAAGCGCCCATCCACCACTTCAACGGCAACCACGACCGGGACCACCTGGAGGTCGCCGACAACGAGACCATCCTCGGCCAGCCGATGAAGTCGATGACGCTCGATGTGGGCGGCTGGCGCATTGCGCTGTGGCGGGCGGACGCGAAGATCCATCGCGACGCGGAGCGCCAGGGCTTCGTCCTTCGCGAGGAGGACCTGCTCTGGCTGTCGCGCACCGCACAGGCCGCCGACCGCCCCCTCCTCGTCGTCAGCCACGTGCCGATCTCTGGCCACGCCCAGACCGGCAACTACTATTTCGAGCGCAATCCCGGCGTCTCGACTTATCCGATGGCCGAGCGGACCCGCGCGGCGCTTGCGCAGGCGCGCGTCCCCGTCGTCTGCCTCGCCGGCCATGTCCACTGGAACACGGTGACCACGGTCGACGGCATCACGCATCTGACACAGCAGTCGCTGACCGAGAGCTTCACCACGCAAGGCGAGCCTGCCGGCGCGATGGGGCTTCTCGAGCTGGGCGAGACCGTGAACTGGCAGGTCGCCGGCCGCGATCCGATCGCCTTCGGCTTCACGCCGTCCGCGAGCCGCTGGACCCCGCCGCTGCCGGTCTTCGCCGAGCATCCGGAGATCGGAGCGCGAATGCGGAGGGCCGCTTCGTGACGCCGCTGCTGTCCGTCCGCAATCTCAAGGTCGGCTTCGGCGCCACGGAGGCGGTGCGCGAGCTCTCCTTCGACGTGCCGAAGGGCGCGACGCTGGCGCTTGTCGGCGAATCGGGCTCGGGGAAATCCGCCACTGCCCTGTCGATCCTGCGGCTGATCGAACGGGAGGGCGGAAGGATCGCTGGCGGCACCATCACGCTGCACGAGGAGGGCGGCCCCGTCGACATCACGGCGCTCGACGAACGGCAGCTGCGCGGGCTGCGCGGCAACCGCATCTCGATGGTCTTCCAGGAGCCGATGACGTCGCTCAATCCGGTGCTGACCGTGGGAAACCAGGTCGCCGAGGTGTTCATCCGCCACCGCTCGATGAGCGGCAGACAGGCGCTCCTCGCCGCGCGGGATGCGCTCGACAGCGTCCGGATCCCGGAGCCGCAGCGCAGGCTGTCGCAATATCCGCACGAACTCTCCGGCGGGCTGCGCCAGCGGGTGATGATCGCCATGGCGCTCGCCTGCCGGCCGAAGCTGCTGATCGCCGACGAGCCGACGACGGCCCTCGACGTCACCACCCAGGCGGAAATCCTGAGCCTGATCCGGGATCTGCAGGCCGAGATCGGAATGGCCGTCCTGTTCATCACGCACGACATGGGCGTGGTGGCCGAGATCGCCGACCGGATCGTGGTCCTGCGCCAGGGGCGAAAGGTCGAGGAAGGTGCGGTCGCCGATGTCTTTGGCGCGCCGAAGCACGCCTACTCCCAGCAACTGATGGCGGCGACCCCGAAGCTGGGTTCCGGTTCGCCTGCCGCGCCGTCGGGGGCCTCGAAGCTTCTCGACGTGCGCGACCTGACCACCCGTTTTGCGGTTCGCAGCGGCTTTCTTGCCGGGCGCCGCAGCATCGAGGCGGTGCGCGGCGTCTCGCTCAGCCTCGGGCGCGCCGAGACGCTCGGGCTGGTGGGCGAGTCCGGCTGCGGCAAGTCCACGCTGGCGCGCTCGATCCTGTGCCTGATCGAGCCATCGAGCGGCGCCATCCTGCTCGACGGCCAGGACGTGATGCGGGCCGACCGGCAGGGCCTGCGTGCCATGCGCCGGCACGCGCAGATGATCTTCCAGGACCCCTATGCCAGCCTCAACCCCCGCCTGCCGGTGCACGATCTCGTCACCGAGCCGGCCCGGATTCACGGCGTCGTGTCGGCGCGCGACCAGCGCGACCTCGCCGCGGAGCTCCTGCAATCCGTCGGACTGCAGCAGGATGCGGTCGACCTCTATCCGCACCAGTTTTCCGGAGGCCAGCGCCAGCGGCTCTGCATCGCCCGCGCGCTCTCCGTGAAGCCCAAGCTCATCGTCGCCGACGAGCCCGTCTCCGCGCTCGACGTCTCGATCGCCCGTCAGGTCACCGACCTGATGCTGGAACTGCAGCAGCGCGAGGGCATCTCCTTCCTGTTCATCAGCCACGACATCGCCGTCATCGAGCGCGTCAGCCACCGCATCGCTGTCATGCATCGCGGCGAGATCGTCGAGACCGGGCCGTCGCAGTCGGTGCTGCGCGATCCGCGCCATGCCTACACGAGGCGGCTGCTCGCATCGGTGCCGCGCCATGATGTGTCAGGCCGCCGCGCCGCGCTCGAGCCGCTGCCGGCAAAAGCTGTACCGGCGGGACCCGCCAATGGCGCAGGGCTCCGCGAAGCCGCCCCGGGCCACTTCGTTCGGGAGAACGCTGCTTGACAGGGCGTCAGGGACGTCCCGGGATCATTCCCCCGGGGACAGTTCCTGCGTGTGTACGATGACCGCGTCGTGGTCGACCAGCACGACACTGTAGGCGGGCGCTTCGAAGCTTACCTCGTGCGGCCCCTCAAGACGCAGGGCCGACTGGTGGTTGGTGCCGCGAACCGTCGTGAAGGGGATGCCCTGCCAGCTGCCGTGGGCCAGCCGATGGACGTGGCCAGCGAAGAGATGGCGCACATTGCCGTGCCTGCGGATCAGCGACAGCAGCTTGTCCGGCTCACCGAGCCGGCACTCGTCGAGTGAGGGGATGCCGAGGCGGAACGGCGGATGATGCAGGAAGAGGAGCGCCTCGGCCGCCCCGACGAGTTGCCGGCCGAGCCATCGCAGCCGTGTCTCGCACAAGAGCCCGTCGACATGTCCCGGCCGGAGCGTATCGAGCAGGATGATCCGCGTGCCGTCGATGTCGACGCTCGACTGGATGAACCCGTCCTCGTCGGCCGGCTGTGACAATGTCCGCAGGAAGCGGGCGCGATCGTCATGGTTGCCCATCATGAAGCGATGCGGCGGCGCGAGGTGGACGATGCGTTCGGCGAGGGCTTCATACGCGGCGGCTTCGCCGTCATCGGTCAGGTCGCCGGCAAACACGACGAGGTCGGCATCGGCATGCGTTCGGTTGATGTCGGCGATGCAGGCTTCGAGCCCGCGCAGCGGATCCATGCCGAAGAGGGTCTTGCCCGGCGCGACCAGATGAAGATCGGAAACGAGGATGATCTTCATGCCGTCGACCCGGCGTCGGAGGTGTCGATCGATGTCATGATGATGCCCGCGCAGCGCACAGTCGATGAGCCGAGGGTGGACCGGCGCGCAAAGCGGGAGAGACCCGGCGCCGTAGCGTCGCGGAAGAGGTGTGTCGCGGTCCGGACGCTTGCGGTATTGTCGTAGTCCTGCGGGGTATGCATCGGTTCTCGTTATTCGTTTCGAGTGCTGTCGCGGAGGATGAGGACCGGGTCCAGCTGGATGATCGACGGTGCCGCGCCGGGGTCTGCAAGCCGCCGGTCGAGCTGCTCGATGGCGCGCGCGGCCATCTCGTCCGGGTCCTGCCGGAACGTGGTCAGGCGGTAGGCGTCCCACGACGCCTCCGGAATGTCGTCGAAGCCGATGACGGACAGGTCTCCCGGCACACGAAGCTTGAACCTGATCCGCGCGGCGTCGAGCAGACCAATCGCGATCAGGTCATTGACGCAGAAGATCGCCTGCGGCCGCTCGGCCTGGCCCAGCAACACGGCCGCCGCCTGCTGGCCGCCCGCATAGTCGGAATCGCCACCCCGCGCCGTCTGCACGGTCGCGCCGAGCCGCTGCGCCTCGGCGACGAATGCGCGTTCGCGTTCGACGATGCTGGGCGTGCCGGAGTCGGAGCCCGCCAGACCGAGCCGCATGATGCCCCGTCCAACGAACAAGGCCGCCGCCTTCGCCGCAGCCCCGGCGTTGTCGATGCGCACGTGGTCGCAGTCCGGCTCGGAACGGCCGAGCATGACGAGCGGCTGCCCGTTCTGGCGGGCCAGTTCGGCAAAGGATGCGGGCGGCGAGCCGGACAGAATGATGGTTGCCTCGGCGCGGTATCCGAACAGGGCTGTCTGGGCGGCCTGGATCTCAACCTCGGAATCGCCCGTGTTGATGAGGAAGGGAACGTTGCCCCTCCGGATCAGCGCGCGGCTCAGCGCCGCGACGAGGTGGGCGCGAAAGCCCAGTTCCGGCTTGGTGACGACGAGGCCGACCAGCCGGCTGCGGTTTGCCAGGAGGCCACGCGCGAGGTCGTTGACCCGGTAGCCAAGCTGTGCGGCTGCCCTGTCCACCTTGTCGCGGGTCTCGGCGGCGATGCTCGCGCCGGGCGTGAACGCGCGCGAGACGGCCGAGCGCGACACGCCGGCAAGCTGCGCGACCTGCTGTGCGCTCACGAAGCTCGGCGCCCCCTGCTTGGCGTCCCGTTTCAATGGCCGACCTTCGAAAGCACATCGGATCTGAGGAATCGTTCCACCACCAGCATGAAGCCCACTGAAGGAATGAGGAGCAACAGCGCCGTGATGGAGGCGATCTGGTAGTTGCCGCCCGCGCTCGCGGTGTAGAGCAGAAGCGGCAGCATGTTCACGTCCGGTGCGCCGACGAAGTAGCTGCCGGTGAATTCGTCCAGCGATTCCAGAAACACGAAGATGGCGCTGGCCAGAAGGCCGGGCGCGGCCAGCGGCAAGGTCACGTCCCTGAAGGTGCGCAGCGCACTCGCACCGATCGACCGCGCCGCCTCTTCCAGCTCCGTATCGATTGCCGAAAAAGCGGCGGTCGCGATCCATACGGCATAGACCAGTCCGTGGGTGACATGCACCAGCACCACACCCGTGACGGTTCCGTTGAGGCCCAGCTGATAGAAAAGCCGCGCGATGTTGACGTAGACGGGCAGGTTCGGAAACGCCTGCGGCACGAGGAAGGCAAGCAGGATCAGGGCGCGAAAGGGCAGTTCCAGGCGCGACAGCGCATAACCGGCGGGAACCGCCAGCGCCATCGACGCCATGACGGTCATGGATGCCACGACGACGCTGTTGGCGAGCGATTCCATTGCCGTGCCGCGGGGCGAGAACACGCGCTCCCAGTAGCTGAAGCCATAGTCCAGCGGCATCGCGTGCGGGAAATACCAGCGTTCGGCAACTGTCCACAGCAGCAGGTTGGTCAGCGGGCCGAAGATCGCGAAGGCCAGGAGGCCAAGCACGATGGCTCTCGGGATCCACCACAGGTCGAAGCGGGAGGCGAGGCGGGCGAGCCAAGGGATCGATCGGGTCATGACCGCTCTCGAAGGGTCTGACGCAGATAGAACCAGCCGACGCAGGCGCTGGCGACGAGCGAGATGAGGCCAAGGGCATTGGCGACGCCGTAGTCGCCATAGGCATTGATGCGGAAGGCGATGTCGGCGGTGATCATGGTCGGAGACTGTGCGTTGATCATCAGGGGCACGGACAGGACCGACATCATCGTGACGAAGGACAGAACAAGACCGACCATCAGGGTGGTGGCCACCTGCGGCACGATGATCTCCACCAGGATGCGCAGGCGCGAGGCGCCGAGATTGCGTGCCGCCTCGATCGTGCTGCGGTCGACCGACGCCATCGCCCCCGAAACCAGCAGGGCGACGAAAGGCGTCTGCTTCCAGACGAAAGCGATGACGATGCCGCGCCAGTCGAGGAAGCTGACGGCCTGCAGCGGGGTGATGAGCCCGACCTCGATCAGGACGTTGTTCATCAGGCCGTTCTTGGCCAGAAAGGTGCGCAGGATCTGGCCGACGACGATGAAGGGAATGAACAGCGGCCAGCGGTAGAGCCAGCGCAGGATCGCGACGGCGCGGGGATTTTCGCCAAGCACGAGATAGCCGCCGATGGCGACGGACAGAATGCCGATGATGGCCGTCGAAAGCGAGACGATGACGACCGTGAAGACGATGTCGGACGTATAGAGTTCGAACGACTTGGCGAAGTTGCCGAAGCCAAACCTGTCTTCCACCTTGAAAGCGCCGACGAGCGACGTCGCGAGCGGCACGACGAACAGGAGGAGGATCACCGCCAGCGCTGGCAGCACGAGAAGCAGTCCGAGAAGATGTTTCGGCATCGATCGATCCGGATCGCGGCTACGGGGAGGCCGCCCGCGCGGGGCGGGCGGCCGAAGCTCTGCGGTGGCAGGGCTCAGTTGGTGACGTGACGCTCGTAGGCCTCGAGGATCGCCTTGTTGTAGGGGGCGATCGGGAAGGGCTTTCCCTTGGTGGCGAGATCGTCCGGGGTGACGTCGATGAACAGCTTGTTCCAGGTCGCCTCGTCGAGTTCGGCCTGGACATGCTTTGCATCGATGCCCGGATACCAGTTGAAGCGCTTGACGATGCCTTCGGCCTGCACCTTGGCGCTGGTCGCCAGTTCGACGAACTTCTCGGCCAGGTCCTTGTTCGGCGCGTTTGCCGGGATCACGTAGTGCATCGGCTGGCCGGGCATGCCCGGAGCGGGAAGCACCAGCTTGAACTCGGGCGGCAACTGGCCGTTGGCCTGCCAGGAGTAGAACATGTCGACCCAGACGGGTCCGACGGCGATCTCGCCGCGCGAAAGCAGGTCGAGCGTGCCGGCATTGCCCGGCGTGAGCGTCGCATGGGTGGTGAAATCGGCCAGGCTGTCGAAGGCGCTGTCCCACTTCGTGGCCTCGGTCTCCTCGAACGGCCCGTTCA
The DNA here is from genome assembly GCF_030398385.1 of Aquibium sp. ELW1220. Lineage (GTDB taxonomy): Bacteria > Pseudomonadota > Alphaproteobacteria > Rhizobiales > Rhizobiaceae > Aquibium. Next base: position 25,681 of record NZ_JAOAOQ010000006.1, on the reverse strand, counting down.
TCAGCTTGTCGGCGTCGCCGTCTCCGAAGGCATAGATCCAGCCCATCACGAAGCTGACGCCGGAAGCGCCGCCCTTGATGCCGTTGTAGCCGAACTGCTTCGGGTTGGCTTTGGCCCATTCGGCGAGTTCCGCGTAGCTCTTCGGCGGATTCGGCAGCAGGGCCGGATTGTAGGCCAGCGCGGTCTGGCTGTTGAACATGGGCATCACATAGCCCTTGACGTTGGCGCCCAGCGCCATGTCGGCGTTCGACCGGGTCACGAGACCGCCGGTGGCGATGCGGTCGCGGTAGTTGTCGAGATAACCGGCCTCGACCATCGGGCCGACGAACTTCTCGTGCACGACGGCGACGTCGGTGTCCCAGACCTTAGCGTCGGCCTGCTTCTGCGCCTCGAAGCGCTCGAGGATTTTCTGCGAACCGGCGTCACCCGGCCCGGTGCCGACGGCGCGAACGGTATTGCCGGGGTTCTGCTCCTCGAAGAGGGGGGCGAGGTATTCGTTGACGTAGTCGACCATGTTCTGGTCGCCTGCGGTGATGAGCGTCAATTCGGCTGCGGAGGCCGGCACGGCCGAAAGGCTCAGAGCCAGCGATGCCTGGAGGAGTTTCTTCATGGTTGATGTCTCCGTTCGACAAGGTTCATGCGTGGGATGCTTCCAGGACGCGGGCGGCGCCACCCTCGTTCAGGGAACTCGGTTGCGGCCGCGAATCACGGCCTTGCTGATTGAAAAGAAAGAGATTTTTCGCCGGGATCCGGACGCGCACCGCCTGGCCCTGTGCGCATGGCCGGGCGGCATCGATCAGCATGATGTCGTCGCCGACCCGCACCGAATGTCGCCACGCCCCGCCGGGATAGCTCGCGGCCTCGACATGACCGAACAGATCCAGCGCGTCGACCGCTTCGGACACCGGCATCCCGTCGTCGATCAACTGCGCGCCTTCGGTGCGGAACCGCGCCTCGAACCCGCCGCTTTTCAGATTGCGCCCGTCCAGCGGCAAAATGGCCTTCGCGTTGGCGTCGCTGGCATCGATGGCGATCCTGCCGCCGCCCACGGAGCCGTTGAGCGCGATCACGTTTTCCGCGCCCATGAAGGCGGCGACGAAGGGCGAGGCCGGACGGTTGAACACCTCTTCCGGCGCGCCCTGCTGGGCGATGCGGCCGGCGTCCAGAATGACGATCCGGTCGGCCATCACCATGGCTTCCTCGCGATCGTGGGTCACATGCACGGCGGTGATGCCCAGCCGCTTCTGCAACGCGCTGATGTCGTGGCGCACCTTGAGGCGGATGCGCGCGTCGAGGTTCGACAGTGGCTCGTCGAGGAGCAGGATGGACGGATCGACAGCCAGCGCGCGTCCCAGCGCCACGCGCTGGCGCTGCCCGCCCGAAAGGGCGGTCGGCTTGCGGCTGCCGAGGCCGGCCAGGCCGAGCAGTTCCTGCAATTCGCCGACCCGGCGGTCTATGCCTGCGCGGGGCGTTCCGCGCAGCTTGAGGCCATAGCCGATGTTCTGCGCGACCGTCATGTGCGGCCAGAGCGCATAGGACTGGAAGACGAGGGCCATGCCGCGCCGGTCCGGCGGAAGACGGGTCACGTCCTCGCCGTCGACTCGGATCGTCCCCGCATCGGGCTTCACGAACCCTGCCAACGCCCGCAGCAGCGTGGTCTTTCCGCAGCCCGAAGAGCCGAGAAGAGCCACGAACTCGCCTTTGCGGATCGACAGGTCGAGCCCGTCGAGGACCGTCGTCTTTCCGTAGCCGACGGAAATCTGCTCGACGCTGACGAAGTCGTTCTTGCCCATGATCTGCCTTTGCACAGCTGTGCAATCGCGCTCGCAGCGCCGTTTACGTACGCGGCAGCGATAGGGGCCATTCATAACGCTGGCATGACGGCGGAGCCTTTTTCGCGTCTGGCGTCGTCGCGGGGAGGGGACAGCTACGCACATCCGGGCCGGTCCGAACCGGAAGCGGCGTCACTGTCCGTCGATCAGGTGACGCCATGGATCCGCCCTTTGCCGACACGGCCAGGGCGCCAGATCCTGATGCGCGGACACGTGCCGCAACAGTCCAGCCCCTGTCATGCGACCGACACGCGATCCTCCTATTCAGCGACCATCCTTCCACGACGGAGCAGAACCATGACACGCTCGACAGCCATCGCCGGCTCCATGCTCGGCGCCCTGCTGCTGACTGCCTTCCCCGCCTGGTCGAAGACGGACATCGTCATCGGCATGCAGCAGGAGCCGACGTCCCTCGATCCCACCAGCGACGCGACGGCGTCGATCGACGGCATGCTCGCCCACAACGTCTTCGAGGCGCTGACCTCGGTCACCGAGCAGGGCGAAGTCGTCCCGGAACTCGCGAAGGGCTGGACCCTGTCGGATGACGGCCTGACCTACACCTTCGATCTCCAGCAGGGCGTGACCTTCCACGACGGCACGGCCTTCGACGCCGCCGACGTGAAGTTCTCCTTCGACCGCGCCATGGGTGCCGACAGCGTGAACCCGTCCAAGGGCATCTTCGAGCCGATCGCGGCCGTCACCGTGATCGACCCGGCGACGCTGGAGCTCAAGCTCAGCCGGCCGGACGCCTTCCTGCTGTTCAACCTCGCCCAGGGCGATGCCTCGATCGTGGCGCCCGAGTCGGTCGAACTCGCCAAGACCACGCCGGTCGGCACCGGTCCCTTCCGGTTCGACAGCTGGACCCGCGGCGACCGCCTGACGCTGGCGAAGTATCCGTCCCACCGCGATGCCGCGACCGTGCAGATGGAGAAGATCACGTTCCAGTTCATCGCCGACCCGGCCTCGGCGAGCGCGGCTCTCCTGTCGGAGACGCTCGATGCCTATCCCGGCTTCCCTGCGCCGGAGATGATGGCGCAGTTCGAGGCCGATCCGCGCTTCGCGGTCGAGATCGGCAGCACCGAAGGCGAGGTCATCATGGCGATGAACAACGCCAGGGCGCCCTTCGATGACATCCGCGTGCGCCGCGCGATCAGCCATACGCTCGACCGCAAGGCGATCATCGACGGCGCCATGTACGGCCAGGCGACGCCGATCGGTAGCTTCTATCCGCCGCACGGCAAGGCCTATGTCGACCTGACCGGGATGTACCCGCACGACGTCGCCAGGGCGAAGGAACTGCTCAAGGAAGCAGGCGTCGCCGAAGGCACCGTGATGACGCTGCGCGTGCCGCCGTTCCCCTACGCCACACGCTCGGCCGAGATCATCCAGGCACAGCTTGCCGAAGCCGGGCTCGACGTGAAGGTCGAGAACGTCGAGTGGGGCTTCTGGCTGGAAGAGATCTACAAGAAGCTCAACTACGACATGACCATCATCGCCCACACCTCGCCGAACGACATGAGCAACTTCGCCCGCGGCAAGAGCTATTTCTACGGCTACGAAAATCCCGAGTTCACCGCGCTCTGGGACCGGATCAAGACCGAGGCCGACCCCGAGAAGCGCGACGCGCTGCTGAAGCAGGGCCAGGAGTTCCTGGCGACGGAGGCCGTTCATGGCTTCCTGTTCCAGCTGCCGAAGCTCGGCGTCGTCCGCAAGGAACTGTCCGGCTTCTGGAAATCCTCGCCGGTGCTGTTCCAGCCGCTGGCGCAGGTGAAGTGGGACGGCTGAGACCGCTTGCCGCAGGGGCGGCAGCGCACGGAAGTGCGCTGCCGCCTGAGTCGCTCCCGGCCGATTGAAGATCTCGCATGGTTCTGTTCCTTGCCAAGCGCACGGTGGGTCTGCTCGCGACGCTGCTTGCCGTCTCCATCGTCGTCTTCCTGGTCATGAACGTGCTGCCGGGGGATCCGGTGCTGGTGATCCTCGGCATCGACTCCACCCCGGACGCGCAGGCGGCCCTGCGCGAGCAGCTCGGCCTGAACGCGCCTCTGCTCGAGCGCTACGTCTCGTGGATCGCGGGCGTCCTGCGCGGCGATTTCGGCACCAGCCACTCCTTCGGCGTCCCCGTCGCCGGACTGATCGCCGAGCGCCTGCCGCTGACGCTTTCGCTGGCCCTCTCGGCCACGCTTCTCACCGTCGTCCTGGCGCTGGCGCTCGGGGTCTTCGCCGCTTCGAACCACCGCAAGGCGGGAGACTGGGGTGTCATGACGCTGTCCCAGCTCGGCATCGCCGTGCCGGCCTTCTGGCTGTCGATGCTCCTCGTGCTTCTGTTCGCCGTCAGGCTGCGCTGGCTGCCGCCCGGCGGCTTTCCGGGCTGGAGCGATCCGGCCGCGGCCCTCCGGGCGCTGGTGCTGCCCACCGTTGCGTTGGCGCTGGTGCAGGCGGCGGTGCTGGCACGGGTCACCCGCTCTTCCATGCTCGAGGTGCTGCGGCTGGACTTCACCCGCACCGCGCTGGCGACCGGCCTGTCGCGCGGCCGCGTCCTGTGGCGCCACGTGCTGCCCAACGCCCTCGTGCCGGTCGTCACCATCGTCGGCATGCAGTTCGCCAACGTCGTCACCGGCACCATCGTCATCGAGAACGTCTTCTACCTGCCGGGCCTCGGGCGGCTGATCTTCCAGGCGATCAGCAACCGCGACCTCATGACGGTGCAGGCGCTGGTGCTGCTGTTTGCGGCCATCGTCGTCACCGCCAACTTCGTCGTCGACATCCTCTATGTGCTGATCGATCCGCGGCTGCGGGGGCGGCTGGCATGAGCGCGCGCCCCTCCCTGCCGGTGAGCCTGGTGCTCGGCGGCGCGCTGGTGGCAGCGTTGACCGCTGCTGCGCTGCTGTCGCTCGTCTGGACGCCGCATCCCTTCGCGGCGATCGATGTCGCGAACCGGTTCCAGGGGCCGAGCGCGGACCACTGGCTGGGCACCGACCAGCTCGGCCGCGACATGGTCTCACAGCTCATGGCGGGCGCGCGCACCTCGGTCGCCATCGCCTTCGTCGCGGTCGTGCTCGGCGGGGCGATCGGTACCGCGCTCGGGCTCCTGGCCAGCGCCGTCGGCGGCATCGTCGAGGACGCGGTCATGCGGCTCGCCGATTTCAGCTTCGCCTTTCCCGCGCTGCTCTTCGCGATCATGCTCGCCGCCGTCTTCGGCCCCTCGCTTGCCAACGCCATCGTGGCGATCGCCTTCATCAACATCCCCGTCTTCGCCCGCGTCTCGCGCGCCGCCGCCAATCAGGTGTGGACACGGGAATTCACGCTGGCGTCGCAGGTCGCCGGCCGCGGTGGCTTCGCCATCACGGTCGACCACATCCTGCCCAACATCGCCGCGCCCGTCATCGTCCAGGCGACGATCGAGTTCGCCGTCGCCATCCTCGCCGAAGCCGCGCTGTCCTATCTCGGCCTCGGCGTCCAGCCGCCGGCGGCCTCGTGGGGACGCATGCTGTCGGAGGCGCAGACGCTGCTCTATCTCGCGCCGCAGCTCGCCATCTATCCCGGCCTGTGCATCGTCGCCGCGGTGCTCGGCTTCAACCTGCTCGGCGACGGGCTGCGCGACATCACCGATCCGCGCCTGTCGCGGCGGCCATAGATAGGGGGCCGGACTATGCTCGAGGTCGAACGCCTGTCCATCCGTTTCGGCGAGGCTTTTGCGGTGCGCGAGGCGAGCCTGTCGGTGGCGCCCGGCGAGCGCGTGGGGATCGTCGGCGAATCCGGCTGCGGCAAGTCCGTGCTCGCCGCCAGCCTGCTCGGACTGGCGCCCGAGGCGGCACGGGTGGCCGGCTCGATCCGCCTGTCCGGCGCCGAGCTGGTGGGTGCGTCCGAGCGGCGCTGGCGCTCGCACCGGGGCCGTGACATCGCCATGGTCTTCCAGGAGCCGATGAGCGCGCTCAACCCGCTGCGACGGATCGGCCAGATCCTCGCCGAACCGATCGTCCTGCACCAGGGGCTCAGCCGGATAGCGGCCGAGGTCCGGGTGCTCGCTCTCCTCGACGAGGTCGGTATTCCCGACCCGCGCGCACGGCTGTCGCAGTTCCCGCATCAGCTGTCGGGCGGCCAGCGCCAGCGCGTGCTGATCGCGCTGGCGCTGGCCGCCGATCCCTCGATCCTGATCGCGGACGAGCCGACGACGGCGCTCGACGCGAACATGGCGGTCAGGATCGTCGACCTGCTGGTCGATCTGACGCGCAGCCGCGGCATGGGTCTCATCTTCATCAGCCACGATCTCGGGGTGGTGGCGCGAGCGACGGAGCGGGTCATCGTCATGTATGGCGGCGACATCGTCGAGACCGGTCCGACCCGCGGCACCCTCGCGGCGCCGCGCCATCCCTACACCGCGGGCCTCCTCGCCGCCCGGCCGTCGATCGCCCGGGTGGGTGCCGTGCGAACGCGTCTTTCGACCATCCCCGGCACGGTGCCGCCGGTCGGACGCCGCGCGCCGGGATGCCCGTTCAGCGGCCGCTGCGCGGTCGAATTGCCGCGCTGCGCCGGCGATCGGCCCCGGGCGATCGATCTCGGAGAGGGCGCCCGGGCGGCATGCCACCGGCTCGCCGACGCCGGGCCGCGGGGCGATCGCGTTCCGGAGGATGCGTCCGGCCGGGCGCCTGAGGCCGTCCGATGACCCTCGACAGCCCGATCCTGTCGGTCGACGCGGTCTCGCGCCGCTACCGGCTGCCGCGCCGGACGCTCTTCGGGCCGGCTCCGCGTCTTGCCGCCGTCCAGGACGCCAGTCTGGTGGTCGGGCGCGGCGAGGTGCTCGGCATCGTCGGCGAAAGCGGCTCGGGCAAGTCGACGCTGGCCCGCATGGTCATGGCGCTGGAAAGGCCCGACGGCGGGACGATCCGCATCGACGGCGTCGACCCGCACCGCTGCGGCCGCGCCGAGCTGACGAAACTGCGCAGGCGCATGCAGATGGTGTTCCAGGATCCCTTCGGCTCGCTCGACCCGCGCCGGGACATCGGCTGGAGCGTGGCCGAGCCGCTGCTCGCGGCGTCCGGCCTCGCGCGCGAGGAACGCAGATCGACGGTCCTCGACATGCTCGGGCGGGTCGGCATCGATCCCGATGCCGCGCCCCGATATCCGCATGAATTCTCCGGCGGCCAGCGCCAGCGCATCGCGATCGCCCGAGCGCTCGTCACCCGGCCGGCGCTGCTCGTGGCCGACGAGCCGGTCGCCTCGCTCGACGTGTCGGTCCAGGCCCAGATCCTCAACCTGCTGATGGACCTGCACGAGGAATTCGGCCTGTCCATGCTCGTCATCAGCCACGACCTTGCCGTAATCGCCAGCATCTGCGACCGCGTCGCCGTGATGAAGTCGGGTCGCATCGTCGAGACCGGCGCCACCCGCTCGGTGCTGACCGCCCCCGCCCACGCCTACACGAAGGAACTCGTCGCTGCGTTCGTGTAGCCGCTGTGGCCCCGCCGCAAGCTGGCCCTATGCGCCGAGCTTGCCGAGTTCCCACAGCAACGCCGAGCCGGTGCGGATGCCGTCGACGAAGCGGACGATTTCGAGGTTCTCGTTCGGCGCGTGGTTCGCCTCGTCGGCATTGGCGTAGGGCACGACGAAGGACGGAACGCCGAGGATCTTGGTGAAGGCGTAGTCGGGCAGACTGCCGCCGACACCCGGATAGAGCAGCGGCTCGACGCCGCGCGCGGCTTCCACCGCCCGCCGCAGCGGGGCAGCGAAGGGCGAATCCATCGACGTTTTGGACGGCAGCATGCTGTTCAGCGGCACGAACTCGACGTCCGGCGCGCGGTTTTCCACATGGGCGCGGATCTTCTCGTAGACGTAGTCAGGCGTCAGCGGCTCGACCAGCCTCATGTCGCACTTCACGAAGGCCTCGCACGGCAGCACCGTCTTCATGCCCGGTCCGCCATAGCCGCCGTGGAAGCCGTTGATGGTCAGCGTGGGGTGGAACATCAGCCGGTCGAAATAGCCTCGCCCAGCAGGACCGTCGAGTTCGGCGAGCCCGAGATCGGCCTTCACCTGCTCGATGTCCACCGGCAACCGCGACATGGCCTCGCGCTCGGAATTCGTCGCCGGGATCACCGGCTCGTTGATGCCCTCGATGGTGATCTCGCCATCGGCGCTCTTCATCGTGGCGAGCAGCTGCACGAGCTTCCAGATCGGGTTCGGAACGATGCCGCCGAAATTGCCGGAGTGCACGTCGCGGCTGGCCGTCCTGCAGCGCAGCTCGAAGCTCGCCACGCCGCGCACGCCGAACGTGATGACCGGCAGGCCGGATTCGTGCAACGGCCCGTCGGAGGTCACGACCAGGTCTGCCTGCAGGCGATCTGCGTGTTCCCGGACGAAGCTGGCGATCTGCGGGCTGCCGATCTCCTCTTCGCCCTCGAGCAGGAAGATGATGTTGCACGGCAGGTCGCCGTGCACGGCCAGGTGTGACTCGATCGCCAGAAGCTGCGCGAAATGCTGGCCCTTGTTGTCGCCGATGCCGCGCGCATAGATGCGGCCGTCGCGGATGGTGGGTTCGAAGGGCGGGCTGACCCAGAGCTCCAGCGGGTCTGGCGGCTGCACGTCGTAGTGGCCGTAGAGCAATACCGTCGGCTTGTCGGGCGAGACCATGCGCTTGCCGAGCACCATCGGGTGGTTGGCCGTGGCCACCGCCTCGGCCTCCATGCCCAGCTCCTTCAGCGTCTCGACCAGGAGCGCCGCGACCTCGCGGATGCCGATGTCGTGGGCGCTGATCGAGGGGTGGCGGACGTAGTCCATCACCCGTTCCACGAAGGAATCGCGATTGGCTTCGATATGGTCGAAGACCGCCTGGAGCTTCGCGTCGGTCATTGCAGGCCCTCTTGATGATGCGTCAGCAGGATGGCGCCGGTCTCGTGCACAGTGCCCGACCAGCCGGGCGGTACCAGCGTGGTGGTGTCGAGCTGGGTGAGGATGAGGGGGCCGGCGAAGCTGGCCCCTGCGCCGAGCGAGGCGCGGTCGACGAGCGGGGTGCTGATCTTCCCGCCGTCGAAATGCACCCCCACGTGGTCGTACGGCGTCACAGCGGAGGAGACCGACAGCCGGATCGGCGGCTGCTGCGCCGTCAGCCCGACGGCCTCGATGCGCAGCGTGACGAGTTCGATCGCCGCGCCGAGCGTGAAGCCGTAAAGCGCCTGGTGCTCTGCCTGGAAGGCGTCCTCGGTCGCCTCGCGCGTTCCTGCCCAGCCGATGGCGATCTCGCCGCCCTGGCCGTGGTAGCGCAGCAAGGCGACGCGGGAGGCGCGGCGGTCGTCGGGCGCGACGCCTTCGACGTCGAGCCAGGCCCTGGCCTGCTCCTCGAGCTGGATGAAGATCGTTTCGGCTTCCGCAACGTCAATCGCCCCGGCGCACGGAAGCGTGCGGCTGAACTCGGCCTTGAGATCGGCCGCAAGCAAGCCGTCGGCGCAGAGGATGCCCGGCGCGGGCGGGATCATGACGCTGGTGATGCCCAGCAGCTCGGCGAGTGCCGTTCCATGCAGCGGGCCGGCGCCGCCGAAGGGCACGAGGGTGAACTTGCGCGGATCGTGGCCACGCTCGACCGAGACGACGCGCACCGCGCCCACCATGTGGTTGTCGACGATGGCGAGAACGCCACGCGCGGCGTCTTCCGGCGAGAGGCCGAGCGGTGCGGCGACCGTGTCGCGGATCACCGCGTGCGCCGCCCGGACGTCGAGCGTCATGCGCCCGCCGAGGAGCTTTGCTGGCAGGTGGCCGAGCACCACATGCGCATCGGTGACGGTTGCTTCGCGGCCGCCATGGCCGTAGGCGGCGGGACCTGGCCGCGCGCCGGCGCTGCGAGGGCCGACCGTCAGCGTCTCGTCGGTGACGGCTGCGATCGAGCCGCCGCCAGCGCCGATCGTCACCATGTCGACCATCGGCAGCGGCAGCGGCCATTCGCCCACTCTGCCACTCTGGGTGAGACCGATCTTTCCGTCCTTGATGAGGCAGATGTCGGCGCTGGTGCCGCCGATGTCGACGGTGATGATATCGCGGATGCCGCAGGCCGCCGCGATCGCCCGCGCGCCCACGACACCGGCGGCGGGGCCGGACAATGCGGTCAGCGCCGGAGCCTGGCGGATCGCGGCGGCTCCGGCGACGCCGCCGTTGGACTGCATCAGCAGCAGCGGCGCCGACACGTTCTCGTCCGCCAGCCGCTGCTCGATGCGGCCGACATAGGTGGTCACGCCTGGCATCACGCTGGCATTGAGCACGGTCGTCAGCGAGCGCTCGTATTCGCGCACCACGGGCAGCACGTCGGTGGAGATGGTGACTGCCATGCCGGGCAGTTCCTCGCGCAGGATCTCGGCGGTCCGCCGCTCATGTGCGGGATTGGCGAAGGCGTGCAGCAGGCACACGCCCACCGCCTCGACGTCCATGTCGCGCAAGGCTGCGGCTGCCTCGCGAACGGTGGCTTCATCGAGAGGCTCGACCACGGTTCCACCGGCGCCGATGCGCTCGTTCACCTCGACGATGCGGGAGGCCCGCACCGGGCGCGGGGGCTTCGTCCAGGTGTAGAGGTTGGCCTTGCGCGGAATGTCCTGGCGACCGATGTCGAGCACGTGGCGGAAGCCCCGTGTCGTCACCAGCGCCGTGCGCGCACCCTTGCCCTCGAGGATCATGTTGGTGGCGACCGTGGTGCCGTGCAGCACCTGCCCGAGCCCCGATGCGTCGGCGCCGGCCTCGGCGAGTGCGAGGCGGATGCCGGCGAGGAACGCCTCCGACGGGTCGGTCGGAACGCTCGGCGTCTTGGCGCGCCAAACCTTGCCGCTGGCGCGGTCGATCAGCGAGACGTCGGTGAAGGTGCCGCCGATGTCGACGGCGATGGCGAGCGAGGATTCAGGCGAGGACATCGACGTACTCCGTGCGATGGAAGCGGCCGGCGGCGGGTCGGTCGACGCGCGCGCGCGCCGTGGCGGCTTCGTCCACCGCGTTGCCGGACAGGATGACGCCGTAGAGGCCTTCGGCGGCTTCGCGGCTGACATAGCCGCCGAGCACGTCCTCAAGCACCTTGGCGGGCAGGCGGTCGAAAGGGTGGCCGTAGCCGCCGCCGCCGCCGGTCTCCATCCGCAGGATGTCGCCGCGCACCAGCCGGTTGCCGTCGGAAAGCGGCCTGAGAACGCGCTCGCGGTCGGTCCCCGGGTTCACGACAGCCCGACCGGTGCCGCCGCCCATGCCGCCATGGATGCCCCAGGGGGGATTCTTCAGGCTGTCGATGCGCACGGCGAGCAGCGCGTCCTCGGCGAGGATCTCGTATTCGCGCACGATGCCGCAACCGCCGCGATGCGTGCCCGCGCCGCCAGAATCGCGGGCGATGCCGTAGCGCAGCAGCCGGATCGGATAGCCGGTTTCGAGAAATTCGACCGGGTAGTTTTCCTGCGCGACGAAGTAGACCGCGTCGATACCGTCGGCGTTCGGCCGCGCGCCATAGCCAACGCCGATGCCGTCGGCGAGCAGGAACCTCTCCAGTTCGCCCGCCTCGTTGCGGAACCTGCCGCGCATGATCGAGATGACATAGGCGGAATTCGCCGCTGGCGCGTTGCCGCCCGCGACGTTGACGAGGCCGCCGATCGCAGAGATCACGCGCATGGTGGTCAGGCCGCGCATGCCCAGGGGGGCCGGCCATTTCGGCAGCAGGAATGAGCCCTCGCGCAGCCGCACCTCGTCGATCGCGTTCGGGCCGCCCGCGTTGCAGACCTGCGCGGAATCGCCGCCGAGGTAGAACAGGCCGAGCGCCATGCCGGGCACGCCGCGGTTCATCAGGTAGTTGACCGGACCCGGCGCCTGGTCGTCGCTTTCGGTCGCGTCGAAGATGAAGCGGTCCTCGCCGTCCTTTCCCTTTTGGCGGGTCAGCGCAAAACGCATCCTGAACGGGCCATTGCCGTGGCCATCCGCGTCGATCGCGTCGGTGAAGCGATGCGTTCCATAGTCGAAGGTCTCTGCCAGCCTGGCGCGCACGAGCCGCCGCGTGCGGGCGAGAAGCTGCGCGAACGCATCGGCCACCACCTCCGCGCCGAACCGGTCGAGGATTTCACCGACGCGCCTGACCCCCAGTTCCACGCTCGCCATCAGCGCCCGCATGTCGCCATTGCTCTGCTCGGGGAAGCGCGAGTTGCGGTGGAAGATCGCCAGCGTCGCCTCGTTGGTCACGCCCTGGTCGATCAGCTTGGTCGGCGGGATGATGATGCCTTCCTGGAAGATATCCGTCGCGTCGGGGCTGATCGACCCCGGGTGCATGCCGCCGATGTCGGCGAAGTGCGCCCAGCTCATCACGAAGGCGCAGCGCTTGCCGTTCCTGAACACGGGCGCCAGCAGCACCTGGTCGTTGGAATGCGAGACTGCGCCGCGCGAGCCGTAGCAGTCGTTGTACCAGTAGAGGTCGCCGGGCTTCATCGTCTCGGGCGGAAAGTGCTCGAAGACGGGGCTGGTCATGTCGCCGAAGATCGGCACCATGGAGCCGATCGCCATCACGCCATTCTCGTCGAACAGGGCGGTGTAGAAGTCCTTCTTCTCGCGGATGAAGGCGGAGATCGCGGTGCGCTCGAGAAGCGCTTCCATCTCCGACTGCGCGGCCGCGATCGCGCCGCGGATGATCTCCAGGGAGACGGGGTCGCAGGCCGGCCGATCCGGGGTCGGATCGGGCGCCTGCGCGGTTCTGGCCGTTTGGAGCATGGGGGTCCTCGGGAAATTCATTCAGGGAGTGTCAGATGGTCACGACGATGTTGCCGAGGTTGCCGCCGCGCTCGACATCGGCATGCGCCTGCGCGATCTCGGCGAGCGGGTAGGTCCTGGCGATGGCGATCGAGAGCCTGCCGTCGGCGGCGAGTCGCGACAGCAGTGCCTCGCCTTCGCGCCGTGCGGCCGCAGGAATGGCGAAGCCCTGGATGAAGCGCAGGTTCGCGCCCTTCGACTGGAAGGCGTAATAGGGGAGGACCGGCGTCGGATCGCTGCTCGAAGAATAGGAGGCGACGGTACAGTTCGGTTTCAGCACGGCGGCGTCGAGCGTCATGTTGGCGGCGAAGTCGACCTCGACGATCCGGTCGACGCCCCGTCCGTCCGTCAGTTCCATGACACGCGCGGCGACATCCTCGCCCTTGCGGTCGATGGTGGCGAAGGCGCCCGCGGAGAAGACGTGCGCCGAAGCCGAAGCGCCGCTCACCGTGCCGATGACCCGGGCACCGCCAGCCGCAGCGATCTGCACGGCGCAATGGCCAACGGCGCCGGCCGCGCCGTTGACGAGGATCGTCTGCCCGTCGACCGGTCCGTCGGCATGGACCGCCCGAAATGCGGTCATTGCGGGGACGCCGAGACAGGCGCCGGCGGTGAAATCCAAGGCGTCGGGGAGTGGGACGGCTTGTGCCGCATCGATCGCAATCAGCTCGGCCGCGGTCCCGAAGGCGCGCCCCGCCGTTCCGTAGCCGCCCTGCGCGTTCCACAGCCAGACGCGTTCGCCGATACGCGCGCGGTCGACGCCCTGGCCGACATCGACGATCTCGCCCGCTCCGTCGGTGTGCGGGATGACCAGCGGATGTTCCATCGCCATGCCGTTCCAGCCGGCGCGGCGCTTTACGTCCGCCGGATTGATGCCGGACGCGTGGACGCGCACCAGTACCTCGCCGGGCTCGGCGACGGGATCTGGCCGGTCGCCGACGGCGAGCACGTCGGCTGCGGGTCCGGTCCTGGTGTAGCTGGCTGCGAGCATCGATCCTCTCTGGTCAGAACAGGTGGCAGGCGACCTGCCGCGTGCCGGCGTCGCGCAGGGCCGGCACCTCGCTGGCGCAGCGGTCGAAGGCGTGGGGGCAGCGATCGCGGAACACGCAGCCCGACGGCGGATTGCGCGGATCGGGCGCGCCGCGCCCGATCGGCAACGGGTCGTGGCTCTGGTGCGGATTGGGCACGGGGACAGCCGCCACCAGCGCCTTCGAATAGGGATGCAGCGGCTCGTGGACGATGTCCTCGGTCGGCCCGTCCTCCATAACCTTGCCGAGATACATGACGATCGTTCGCTCGCAGACGTAGCGCACCAGCGCCAGATCGTGGCTGATGTAGATGGCGGTCAGGCCCAGCCGGTCGCGCACGTCGCGGAAGACGTTGAGCACGCCGGCCCGCACGGAGACGTCGAGCATCGACACCGGCTCGTCGGCGACGACGAACTCGGGCTGGAGGATCAGCGCACGGGCCATGACGACGCGCTGCAATTGGCCGCCCGAGAGCTGGTGCGGGTAGCGGTCGAGATACTGCGCCGGCTGCGGCAGGCGGACGAGTTCGAGCGCGTCGACGATCCTGGCTTCGTGCCCGGCCCTGGGCACGCCGGCATTTTCCAGCGGTTCGGCCAGGATGGCGCGGATGGTGAAGCGCGGATTCACGGCGTCGAACGGGTTCTGGAAGATCAGCTGGGTGCGGGCGCGGTAGCGCCTCAGCGCCTTGCCCTTGAGCCGCGAGACGTCCTCGCCGTCGAACAGGATTTCGCCACCGGTGGGTTTCTCCAGCTTGAGCAGCAGCCGGCCCATCGACGTCTTGCCGCAGCCGGATTCGCCGAGCAGGCCGATGCTCTCGCCGCGCGCGATGGCGAAAGAAACCCCGTCGACCGCCTTCACCACGCTGGAGCGTCCGCGCAGGGCCGACAGCGCTCCGCCGACGCGGTAGTGCAGTCGGGCCTCGCGGATTGAGAACAGCGGTTCACCGGTGTCTGTCGCGGGCGGCCTCATGCCTCGGCCATCCATGTGCTGACGTGCCTGGCGCGCTCGCGCAGGGCCGGCGCCTCCCCGGCGCGATGGCAGGCTGCGAAATGACCCGGCTCGACCTCGACCTGTGGCGGCGTGACCGACGCGCAGACCTCTATCGAGAACGGGCAGCGCGGCGCGAAGCGGCACCCGGGCGGCGGGTCGGCGAGGCTCGGCGGCGCGCCCTCGATCGGCGTCAGCACGCCGCTCGCCGCGCCCTGGAGATCGGGGAATGCGTTGCGCAGCCCCATCGAATAGGGGTGCGACGGCTGCGTGAGCGTCGCCTCCATCGTGCCCTGCTCGGCGACGTGGCCGGCATACATCACCACGGTCCGGTCGCAGATATAGGCAACGACGGAGATGTCGTGCGTCACCAGGATGACCGAAATCCCGAGCTGCCGCTGCAGGTCGCGCAACTGGTCGAGAATCTGCCGCTGCACGATCACGTCGAGCGCCGTCACCGGTTCGTCGGCGATCACCAGCTTCGGGTTGAGCGCCAGTGCCAGTGCGATGGCGACGCGCTGGCGCATGCCGCCGGAGAACTGGTGCGGATAGTCGCGCAGCCGGCCGACCTCTATGCCGACCATTTCGAACAGCTCCTCGCAGCGCTTGCGCGCCTGGGCCCGGCCCAGGCCGCCCCTCAGCCGCAGCACCTCGTTGAGCTGGTACTCGACCGTGTAGACCGGATCGAGCGAGTTCATGGCGCTCTGAGGAATGAAGGCGATCTCGCGCCAGCGCAGCGCGTTCATGTCGCGCTCGGAGAGCGCGGCCAGGTCGCGGCCGTCGAACAGCATCCGGCCGCCACTGATGAAGGCGTTGTCGGCCATGACGCGCGTGAGCGCGCGGGCGACCGTCGTCTTGCCGCAGCCGGATTCGCCGACGAGACCGACGATCGAGCCGCGCGGCACGTCGAAGCTGACGCCGTCGACGGCGTCGAGGGAGCCGCGGCCGACACGGTAGCTGACCTTGAGGTCGCGGACGGAGAGGAATGTCTCGGTCATTTGCCCAGCTTGGGAAACAGGAGGTTTTCGTAGCCGCGGGTGATGAAGAAGCCGGCGGAGACGACGAGTATGATGCAGATGCCGGGGGGCACGAACCAGTAGTAGGCCTGCTTGGCGAGCGCCTGGCTGGCGAAGGCGTCCTGCAGCATGTAGCCCCAGCTGATCGACTGCGGATCGCCGAAGCCGAGGAAGGAGATCGACGCCTCGGTGAGGATCGCCCAGCCGATGGCGATCGAACCATAGAGGAACGACAGCGGCAGGATGTTGGGCGCGATGTGGCGCAGGATGATCTTCAGGTCGGACGAGCCGGAGACCCGCGCTGCGTCGACATAGCCGCGCGAGCGCAGCGTCAGCACCTGGCTGCGGATCACCCGCCCGGTGTCACGCCACAACACCAGCGCCATGGCCAGCACGACGTTCCAGATCGACGGCTCCAGAAAGGCCGCCAGCACGATGACGAAGGGCAGGAACGGGATGCCGAAGGCGATGTCGGCCAGCCGCATCAATACGGCGTCCACCCATCCGCCGAAGTAACCCGACACGAGCCCGACGACGGAGCCGATCAGCGCCACCATGAAGGCGGCGGTGATGCCGATCAGCAAGGCGGAGCGCGTGCCGTAGACGATCTGGGAAAAGATGTCGCGGCCGAGGCTCGTGGTCCCCAGCAGATGACCTTCCTCTCCCGGCAGCAGGTCGGCGGCGAGATCGTATTCGGGCGTGTAGAGGATCTCCGTCGGGTCATAGGGCGCGATCTGGTCGGCAAAGACTGCCGTCACCAGGAAGATCCCGTAGATCAGCAGCCCGCAGACGGCGAAAGGGTCGTTCAGCGGCAGCCGCAGCGTGCCGAACAGGCGCGCGACGAGGCCGGGACGGCGTGTGGTAAAGGCGCCGTCACGCATGCCCGACCCTCGGGTCGAGCAGTGTGTAGAGCATGTCTGCGACCAGGTTCATCAGGATCACCACCAGGGCGATCATCAGGAAGGCGCCCTGCGCCAGCGGATAGTCCGATGCCGACACGGCATTCACCAGTTCGCGCCCGAGGCCCGGCCAGGAGAACACCGACTCGACGACGACGTTGCCCTGCAGCTGGTAGCCAACGGCGATCGCGAAGGAGGTCATCACCGGCAGGAGCGCGTTGCGTGCCGCGTGGCGCACGACGACCGTCCAGTTCGACAGGCCCTTGATGCGGGCCATCGTGACGAAGTCCTCCTTCATCACGTCGAGCATGTTGGAGCGCATGAGAAGCAGCGGCAGGCCCTGGCTGTATATCGCCAGCGTCAGGGCGGGAAGCGCCAGGTAGGTCAGAAATTCGCCGGAGGTGTAGAGCGCAAACAGGCTGTCGAACTCGGCGCCGGCCGAACGCGTGCCCCCGGCGGGGAACCAGCCGAGCCAGAAGGAGAAGATCGCGAGCAACACCATGCCGAGCCAGAATTCGGGCATCGCACGCGTCGTCAGCACCAGCGGGATCGCCGCCTGCTCCACGGCGCTGCCGCGGCGCCAGGCGAGGTAGGCGCCGGCGAGAATGCCGAAGGCGTAGGCGATGATCAGTGACGAGAAGGTGAGGACCAGCGTGTTGGGCAGCAGCGCCAGGATGCGCTCGGCCACCGGTTCGCGATAGCGGAAGCTCTGCCCGAGTTCGCCCTGCAGCAGGTTGCCCAGATAGATGAAGTACTGCTCCCAGAGTGGCCGGTCGAGGCCGAACTGGGCCATCAGCGCCTCCTGCTGCTCCACCGTGAAGGTGGGATCGATATAGGCGGCCAGCGGGTTGCCCGGCATCAGCCGGAACATCAGGAAGAGGATCGTCACCACGGCCCAGAGCACCAGGGCGAGCTGGAGCGTCCGGCTGGCGGCGGCCTTGAGATGCGACATGGGCAGGAGGTTCCCGTTGCGGCGCTCGTGCTGTCTGCACGGCGTTCGACGTCGTACCCGAATGATCCCGCAGTGTGTCGCGGGCCATGAAATGGGCGCGCCATCCGAAAAGACGGCGCGCCGGGACCGTTCCTATTGAGCGGCCAGTTCTTCCTTCTTGTCACCGGGATAATGCAGCTTGCCATCTTCAAGCGTATAGCCGGCCTCCTCCAGCATCTTCCTGGCGACGTCCTGCCCCGTGGTGAGGCCGCTGACGACGGCCGGATCGTGCCAGAATTCGAGCGCAGGCGAGACGACCGAGTTCGACGGCTCGGCAAAGCCCTTGAACGCCGCCTTCACGATCAGCTGCCGGTCCACCGCTCGCGAGAGGGCGTTGCGGAAGGCAGGGTCGTCGAAAGGCGCGCGCCGCTCGTTGAAGGCGATGTAGCGGAAGCCCATGTCGACGGTCGAGACGACTTCGAGGTCGCCATCCTGCTCTGCCGCGGCGATCAGCACCTGCGGATCGCCGGTGAACTCACCCATGAAGTTGATCTCGCCGGAGCGCAGCATGCCGAGCGCCGCTTCCACGTTGGGGACGATGCGCAGGATCCAGCGATCGGCCTTCGGCGCGTTGAAGTGGTCCTTGTTGGCCGACAGGACGATTTCCTCGTTGGTCAGCCAGCGCTCGAACTTGAACGGGCCCGAGCCGATCGGCTTGTCTTCCTGATGGCTTTCGGCA
Source organism: Aquibium sp. ELW1220 (assembly GCF_030398385.1). Classification (GTDB taxonomy): domain Bacteria; phylum Pseudomonadota; class Alphaproteobacteria; order Rhizobiales; family Rhizobiaceae; genus Aquibium. Next base: position 7,509 of record NZ_JAOAOQ010000006.1, on the reverse strand, counting down.
TTCGTTTCCTTCGTTTTCAGGTCCTCCAGGATCGGCTCCCAGACGTGCTTGGGAATGAGGTTGATCTTGGCGAGGCTCGAGGTGACGAAGGATGCCGCCGGCTTCTTCAGCTTGAAGACCAGCGTCGCGTCGTCGACGATCTCGATGGATTCGACGTTGGAGGCGAAGGGCGCGTACATCGGCGCCTCGCCGGACACGACGGCCTCGTAGGAGAACTTCACATCCTCGACGGTAACCGGCTGCCCGTCGTGCCACATCATTCCCGGGCGCAGCTTCACCTCGACGGTCTTTGCGTCGGTGAACTCGAAGCTCTCCGCCGCCCAGGGCTTCGGCAGACCGTCTGGCCCGACGCGGGCAAGGCGGTCGTAGATCAGTTCGAACACCCAGGAATCCACGCCGCCGGAGATATAGAGCGGATTGATGGCCTGCACGTTGTCGCCCGAATTGACGATGATGTCGCGCTTTTCCCCGGCCGGCTCGAGCGCCATGAACGTCCAGGTGTTGCGGATGCCGATGCCGCTCTGGTTGACGACCGACTCCGGCTTCCACACGGTCTTGTCGTAGGCGAAGGTCGACTTCGGATGCACGAGCATCATGTTGGGCTGGTCGGCGGCGAGGAGTTCCTGCGCCTTGAAGATCAGCTCCTTGCGCTTGGCGGGGTCGATCTCGACGCGCTGTGCTTCGACGACGGCGTCATACTCGGGATTGACGTAGCCGATGAAGTTGTAACCCTTTTCGGCAGTCGAGGAGTGAAACAGATTGTAGACGATCTCGTCGGGGTCTGACCGCTCGGGCCGGCCGACCATCTGCCAGGCGGTCGTGTCCCACTTGTCGCGCTGGTACCAGACGACGTCGGACATCTGCTCCCAGGGCATGGCCTTTACCTGCACGTCCAGGCCGAGCTTGCGCCATTCCTGCGCGATTAGCTGGACGGACTGGAACTCTTGCGGCTGGGCCGCCTGGGGGCGGGTGAACAGTTCGATCTTGCGGATCGGATCGCCGGCGAGGGCCGGCGAGGCGGCAACGAGCGCGACAAGCGCGGTCGCCAGGGCGGATTTGTAGCTGAACCTCATTCTTCTTCTCCTCTGGAACGGTTTGACCGGCGATTCTTGTTCTTGTTGGCGGGCCGCTCAGGCGACCCGCAGCGCCTCGAAAGGCTTGCCTGCCAGCATCTTGGCCGGCATGGGAAATGCGGTCTTGGAATGAGAGAGCCCCATCGAGACCAGCATTTCGGCGTGCTTGAGGGCCGCCTTGCCTGCGTTGACCGCCGGAGCGCCGACCGCTGCCGAGACCGCCTCGCCCATGTCGAGGAAAGACATCGTCATGCAGCCGAACAGGAAGGCGTCGGCGCGATCCTGGGTAACGCAGGCCTGCGCCACCTCGATCAGGCGGCGCTTCGTGAACTCCGGGTCCTTCATCAGGTCGAGCACCGGGATGCCGGTGGCCCGGACCGAGGCGAGTTTGGCGCGCACGCCTGCCTTCACGGCAAGCAGTTCCTGCCCGGCGATCAGGCTGTCGAAGACGGTCAGCACCGAGAAGCGATGCCCCAGCCCTGCCGCCAGCAGCAGCGAGCTTTCGCAGGGGCCGACCACGGGCATGGTGACCAGTTCGCGCGCCGCTTCGAGCCCCGGATCGCCGAAGCAGCCGATGATGGCCGCGTCGAAGCCATCGCGCTCGCATTTCACGATCAGTTCGACGGTCGCGGGGACGGAGAGGGCCTCCTCGTAGGCCGACTCGATCGACAGTGGGCCATCCGCGACGTCGATGACCGAGACCTCGGTGCCCGGGAACGCCCATTCGTTCAGCAGGCCTTCGCGCCGGCGCATCTCCTTCAGTCCCATCGGACCTTTCGACATCGGTCCGGGAACGACATAGGCAATTCGCATTGACGAGGCCCTCGTTTCATCTATTAAAACAGCGTTTCTGTTTCATGTTGAGTAAAGCACAAAACTCCAATATTGCAACAGGCGATCAATCGGCGATAATCCACTCTGGAGGAGATCCAATGACACGAGGCGAGGACGCGACGTCCGACGACACGCAGGAGGCGCGCGGCAAGGACTACACGATTGCAGCCGTCGATCGTGCTCTGCTCGTCCTGGAGGCGCTGGCCGACGAGCCGGGGCAAGGTGTGACTCGCCTCTCGAAGGCTCTCGGCATGACGAAGTCCATCGTCTTTCGCCTGCTGCAAACGCTTGAGGATCGCGGCTTCGTGTCCCGCGACCCTGATCACGCCGTCTATTCGCTCGGCTACCGGATCGGGGTTCTCGGCGAACGCGTGGGGCGCGACGGCAGTCTGCTGGTCGCGGCGCGGCCGGTGATGGACGCGCTGCGCGACAGCACGTCGGAGAACGTCAACCTCGTGGTTCGCGAGGGGCTGCGCTCGCTCGTTCTTGCGACGCGGGCCGGCCATCACTCGATCCGCCTGTTCGCGCAGGCCGGCCGTCATGGGCCGCTCCATGCCGGTGGCGGGTCGCTCTGCATCCTGGCCTATTCGGATGCCGCGGTGGTCGAGTCCGTTCTGGCCAATCCGCTGGAGGCGTTCACGCCCTACACCATCACCGACCGGGACAAGCTGCGCCAGTCACTGTTGCGCATCCGCGCCAACGGCTACAACATCGCCCTCAACGATCTCGACGAGGGCGCCTTCTCGGTGGCGGCGCCGATCTTCGGCTCCGACGACAGCGTCATCGCCTGCATCTCTGTCGCTGGCGCGATGGTGCGCTTCGACGAGGAGCGGCGCGAAGGCTACATCCGTGCCGCGCTCGACGCGGCGGCCGAGATCTCCGCCAAGCTGTCGCTGCACCGCAGCGACCCGATCAGTTCCCGACAGGCCCTGCGCTCCATCGCCTGAACGACCGGGATCGCATCTTCCGACAGCCCCCCCTGCGGCCGCTGCCCTTCCGGCGTCGGGTGTCGCCCGGGGCATGCTTCTTGCGCGCCTTCGCCGCTCGATTTCCCCTTTTCCTGATGCCGCGCGACGCGAAAAGCCGCCGCGCGGCCGCTTGCCGCTCGGAAATCTCTCTGCTAGCCTCACGTCAATGACCGAAACGGTGTTTTACTAGATAAAACGAAAGGGAGACAATTTCATGAACAAACTCGAATCCGACCTGCTTGCCCAAGTCACGCTCGATGAGCCGTGGGCGCTGGTGGAGAGCTTTTCGACCTTCAAGCGCGAGCATCCGACTGACGTGAACCGGGGCATGGATGAGGTCGTCTCGCGGCTGAGGAAGCACGGCGTCGAGGTGACGGTGCACGAACCGAGCCTCTATCTGAGCCTGCCAGGCCAGGCCCGCGTCGAAGCCGGAGGCAAGACCTTTCGCGCCAAACCGCCGGCCTACAGCCTCGATGCGCGCAGCGGCCTGACCGGCCCGCTCGTCTATGTCGGCGCGCGTCACAATGCGATGATCGAGGACATGTTCGAGCGCAAGGTCGAGAGCAGCGCCGAAATGGCCGAGCGCGTGCGCGGCAAGATCGTCATGTCGGAGGGCTTCGCCAGCCCCGGCCTGATCTCGCAGTTCGAGGAACTCGGCGCCATCGGCGTCATCGGCATCAATCCCGGCATCGACATCCACTGGGGCATCTGCACCACGGTGTGGGGAACGCCTGACCTCGACGACCTGCCGCGCAAGCCGAAGATCCCTGCGGTCGCGGTCAACAAGCCGGACGGCGAGGCGCTCATCGCCATCGCCGATAACGGTGGCGAGGTCACGATCTTCACCGAGATGGAAGAAGGCTGGTTCACCTCGAAGCTGCCGGAGGTCTTCATCCGCGGGAGCGAGGAGCCGGAGAAGTACGTCTTCCTGCATGGTCATCTGGACAGCTGGGACGTCGGTGTCGGCGACAATGCGACCGGCGACGCGACCATGCTCGAGATCGCCCGGGTCCTGTGGGCCAATCGCGGCAGCCTCAAGCGGTCGGTGCGCATCTGCTGGTGGCCGGGCCACTCGACCGGCCGCTATGCCGGCTCGACCTGGTTCTCCGACGCCTTCGCACTCGATCTCGAGCAGAACGCGGTCGCGCAGGTCAACTGCGACAGCCCCGGCTGCCGCTGGGCAACCGAGTTCATCAACCTGTCGCGCATGAGCGAGGCCGAGGCCTTTCTGGCCGACGTCATCGAGGAGGTCGCCGGCAAGGCGATCGCCGGCGAGCGGCCGCACCGGGCGGGCGACTACTCCTTCAACAACATCGGCATCTCGTCCTACCTGATGCTGTCCTCGACCATGCCCGACGTGCTGCGCGAGGAGAAGGGCTACTATACGGTCGGCGGCTGCGGCGGAAACATCGCCTGGCACACCGAGAACGACATCCTGGAGATCGCGGACCGCGACGTCCTGCTGCGCGATATGAAGGTCTACTTGCTCGCCGTGCTGCGGAATGCCAATGCCGAGATCCTGCCCTTCGACTGGCGGGCAACGGCGAAGGAATTCGCCGAAACCGTCGCCGGGTATCAGGACAAAGCGGGCAGCCGCTTCGACCTCTCCGCGTCGAAGGCCGCGGTCGCGGAGTTGGCATCCGCGCTCGACGGCTTCTATGCGCGCGTGGAGGCCGGCACGGTGACGCCGGCGGCGGCCAACACCGTTATCCAGGACCTGGCGCGCATCCTCGTGCCGATCAACTTCACCCGGGTTAACCGCTTCCGCCACGATCCCGCACTGACGATCCCGCCGCTGCCCTCGATCGCGGCTGCCGCCGAACTCGACAAGTTCGACGCGACCACGCTCGGCTTTGCGAAGACACAGCTGGTGCGCGGCCAGAATCGCCTGATCTCGGCGCTGCGCCAGGCACGCCGCCACATCGAACTCGTGGCCGGCTGACGCAAGCCTCCGTCATCATGATGGTCCGCCCGCGAGGCGGGCCATCCCGGCCGCCTCAGCTTCGGGCGTCGAGCCAGCGATAATACCGCACCGAGGCCGCCAGGAACCAGGGATTGCCGGTGTAGAGCGGGCGGGTCTGGAACCGCGGGGCGTCGAATCCTGTGCGGCCTTCCTCCAGGCCCAGCACCTTCTGGCCTGTGCGCATGCCGAGATAGCTCGCCATCGAGACGCCCGAGCCGCAATAGCCCATGGCGTAGTGCATGCCGTCATGGGTTCCCGTGTGGGCCATGGTGTCGAAGGTGTAGCCGACGAAGCCCATCCAGGAGTGGCTGATGCGGGTCTTTCCGAGTTGCGGGAAGAGGCGCGCCATCTCCGCGCGCAGCAGCGGGCCGCTGACGCGCGGATCGGTCTCGGCCTGGCTGACGCGTCCGCCGAAGATCATGCGCGTTCCGTCGGGCGACAGGCGGTAGTAGTAGACCACCTTGCGGGTGTCCGACACGATCCGGTCCTTCGGGATGACGGACCGCATCGTCTCGCGCGGCATCGGCTCGGTGGCGATCACGTAGCTGCCGATCGGGATCACCCGGCGCCGCAGCCAGGGCGTGACGGCGCCGGTGTAGCCATTGGTGGCGATCACCACCTCGCGCGCCTTGATCCGGCCGCGCGGCGTCGACACGACGAAGCCCTTGCCGTCGCGCTCGATGCCGGTGGCCGGGCAGCGTTCGGCCACGGTCGCGCCCGCCTCTCGAACGCGGGCGAGCAGGCCAGCATGATAGCGGCCCGGATCCAGCACGGCATGGCGCTTGAGCACGATGCCGCCGTGATAGGCGTCGGTGCCGATCTCTGCGTGCTGTTCGGCGCGCGGAACGACGTCGAGCTCGACCTCGAGGCCGGGCGTCTGTAGCTTTGCGTCGCGGGTCATGGCCTCGAAGGCCTTCTGCGAATGTGCGGCATGGAAGCGGCCGCAGACGGCAAAGCCGCAGTCGATGCCTTCCGTGCTGGTGAAGTCGCCGATCCAGCGCAGCGCCTCGCGCCCGTCCATCAGGATGGCGCGCGCGGCATCCGGCCCGTGCCGCTTCGACAGTTCGGCGAAGGACGGCTTCACGCTGGTGCTGATCTGGCCACCATTGCGGGTGCTGCAGCCCTCGCCGACGCGGTCCTTCTCCAGCACCAGCGTCGACCGCCCGCCGCGCGCGGTCACCAGCGCCGCGTTCAGGCCGGTATAGCCGGAGCCGACCACCAGGACATCGACGCTTTTCGGCAGCGGTGCTTCGGGCAGGGTGGGTCGCGGCGAGGCCTCCCACCAGTAGGGATCGGTCTTGAAGTCCGGGGTGAAGATTTCTGCTGCGGCCATCCTGGTCACCTGGCCGACGGCGTCACGCGCGCGGCGACGCTCTTCAGCTTCATGTAAGTTCGCAAGGCATCCACGCCCTTTTCGCGGCCGAAGCCCGACATCCGATTGCCGCCGAAGGGAAGCGCGATTCCGCCAGCGAAATACTCGTTGATGTAGACCTGTCCGGCGTCGATCCGGCGCGCGAGGTCGTGCGCGGCCGCGAAGTCGCGCGTGTAGACGCCGCCGACCAGCGCGAAGCGCGTGGAGTTTGCCACCGCCAGCGCCTCCTCGGCATCCTCCACCACCTGCACGGCCAGCACGGGCCCGAAAATCTCCTCCTGCGCGATCGGGTCGTCGACCGGCACGCGATCGATGATGGTCGGCTCGTAGAACCAGCCGAGGCCGGTCTGCGGGTCGGCGGTGGCCGTGCCGCCGGTGGCGATCTCCAGCCCGCGCGCGCGGGCCTCATTGACGAAGGCCGCGATCTTCTCGCGCTGCTGCGCCGAACTGATCGGTCCCATGTCGGGGCGGCGAAAGCCGTGGCCGAGGCGGATCGCACGGGCGCGCGCGACCAGTCGTTCGACCATTTCGGCATGGACGGCGCGCTCCACAACCAGGCGTGAGCCGGCCGAGCAGATCTGACCGGCATTCTCGAAGATCGCGCCGACCACGCCGTCCACCGCGGCGTCGAGGTCGGCATCGCGCAGCACGACCACCGGCGACTTGCCGCCCAGTTCCGGCAGCACGCTGGTGACGTTGCGCGCCGCGGCCCGCATGACCTCGATGCCCGTGGCGGTGGAACCGGTGAATGTGACCTGGCGAACCAGCGGATGGCCGACCAGCGGCGCGCCGGCCTGCGCGCCCGTCCCGGTCACGACGTTCAGCACGCCCTCCGGCAGGCCCGCGCGCACCAGGATTTCGGCCAGCATCAGCGCCGTCAGCGGGGTCTGCTCGGCGGGCTTTGCCACCACCGTGCAGCCGGCGGCGAGTGCGGGCGCGATGCCGCGCGCGAAGGTCGACAGCGGATAGTTCCACGGAATGATGTGAGCGGTGACGCCGATCGGCTCCCAGCTCGTGTAGCCGAGATGCTCCGGCCCAAGAGGGATCGTCCGGCCCTCGATCTTGTCGGGAAGCCCGGCATAGTACTCGAAGCAGCGCGCCGCGCCCTGCACGTCGCCTTCGGCCTCCTGCAATGGCTTGCCGCTGTCGAGGGTCTCGGCGAAGGCCAGTCGTGCGGCGGCCTCGCGGATCAGCACCGCGGCGCGGGCGAGCACGGCGCCGCGCGCGGCGGGCGACACGCGGCTCCAGGCGCCGCGCAGGGCCGCGTCGGCGCCGCGCACCGCGCGGTCCACGTCCTCG
>NZ_JAOAOQ010000059.1 GCF_030398385.1 Aquibium sp. ELW1220 | reverse complement strand
GACGCTCCCCGAGAAGTGGAAATCCTTCCGGGACACCGTCAACGACAACTTTCACATCGTCCGACCCGACGAATTTCGGGTTATCGGGTAGACGGGGTAAAACTGTCCCCGCATTTCCGGCGCCCACCCTGCCCGCGCAGGCGACCGGCGGTCGTCATCCTGAGGTGCGCGCCCGTTCAGCGCCGGACAGGCAGCCTCAGCCCCCGGCGGGCGAGCCTCGAAGGACGCACCACGCTCCTCCAGCGAAGCGAGCGCAAAAGCCCGGGGCGGAGGGTCGAAGTCCGCACCGCCCTGTCCCTTTTCAGGGAAACAGGTCGCCGGTCTTCGGATTGACCTTGCGTTGCGCCGTCTTCGAGGGCTTGGCGACCCCCGGTGCCTTGCGTCCGGCCGGGCGCGTCGCCGCGAAACGGAAGATGGCGACCGCGCCGCCGATGATCGCCAGAATGGCGACCAGCACAACAAGGTTCACATAGCCCGCGCTCATAGGCCGCTCCTCCGCTTGCGATCGAGCACGAGCCTAGCGGCAGGAGGCCGACCGCGCCAGACCCGGCGCGCCTATCGGCGGCGGTCGTTCTCGCCCGCCTTCTCGGCCACGCGCGCCGTTTCGGACTCGTCAGCGGCCTTGTCGACGATGGCCTTGGCGGCCACACCGTGACGTCCTGTGGCCGTGGCGGCCGTACCGCCTTTCGGCTTCCCGTCCGGCCGGCTGATGCTCTTGTTCGCCTCGGTGGTTTCGCGCGCTGTCTCTTTCCGCATTGTCCGGCTCCCGTCCTGTCGATGCCTTGAAACGCCGGGCGAAGCAGTGCGTTCCGCCAATGCCTTTGCGCTTTCGCCGCGGCGACGAGGAATGTTCCGTCCCGCGGCCGGCAGCCCCCCCGCAATTCGCTTCAAATCGCCTGGGATGCCCAAAGCTTCTGGTAAGCGATCGAGAATAGGAGAGGCGCGACTGCCAAGGGACAAGCCGATGATCCGTCGCCTCCTGTTCGCCGTCCTGATCGGCCTGGTGCTGTTTCGCCCATTGATCGCGAAGGCGACGTCGATAGACGAATTCACCGGCTATTGGCGCCAGGTGTCGTCGAATGCCGGGTCATGCGACTGCTCGCTCAGTGTACGTCGCGACGGCGTTCATTATCACGTCGTCGCGAGCAATGGTTGGGAGGCGGCGGCCATCCGCGTCCCGGCGGCCGGGCTGGTCGCGTATGCCGGTGACGGACGATGGGAGCGTTCGGCGCCGCGCATCGGAGCCGGGCGGCGGATCGCGGCGCATTTCATCGTCGGCGACGGACGGCTACACCTGACCCTGATGCTGACGCGGCCGGACGGGTCTCCCTGGCGGGTGGACGCCGAGTTCGAGCGCGAGGTTCCTGTCTCGTGACCGCCTGGCGCCTCTTCGTCACCCGCGCAGGATCTTCTCCATCGTCCTGCCTTTGGCCAGTTCGTCGATCAGCTTGTCCAGAATGCGGACCTCGCGCATCAGCGGCTCCTCCACGGTCTCGACCCGCACGCCGCAGATCAGGCCCTTCACCGCGGTGCGGGCGGGATTGAGGGCAGGGGCCTCGCCGACGAAGGTCTCGAAGTCCGTCCCGGCGTCGAGCACGCCCTGCAGAGCCGCGCCTTCGTAGCCGGTCAGCCAGGCGATGATCGCGTCGACCTCGGCCTTCGTCCGCCCCTTCCGCTCCGCCTTGGCGACGTAGAGCGGATAGACGCTCGCAAAGCTCGTCGAATAGATACGGTGCTTCTGCATCGCCGGCTCCCCGTCTGGTTCTACATCCTGAACAGGCCGAACTTCGTTTCCTCCACCTCCCGGTTCAGCGCCGCCGAGAGTGACAGCGCCAGCACCTCGCGCGTGCGCGCCGGATCGATGATGCCGTCGTCCCACAGCCTTGCGGAGGAATAGAGCGGCTGCCCCTCGGTCTCGAACTGGTCGAGGATCGGTTTCCTGAACGCCGCTTCCTCCTCCGCCGGCCAGGTGCCGCCCTTGCGCTCGATGCCCTCGCGCTTGACGATGGCGAGCACGGTCGCCGCCTGCTCGCCGCCCATCACCGAAATGCGCGCATTGGGCCACATCCACAGGAAGCGCGGCGAATAGGCCCGGCCGCACATGCCGTAATTGCCGGCGCCGAACGAGCCGCCGATGATGACGGTGAGCTTCGGCACCCGCGCGGTCGCCACCGCCGTCACCAGCTTGGCGCCGTCCTTGGCGATGCCGCCGGCCTCGTATTTGCGCCCGACCATGAAGCCGGTGATGTTCTGCAGGAAGATCAGCGGGATCCTGCGCTGGCAGCACAGTTCGATGAAATGCGCCCCCTTCTGCGCGCTTTCGGAGAAGAGCACTCCATTGTTGGCGATGATGCCGACCGGCATGCCGAAGAGATGCGCAAAGCCCGTCACCAGCGTGGTGCCGTAATTGGCCTTGAACTCGTCGAACTCCGAACCGTCGACCACCCGCGCGATCACCTCGCGCACGTCGTAGGGCTGGCGCGTGTCGGCAGGGATCAGCCCGTAGAGCTCGGCCGGGTCGAACAGCGGCGGTCGCGGGGCGCGCAGCTGCAGCGAGGCCGGCTTCACCCGGTTCAGATTGGCGACGATGCGGCGCGTGATCGCCAGCGCATGCTCGTCGTTCTGGGCGTAGTGGTCGGCCACGCCCGACAGCCGCGTGTGCACGTCGGCGCCGCCGAGGTCTTCGGCCGACACCTCCTCGCCGGTGGCGGCCTTCACCAGCGGCGGCCCGCCGAGGAAGATCGTCGCCTGGTTTTTCACCATGATGGATTCGTCGGCCATCGCCGGCACATAGGCGCCGCCCGCCGTGCACGAGCCCATGACGCAGGCGATCTGCGGGATGCCGGCGGCGCTCATGTTGGCCTGGTTGTAGAAGATGCGGCCGAAATGCTCGCGGTCGGGAAACACCTGGTCCTGGTTGGGCAGGTTGGCGCCGCCCGAATCGACGAGGTAGACGCAGGGCAGGGCGTTCTCGGCCGCGATCTCCTGCGCGCGGAGATGCTTCTTCACCGTCATCGGATAGTAGGTGCCGCCCTTCACCGTGGCATCGTTGACCACCACCATCACCTCGCGACCCTCGACCCGCCCGACGCCCGCGATCATGCCGGCCGACGCGATGTCGCCGCCATACATGTCCCACGCCGCGAACTGGCCGATCTCGAGAAAGGGCGAACCGGTGTCGAGCAGTTGCGCCAGCCGCTCCCGCGGCAAAAGCTTGCCGCGCGCCGCATGCCGCCGCCGCGCCTCCTCCGGCCCACCGCGCTCGACGGTGGCGGCCTTGTCGGCGAGATCGGACACGAGCCCGCGCATGCGCTCCGCATTGGCGCGGAAGGCATCGGAGGCGGTCGACAACGAAGTGCGCAGGACGGGCATGGATTTATCCTAGCGGATGAGTTCGACCGGGCAGGGCAGGTCGAGGTCAGCCCAGATACGGTCAGCTGTGACCACGGTCGCCTTGTGGCGAATCGCGGTGGCGATACAGGCGCGGTCGGCGAAGGAGAGGCCGGCGTGTTTGGTGGATGGGCGCAGCAAGGCGGCGCTCACCGCGAGTTCGTCGTCGAATGGAACCATCCGCACTTCCTGCGCCGCGAGAAACTCCCGCATCAGGTCGAGCGGAATGCCCTTCTCGACGCCCCGCATGAGCGCTTCGCTTGTGTTTACGGTTGACATCAAGGCTCCCGGGATGCGGGCGCTGGCTATGGCCGCGCCAATCTCGTCACGCATGATCGCAAGAAAGACCGACGCGTCGATGACGACCGTTGTCACGTGCGGGACCGTGCTGGAACTGGCCCACGCCCCTCTTTGGCAAGGCGGTCGTAGCGTTCGTCTTCCCGCCGTGCCTCTTCCCGCCGCTCGGCGATCAGCTCGTCGACGACGCTCGGCTCGTCGGGATGCTCGGCCTTCCACTTGCGCGCGAAAGCCTGCACGCGCTTTAAAGCCACGTCCGGAGAGACGATCCGGAACTCGCCATCCTCGACCCGGGCCGTAACGGTGTCGCCGGGCTTCACCAGCATGGCGGCGCGCATCTCGGCTGGAATCACGATGCGCCCGGCGCTGTCGATTTTCAGCCGGACATGGTCGACCGACCGAAGGCCGGTGTCTTCCGCCTCGAACCTGCGCGGCTCCTCGGCAAATCCTCGTCCTGCCATTTACTGTCTCCAGCGCCAGCCGAACCCCAATCTGCCAGAAACGAGCCCGGCTGGCAAACGCCCCGAACTGCGGCGGCATCGAGACGTCGGTCGGAGACCAAGGTGCGCATCCGCTCGCACCGATCACCCTTCGCCCATCATCTCCCGCCCGATCAGCCAGCGCCGGATCTCGCTCGTCCCGGCGCCGATCTCGTAGAGCTTGGCGTCGCGCAGCAGGCGGCCGGTCGGATAGTCGTTGATGTAGCCGTTGCCGCCGAGGAGCTGGATGGCGTCGAGAGCCGCCAGCGTCGCCTTCTCCGAGGCGAAGAGGATGCAGCCGGCGGCGTCCTTGCGGGTGGTCTCGCCCCGGTCGCAGGCCGACGCCACCGCGTAGACATAGGCGCGGCAGGCGTTCATCGTCGTGTAGAGATCGGCCAGCTTGCCCTGCACCAGCTGGAATTCGCCGATCGGCTGGCCGAACTGCTTGCGCTCGTGCACATAGGGCATGACCACGTCGAGGCAGGCGGCCATGATGCCGAGCGGCCCGCCGGCCAGCACCACGCGCTCGTAGTCGAGCCCCGACATCAGGATCTCGACGCCGCGTCCCTCCTCGCCGAGCACGTTGTCGAACGGCACCTCGACGTCCTGGAAGACCAGCTCGCCGGTGTTCGACCCGCGCATGCCGAGCTTGTCGAGCTTCTGCGCCACCGAATAGCCGGCAAAGCCCTTCTCGATCAGAAAGGCGGTGATGCCGCGCGAGCCGCGATCCGGGTCGGTCTTGGCATAGACCACCAGCGTGTCGGCGTCGGGGCCGTTGGTGATCCACATCTTCGAGCCGTTGAGCACGAAGCGGTCGTTCTTCTTCTCGGCCTTGAGCCGCATCGAGACCACGTCCGAGCCCGAGCCCGGCTCCGACATGGCGAGCGCGCCGACCGAAGCGCCGGAGCAGAGTGACGGCAGGTAGCGCGCCTTCTGCGTAGGTGTGCCCCAGCGGTTGATCTGGTTGACGCAGAGATTGGAATGCGCGCCGTAGGACAGGCCCACCGACGCCGAGGCGCGGGAGATCTCTTCCACCGCCACGACATGGGCGAGATAGCCCATGCCCGATCCGCCGAAGTCGGGATCGGCGGTCACGCCGAGCAGGCCGAGCGCGCCGAGTTCGGCCCACAAGCCGGCGGGGAACTCGTTCGAACGGTCGATTTCGGCGGCAATCGGCGCGATGCGCTCCTGGGCGAAGCGGCGCACCGTCTCGCGCAACGCGGAAACGTCCTCGCCGAGGCCGAAATCCATCACATGGTCATACATCGAGGCTCTCCCTGGGCTTTTTCTCGGCGCCTTGCCGGCGCGATGGTTGCGCGCCGACGAGGCGCATCGTCATGGCGTGATAGGTGGCGGCGACCTCCTCGACCGACAGCCGCTCGTCCGGCCGGAACCAGACGATGACGCCGGTGATCATCTGGATGATCGCCATCGCCGTCAGCGTCGGGTCGTCGACGGAGAACTCTCCCGCCGCGGCGCCCTCGCGCAGGATCTGGCGCAACTCCTTCTCATAGGCGGAGCGCAGGCGCAGCATCGCCGTCAGCCGCTCCGGCGACAGGCTTCGCAACTCCATGTTCGACACGTGCGTCGCGTGCCGCCGCTCGACATGGAAGACGATGTGGTTCTCCACGAAGCCGGCGAGCCGCTCGCGCGGCGCCCCGCCGGGATCGGCAGCAGCCCAGGCCGCGATCAGGCCTTCCATGTGCTCGCGCATCAGCGTGAACAGCAGGTCTTCCTTGGTGGGGAAATAGTTGTAGAGCGCCGCCGCCTGCAGCCCGATTTCCGCCGCCAGCCGCCGCATCGACACGGCCTCGTAGCCATGCCGCGCAATCAGCTCCACCGCCGCCTCCCGCAGCGCCGCTTCCGTCTTCTCGCCGAATGAACCGGTTGTGCGTGCCAAGGCGTGGCCCCTTCTGAGGGTGAGGAATAAAACGAACGGCCGTTTATTTCAAGGGGGATGAAGGGGCGGCCTGGACTGGGGGCGATACGGCTTCGAACTGCGAATTGTGGACTGGCGGTCGCCGCTGAAGCAGCTACGGTGGGGACATGGGGTATGGCGTCTTCATCCACCGTACGGATTCGATCTATGATGACAGTCCGGCGGAGCGGTATCAGTTTCCGCGGCAGTATCTTGGCCGCGTACGGGCCTGCGTCGGAGACTGGATCGTCTACTACGAGCCGCGCAAGGTTCGCGAGACGCGCGGGTACTACGCCATGGCACGGGTTCAGGAGGTGATCGAGGACCCGACCGCGCCAGGCATGTACATTGCCATCATCGAGCCAGGCACGTTCCTGCATTTTGCCAATCCTGTTCCCTTTGCACCCGACGGCGGCGTGGTCGAGCGCGGCGTCCGCAACGAACATGGCGCAATCTCGGGACGGGCCCAATCCGCGGTCCGTCCGCTGTCATCGGCGGACTTCGCACGCATCCTGGCCCGCGCCTTCGACGAGGAGCAGCCGGTGTTGCCGCGTATCGGGGAATCGCACACGCCCCAACAGTTCACCGACCAACCCCAGCAGCCCTTCATCTTCGATGACGTCCGGAACCGCGTCGGCACGTTGACGTCGCGTGTGGTGCGCGACCGTGTGTTCAGGAAGATCGTCCTGCAGGCCTATGACCGACGCTGCGCCGTTACCGGCCTGCGGCTGATCAATGGTGGCGGTCGCGCGGAAGTTGACGCCGCCCACATCAAGCTTGTCGAGCACAACGGTCCGGACGACCTGCGCAATGGGATTGCGCTTTCAGGTACGGCTCATTGGATGTTCGACCGCGGACTGATCGCATTGGCAGACGACCTCACGATTCTCGTCTCTCGACAGGTGAACGATCCCGACAGCGTGCGGGCGATCATCAACCGGACGGGCCGCGCGCATGCGCCGGAACGGCCACTGGAGCGACCGCATCCAGCCTTTCTCCAGTGGCACAGGGATCATTGCTTCAAGCAGTAGTTTGACAGCCAGATCATCTTTCGTGGGAAGTCGCTGTTGATCGCCGCCTGCGGAAGTATCCGGGTGGCGAACCGGCGCAATGACGCGGCCTCGTAACGCCTGCCGCGGGATCGAACCCACCGCCAACTCCCGCTGAGGCCCTCCTGGTTACGGGATTTCTGTCATGACAAGGTCGGGCGCCAAGTCGTAGGCTGTGTCGAAAGGAACCCTCATGCCGGCCAGACCGACCCGCACGGAAAAGCTAGACCTGCGGCTGACGCCCGATGCCAAGCGCACGCTGGCGGCGGCGGAGAGGCGTTCCATCTCCGATTTCGTTCTCGACAGCGCGCTCGGCCGTGCGGCCGATACGCTGGCGGACCGGCGCAGCTTTCATCTCGATGAGGAACGCTGGCGCGCTTTCGCCGACGCGCTGGACGAGCCAGCGCGAGACCTGCCACGCCTGCGAAAGCTGCTTGTCGAACCCGGCATCTTCTCCGGCCGCGAGCCGGCGTGACGGGATTCCGGGTCGAGAAGCTGACCCGCGGCCATGCGGTCGATGCGTTCGACTGCGGGCAGGAAGCGCTGAACCGGTTCCTCGTCCGCTATGCGCTGGCGAACCAGCAGGCGAACGCCTCGCAAACCTATGTCGGCTTGGCGGATGACGTGGTGATCGGCTTCCACACGCTGGTCGTCAGCGAGGTCGCCACGCGGATGCGCCTGAACGAATGAGCAGGGGATTGGCGCGCCATGCCGTGCCGGTTATGCTTCTGGCACGCCTGGCCGTCTCGTCACAGTGGCAGGGCAGGGGCGTGGGTGCCTGGCTCCTTCGGGACGCGGTGATCAGGACGATCCGCGCGGCGGACATCGCGCGCATCCGTGCGCTCGTCGTCCACGCCAAGGACGAAGAAGCCCGGAACTTCTACAGACGGTTCGATTTCCAGGACTCGCCAACCGACCCGCTGCATCTCTTCGCGCTGTTGAAGGATCTGCGCAATCTCCAGGGCGGTGACTGACGTTTCCGCACCCTACCCCGCCCGCGCCGCCGCCAGCGCCTTCGGCAGTTCCTCCGCAAACAGGTCGAGTTCCGCGTCCAGCCCGACCGAGATCCGGATGCAGCGGTCGAGGCCCGGGGCCATGGGCTTGCGGATGAAGACGTCGCGGGCAAGCATCTCCTGCAGCACCTTCAGCGCGAAGGCGCCGTCGCCGCCGCAGTCGATCGTCACGAAATTCGTGGCCGAGCGGATCGGCGACAGCCCGTTGTCGCGGGCGATGCCGGCGATACGGTCGCGGCCGGCGGCGACGCGGGCCACCACTTCTGCGAGGTAGGCCTGATCGGCGAGTGCTGCCTCTCCCGCCACCTGCGCCATTTTGTTGATGCCATAGTGGTTGCGCACCTTTTCGAAGCCGCGGATAACCTCGGCGTCGCCGAAGGCATAGCCGCAGCGCAGGCCGGCCAGGCCGTAGGCCTTGGAGAAGGTGCGCAGCCGCACCAGGTTTTTCCGCGACAGGTCGATGCGCGGCTGCGCGGCGGCCGGGCCGGTCTCGCCATAGGCCTCGTCGAGCAGGATCAGCGTCGTCGGCGGGATGGCGTCGACGAAGGCCTCGACATCCGACGCCTCCCACCAGGTGCCCATCGGGTTGTCGGGGTTCGACAGGTAGACCACCTGCGCCGCGTCGCGCTTCACGGCGTCGGCGAGGCCCTGCAGGTCCTCCTTGTCGTCGCGATAGGGCACGGCGACGAGCCGCGCGCCGAAGCCCGCGACATGGAAGTTGAAGGTCGGATAGGCGCCGAGCGAGGTGACGACCGTGTCGCCGGGGCCGGCGTAGAGACGCACTGCGAGCCCCAGCAGCCCGTCGATGCCCTCGCCGATGACGACGTTCTGCGCACCGATGCCGAGATGACGGGCCAGCGACGCCTTCAGGTCGAAATTGTCCGGATCGCAGTATTTCCACATCGCGCCGGCAGCCTCCGACATCGCGGCGACGACCGAGGGAGCCGGGCCGAAGCCGCTCTCGTTGGCGCCGATCCGGGCTCGGAACGGTGCGCCCCGGCTGCGCTCCTGCGCCTCCGGGCCGACGAAGGGCACGGTCGAGGGCAGGGCGGCGGCAAGCGGCGTCAGTCGGGGAAGGCGTTGCATGTCGATGATCCGGCGGCAGGGGCGGCGGACCGTATGACGAAACCCGTCGCGAGGGAAGAAGGCAGGCGGACCGCGGCCGGCCGTCTCAGCGAGCAGGCGCCGGCGTCGCGGCTGGAACTTCGGCCGATTTGCGACATTGTTCCGGCAGGCTGGTGACCGGGCGCCGCCGACAGGACGAAAAAACGAAACCACATCACCTGCCGCGCCTCGCGCGGCAGGGAGGGAGGCTTTTAAAGATGACACGGAAAACTGCAATTCTGGGCAACCGCGCCGCATCCGCCGGAAGGCGCGCGATTGCAGTCGTTGTTCCGGCGCTGCTGGCGTTCCTGCCTCTGTCGACGGCCGCCTCCCAGGCCGGCAGCATCTGTCGCCAGATCGAGCACAGGCTGGCCGCCGTATCCGCGTCGCCGCGTCAAGCGCCGGACCGTCTCGCCCGCGCCGTTCGCCTCTCGCAGCAGGCGGGCTGCGGGCCCAGTGGCTTTGCCTCGCCGCGCGACACGCATTGCCGCGTCCATGCAAGGCGCATCCAGGACCTCCGCTCCACCGGCTTCGCTCCCGCCGATGCCGCTCGCGAACGCGGCCGGTTGAAGGCCGCCCTGCGGGTCAACGGCTGCCATGGGCAGCAGCAGAAGAGGCCCCGCCAGGTGGTGGAGATCGACCGTCCCGAGCCTGCCATCCGCACCATGGATGGGACGATCCCCGTCCCCATGCCGCGCCCGATGTCCCCCGCGGAGATATACCAGACGAACTACGTCCAGCACGGCAAGAGCCGGCTCGCCGCGATCGACGAAGCGCGTCTTGAGGAACTCGCGCGGCCTCGCGCCATTCCGGCGAACCGCCAGGCCGTCCGCGTGGTCGGCGGCCGCTTCCTTGCCCAGCCCGACGAGGAGACCAACTTTTTCGCCATCGCGACCGGCAGCGACAACGCCGCCAACGAAATCCTCGGTGGCTTCCTTGCGGTCATCGGAGACGCCATCATCACGAAGGCCGTTGCCGCCGAGCCGTGAGCCCTGGGTGACGAAACGCAGGCATCCTCGCTTCTCCTTCCTCCGCCTCCGCCACGTGCCCAAGTCTGAGGCATAGTTGTGCACAAGGGGTGTCGTTCCTGAAGCGACTGCCCTAGAATGTCGGCAGGGAACGGTGGACGGAGGAAGGTTTGTCTGAGGTGAACGGGGCTCGGGCCCCGACGGGCTCGCGTACGTTGCGGGCCGCCACGGCGCTGATCGTGCTGATGTTCGTTCTGTTCGTCGTGGTCCTGGCCGTTTCCCTTCTGCGTGAACGCGAAGCGGCGCAACACGCTGCCGAAGCGCGTGCGGCTGCGGCATCGCAGGTGGTCGCCACCAATGTCGGCTGGATCACCGAACTGTCGCGCCAGGCCCTGGGTCGGATCGACGACGCCCTCGGCGTCGAGATCGCGGGTGGTTCGGCCAGCGTGGAAGAGCGGATCCGCAATGCGGTCGATCGTCTGCCGGGCAATGTGAAGGCCTATGTGGTGGGCGCGGATGGCACGACACTGTTCTCCACCGATCCCGCCGTCCAGCCGATCGACATCCGCGATCGCGAGTATTTCGCCGTGCCGGCCGCCGGGGAGCGCTTTCACGTCTCGCCCCTCATGATCAGCCGCCTCGATGGCAAGCAGATCTTCGTCTTCAGCCGCAGGCTCGAGCGGGCGGGGATTTTTCAGGGCGTCGCCATCCTGTCCTTCGATGTCGACCTCTTCCGCGACATCTGGCAATCGCTGTCGCTCGACGGGCGTTCAACCGTCAGCCTGCTGCGCGAGGATGGTCAGCTGGTTGCCCGCTATCCCCTGGCGGACGGCCCCCTCGACCTCTCGAACTACGTGCTGTTCACGGAGTATCTGAAGCTCGGCGATGCAGGGACCTACCCGGCGATCTCGCCGGCCGACGGCGTCGCCCGCATCGTCGGCTACCGCCGCGTCCAGGGCGCGCCGCTCGTGGCGCTGGCGAGTGTCTCGACCGATACCGCCTTTGCCCAGTTCCGGCGCAACACGGCCATCACCCTCGTCTTCGCGGTCCCGACCGCGCTGGCGCTGGCCTTCGCCACCGTCTTCATCTTCCGATTGCTGCGCCGCGACCGCGACCGGCAGCGGCAGCTGCTCGAAACGCTCGAACTCAACCGCATGCTGGTGCGGGACACGCATCACCGGGTGAAGAACAATCTCCAGGCGATCATGTCGCTGGTCAGGCTGCACGGTCTGCCGCAGCAGATGAAGGCCGACCTGCAGGGGCGCATCTCGGCGATGACGGCCGTGCACGAGCACCTCTACCGCCTCGACCAGTTCGCCGAGGTGAACGCCGACACGCTGATTCCGGCGATCGTCGATCCGCTGCGGGAGGCCTTCGCCCAACCGGTGACGATCGAGTATGACATCGACCCGGTGGTGCTCCATCATGACCAGGCGACGCCGCTCGCCCTCGTCGTCAACGAAGTGGTCACCAACGCGCTGAAATATGCCTTTCCTGACGGCCGCTCGGGCACCATCCACGTCGCGTTCAAGTCTCGGGACCGCGACCACGCGGAACTGTCGATCGGCGATGACGGCGTCGGGTTCGACCCGGCCCTCGCCACCAGCGGCCTCGGCGGCCGGCTGGTCCGCGCCATGCTGATTCAGCTGGGCGGCAGCGAGCCGGAGTATCATTTCAAGGGTGGAACGCGCTTCCAGACCCTCGTCACGCTCATCGAGCAGGCGGGGCAGCAGCCGCAGGCCGCCGAATAGGCGCTGCGCGGCGCCGGCGCGGTCAGATCCGCCGCGCGATCTGGCGCAGCATCGACTTTTCCCGCATCGTCGAGGGATCGTGGCTGGGTTCGGGGCGGGAGGACAGCTTGACCAGCACGACGCGGCGCACCGGATCGATCCAGATCCACTGCTCGTGGATGCCGATGGCGGCGAGGCTGCCATGCTCGTCGCCGGTGTCGTACCAGCAGGAGCGATAGCGGCCCTTGCCGAACAGCCCGGCGAAGTCGCCGGTCACCCAGGCCTCACGGTCGCCGTTGCTGCGGATGTCGTCGATCCAGTCCGCCGGCACCACCTGCCGGCCGCCTGCGGCTCCGCCGTCAAGCATCATCTGGCCGAAGCGCGCCAGGTCGCGCGCCGTGACGGAGATTCCTCCGGCCGCACGCGCCGTGCCGACCCGGTCGACGGTCACGCTGGCCGCTCCGCGGCCGCCGAGATGCCGCCAGAGCCGGTCGGCGAGATAGGCATGGAAGCGTGTGCCCGTGGCGCGCTCGATGACGAGGCCGAGCAGGTCCGTGTCGGGCGAGGCATAGTGAAAGTGCCTGCCATGCGGATGCTGTGCCTTCGGCAGCGAGACCAGCACCTCCTCCAGCGTTTCCTCGCGCCCCGCTTCATGCTCCGGGTTCCACAGCATCGCCCGCCTGTAGCGGTCGAAGTCGCTCTGTCGGTCGAGATAGTTTTCCTCGAAGGAGAGGCTGACGGTCATGTCCAGCAGGTGCCGCACCGTGGCATCGCAATAGGCGCCCCCCGGCGGGACGGGAACATAGGCGGTGATCGGCGCATCGGGATCGAGCGCGCCTTCGGCTGCCGCGATGCCGGCCAGCAGCCCCGTGACCGATTTCGAGATCGAGAAGATGATGTGCGGTGCGTTCGGATCGCAATGCGGCGCGTACCATTCGGCGACCAGCCTGCCGTCCTTCAGGGCCACGAAGGCATCGCCATGCGACTGCGCCAGGTGGTCGAGCGCGTCGATGCGGCTGCCGTTGGGGAGGGAGAGGTCGAGTCCGGAGAGCGCATCGGATCCGGGCGAGGCCTCGGTCTCGGCCCGCGCGGCCGCGATCTCGACCGTGGGGACGATCTCGCGAACGTTCTGGAACGACCAGCGGCTGTTCGGATGGGTGCGCCAGTTCGAAAGACGAACCTCGCTGCGGGAAGGGGCGTGGGACATGCGTGGTGGGGCTCCGGATCGATCCGGTCCATCCATAGGGGTGCCGCCGCCTTCCGCGCAACGGAAAAACCCGGCGGTTGCCCGCCGGGTTTCAAAGGCCCCCGCCTCAGGTAGAGATGATCAGAAGAAGCGCGTCAGGCGCAGGAAGCCCGAAGCCGTCCCGTCCAGCGTGTCGATCTTGTCGTAGTAGATCTCGGAGCGGATCTCGAGGTTCTCCACAGGCGTGTACACCAGGTTGAGCTCGGCAGTGTAGCCGTCGAGATCGGTAGAGACCGAAGACTGCGCTGCGTAGAGGTCGCTGTAGAACTGGAAGCCGACGGACGCGCCGAACTTCTCCGTGATCTGGTGGTAGTAGGAGGCCAGGATCGACCATTCGGCCGCGCCATTGCCATCGACGCCGGAGATGGCCGAGAACGGGCTGCCGACGCCGAAGACGTTGTCGCTGTCGGAATAGTAGCCGATCAGGCGGAACGAGGAGCCTTCGAAGGACGGGATGTTGTACTGCAGGCCGAGCGTGGCGCCGAAGCCGTCCATGCTTTCGTCATAACCGGCCTTGGCCCAGACCGCGCCCCAGCCCTGATTGTAGCTGACCGCGCCGACCACGTCCGGAACGTAACCGTCGCCTTCGAGATCGTCGTTCTCAAGCGAGATCGTCGCCGCGAAGCCCTGGTCGGAACCGAAGCTGTAGGAGATCTGCTGGGTCTTGCGGTAGCCGTAGCTCAGCGAACCCCAGGAATGCGAGCCGTACGATGCGACGCCCGCGCCGATCGAGTCGTTCCACACCGTTTCGGTGTAGCCGACGCGGAAGCCGCCGAGCTGAACGAAGGCGTTGTCCATGACATAGCCGGCGTCGGCATTCGCCGTGGCGTCGGCCTGGATGCGCATCATGGCGCGCAGCGTGCCCCACTCCGTGCTGGACCGTGCGTCGACCTGCAGGCGGGCGCGGGTGGTGGGCAGCCATCCGCCGTCACCGGGGTTGTTGCCGTAGGTCTGGTAGTCCGG
This sequence comes from Aquibium sp. ELW1220, assembly GCF_030398385.1. Classification (GTDB taxonomy): domain Bacteria; phylum Pseudomonadota; class Alphaproteobacteria; order Rhizobiales; family Rhizobiaceae; genus Aquibium. The sequence goes on along the minus strand of NZ_JAOAOQ010000059.1, from coordinate 13,065 downwards.
CGAGTCGCCCTCGTCGTCGTAGCCTTCCGTCGCAACCTGGAAGAACACCTGGCCGGAGAACTGCAGGCAGGTCTCGGTGCCGGGGATGTAGAAGAAGCCCGCGCCGTACATGTCGCAGACGCGCACGTATTCCACCGGCTCCGGCTCGGCGATCACGATCGCGTCCGCCGCGTAGGCGGCATTGCTGCCGACGAGGGCGGCGGCGGTGCCGAGGAGGAAATTCTTGATCTTCATGTCGTTGTCCCAATCCACTTCATCTGGCGAAAGCCGTCCCGCCGTCCCCGTTGGCGCGAAGTGCCCGCTGCCCCGTGAATACGTCTTGATCGTCGCCTTCTTCATCAGGATCATCCACCTCCTTTGCCGGATCAACAGATTTTGCGATCGCCGGTTGCGGCGCAGCATCGAAAGCGGCGCGCTGTTGCAAGAATGTGACGAACGATCCCTCGCAAATCCCCCGGTGCCGCGGGAAATGGCACCATATTGCGATCAGCTGCGGCAGTCGCCCAATCGGCGGGCAGGCCGGTTTGCGGGGTGATTCGAAGGGCGCATCCGAATCACGCCGGGCCTTCGGGCCGGGCTCGTCGCCGGCCGGACTGAGACCGTCGGCTAGAAACGACAAAGGCCCGCGACACGAATGTCGCGGGCCCTGGCTTGGGAGGCCGAAGTCTGGGTCAGAAGTAGCGCGTGAAGCGCAGGAAGCCCGACCAGGTGTCGTCGTCCTCGCCGCCGACGAGGTTTTCCTCGCTGGCGTAGAAGCCCTCGGCACGGACCTCGAAGTTGGTGACCGGCAGCCAGACCACGGCCGCCTGGACCATGTAGGCGTTGTCGCCGGAGAACTCCTCGAAGTACTGGCCGCCGACGGTCGCGCTCCACTGGGCGTTGATCTTGTGCAGGTAGGAGGCCGCGACCGACCACTCAACGGTGCCTTCGTCGCTCGAGCCGCCGCCGCTGACGGGCATGTCGAGGGCATACATGCTCACGCCCGACGCGTAGAACAGACCGAGGCGGAGCGAGGAGCCGGCGAAGCCCGGGATATTGTACTGCGCAGCGCCGAGGACGGCGTATTCCTCGGCGGATTCGTCGTAGGCAGCCTTGCCCCAGACGCCGCCCCAGCCCTGGCTGATGCCGGCCACACCGACGACGTCGGGCATGTAGCCCTCGCCCTCGTTCTCGTCGTTCTCGAGCGTGATCGAGCCGAACAGGCCGTTTGCGCCATTGAAGGCGTAGCCGATCTGCTGGCGCTGCTGCGAGGCGTACTGGCCGCCGTCATCCGTGTGCAGGATGCCGAAGCGGACCATGCCCGGCAGCGCCCACGGCGCACCGAAGGCCGAATCGGTGTAGCCGACATAGAAGCCGCCGAGCTGCACCATCGCCTGGTCCATGCCGTAGGAGGCGTCCGCGTTGCTGGTGGCGTCGGCCTGGATGCGCATGAAGCCGCGCAGCGTGCCCATTTCCGTCTCGGAACGCGTGTCGACGTTGAGGCGGGCGCGGGTCGTGAAGCGCCAGCCTTCCACGTAGTCGCCGTCATAGACACCGGCATCATAGTCGGAGCCGCCCCGGGCGCCGATCTGCATGCGGACGTAGCCGTCGAACTTCAGGCACGTCTCGGTGCCCGGAATGTAGAAGAAGCCCGCGCCGAACGCGTCGCAGACGCGCACGTATTCCACGGGCTCCGGTTCGGCGATCACGATCGCGTCCGCCGCAAAGGCCGCGTTGACGCTCGTCAGGGCGGCAACGGTGGCGAGGGAGAGTCTGAGGTTCATCGTGTGGTTCCTGGTTTCTGTTCCGAAGACGCCGCCCCGTTCCCCCGGTCACCCCGCTGCGTGGAAGGCGTCTTCGGTTCGATGGGTGCTCCCGTTTCGGGGCCGCCTCAACGCAAATCGTGTCCACATATTGCGGCGCAACCGCACTTTTGCAGAGGCTGTTGCACAAATGCAACGATATCCGTGTTTCTCGAAAAACTTCGGATAAATTCCAAGCGAGAGTCGAAATCCAGGCGGAGGAGCAGCATATAGCCGAACGCTGTCGGTTTCATGAATGCCCGCGATTCATGTTGCAGTGCGTCAATCGCGCCGCACGGCGGTGCTGCCGTCGGCAATCCTGTCGCCGGGATGAAGCACCACCGCATCGCCCGGCGAGAGCCCGTCCAGCACCTGCGCCGTCTCGTCGTTCATGCGGCCGATCCCGACCCGTCTCTGCCGCAGGCGGCCGCCGTCGAGCAAGAACACGGTCCAGTCGCTGCCGCTTCGGAAGAGGGCGGGGATCGGTACGGTGAGGCAGAGGTCGCAGCTCCACACCGTCATTTCGGCAAGAACGCGATAGGCGTGGCCGAGCCGCGCGTCGCCCGTCTCGAGGTCCAGCACGGCGTTCACGCGCTGCTCCTCGATCCCGAGGGCCGAGACCTTGGTGAAGGCGGCCGGATCGACCCGCCGGACCACTGCCGGCAGCGCCTCGTCGCCGCCCCAGCCGGTGATCGTGGCCACCGTTCCGGCGCCGATGCGCACGGCATCCGACGACAGCAGGTCGACGACGATCTCGAGTTTCGTCGTATCGCCGATGTCGGCGATCGGGGCGCCGACCGCGACCGCCTGCTCGCTCTGGGCATGGACCGTCAGCACGGACCCGTCGATCGGGGCGAGAAGGTTGACGCAGCAGCTGTCTTCGTCGCCGCCACGCGGCGACGGCATCAAAAGCCGGGCCTCGGCGCTCGCCAGTTCGGCCCGGCGGAAGGCGATCGTGGCTCGCGCGGCCTGGACGGCCGCCTTGCTCAGGTCGACCTGGTTCTGCGCTTTCTGCAGCGCGCTTTCCGAGATGATGCCCGGCCCGAACAGCTTGAGCGCGCGGGCGAGTTCGTCCTCGGCCAGTTGCAGCCCCGTTTCGACGCGCTGCAGTTCGCTCTCGGCAATGCCGACGCCCGACCGTGCCGCGTCCCGCGCGGCGAGCAGTTCCGCTTCGGTGCGACGGTCGATCAGCGGCGGATCGAGCGGATGGATCGCGGCCACGACCGTCTCGCCCGCCACCACCGCATCGCCTTCCTCGAGCACGGTGCGCGACAGGTGTCCCGCGATCGGCGCCGACACGGTGTAGACGTCGCGCACCCGCGTTCGTCCCTCCTCGCGGATGGTCACCCGCATCGGCCCTTCCGCGACGATGGCGATGTCGACCAGCGCCGGCTGCTCGCGCAGCGCCCAGGCGAAGCCGGCGGCGATCGCCGCGGCGGCCAGCGCGAGGCCGGCCCTCTTCATCCAGACGGCGTTCATGTCCTACTCCCTTGTCTTGAGGATGCGCACCAGGTCGAGCCGGTCGATGCGCCGCCGCACGATCAGCGCCGACACCACCGCCACGGCAAGCACGACGAGGCTCGAAACGGCGAAGGTCGACCGCTCGACGACCAGCGGAATGCGAAACAGGTCGCTCTCGAAGCCGCGCACCACCGACCAGGAAAAGCCGTAGCCGAGCGCCCAGCCGAGCGGCTGCGCCAGGAGGACGATCGCGCCGAGCTCGATCAGGAGCACGCTCGACACCTCGCCGCGCGTGAAGCCCATGACCCGCAGGCTGGCGAGTTCCCGCGCCCGCTCGGACAGCTGGATTCGCGCCGAATTGTAGACGACACCGAAGGTGATGATGACCGCGAGCAGCGCATAGACGGTCGTCATGATGGTGATGTTCTCGCCCACCGTCTCGCGGAAGCGCACGCGGGAGACGCCCTGCAGCGCGATCGAGGCCACCGCGGGCGTCTGCTTCACTGCGGCGTAGAGATCGTCGAGCCGCGCCCGGTCGATCGCCACGCGCACGCCCGACAGCCGCGGGCCGCCTCCCACGAGCCTGTCCAGCGCGTCGAGGCGCATGGTGACCGTCAGCCCCACATAGCTCTGGACGATGCTCGTCACCGGCGCCTCGACGAGGCGGTGCCCCTTCTCCAGCAGCTCGATCTCGACGCGGTCGCCGATCGACAGCTGCAGCAGCTCTGCCACCCGCTCCGACACCATCAGCCCGGTCGCCGGCGGTTCGACAGGTCGGAACTCGTCGTCGAGCACCCGCGCCAGTTCCGGCTTCGGCATGATCCCCGCGATCACCAGCCGGCGCTCCCTGTGGCCCTTGCGCAGGACGACCGGCGCGGCGCGAAACCCTTCCGCCCGCAGCACGCCGGGCATCGCCGCCACCGCCTGCAGCGCGCGCGGCGAACGCTCCACGCCGAAGCTGATCGTCGCGTCCTGCCGCTCGGTGCGGAAGAACACCGTGTCGATCATGAAGTCGATGGAATCGAAGGAAAACAGCGCCGTCACCAAAAGCGCCACCGCCATCGAGGTTCCGAGCGTCGTCATCAGCGTGCGCACCGGCCAGCGGATCAGATGGCGCAGCGCCATGATCGTCAGCTGCGAGAAGACGCGGGTCAGCGCAGCCGAGCCACCGAACAGCGAGCGGTACTGCGTCGGCGCCGGCGGGCGCATGGCCACCGCCGGCGGCAGGCGCACGACGCTCCAGATCGCCCGTCCGGCTCCCGCGAGCGCGGCCGCCGCGCTCACGCCGGCTGCGATCACGTAGAGGTCGAGGCTCTGGCGGAAGATCAGGAAGGGGAAGGAGAAGAACTCTGCATAGAGCCGGGTCATCCCGCGCCCGAGCCAGTTGCCGGCCAGGGAGCCGATGGCAATGCCGATGATGGCGATCAGCAGCGTCAGCTTGGCATAGTGCCAGGCGACCGCGAGCGAGGAGTAGCCGACGGCCTTCATCAGGCCGACCTGCTCGCGTTCGAGCGCGATCAGCCGTGTCAGGATCATGTTCACCAGGAAGGCCGACACGAACAGGAAGATCGGCGGGATGATCACCGCCATGGCCCTGAGCTGGGTCAGCTCGTTGTCGAGGAAGGCATGCGAGATCTGGTCCTGGCGGTCGTGCGCCCCGGTGCCACCAAAGGGTTTCAGGATCGCGTCGATGCGGTCCGACACCGCTTCCGGATCGGCGCCGCGCTGCGTCCGCACGACGAGGTCGTTGAAGGCGCCGGTCATGTCGAAGATGCCGGCCAGCGTCGTGCGCGGCATGTAGAACACGCCGAAGCGGCGCTGGTCGGGCACCATGTCGCCGGGGCCGATGGCGTACACATATTCCGGCGACAGCACGATGCCGGTCACCGTCAGCACGCGCTTGCGGCCGTTGAGGATCGCCGAGAACGTCGAGCCGGGCGCCATCCGGTGCGCCTTGGCGAATGGTTCGGTGACGGCCACCTCTCCGGCGCGGTCCGCCTCCGGCAGGCGGCCCGAACGCAGATAGAGCCGGTTGACCGCCGGCTCGCCGCGGTCGGGTATGGAGATGGCGATGCCGGTCGCGGGCTCCGCCATGCCCGGCAGGTCGAGAAGCGCCGCCTTGACGATCCGCAGGTCCACGCCGCCGACACCCGGAATCGCCGCGATCTCCGCGCGCAGGTGCAGCGGCGCACGGGTGAGGCCCGAGAAGACGGTGGCGAAGCGATAGCGTTCGTAGAAAGCCGCCCGCGTTTCGTCGAGCGAGCGGTAGGCGCCGATTGCGATGACGATGGTCATCACGCCGCAGGCCATCACCAGCGAGATCGCCAGCACCTGCGCCCACAGCCGCGCGAGGTCGCGCAGCAGCTTGCGGTCGAGGGCCGGGACGGCGATCACCAACTCACCTCCGACGGCTTCGCCCGCGTCTCGTTGACCGTCGCCTCTGCAATCTGCCCGTCGCGGAAGGAAAAGACCCGGTGGGCGATCTGCCGGATGCCGGCATTGTGGGTGATGATCGCCATGGTGGTGTTCAGTTCCTCGTTGATGCGCGACAGCGCCTCCAGCACGAGGATGCCGGTCTTCGAATCGAGCGCGCCGGTGGGTTCGTCGCAGAGCATCACCTCCGGCCGCTTGGCGATGGCGCGCGCGATTGCCACGCGCTGCTGCTCGCCGCCGGAGAGCTGGGCGGGAAAATGATGGATGCGGTCCTTCAACCCCACCATCTCCAGCGCATCCTCCGGCTTCATCGGATTGGCCGAGATCTCCGTCACAAGAGCGACGTTCTCCCAGGCCGTCAGGCTGGGGATGAGGTTGTAGAACTGGAAAACGAAGCCGACATGGTCGCGCCGATAGGCCGTCAGCTGCCGCTCCGAGAAGCGCGTCAGTTCCTCGTCGCGGAAGCGCATCGTACCGGAGGTCGGCGTGTCGAGCCCGCCCATGATGTTGAGCAGGGTGGACTTGCCGCTGCCGGAGGGTCCGAGCAGCACGGCGATCTCGCCCTCGGCGAGATCGAGGTCGACGCCGCGCAGCGCATACACCTCCACTTCGCCGCTGCGGTAGACCTTGGTCAGGCCGCGCGCCGAAAAGATCGGCATGTCCGTGTGGGGGCGGATCCTCTCCATGCCGGCTGTCTAGGGTGGCAGGGCGGGGGATGCCTTGACGCGCATCAATCGCGGCATCATCGCAGCAACCGCAGGGCGAGATGCCTCAGTCCTGATCCTTCCGCTTCTTCCAGTCCTTCAGCGCCGTCCTGCGCCGCCGCGCCGCGGCATGCAGCGTCTGCGTCACTTCATCGTCCGTCAGCTGGTGGAAATCGCGATAGTGCAGGCTGAGCGCCCGAAACTGCGCTGGCTCGGAAAGGCAGACCACCAGGTCCGCCTCCAACCGCAACTCCTGCACCGTCTCGGCCGGCGCCACCGGGAGCGCCACGACGATGGCGCGCGGCGAGCGCCGCCGCATGGCGCGGATCGCCACCCGCATCGTCGTGCCGGTGGCCGCGCCGTCGTCGACGAGGATGGCGGTCTTGTCGGTCACCGAAGCGGCCTTGCGCCGGCCGCGATAGGCGGCGGCGCGGCGTTCGAGCTCCGGCCGTTCGCGTTTCACCAGCGCGTCAAGCTCCTCTTCCGACAGATCGTAGGCCTCCACGATCTCGCGGTTGAGAACGACGTCGGGCGGGTTTCCGTCGATGATGGCGGCCACCGCGAGCTCCGGGTTGGCCGGCGCGCCCACCTTGCGCACGATCACGAGGTCGAGCGGCGCATTCAGTATGTCGGCAATGGGGTCGGCCACGGGCACGCCGCCGCGCGGCAGCGCAAGCACGACGGGATCGTGCAGGGAAAGCGTCACGATTTCGCCGGCAAGCAGGCGGCCGGCTTCTGCCCTGTCCTTGAACATGCGCGCTCCGCGGGTCCGAGCTTCCTGCCTACCTGGCGGATGCAGTTCCGCTGCTGCAACCATGGGCGGCCGGCCGATGTTCCGCCTTGACCCCGGTCAAGAGCGCGGCCGGCCTCGTTGCGCGCATGTAAAGCTGCCTTCGCGTCACCGGCGCAGACCTGCCGGTCGACGGGGGCTTCGTGGCGCAACAGACGTCAAAAAAACGCCGACCCTCCGGGGGGAGAGGGTCGGCGGCAGGGTCTAGTCCGCGGCGGCTCGGAGTAGGGGGGCGATGTCGAGGCCGCCGCTGCCTGAAAACTTCCGATGCTGCGGAAGGTTCCGTCGAATTATTCGAAAACCAGCACGCCGGCCTGGCGCGCGGCATCGACGAAGCGATCGCGCGAATCCGAGACCGCCAAGACGCCGTCGAGTGCCCCCTGCGCGGCATTCAGCGCATCCTCCTGGCTGGCGCCGCTCGGCCAGTCGACGTTCTGCAGATAATCGCGCGCGGCGCGCACGGAGCCGATCTCGATCGTTCCGACCGGGTCCGAGACCGTGACGGCGCGCTCGAACGGCAGGTCCTGCGTCTCGGCCATCCTGATGTCTTTCGTCATGTCGGCGTTCTCCAGCAATTGGGCATGATCGGCCAGAATTTCGGCTTCCCGCGCCGCCTCCGCGAAGGCGCGGCGCGCCAGGACGGGCGGTTTGAAGCCCTTCAGCACGGCGAGGCAGGCCAGGCGCGCGGCTCGGTGGCGCCCGCTCCATTCGTTGGGCCAGCGATGCAGCAGCATCTCGGCCGCCTGGCGGGTGTTGGTGACGTCGAACGGCCGCGCTTCCCGGGCATCCAGCACCGTCACCGGCGCATCGAACCACCCGCTCTCCATATTGACCTGCATGTCGGTACTCTCCTGGGACGCTGACGAACGCTTTGCCGGTTGGATCGTTCCGGCTGTCCGATGGGTCGCTACCGGGGGATTGAGGCGAAGCGACGGCACCCCGCCGCGGGTGGTGCAACGGCGCACTTGCTGACCTATATGCGGACACACAGACGGCACAGCCAGGAGAGGGGCCGCCCATGGACACCCCGACGCAGACACGCACCACGGACGCCCCGGCGCTCCCGCGTTTCGAGATGAGCTATGCGGAGCTTCCGGCCCGCTTCCACGCGAAACCGGGGCTGTCTCCGGTGCTCGGGCCGCGCCTGGTGAAGCTCAACGAGCCGCTCGCCCGCGCGCTCGGCCTCGATCCGGCCGTGCTGGCGTCGCGCGAAGGGATCAAGATGCTCGCCGGCAGCCGCCCGCCGAATGGCGCCCCGCCCATCGCCCAGGCCTATGCGGGACACCAGTTCGGCAACTTCGTGCCGCAGCTCGGTGACGGTCGGGCGCTGCTGCTCGGCGAGGTGGTGGACCCGCAGGGCCGTCGCCGCGACATCCAGCTCAAGGGCTCCGGCCCCACCCCCTTTTCGCGCGGCGGCGACGGCCGCGCAGCGCTCGGTCCCGTGCTGCGCGAATACATCCTGAGCGAGGCGATGGCGGCGCTCGGCATCCCGACCACCCGCAGCCTCGCCGTCGTCACGACCGGCGAGAAGGTCTACCGTGACTGGCCGCTGCCGGGCGCCATCCTGACGCGCGTGGCCGCCAGCCACATCCGCGTCGGCACGTTCCAGTATCTCGCGGCCCGCGGCGACACCGATGGCATCCGCGCGCTGGCCGATCACGTGATCGGCCGCCACTATCCCGCGATCGGAGAGGGCGCCGGCCGCCACCTGGCATTGCTAGAGGCCGTGATCGCCGCGCAGGCACGGCTGATCGCCTCCTGGATGCTCGTCGGCTTCATCCACGGCGTCATGAACACCGACAACATGACCGTCTCGGGCGAGACGATCGACTACGGCCCCTGCGCTTTCCTGGACGAGTTCGCGGCCGACAAGGTCTTTTCCTCGATCGACCGCGCCGGACGCTATGCCTATTCGAACCAGCCGCATGTCGCCGTCTGGAACCTCGCCCGCCTGGCCGAGACGCTGCTGCCGCTGATCGCCGACGACCAGGATGCGGCGATCGCGATGGCCGAGACGGTCTTGCGCGGCTTTCAGGGCCATTATGAAGCCGTGTTCCACGCGGGCCTGCGCCGCAAGATCGGCCTGCTCCTGCAGGAGGACCACGACGTCCAGCTGGCCAGCGATCTCTTCGCTTTGATGGCGGAGTCCGGACCCGACTTCACGCTCACCTTCCGCGGCCTCGTCGACGAACTCGACGCGCCGCTCGGCGAGGGGCCGGTGCGCACGCTCTTTGCGACGCCGGCGGCCTTCGATGCCTGGTCGGTGAAGTGGCGCGACCGGCTGTCGCGCGAGCCGGGCCGGGACGCGGAGCGTCGCGAGACCATGCGCCGCGCCAACCCGCGATACATCGCGCGCAACCACCGCGTCGAGGAGGCCATCCGGGCAGCCGAGGACCGCTCCGACTTCGCCCCCTTCGAAAAGCTGGTGGACGTGCTGCAACGGCCCTTCGACGACCAGCCGGACAACGACGCCTATGCCTTGCCGCCGCAGCCGGACGAGCGGGTGACGAAGACCTTCTGCGGCACCTGACGACGGCAGAGGCAGCGGCGGCTTCCTGGAGCCGGGTCATGAGGAATCGACCGCCGGTTTCGGGTCAGGACCTGCGCTGGGGCAGGAAGCCGAGACACATGCCGCGAATCGGAACCAATCGCGACGCAGCCCACGGCGCCCGGCTGCGGCCGCCGTGGGCTACACGCTCAAGACTGCTTTTCGAGCGCCATGAGCGCCTGGTCGAGCCCGCGCCAGGACACGGGCACGGAGATGATGCGCCCGCCGGCATCGGCAAAGCGGATCTGGCCCGCTTCGCCCGCGCGCAGCGGCTTCAGGCTCTTTGCGTCGGGACGGGTGTCGGCGAAGCAGGAACCGCCGGCGCAACGCTTCCACTCGAGGATGATCGCACCTTCGGCGGGAGCCTTGGGGTCGACGATGATGCCGACCTGGCCCGGCAGCGAGATGTTGACCGGCAGCACGGCCGTCATGATCAGTTCCTTGGCGCCGGGGAGGCGCCCGATCGCCAGCTGCGCGATGGGCTGCGTCTGGCCCTGCACCTTGACCGTCTGGACGACCTCGCAGGTCTGTGGCGTGTCTTGGTCGTTCTTCTTGGCGGCCTCGTCGGCCGGTGCAGGCTGGCGCACGCAGCGCAGCAGCCAGTCGCCGAAGGTGGCGGTGGTCACGGCCGGATCGGCGGGAACCTCGGGACGCGGCGCCGGGCTCGGCGTCTGCGCGAGGGCGGCGGAGGCGGAAAGCAGGGCAGCAAGGCCGGCAAGGGCGCTGCGAAGGCGAGGAGAACGGTGCATCGGTCGGGTCCTGGGTGGCGCCGGAAGGGTGTGCGGATGGCCTGCGGTGAACGGAGGCGGGCGTGGCTGGCAGGTGCGGCGCACGCCCGGAAATTGCAATACCAGAAATATTCGCAGGACTGCAGGCGAAATCGTCATGCCTCCGCAAGGCAAACCGCGGGTCCCGCCTGCAGCGACGTTGCGCGACCGTGCCGACCGCGTGTTTCTCCGGTTTCGGAAGGCGGAAGGCGGAAGGCGGGAGAGGGGAGGAGAGAGGCGGGAGAGGGCGACGCGATACGCTCCAGCGCTGCCCCGCCGTCTGCGGCGTCGTTTCTGAGAAGTGGCGTCTGCGCAGTGGCCGGTCTTGGGCGACCAGGTTCGCGCGACCGCGTCGCGCGTCAGCGTCGCTCGAGGATCGGCACGCAGACGTCGAGGTCGTTGGTGGCGAGGTGGGCGTAGCGCATGGTCATCGTCAGGGTCTGGTGCCCGAGCCAGGTCTGGACGCGGCGGATGTCGATGCCGCCCTGCACAAGGCGCGACGCGCAGGTGTGGCGCAGCACGTGCGGGACGACGTCGATGTCGAATCCCAGTCCGATCGACGCCTTCGCCTCGTTCCACACCGCCCGGTACTTGTGCTGCAGGATGCCGGAGAAGGGGCCGCCGCGGCGGCCGGCCTGCGCGGTGACCACCTCCATCGCGCGATGGGTGAGCGGGATCGACCGGCTGCGGCCGGATTTCGTGATCCAGAAGCTGACCCGGCCCTCGCCGATGTCGCCCCATTTCAGGCCGATCGCCTCGCCAAGACGGGCGCCGGTATCGACCAGGAAGACCGAGAGCCGGTAGTAATCTTCCGACCGGACGCGGATGGCGTCGAACAGCGCGGCTTCTTCCTCCGCCGTCAGGAACCTGATCCGGCCGGCGCGCTCCTTCTGGCGGATGAAGTCCGGAAGACTGTGGACGTCGCCCATCTTGAGCGCCTTGCGAAGCAGTTTGCTGAGCGCGGCCATCTTGCGGTTGATGGTGGCATTGCTGTTGCCGCGGCTGCGCAACGCCCCCGTGATCTCGTCGACCGTATCCTGCGACATCGCGCTGAAGGCACTGCCGCCGAGGATGGCATGCATCTCGTGGACGAAGGCGCACACGTTGTTTTTGTGCGAACCGTCTTCCCACAGAATATCAGCATAGCGCCGATAGAGGTCAGCCAGCGTATGTTCGCGCACGAGGCGCGGAGCGGACTGTGCGGTGTAGTTCAGCGCATAGGAAAAACCTTGGACGTGCCGCTGTGCCGCAAGGCTATGGCACGCGGGAGCTTCCTGTCCGGTATCCAGTGCTTTGATAACAGCCACGCGAGGTCTTTCATCCTTGAATGAAGCCCCCCGGCTTGCCGCAATATGTGAATATTGGCTGCCCCGGATCGGCTGCAGCGCGCACTTATTGCTAAAAGGGTCGGGTCCGCAATTGAAATAAATTGCGGACCCGGATGTCAGACGCTCAGGCGCTTAGAAGTAGCGCGTGAAGCGGAGGAAGCCGCTGTAGGCTTCGCCGTCGTCGAGCCGGACAGCGTTTTCTTCGTCGGCGTAAGAGCCTTCGAGGCGGACTTCGAAGTTGGTGACGGGAGCCCAAACAACGGCACCCTGAACCATCCAGGCGTTGTCGCCGCCGAACTCCTCGAAGTACTGAGCACCGATCGTGGCACTCCACTGCGCGTTGAACTTGTGGTTGTACGAAGCAACCACCGACCATTCAACAGTGCCGAAGGAGATGCCGGTCGGGTCGATGCGACCCGAGACAGGCATGGCGAGCGCGTAGCGGTTCGCCTCCTCAGCCCAGAAGCCGCCGAGGCGGATATTGGAGCCGGCCATGTTCGGGATGTTGTACTGCATGCCGGCCATTACGTTGAAGGCTTCGGCCGACTCGTCGTAAGCAACCTTGCCCCAGACGCCGCCCCAGCCCTGGCTGATGCCGAGGACACCGACCACGTCGGGCATGTAGCCTTCACCCTCGAGGGTGTCGTCTTCGAGGACGATCGAGCCGAACACGCCGTTGCCGCCCGAGAAGGTGTAGCCGATCTGCTGGCGCTGCTGGTAAGCGTACTCGCCGCCGGCATCGGTGTGCATGATGCCGAAGCGCGAGATGCCCGGCAGACCCCACGGGGCAGACCATGCGGACTCGGTGTAGCCGACGTAGAAGCCGCCGAGCTGGACGATCGCCTGATCCATACCGTAGCCGGCGTCGGCGTTGCTGGTTGCGTCAGCCTGGATACGCATGTAGCCGCGCAGCGTGCCCCACTCGGTGTCCGAACGTGCATCGACGTTCAGACGGGCGCGAGTGGTGAAGCGCCAGCCTTCGACAACATCGGCGAGTTCGCCATTCAGGATGCGATCGCCGCCAGATGCGCCGATCTGCATGCGGACGTAGCCGTCGAACTTCAGGCAGGTCTCGGTGCCGGGGATGTAGAAGAAGCCAGCGCCGTAAGCGTCGCAGACGCGGACGTATTCGACCGGCTCCGGCTCAGCGATGACGATAGCGTCGGCGGCGCGAGCGCCAGTGACTGCGACGAGGGCCGCAGCCGAGCCGAGAAGAAGGCTCTTGATGTTCATTTTCTGACCTCCAGTCAAAG